>NZ_CP040932.1:1351204-2702408 GCF_006351965.1 Oceanicola sp. D3
CCCGACATTCGAGGTTGGCGGGGGCGTTGGCCACGCGGGGGCAGACGACGGTTTCGCATTCGGCCTTCTCCACACCGGCCTTTTCGAACTCATCCACCTGCGGCAGATGCGCCGCGGAGGTGGCGTTCATCACGTCGCGGGCGGCGGATTCGACGATGTTGACGCAGAACACCCCAGTTTCACGGATGTTCATCAGCGAGTCCTTGGTGCCGGTGGAGCAGAACATCACCTGCGGTGGCACGTAAGCCACCGCGTTGAAGAAGGAATAGGGGGCGAGGTTGTCATGCCCTTCGGCGCCGCGCGAACTGATCCAGCCGATCGGGCGGGGCGAGACGATGGCGTTGAAGGGGTTGTGGGGCAGGCCGTGGCCGTCTTCTGGAGTGTAGAACATGCGCTCTCCTTGGGGCGTTTGCGGGAAGGTAGCCCGCATGCTAGGGGGCTGCCAGTGCGGAAGAGGCGGCAGGCGTGATCGGATACGGGCTGAGCGAGGAGCGGTCGGAGGACCGTTGGGAGGTGGAGGCGCTTTACGACAGCTGCTTTGCGCCCGGGCGCGAGGCACTGTCGTCCTACCGGCTGCGGGACGGCGTGGCGCCGGTGGCCGGGCTTTGCCTCGTGGCGCGCGATTCTCTTGGCATCGTGGCAGGTGCGGTACGCTACTGGCCCGTTCGCGTGGGCGGAGCGGCGGCGCTGCTGCTGGGGCCGATCGCGGTGCACGCAACCCGGCAGGGCGAGGGGCTGGGCGCTTGGCTGATGACAGAAAGCCTTGAGCGCGCCCGCGCGGCAGGCTGGGCGCGGGTGATGCTGGTGGGCGATGCGCCCTATTACGCGCGCTTCGGCTTTGCCAAGCTGGACGACGTGCAGATGCCGCCGCCGACCAACCCGGAGCGGGTGCTGGGCGTCGGAGAATGGGCGGGTGTTACGGGCACGGTGGAGAAGTGGGGCGCGTGATGCGCCTATCCCGCGCCGAGGGCACCGGCATGCCGCGCTAGCCCTCTTCGGGGTCGGTGTTGTCCAGCAGCCAGGCTTCCACCCGGGCGCGCACGGATTGCTCGCCCTCGGTGCGGGCGAGTTCGATCACCTTGCGCAGCTCTGACAGGTCGATCCGACGCAGCAGCGACTTTACCGCGCCGATGGAGGCCGGGCGCATGGAGAGCGAGCGCAACCCGATGGCGGTGAAGCAGGCGGCTTCCAGCGGGCGGCCTGCGTCTTCGCCGCAGAAGCTGACGGGGGTTCCCGTGGCGTCGCAGCGCATGACGATCCATTCAAGGAAGCTCAGGAACGACACGTTCAGGCAATCGTAGCGGTGGCGCACGCGCTCGTTTTCGCGGTCGGCGGCGAAGAAGAACTGCTTGAGGTCGTTGCCGCCGATGGAGATGAAGTCGGCCAGCTCGAAGAACTTTTGCGGCGCGTAGGCGAGCGATGGGGTTTCCAGCATCGCGCCGACCTCGACAGACTCGGGCAGGGTGTGGCCGAGCCTCGCTTCACGGTCGAGCTCGCGCATCAGGTGGTCACGCGCCTCGGTAAACTCTGACAGCTGCGCCACGAAGGGGAACATGACCGAAAGGGGCCGCCCGCAGGAGGCGCGGATAAGCGCCTGAAGCTGCATCCGCATCACCCCGGCCTTGTCGAGCCCGACGCGGATGGCGCGCCAACCCATCGCCGGGTTGGGCTCGTCTTGCGGCTTCATGTAGGGCAGCACCTTGTCGGAGCCGATATCGAGCGTGCGGAAGGCAACGCGCTTGCCCTGCGCGGCGTCGAGCACGCGGGCGTAGAGCGCGGCCAACTCGCCGCGCCGGGGCACGGAGTTGCGCACCAGAAATTGCAGCTCGGTGCGGAAGAGGCCCACGCCCTCGGCCCCGGAGGAGGGCAGGGAGGGCAGGTCGGCCATCAGCCCGGCGTTCATGTGCAGCGCGACGGTGGCACCGGATTTGTCGGTGGCGGGCAGGTCACGGATCGAGGCATAGCGCTCGACGGCCTTGGCCCGCATGGCGATTTTGTCTTGGAACGCGTTCTGCACCGTCTCTTCGGGGCGCAGGTGGACCATGCCCTGATCGCCATCGACGAGGATCGGATCGCCATTCAACGCCTCGGTGGTGATACGGCTGGCGTGGATCACAAGCGGGATCGCCAGCGCACGCGCCACTATGGCCGCGTGAGAACCAACGGAGCCTTCCTCCAGCACGATGCCGCGCAGCTTGCGGCCATAGGCCAGCAGTTCGCCGGGGCCGATGTTGCGGGCCACCAGAACCGGGTTGGCGGGCATTTCGGAGCCGTCATCCTGCCCCTGCCCGGTGAGCAGCCGCAAGAGCCGGTTGGAGAGATCATCAAGGTCGTGCAGGCGCTCGCGCAGGTAAGCATCTGGCACCTGCTCCATCCGGGCGCGTGCGGAGGATTGTTCTTTTTCGACCGCGGCTTCGGCAGAGAGGCCGCGGCCGATATCTTCCTCCATCCGCTTCAGCCAGCCCTTGGAGTTGGCGAACATGCGGTAGGCTTCGAGCACCTGGCGCTGGTCGCCCTCACCGAGCGGGGCAGCCGAAAGCATTTCGTCAACCGAATAGCGCAGCTTGTCGACCGCCTCGCGCAGGCGGATCACCTCGGCCTCGGCATCATCGGCGATGGGGTTAGTGACAACCACGCGCGGCTCGTGCAGATAAACCCGGCCCTCTGCCGCGCCTTCCTGCCCGGTGCCGCCCCGGAACAACACCGGGTGCTTGTGACGGGCCGACATGCCATCGGCGGAGCTTTGGAAGATGCCCAGCTCGGCCATTTCGGCCAGCACCATCGCCACGACCTCAAGGCCATAGACATCATCATCGGAATAGGCGCGCGCTTCGCGGCTTTGCACTACCAGCACGCCCAGCCGCTCGCCCAGCCGCTGGATCGGCACGCCGAGGAAGGCGGAATAGCGCTCTTCGCCCGTTTCGGGCATGTAGCGGAAGCCGCGCTCGGCAGGGGCATCGGCGGTGTTGATCGGCGTGGTGCGCAGCGCGACCCGGCCCACGAGGCCCTCGCCCAGCCGCATCCGGGTTTGGTGGACGGCCTCTTGCTTCAGGCCCTCGGTGGCGCAAAGTTCCAGCGTGTCGGCATCGCGGAAAAGGTAGATGGAGCAGACATCTGTGCTCATCTCGCAGGCAATCAGCGCGGTGATCTTGTCGAGCCGCTCCTGCCCCTCACCGGCCTCGGCGAGAGTTTCGCGCAGGCGCTTCAGAAGGCGCCGGCTGCCGGGTTGATGTGCGTCTGGCATGCTGCCCCATGGTTTGCGGCCCACGCGCGGGCCGTTCCGAAGACCGGGTATAGAGCATCACGCCACGGTTGCGAAATGGGTTTTGACATGGCGGTGCGTCAAAGCACGCTAATGCGGGGTGCCTGCGGCTTTCTGTGGCTGCAAGCGCGAGGCTCAGCCCTTCTCCAGCTCGAAGGCGTCGTGCAGGGCCTGCACGGCCAGCTCGGTGTACTTGCGGTCGACCAGAACCGAGATCTTGATCTCGGAGGTGGCGATGACCTTGATGTTGATGTTCTCGTCGCGCAGCGTCTGGAACATCTTGGCAGCCACGCCCGATTGCGAGCGCATGCCGATGCCGACAACCGAGATTTTGGCCACGTCGGTGTCGGCCACGATCTCGCGGAAGTTCAGCTCCCCCGCCGTCTTGGCCTCGCCCAGAGCCTTCTCGGCGCGGGCGACCTGATTGATCGGGCAGGAGAAGGTCATATCCGTGCGGCCTTCTTCGGAGATGTTCTGCACGATCATGTCCACGTTCACCCCGGCCTCGGAGAGCGGGCCGAAGATGGCGGCGGCGATGCCGGGGCGGTCGGCCACGGAGATCACTGTCATCTTGGCTTCTTCGCGGCTTGCGGCCACGCCGTTTACGGCTTTGCTTTCCACGATATCCTCCTCGGCACAGATCAGGGTGCCCGCTTCATCGGATTGTTCTTCGAAACTCGACAGCACCCGCAGGCGCACGTTGTAGCGCATGGCCAGCTCGACGGAGCGGGTTTGCAGCACCTTGGCGCCAAGGCTGGCCAGCTCCAGCATCTCCTCGAAGGCGATCTTGTCGAGCTTGCGGGCCTTGTCGGTGATGCGCGGGTCAGTGGTGTAGACGCCATCTACATCGGTGTAGATATCGCAGCGCTCGGCCCCGAAGGCGGCGGCGAAGGCAACGGCGGTGGTGTCGGAGCCGCCCCGGCCCAGCGTGGTGACGCGGCCATCGGGGGCGATGCCTTGAAAGCCGGCCACAACGGCCACTTTCATGCCTTCGTCGAACTTGGCCGTGATATTATCTGTCGGGATCTCTTCAATCCGGGCAGCGGCATGGGCGTTGGTGGTTTTCAGCGGCACCTGCCAGCCCTGCCAGCTGCGCGCGGGCACGTCCATTTCCTGCAAGGTGAGCGCCATCAGGCCCGCCGTCACCTGCTCGCCGGAGCTGACAACCGCATCATATTCGCGGGCGTCGTAGAGCTGCGAGGTTTCCTCGACATAGCCGACGAGCTTGTTGGTTTCGCCCGACATGGCCGAGACGATGACGATCACGTCATAGCCATTGGCCACTTCGCGGCCCACGCGCTTGGCGGCGCGGCGGATACGATCAAGCGAGGCGACGGATGTTCCGCCGAATTTCATCACCAGAAGGGGCATGGCGCAGTCTCGTTCAGGTTTCGGCGCGGGATAGGTGACGGCGCGGAAAAGCGCAAGAGTGCTGTCTGATCCATATCAAAGCGGGGGGGCGGTTGCGGGTGCAATCTGTGGGGGCAAAACAGGAGAAAACCATGTCGCAGAACACCCCGCATGAACTGAACGAAGATTTCCCGGGCCGCGAAGCCGAGATTTCGGCGCTCAAGCAGAATGACGCGCATTTTGCCCGGATGGTGGCGCGCTATCACGAGCTGAACCGCGCGATCCACCGGGCCGAGACCAATGTGGAGCCGACCGACGATTTGCACATGCTGGAAATGCGCAAGGAGCGGATGCACCTGAAGGATCAGGTGGCGGCGGCGCTCAACCTTGTCGCGTGATCGGGCTGGCTTTTGCCTGCACCGATTAGCCGGTGTCGATCTCGTAGGGCAGCAGGCCGCGGGCGTTGTGGTTGACGCTCAGGCGGCGCTCCAGCGGCGGCACCGAACGCTGGTGGCATCCGGTGCGCTCGCAGATCCGGCAGGAAATTCCGATGGGCTCGAAGGCCGCCGGTTGGCTGGTGTCGAGCCCGTCGGCATAGACGAGGTCGGCAGCGTGCGCGACCTCGCAGCCAAGCGCGATGGCATAGCGCCGCACCGGCGCGTTGAAGCTGCCGCCGGGCTTTGACACATCACAGGCGAGGCTGATGTAGCGCACCCCATCGGGCGTTTCGGCCAATTGGCGCAGGAAGCGGCCCGGCGTTTCGAAGGCGCGGTGCACGTTCCAAAGCGGGCAGGCCCCACCGAAACGGGCGAATTGCAGCCGGGTGGCCGAGTGCCGCTTGGTGATGGTGCCTGCCTGATCCACCCGCACGAAGAAGAAGGGGATGCCTTTGGCTCCCGGGCGTTGGAGCGTGGACAGGCGGTGGGCGACCTGCTCGATGGAGGCGCCGAAGCGATCTGCGAGGCGCTCTAGGTCATGCCGGGTGTCGCGCGCGGCCTCAAGGAAGACGCGGTAGGGCAGCAGGGCAGCACCGGCGAAGTAATTGGCCAATCCGATCTTGGCGATGGCGCGGGCTTCGTCGGTTTGGAAGCGGGCGAGGTCCAGCGTGGCCTCCAGCAGCGTGTTTTGCGTGATAAGTGCAAGCTGGTGAAAGATCTGAAAGCGCCGCGTGGCCGCAGAGGCGCGGGCAGGCAGGGTGAGGCGGCGGGCCTCGGCATCAAACCGGCGCAGCGCGGTTTCATCAGTGAGCGAAAGGGTTACGCCAGCCTTTTCAAGCTGCTTGAGCGCCATGTCCGGGTCTGTCCCGTCGCCCGCGTAGCGCTCTGCGGCGCGGTCGATGGCATCAAGGTAATTGTCGCAATAGTGAAAGAAATCGCGCACCTCTTCCCATGGCGAAATCGGTGCGGGGCCGCCGGTGCCCATAGCTTCATCAAGCAAAGCCAGCCGCTCCTGCCCTTGCCGGTGCGCGCGGTGCAACTCAAGGAAGGCGCGGGCGAGGGCGGGGGCGTTTGAGGCAGTCAGGCGGAGGTCGGCCATGGGGGGCGTGTCGGTGAAGACCGGGTCGGCAAAGGCCTCGCGCATGTCTGTGACAAGGCGCTCGGTATCGCCTGACGACAGCTCGGTGACGTCTTGGCCGAACTCCTGCGCCAGTGCCAGAACCACCCGGGCGGAGACCGGGCGATTGTTGTTTTCCATCTGGTTGAGATAGGGCAGCGATACCCCCAGTTTGGCGGCAAAGGCCTTCTGGGTGAGGTTCAGCCGCGTGCGGATTTCCCGCAGCTTGGCACCGGCATAGAGCTTTTGCGTGGGCATGGTGCGGGTATTTTGCAGATTCGCACCGCCCGCGCCAGTGTTTGCAAATCAGGTGAGGGCGTCGGGCGACCCGGCAAGCTGGCGCTCTCGCATCAGCACCACGCAGATCGACACGAGGCTGCCCACGGAGGTGGCCACCATCACGATAAGGAGGGGCAGGGGCGTGGAGCCCTCGGTGAGCAGGGCGGCGGCCAGCGCCGAGAGGGCTGCGCCGCCTGCAATCTGGATTGCGCCGCCGAGGCCGGAGGCGGAGCCGGCCAGATCTGGCCGGACAGACACCAGCCCCGCCGCGGCATTGGGCATGACCAGCCCGTTGCCCAGCCCGACGAATGTGAAGAAGGCGAAGAAGAGAAACGGGTCGCGCAGCCCTGCGAGGTAGACGCAGAGGTGCAGCGAGATACCGCAGGTCGTAAGGATGCAGCCCCAGAGCACCATACGGTTGATCCCGAAGCGGCTGGCGAACCGCCCGGTGAAGGCGTTGCCCAGCAGGTAGCCGACGGCGGGAAAGCCGAAGAAGAAGCCCATCTGCGAGGGTGGCAGCCCGAAGTACTCGGTGGCAACGAAGGGCGCGCCGCCAAGGTAGGCGAAGAAGGCCCCGGAAGCGAAGGCGGCGGCCAGCGCGTAGCCCCAGAACCGGTAGGAGCTGAGCAGGGTGGGGTAGCCGCGGAACTGCTCGGAGAAGCGGGCCTTGCGGGTGTGCAGCGTTTCACCGAGGTCGGTCAGCACGAGGCAGAGCAGCGTCACGCCGAAGCCGAACATCAGCCAGAAGCTGGCCTGCCAGCCGAACCACTCGTCGAGCTTGCCGCCGATGGCGGGGGCGATCATCGGCACAAGGCTCATGCCCATGGTGACATAGCCGATCATCGAGGCGGCCTGATTCATCGGCACCACGTCGCGCACGATGGCGCGGCTCAGCACCATGCCAGCGGCCACAACGGCCTGACACATGCGGAAGAACAGGAAAACCTCAACCGTAGGGGCGTAGATGCAGCCGAGCGTCGCGCCGAGGAAGATGGTGATGGCGACGATCAGCACCACCCGCCGTCCGAACCAGTCGGAGAGGGGGCCAACGATGACTTGCAAGACAGCGTTGACCGCAAGAAAGAGTGAGACGGCAAGGCCGATCACCCGATACTCGGTGTTGAAATGCGCGGCCATCGAGGGGAGCGAGGGCAGAAACACGTTCATCGTCAGTGCGGTCATCGAAGCGACGAGCACGAGGGTGAAGACATGCGGTGGGGTGGTGCGGTCCGCAAATCGGACCTTGCTGCCGTAACTCATTGCGGGGAGTTAGGCGGGGGGATCTGTTTTGTCTACTATCTGGGCGGAAAAAATGTGCTCGACGCATGAAATATTCTGTTTTGCAGTTAGCTAGTTGTGCCTTGCCAATAGTTTGCAAATTTTCCGAATTTCCCTTTGTCCCACGTCCGTGAGACCCTATAGCAAAACGAAATTACCCGGGGAGATGGCCATGAAGGACATTCTGGAGCAACTCGAAGAGCGCCGGGCCGAAGCCCGCGCGGGCGGTGGCCAAAGGCGGATTGATGCGCAGCACGCCAAGGGCAAGCTGACGGCGCGCGAGCGGATCGAGCTGCTGCTCGACGAAGGCAGCTTTGAAGAGTTTGACATGTTCGTGGCCCACCGCTGCACCGATTTCGGCATGGAAGAGCAGCGCCCAGCGGGGGACGGGGTGGTGACCGGCTGGGGAACGATCAATGGCCGCATGGTCTATGTATTTTCGCAGGACTTTACCGTTTTTGGTGGTTCGCTCTCCGAAACCCACGCCCAGAAGATCTGCAAGATCATGGATATGGCGGTGCAGAACGGCGCGCCTGTGATTGGCCTGAACGACTCGGGCGGGGCGCGTATTCAGGAAGGCGTGGCTTCGCTAGCAGGCTATGCCGAGGTGTTCCAGCGCAACATCATGGCCTCCGGCGTGGTGCCGCAGATCAGCGTCATCATGGGCCCCTGCGCAGGCGGCGCGGTGTATAGCCCGGCGATGACCGACTTCATCTTCATGGTGAAGGAAAGCAGCTACATGTTCGTCACCGGGCCAGATGTGGTGAAAACCGTTACAAATGAACAGGTTACCGCCGAAGAGCTGGGCGGCGCCTCTACCCATACGAAGAAGTCGAGCGTGGCCGATGGGGCCTTCGAAAACGACGTGGAAGCGATGACGGAAGTGCGGCGGCTGGTGGATTTTCTGCCGCTGAACAACCGTGAGAAGCCCCCTGTGCGCCCCTTCTTCGATGATGTGGCGCGGGTGGAAAAGAGCCTCGACACGCTGGTGCCCGAAAACGCGAATACCCCTTACGACATGAAGGAACTGATCGTGAAGATCGGTGACGAGGGGGATTTTTACGAGATCCAAGAAGACTTCGCCAAGAACATCATCACCGGCTTCATCCGGCTGGAAGGGCAGACAGTGGGCGTGGTGGCGAATCAGCCGATGGTGCTGGCCGGGTGCCTCGACATTGATTCGTCGCGGAAGGCCGCCCGATTCGTGCGGTTCTGCGATGCCTTCGAGATTCCCATCCTGACGCTGGTGGACGTGCCGGGCTTTCTTCCGGGCACTTCGCAGGAGTATGGCGGGGTGATCAAACACGGGGCGAAGCTGCTGTTCGCCTATGGCGAGGCGACGGTGCCGAAGGTGACGGTGATCACCCGCAAGGCCTACGGTGGGGCCTATGATGTGATGGCCTCCAAGCACCTGCGCGGCGACTTCAATTACGCTTGGCCCACCGCCGAGATTGCGGTGATGGGAGCCAAGGGGGCAACGGAAATTCTGTACCGCAGCGAGTTGGGCGACCCGGATAAAATCGCCGCCCGCGCGAAGGATTACGAGGACCGGTTTGCCAACCCCTTCGTGGCCGCGGAGAAGGGCTTTATAGATGAGGTGATCCAGCCGCGCTCAACCCGCAAGCGAGTGGCGCGGGCTTTTGCATCTCTCAGAAACAAGAAACTGACCAACCCTTGGAAGAAGCACGACAACATTCCGCTCTGAGCGGAATTCCGCTGCGTGCATTCCTGTAGGTAAGGGGGATAGCCAGAATGATATTTTCATGGCACAAACGACAGACTTCCCGCCGCCGCCCGGCGGGAGTTTCAAAAAGAATTGGCCGTCTTAGCTGCCTGAGCAAGGCGCGCGGCCTTAAGCCGGACGTTCGCGTTCGGCCGCTCCGCGCAGGGGAGGGGAGGCCCCGGCGCGGAGCGCTTCTTTTGGCGCTGCCGTTCCTTGCCGCCCCTGCCATCGCGAAAGATCTGCCAGAGGATTGGGCCGTGCTGCACGATGCGCTGGTTGAGGTGCATGTGGGCCGTACGGAGGGTGCCGAAGAGCGGTGGCTGGTGATGCGTTACCTTGCCCCGCAGATCGCCCGCGAGGGTGGAACGCTGGGCTATGATGACGTGGCCGGGGAAATGGACGCGCTCTGCAACGGTGCGGGTCTGGCCACGGCGGCGGGGCATGAATCACCTGTCGACCAAATCGTCATCGCATTGATGGACCGGGTGGTGGAACGGGGTCAGCCGGACCCGCAGGCCACGCAATTTATTGCCTCCTATGATATCACCGAGGCCGGGTGCGAGTGGCGATGATGATGCAAGATGCCAATAAAACAAGGCGTTTGCGCGCCTTCATGGTGGGGTTTGATGCAATCCCGCCACAGGGGATTCAACTGCACGGATGGGCCTGTTTTTCCTCTGATAATTGCATTAACCTCACGCTTGGCCAGACCTATTTGGCTGTGAACTCGAATGAGGGACCTGGGGAGTGTCAACGCTTTCTGCGCACCTCACAGATTATTAGGAGACAGAGATGTCGAAGAGCATCAAAACCCTTCTCGCCATCAGCCTCGTTGCCTTCGTGGCTGCCTGCGCCCAGCAGGACGAAGTTGTTGTGGAAGAAGTTGTGGTCGAAGAGCCGACCTACTCGAAGTACTAATTCTACATTGGGGCAGGCCTTCGGGCCTGCCCCAACCCTCCGCCCGCTCATCCGGGAGCGTGGCGCATGATCAAACATCGCGGCTTTCCTGGCCGCCTCCCCGGTACTGACTTTCAATTTGTAATCCGACGTCCGTCCAAAGGTGGCGCAACGCCTCTCAAGGCGCGTGAACGCTTTGCCGACCGACGGCCAGCCGATCGCCGTGCCGATTCGGGCTTCATGGCGGCGCTGTGGGAGCAGTTTGGCGCGGAGCCCTTCGAGCGCGGCAACCTTGATGCGGGCCGCTTGAGCTGGCTTTTCGGCCGCGAGGTGGTGCCTGCCGAAGACCCGTTTGATCCGGCAAGCTACGAAGCCCTTCTGAAGATTGATGAAGCCGCAGCGCGGCGGGCCTTCCCCGAAGCCTTCGAAGAGGAGGGCTGGGCGTGATTTTGCCGAGGCGGACCAGGGGGAATTGGCGGGAAACGGCTCAAAACTGCCGTTGCGTCACGGTGCGCTTGTTCGACCGCGGCCTGACTGCGAATGTCGCTTCAGGCCCGGCGTTCTCCAGCAAGCTTGCGTCGGCCTTAATAAGTCAAAACCGTTACCCTTCCCCTTCTATGTGGTCTGGCCCCGTTAGGGTCAGGCCACACCCTTTTTCGGCGCGGCGCATGTTCGCCTGTTTCGAAGGTCTTGGGCGTGGGGGTGACGAATTTGGCTTCACGGACTCCGTGTTTTGCTGTAAAACGCTGCCCATAAACAATAAAACTCGAGGCAGTACATCATGCAAAAACTCATCTGGGCCGCCGCCCTTCCTTTCGTGTTCGCCCTCTCCGGGTGCCTTGACAACGACGTGCAGCGCGCGGCCGTTGGCGCTGGCATCGGTGCCGTTGCCGCAAGCGCAACCGACAACGACCCGCTTGTCGGGGCCGCTGTTGGCGCAGGCGTGGGCGCCCTCTCGGACGACATCGCCGACGCGTTCTAAGCTACGGCAAAACCAGCGAAATTTCGCCGGGCCGTGGAACCGGGCCGGCGAAGCCTTTGTTTCTCTCTCAGACCTGAAATTGCTCTGCGACGCGCAACGCGGCAGGGCCAATCGTTTGAGAGGAAAACAGACATGCGCAAGATCATTCTGGGCGCGACCCTTCCCGCAATTCTGCTCGTCGCGGCCTGCGACAACGACCTTGAGCGCGCCGCCGTCGGTGCCGGGGTTGGGGCCGTTGCCGCTGAGGCCACGGACAATGACCCGGTTGTCGGGGCGGCGGTTGGCGCGGGCGTGGGCGCCATTTCCAACGACCTCTGATAACACCGCTGCTTGCACCGGCCGCCGTGCCGGGCGCGGGCGGGCGTTTGACAGCATGAAAGCTCACCAAAGCGTTCTTCGGGCCTGCCGCCCGGAGAGCGCTTTTTGCGTTCCACCGCTCCGCGAAGCCAAGCCACAAGAGGGACAGTAAAGATGTTCGACAAGATCCTGATCGCCAACCGGGGGGAAATTGCCTGCCGGGTTATCAAAACGGCGCGCAAGATGGGGATCAGGACGGTGGCCGTTTATTCGGATGCCGACAAGCATGCCCTGCATGTGGAGATGGCGGATGAAGCGGTGCATATCGGCCCGCCTGCCGCGAACCAGTCTTACATCGTGATCGACAAGATCATGGACGCGATCCGCCAGACCGGCGCGCAGGCGGTGCACCCGGGCTATGGCTTTCTCTCCGAGAACCCGAAGTTCGCTCAGGCGCTGGAAGCCGAGGGCGTGGCCTTCATCGGCCCGCCGGTCGGGGCGATTGAGGCAATGGGCGACAAGATCACCTCCAAGAAAATCGCGCAGGAGGCGGGCGTCAGTACGGTGCCCGGCTACATGGGGCTGATCGAGGATGCCGATGAGGCGGTGAAGATCAGCGGCGAAATCGGCTATCCGGTGATGATCAAGGCCAGCGCGGGCGGCGGCGGCAAGGGGATGCGGATCGCGTGGAACGACGAGGAGGCGCGCGAGGGCTTTCAGAGTTCGAAGAACGAGGCGGCGAGCAGCTTTGGCGATGACCGGATCTTCATTGAGAAGTTCGTCACCCAGCCGCGCCACATTGAGATTCAGGTGCTCTGCGATGCCCATGGCAACGGGATCTACCTTGGCGAGCGTGAGTGCTCGATCCAGCGGCGGAACCAAAAGGTGATTGAAGAGGCGCCCTCGCCGTTTCTTGACGAGGAGACGCGTCGGGCGATGGGCGAGCAGGCCGTCGCGCTGGCTCAGGCGGTGGGCTACACCAGCGCGGGCACGGTGGAGTTTATCGTCGATGGCGAGAAGAACTTTTACTTCCTCGAAATGAACACGCGGCTACAAGTGGAGCATCCGGTGACCGAGCTGATCACCGGCGTGGACCTTGTGGAACAGATGATCCGCGTGGCCAACGGCGAGCCGCTGAGCCTCACCCAGGACGAGGTGAAGCTGAACGGCTGGGCGATGGAGAGCCGCCTTTATGCCGAAGACCCCTATCGCAACTTCCTGCCGTCGATCGGTCGGCTGGTGGCTTATCGTCCGCCGGAGGAGGTGACCGAGGAGACACGGGCCGTGCGCAACGATACTGGCGTCTATGAAGGCGGCGAGATCAGCATGTATTACGACCCGATGATCGCCAAGCTCTGCACATGGGCCCCGACGCGGGAGGAAGCCATCGAGGAGATGCGGGTGGCGCTCGACAGCTTCGAGCTGGAGGGGATCGGGCACAATCTGCCGTTCCTCGCGGCGGTGATGGACCATCCGAAGTTTGTTTCTGGCAACATCACCACGGCCTTCATCGAGGAAGAATATCCCGATGGGTTTCAAGGTGTTGAGCTGAGCGACGTTGATAAGCGGCGGGTCGCGGCGGCGGCGGCGGCAATGTATCGGCTGGCCGAAATTCGCCGAAGCCGCGTGTCGGGGCGCATGGACAACCACGAGCGGCACGTTGGCTCTGAGTGGGTCGTTTCGGTGGCGGGTGAAACGCTGGTGACCGAGATCGCGGCCGACAAGGCCGGTGCAACCGTGGCCTTCTCGGATGGCACCGTGCATCGCGTGGCCTCCGACTGGACGCCGGGCGACAGCCTTGCCCGGGTGAAGATCGACGGTGCGCTGATGGTGCTGAAGGTGGGCAAGCTGACAAGCGGCTTTCGCATCCGGTTCCGGGGCGCGGATGTGCCGGTGAAGGTCTGGACCCCGCGCCAGGCCGAATTGGCGGCGCTGATGCCCGAGCGCCTGCCGCCGGACACTTCGAAGATGCTGCTGTGCCCGATGCCCGGCCTCATTGTGAAGGTCGACGTGGCCAAGGGCGATGAGGTGCAGGAGGGGCAGGCGCTGTGCACTGTGGAGGCGATGAAGATGGAAAACATCCTGCGCGCCGAGAAAACGGCCAAGGTGGCCAAGATAAACGCCGGGCCGGGTGACAGCCTTGCGGTGGACGATGTGATTATGGAGTTCGAATGACCCCGGGACTGCGCGCACTTCTGGCCCATGCGGTGGGCTTCGCTACAGGTGTCTTTGTGGCCTGGGCCATCCTCAACCTTGCAGGCCGGGGGGTGGCACCGGACGGCAAAACCGGCGCAGGCCTTGCGCTGCTGGCGGGCATGGCGCTGGTCTGCGGGCTGGCTGGCCTCGCGGCCTGGACGATGATCGTAACCCGGATGACAGGGCTGACCGCCGGGCGGGACTGGTGGATACGGGGGATCGGCGCCGTGGTGGGCATGATGGTTCTGGCCTGCGGCCTGATGCTGGCCGGAATTTTTGCGCCTTCCGAAGCCTTGGTGCTGATGCTGTTCCTGCTTTTTGCACTGGGTGGCTGGGCCACGCATGGGCAAGTGACTAACACGTGAGCGCGCCGGGCCGGCATAAGCTGGTAGGTGCTGGAGCGGCGGCGCTTGGCGTGAGAAATCCCGGCGGAATCGGGCGTAGGCGCGTGGCCGGGGACCGCCAGAAAGCTTCAGAAGTCGCTGCCGGTTCTGGTCTTACTGCCCAACTCCTCACGAGTCCGGGTTCGGTCGGCCATCTTGGGGCCCGTCCTCGAAGCGGTGCGCGCTACTTCTTGCGCAATTCGTCGCGCCGGAGCGGCCATTTGTCGATGCTGCGGGTGATTTCGCGCACGTCCCACGGGAAGGGTTTGCGTAGCTTCACCTCGCCATCCTTGCCGATCAGCACGAGTTGGAAGCCGCGCGGGCGGAGTTGCTTGCGCACCGGTGAAAGGGTGGCCGGGTCGGTATCGGTAATGATCACCGCGTCCCGATCCATGAGCGCGCCGGGGCGGGCGGCGAGAAGCTCCAGCTGTTCGGCGAAGCGCGGGTCGGCGGGGGTATCGGCAAAGACGACGATGGGCCTGCGCAGCCAGAGAAAATCTGCCAGCGTCACCTCGGAGGCCGCGAGGATCTGCAACTCGCGCGCGTCGCCTGCCACTTCAGCGGCAACAGCCTCTGCCGCCTCCTCCGCCGCACCTTCGGAGATGACGGCAGGGCCGGTTTCCTGTGCCGCAAGGGGGGACGTGATGAGCGCCGCGAGGGCAATGGGGGCGAGCCGCATGAAATTCTCCTGTTGCCAAGGATATAGGCGTCATCGCGCCGAATGCGAAGGGGCAACGCGGCCCTGTGATGTGACCACAAGAGATGATGCGGACCTGAAAGGGAGGCTCCGATGAGCAAGACCGACGATTGGAAGGCGATTGCCGAGAAGGAACTGCGGGGCAAACCGCTGGAGAGCCTTGACTGGGAAACGCTGGAAGGCATCCGGGTGAAACCCCTCTACACCGAGGCGGATGTGGACGGGTTGGACCATATGGGCAGCATCCCCGGGCAGGCGCCGTTTACCCGTGGGCCGAAGGCGACGATGTATGCCGGGCGGCCCTGGACCATTCGGCAATATGCCGGGTTTTCGACCGCCGAGGAGAGCAACGCCTTTTATCGCAAGGCGCTGGATGCGGGGCAGCAGGGGGTTTCTGTCGCCTTCGATCTGGCCACCCACCGGGGCTATGACAGCGACCATCCGCGCGTTGAGGGCGATGTGGGCAAGGCCGGGGTGGCGATTGACAGTGTTGAGGACATGAAGATCCTGTTTAACGGGATTCCGCTGGATACTGTCTCTGTGTCGATGACGATGAATGGGGCGGTCATTCCGATCCTCGCCAATTTCATCGTGACCGGCGAGGAGCAGGGGCATGACAGGGCGCTGCTCTCGGGCACCATTCAGAACGACATTCTGAAGGAGTTCATGGTGCGGAATACCTATGTGTATCCGCCCGAGCCGAGCATGCGGATCATCTCGGACATCATCGAATACACCTCCAACGAGATGCCCAAGTTCAACTCGATCTCGATTTCCGGCTACCACATGCAGGAGGCGGGCGCGAACCTTGTGCAGGAGCTGGCCTATACGCTGGCGGACGGGCGCGAATATGTGCGGGCGGCCATCGAGGCGGGGATGGACGTGGACAAGTTTGCCGGGCGTCTCAGCTTCTTCTTCGCCATCGGGATGAATTTTTTCATGGAGATCGCCAAGCTGCGGGCGGCGCGCACGCTTTGGCACCGGATCATGACGGAGTTCGGGGCGCAGAGTGAGCGCAGCAAGATGCTGCGGACGCACTGCCAGACGAGCGGCGTGAGCCTTCAGGAGCAGGATCCCTACAACAACGTGATCCGCACGGCCTATGAGGCGATGAGCGCGGTGCTTGGGGGCACGCAGTCGCTCCATACCAATGCGCTGGACGAGGCGATTGCCCTGCCCACCGAGTTTTCGGCCCGGATCGCGCGGAATACGCAGCTGATTTTGCAGGAAGAAACGCAGGTGACGCGCGTCGTCGACCCGCTGGCGGGCTCCTACTACGTCGAAAGCCTGACCGATGAGCTGATCGAGAAGGCCTGGGCGCTGATCGAAGAGGTCGAGGAGATGGGCGGCATGACCAAGGCGGTGGCCTCGGGGATGCCCAAGCTGCGGATCGAGGAGAGCGCCGCGCGGCGGCAGGCGATGATCGACCGGGGCGAGGAGGTGATTGTTGGCGTCAACAAGTACCGCAAGGACAAGGAAGACCCGATCGACATACTCGACGTCGATAATGTGAAGGTACGGGAAAATCAGGTGGCGCGGCTGGAGCGCATTCGCGGGAGCCGAGATCAGGCCGCCTGCGATGCGGCGCTGGGCGAGTTGGAGCGGCGGGCGCGCGAGGGCGGCAACCTGCTGGAGGCGGCTGTTGAGGCCGCGCGGGCGCGGGCGAGCGTGGGGGAGATCAGCATGGCGATGGAAAAGGTGTTTGGCCGCCACCGGGCCGAGGTGAAGACCTTGGCGGGCGTCTATGGTGCGGCCTATGACGGTGACGAGGGCTTTGCCGCGATACAGGCCTCGGTAGAGGCGTTCGCCGAGGAAGAGGGCCGCCGGCCCCGGATGCTGGTGGTGAAGATGGGGCAGGACGGCCACGACCGGGGGGCCAAGGTGATTGCCACGGCTTTCGCCGATATCGGCTTTGACGTGGACGTGGGGCCGCTGTTCCAGACACCGGAGGAAGCCGCGCAGGACGCGGTGGACAACGATGTGCATGTGGTTGGCATCTCCAGCCAGGCGGCGGGGCACAAGACGCTGGCACCCAAACTGGTGGAGGCGCTGAAGGCGGCGGGCGCGGAGGATATCATCGTGATCTGCGGCGGGGTCATTCCGCAGCAGGATTATGACTTTCTTTACAAGTCAGGTGTGAAGGCGATCTTTGGGCCCGGAACCAACATTCCGACAGCGGCGCAGGATGTGCTGAAACTCATTCGCGCGGCGCGGGGGTAGGGGCCGGGGGTGGCGGCGCTCCCGCCCGCCCACCCCGCGCCACCACCCCCGGCCTCTGGCTGGCGCGGCCCTCTGCACCGTGCGGCGGGCTGTTCTGCACGCGTCGCATTGGAGTATTTCCAGCAAGAAAATGAACCGGCTTGTGCTTTGGGGCGGGGCGTGGCTTTCATGCGGGCATGATTGAATTTGACCATATCGCAGTGCTGTGCGGACGGCTGGAGGAGGGGGTGGCCTATGTGGAGGAGGCGCTGGCTGTGGCGCTTTCACCGGGTGGGCAGCACGCGGCCTTTGGCACTCATAATGCCCTGTTGTCGCTTGGGGGCGAAGAATATCTGGAGGTCATCGCGGTGGACCCGGAGGCCCCCAAGCCGGGGCGGGCGCGGTGGTTTGACCTTGATCGTTTCGAGGGCCAGCCGCGGATTGCGCGTTGGGTGTGCCGGGTGGATGACCTTGGCGCGGCGGTGGCCGCGCATCCCGGTGCGGGCGTGCCTTTGGCGCTGACGCGGGGCGCGTATCGCTGGTCGATGGCAGTGCCGGAGGATGGCATTTTGCCGATGAACAACATGCACCCCGCCCTGATGGAGTGGCAGGGCCCGCATCCGGCGCCCGCCTTGCCGGACGTGGGCGTGCGGCTGGCGGAGTTGCTGGTGGGCCATGCAGAGGCGCGGGACTTGAAGCTGCTGGGGCTTGAGGACACGCGGTTTCGGTTCATGCGGGGGCCGACGCGGATGGCAGCCCGGTTTGACACGCCGGGGGGCGTGAAGTGGCTGAGGTAAGGCGGGCCGCGCCGGAAGATGCGGGGCCGATTTGCGAGCTGATCAACTGGGTGGTTCGCGAGACGGTGGTGACCTTCAACAGCGTCGAGAAGGTGCCGGACGAGATTGCCGCAGCGATGGAGCAGGCGCCCTTTTGGGTTACCGAGCAGGCGGGCCGGGTGGTGGGCTATGCCAGCTATGGGCCGTTTCGCGGCGGCGTTGGCTATGGGCGGACCAAGGAACACTCGATCGCTGTACGGCCGGAGGCTTGGGGCCGTGGCGCGGGGCGGGCCTTGATGGCGGCGCTTTGTGCCCATGCCAGTGCGGCGGGGGTACATTCGCTCTTTGCGGGCGTGAGCGGTGAGAATGAGGCCGGCGCAAGGTTTCACGCGGCTCTGGGCTTTCAGGAGGTCGCCCGGTTGCGGCAGGTCGGCTGGAAGTTTGACCGCTGGCATGACCTTGTGCTGATGCAGAAATTTTTGTGACCCCCTCGGCGCAGGTGGTTAAGGTGACCCCATGTCGATTTGGTCCCGTATAGGTGATGCGCTTTCGGCTCTTCGCGCGGGCGAGGGGCTTGGGGCGGTGTTTGACCGTTTGCGCACTGCGCCTGAGCGCACGGTGGGCTTTACCATCGCGGTGATTGCTCTTGGCGCGAAGATGGCCAAGGCCGATGGGATGGTGACGAAAGATGAGGTCACCGCCTTTCGCGAGGTGTTTACCATTCCGCCCTCCGAGGAGGCCAATGCGGCGAGGGTCTTCAACCTTGCGCGGCAGGATGTGGCAGGCTTTGAGGATTATGCTGCCCGGATCGCGCGGATGTTCGATGACGGGCACGGCGCCCTGACCGACCTGTTGGAAGGGTTGTTTCATATCGCCATGGCCGATGGCGAGTATCACCCCAATGAAGATGACTTTCTGGCGCGGGTGGCGGCGATTTTTCGGGTGAGCGAGCGGGAGTTTCGCTCGCTTCGGGCGCGCTTTGTGCCGGATGCGGAATCCGATCCCTATGCGGTGCTGGGGGTCAGCCCCGATGCGCCAACTGATGAAATTCGCGCGGCATGGCGGCGACAGGTGCGCGAGAGCCACCCCGATGTGATGATGGCGCGCGGCGTGCCCGAAGAGGCGGTGCGGATGGCCGAGAAGCGGATGATCGCGATCAACCGGGCGTGGGAAGAGATCAGCGGGAAGTGAGACTGGCCACCTATAACGTGGAGTGGTTCAACGCGCTCTTTGATGAGGAAGGCGCCCCGCTGGCTGATGGCGAATGGTCGGCGCGATGGAACGTGACGCGTGCCGCGCAGCTGGAGGCGCTGGGCATTGTGTTTACCGCGCTAGATGCCGATGCGGTGCTGATCGTGGAAGCGCCGGATTGGAAGGCGCCGCGCCGGACGGAGGCCGCCTTGGAGGGGTTTGCGCGGCTCTTCGGGCTGCGGGCACGCAAGGCGTTGGTGGGGTTTCACAACGACACGCAGCAGGAGCTGGCGCTGCTCTATGATCCGGACACGGTAGAGGCGCGGCATGATCCGGTGGGGCAGGTGACCGGCAAGAAGGGCAGCGAGGATGCCCCGCGGTTTGACGGCACCTTCCGGATCGACCTTGATATCGACGCGCGCGAAGACCTTGTGCGGTTTTCCAAGCCGCCGCTGGAGGCGGAGCTGCGGCTGAAAGGGATCGACGAGCCGGTGCGGTTGATTGGCGTGCATATCAAGAGCAAGGCCCCGCATGGTGCGCGCTCGGAGGCCGATGCCACGCGCATCTCCATCGCCAACCGGCGCAAGCAGCTGGCGCAATCCATCTGGCTGCGCCGCCGGGTGGAGCAGCATCTGGCGAAGGGCGAGGCGCTGGTGGTGGCCGGGGACTTCAACGACGGCCCGGGGCTGGATGAATACGAGGCGCTGTTTGGCCGTTCGGGGATGGAGATTGTGCTGGGGGCGGACCAGCCCGCGCCGATGCGGCTTGTGGACCCGCATGCAAGGCAGGCGATGGCGGGCGGCGTGATGCAGGCCCATGACACTTCGGCCCGGTTCTACATTCGTGAGGAAAAGCGCTATCTGAGCGCATTGCTCGACTACCTCATGCTGTCGCCCGGGCTGGCCAGCCGGGCGGCGGGCTGGCGGATCTGGCATCCCTTTGATGACCCGGCGATTTATGCGCTGCCCGAGCTGCGGGAGGCGCTGCTTGCGGCCTCTGATCACTTCCCTGTCAGCGTCGATCTGGTGACCTGACTTTGAAACGCCGGGCGCGCGTGCCTATATTGAGGCCATGAAACACCTTGCTGCCTTGACCCTTGCGAGCACGCTCGCCTTTGCCCCGGCTGTTGCGCAGGAGGCCGAGCCCCGGCCTCGTGGCGATATGGATGAGGGCTTTAACCTCGTGGAAGAGGGGATGTTGCTCTTCTTTCGCGGTCTTGCCGAAGAGATGGAGCCTGCGCTGAAAGATATGGCGCGGGAAATGGAGCCGGTGATGCGCGATCTGGCCGAGCAGATCGGGCCGCAGATGGCGGAACTGGCGGAAATGATCGGCGAGTTCGATCAGTATCACCCGCCTGAGCGGCTTGAGAATGGTGACATCATCATCCGTCGCAAGACGCCCGAGGAGATGGAGCGAAAGGCCCCGCGCAGCCCGATGCCCGATTTCGACCCGGAGGGCGAGATCGAGTTGTAGCGCGGAGGGGTTTACTTACCCGACGGGCTGGCAATGAGCAGATTTCGGGCTTAGCGCCGGGTGGTGAGGGCCGGGTTGGTTGCGGCGTAGACCGTGCCCGCCAACTCGGGCTTGGCATAGGCTGTTTCGTTGGTGACATGCCCGTCGTAGCCGCCGGTTTTGGTCAGGGCGGTGCCGTCTTGCCAGATCATCATCAGCCCGTGTTCCTGCTCCCAGGCGCAATTTGCCTCCATCACTAGAAAGACATGGCCCGGGTGGCGCGGATCGTCTGTCAGGTGGATTGTGCCGGGGGTGACATGGCTCCAGATGTCCTCGGGGCTTTCGGGAATGCCCATCTCATCATCCAGCCAGTCTTCCCCGCCCACGGCCTGATGAAAATCAAGATAGTAGTTATAGACGTGCAGGCTGTCGGCCAATCGGTCCTGCGGGGTGAGTTGCAGAAATGCGGTAAGAGCGCGGGTTGCCTCCTCGGGTGCGGGGGAGACGGGTGGGCCGAGGTCGAGCACCTTCACCTCGGCACCGTCGAAGTAGGGCAGCGCAAGCGTGGTGGGAAGGGGCTCAGTCACCGGCGAGCCGGACGTGCATTTCGCAGCCCAACTCGCTTGCCAGCGACTTGAACCGGGCCTCGGCCACCTCGCCGTAGAGGTCGGCGGTTGCGCGGGGGAGCACCAGTTTCAGTTCTTTCTTTTTCGGGCGGTATTCCATCCGGCACATGGCTTCGGGGTTGTTGCCTGAGAACATTGCGCCAAAGCGCATGGCCTTGCCGAGCACTACGGCCATTTGCCGGTCACGGTCCGAGAGCAGCTCGACCATCGGCTCAAGGTGCGAGCCGGGGGCGGCGTTGCGGTAGCGGTGGAGCAGGGCGAGGCCAACGAAGATCCGGCCATTGTGATCTATCCCGCCGAGGTTGGAGCGGGTGGCATTGTCGAAGCAAACCTCGCCCCGGTAGTCGGGGTGGGCGCGCCAGCTTACATCGTGCAGCAGGCAGGCGGCGCGGATCAGGCGTTGCTTGTCGGCGCGGGCATTGCGGAACAGCGGCATGACGAAGTCGTAGAGCGTGCGGCCAAAGCCGGGCACGCGGGCGTTTTGCGCCTCGTCGAAGCGGGCGGCCTCGATCAGCGGGTCGCGGGCGCGGATCAGGTCTGACATCTGTTCGTAGAGCATGCCCTCGCGGATGCCATAGGCCGAGATCCACACCTCCTTGGTGCCGAATTTCTTCATCAGACGCCGCAGCACTTCGCCCGCCACCGGCACCAGAGCGATCCGCGCGGCGGACAGGCCGACTTCGCTGCGCACCTCTTCCAGATCGCGCCCGCGCAGCCAATCCAGCGTTTTGCGGAGTTGGGCAGGGGTGGCGTGATAGTCGTGCAGCACATGCAGCGGGTAGCCCCGCCGGTGGATATCAATCTTGGCGATGGCCCGCCACGAGCCGCCGACAAGGTAGAGGCGCTTATGCTTGGGCAGGGCCTTGGCCAGCTGATCGAGCGTTTCGTCGATCTCGGTCTTGCGGGCCTTGCGACCGCCCTTGATGGTTTTCAGCCGGAGCGGGCCGAGCGAGGTGGAGGCACGTGCCCCAACGCCGCCGTCTTCCAACAGGGCCAGCTCCATTGAGGAGCCGCCGATATCGCAGGCCAGGCCGGTGGCGCCGGGCCAGCCCACGAGCACGCCCTGTGCCGAAAGCCGGGCCTCCTCTTCGCCGTCCACCACATAGACCTCAAGCCCGGTGGCCGCCTTGATCTCGGCGCAAAATTCCGGACCGTCATCGGCGTTGCGTACGGCGGCGGTGGCGCAGGCGGTGAGCGGCGGGATTCCCATGCCACGGGCCAGCGCATAGAACCGGCGGATCGCGGCCAGCGCCCGGGTGCGGCCTTCGGGGTTGAGGCGTCCGGTTTCGCCCATGCCTTCGCCGAGGCCGCACATCACCTTTTCATTGAAGAAATAGGCGGGCGAGCGGGCCGCGCCATCGAAGATCACCATGCGGACGGAGTTGGAGCCTATGTCGATAACGCCGACGCGGGAGAGCGCCTGCGCATCGGGGTGATCGAATATCGGGCGTCCGAAAGGGCCGAGGCTTCGTTGCTGCTCGCCTGATCCGTCCATGTCCTCTCCCCGGAAGTGCTTGCCTTGACTTGATAGAGGGCGCGCGCGCGGAAGGTCAATCTTTGGAGTGGGTCAGCTCGGGAACATCGCCAGCCCCCGCCGATCCGCGCCCCGAAAGGGAGGGGTTTTCCATGAAGAAGCGGTGGCAGTTGAACGGCTGGGTGCCCTTGGAGAGCGCGGGCCGGTAAAAGCTGCCATCGGGCTTCATCACCCAGCTTTGCGCGGTGTCTGCCATGTTGGCGGCCATCACCTGCTCGGTGATCTGGGCCTTCACCGTAGGGTTGGTGCATTCCACCAGCGTTTCGACCCGGCGATTGAGGTTTCGGCCCATCCAGTCAGCCGACGAAATATAGACCCGCGCCTTCTTGGAGGGCAGACCGTGGCCGTTGCCAAAGCAGACGATGCGGGAGTGCTCAAGGTAGCGCCCGACGATGGATTTGACGCGGATGTTCTCTGACAGGCCCTTGATGCCGGGGCGCACGCCGCAGATGCCACGGATGACGAGGCTGATCTTCACCCCGGCTTGAGAGGCGGCATAGAGCGCATCGATCACATCGGGCTCGATCAGCGAGTTCATCTTGGCCCAGATCTCGGCAGGCTTGCCGGCGCGGGCGTGCTCGGCCTCGGCGGCGATCATCTTCAGCAGGGTGGACTTGAGCGAGATCGGCGAGATCGAAAGGTTCTCCAACTCGCCGGGCTGGGCGTAGCCGGAGAGGTAGTTGAAGACCTTGCCCGCGTCACGGCCCAGCGCCTTGTCGCAGGTAAAGAGCGACAGGTCGGTGTAGATGCGGGCGGTGATCGGGTGGTAGTTGCCGGTGCCGTAGTGGGTGTAGGTCACCAGCTCCTTGCCCTCACGCCGCACCACGGTGCTGATCTTGGCGTGGGTCTTGTAGTTCATGAAGCCGTAAACGACATGCGCGCCAGAGCGCTCCAGCCGCCGACTTTGGCGGATGTTCGCAGCCTCGTCGAAGCGGGCCTTCAGCTCGACCAGCGCGGTGACCGATTTGCCGTCTTCCGCCGCCTCGCAGAGCGCCTCGACGATGGGCGAGTTTTTTGACGTGCGGTAGAGCGTTTGCTTGATCGCCACCACATCCGGGTCGCGCGCGGCCTGCTGGAGAAAGCGCACCACCATATCGAAGGTTTCATAGGGGTGATGCAGCAGCATGTCCTTCTGGCGGATCGCTGCAAACATGTCGCCCTCGTGGTCTTGCACGCGCTCGGGCACGCGGGGCGTGAAACTGGGCCAGAGCAGATCGGGGCGGGCATCGATCACCAGTTCTTTGAGGTCGGCAACGCCGAGGATGCCGCTGGTTTCGATCACCTCCTCATCATCCACCTCCAGCTCACGCATGATGAGCGCCTTCAACGCCTTGGGCGCGCCGGAGGACATGTTGAGGCGGATGACCTCGCCGCGGCGGCGGCGCTTGAGCGCGGTTTCGAACTCGCGGACGAGATCTTCGGCCTCTTCCTCAAGCTCAAGGTCGCTGTCACGCAGCACGCGGAAGGTGCAGGAACCCTTCTCGCGGTAGCCCGGAAAGAGCGAGCCGATGTGCAGGCGCAGCAGGGCTTCGAGCGGCAGAAAGCGGTGTTTGCCCTCTGTCGCGGGCAGGGCGATGAACCGATCGACCTGATGGGGGATCGGCAGGATGGCATCAAGCTTGCGGCCCGAGTTCTCGCTCTCCAGCTGGAGCGCGAGGCAGAAGCCGGTGTTGGCGATGAACGGGAAAGGGTGGGCCGGGTCGATGGCGAGCGGCGAGAGCACCGGAAACACCTGCGCGAGGAAGTAATCGGCCAGAAACGCGTGATCTTCCTTGCTCAGGCTCTTGGCGTCGAGCAGGGAAATGTCGTTTTCTTCCAGTTCCTTGCGCAGCGCTGCCCAGGTTTCTTGCTGGCGGGCCATGAGCTTGCGGGCATCGGTGTTGATGAGCAGCAACTGCTCGGCGGGGCTGAGGCCATCGGCGGCGGGCGTGGTGTTGCCGGCGCGGGCAAGCTCGCGCAAGCCGGCGACGCGGACGGTGTAAAACTCGTCGAGGTTGGTGGCCGAGATCGAGACAAAGCGGATGCGTTCGAGCAGGGGAACACGCGGGTTTTCCGCCTCTTCCAGCACCCGCCAATTGAACCCCAGCCATGAGAGTTCGCGGTTATAGAAGCGCGACGGCCCGGACAGGTCATCTGCGTCAAGCTCGACGGGGGCCGGATATGCGGCTGTGAGGAAGTCGGATTGGGTCATGGCACGGGTTTAGGCTGGAAAAGTCACGTCTGGATGACGGTCTTACCTTCTATGTGCCTGAAAAGCCGCCATCATCCAAGACCTCGCGCGCCAGCTTGCGAGAGAGCTTGCGCCCTGTGGCGAGTTGGTGCCGATCCAGCGCGATCACCAGCCGGCGCGCGGCGGCGGCAGAGCGCTCCATGCGTGGCAGCAGGTAATCGAGCAGTTTTTGCGTTGGCGTGAGCTGCCGGTCGGTGAAGTGTTTGACGAGGAGCGCGGTGAGCAACATGTCGTCCGGCTCGGCGAGCCGCGCGCGGGGCGTTGCCTGAAGGCGGGTTTCGAGGTCGGGCAGGGCGCGGGGCGGAAGCGGCTCGCGCGCCGTGAGCAGCAGCCGGGCGGGGGCGGCGGCGGCGCGGTTGAGGAGGTGGAAAAGCGGCTCTTCCTGCTCGCGGGTGCCGAGGATGAGGTGAATGTCTTCGACCAGCAGCGAGCTGCCCGGCTCGGGCGGGGGCAGCTGTGCAAGGCCGAGGGTGTCGAGCCGGGTCGCGCAGGTATCGGCGGCCCAGATCGCGGCGAGGTGGCTCTTGCCCGCCCCTTCCGGTCCGCTCAGCAGCAGCCGCCCGTTTGGCCACATCGGGCTGTCGTCGATCAGCGCAGCGGCATCGGCATTGGCGGGCGAGATGAAGAAAGCATCGCGCCCGGTGGCCTCGATCACCGGGAGATCTATCGGGAGCTGGCGGGGCATGGGCTAGTCTTTCAGCCGGGACTTGGCGATATCGGCGGAGGTTTCTTCGGGCGTTCGGGCCTCGGCCACGGCCTCCTGATCATAGAGCCCACGATAAAGCCTGCCCTGCTTGTACTGGCCGATGGCCCAGCGCGCGATAACACCGAGCGAGGCGGCCACCGGGACGGCTACGAGCATGCCGGTGAAGCCGAAGAGGGTGCCGAAGGCGGAGAGCGCGAAGATCAGCCAGACCGGGTGCAGGCCAACGGACTGGCCGACGAGGTTGGGTGTGAGCACGTTGCCCTCTAGGAACTGGCCGAAGAAGAAGATGATGGCCACCGCGCCGATCCACCACCATTCGCCCCAAAACTGGAAGAACGCCAGCCCGATGGCCAGCGCGCCGCCAACGAGGGCGCCGACGTATGGGATGAAGGTGAGCGCCCCGGCCACGGCCCCGACAACGAGGCCGAAGTTGAGGCCAACCGACATGAGGGCCACGGCATAGAAGATGCCCAGCACGAGGCAAACGGTGCCTTGGCCGCGGATGAAGGCGGCGAGCGTCTTGTCGATCTCGCGGGCGAGGTGGCGGATGGTGGGGGCATGGTCGCGGGGCAGCAGATCGTCGATGCGGGCCACCATCCTGTCCCAGTCCAGCAGGAGGTAGAAGGCGACGATGGGCACGAGGACGAGCAGCACCAGCACGTTGACGATGCCCGAGACGGAGGCCACCAGCGAAGATACGAACTCGCCGCCCTTGGATTGAATCGTTTCGCCGAGGCTCGCGAGCGACTTGGAGATGGTGCTTTCTCCGTCCATCAGGTCGGGGAAGCGGGTGGTGAGGAAGTTGCGCAGATCAGAGAAGATCTGCGGCGCGGCTTTGAAGAGGGCGATGGATTGCTCGACCAGCGTGGGCATGATCAGCAGCGCGCCGAGGACGAAGATCAACAGGGCGACGACTGAGATGAGGATGACCGCCGCGATGCGGTGCAGGCCCAGCTTTTCGAGCCGGTCGGCTACTGGATCAAGGCAGTAGGCCACCGCGCCGCCAAGGATGAACGGCAGGATCACGTCGCCCAGCACGTAAAGCACGCCGAAGAAAACCACGGCGGCGAGTGTCCAGTATTTGGCCTGTGTGCCGACGGGAAGTGCCATACCTGCCCCTGTGCTCGTTTCGGGCCCATAATGCCTGTGGGCGGGCGAGGCGCAAGGGCGGTTGGGGCCAGGGCGGGCCTGTGCCGTGGTTGTTGGCTCCCGGCTGGCGCCGAGGCAGGGCTTGTTGCGCGGCGTGGGGCGCGCGACCGGGGGTTAGGAGGCCGCGCGCAGGGGCGGCATGACGGGTATATCTTGAGGCGGTTTCGTGGCGACCGAGGCATTGTCTTCGGCAAGCGAGAACCCCTTCATCAGCGCGTTCAGCTCATCGGCGCTGCCTGCGAGCATGGCGTTGGCGGCTGTGGTCTCTTCGAACATGCCTGCATTCTGCTGGGTGACGCGCTCAAGTTCGGAGACGGCCTCGTTCACCTCGCTCAGACCTCGCGACTGATCGGAGGTGGCATCGGCGATGGAGCGGAGGCGCTCGACAATGCCGGTGACAGAGGCCTGTATCCCTTCAAGCGCTGTGCCGGTGTTCTTCACCAGTGAGGCGCCGTTGGAAATTTCGCCAACCGAGTTGGAGATGAGGCCATTGATCTCACGCGCAGCATCGGAGCTGCGCTGGGCCAGCGCGCGGACCTCGGAAGCGACCACGGCAAAGCCGCGCCCGGCCTCGCCCGCGCGGGCGGCCTCCACCCCGGCGTTGAGTGCGAGAAGATTGGTCTGGAAGGCAATGTCGTCAATCACAGAGGTAATTTTGTGGATTTCGCGTGAGCTTTCTTCGATGCGGTTCATCGCGTCCACCGCCTCGGCCATGATGCCTGTGCCCTCGGCGGCTTCGGTTGAGGTGCTTTCAGCCTGTTTGCGGGCATCGCGCGATTCGCTGGCCACGATTTCGATGGTGCGCGTCAATTCCTTCAGGGTGGCCGCGATTTGTGCGAGGGTTGCGGCCTGCTTTTCGGTGCGAGTCGAAAGATCTGTGGCAGAAGACGACAGTTCGCGGGATTGCTCATTGATCGAGGCCGCTTGAGAGATGACTGCGTTCATCGTGGAGCACAGCCGCTCGCCGGCACCGTTGAAGTGATGGGCGAGGTCGTCAAAGTCTGCGCCCAGATCTTCGGTTACGCGCACTGCAAGGTCACCTTCGGCCATGCGTGCGAGTTTTTGTCGGAAGACTTCCAGCAACCGCGCGAGGGCTTCGTTGCGTTCGGCCGCGGTGCGGGCCTCGCGCGCCTCCGCTTCGGCCGCCTCGGCCGCCCGCTTTTCAACCTCCCTCAGCGCCGTTTCGGCCTCTGAGCGGGCCTTTGCAGCGGCCTTGGATTGCACTTTCGCCTGCCCCAGTGCCTCCGTCGCGCGGCTGGCTTCTTCGAGGGCTTTTGTGCTGCTCTCTTCGGCTCTCGCCTTTGCAAACCGGCTTTCACGAGCCTTTTGGGAGGCTTCTCGCGACAGGGAGATGCGATTGAGGATTGTCAGCGTGAGAACGGAGGTTTCTGCCACCACGATGATGGCATGAAACACTGTGCGCCCGACATTGAGGGCCAGATCGGAGGAGGGGTAGACCAGCGCCGGGAGGGCGAAGGTGAGCACGAGGTGATGCACCGCGATCGTGCCCGCCGCCACCAGCAGGGGCACGATATCCGCCATGGCAACGAGCATGGCGAGCACGGCGAAATAGGTCATGTGGCTGTCGATCTGCATCGGGTGCCCTGCGAGTGCGGCGTTGAGCGAGATCGCCAGGCCAGTGAGGGATTGAGCCACGAGGATGCGGGCGGCGCGGGGGGCGAAGCGGGGGGCCGCCAGCCCAAGCAGGGTGAAGGCCCCTCCGGCGAGACCCATCACCATGAAGTTGCCGCCCATCATCCACTCTGCCGCGAGCGCCAACAGCCAGATCACTGGCGTGAGGCGCGACAGCAATTTGACGGCGTTGGCGCGGGCTTCTTCGAGGGCGTGATCCACGCTCGGGTCGATCGCTTGATCGGCAGTCAGAAGCAGGGGCGCGGACTTAGGCATTGGAGGCTCCACAGAGAAGGGCAATTGCGCCACCGTTGAACACGGCCCAGGCCCCGTGGCCGGGGGCCGAGCGCGCAGCGGTGGGGGACGGGTAGGCGGCGAGCATGGCGAATGGCGCACGGGTTGGCCCGATGAGCCGCCCACCCGAGGCGGCGAGCACGGCCTCGGCGTCAGCCCATGGCGGCAGAACGATCAGCACCGGCCCGTCGGCCACCGGCGCGGCCAGTATGGCAGCCACGGGCGTTATGGCGATGGTGCCAATGAAAGTAAGAACTATGGCCAGGCTATTGCGCATGCGGATCATTTCAATGCTTCACAGCACAGGCTCTATGGCTTCCGCCTTTCTGTTGGCTTAACGCGCGGCAACTTTTGCCACTTATTGAGGGCCACGCGCGATTGGGCTGTGAAAAAGCCGTGATTCACTGGTGGCGTGATTGCTTGCCCCTAGGGCAGCGTCCAGTCTGGAGCCATCAGAATGAAAGCCGCTGCCCGATGACCCGTTATCTCAAGCTCTCCGCTCTTACCGTTCCGCCGCCCGCGCCCAAGCCCGAGGTTGCGGTGCCCGAGTCGCGCCCAGAGCCGGAGGCCGCCGGGAAGGACCGCCCCGCGCCCAAGCCGCCGCGCAAAGCCAAAATCTTGTGAGCCCGCCCGCGATGGGCTAGAGCCTCGGGGCAACACACATCGCCCCAGAGGACCAATAATGCGCCTGAGCCGCTACTTCCTTCCCGTTCTCAAGGAAACCCCTGCCGACGCGCAGATCGCCTCGCATCGCTACATGCTGCGTGCGGGCATGATCCGCCAGCAGGCCGCCGGGATCTACTCGTGGCTGCCGCTGGGCTTCAAGGTGCTCAAGCGGCTTGAGCAGATCGTGCATGAGGAGCAGGCGCGAGCGGGGCATATCCCGATGCTGATGCCCACGGTGCAGCCTGCCGACCTGTGGCGCGAGAGTGGCCGTTATGACGCCTATGGCCCGGAGATGCTGCGCATCCGCGACCGGCACGACCGCGACATGCTGTTCGGCCCCACCAACGAAGAGATGATCACCGACATCTTTCGCGCCCATGTGGCCAGCTACAAGAGCCTGCCGCTGACGCTCTACCACATCCAGTGGAAGTTCCGCGACGAGATCCGCCCGCGCTTTGGCGTGATGCGGGGCCGCGAATTTTACATGAAGGACGGCTATAACTTCGACCTCACCAAGGAGGACGCGCTGCACGCCTACAACCGCCACATGGTGAGCTACCTGCGCACCTACGAGCGGATGGGGCTGACGGCGATCCCGATGCGGGCCGACAGCGGGCCGATTGGCGGCGACGATACCCATGAGTTCCTCGTGCTGGCCGACACCGGCGAGAGCGATGTGTTTTACGATGCAGGCGTGACCGAGCTGAAGCTGGGTGACCGCGAAATCGACTATGATGACCGCGAGCAGGTGAAGGGGGTTTGTGACGAGTTCACAAGCCTTTACGCCCGCACCGACGAGACCCATGACGAAGCGCTATACGGCGAGATCCCCGAGGAGCGCCGCCGCGCGGGTAAGGGCATCGAGGTGGGGCAGATCTTTTACTTCGGAACCAAGTATTCCGAGCCGATGGGCGCAAACGTGCAGGGGCCGGACGGGGCCAAGGTGCCGGTGCACATGGGCTCGCACGGTATTGGTGTGAGCCGCCTTGTGGGCGCGATCATTGAGGCGAGCCATGACGACAAGGGCATCATCTGGCCCGAGGGCGTGACCCCCTTCCACGTTGGGATCGTGAACATGCGCGCGGGCGACGAGGCCTGTGATGCGACGAGCGCGGCGCTTTATGGCACGCTGAAAACACTGGGACTTGATCCGCTGCTGGATGACACCGACGAGCGGGCAGGGGCGAAGTTTGCCACGCAAGATCTGATCGGCCTGCCATGGCGGATCACCGTGGGGCCGCGCGGGCTGAAGAATGGTGTGGTGGAGCTGACCAGCCGCCGCACTGGCGAGAGCGAGGAGCTCAGCCCCGAGGCCGCCGTGCAGAAGCTGGCGGGGATCTACGAGGGGCACCTCTGAGGGTGCCGGCGTGATTCCGCCCGAGGGCTTCGCCGAGAACCTCCTCCTGCTGAAAGGCCGGATGGAGCGCTACGGCGGGTTGCGGGAGCTTGCGGCATGGCTGGACGGGTGGAACAGCCACCGGCTGCACGGCGGGGGCCCGGACCCGGAGGGTTCTTATTTTTTCAACCATTTCGAGAGGTTTGTTCGGGAAGCCTACCCGGAGGCCGGGCTGAAGAGCTGGGATGATATCCTGACCGATGCGGCGGGCGGGGACCGTGAGGGGGTGGCGCTGTTCTACGAACTGTTCGACAGGTTCGGACCGGCGCAGGGAGCCAAGGAGCGGCTGGCGGAGAAGAGCAGCCATGGACCGGGCCAGATTCCGCGGCCCAAGCCTGCCCCCAAGCCCAGACCGGCCGCGCCTGCCAAAAAGCCCGGGCGCACTCCGATCGCTGCGCCTAAGACCTTTCTCACCATGCTGGCCGCCTATCGGGATGCGCCCGAAACCCGCCCCGGCGATGGCTCTCTGGAGGCGCTTCACCAGCTCTTTCGCACAACGGATGTGCTCAAGGAGGTGCGCGTCTTTCGGCCCGATCTCTCCCAGTTGACCATGTGGATGCAATATTACGCCGAGCGCACCGACACCACCGATTGGGATGTGCTGATGGCGCCGATGACCGACGAGGGTGAAGACCCGTTTACGGCGCTGCTGCGGGTGGCGACGGCGCTGGAACGGCGCGAGCGCGATGCCGCGCACCCCTATATCGGCACAGGTGGATATCCGGTGATCCCGGCTCGGTCGCATCGCAAGGTGCCGGGGATGCCGCTGCTGCTGCGCCCGATCTCGATCTACTACGAGTGATCGGCCCCTTTGGCGCTTGACCCGGACCGCCCCACCCCGCATTTTCCCGCGCAAACAGGCAGGAGGCCCCGACGTGGCCGGAAAAGCAGGAAAAACGGCGCCATTCTCGCGCTATGAGTGGATGATCGCATGGCGCTACCTGCGCTCGCAGCGGTCGGACGGGGGCGTTTCGATCCTGAGCTGGATCGCGCTGGGGGGCATTACCCTTTCGGTTTTTGCGCTGATCGTGGTGATGGCGGTGCGCTCGGGATTCCGGTCCGATTTTGTTGATACGATCATCGGCGCCAATGCCCATACCTCTGTGCGGGCGGCGGTTTACGTTGACGAGAACGGTGCCACCAGCCGCCAGATCACCGATTATGACGCGGTGGCCGACCGGATTGCCGAAGTGCCGGGGGTGACCTCGGTTGCGCCGTTGGTCAAAGGGCAGGTGCTGGCCAACCTGAGAGCGGCCAATGCCGGCGTGGAGGTGTATGGTATCCGCGCGGATGACCTGATGAACCTGCCCCGCATCGTGGAGCCCGAACAGAGCGAAGGGGATATTGCCCGCTTCAACGAGGGCATCGCCATCGGCTGGGGCGTGGCGCAGGAGCTGGGCGCGACGGTGGGTGAAAAGATCCGCATCATCAACCCCAACGGCACCCGCTCCCCAATGGGCGTGACCCCGCGGGTGAACGCCTATGAGGTGGTTTACATCTTTCAGGCCGGGCGCTGGGACATTGATCGCACCCGGGTTTACCTGCCGTTTGAGGAGGCGCAGAGCTTTTTCAACTTCGATGGCGCCGCGAGTGAGATCGAGGTGATGGTGGACGACCCCGAGGAGATCAAAGCATGGGATACGCCGCTGCTACAGGCGGCGGGCGACCGGATGATCCTGTGGAGTTGGAAGGACGCCTGGGGCAACTTTTTGCGGGCGCTGGTGATTGAAGACATCATGATGATCATCATCATGTCTATCCTTGTGCTGATCGCCGCGCTCAACATCATCTCGGGCCTGATCATGCTGGTGAAGAACAAGGGCCGCGACATCGGCATTCTGCGCACCATGGGGCTGACGCGGGGGGCGATTTTGCGGGTGTTCTTCCTCTGCGGCGCGCTCATTGGCACGGTGGCCACGGCGCTTGGCACGGTGCTGGGTTGCCTCTTTGCGCTGAACGTGAACAACATCGTCAGCTTCATCAACTGGATGAGCGGTTCGGAGGTGTGGGACGCCTCGATCCGGGGCATCTACCGGGTGCCAAGCGAGTTGCAGGCCGGTGACGTGGCCTTTGCTGTGGGGCTGGCGCTGGCCCTGTCTTGGGGGGCAACGATCATCCCCGCCCGCCGTGCGGCACGGCTCGATCCGGTGGAGGCACTGCGCTATGAGTGAGGTTCTGGGGCTGGCGGGGATCGAGAAGACATACAACGCCGGAAAGCCGAATGAGATCAACGTGCTGCGCGGGGCCTCGCTGGAGGTGGCTGCGGGTGAGGTGGTGGCGCTTGTGGCCCCGTCCGGCTCGGGCAAATCGACCCTGCTGCACATCGCCGGGCTGCTCGACACCCCCACCGCAGGGGCCGTGCGGCTGCTGGGTGAAGACATGGGCGCATTGGGCGATGGGCGGCGCACCGAGGCGCGGCGTGCGCAGGTTGGGTTTGTCTATCAATTCCACCATTTGCTGCCCGAGTTCACCGCGCTGGAAAACATCGTTCTGCCCCAGCTTGCCAACGCGGTGGAGCAGGGCGCGGCGGAGGCGCGGGCGCTGGAGCTGTTGGGCACGGTCGGGCTGGAAGGCCGGGCCAGCCACCGCCCGGGGGAGCTTTCGGGCGGCGAGCAGCAGCGCGTAGCCTTTTGCCGTGCGCTGGCCAACAAGCCAGCCCTCCTGCTGGCCGATGAGCCCACCGGCAACCTTGATCCGGACACCTCGGACACGGTGTTTCAGGCGCTGATGACGCTGGTGCGCGAAACCGGCCTTGCTGCGCTGATCGCCACCCACAACCTTGAGCTGGCCGCCCGGATGGACAGGATCGTGCGCCTCGATGCAGGGCACCTCGTCGCGGGCTGACGCACCCCTGTCCGCGCGAGGTTATACTAGTGTTTCCCGAGGCTTATCGTTTCTGAATCCGGGCAAGACTGTTTCCCCATCCGCAGGGCGTTATGGTTTATGCTGCCGTCAACTCTGATGAACGGTGACTCCCATGGACTGGTCTCTCATTCTGGCAATGCCTCTCATGCTCCTTGCGGGGTTCATGGGTGATGCCGTGAGCCGCGATGAAGGCAACGGCGGCACCGAAGGCGGGCGGGACGCCAATGCGGAGGACACAGGAGAGGGCGAAGACCAGATCGCGACCGGTGAGGAGGATGACCTGATCCGCTCCTATGCGAGCGACGATTTGATGGAAGCCGAGGCAGGCGATGACCTGCTTGAGGGTGGCGCTGGTGAGGATTTGCTGGACATTGCTGAGGGCGATGAGGCGGTGACCGTTGCCGATGAAGGCACCGCCGAGGATGAAGGCGATGCTGAGGAGGAGCGGATCGGTGCGGGCGATGGCGCTCTGCTGGCCAAGGGCGGCGCGCTTGATTGGGGCGACGGGGTGGACGGCCTTGAGGGCGATGACGCGCTTGAGGGGGATTCCGGTGACGAGGCGCTTGAGGGCGCTGATGGCGACGAACTGCTTGATGCTGAGGAGAGTGACGCCACCGAAGAGGGCGGCGTTGAAGACCAGCTGCTTGCCGGCCCCGGAGCCGACACCGCACCGGATGATGCGGGCGGGGAGAGCGATGCCTCTGAGCCCGAAAGCTACACCGCCCGGATCTCCGCTTTTGACCCGGTGGAGGATGTTCTGTTTCTGGAAGACCCGGACGCGGATGACGGGGATATCGGCATGGAGCTTGTCACCGATGGCGTTGTGGTGACGCTTGCGCAGCAGGTAGTGCTGCTGGAGGGTCTGAAGGAACTGCCGGACGCTGGCTCTGTGATGATTGCGCGGCCCAGCTAACCCTTTTGCACCAGCACTACGCCTGCAGCCATGAGCAGCAGCCCCATGCCACGCAACGCCGTCAGCGGTGTTTGGATTGCGCCGAAGAGGCCAAAGTGGTCGATCGCTGCAAACGACACCATTTGCCCGAGCAGCACGAAAACCACCGCGTTGCCGATGCCGAAATGCGGCGCGACCCAGGTGATCGACAGCACGTAGAACGCCACGAAGACCCCGGCAATGAAGCCCTCACGCGGGGCGGTGGCGAAGCGGGCCAGCGGCGCGGGGCCAGTGATGAGCGCTGTCACGAGGGCCACGGCGACGGCCACCAGAAATAGCACCACGGCAGCCGAGGCAGGCGAGCCGACGTGCCGCCCGAGGCTGGCGTTGAGCGCGGCAAGGATCGGAATGCCGATGCCAGCGGCGAGCATGATGGCGGCGGAACTGGCGTAACCCATCGGCGTGTCTCCTGTGTTCTGCGGCGAGGCTAGGCCGGGCGCGCGATGGGGGCAACGGGGCCAGTGTGGCGCAAAAGGTGAAAGATCGGTTTACCGCGCCGTGCTCAGGAACATATCCCTTCAATTTCAGCCTCTTCCCAAGGGAGCTGCACCGTGCCGACGGGGCGAGACAGCTCCAGCGGGGCGGGGTTCATGACCTGCGACAGAAGGCTGCGCAGCCGTGCGGTGCGGGGGCCTTGCGGATCGAGCGCGCGGCAGCAGACGAACTCTTCCACCAGCGAGGCCTGCTGCTCGTAGGGGTAGTCGAGAAAGCGGGGATTGCTTTCTGGATCAAACAGATAGGGGTCAATATTGCCCTTGTGCTCGGCAGCGGCTTTCAGCGGGTGATAGCCGGTCAGGCGGCGGTTTTGCCATTGCCAGACATGGGTGATCTCATGGGCCAGAAACATCGCCGCGGGCAGGTTCAACCGCTCTGGCCAGCCTTCGACGTAATCTTCCAAGTGCCAGTCAGGGTTGAGAAAAACCTTGTTGAACAAGACCAGCCCGGCGGTGCGGGATTTGAAGGTTTTCTCCTTCATCGGAGGCAGGATCAACTCGCGGCAGGTGGTGCGGGGGCGGGAGAGGTAGGTGCGTTCGATCGCGCCGACGCTGCCCCAGGTGGTGACGCGCACCCGGGAGGTATCGACCCCATCGCCATGAATTTCCTGCAAAAATCCCTTTTCCGCCTCGGTCAGCGGGCGGCCGCAGGAGCTGGCGAACAGGGCGAAACAGAGGACGAGGAACAGGCGCATCTGGCGGAGTTTAACGGGTGCGGCGGGGGCGACAAGAGAGGCGTTAACCCTGAAGAGCGGGGGGCAACATCCTATGCACAAGTGATGTACAACCTATGCATACGATTTTTTGACCGGGTGGTAAAAATAAACGCAGCGGGCGGTGCGACTTGACAGGGATCATGGCGCGGCCCGCGCGGCGGGCGCAAAATTGGCGCGGGGCAGACATCAGGAGGATCGACGATGAAATGGATGATGATCACGGCCACGGCGGCGCTGGTGGCGGGCATGGCCCAGGCGCAGGATGTGCATGAGGGGCGTTTGCTCTATGAGCGGCACTGTGCCACCTGCCACGGGCTGGATGCCGATGGGCAGGGGCCGATGGCGCCCGCGCTGGTGCTGCAACCGGTGAACCTGACGGAGCTGTCGCTGAACAACTCCGGCACCTTCCCGATGGCGCGTGTCGTCAAACGGATCGACGGGCGCGACCCGCTGGTGTCGCACGGCTCGCCAATGCCGGTCTACGGCGAGCTCTTCGACGGCGACGACACGCCGCTGAAGGCGGAAACCGGCCAGCCGATCATGACGTCGCGCCCGGTGGCAGACCTCGTGGAGTATCTGAAAAAGCTGCAGAAATAGCCGGATTTCGGCGATCTTTCCTTTCATGACGGGACTTGTCATCAACTGGTGGTTGTTCTGGCCGTCGGGGGTTCCGATGTATTCAACAGGCCCGACGTTTTGGGCCGTGCCAAACAGATACGAACGAAAGGAATTGAGATGAAAAAGCATGTGATGATGGCCGCGATGATCCTGGCGCTCGGTGCGGGGGCTGCCGATGCAGCGAAATGGAAGACCGATGTTTACAAGGCCGGTAACTACTGGGGCGCGGCGATCAAGAACACCGATTGCAAGGGCGGCGAGAAATGCTGGGTGGGGTTCGCCTCCTACAAGACGAAGAAGGCCGCCCGGAAGCGCGCGAAGAAAGAGGCCGCCAAGGCGAATGCGAGCGGCATCATGGATGGCCGCACCGATGGCGGGCTTTGCGGCCAGCCCGGCGTGACCTGCTGAAGGCGCTCTGACGGCAAATGACAAGGCAGGCGGCGGGGCGATTTCCCCGCCGTTCTGCCGTGCGGCGGCGGGGTGCCTACGTCTTTGTTTAAAGGAACTTCGGGTGGTGGGGTCGCGTTGTGCAACCAGAACCTGAAAGGAGGTACTGCTATGAATTGGGATGTTATCCAAGGCAACTGGAAAGAGTGGCAAGGCTCCGCCCGCGAGAAGTGGGGCGAGCTGACCGACAATGAACTGCAGGAAGCCAAGGGCGAGCGTGAACAACTCGTGGGGCTTGTGCAGCAGAAATATGGCTACGCCCGTGAGGAAGCCGAAAAAGAGGTGGACGACTGGCGTGCCGGGCTGAAAGCAGCCTGACCTCGGTTGAGGTAAAGAGTTACCGCCCCCTGCGCGCAAGCGCGGGGGGCTTTTTTGTGGGTTAGGCTATGGAGCGGGGTGCCGGGAGGCGGGCAGGTTGGCTGGCGCGAAAAGCTCGGAAGAGGCGGAGTGCTCCATCCGATCGCCGCGCTGGATCGTCGAGAGCAGGCGTTTGAGGCGGCGGCGCTGGAGCCACGAGCGGACCTGATGCGCCTCAACCTCGACCGGGCGGAGCACCGCGTGCTCGCCACTGCCGGATATGTCGAAGCTGCGGTAGGCGGCCACGAGATCGCGGGCCTGGCTGGTGGCGGCGACGGCAATCAGCTTTATGCGGTCGGCCTTGCAGGCGATGTCTTCACTGCTGTGGCGCTGGCGGACCCGCTCGAAGATATCCTCGAAGCTGCCGATGTCGATATAGGCGCCGCTGGCCATGGGGCCTTGGGCGGTTTGGGACTGGTTGCTGTCTTCAAACATCTCCAGCCGGTCGACCACGCTGGCGGTGGTGGTGGTGTCACCGATTTCGACCTCGGCGAGCACGTCGGTCAGATAGGCCGGTTCGGAGCCGAGGTTGGAGATGATGCAGCGGGCAGAGAGGCCATCGCGCCCGGCACGGTTGATCAGCAGGCCGGAGCGGGTTTGGCGGCGGAAGGAGACGAGGAAGATGTGGAGATAGGCGAGCCACACCACGGTGGTGGTGAGGCTGACGATGATCTGGATCGCGGGTTGGTTGTCTTGGAGCCATTGCCACATGGGAGGACAACGGGGGAGGGGAGGCGGGGGTTCCGTTGGGGGGTCATCCTCGGGCTCGATCCGAGGATCTCCGGCCAATTTTGCGCTGAGGTGGGGGAGGTCCTCGGGTCAGGCCCGAGGATGACGGTGGTTGAATGGTGAGGGAGCGCCTGGGGTGAGGGGTATGACCCGCCCGGTGCGCGCCGTAAGGCGCCGGGCAGCGCCGACCCGCCCCCCGGGGCGGCGCTTTGGATAGGGAGCCGCGCGGTAGAGAGGGAGAGCCATGGCTGAGGGATAAAGTGGCACAGACGGGTGTTGGGACGCGCCACCCCGCGGGTCAGCGCTGCCCGGTTTGGGAAAGTTGGTAGAAGCTCTTAAAGATGGACTGCTTAAGACAGGCGATGCATCTTAGTAACGACGTGCGTATCTACCTATTTGCGCTTCAATGTTTTAAATGCGTTTCCGTAACAAATTCAACGAAGGTAATTGCGGATGACGCAGCCAAGCGTGCATGACGTGGCTCGAGGCCAATGTGCCGTCCGTCACGCCCATGTCCCGACCCATACAACCCGCGTAGCTCGGCTACGCTTTTAGTGATCGACGCCAAATTGCTCAATGTCCTTCGGATAATCTCGGCTCCTTTGACTTCAGAGGAAATTCCTTCCGGAACCAACTTAAGGACAGTGCATACCTTCTTTGATAGCTTAGGAAGGTCGTCGGTCTTTTCCGGTTTAAGGTCGGTGTCGCAGTCCTCCAGAATTGCTTTGCAACACGACTCTACGAGATCCTTTGCAGTCCCTATTGCTAGCGCAGGGTCTTGGTCCACCGAAGCTTGGATTCTCTCTATTTCTTTTTGCATCCAGCTCGATTCAAGGATTTCTGCAGCTGTGGACGCACGTTTGATGGCGCTATGAAACTCAGTTGTTCTAGACGGCGAATAGGTTGATCTACCGGCTAATTGCCGTTCTGGTATTAGCTTCCAGCCGTCGTGGCGAAGGTGTTCGTTTGCAATATCAATAATTTTTTTGGCTTGGGCGGCGTCGGGACGAACCACAGGGTGGGCCATCTCACATATGAACTTCAAAAACTCTACGTCTGAGCAACCAGTTAGATTGAACCTTGCATCCGAAAAAATCCAATCATTTTCCCAGTCATAGTTATTGTGGCGGTGCTGCCAAATGTCGCCGGCGGCGTTCGAGTACCTATCATCGTAGGAAGGGAATTCTTCCAAGTTATAGATTCTGTCCAGAAAGTCGACATCGTCCATGCGGCCAGCAAAAAATACTTCATCCAGTCTAAATGCGTCAAAAATGTCTAGTCTTGTCGCCTTGGAGATTTCATTCGCTTCGCCAGAGTTCAAACATCCAACTCCTCAACAAACCTAGCATTCTCCTGAATATACTGAAACCGCAGTTCCGGTTTCTTGCCCATCAGCCTCTCAACCAAATCCCCCGTCTCGCCCGGGTCGTCCTCGTCAATCGTAACTCTAATCAGCTGACGGGTCTTCGGGTCCATCGTGGTTTCTTTCAGATCCTTCGCGTCCATCTCGCCAAGGCCCTTGAAGCGGCTGGAGGAGATGTTGCCTTTGCCGCCGAGGCCTTTTTCCAGCCATGCGTCGCGTTCGGCCTCATCCAGACAATAGACCCGCTTGCTGCCTTGGGTCAGGCGGAAGAGGGGCGGGCAGGCGAGGTAGAGGTGGCCGGCATCGATCATCGGGCGCATCTGGGTGAAGAAGAAGGTCATCAGCAGGGAGGCGATGTGGGCGCCATCGACGTCGGCGTCGGTCATGATGATGATCTTGTCGTAGCGCAGGTCGTCGAGGTTGAACTTGCTTCCGAGGGCCACGCCGAGGGCCTGTGTCAGGTCGGAGATCTCGTTGTTGGAGCCGAGCTTGGAGGAGGCGGCGCCGAGCACGTTGAGAATTTTGCCGCGCAGGGGCAGGAGGGCCTGATTGCGGCGGTCGCGGGCCATCTTGGCCGAGCCGCCCGCCGAGTCGCCCTCGACGATGAACAGCTCGGTGCCGTCGCGGTTGGTGGCGGAGCAATCGACCAGCTTGCCGGGGAGGCGGAGCTTTTTGGTGGCGGTCTTGCGGGCGGTTTCCTTTTCCTGCCGACGGCGCAGGCGCTCTTCGGCGCGTAGCACGAGGAAATCGAGGATCGCGCCGGCGGATTTGGTGTTGCTCGCCAGCCAGTTGTCGAAGTGGTCGCGCACGGAGTTTTCAACCATGCGCTGGGCTTCGGTGGTGGCGAGGCGGTCTTTGGTTTGGCCGACGAACTCGGGCTCGCGGATGAAGCAGGAGACCAGCGCGCCCGCGCCTGTAATCAGGTCTTCGCGGGTGATTGTGGTGGCCTTCTTGTTGCTCACCAGCTCGCCGTAGGCCTTGATGCCCTTGAGGATCGCGGCCCAGAAGCCCGCCTCATGGGTGCCGCCCTCGGGCGTGGGCACGGTGTTACAGTAGCTTTGGATGAAGCCATCGCGCGAGGGCGTCCAGTTGATCGCCCATTCGACCTTGCCCGGCGCGTTGAACTTTTCAAACGAGACAGTGCCGGCGAAGGGGGCCTCGGCGTAGGTGGTTGCCTCGCCCATGGCCTCCTTGAGGTAGTCGGCCAGCCCGCCGGGGAAGTGGAACTTGGCCTCCATCGGGGTGTCGCCATCGGGGATGGCAGACTTCCAGCGGATCTCGACGCCCGAAAAGAGGTAGGCCTTGGAGCGGGCCATCTTGAACAGGCGGTGCGGCTTGAGCTTGAGCGAGCCGAAGATCTCGGCGTCGGGGTGGAAGGTGACGGTGGTGCCGCGCCGGTTGGGGGCGGCGCCGATCTTTTCCAGCTTGCCTTGGGGCACGCCGCGCGAAAATTCCATCGCGTAGAGCTCGCGATTCTGCGCGACTTCCACGCGGAGGTAATCGGAGAGCGCGTTGACCACGGAGGAGCCGACGCCGTGGAGGCCGCCGGAGGTTTCGTAGCTGTCGCCCGAGAACTTGCCGCCCGCGTTCAGGGTGCAGAAGATGATTTCGAGCGCGGTCTTTGACGGGTCTTTGGGGTGGGCGCCGATGGGGATGCCACGGCCGTTGTCGCGCACGGTGACATGGCCGTTTTCATGCAGCTCCACCTCGATCCACGTGGCGTGGCCTGCGACGGCTTCGTCCATCGAGTTGTCGATGATCTCGGCGACCATGTGGTGCAGCGCCCGGTCATCCTTGCCGCCGATATACATGCCGGGGCGCAGGCGGACGTGCTCCATGTCTTCGAGCACCTGAATGGAGGAGGCGTCGTAGGTGGATTTGTCCTGGGGCGTGAGGATATCGTCGGCCATGTGGTGCTGCTCTTTTTCGGGCTTTTGGTTGGCGGAGAGTGTAGCGGATGGGGGCGGCAGGTGGAAGCGGGGTTGGGCAGGATTGACCGGCCCGCTTGTGTGCCTAGGGTGGAGTGTTGGTTGGTGCGAGGTGGTGTGACTGTGGAGAATGTTGGAGATGGCCCGTTGGCCGAGCGGCCCGCCGCGCGCAAGACGGCGCGGCTTGCCTTGGCCGTGGGGGGCGTGGTTTTTGCGGGTTTGCTCGCCTGGGGCCTCATGGCACATTCTGCGGGCGCTGAGAGGTGGTTTCTGGCTGTGCCATTTGAGCCGCTTCCGCCCTGGGCCGTCGCGCTGGCGGCCCTTTGCGTTGCAATGCCACTGGGCACGCTGGCAGCGCTGATTATCGGTCAGCGCGGGCATTGGGGCGCGGCTTTGCGGCCACGTTTGCTTCGGGTGATCCCGGCGATTTTGCTGGCCCTGATCACGCCTGTCGCGATGGTTACGATCTTTCCGATACCGATGGTTCTTCTACTACCGGCGCTTGTGGAGGACATGGACCCGCTGACCCGTGCCTTGCAGGCGGGCGCGATTTTGCTGGCCCTCGGGTTCTGGTATCTGGCGGCGGGTCTGATCGCTTCGGGTGTGCGCTCTTGGGGGCTGCGGGTTGCGATTTTTGGGCAGCTCTGGATCGGGATCTATGCGGGGTTTCTGCTCTTTCAGGGGTTCAACCTGTTTGTGATCTGACCCGCAGGCTGTGGTGGGGTTCGTCAGACCTGCGCCCTAGGGCGCCTTACAGGCCAGCAGCCAGCTGTTGGTATAGTGGTTCGATTGCACGCTGAGGGTGGCACTGAAGTGGCCGTCGCGCGCGAGTGTGGCTGCGGGACGGGGCGGGAGAACGAGCAGGTTGACGCCGCTGCTGTCTGCCCGCCGGGCAATGGTGTCGAGGAACGCGCGGCGGGTGACGGTGTAGCTGTAGGTGTTGCTCTCGAAATCCTGCGAATGCATGGCGAGGGTGATGGTGTCGCCGTCGATCGTGAGGTCGTAGGTTTTGCGCTTGTTGGCCTCGATGAAGCCGGTGTCATCGCGGGAGAAGGTGGTGAAATCCTGCACGGTGCAGGCGTAGCTTTCGGCGAGGGCCGGGGTGGCGGTGAGCAGGGCGAAGACTACGGGGAGGAGGCGGGTCATGTGCGGGCCTTTTCACGGAGCCAACGGGCGAGGTCGATGTCGTCGAGTTTGCGCTGGGCGAGGGCGATGATCTTGTTGCCTGCTTCTTCGGTGCCGTGCGCAATGGTGACGCCGTTCAGCTTGAGGCAGACGAGCATTGAACGGTAGGCTGTGCGCTTGTTGGCATCATTGAAGCAATGGCCGCAGGCGATGGCCTGGGCGTAGGCGGCGGCAAGATCGAAGACGTCTTCGATCATGCCGTAGTAGAGGCGGTTGTCGACGCGGGCGAGGGCACCGTCGAGGGATTTGTCGACGGCGCGGCCCGGGAGTTCTCCGGGGTTGAGAACCTTGTCGTGGATGGTCTCGACGATCTCGGCGTCGAGCAGCAGATAGGTCATTTGTCTTTCAAGTAGTCCAGCACGGGTTGGGCCTGTTCACAGGTGGCTTCCATGGCCTCTCTCACCTCCTCCATCGTCGCCACGCGCGGCTCCTCCTCGGGGGTGGCGGCCTCGGGGACGAGGTAGCCGACGACGCGGGAGTTTTTCATGATGGCGACGGGCTTGCCGTTGGCGCGGTCGAGCACCTTCTGGGGCTCGCGCAGCTCGGTCATGGTGCAGGTTTGGCTGGCGAAGATGCGGTTCATCTGGGTGTGCTCCTAAGTGTGCATTTTAATGTGCGCTATTATGGCGGAAATTTCAAGCATGGGGGTGGTGGGCAGATTGCCCACCCTACGGGCGGTGCACTGGTTTGGCGGTTTGGCCGGGCATGTTGCCACCGCTTGCCGGTTTGAGCGGTGTCAAGGCGGGGTGGGGCGAGGCGGGGTAGACTCGGGGGCAGGACAGAGAAGGAGCCATTCATGCCTGAAGACAACGCCATCACCTCCGCCCTTTCGAAAGACGCCGCGCCGCTGCCTGCGCCCCAGCCCGACAGCCTGCGCCAAGCCTTCGAACGGGGCGTTTACCCCTATGACAAGCGGCTTTCGCGCCGCAGCTACGAGCACCAGAAGGCAGATCTTCAGGCCGAGCTGTTGAAGGTGCAGAAGTGGGTGGCCGAGACCGGGCAGAAGATTGTGGTGCTCTTCGAGGGGCGTGATGCGGCGGGTAAGGGCGGCACGATCAAGCGGTTCATGGAGCATCTGAACCCGCGCGAAGCCCGCGTAGTGGCGCTGAACAAGCCTTCGGAGAGAGAGAAGGGCGAGTGGTTCTTTCAGCGCTATATCGAGCATCTGCCGACGGCGGGGGAAATGGTGTTTTACGACCGCTCCTGGTACAACCGGGCGGGCGTGGAGCGGGTGATGGGGTTTTGCAGCCCCAATGAATACCTGGAGTTCATGCGCCAGACGCCGGAGTTGGAGCGGATGCTCGTGCGCTCTGGCATTCACCTTTTCAAATACTGGTTTTCGGTCACGAAAGAGGAGCAGCGGGCGCGCTTTGCCTCCCGCGAGACCGATCCGCTGAAACGCTGGAAGCTCAGCCCCATCGACAAGGCGAGCCTTGATATGTGGGACGATTACACCGAGGCGAAGGAGGCGATGTTCTTTTACACCGATACGGCGGATGCGCCTTGGACCATCGTGAAGAGTGCCGACAAGAAGCGGGCGCGTCTGGCTTGCATGCGGCACTTTCTGGCGAGCCTCGACTATCCGGGGCGCAACATGAAGGTGGTGAAGGGGCCGGACCCGGCGCTGGTGAGCGCGGGGGCGCATGTGGTGCGGGGGGCCGATCACATTCTTGGGGCGGCCCTTCACCCGGAGTTGCGGCGGGGCTGACGGCTCGGTGACGGGGCCTGGCCGGGGGCTGCTCTTCGGGGCCTTCGGCTGCTCATCGCAGCGGTGTGGAGCGCCCCTCGGACCGTGGCGCGGCTGCGGCGTGCGAGGGGCTGGTCACATCTTGCCGAGCGGGCGCGGGGGGCGCTTGAGGCGGCTTCGGGGCCGCTGTAGGGTCGCCGCCATGAAACACTTGCTTGCAGCTTTGGCACTGGCTCTCCCCGGCGTGGCGGGGGCGCATCCGCATGTTTTTGTCGAAACCGGCTTTGAGGTGATCTTTGACGAGGCGGGGCTGATCGAGGCCGTGCGGGTGCACTGGCGTTATGACGAGCTGACCTCGCTTTACATCACCGAAGAGCGCGGCGTTGACAGCGACTACGACGGCGAGGCCACCGAGGCCGAGCTGGAGGCGCTGAAGGGCTTTGACATGGACTGGCCCGAGGGCTTTGAGGGCGACACGCATCTGACGGTGGATGGCGTGAAGGTGCCACTGGGCCCGCCCGAGGAGATCGATGCGGGGTTTTCGGAGGGCATGGTGTCTTCCAGCCATCTGCGGCGGTTGGCGGAGCCGGTGGATCCGGCGGGCGTTGTGATCCTGTCGCCCTATGACGAAACCTATTACTCGGCCTATGAGGTGACGGCGAAGACGGTTTTGACCGGCCGTGAGGGCTGCGAGGCCGAGCTTTGGGTGCCCGATTTCGATGCCGCTGCCGAGCAGCTTCAGGCTGCGCTGGACGAGTTGCAGGGCGCGGCGCAGGCGCAGGGGCTGAATGAGGCGGAGTTTCCGCCAGTGGGCGATATGTTTGCACAGGAAGTTCGTGTGGCGTGCGACGCTGGCTCGTAATCGCGGCGATTTTGCTGGCGCTGCTGCTGGCGGGGCTTTGGGCGAGCGGTGCGGTTGACGCGCTGGGGCGCTGGGCGGCCTCTGCGCAAAAGGAATTTCAGGGCAGCATGGCCGGGGCGATCCGGGCGCTGAAGGGCGGGCAGCCTGCGGCGCTTTGGGGGCTGCTTGGCCTGTGTTTTGCATATGGTGTGGTGCATGCCGCCGGGCCGGGGCATGGCAAGGTGCTGATCGGCGGTTACGGGCTGGGGCGGCGGGTGCCGCTGGTGAAGCTCTCGGTGGTGGCGCTGCTGTCGTCGCTGGCGCAGGCGGGCGCGGCGGTGGCGCTGGTTTATGGCGCGCTGGCGGTGCTGGGCTGGGGCGGCGACCGGGTGGAGGGGCTGACCGAAGAGGTGCTGGCCCCCGCGTCTTACGGGGCCATCGCGCTGATCGGTGTGTGGCTTGCTGTGCGGGGCCTGCGCGGGCTTTTGCGGCGTGCGCGGGGCGGGGCCGTGGCGCACGGTGGTGGTGATGGTCACGTGCATGGCCATGACCACGATGACCGACACGACCACGCGCGCAGCCACGACCACGGCCACGATCACCAACACGACCACGCACACGGCCATGACCACGCCCATGAAGGCGATGGCGCGGTGTGCGAAAGCTGTGGCCACGCGCATGGGCCGACGCTGGCGCAGGTGGAGAATGCAGGCAGCCTGCGCGACATTCTCATCCTCATTGCTGGTATCGCCATTCGGCCCTGCACCGGGGCGCTCTTTTTGCTGGTCATCACATGGCGGCTCGGCCTTGCGGGCGCGGGGATTGCCGGGGCGTTTGCCATGGGCATTGGCACTGCGCTGGTCACCATTGCGGTGGCGATCATGGCGGTGACCCTGCGCGAGGGCACGTGGAGCGCATTGGAGGGGCGCGGCGCGGCGCTCCGGCTGGCCGGGCCGGTGCTGGAGCTTGCGGCGGGCGCCGTGGTGGTGCTGGTGGCCGGGCAGTTGCTGTTGCGGGCGCTCTGAGCCGCGCAGGGCGGGGCGTGCCTGCCCGTTTCCGGGCGGGATGAGGCCGGCGAAAGCTGCTGACAGCACGGGTCTTGCCTCAGCCTTGCCGAAGGCCTAGCAGGGGCCATGCGCGATCAGATGACATATACGGGCCATGCCAAGGCGATTCTGCTGCTGGGCCTCCCGCTGGTGGGCGGGCATCTGGCGCAGATGGCGATCCAGATCACCGACACGCTGATGATGGGGTGGTATTCTGTCCCCGGGCTGGCGGCGATGGTGCTGGCGGGCACTTTCTGGATCGTGGCTTTCATCTTCTCCATCGGCTTTTCACAGGCGGTGCTGCCGCTGGTTGCCGAGGCCAGCGAGCGCGGCGAGGAGGGGGTGCAGCGGCTCAGGCGCGTCACCCGCATGGGCTTCTGGCTTTCGGCCTTTTCATGGGCGGCGTTCCAGCCCGCGTTCTGGTTTTCTGGCCCGATCCTTGTGGCGCTTGGGCAAGATCCGGAGCTGGCCGCAATGGCCGAGGGCTACCTGCGGATCGCCGGCGTGGCGCTGCTGCCCGCGCTGCTGACCATGGTGCTCAAGAGCTACCTTTCGGCGCTGGAGCGCACGAGTGTGCTGCTCTGGATCGCCATTGTCGCGGCGGTGGTGAACGTGTTTCTCAACTGGGTGCTGATCTTTGGCAAGCTGGGCGCGCCGGAACTGGGGCTGGTTGGCGCGGCATGGGCCTCGCTCACCGGCCACCTGCTTTCGGCCCTTTTGCTGGGGCTCTACGCGATGCGGATCTTCCCCGAGCATGGCATCTTCCATCGTCTCTGGCGGGGCGATGGCGCGGCGCTGGCGCAGGTGTTCAAGCTGGGGTGGCCGATTGGGCTGACGCTGCTGGCCGAGGTCGGGCTTTTTGCCTTTTCCTCGCTGCTGATGGGCTGGATCGGCACCATCGCGCTGGCCGCCCATGGTATCGCCATACAGATCGCCAGTGCCACCTTCATGGTGCACCTCGGTCTCTCCAACGCCGCCACGATCCGCGCGGGCAAGGCCTTTGGGCGCGTGGATGAAGCCGGGCTGCGGCGCGGGGCGCAGGTTTCGCTCGCGCTCTCGATCGGCTGGGCGCTGGCGACGCTGGTGATGTATCTTGCCGTGCCCGGGCTGCTCATCGGCCTCTTCGTGGACCCGGAGGAACCGGCGCGCGATGCGATCATCGCCACCGGGGTGGGCCTGATGGCGATGGCGGCGCTGTTCCAGCTGTTTGACGGGGCGCAGGTGACGGCGATGGGCCTTTTGCGCGGGGTGCAGGACATTCGGGTGCCGATGTGGATTGCTGCCGTCTCCTACTGGGGCGTCGGCGCGCCGCTGGCCTGGGCCTTTGGCTTTCCGCTGGGATGGGGCGGCATGGGCGTGTGGTTTGGCCTCGCGATGGGGCTGGCGGTGGCGAGCGTTTTGCTGCTCTGGCGGTTCTGGGGCCGCTCGGTGCGGATTGGCGAGAGCTTCGCCGAAGGCCCCGCACCGGCCTGAGCGCCCCTTTCCCGCCCGCATCAGCGGTGCTAGGCATGTCGGCGATCCGATAGCAGGAGGCCCCGTGATGAGTGAGAGCGCACCGAAGGACCAGTTGGGCAGCCTGCTGCGCCGCCTACAGGGCAAGATCTTTGCAGTGATCGACGGCGCGCATTTTGATGATCTGCCGGGGCGGATCCGCGATGTTGGCCTGAAAGCCGTGCCGCTGTTCAGCGATGAGATCGACCTGCCCGCGCTGAGCCGTGGCCCGCATCTTGTGGCCTGCCCCAACCTTTATGCGGTTGAACAGGTGACGGATGTTTGCGCCGGGGTGCCTGCCGTTGTCTGGTGGGATTGGCCGGATCAGGGCGAGAAGAGCGAGGACAACATCTTTGCCCATCTGCGCCGCCTGAACCTTGTGGAGATCCCGGCCAACCGGGCCGAGCCCATCGTTGGCCGCCGTCAGGTTGGCGCGGTGGACAGGGGCGCGGGCTGGGAGACGGTGCTGTTTCGCCATGGCGACCCGCATGTGATGTCGCTCCTGATTCCGGTGTTGGATGACGCGCAGCGCGGCCAGCTCTTTGGCGCGGCGCTTTCGGTGGCGATGCAGCCGCCCGGCGCGGAGGTGACGCATACGCAGAACCCGAGCCACAACGCGCCGCCGGGATTTGGCCGCCTTCGGCTGCGGGCCGAGCAATACGACGAGTTGGCGGGTGTGCATGGCCGGGGCCTGCGCCGCCGGGCGGTGCATGAGTTGGGCTCGGATATGCCCGAGCCCACCGCGGAAGAGCGTGAGGCCCGCGTGATCGAGGCCTATGACCGCGCCGAGAGTTACGGCTGCATGACGCTCGACCAGATTTGGGAGTTCATCCATCTCGACAAGCGCTGGGGCCGGAATTTTGAGCTGGCGGCGGGGCACGAGAAGGTGCTGGAGGCCCTGAAGATGCCCGACGCCAGCGCCGAGGAGCGGCTGTGGCGGGCGGAGATGGAGCTGGGGTTTGCCAAGTAGGGCGCTGAGGCGGCTCATCGCGCCCTCTGGTCGCTCTTCGCATCTGCGATGAGGGCCGCAAGGGCCGGCGAGTGGCTGGGATGGCCGGGCGCTGGCATGGCGGGGGCCGGGGTGGCCCCGGCGGTTCGCCCGGAGAGATATCACACAACCGAAGACGACGTTTAGCGGTGGACCGCAGGCGCGGTACCGGCTGGCCCCGGGGTGTCGGGCCGTCCCGTGGGGGTGCTTTGGGCGCGCGTTGTCCGGCCTTCACGGCCCGGGTCGGCGGCTTTGGGGGCGGGGCGCGCGGTGGCCCCGCCCGGATCGCTTAGGAGAGCAGCTCGTCTTCGGTGATGACGTCGTCGGTCGGCAGAACCTCGACTCCGTTCTCGTCGAGCACGGGCTCCGGCTCGGGTTCGGGGGCGGGCTGCACGCAGGCGGCGAGGCCCAGGACCAGGAGGAGGGGCAGCGTCTTGCGGATCATGGGTGTCCCTTTCAAATTGATTAACGATGCGCGGGCGCAGATTGGCAGCAAATCGAAAGGCAGGCAACCGCGCGGGGCGCTCAACCTTCGCCCCGGGCCCGCATCAGCCGATCGGCCTTCTTGCGCACCAGCACCGAGCGCAGATCATGCATGGCCAGCAGGAGCGCGTCGGTGACCTCTTCAAGCTGCTCGTCAGCCGCCTTGGACTGCACCCATTGGGTGGTGATGTTGAGGTAATCCACCGCGCGGTGGATATCGTCGATGTCGCGGCGGGCCAGAAGCGCTGTGCGCTCGGTCATCCACTCGGTGATCGCCTCCACATCCTCTTCGGTCAGCTTGCGATCGCCATGGGGCTTCACCTCGCCGTTCTTGATGTTGATCACGGCGATCTGATCCATCTCGATCCGGCGCTGGCGGTTTTCGGTATCGACGCGAAAGGCCACCGCCCCGTTTTCGCGCACGCGGAAGTAATAGTCGGGTAATTCGCCTGCCATCGGCCTCATGTCCCTCGTTCTCGCAGAAGGGATAGCAGGGGGCGGGGCGGTGCGCCAGATGGGGGGTGCGTGCTGATGGGGCGGGGGTGAACACCGAGGTCGTCACCTACCCGGCCGCCGGGGTGAGCCTGGTGAACGGCGAGGCCCGCTACATCCACGCCGATGACCTCGGCTTTGGGCCGGATGGTGACCAAGGCGGATGACGCCGCCGGCGACGAGCTCTCTAGCGAGAGCCTCTAAACCCCCTACGGCCGGGCGGTGGAGTTCAGGGTGCAGGTGGGCGCCGAGGAGGACCACAGCTACATCGGCGAACGCCGCGACCGGACGACGGGGATGATGTACCTCAACGCGCGGTACTACGACCCGGAGATCGGCCTGTTCCTCTCGCCCGACTGGTTCGAGGTGACCGAACCCGGGGTGGGCGCCAATCGCTATGCCTATGCCGGTGGAGATCCGGTGAACGGCAGGGATCCGGGGGGGAATGAGTGCTCAAGCAGCGGAAACTCAGTCAGCTGTGACAGCGACTCGCCCGGCGGTGAAGGCGAGTTCGAGATTGAACCTTGGCCCGATGACGCGACAGAAGAGACTATCGATGAGACCTTGGCACTGTTCGATCACTTTTCAGCATATCGAAGGGCAAAGTATTCGCGCTATGCATCCGCTGTCAAAGGTAGAGAGTTTCGCGAAGAGCACCTTAGGCGAGCTTCGGCCGCATCGGGCAACGAAGTTGAAGGACGTAGTCCATGGATTAACCGATCGATTGCTATTTCAGGCGCTGTCGGTGTCCATGGAGCAGCTCGTTTCGGGACCATCCTTCAAGCTCGGACAATATTGAAGGAAAACCTCGCGCAAATGCGAGCCGCCCGGAGAGCTCAAGAAATTCATAATACTCTGACCCATCCGAAAGCGAGAAGCAGTCGAACGACAGCCGTGATGAACACAGAATCAGGTACGCGCATCGTGGCGGGCGGTGTTAGAGACCTTGATCCAGCGCAAAGGGCGGCCTTGGCTGCCGACGAAGTGGCAGCACGCTCACCTGGCGTTCATGCGGAGATTACAGCTATTCAACATGCCGCAAAAAATGGTATGGTTCCCAGAAGTATTCATACGACAACGAATATTTGCCGGTCCTGCCAAGATGCAATCAACTCCACTGGCGGTATTCTTACCGGACCGAGAACTGCGATATGGCCGTACTAAAGAAAATTGACCTACATCAGAAACAAGTGGGATTGTTGCTGCTCGAGGTGGACCCAGTGCAAGCTGTAGCGTTTGGAATGGCTTCGTTCGAGCGACTCCGTCCGTTCATGGAGCGATATTTCGAAACTGCGAGACTGCCCATGGATGAGGTGGTTTCAAGCTCGAGAGAAAAGATTTGGAAAATGGCCCTCCTGAGAACTGATCTCGAGGATCGTTCTTCGTGGAAGGATTCCTCTTCCAAGATTGACTTCATTATTCCGGGAGAAGACAGTAAGTGGAATATCTACCATCCGCTTGCTCAAGACGCGTTGAGTATCCTCTCATACTGTTGTGAGTATGCCGTTGAAAGAGATGTCCGGAAGCTGGAATGGTCTGCTCGTGCGGCCTTGGACTCGTTATTGTACTGTTCAGAGAGCAGTGATTTTCCTTATGTGGACAACGGTATGGTGTATTCTCAGATTGATCGCCAGCTTGAAGACATAAAACTCTTGAAGCTCGGTGAGATAGAGAAAATACGTAGCCTCGCGCTGCTAACAAATGCGTTCAACCGATGATATTTTGAAATATCTGAGTTGGTTTTTGGGGCGTATCCGCCTCAAAGTTGGTCAAATTATGAACTCCACCCCCACCTCCCGTGACGCAGCCCCAATCCCCCCACAGACCTCACACCCCGCCCCACCGCAGCCCGCACAAGCCCGCACCTCCAGCCGCTGCGCCAGCACCCCTCGCAGCACCTCCTCCAGCACATGCTCTTCCACCCCGAGGTTCAGCATCCGCCGGCGGGCCGAGGCGGCGGACTTCGTGTGCAGGGTCGCCAGCACCATCCGCCCCATCAGCCCGGCCCGGCAGGCCATCGCCGCCGTCGCCTCGTCGCGGATTTCTGCGGGCAGTGTGCGGCTGAGGGGCATCACGGTGCCAACGTACACGCTGGCTCTGGCCGGACGGTTGTGAGGCGGGCTATGGAGGCAGGGAGCGTAGTTGCTGCGCACCCTAAGAGCAGCACGAAAGGTGCGAGATGAAAGCATTGAACAGGCCCGTTCTCGGACTCCTTGCCTTGGTTTGGGCCTCTGGTTGCGCCGATCTTCAAGGCGAGCCTGCGGGGGAAGAACCACTGAACGGGGCCACGCTCGCGCTTCTATCCGGGCCGGCGGGTTTGCCTTCGGGCGAGGCGTTGTCGGCGACGCTCAACAACGGCACCCCGGCCCGGTTTTGCGTTTCCGGCAGCGCGGGGGATGCGATTGCCTGGGTGGTCTCGGAAGCAGGAACCGAAAACGAGCTGTTGGATCAGGGCTGGGGCGACAGCATCGAGAACCATACTCATGTCACCATTGGTGGGGTGAAACTCGATGGATACGATGCGCGGCGCCTCGAGGTCAAACCCGGCACCTCCGTGACGCTTACCGGGGTTTTCCCGAGTTTCCCAGACCCCTACCTTATGGGAGCGCGCGGTGAGTTCATCACTGGCGAGTTGACCGATCTCAGCCGCAAGACCTTCGAGTTCTACGGATATACCCATGTGTTCGACTGCGGGTTTCGGAATGCTCATGCCGCGATTGCGGCTGGAGACGTCCGGGTCGTGGAAACTGAGCGGCGGCAGATCTCCTTGCGACGCCTGATGATGAGATAAGGGGGCGGCATGTCGTGTCGACAGCGAGGCTCAGACAGATCGACGGGTCCGGGCAGGCTTCGGTGGAGGCTCGGTAAAGAAAAAGGCCCGGCGGTGGGGCCGGGCCTTTCATCGGTCAGGGTGCGGGGGCGGTTATTTCAGCCCGGCGCAGAAGGCCTGGATGCGGGTGCAGGCTTCTTTCAGGTTCTCGTCCGAAGTTGCATAGCTGACGCGGAAGTTGGGCGAGAGGCCGAAGGCGGCGCCGAAGACGGCGGCGACGCCTTTTTCTTCCAGCAGGGCGGTGCAGAACTCCTCGTCGTTCGAGATCAGCTTGCCGCCTTCGGAGGTTTTGCCGATACAGCCCGACACGTCTGGGTAGACGTAGAAGGCGCCCTCGGGGGTGGCGCAGGTGATGCCCTCCGCCGCGTTCAGCATCTCCACCACAAGGTCGCGGCGGCGCTTGAAGGTTTCGTTGTTCGGGGCGATGAAATCCTGGCTGCCATTCAGCGCCTCGACGGCGGCCCATTGGGACACCGAGCAGGGGTTGGAGGTGCTCTGGCTCTGGATCTTGCGCATTGCGGCGATCAGCTCTTTGGGGCCCGCGGCATAGCCGATGCGCCAGCCGGTCATCGCATAGGCCTTCGACACGCCGTTCACCGTGAGGGTGCGCTCGTAGAGCTGCGGCTCGACCTGCGCCGGGGTGCAGAACTCGAAGTCGTCATAGACGAGGTGTTCGTACATGTCGTCGGTCATCACCCAGACGTGGGGGTGCTTCAGCAGCACGTCGGTCAGCGCCTTCAGCTCGTCCCACGTGTAGCCCGCGCCGGTGGGGTTGGAGGGAGAGTTGAAGATCAGCCACTTGGTTTTGGGCGTGATCGCCGCTTCAAGCTGCTCGGGGGTGAGCTTGTAGTTTGTCTCGGCCCCGGCCTCGGCAATCACCGGCTCGCCGCCTGCAAGCAGGGTCATATCGGGGTAGGACACCCAGTAGGGCGCGGGAATCACCACCTCGTCGCCGGGGTTCAGCGTGGCCATCAGGGCGTTGTAGAGAATCTGCTTGCCGCCGGTGCCAACGGAGACCTGGGCAGGCTCGTAGCTCAGCCCGTTGTCGCGCTTCAGCTTGGCGCAGATTGCCGCTTTCAGCTCTGGAATGCCGTCTACGGCTGTATATTTGGTCTTGCCCTCTGTTATAGCCCGGATACCCGCCTGCTTGATGTTGTCAGGCGTGTCGAAGTCGGGTTCGCCGGCGCCGAGGCCGATCACATCCTTGCCGGCGGCCTTGAGCTCGGCGGCGAGGTTGGAGACGGCGATTGTGGGCGAGGGCTTCACGCGTGTGAGCGTGTCGGAGAGGAAGGCCATTTGGTGCTCCGGTCTGAGTGCGGACGGGGCCGAGTAGTAGGCCCGGGCGGATGGGCGTTCAAGCGCCAAAACGGTGGCAAGAGGAGAAGGCACGAGATGGAAAGCGAAAGCGGCAGCTGGTTTGACGCAGAGACGGCAACTTTTGGCGACCGGGTGGCCGGGGCGCGGGAGGCGCTGGGCTGGAGCCAGAAGCAACTGGCCGAGCGGCTGGGTGTGAAGGTGAAGACGGTGAAGCACTGGGAGGGTGATGCCAGCGAGCCGCGGGCCAACAAGCTGCAGATGCTGGCCGGGATGCTGGGCGTTTCGATGCGTTGGCTCCTTTCGGGCGAGGGCCCGGGGGTTGATGCGCCGCTGCCCGAGGGCGTTGTGCCCGCCACCGCGCCGGCCGAGCTGGCGGGCCTGCTGGCAGAAATCCGCGCGGTGCGTGGCGAGATGTCGCTTCAGGCGCAGCGGCTGGAGCGGCTGGAGACGCGGTTGGAGGCAGCTTTGGGGGCCACGGCGTGAGCGAGACCCGCGAGATCAGGCTGAAGCGCCTGAAGATCCGCGCATGGCGGCGGGGGATCAAGGAGATGGACCTGCTGTTGGGCGGCTTTGCCGACAGCCAGATGGCCGGGCTTTCGGAGGCGGAACTGGATGCCTTCGAGGCGCTGATGGATGAGGCCGATCAGGACTTGCTGCGCTGGGTCACCGGGCTGGAGCCGGCACCGGGGCACCACCTGCCAATGCTGCGCCGGGTGGCGCCGGATGCGCAGCTGCGCGAGGCGTAAGGGGCAGATTGCGCGAAGATCGTGGTGCAAGCGCCGATGATCTGCGGAAAAATTGTCAGGACTTAACGAGTTCTAAGGGTTTCGCACGGTAAGGGAATGCCAGACAAGAACTGGCGGAGAATGCCATGAGCATCCATTCCCCCGTCGCCCCCAGCCTGAGGCAGGGCTTCATGGGCGGCTACCTCGAAACGCTGGCACTGGTGGAGCGGCTCCATCGGCTTCTTCTCGATGTCATCAAGGACGAGTTCGAGCGTGTCGGCGTGCTGGAGATCAACGCGGTGCAGGCGCTGCTGTTGTTCAACGTGGGCGACCATGAGGTGACAGCCGGCGAATTGAAGACGCGCGGCTACTATCAGGGCTCCAACGTCAGCTACAATCTCAAGAAGCTGGTGGAACTGGGCTTCATGCACCATCAGCGCTGCGAGATTGACCGACGCTCGGTGCGGGTGCGTCTGACCGAGCGGGGCCGCCATATTCGCGATCTGGTGGCCGAGCTCTTCGAGCGCCATGCCGAGGGCTTGCAGACCAGCGGGGCCATCGACATGGACGGGCTGGAGGTGATCACCGCCGCGCTCCGCCGGATGGAACGCTATTGGGGCGACCAGATCCGCTATATTTACTAGGCGGGACGTTCTAGGCGTGCACGCGTTTGCGCGGCGTGGGCTCATCGCGGGCAACTGTGGGCGGGTTTCGTAAGGAACGGTCTTGGCCGGGTGCTTGCCGAGCGAAGCGAGGCCACCGAAAGCGGCCCGCGCAGCGGCCTTGGCAACGGGTCGGGCGCGCAGCACCCAGCAGGCGCGCAGCATTCAGCAAGTGCGCCGGTGCCTTGGCTTCCGCCACCTGCGGAGGTGCAGCGGCCATCCCGCGAAGCCACGCACAGAGGCACCATACGGTGAGGTTGAAGATGCAGTCGCAATCCTGTGGGAGCGACTGGGAAACGGCCGTTTGGCGAGGGTGCCGGTGCAGCGGAAATCCGACAAGAGAGGCGTGTCGTCGCCTTCCTTGAAGCGAGAGCAGGCGTGTTGCGGCGACTCGCAGGCGAGCTGCGGCCGCTGGCAGGCGTGCTGCAGCCATAGGCAGGCGTGTTGCAGCCACAGGCAGGCGTGCTACGACCACTGGCAGGCGAGCTGTGCGAGGTTGCGGGCTCAGGGGGTGGCGGTGAGGCGGGGGCCGGTTGCGGGGAGGGCGGCCATCGGGGCGCCTTCGAGCTCCTTGAGCAGCTTGCGGGCCATGGCCTCGGCATAGGAATCAAACCCCTCCGCCGTCATCACAAAGGCACCCGGCCCGTGGATCACCTGCGCCCTGTAATAGGCCGAGAGCTCGCCCAGCGAGGGGGTTGCGTGATCGAGCGGGGGTTGGCCGATTGTCAGCCCGTTCACCACGATCCCCGCAAGGGGCGGTGTGTCGCGCACGTCTTGCGGGCGCGGGCCGGAGTTGTTTTTGCCATCGCCGGAGAGGTCGATGGTGCGCTTGGGGCAGGCGGGGGCCCGGGCGAGCAGGGCGGCGCCGAACAGCATGGCCGCGCCAATGGCGGTGGTGTGCGGCGCAGGCTGGCGCGGGGTTTCGCGCAGGCGCTGGGCCACACCCGAAAGCCTGTCGGGCGTGGTGATGGCGATCCAGTCGATCAGCAGCCGCTGAAAGCTCTCGTCGGACCATTCGTACACCGCCAGCAGCACCGGTCGATCGGTGCCGGTGAGCAGGGCGGTGGCAACCTCGGGGTCAGAGAGCGCTTCAGCGAGGCCATCGAGCTGGAGACGGTATTCTTCAAGATCGACGGAGCCGGACACATCGAGGCCGAGGGCGAGAGCCTGGCGGCAGCTGTCTTGCGCCGCAGCGGGCAGGGCGAGCATGGCGCAGGTGGCGAGCGAGGGGCCAGCCCCTCGCACACCCCGGAGTACTTGCCGCAAGAAAATGAACGGGCGGCGCAGGCTCATCGTGCAGCGAGCCAGGCGCGGGCGGGCTCGGCAAGGCGGAAATGGCCGGTCATCGGGTGATCGAACAGCATGTTCTCGGTCCGCGTGCCCCAGCCGATGTTATGGGTGACAAGCGGGGTGCCATCGGTGGCGCGGTCAGCTGCGATGATGCCGATGTGCGGCAGGTTTGAGCCGGTGAGGCGAAAGCTGACGATGTCGCCGGGCCGAAAACCCGCGGGGTCGGAGGTGAGTGGCAGGGCAGCCCCGGCGCGGGTAAAGAGGGTTTCGAGATTGGGTACGCGGCGGTGGTCGATGTTGCGATCGGTGGTTTTGAGGCCCCAGATCGTCGGGTAGGCGGCAAAATTCGCCTTCATATCGACGTTGACCACGGCCTGAAGGTCGATGCCCCAGGCGTCACGCATGGCGCGGATCACCACATCGGTGCAGACCCCGCGCGAACGCGGCAGGTCGCCGCCGGGAAACGCCAGCCCGACATAGGCCGGATCGTAGATCACCGTCACGCCAACCTGCTCCTCCGCCGCCGTGGCCAGATCGCTGCCCGGATCGGCGCCGACAGGGCCGGCGAGGGCGATGAGCAGCGCGAAGAGCCTCATGTGGCGGCCTCCTCCTCGGCATGGGGCAGGGGGCGGCGCGGCGGGCGTTGGGGCGTGCGGTAGAGGAAATCGCGCATCACGAGGGTGACCGTGACGAAGGCCACGAAGAGCAGCAGATACCACGACCCCATCTTTGAAAAGCTCACCATCTCCGTCCAATGCTGCCCCGGGTAGGCCCATGTGCCGGTTACCGTGCCGATATTCTCGGCCACCCAGACCATCAGCGCCACCAAAAAGGCCGTGAGCGGCAGTGGCATCCAGAGCGGGCGGGTGCCGACGTAGAACCAGACACGGGTGCGGGCGAAGAGCAGCACGGTGGCCGCAAAGAGCGCGAGGCGGATGTCGGGCAGGAAGTGATGGGCGAAGAAGTTGACGTAGATCGCCACCGCCAGCACCACCGTCATCCAGAACGGCGGGTAGGGGGCGAAGCGCATTTCGAAGATCCGCGCGACCCGGGCGATGTAGCTGCCGATGGAGGCATACATGAAGCCCGAGAACATCGGCACGCCCATGATCTTGAGCATGCCCGCCTCCGGGTAAGACCAGCTGCCCGCCTGCACCTTGAAGAATTCCATTGCCGTGCCGGTGAGGTGGAAGAGCGCGATGACCTTGGCTTCCTCCCATGTTTCCAGCCGCGCCCAGAGGAAGAGCACCTGCGTGGCGAGCGCGAAGACCACGAGAAAATCATAGCGGGCGACTGGCCAGCCCGGCTGCCAGATGGCCTTTGTGGCAAGGATCGCCACCAGCAGCAGCCCGCCGAAAAGCGCGGCCCAGCCCTGTTTGAGGGTGAACATGACCAGCTCGGCCAGCCAACCCGGCAGGCGGCGGCGGGCCCAGTCGCCCATGCCGCGCTCAAGCCGGCGCGTGCCTCCGTCTATGTGGATGCGGGGGTCCATCAGAAGGTGGATTTGAGCCCGAAGGTGATGCCGAAGGTTTCGGTGGCGTAAAGGTCTACGGTGCTGTCGTTCTTCTCCCAGCTCACGCCAACCTCGGGGGCAAAGCCGTAGTAATCGGCCTCTGCGAAGAAGAAGTTCACCCCGAGTTTGAGCCGGTCATCTTCGCGTTCGGTGCCGAAGAGCGCGCCCTCATAGTCCCGGTGTTCGAAGGCGGCAGACAATGTGGTTTCGGCGGTGAAGACCGGCTCTGCCAGTTGGAATGCGGCCGAGATCTTGCGGGCCGAATGGGCCACGAGGGCGCTGTCGGAGTTCACCTCCTTGGTGGAGGCGATAACGGTAAAGCGGCCCGCGTCGAACCGATGCGACACGCCGAGTTGGAGCTCGCTGGAAGAGAGCGAGCGGGCGGGGTTGTCGATCCGGTCCTGCCACTCCCCGAGCGCCGCCGCCCAGCCCGAGGTTTTGGGCGCAAGGCGGAAGGTTTGGCCAAGGCGGGCACGGGTGTAGGTGAGCAGCTCTTCGCCGCCATACCAGCTTTTGCCGATGGCAAGCTCTGCGTCGAAGAGGCCAAAGCCGGGGCCCTTCGCGTCGCGCGGGCGGGGTTTGGGCGCGCGGGTGATGCCGAAGGACAGCTCGGCGGAGGTATAGGCATAATCGCTTGCGTCGGCCTGCGGTGCCTGATCCTGTGCCTCGCCAGACAGCCAGTAGCGCTTGGCCTCCACGCTGCCGCCAAAGCGCAGGATGGTGCGGCGGCCTGAGCGGATGCGGTATTCGGTGGAAAGCCCGAGGGCCAGCTCGGTGCCCGAGAGCGCCTGCGCATCGCCGGAGAGGGCAAAGCTGAGGCCGCCAATCTCGATCCGGTCCGAGGCGGCGCCGTTGTTGATGTTGGAAGAGGGCGTCAGCGAGAGGGTGACGGAGCTGCGCCAAGGGTTGCGCCCGCGCACATAGGCAAAGTCGCGCTGTGCGCCGGTGCGGGCGGCGTCGCTTGGGGCGAACTCGGCAGCCCGGCGCAGCCAGAACTGGGCACGGGTGCGCTTTTCATCCGAGGCGAGGGCTTGCGCCATGGCGATGGAGGCGTGGTAGCGCTCCTTGTCACCCGAGGCGGATTTCCAGGCCTGGCGGGCATAGGATTGCGCTTCGTCGTAACGCCCCAGCGCGCGTGCGGCGCGGCTGGCGGTGGTGGCGGCGGCCACATCGCCGGGGTCGAGCGCGAGGAGGGCGCGGGCGAGATCGAGCCCGTAGGCAGGTTGCCCCGAAAGCACCGCTTGGGCGGCGATCTTGCGGGTTTCTTCCGGTGTTACGGTGCGCGATTGCGCGAGGGCAGGGGCCGTCAGCAGCAGGAGCGCAAGCAAGCTGCGCCCCAGCATAAGCCCGAAGCCACGGGCCGGGCGCATGGCTTACGGATCCGTTGCGATGAAGACGCCGGTTTCCTGCGCGTCGAAGGTATCGACCACGTCCGGGTCCGGGTTGCCGCCCGCGTCGACGCCCGTTTCGGAGGCCGGTCCGGTGATGACAATCAGGCCAACGATCTCTTCGGAGTTGGGGCCGGCGAAGGCACCTTCCCACGAACCGGTTTCAAACGTGTCGCCGGCGTTGGTGCCGGTCCGGTCTAGAGATGTTGCAGAACCGTCGAAGATGAAGCCCTGATCATCGGCAGAGGCGGTGGCCAGCGCGATGGAGGGCAGCGTGCCAAGGAAGTTTCCGGCAGTGTCGTAAACGTTGCGCACGCCGATGGTGCCTTCGATCGCGCCGGTGGTTTCGAAGTCCAGGAAGTCGACCTCGATCGTGGCGGTGGCGGTGGTGAAGGTTACGTCGCCGGAGCCGGTGCCGTAGGTGGAGACCCGGACGCCTGCATAGTTGCCCTCGTAGACAGCTTCGCCATCTCGTGCGATGTCGGGGGCCGACACGCCGTTGCGTGTATACTGCGCACCGCCCCAGCCGAAGCGGTTGTAATCGCCGGTGGCGACAGCGGAGGCTGTGGTGTAGGTGCCAGCGCCGTAAACTGCAAAGTACTTGCGCCGGTTGGTCTCAGCCGTCTCGTCGCCGCTTTCATACTGCTGGAAGGGGTTGCCGGTGGCTTCCACAGCAGCGAGCCCCATGTAGGTGTAGCGCTCGTCAACAGTGCCTTCCGGGCCGTCGAAAGGCAGGTTGTCGATGGTGAGCGTATTGTCGGCGTTCAGCGTTATGCCCGTGACATCGCCCTGAAGGCGGCGGGTGGTGGTGCCGGTGGTGACTGCACTGTCATTTGCCGGGCTGCCGCTGTCGGATCCGGTCTCTTCGCCAGCGGAAGGCCCGCTGGTCACCGGGTTGAGGTCGCCCCCCGAGCAGGCCGCAAGGGAGGTAAGGAGTGTGATCGCGGTAATGCTGGAGCGCATGGTGGACTCGTCCGTTTTTTGTATCTGCTCTTATTTGGCGGCTAGGTTTCCTGCGCTGGGCCAAGAAGTCAACGATTTGTGAGGTCACCTGCCCGCGAAAGGCGCAACCGTTGCCGAACTATCGCCCTTAGAGCGCTTTTACCACATCCGGGGGGCGCTTTTCGCCGGGCCGCGAGATGTGGTAGAGCAGGGGCGCAGCAAACTGGGGGAATCGGTGAAGCAGTATCTTGATGCCTTGAGAGAGGTGCTGGAGCGCGGCGAGCAATCGAGCGACCGCACCGGCACGGGCACCGTCAGCGCCTTTGGGTTGCAGGCGCGCTATGATTTGAGCCGCTCGTTTCCGCTGGTTACGACGAAGAAGCTGCATCTGAAGTCGATCATCCATGAGCTTCTGTGGTTTCTCTCCGGCGATACCAACATCCGGTATCTGAAGGAAAACGGGGTGCGCATTTGGGACGAGTGGGCCGATGAAAACGGCGATCTCGGCCCGGTCTATGGCCGCCAGTGGCGCGATTTTCCGCAGCTTGTGCCGACCGATGCGGTGGCGAACGGGCAGCGGCTTTATGAGCGGCGCTCGGTCGATCAGATTGCAACGCTGGTGGAGCGGATCAAGGCCACGCCGGACTCGCGCCGCCTGATCGTCAGCGCCTGGAACCCTGGCGAGGTGGACGAGATGGCGCTGCCGCCCTGCCACACGCTCTGGCAGGTGCGGGTACTGGGCGGAAAGCTGCATTTGCAGCTTTATCAGCGCTCGGCGGATATGTTCCTTGGCGTGCCGTTCAACATTGCCAGCTACAGCCTGCTGGCGGTGATGCTGGCGCATGTGACGGGGTATGAGCCGGGGGAGTTCGTGCATTCGATTGGCGATGCGCATATTTACTCCAACCACATGGATCAGGTGCGCGAACAGCTTTCACGCGAGCCGCGCGAAGCGCCGACGCTGCGGTTGGCGCGGGACGTCGAGAGCCTGTTTGACTTCCGCTTCGAGGATTTCGTGATCGAGGGCTATGATCCCGCGCCCGCGATCAAGGCGCCGGTGGCCGTGTAATGCTGAGCCTGATCGTTGCACGCGACCGGAACGGGGCAATCGGCAAGGATGGAGACATCCCGTGGCGGGCGCCGGAAGACCTGCGGTTTTTCAAGCGTGAAACGCTGGGCGGTGCGGTGATCATGGGCCGCAAAACCTGGGAGAGCCTGCCGAAGCGGCCCTTGCCGGACAGGCTGAACCTTGTGGTCTCGTCGCGCACCGACCTGGGTGTCGATACGTTTCACCGGCCTGATGTGGCCGTGAATTACGCACAGGAGCTAGGCTATCGGCGGGTCTATGGCATTGGCGGTGAAGGGATTTTCAAGGCCTTCATGGCAGATGCCGACCGGCTGCTGATCACCGAGGTCGAGCTGGAGGTGGAGGGGGCGGATGCCTTCATGCCGGCCTTTGACGAGGCCGATTGGCGGCTGGCGGGCGAAACCGTGCTGCGCGAGGAAGGTCCGCGCTGCGTGCTGCGCGAGTGGCTGCGGCGATAGCACCTTGGTGGGGTGGTGGGCAGATTGCCCACCCTACGGCGGGGCGCTAGGGTTTGCGCCATGAAACGAATTTTCCTTTCAGCTCTGGTTGCCTTGGCCTGCCTGCCGCTGCGGGCCGAGCCTGTGACGGTGTTCGCCGCCGCCTCGCTGAAGGGCGCGATGGACGAGGTGGTGGCCGCCTGGGGCGGGGAGGCGCGGATCTCTTACGCGGGGTCTTCGGCGCTGGCTCGGCAGATTGAGGCGGGGGCGCCTGCGGATGTGTTTATCTCGGCCAACCCGGACTGGCTGGACTGGCTGGAGGCGCAGGGCGTGGCGCTAGAGCGGGCCGATTTACTGAGCAATTCCATGGTGTTGGTGTCGCGGGCGGATGACCTGCGCGTCGGGATCGACCAGTTGAAGGGCGATGACCGGGTGGCCATGGCGCTGGTGGAGGCCGTGCCCGCAGGGATCTACGGCAAGGCGGCGCTGGAAAGTTTGGCGCTTTGGGAGAGCGTGGGGCCGCGCGTGGTGCAGGCCGACAACGTGCGCGCGGCGCTGGCGCTGGTGGCGCTGGGAGAAGCGCCGCTGGGCCTTGTTTATGCAACCGACGCGCTGGCGGAGCCGGGGGTGGCGGTGGTGGCCACGTTTCCGGAGGGCAGCCACCCGCCGATCCGCTACCCGGTGGCGGCGCTGACAGAGGCGGGTGCGCCGGTGATGGCATTTTTGCAAGGTGCTGAAGCCGCAGAGATTTTTGCCCGCCACGGCTTTGGGCTGGTGTCAGAGTGAGCTGGCTTGGCCCGCAGGAGTGGGCGGCGGTTGCGCTTTCGCTCAAGGTGGCCTTCTGGGCCACGCTCTTTGCGCTGCCGCCGGGCATCTTCGTGGCCGTGGCGCTGGCGCGCTGGCGCTTTCCGGGCCGCGAGATCGTGAACGGGCTGGTGCATTTGCCGCTGGTGTTGCCCCCGGTCGTGACCGGATACCTGCTGCTAGTGACCTTTGGCACAAAGGGCTGGCTGGGCGGGGCGCTGGCCGAGGTTGGCGTGGTCTTCGCCTTCCGCTGGACAGGCGCGGCGCTGGCGGCTGGGATCATGGGATTTCCGTTGCTTGTCAGGGCGATACGGCTTTCGGTCGAGGCGGTCGACCCGAAGCTGGAGCAGGCGGCGGCAACGCTGGGGGCCTCGCGGTTTTGGGTGTTTGTCACGGTGACATTGCCGCTGATCCTGCCCGGGGTCATCGCGGGCGGGGTGTTGGCCTTCGCCAAGGCGATGGGCGAGTTTGGCGCGACGATCACCTTTGTTTCCAACATCCCCGGCGAAACCCAGACCTTGCCGCTGGCGGTGCATAACTTCATGCAGGTGCCGGGCGCGGAGGCCTCGGCCTGGCGGCTGGTGGTGGTGTCGCTGGTGGTGGCGATGGGGGCCTTGCTGCTGAGCGAGTGGCTCTCGCGCCGGGTGGCGGCACGGGTGGCCGGGCGATGACGCTGGAGGTGGCGATCAAGGTGGCGCAGGGAGGCTTCACGCTGGATGTGGAGTTTGCCGCGCCGCCGGGGATCACCGTGCTCTATGGCCGCTCGGGGGCCGGGAAGACGAGCATTATCAATGCGGTGGCCGGCCTGGCGCGGCCTGCGGCGGGGCGGATTGCGGTGGATGGCGAGGTGCTGTTTGATCGCGCCCTTGGCGTGAACCTGCCCGCGCACAAGCGCCGGATGGGCTGCATTTTTCAGGATGCGCGGCTGTTTCCGCATCTCACCGTGGCGCAAAACCTGCGCTATGGGCGCTGGTTTTCCAAGGCCGGGCCACAGGAGGCGCGGGTGGTGGAGATGCTCGGGATCGGGCCGCTGTTGGGGCGTCGCCCCGGCGCGCTTTCGGGCGGCGAGCGGCAGCGGGTGGCGATTGGGCGGGCGCTGATGGCGGGGCCACGGATGCTGCTGGCCGATGAGCCGCTTGCCGCGCTGGACGAGGCCCGGAAGGCGGAGATTTTGCCCTATTTCGAGCGGCTGCGTGACGAGATGGGCGTTCCGGTGCTCTATGTCTCTCACGCGCCCGCCGAGGTGGCGCGGCTGGCCACCACGGTGGTGGCGCTCGATGGCGGGCGGGTGCTTCGGCAAGGGCCGGCGGCAGAGGTGCTGGGAGATCCGCGGGTGACGCCGCTTGGCCCGCGGGCCGCTGGCTCGGTGGTGGAGGCGCGGGTGATCCGGCACCACGATGACGGGCTTTCAGAGCTGGAAGCAGGCGGGCTGAAGCTGCATCTTCCGGCGGTAAGCCACTCGGAAGGCTCGGTTTTGCGGGTTCATATCGCAGCGGGGGACGTGATGCTGGCGACCGAAAGGCCGCAGGGCATATCGGCGCTGAACGTCTGGCCCGCGACAGTGAGTGACGTTCGGCTTGGCGAGGGGCCGGGCGCGATTGCGCGGCTGGATGCGGGCGGGCAGGTGGTGTTGGCGCGAATTACCCGCCGCTCGGTTGAGGCGTTGGGGCTGGCACCGGGGCGCGAGGTGTTTGCCGTGCTCAAGGCGGTTTCGGTCGCGCCGGAGAGCGTGGCTTAACGATTTATCAACACACCGTTTCCATTCTGGAAATTGAAATGTGGCAGAAACGCCTTCAGACTGCTGAGAATTGGCGGTCTGCTCCCATCGGAGGTGGGCGAAGGAGGTATGATGTTTGGACGTGTTTCGCTGGCTGTCGCCGGTTTGATCCTTGGGGCGGGTGCTGTGATGGCGCAGGGCAAGCCTGATGCGCCCCGTATTTATGCCTACCCGGGTGAGAACTTTTGCCCGACCGGGCTACAGCCCGTTACCATCAGCGGCGTGATCTGCTGTGGCACGCCGAACCAGAAAGTGAGCTACGCTTCGATGAAGGCCACGCCTGCCCCAGTGCGGCGCCAGAAGGTTGTGCGCCGCAAAGCGTCGACGGGCTACCTCTGGCATGGCGGCAAGGGCGTTGAGCCCGACGAATAGGGCCAGCCAGCCAAGTGTAAGGAGAGGGGCCGGCGGAGTGATCCGACGGCCTTTTTTCATTGGGTGTCAGGTGCTTGGCCTGAGCTACCGCTTAGAGCAGCTTGAGGTCGCCCGCGCTTTCGCGGCCATCCCGACCGGGGATCATATCGTAGCTGATCTTCTGATTGTCGGCCAAGCCAGTCAGGCCTGCGCGCTCTACGGCCGAGATGTGAACGAACACATCCTTGCCGCCATCATCGGGCGCAATAAACCCATAACCCTTAGTCGTATTGAACCATTTCACGGTGCCGGTGGGCATTCCGTATCTCCCTCTTATAGTCCGGCCCTTAACCTGCGGGCCGTATGCAGTCCGGTCTTCAGTCTTCCGGTCCGCTTTAGAGGCAGTATCGGTCGTGAAGTCTCCGTAGGTCAGAGGATTGTGGCGTGATGTAAAAAACGCAAGACAAAGCGGGTAATTTGCGGGGATTCTCGCAAGTACTGGCGAAAAAAGGGGCGAATGCGATGAAAATTTATGGGCTAAAAACCTGCGATACTTGCCGAAAAGCAGTGAAAACGAGTGGCGGGGCGCTGCAGGATGTGCGCGAAAATCCGCTTACGCCAGAGGAGCTGGGCCGGTTTTGGGCGACCTTCGGGGACGCTTTGGTGAACCGGAAATCGACCACGTGGCGGCAGCTGAGCGAGGCTGAACGGGCGGAGGAGCCGCTGGCCCTGCTGGCCGCGCATCCGACGTTGATGAAGCGGCCCGTGGTGGAAAAAGACGGGCAGCTTTGGCTCGGTTGGGGGCCGGATGTGCGGGCGGAACTGGGCTTTGCGTGAATGCCCGTATGGTCCGGCTTGAGGGGCGTTAACCCGAAAAAGTTAACCGGCAACATCTCATGCACATCCTATGCACATCTGATGCACAGGGAATTTTTGCAAAATGGCGGAGGGTTAACGCGCCGCGCAGTTGGGTGCGGTCAGGCGGGGGCCGCGCTGGGGCTGCGCAAGGCGGTGAGCGCGCGATCCACCGAGATCGGCCCCGCGCCGCGTAGCACCAGCACGCCGAGCGCGAAGATCCAGAAGGCGCGCTGATCGAGCAGCAGGGCATCCGAGGACACATCGAACCACGCGCCGATATCACCGCCGCTTACGCCGTGGCCGTGGACATCAACCACGCTTTGCACGAGCACGAAGCCGATCATCGCCGCAGAGGCCAGCCGGGTGAAGAGGCCGATGACGATGGCAACCGGCAGCAGCACCTCGGCCCATGTGCCCGCGAGGGTGACGGCCCAGTGAAAGACGCCAAGCTGCGAGATGTCATAGCTCACCGCCTCCATCGCCTTGGGGAAGATGGTGACATAGGCCCCGGCGTCGGGCCGGAAGAGGCCAAGCACCCCTTCGCCAAATTTGGAGAGGCCGGAGTTGAGGTAATAGACCAGCAGCACCCCGGCGAAGACGAGGCGGGCGAGGCTGGGGATAAGCCAAGGCGCGGCCCCTTCGAGGCGGAGGACGGCGGCATCGTAGAGGCTGAGAAGGCGGGTCATGGCTGAACCTCCGTGATTGCGCCGCCAGAGATCAGGGCGGCGAGGGTGCTGGTGATGTCGAGGCCATCGGGCGTGGCCTCTTCGAGGGTGTCACCGCGAAGAAGCGCGGCGAGAAAGGCACCTGCGGCGGGGGGCAGCGGGGTGAGCTGCGGGTCAAACCCCGGGCGGGTGACGAGAACGGTTTGGGCCTGCGCCTCGGGCTTGGGGCCTTCGCCACGGGTATAGAGCCAGATGGCGTGAATGGGGTAGGGCGAAGCGACGGAGCGCAGGGAGGGTGCCAGCACGAGGCGGCTCTGCGGCGTGATCTCAGCCGGGTCGGCCGGGGTGCTGTCGGCCGCGTGGTAGCTTTCGCGCAGGGCCTGCTCCAGCCGGGCGACATCTGCGAGGTAGGCGATGTGGGCGACGGGCGGGAAGGCCTTGAGGAAGGCCGGGAAGCTGGTGCCCCATGTCGCGATGCGCGGATCGCGGGGTGGCTCGGCGCGCACGTAGTGGCCGGCCATTGCACTGAAAAACTCGTCACCAACGATCTTGAGCACGACGGGGAAGGCCTCTGCCAGCGCCTCGCTGAGGGAGACGACAACGTTGTTGCGATAGACATCGAAGCGCTTGCCAGCGGGGCGGCCCTTTGGGTCAACCAAGCCGTCGGGCACGGGGGCATCCGGCGCGAGGAGGGCGCTATGGAAGGCGGATTGGCTCATGCGGCGACCGGCTGGAGAATGTCGGCGGCGCGGGCGGCCTCGGCTTCGAGTGTTGGATAGTCGGGGATGTCGGCATCCCATTCGATCAGGGTTGGGCGGGGGCCGGAGCGGCGGATGGTGTCGGCATAGAGCTGCCAGACCCGGTCGACCACATGGGCATCGTGGCTGTCGATCAGCAGAGGGTCGCCATGCTCATCGGCTTGCTCGTCGTGCCCGCCGAGGTGGATCTCGTGGACGGCGGAAAGCGGGAAATGTTCGATATAGTCAAGCGGGTCGCGCTGCTGGTTGGTGCAGGCGACGTATACGTTGTTGACATCCAACAGTAATCCGCAGCCGGTGCGGCGGGCGATCTCGGCCAGAAAGTCGGTTTCTTCCATCTCGCTTTCGGTGAAGGTGAGGTAGGTGGAGGGGTTTTCGAGCATCATCGCGCGGCCAATTATGGCCTGAAGCTGGTCAATGTGGTCGCAGACGCGGGTGAGCGTGGCCTCGGTGTAGGGCAGCGGGAGCAGATCGTTCAGGAAGGCGCCCTCGTGGGTGGACCATGCGAGGTGTTCGGAGAAGCTGGCGGGCTGGAGCCAGTCGCAAAGGTGCTTGAGGCGGGCGAGATGGTCGGCGTCCAGCGGGGCTTCGCCGCCGATGGATAGGCCAACGCCGTGGACGGAGATGGGAAAGCGCTCGGCAAGGTGGCGGAGCTGGGCCAGCGGGCGGCCACCGTCGCCCATGTAGTTCTCGGCGTGGATTTCGAGCCAGCTCACGCTGCCCGGGTCATTCACCAAGTCATTGAAATGCTGGGCCTTGTAGCCAACGCCAACCCCGGCGGGCAGGCGGAAATCTGGTGAGGACATGGGGCACCTCTGGCAAGGACGAGGGGTGCGCCCGGCCCCGTGGAGCCGGGCGCGAAGGCTTTAGGACTTGGGCAGGTCGCGCTCGAGCGGCTCAAGGGAGCCCATGCGAGCGGTGTCACCCATGGCGGGCAGCTCGATGTCGGCGCAGGTGCCGGCGGGCACGAGGGTCCAGGCGTTGCCCTGGTAGTCCACGGTCGAGGTGCCCTTGCAGGTGGTGCCGGGGCCGGCGGCGCAGTCGTTTTCGCCAGCCATGGAAACGCCGTAGCACTTTTCCTGCTCTTGCGCGGAGGCGGTGTGAGCGGCGGTCATGGCAGCGGCGACCGAAGCGGCAACGGCGAGGGTTTTGACGGTTTTGGACATGGGTATCCCCTTGGGTTGGTTTGGTTTTTCACGGTGTATCGTGGCCCCGGGTCATCCATCCGGGGATGTCAAAAAGCTAGTCGCTGCGGGTGATCACGCGCCATTGACAGGCCTGTGAACACACGGGGCCGTTATGTGGGGCATGGGTTTTTGCGGTGCAGAAAAATTGGCTCAAACGGCTAAGGCGTTGAAAATTTGGAGTTAAGATCGTGAGGTGCTTGCGGTGTTTTGTAACATTCGCCCCCACAAAGCCGTGAGGGGCCGACATATGGTTACAAAATGAAAGCGCCGCCCGGCGGGGTGCGGGGCGGCGCTCACGTGGCTGTCAGGGATGTTACGCCAGATCGGGGGGCGTGGCCTCGGCGGCGAGGCTTGCGATGATATCCGCAAGGCTTTGAACCGAGGTCTGTTTTTCGCCAAGGCGGCGGACAGAAACGGTGCGCTCTTCCACCTCGCGGCCCCCGCAGGCGAGGATGACGGGCACCTTGCCGACCGAGTGCTCGCGGACCTTGTAGTTGATCTTTTCGTTGCGAATGTCGGCCTCGGCGCGGATGCCCTTGGCCTGCAGCTCGGCGACGACCTCGTTGACGTAATCATCGGCCTCCGAGGTGATGGAGGCGACGACAACCTGCCGGGGGGCGAGCCAGAACGGCAGCTTGCCTTCCCAGTTTTCGATCAGGATGCCGATGAACCGCTCGAAGCTGCCAAGGCAGGCGCGGTGCAGCATGAAGGGGCGGTGCTTGTCGCCGTCTTGCCCGATGTAGCCCGCGCCGAGGCGTTCGGGCAGGTTCGGGTCCACCTGGAAGGTGCCGCATTGCCAGACCCGGCCGATGGCGTCGGTCAGGTAGAAGTCGAGCTTGGGGCCGTAGAAGGCACCGTCGCCCGGCTCAAGCGTGTAGTCGCGGCCCACGGCCTTGATGGCGCCTTCGAGGGCGTTCTCGACATAATCCCAGCTCTCTTCGGAGCCGACGCGCTTTTCAGGCCGGGTGGCGAACTTGATTTCGAAGTTGTCGAAGCCAAGCTCGCGGTAGATTTCGGCGGTGAAGTCGATGAAGCGGGCGCATTCTTCCTGAATCTGCTCCTCGGTGCAGAAGATATGCGCGTCATCCTGCGTGAAGCCGCGCACCCGCATGATGCCGTGGAGCGCGCCAGAGGGCTCGAAGCGGGCGCAGGAGCCAAACTCGGCCAGCCGCAGTGGCAGGTCACGGTAGCTCTTGAGGCCTTGGTTGAAGACCTGCACGTGGCAGGGGCAGTTCATCGGCTTCAGCGCGTTGATGCGGGTCTGGTCCTTGTTCTTGGCCTTGGTCGCATCGTCGTTCTCGCCATCGCGGCTTTCGTCGACTTCGACGAGGAACATGTGGTGCTGGTACTTTTCCCAGTGGCCGGAGGCCTCCCAGAGCTTGCGGTCGACCACTTGGGGCGTGTTGATCTCGCGGTAGCCGCCGGCGCGCTGCTTGCGGCGCATGTAGTCTTGCAGGGCGGTGTAGATCGTCCAGCCGTTGGGGTGCCAGAAGACCTGGCCGGGGGCCTCTTCCTGCATGTGGAAGAGGTCCATCTCGCGCCCGAGGCGGCGGTGGTCGCGCTTTTCGGCCTCTTCGAGGAAGGTGAGATGGGCCTTCAGGTCTTCGCGGTTCTTGAAGGCGACGCCGTAGATGCGCTGGAGCATCTGGCGGCTGCTGTCGCCGCGCCAGTAGGCCCCGGCGACGCTCATCAGCTTGAAGGCATCGGCCGGAAGCTGGCCGGTGTGCTGGAGGTGGGGGCCGCGGCAGAGATCCTGCCAGTCGCCGTGCCAATACATCCGCAGCGGCTCATCGCCCGGGATCGCCTCGATCAGCTCAACCTTGTAGGGCTCGTTGTTGGCTTCGTAATGCGCCACGGCCTTGTCGCGCGGCCAGACCTCGGTGCGGACCGGATCGCGCTTGTTGATGATTTCCTTCATCTTCTTTTCGATCTGGCCGAGATCTTCGGGGGTGAAGGGTTCGGCGCGATCGAAGTCGTAATACCAGCCGTTCTCGATCACCGGGCCGATGGTGACCTTTACATCGGGCCAGAGCGCCTGCACGGCGCGGGCCATGACGTGGGCGAAGTCGTGGCGGATGAGCTCCAGCGCGGGGGCGTCATCCTTCATGGTGTTGATGGCGATCTGGGCATCGGCCTCGATCGGCCATGCGAGATCATGGTGCTTGCCGTCGACCATGGCGGAGATGGCGGATTTGGCGAGGGATTTGGAGATGGAGGCGGCAACTTCGGCGGGGGTGACTCCGGCCTCGTAGTCGCGTGCATTGCCATCGGGGAAGGTGAGAGAGATTTGGGCCATATCGGCTCTCCTCGTCGGTTTGGCGCCCACGGAACGCCCGGTTGCGGGTTATGTCGTGGGGGTTCTTTGGCGGGCGTTGCGGGCAGTGTCAACTGCCGGGCCGGTGGCGCGGGCGGGATTGAGTATTTTTGGCAAGAAAATGAACCGGCGGGGCGTTGGGGCGTATAGCTTGCATGGCAATTGCAGACCGGGCGTTTGAGACGCTGACAGAGGATGGCCCGGAGCGGGCCGAGGATATCACGCAGGAAGCGCGGGAGGCGGAGGCGGGAAACTTCTTTCGCCACGCGGCGTCGCTGTCGCTCTCGAAGCTGGCGGATGGATTGATTGACCCGAAACTGGTGCTGAGCTGGCTGATGGGCGCGCTGGGTGCACCGGCGGCGTTGACGGGCCTGCTGGTGCCGGTGCGCGAGGCCGGGGCGTTGGTGCCGCAGCTTTTCACCGCGGCGCGAATCCGGGCGATGGGGCGGCGCAAGTGGGCTTGGGCTGGCGGCGCGGCGGGGCAGGGCGTGGCGGCGCTGGTGATTTTGGCGGCGGCGCTTTTGCTGGAAGGCTGGGCGGCAGGCGTAGTGATTGTAGCGGCGCTGGCGGTTTTGGCGGTGGCGCGCAGCGTGTGCTCGGTGAGCTACAAGGATGTTCTGGGCAAGACGGTGGACAAGCCGCGCCGGGGCACGGTGACGGGCTTTGCGGCCTCTCTTGCCTCGGCGGGGGTGCTGCTGTTTGCGGGCCTACTGATGCTGGGGCTGCTTGAAAGATTTCAACTTGTGGCCGGTGCGATTGCGCTGGCAGGGGCGGCCTGGCTGGGGGCGGCTTGCATATTTGCGACAATTCGCGAGGAGGACCGGCCCGGCGATGCCGAAGGCGAGGCGACTGGTTTGGGGCAGTTGGTGCTGCTGCGGGAGGATGCCGACCTGCGCCGCTTCGTGCTGGCCCGGGTGCTGCTTTTGCCCACCGCGCTTGCGCCGCCCTACCTGGTGATGCTGGCCGGGCAGGCAGGGGATGACCGCTGGGGTGCCTTGGGCGCGATGCTGGCGGCCTCGGCGCTGGCAGGGCTGATCTCGGGCTGGATCTGGGGGCGGCTGGCGGACCGGTCCTCACGGCTGGTGCTGGCGATTTCGGGCGCGGTGGCGGCGGGCTTTCTGGCGGCGGCGGTGCTGCTTGCGGGCGCGATGGGCACGGCATGGGCAGCGCCACTGGTGCTGTTTGGCCTTATGGTGAGCTATCGCGGCGTGCGCGTCGGGCGCTCGACCTATCTTGTGAACCTTGCGCCGGAGGCGCAGCGGGCGAGCTACACGGCGGTGGCCAACACCACCGTGGGCGTGGCGCTGCTGTGTGGCGGCGCCTTTGGCGTGCTGGCCTCGGTGACGGGGCCGGGGGTGGTGCTGGCGGTCTTTGCCGTGATCGCCGCCGGGGGGGCGGCGCTGGCCTTTGCGATGAAGGAGGTCTGAGGAAAGGTGGGCAGATTGCCCACCCTACATCATCCGATCTCTGCGAGGCGAGCGAGGGCCTCTTTCAACTTGGCTTCTTCTTCCTGCCGCTCGGCGAGGTTGGCTTGCGCCTCCTCGACCACCTCGGGCGGAGCGTTTTCGGCGAACTTGGGGTTTTTCAACCGCCCGTTCAACCCGCCGATTTCCTTGGCGAGTTTGCCGAGGGTCTTTTCAAGCCGGGCCTTCTCTTCATCAATGTCGATGAGGTCGGCGACGGGGAGGCCGAAGGTGCCGCCGGAGACGGCGATGGTGATGGCGCCTTTGGGCATCTCGTCGGCCTTTGTGAGCGACTCGACGCGGGCAAGGCGCTTGATGAGGGCCTCGTTGTTGGCATAGGCCGTTTCGCCCTCGGGGGTGAGGGACACCTGGATCAGCGGCACATGCAGGCCGGCGGGCACGTGCATTTGGGCGCGTGCCGAGCGGATGGCCTCGATCAGGGAGATGACCCAGTTGACCTCGGTGTCAGCCTGCGCGTCGATCAGCTCGGGGCCGTATTCGGGCCATTCGGCGTGCATCACGAAGCCTTCGTGGCCTTTTTCGGCCCAGAGTTCCTCGGTGATGAAGGGCATGATCGGGTGGAGGAGGATGAGCACCTGATCGAGCGCCCAGGACATGGTTTCGCGGGTTTCGTCGGCCGCGTCGGTGTCGAACAGCGGCTTGGAGAACTCGATGTACCAGTCGCAGAAGGTGCCCCATGTGAAGCTGTAGAGCGCCTGCGCGGCATCGTTGAAGCGATAGTTTTGCAGGGCGTCATCTACGGCTGCGCGGGTTTTGGCCAGCTCTCCGATGATCCAGCGGTTGACGGTGGATTGCGGCTGCGGGGTGCCTTGGGGCTTTGCCTCGAAAACGCCGTTCATCTCGGCGAAGCGGGCGGCGTTCCAGAGCTTGGTGCCGAAGTTGCGGTAGCCGGCGATGCGCTGGGTGTCGAGCTTGAGGACGCCGCCGAGGGCGGCCATGGCGGCGGAAGAGAAGCGCAGGGCGTCGGCGCCGTATTCACCGATGATCTCCAGCGGGTCGATCACGTTGCCGACCGACTTGGACATCTTCTTGCCCTTGGCGTCGCGCACGAGGCCGTGGAGGTAGACCTCGGTGAAGGGGACTTCGCCCACGACGGCAAGCTGCATCATCATCATCCGGGCGACCCAGAAGAAGAGGATATCCTGCCCGGTGACGAGGGTGGAGGTGGGGAAATACTTCGCCAGCTCAGGGGTTTGCTCGGGCCAGCCGAGCGTGCCGATGGGCCAGAGGCCGGAGGAGAACCATGTGTCGAGCACGTCCGGGTCGCGCCAGACGGGGTAGGTCAGCACGGTGGGATCCTGGCTGACGTTGTATTCGGCCAGCGAGGCGGCGAGCACGTCTATCGCCTCGGCGCGGCCCGCGACTTCGACGATGCGGGCGTTGCTGATGGGGGTGGGCGTGTCGGCCAGCTCGCCTTTGAACTTGTGGGTGACGGTGGCGATGTCGGCGGCGCAGTGGTGCACGGTGCCGGTGTGGACCATGCCCTCGGTGAGCAGGCGCATCAGCTCGACATGATCGAGCGCGCCATCGTTCTCGTCATCCTTGAAGTCGGGCGCGGAGAGGTCGAGCCCATACCAGACCGGAATCTGGTGGCCCCACCAGAGCTGGCGGGAGATGCACCAGGGTTCGATGTTGTCGAGCCAGTGGTAGTAGGTCTTTTCGCCCGACTCGGGGAGGATTTTGACCTTGCCGCCGCGCACCGCGTCGAGCGCAGGGCCGACGATCTTTTCGGCGTCGACGAACCACTGGTCGGTGAGCATGGGCTCGATGACGACCTTGGAGCGGTCGCCGAAGGGCTGCATGATCGGCTTGTTCTCGACGTAGGGCATCATGCCGCCGTCAAAGCAGGTTTCGCCCTCGTCATCCGGCGGGGCGGGGACCATGACGGCGAGGCCTTCGTCGGTGATCTGGGCGACGACCTTCTTTCGGGCCTCGAAGCGGTCGAGGCCGCGCAGGTCATCGGGCACGAGGTTGAGGGTGTCGACCTCGGCTTCGGTGAACGCCGCGCCATTGGCGATGGCTTGCGCGCGGGTGGCGCAGGTGGCGTAATCCTCGCCGTCGTCGCGCAGGTTCGCCTTGGTGTCCATCAGGCGGTAGAGCGGGATGTTGTTGCGGGTGGCGACGCCGTAGTCGTTGAAGTCATGCGCGCCGGTGATCTTGACCGCGCCGGAGCCGAAGGTTGGGTCGGGGTATTCGTCGGTGATGATCGGGATCAGGCGGCGGTGCTCTTTGGGGCCGACCGGGATTTCGCAGAGTTTTCCGACGATTGGGGCGTAACGTTCATCGGAGGGGTGAACGGCCACGGCACCGTCGCCCAGCATGGTTTCGGGCCGCGTGGTGGCGATGGAAATGTAGTCGCGGGTTTCGCGGAGGATGATGTTTCCGTCTTCGTCCTTCTCGACGTATTCGTAGGTTTCGCCCCCGGCGAGCGGGTATTTGAAGTGCCACATGTGGCCGGGGGTTTCGATGTTTTCGACCTCAAGATCGGAGATCGCGGTTTCGAAATGCGGATCCCAGTTCACGAGGCGTTTGCCGCGATAGATCAGGCCCTTTTCGTACATGTCGACGAAGACCTTGATGACGGCATCGTGGAAGTTGGGTGCGCCTTGGCCGGCGTCCGGGTCACCCGCCGCGCCGCCCATGGTGAAGGCCTCGCGGGACCAGTCGCAGGAGGCGCCGAGGCGCTTGAGCTGGCCGATGATGGTGCCGCGCGAGGCGACCTTTTGCTGCCAGACGCGCTCAAGAAACTTTTCGCGGCCCATCTCGGCGCGGGTCGGCTCGCCGTTGGCGGCCATCTCGCGCTCGGTGACCATTTGCGTGGCGATGCCTGCGTGGTCGGTGCCGGGCTGCCAGAGCGTGTCAAACCCGCGCATGCGGTGCCAGCGGATGAGAATATCCTGCAACGTGTTGTTGAAGGCGTGGCCCATGTGGAGCGAGCCTGTCACGTTGGGGGGCGGGATCATGATGGAATAGGTCTCGGGGCGGCGCGCGGCGACACCGGCGGCGAAGGCGCCTGCCTTCTCCCATGCCGCGTAGATGCGGCCCTCGGCTTCGCTTGCGTCGAACGTCTTTTCCATTGCCATGTCGGCTCTCCGGCTCATGCTTTGCTTGGGGCGAGGGGATACCTCTTTGGCGGGGAGAGGGAAAGCCCGCGCTGGCTCTGGACAGTGCGGCCATGAAGGCTAGTGTCTCACGGACCAGCGAAGAGGAGTCAGCAGCATGAACGCTTTCGGAAAAAGCCAGTCTCTCAAACGGGTGGAAGACCAGCGTTTTCTCACCGGACACGGGCAGTATCTTGAGGATACGGTGCCCGAGGGTGCGCTGTTTGCCCATTTCCTGCGCTCGCCGGTGGGCCATGGGAAGCTGGTTACGCTGGGGCTGGAGGAGGCCCGCGAGATGCCGGGCGTGAAGCTGGTGGCCGGCGCGGCCGAGATGAAGGCCGACGGGGTGGACCTGCTGCTGGAAGGCGCCCGGGTGGCCAATGTGGACGGCTCCAAGGGGGCCGATGCCAAGCGCCCGGTGCTGGTGGAAGAGCGGATGCGCTTTGTGGGCGACCCGATTGCGGTGGTCATTGCCGAGACGCCGGAGCAGGCGAAGGATGCCGCCGAGGCGATCGAGTTGGATTTCGAGGAACTGCCCGCGCATATGGAGCTGGCCCCCGGCGGCGAGCCGATGCACGAAGAGGCGCCCGACAACATGGCCTATCACTGGGCGCAGGGCGATGAAGAGACCACCGATGCGGCGCTGGCGGCCTCCAAGCATCGGGTGAAGCTCGAAATCGTCGACAACCGGGTGATGATCGTTTCGATGGAGCCGCGCGGCGCATGGGCGGAGTGGGCCGACGGGCGCATTCACCTGTGTTTCAGCGGGCAGGGTGTGTGGGGGCAGAAGGCCTCGCTTGCCCGGCACCTTGGGCTGGCAGAGGAGAACGTGCGGGTCACGCATCCTGATGTTGGCGGCGGGTTTGGCCTGAAGGGGCAGGAATTTCCGGAGCATTGCGTGGTGGCCTGGGCCGCCAAGTACCTTGACCATCCGGTGCGCTGGATGAGCGAGCGCGGCGAGGGGCTGCAAAGCGACCATGGCGGGCGCGACCTTGTGAGCATCGCCGAGCTGGGCTTTGACGAGAACCTGAAGATCACCGCCTACAAATGCGAGAACCGCTCGAACATGGGCGCCTACAACTCGGGTTTCGGGCAATATATCCAGTCGTTCCTCTTTGCCCGCGTCTTCCCCGGCACCTACCAGATCCAGACGGCCTATCTGGGCTGCAAGGGCTATTACACCAACACCGCGCAGATGGACGCCTATCGCGGCGCGGGGCGGCCCGAAGCGATCTTTGTGCTGGAGCGGATGATGGACGAGGCGGCGCGCCAGCTTGGCGTCAGCCCGTGGGAGCTGCGGCGCAAGAACTTCATCGCCGCCGACCAGTTTCCCTACAAATCCGTCAGCGGCGAGCTTTACGATGTGGGCGATTTTCATGCGGTGCTGGCCGATGTGGAAAAGGCCGCCGATCTTGAGGGCTACAAGGCCCGCAAGGCGGAGAGCGAGGCCAATGGCAAGCTGCGCGGCTATGGGCTGGCCTATTACATCGAGTCGATCCTCGGTGATCCGACCGAGGGCGCGACGGTGGAGTTTGCCGAGGATGGCATGGTGGACCTGATGGTGGGCACCCAATCCAACGGGCAGGGGCATGAGACGGTTTATGCGGCCTTCCTTGAAGAACGCTCCGGCATTCCGGTGGAGAAGATCCGGGTGGTGCAGGGCGATTCTGACCGGATCGCCACGGGCGGCGGCACTGGCGGCTCGCGCTCGGTGACAACCCAGACCAACGCCACCATCGCTGCCGTCAACGTGATGGTAGAGGCCTTCGCGCCTTTCGTGGCCGAAGAGCTGGGCGTGGATGAGGTGGAGTTTGAGGATGGCAGCTTTGGCGCACCCGGCTCCAACCGCCGCCCGACGATGATCGACGCCGCCGAGATGGCACGCGAGAAGGGCCGCGAGGATCTGCTGCGCCATGAGGGCAAGGCCACGCTCGACGGGCGCAGCTACCCCAACGGCGGGCATTTCTGCGAGGTCGAGGTGGACCCGGAGACCGGGCAGGTGGAGCTGAAGCGCTACACGGTGGTCGATGATTTCGGCAACCTCGTGAACCCGACACTGGCCGAGGGCCAGGTGCATGGCGGCGTGGCGCAGGGCGTGGGGCAGATCCTGATGGAGAACGCCGTGTATGACGAGGACGGCCAGCTGCTGACCGGCTCGTTCATGGATTATGCCATGCCGCGTGCCGCCGACCTGCCGTTCTATGGTTTCGAGGCGCATCCGGTGCCCTCGATCCAGAACCCGCTGGGCATGAAGGGCTGCGGCGAGGCGGGCACGGTGGGCGCGATGGCGGCTGTAACCAACGCGGTGATCGACGCGCTTTGGGACAAGGGCGTGCGCAATGCGCAGGTGCCATTCACCCCGCAGCGGGTTTGGGCGCTGTTGAAAGAGGCGGAAGGTGACGCTTCGTGAGTTTCTAGGCTCCTTCTGGCCGGGGCGGCGCGAAAAGAACACGCCGCGCCCGGCCACGCGGGAGTCTGTTGCCCATGTGGTGGTGCTGGATGGCACCATGTCGAGCTTGCGCCCGAAGCATGAGACGAACGCGGGGCTGACCTTCAAGCTGCTCAGGCAGGCGGTGCCGCGGGCGCGGCTTTCGGTGCATTACGAGCCGGGCATTCAGTGGCGCGACTGGCGCTCGACCGGTGATGTGGTGGCCGGGCGGGGAATCAACCGGCAGATCCAGCGGGCCTATGGCTTTTTGGCCAGCCGATACCGGCCGGGCGACCGGATCTTTCTGATCGGTTATTCACGCGGGGCCTATGCGGTGCGCTCGCTGGCGGGCTGCATTGATACGGTGGGGCTGCTCAAGCGCAACCATGCCACCGTGCGCGGCGTCCGGCAGATGTGGCGACACTATCGCGCGGGCGGTGCGGGCGAGGCGGCGCTGCGCTTTCGGCTGGCCTATTGCCACAACGATGTGCGGATCGAGGCGGTGGGCTGCTGGGACACGGTAAAGAGCCTCGGGGTTCGGCTGCCATTGCTCTGGCGGTTCACCAATGACGCCCATGCCTTTCATAACCACAACCTCGGGGCGGCGGTGAAGAACGGCTTTCATGCGTTGGCGCTGGACGAAACCCGGCTGGCCTATGCCCCGGTGATGTGGGTCAGCCGCGAGGGCTGGCCGGGCGAGCGGCTGGAGCAGGTGTGGTTTCGCGGCAGTCACGGCGACGTGGGCGGGCATATCACCCCCTTCCTCAAGGCGCGGCCGTTGGCGAATATTCCGCTGGTCTGGATGCTGGGGCGGCTGGAGGACTGCGGCTTGCCGATGCCGGAGGGCTGGGCGGGCGCGTATGAGCAGGACGTCAACGCGCCCTCGGTGGGCCGGTTTGCGGGCTGGGGCAAGCTCTTCCTGTCGCGGCGGGCGCGTGTGATCATGGAAGACCCGAGCGAATCCTATCACCCCACGGCGCGGCCCGATGCGCCGCTGATGGCCGATCCGGCCTCGGGTGGGCCGGGGCCTTCGGTGGAAAAGCGCAAGGAAACGCAGGATTCCGGCCCGGACGCCCCCTGACGAGGCTTGACGCCTCCCGGCTTTGCCCCTAAACGCACGAAACGAAATTCGGGGCGCGCTGCCCAGCCCGGGCCGCGCCTCTCTCATTTGAGCACGAGGATGAAACCATGTCTCGCGTCTGCGAACTGACCGGCAAAGGCCCGATGACTGGCAACAACGTCAGCCATGCCAACAACAAAACCCGCCGTCGCTTCCTGCCTAACCTGCAGGATGTGACGCTGATCTCCGACATTCTGGGCCGCCCCTTCAAGCTGAAGGTGTCGAACCACGCCCTGCGCACGGTGGACCACCGCGGCGGGCTGGACGCCTTTCTGGCGAAGGCCAAGTCTGAAGATCTTTCGCGCAAGGCGCTGAAGATCAAGAAGGACATCGAGAAGGCCCAGGCCGAAGCCGCCTGATCCTTTGCGAATGCAAGATGTGAACCCCGCCGGTGGCAGCACCGTGCGGGGTTGCTTCATTTTGGCCCCTTGCGGCGAGACGGCGCGGGGCTAGGGTGCGCGCGATGATGATGGTGAGGCGTGTCATATCGGGGCTGATGCTGGCGGTGCTGCTGCTGGCAGGGCAGGCGTTGTCCGTGGCGCGCGGGCATGGCGCGGCCGTGGGGCAGATGGTGATCTGCACCGGATTCGGCACGCAGGTTGTGCATGTGGACGCCGAGGGCAACCCGGTGAGCGCACCGCATCTTTGCCCCGACGGGCTGGCCGCAATGGTGGAGGCCCATGTGCCGCCGCCGCCGCTGGCGGTGCAGGTCACGGGCGAAGTGAGCGCTGTGCAGGTGCTCGCACACAGGGTGGATGCGGCGCGACGTGCGCGCGCCGTTTTCGAGGCGCGGGGGCCGCCGCTGGCTTGAGATTTTCACGCGACAGAAACTCAAGACAGGACAAGACAGATGAAACTCAAGGCTTTGACCCTCGCCGCGCTTATGGCGGCCTCTCCCGCAGTCGCAGACATCAAGGTGATGGACGCTTACGCCCGCTCTGCCAGCCCCACGGCCAAATCCGGCGCGGCCTTCATGGAGATCATGAACACCGGCGAGGCGGATGACAGGCTGATTGCCGCCGCCTCCGATGCCGCCGCCCGGGTGGAGCTGCACACCCATAAGGACATGGGCGAGGGCGTGATGCGGATGATGGAAGTGGAAGAGGGCTTTGCCCTGCCCGCTGGCGGCGCCCATGCGCTGGCCCGTGGCGGCGACCACGTGATGCTGATGGGCCTCACCGCGCCGCTGGAACAGGGCAGCACCATCTCGGTGACGCTCACCTTCGAGCAGGCCGGCGAGATGGTGGTGGAGATCCCGGTGGACAACGAGCGCAAGCCGGAGGCCATGGACCATTCGAAGATGGGCCACTGAGGGCGCTGGCTACGCCTCGATCACCGACATGATGTCTGAAAGCGGCTTTTTGATCTTGGCCGCTTTCGGCACCGTCGCATCCTCCGCCGGATGGCCAACGGCGAGAATCATCACCGGCTTCTCCGAGGCGGGCCGCCCGAGCAGCTCGTTGAGGAACTTCATCGGGTTGGGGGTGTGGGTCAGCGCCACCAGCCCGGCGTGGTGCAGCGCGGCGATCAGAAAGCCGGTGGCGATGCCGACCGACTCGGGCACGTAATAATTTTTGTAGCGGGTGCCGTCGGAGAACTCGCCCCAGCGCTGGGCGAAGATCACGATGAGCCAGGGCGCGACCTCAAGATGCGGCTTGGCGGGGTCGGTGCCCATTGGCTCCAGCGCCTTCAGCCATTCATCCCCGCCTCCCCCGGCGTAAAAGGCCTCTTCCTCCTTCTCGGCAGCCGCCCGGATGGCGGCCTTGGCCTTCGGCCCTTTTATGGCAGCAAAGTGCCACGGCTGATGGTTCGCCCCGGAGGGCGCGCGGCCTGCGGTGGCAATGGCGGCCTCGATCACCGCGCGATCGACCGGGCGGGGGGAGAAGTCGCGCACGGTGTGGCGCTGCTCCATGCTGGCGAGGAAGGCGCGGGCGGCGGCGAGGCTTTCGGCATCGCTCAGATCGGCGCGGTCGGGCAGGGGGATGGGCTCGAAATCGAGCTGGTCTTTTGAGAACATTCTGGGGGCCTCCTTGGCGGCGGAGTTTGCGGGCGCGGGGGCTGCTCATCAAGGCCTGTCGGCCATTCTTCGCAGCTGGGGCGCGGGCCTTCAGGGCCGTAGAGCGGCTTGGAGGCGTTCTTCGACCCATGCGGGGACAAGCTCTGTTGCCGGGCCGTGGCGGGATTGGTCGAAGAGCGGGGTGATCTCGGAGGGCTCTAGGTTGAGCTCCAGCGTCTCGGCCCCGGACTGGCGGGCAAGGCGGACGAAGCCGGCGGCAGGGTAGACCGCACCGGAGGTGCCGATGGAAACGAAGAGCGCGGTTTGCGAAAGAATCTCGCCGATGCGCTCCATGTGATAGGGCACCTCGCCGAACCAGACGACATCGGGCCGGGTGGCAGGCTGGCGGCAGTCGGGGCAGGGATCTTCCAGCGCCATGGCAGGCGGCGCAAGCCAGCGGTGGCCGCAGGCGGCGCAGAGTGCGGTGTGATGCGCCCCATGCATGTGAATCACCTCCGCGCCTCCCTTTTCATGCAGGTCATCGACGTTTTGGGTGATGATGTGCACCGCACCGGGGTAGGACTTTTGCAACTTTCCCAGCGCGTGGTGGGCCGCGTTGGGCTTGGCAGCCCTCACTTTTTCGCGCCGCATGTTGTAGAAATCGAGCACAAGCCCCGGATTGCGGGCAAAGGCCTCGGGGGTGGCGACATCTTCGATGTCATACTGTGCCCAGATGCCGCCCGGGTCGCGAAAGGTGGCGATGCCGCTCTCGGCAGAGATACCGGCGCCGGTGAGAATGGTGATGGGTCGCATGAGGCCTCAGGTTCGGTTAGCCTCGCCAGCATGACTCATCGCGTTCTCTTTGTCTGCCTCGGCAACATCTGCCGCTCCCCCACCGCACACGGCATCTTTGAGGCCAAGGCCCGCGCGGCCGGGCTGGAGGTGGAGGTTGAGGGGGCGGGCACCGGGGCGTGGCATGTGGGCGAGCCGCCGGATCGGCGGATGCAGGCGGCGGCAAAGGCAGCGGGCTATGACCTGAGTGCGCTTAGGGCGCAGAAGTTCACGGCGGCGGATTTTGATCGTTTCGATGCGATTTACGCGATGGACCGCCAGAACCTTGCCGACATCGAAGCGCTGCGCCCGGCGGGCAACGCCACGCCGGTGTCGCTGTTTCTCAGCCACGGCCCGAGTGGGCGTGAAGAGGTGCCCGACCCTTACTATGAGGGCGGGTTTGACGGGGTTGTCGAGATGGTGGCGCAGACCTGCGACGCGATGATCGAAGAGCTGCGCCTCAAAGGCTGATCAGGAGCAGGAGGCGGCGGCGGAGTTGCCGAACTTCTTCCATTTCTTCCAGAAGATCTCATTGCCGGGGTTGTCAGACTGGCGGGTATCTTGCGCCAGCTGCGGCTCGCGGAAGAATTTTGCGCCCTTGCGCTGTTCCGAGCGGCTGAGCTCGAAATCCGCCACCCGCTGGATGCAGGAACACAGCGAGCGCGAGGCCCCCCGGTCGGATTTGATGCAGGCGCGCTCGAGCACCTTGGCCTCGGCCGTGGTGGGCAGGGCGGTGACGGCGGGCAGAGCCATCGCCGCACAGAGGAGGAGAGTGGAAAGGGATTTCATCTGCTGTTTGCCTCGTTCGATCGGTTATCCAATGTGCCGGATGTGCCTCCGGCTGCACGGGGTCGTGATGGCGATAGGATGGCGCGAAACCGGGAAATTTTCAATTGGGCATGTCTTGTGGGGCGCGGGCGGCGAGGGCCAATAGATTGTGCACGGAGCGGAAACGGCCCACTCCGGCGGCTGTGAGGTGACGTGAGTGCGCACGGCCCGGCCGGGCAAGGCCGCGCCGCCCTGCACGCCCGCTTGACGGGGCCTTGAAACCCCCGCATATCACCGCAATGACAGACCTGAAACACATCCGCAATTTCTCCATCGTTGCCCATATCGACCACGGGAAATCCACGCTGGCCGACCGGCTGATTCAGTCGACAGGCACGGTGCAGGACCGCGACATGAAGGAGCAGCTCTTGGACTCGATGGATATCGAGCGGGAGCGGGGCATCACGATCAAGGCGCAGACCGTGCGGATCGACTACAAGGCCGACGACGGTGAGACCTATGTGCTCAACCTCATCGACACGCCCGGCCACGTGGACTTTGCCTATGAGGTTTCGCGCTCGATGCGGGCGGTTGAGGGCTCTCTGCTGGTTGTCGACTCCACGCAAGGGGTTGAGGCGCAGACGCTGGCGAACGTGTATCAGGCGATTGATGCTGACCACGAGATTGTGCCGGTGCTCAACAAGATCGACCTTCCGGCGACAGATTGCGAGCGCGTGGCCGAGCAGATCGAGGATGTGATCGGGATCGACGCGAGCGGGGCGATCCGGGTGAGCGCCAAGACGGGCGTGGGCATTCACGAGACGCTGGAGGCGATCGTGAAGCTGCTGCCCGCCCCGCAGGGCGAGCGCGACGCGCCGCTGAAAGCGATGCTGGTGGATTCTTGGTATGACGCCTACCTCGGCGTCATTGTGCTGGTGCGGATCAAGGACGGCGTGCTGAAGAAGGGCGACCGGATACGGATGATGAGCACCAATGCGGTGTATCCGGTGGAGCGGCTGGGCGTGTTCAAGCCCGCGCTGCTGCCGGTGGACGAGCTGGGGCCGGGGGAGATCGGCTTTTTGACCGCCTCGATCAAGCAGGTGCGCGACACGCGGGTGGGTGACACGATCACCACCGAGAAGAAGGGCACCGACAAGCCGCTTCCGGGCTTCAAGCCTTCGGTGCCGGTGGTGTTCTGCGGGCTGTTCCCGGTGGACAGCGCCGAATTTGAAGACCTGCGGGATGCGATCGAGAAGCTGGCGCTGAATGATGCATCGTTCAGCTACGAGATGGAGACCTCCGCCGCGCTGGGCTTCGGCTTCCGCTGCGGCTTCCTCGGGCTGCTGCACCTCGAGGTGATCCGCGACCGGATCGAGCGGGAATATGACATCGAGCTGATCACCACGGCGCCGAGCGTGGTTTATCATCTCTATATGAAGGACGGGGAGATGAAGGAGCTTCACAACCCCGCCGACATGCCCGATCTGACCTATGTGGACCACGTGGAGGAGCCGCGCATCAAGGCGACGATCCTCGTGCCCGACGATTACCTCGGCGAGGTGCTGAAGCTCTGCCAGGAACGGCGTGGCATCCAGCAGGATCTCACCTACGTCGGCGGGCGGGCGATGGTGGTGTATGACCTGCCGCTGAACGAGGTGGTGTTTGATTTCTACGACCGGCTGAAGAGCATCACCAAGGGCTATGCCTCGTTTGACTACCAGATGGTGGGCTACCGGGAAGACAACCTTGTGAAGATGTCGGTGCTGGTGAATGACGAGCCGGTGGACGCACTGAGCATGATGGTGCACCGCGACCGCGCCGAGATGCGGGGCCGGGCGATGTGCGAAAAGCTGAAAGACCTGATCCCCCGCCACATGTTCAAGATCCCGATCCAGGCGGCGATTGGCGGCAAGGTGATTGCGCGGGAGACGTTGAGTGCTTTGCGCAAGGACGTGACGGCCAAGTGCTACGGCGGCGACGCGACGCGGAAGAAGAAGCTGCTGGAGAAGCAGAAGGCCGGTAAGAAGAAGATGCGCCAGTTCGGGAAGGTGGATATCCCGCAGGAGGCATTTATCAGCGCTCTAAAAATGGACAGCTAGGCTGTCCATTTTTGAGCGGGTGGGCGAAAGCGGTTTTCCTTGGAAAACTGCGTGCCCACACCCTGCAATTGCAGTGCATCGGGCTGATACACCTCCCATTGACCGAGCGGTGGGTTTCACCCACCCTACGGGCATGACGACCCGTGCAGTTTCGGTGAATTTCGACGACGATGCGATGTGGGTGGCGCTGGAAGACGGGCGCACCATTGGCGTGCCTTTGGCGTGGTTTCCACGGCTGCTCGGGGCCAGTGCTGAGGAGCGGGCGGCGGTGGAAATTTCACCGTTCGGGCTGCATTGGGCAGGGCTGGACGAGGATATCTCTCTTAGTTAGTTGGAAATTTAATGTACCTTATGTATGTTGACGAAAGCGGCGACCCCGGAAACAACGTAGTCCAAACACGTTATTTTTGCCTTACGGGGATGGTTGTGCATGAAAGTCGTTGGCGCCAGTTCCATGGTGCGATGAGGGAATTTCGGAGAAACCTGAAAGACGTGTATGGTTTCCCGGTGCGGGAAGAAATTCACGCGGTGAAGCTATTGCGGCACTCGGCTTTTGATATTCCAAAACACATTCGTTTAGGAATACTTCGAAACCTTTTAGATGAACTCCGCAAGCAGGAGTACGTAAGGTTTACGTCAGTCGTAATGGACAAGCTGGGAAAGCCCGCGGACTTCGATGTCTTTGGTGCATCTTGGCGGACTTTGTTCCAACGCTTCGAGAATACACTACTGAACGGCAACTTCCCAGGCAGCCACGCCGACTCCTTCGGAACGATCTACACTGACGCAACTTCGGGTGAACGTTTGAATAAGTTGATGAGAAAGATGTCAGCGTTCAACCCAATACCTAACCAGAGCGGAGATGGGTATCGAGATATCCCAGTGGAGCGCGTGATCGAGGACCCATCTTCTAGAGATAGTAAGCACTCGCTTTTCATACAATCATGTGACGTGGCAGCCTACTTTCTATTCCAAGGATTTCAGCCGAATTCCTACATACTAAAGAAGGGGGCTCGGAGCTATTATAGGCGATTGGAGCCAGTGCTGAACCTATATGCGACGCGGCGAAATGAATTGGGTATCGTATGCATATAAAAAGGGCGGGCAGTTTCCTGCCCGCCGGGACGATCCTACTACTGGGTGTGCCCAGTTTCAGATCATAGACTATATATACACGCACAGTCCGTACTTTACCACCATTAATGACAGCAAAGTGAGGCCCCCCCTCAAAACGCATTCTGCACAGCGTCCGCCGTGTTCGTCACATCCCTCCCGACCCCCTTCACGGTTTCGCAGGCCGAGAGGAGGGTGAGGGCGATGAGGGCAAAGGTGATGCGGGTCATGGGGCTGCTCCGGGGCGTTTGTTTTTCGGGAGAGTAGCACTTCGGCGCGGGCGTGGGAATCCGGGGCGGAAAATTCCGGGCGGGGTTTTGCGCGGCAAGGCGTTGGGATTGTGGCGCAATTCCCTGCGGCTCACAGGTTATTCACACCATATTCCAACGGGTTATCCCCAGAAAAATCCGCTTCGGACCTAAATTTGCCTTGCCCGACTCACCCTCCGAGTGTGACGGTTTTGTTAACGCAAGGGGTCGCAAGACCCGGAGCGGGGCGCGGGGGCCTTCGGGGCTGGAGCGCATCGGCGGAGGGGTGACCCGAGGCTGGGGCGTGTCGAGAGCACCGGACGCTGGCCGAAACGGGGCGGTTTCTTTGAAGCCAAGCCGGGAAGGCGGCGAAAGAGCCATCGCGTTGGCCGGGAGGGGCGCAAGCCTTGACCGGATGGGGGGACGGCCCGGGAGGGTTGATCCCGCTTGTGCAGGGCCCGCGAGGGCTGGTGCATGCGAACGGGAGCGCCGCAAGGCCGGACCGTTCAGGAAGGCGTCGCGCCGGGGCTCAGGCCGTGTCGCGGCGCCTTTTCGCGTTTTCAGGCGGAACAGGCAGGGCGTGGGCGGCGTTTGGAAGCATATGCAGAGAAGGAGAGAGCAATGCCGAGCCGTGGACGAGTGACCCTGTATGCGCTGGCCGTTATGGCGGCGGCGGGGGCGTTGTTTTTGCTGTTCACCGGGCTGGCGTGGCTTGCCGGGGCCGTCTTTGTGGTGGCGCTGCTGGTGCTGCTGGGCGCGCGGTGGCGTGGGCGCAGCCGAGAGACGGAGGTGCGCGAGGTCTGAGCCGTTAGGGCTTTGTTAACCACGCGCGGGGCAGGCTGGGGCCATGCGATGGCTGGCGTTCACCCTTGCCCTGATGGGCTGCAACACCGTGAAGGAAGACCTTTCGGGCTATTCGGCGCAGAAGGTGCAGGCCATGGGCTACACCTTCAAGGTGTTTGCCGATGATCCGGAGTTTCAGGTGGTGCGCACCAATTTCGGCCTGCCCAATTCCAAGACATATCCGGCAGCCGTGGCGATGGCGGTGAAGCAGGCGACGGGCTGCGAGGTGTCTGAGGGCTCGCTCAGCGGCGATTACAACCTGACCAAGGGCAAGATGCACTGCCCCTGAGGCGGCGTTTGACGCATATCAAGGTTTGAATGTGAGGCCGGTGGCAGGGTGGCGGCGAGACGCGCCCTGATATGGAGGCTGGCGATGATCCGGCTTGCTTTGGTTTTGTATTCGCTCATCGGCACCACGCTGGCGGGCTCTTGTGTGGTGGCCGCATTGGTGATGGGGCAAGACACGCTCTGGCCGATCCTGATTGCAGCGGCGCTTGGCGCGGTGCTGGCGGTGCCGGTGGCCTTTTTGGTGGCGAAGCGTTTGGCCGGATAGGCGGCGGTGGGCAGATTGCCCACCCTACGCGGAGAGGAAGGCCTCGACGGCGGCTTCAAACTCGCGCGGCTTTTCGGCGTGCAGCCAGTGGCCGGCGCCGGGGATCTTGATCTGCCGGGCCTTCGGGAACTGCGCCTTGATCAGGGGGCGGGCGTCGGGCTGGATATAGTCGGACTCCGCGCCGGCGATGAACATGGCGGGGCCGGTGAATTCGCCCTCGGGTGCGGGCCAGCCGACGATCTTGTCCATCTCCCGGTCGAGCACATTGAGGTTCAGCCGCCAGCGGGGCGGGCTGGCCTTGAGGTCCAGCGATTGCAACAGGAAGGCGCGCACGGAGGCGGTGTTGATGCTGGCCGCGAGGCGCTTGTCGGCCTCCGAGCGGGAGGTGAGGCCGGTGAGGTCGAGCCCGCGCATGGCCTCGACCAGGTGGCCCTGGGTGTGGCTGTAGGCGACGGGTGCGATATCGGCCACCACGAGGCGGCGGATCAGCTCGGGGCGGGCGAGCGCCAGCACCATCGCGCTCTTGCCACCCATGGAGTGGCCGAGCAGGTCCACCGGCGCGCCCTCGGCCTCGATTACCTCGGCAAGATCACCGGCGAGGTCGGCGTAGCTGTGGCTGTCAAACCACGGGCTTTCGCCGTGGTTGCGCATGTCGACGGAGATCACCGGGCGCGGGCCCGAGAGCCGCTTGGCGATGACATTCCAGTTGCGCGCAGAGCCGAAGAGGCCGTGGGCGATGAGCAGGGTGGGGGCGGAGGTGTCGCCCTCGTATCGGGTGATGGCCAGCATGGGGCGGGCATAGCGCGGGCGCGGGGCCTGCTCAAGCGGGGTTTTCGGCGCGCGCGCAGGCGGCTAGAAGCCTCCGCATGGAACATCCGGTGAAACAGGTGGCCGATGGCTTGGCGCAGATGATGGCCGAGCGGCTGGGCATTCGGCGCGGCGAGACGCTGGCGGAGAAGCTGCGCAAGGGCGGGCGGCTGATGCCCAAGAAGGTGCGGCGTGAGGCGGCCTATATCGCCGAGACCGCGACGCGGATAGAGGTGCCGAAGTTCGCCTTTCAGTATGACGCCGCGCGGGTGGCGAAGGCCGAGAAGGTGGTGCGCCGGTTCCTCGAAGAGGTTGACCCGGCGGATCGGCGCAAGGGTGTGGTGCTGGGCATTCTGGGGTGGCTGGCGTTCAACTTTCTGCTCATTGCCGGCCTGGCGATCTGGTGGCTCTGGGAGAGCGGGCGGATTTGAGGCGCCTCCGGTGGTGGGCAGATTGCCCACCCTACACATGTCGGCTGCGCTGCCCTAAGTATCCGGTAACGGAGTGAAAGGGGCAGGCGTGGTATTTTCCACCATTGCGGATGGGGTGACGCGGAGCGTCGAGACGGTGGGCCATGTTGTCACCGGGGGCTTTCTGGAGCCGCGCATCCGGCTTGGGGTGACGGGCCTCAGCCGCGCGGGCAAGACGGTGTTCATCACCTCGCTGGTGGCCAACCTGATGGATCGCGCGCGGATGGGCGGGCTGCGCGCCGCCGCCGATGGCGCGATCAGCGCGGCCTATTTGCAGCCCCAGCCGGACGACACGGTGCCGCGCTTTGCCTATGAAGACCACCTTGCCGCCATGGTTGGCCCCGAGCCGCATTGGCCCGAGAGCACGCGGGCAGTGAGCGAGTTGCGCTTGAGCCTGAAGGTGCAGCCGGGCGGGCTGCTGGGCGGCTTGCGCGGGCCGCAGGTGGTGCACCTGGATATCGTGGATTATCCGGGGGAGTGGCTGCTCGACCTTGGGCTGCTGGATCTCGGCTATGACGAATGGGCGGCGCAGGCGCTGGAGAAGGCGCGGGCGCGAGAGCAGGGGGCGGAGTTCGTGGCGGCGCTGGAGGCTGTGGACGGCGCGGCGAAGCTGGAGGAACCGGTGGCCAAGCGGCTTTCGGACCTCTTTGCCGACTATCTGAAGGCGGCGCGGGAGGCGGGCTATTCAGACTGCACGCCGGGGCGCTTTTTGCTGCCGGGTGAGCTAGAGGGCAGCCCGGCGCTGACCTTTGCGCCGTTGCCGCCGGGCGAGGCGCCTAGGGGCTCGCTCAGGCGCGAGTTGGCGCGGCGGTTCGAGGCCTACAAACGCGCGGTGGTGAAGCCGTTCTTCCGCGATCATTTTGCCGAGATCGACCGGCAGGTGGTGTTGGTGGATGTGCTGGGGGCCATTCACGCGGGGCCGAAGGCGCTGGAGGATTTGCGGCAGGCGATGGCCGATATTCTGGGCGCGTTCAAGCCGGGGCGGAACGGCTGGCTGACGCGGCTGCTGGGCGGGCATCGGGTGGAAAAGATCCTGTTTGCCGCCACAAAGGCCGACCATTTGCATCACAAGCAGCACGGCAATCTGACGGCGATCACCGAGGCGCTGGTGCGCGAGGCGAAGGACCGGGCGGATTTTGCCGGGGCGAAGACGCAGGCGATGAGCATTGCCGCGCTGAGGGCGACGACCGAGGAGACGCGCAGCCACGAGGGCCGCGAGATTGATCTGGTGCGCGGCACACTGATGGAGACCGGGAAGAAGGCGGCGATGTATCCCGGCGCGTTGCCGGAAGATCCGGGCCGACTGCTGGGCGCCGCGCGGGGCGGGCGCGAGAGCTGGCTGGACGGGGATTATGCAGTGATGAAATTTGCCCCCGCCGAAGTTTCACTGAGCCCCGGCGAGGGGCCGCCGCACATCCGGCTGGACCGGGCGGCGGAGTTCCTGATCGGAGACAGGCTGCGATGAGCGAAAAATCAGGGCCGCTGGTCTTTGAAGTGGAAGACGACGCGCCGGGGCCGGACAAGGCACCGCCGGTGCCCGACATGATCCCGCAGGAGCGGGCGGCGATGCAGCGGCTGGCGGCGGCCTCGGCCCGGCCAAAGAGCCGGATTGCAAGGCTGTTCTGGGCCGGGCTTGTGGGCGTGGTCTCTCTGGTGGTGTCGGTCGCGGCATGGGACTTCGTGATGCGGCTGCTGGAGCGCGCGCCGGTGCTGGGCTACGTCGCCACGGCGTTGATTGCGGTGACGCTCATTGCGCTGGCAATCATGGCGCTGCGCGAATTGGCGGCCTTTGCCCGGCTGGCGCGGCTGGACGGCATTCAGAAGGCGGCGGCGGGGGCCTTGGTGAGCGGCGAGTTGAGAGAGGCGCGCGCGGTGGTGGACCGGCTCGACAAGCTCTATGCGCTGCGGGATGACACGAAATGGGGCCGCGACAGGCTGGCCGAGCGGCGGGGCGATGCCTTTGACGCCGATGCGCTGCTTTCGCTGGCCGAGCGCGAGCTGTTGGTGCCGCTCGACATGGCCGCGCAGGCCGAGGTGGAGGCCGCCGCGCGGCAGGTGGCGACCGTCACCGCGATCGTGCCGCTGGCGCTGGCTGATGTGTTTACTGCGCTGACCTCGAACATGCGGATGATCCGGCGAATTGCCGAGGTTTACGGCGGCCGCGCCGGGGTGTTCGGCTCGTGGCGGCTGACGCGCACGGTGCTGGCGCATCTGGTCGCCACCGGTGCGGTGGCGGTGGGCGATGATCTGATTGGCTCGGTCGCGGGCGGCGGGGTGCTCAGCAAGCTGTCACGCCGCTTTGGCGAAGGGGTCATCAACGGCGCGCTCACGGCACGGGTGGGCGTGGCCGCGATGGAGGTGTGCCGCCCGCTGCCCTTTGGCGAGGGCCGGCGCCCGAGCGTGACGGGGCTGGTGCGGCGGGCGCTGACCGGGCTGTTTGGGCGGGGCGAAAGCGCCGAGGACAGCTGACGCGCGGGTTCCCTGCGGGGAAACAAAGGGTTACTGTTGCCCGACCGGGGACAGTGAGGGCGGATTGTGGAAGTTGTTGTTGCGTTGTTGGCGCTTGTCGTCATCGGTCTGGTGATCTGGCTGATCGCGGTTCAATCCGGGCTGGGGCGGCTTCACCGCACCCTCGACAGGCTTGCGCGGGAGGTTGAAGGGCTGAAGCGCGGGGCGCAGCAGGCTCCGCCAAAAGAGGCCGCGCCGATGCAAACCGCCGCGGCAGAGGCCGAAGACCCTGAAGACGCGGCGCGCATAACGGCGCGGGAGGCTCTGGCCCCCGGGGCGGGGGCGCAGCAAGGCGATGGCCCGGGAACGGAGGGCGCGGCAGCGGCGGAGCGGCCCAAGATGCCGTGGGAAGAGGGCTATGAGCCCTCCAGAGACAAGCCCGCCCCGAAAGAACCACAGGCCCCGGCGCAGCCCGGTTGGGGCGAGAAGCTGGTGCACTGGCTGCAGGCCAACTGGTTTTACGCCGTGTCCGCCTTGTCGCTGGCGCTGGCGGGGCTGTTCCTTGTGCAATACGGGATCGAGCAGGGCTACCTGACGCCGGTGATGCGCGTGGCCGCTGCCTTGGCGCTGGGCGCGGCGCTGATCGCGGGCGGCGAATGGATCCGGCGCAAGCACGGCCATCAGGACGCGGTGGCCTATCTGCCCGATACCTTCAGCGCGGCGGGGCTAGTCTCGCTTTACGGCGCGGTTCTGGCGGCGCGGGGGCTTTATGACCTGATCGCAGCGGGCCCGGCGATGGCGGGGCTGGTGGCAGTGTCTGTCGGCGCGTTGCTGCTGGGCTGGCTGAACGGGCCGGTGCTGGCGGCCTTCGGCCTCATCGGCGCGGGGGCGGCCCCCTTTCTCGTGGGCGGCGAGGCCGAGAGCGCGACGATGTTTTACGTCTACTACGGGCTGCTCGGGGTGGCGGGCCTCGGGATTGACGCTTGGCGGCAGTGGCGCTGGGTTTCGGTGCTGGCGCTCGTGGTGGCGGGGCTTGGCGGGCTGGCGTGCTTTGCCGGGTCGGAAGAGATGCCCGGCTTTGCCATTTTGCTCACGGTGATGGTGCTGGCGGCGATGGCCTTGCCGCGCCGCGAGATCGGCCCAACCCATGACGGCGGTGCGCCGCTGCGCTGGCTGCTGGACAGAAGCGGCGGCTGGGGCGGCTACGAGGTGCTGATCGCCTGGGGCGCGATGGCGGCGGCCTGCTTTGTGCTGCTGGTGCTGCCGCGCGATGGGGCAGGGGAGTTTTTGCTGATCGAGGGGCTCTTCACGGTGCTGATCCTCGCGGTGACGCTTTGGGCGTGGCAGGCCAAGGCGCTGAGCGAGATGGTGCTGTTTCCGGCGCTGGGCTTCCTCGCGGTGATCCCGATGGAAAGCCTGATGGGCGGGGTGCTGATGCGCGATGCCACGCGGGTGGATGCCACCGGCGTGCCGATCCCCGCGCTGCCGCTTGAGGCCAGCCTCGTGCTGGTGATGGCGGCCCATGGCACCGTGGCGGCGGCGTGGCGCAGCCTCGTGGAGGGGCGCGAGGCGGTGGGGCGGCAAGCGCTGTTCTGGGGCATTTTCGCCGCGCTCTTCGCGCCGCTGGTGCCGCTGGGGCTGGAGCTGTTCTGGCTTTCCCCGCGCACGCCGGGCAGCTTTGGCTGGGCGGCGCATGTGCTGGCGCTGGCGGCGCTGATGGTGGCGATTGCGGTGCGCTTTGCCAAGGCCGACGGGGCGCAGCGCCGCCGCGCGGCCTGGGCGGTGCTCTCGGCCTCGGCGCTGATCGCGCTGGCGCTCTTCGTGTTGCTGACCAAGGTTGCCCTCACGGTGGCGTTGGCGGTGCTGCTGGTGATGGCCGCCGCGCTCGACAGGCGCTTCCGGCTGCGCGAGATGCAAATTTTCATCGCGCTCGGCGTGATCGTGCTGGGCTGGCGTGTGGTGGCCGACCCGGGGCTGTTTTGGTCGCTCCGGGCAAGCTGGGGCGCCTTCGCCCTCGGGTTCGGCGCGGCACTGGCCGGCATGGCGGTGGCCCTGCGGCTGATCCCGCGCGAAAACCGGCTGACGGGCCGCGCCTTTTTGGAGAGCGGGCTGCTGATGATCAGCGGCATCTTCGTCACCGCTGCGCTCTGGCGCTTCATCGAGGAGCGGGTGGGCGAGGACGGGCTGTTCAGCCACTGGAGCATGGGGCTGACGGCAACGGTCTGGATCTTCTGCGCGCTGGCTCAGGTTTACCGGATGCGGCTGGGCGGGCGGCTGAAGTGGCTGCGGATCGTGCTGGCCGCTCTCTACCTGGCGGCGGCGGGGATGTTCCTGCTGCTGGGGCTGACGCTGTTCAACCCGTTTATCTCGCCGGGGGGCGGGTTCCTGTTTCCGCTCGCGCGGATCCACGGCCCGCTGGTGCTGGACACGCTGGCGGTGGCCTACCTGCTGCCCGCACTGGCGCTTGCCGCTTTGGCGCGGATCGGCGGGCGGCGGCTGGTGCCTTGGGCCTTGGTGCCTGCCGTGGCGCTGGGCTGCTTCTGGGTGTTCATAGAGATCCGGCGGTTCTGGCTGGGCGATGATCTGTCGCTTGGCAACGGCTGGCTGGATGGCGAGCTTTATACCTACACGGTGGTGCTGATCGCGGTGGGCGCCGCGCTTCTGTGGCAGGCGATTGCCAAGGGCTCCACGCCGCTGCGCCGTGCGGCACTGGTGGTGATCGGTGTGGCGGTGGTCAAGGTTTTCCTGATCGACGCGCGCGGGCTGACCGGGCTGTTTCGGGTGTTCAGCTTCCTCGCGCTGGGCCTGTCGCTGGCTGCGCTGGCATGGCTCAACCGCTGGGCGGCACAGGAGGCGGCGGAGCGGGCCGAGGGCGATGAGGCATCTGAGCGGGGCGAAGAGGGCGAAGAGCCGCCCGGGTGAGCGGCTCGTCCACCCTGCGAGGTGTCCTCGCCGCTGGACCTTGCCCGCGCCGCTGCCTATAAGCCTGCCCATGACACATACGGGCCTCGCCATCATTCGAATTAGCGGCCCGGCGCTCTGAAACAGGAGTCGCCGGGACAAGGCGCATGGCCCCGCCGCGCCGCCCTCACCGACCATTTCAAAAGACTACGCCAAGGACGCCCCCAATGTGCGCCGAAACGCCTGACTACAAAGACACGCTGAACCTTCCCAAAACCGATTTTCCGATGCGCGCGGGCCTGCCCAAGCGCGAGCCGGGCTGGCTGGCCCGCTGGGAGGAGATCGGCGTTTATGACCGCCTGCGCGAGAAGGAGGGCCGCACCCCCTTCACGCTGCATGACGGCCCGCCCTATGCCAACGGCCACCTGCACATCGGCCACGGCCTCAACAAGATCCTGAAGGACATGGTGGTGCGCTCGCAGCAGATGATGGGTCGCGATGCGCGCTACATCCCCGGCTGGGACTGCCACGGCCTGCCGATCGAGTGGAAGATCGAGGAGCAGTATCGCCAGAAGGGCAAGGACAAGGACGAGGTGCCGATTGTCGAGCTGCGCCAGGAGTGCCGGGCCTTTGCCGAGAAGTGGGTGGATATCCAGCGCGAGGAGTTCAAGCGGCTGGGCATCACCGGCAACTGGCCGAAGCCCTACCTCACCATGGATTTCCACGCCGAGGCCACGATTGCCGCAGAGTTCCAGAAGTTTCTGATGAATGGCGCGCTCTATCAGGGGTCCAAGCCTGTCATGTGGTCGCCCGTCGAGAAGACGGCGCTGGCCGAGGCGGAGGTGGAATACCATGACCATCAGAGCCACACGATCTGGGTGAAGTTCCGGATCGGCGGCTTTGCCGGCACGCCGGAGCTGATTGAGCATTTCGCGCAGGCCGGCAACGAGGGGCAGGATGCGGTGATGGGCGCGGTGCAGGCCATGGCCGAGGACTTCGCCGACACCTCCGTCATCATCTGGACGACGACGCCCTGGACCATTCCGCAGAACCGCGCGGTCTGCTTCAGCCCCGATATCTCTTACGGGCTCTACAAGGTGACCGCCGCCGCCGAGGACAATTGGGCCAAGGTGGGCGACAAGTATCTGTTGGCCGACGATCTGGCCGAGGCGGTGATGGCGCAGGCGCGGGTGGAAAGCTACGAGCGCCTGCGGGGCGCCGCCGCTGCCGAGCTGGGCGCGATGAAAACCGTGCATCCGCTCTACAAGCTCGACGGGGCCGAGGGCGAATGGGACTATGACGTGCCGATGCTGCCGGGCGATCATGTCACCGCCGAGGCAGGCACCGGCTTTGTGCACACCGCGCCGAGCCACGGGGACGACGACTACCAGATCGGCCGCCAGTATGGCCTGCCGATGACCTACAACGTGCTGGAGGATGGCTCCTTCCGCGCCGATTTGCCGTTCTTTGGCGGGCAGGTCATCGTCAAGCCCAACGGCAAGGAAGGCGGGGCCAACAAGGCGGTGATCGACAAGCTCGCGGAGGCGCAGATGCTGATCGCGCGCGGGCGGATCACCCATAGCTACCCGCACAGCTGGCGCTCCAAGGCGCCGCTGATCTATCGCAACACGCCGCAGTGGTTTGCCGCAATCGACAAGGATTTGGGCGACGAGCAGGACACGCTTGGCACCACCATCCGCGCCCGTGCGCTCACCGCGATTGATCAGGTGAAGTGGACCCCGCAGAGCGGGCGCAACCGGCTCTATTCGATGATGGAAAGCCGTCCCGACTGGGTGCTTTCGCGCCAGCGGGCCTGGGGCGTGCCGCTGACGGCCTTCGTGAAGAAGGGCGCGATGCCCGATGACGAGGGCTTTTTGCTGCGCGACGCGGCGGTGAACGCGCGGATCATCGAGGCCTTCGAGGCCGAGGGTGCGGATGCGTGGTATGCCGAGGGCGCGAAGGAGCGCTTCCTTGGCGGGGACCATGACCCGGAGGCCTATGAGCAGGTGTTCGACGTGCTCGATGTGTGGTTTGACTCCGGCTCCACCCATGCCTTCGTGCTGCGCGACCGCGAGGATGGCGCGCCCGATGGGGTGGCCGATCTTTACCTTGAGGGCACCGACCAGCATCGCGGGTGGTTCCACTCCTCGTTGCTGCAATCGGTCGGCACGCGTGGGGTTGCGCCCTATCGCGGCGTGCTGACCCACGGGTTCACGCTGGACGAGAAGGGCAACAAGATGTCCAAGTCGCTCGGCAACACCATCGTGCCCGAGGAGGTGGTGAAGCAGTATGGTGCCGACATCCTGCGGCTTTGGGTGGCGCAGACCGATTACACCGCCGACCAGCGGATCGGCCCGGAGATCCTGAAAGGGGTGGCCGACAGCTACCGGCGGCTGCGCAACACCATGCGTTTCCTGCTCGGCAATCTGGCCGGGTATGACCCGGCAGAGGCCGTTGAGCCCGCCGATATGCCCGAGTTGGAGCGTTGGGTGCTGAGCCGCTTGGCCGAGCTCGATGAGGTGGTGCGCAAGGGGTATGACTCCTACGACTTCCAGGGCGTGTTTCAGGCGGTGTTCAACTTTGCCACGGTGGAGCTTTCAAGCTTCTACTTCGATATCCGCAAGGACGCCTTGTATTGCGACGGCCCAAGCCTGCGCCAACGCGCGGCCCGCACGGTGCTGGATATCCTGTTCCACCGGCTGACCACATGGCTTGCGCCGGTGCTGGTGTTTACCATGGAAGAGGTCTGGCTGGAGAGGTTCGGCGGCGAGGGTTCGTCGGTGCATCTGGTCGATATCCCCGAGACGCCTGCGGCGTGGCGCGACGAGGCGCTGGCGGCCAAGTGGGCTAAAATTCGATTAGTAAGAAGAATTGCGAATCTGGCTCTTGAGGTGGATCGCAGAGAAAAGAAAATTGGATCTTCTCTGGAAGCTAAGGTGACCATTTTCCTTGCAAAGGACTTCAATGGGATATTCGAAGGTGTTGATGCTGCTGAGCTTCTCATTTGCTCGGAGGCTACGATTGTGGAAGGCGCGGCTAAACTCGGTGTAGATGTTCCTCTTGCCTTTGACGAATATGAAGAGCTGGTTGCTGACGTCCCGACGATGACCTCAGCTTGGGCGCCGGACATTACTGAGTTTGCATTTGCAGCAGTTGAAGGGGCCGAGGGCGAGAAGTGCCAGAGGTGCTGGAAGATCCTGCCGGATGTGGGAACGCATAGCCATGCGGGCGTCTGCGGGCGCTGCGACGAGGCGCTGGGGTGAAAGCGGATGTAGTAGAGAGGAAGTGGCAATGTCTGAAAGGCTCGATAGTGCTTATGAGATGGCACAAGCCGCGATTGCGCAACTCAAGGCTTCCGTGCGGGTTGCCTTGAGCGAGGGGCCGAAAGAAGGCCTGAGAAACGTCGACATCGGTAAGTCTCTGGGAATTTACATGGGACATGTTGAGCACGTCGGCCATATTCCAAGAACCCTTCTGGAGATAATGCAGAAGGAAGGGGTCGTGACTCAGGATGCAGACACCAAGCTTTGGAAACTAAATTCGCAGGTGAGCGAAGACTAGTGGCTTCCTATGCCTTGCCTACACCCGTCGGCCGCATGGTGCTGACCGAGGAGGGCGGGGCGATTACCCGCGTGGCGTGGAGCGATGAGGCGGCGGGCGAGGGCTCGCCGCTTTTGCGTGAGGCGGGGCGGCAGATCGAGGGCTATTTTGCCGGCAAGCGCGAGGTGTTTGACCTGCCGCTGAGGGTGGAGGGCTCTGACCTCGTAAAACTGGTTTGCGCACAGATGTGCGAGATCCCCTTTGGTGAAACCACAACCTACGGCGCGATCTCGAAAGCGCTGGGCGTTCCGGCTCAAGCCATCGGCGGGGCCTGCGGGGCAAATCCGATTCCGCTGATCATCCCTTGCCACCGGGTGCTTGGGGCCGGTGGCCTTGGTGGCTTCTCGGGCGGGGTTGGCGTGGAAACCAAGGTGGCGCTGCTCAAGCACGAGGGCGCGGCGAGCCTGCTGATCTAGCGGCGGAGCAGGCGCAGGTCGACGAGGGCGGCGGCGGTGGCAGCCAGTGCGGCGAGGCAGAGCGCCCATTTGGAGACAAGCTCCATCGCGCCCTCGATCTGAACGGCGTGGAGGACGGTGGCCAGCACCACCAGCGCGGCCAGCGCGTTATGGGCCCACCGCCAGCGCGGCGGGGCGATGCGGCGGCGCAGGGCGACAAGGGCGGCGGTGGCGAGGATGGCCCAGAGCGAGATGAAACCCCAGACCGAGAAGGCCGTGGGCGCGCGCAGCAGCAGCGCATCCACGGTATCCGGCGGGCTGGTGAACCAAAGGCCGGCGATATGCAGCAGCGTCAGCCCCACCAGCGCCATGCCCGCCCGGCGATGCCAGCGGCGGCCCCTTGGCCCGCGCAGGCCGGGGAGGTAGCCCGCTACGAGGAGCGGTTGCAGCAGCAGCAGGCAAAGCGCGAGAATGCCCGCGAAGCCGCCGGTGATATAGGCAAAACCGCGATAGGCGAGCCACGGGCTGAGAGCGGCGAGCGCCAGCGGCACGGCGATGAGCGCGGCGAGCGCGGCCCAGATCAGCGCGGCGCGCAAGCTCAGGCGAGGACGAAATCGGCCCGCACGGAGGTGTCACGCGGGCTGGGCATGACCGGGCGCAGGAATACGGTTTCAAACTCGCCACCGTCATAGGCGAGGTGCGCGTGGGGCTGGCCGAAGTTGGGCACGATCTGCTCCATCTCCAGCGCAAAGCTGCCATCGGCGCGGGTGAGCACCGAGCCGTGATTGCGCGGCTCGCGCTCGCCGCCCAGCGTGGTGGCAGCCCAGATCTGGATGCGGCGGCCCTTGAGCGGCGCGCCATCAGCGGCGCGCAGCACCTTGCCGTGCACGGTGAAGCCGGAGCCGAGTCGCTCTACCAGCGGTGCGCCGGGGCGGTAGTTGTTGGCACCCCCGCGCATGCTGCGGGTGGGCGAAAGCGAGGCGGCGCGGGCGGTGGCGGGCAGGGTCAGCGCGGCGGCGGCAAGGCCTGCGGAAAGGAGGAACTGGCGGCGGGGCATCTGCATGGGGCGTCTCCCGGGTCGGTCACGTTCGCCCTCAAGGTAGCGCGTTTGCCCGCGCCGTGCAGCCCGGCGCGCGGCACAATCCCGTGAGGCTCAGCGCTGGGGGATCACCTGCTGAAGAATGCCCGCAAAGGTGAGGTAGAGCGTTGTCAGCCCGAGCGACCATGTGAGCCACGGCAGTTGCTCGAAGCTCTGCCATGCGGCGACGACGGCGAGGATGACCCAGATCGTCGCAACCGGCAGCGTGATGTTGCGCCAGCGCTTGGTGCGCGTCGGGTGAACGAACTTCAGCGGCAAGAACATCGCCGCCGCGAGCACCACCGAGCTGACGACGATGATCCAGGGTGCGGGATGCATGGCCATGAAGACCAGCACAGCAAGGTTCCAGCAGCCGGGAAAGCCGCGAAAGCTCTTGTCGGTCAGCTTCATCCTCGTGTCGGAGAAGTAGAGCACCGAGGAAAAGCAGATGCCAAGCGCGCAGAGGGCCGCCCAGGGGTTGGGCAGCAGGCCGGAGCCGTAGAGCGCGAAGGCGGGGATGAAGACATAGGTGAGAAAGTCGATGATCAGGTCGAGCAGGGTGCCGTCGATGATCGGCGCATGCAGGGTGACGTCATACTTGCGCGCCAGTGGGCCATCTATGCCATCCACGGCGAAGGCGGCGAGCAGCCAGAGGAACATCACCGGCCAGTCGCCCTGCACGGCGGCAAGCATGGCCAGCATCGCGAGCGCTGCCCCGGTGGCGGTGAAGAGGTGGACCCCATAGGCCTTGAACTGATCCGACATGGGGCGAAGGGTTACCGGGCCGGGGCGGGCGCGGCAAGGAAATAGCTTGCTGCAGTGCGCGAAGCGCGGGCCGGCGGTGCCGGGGTGCGGTGCAGTTGCATCAGGCGCGCTTGCGGCCCTGCGGGTGGGCGCGGTCATAGACCTGCATCAGCCGGGCGCTGTCCACCGCGGTGTAGGCCTGCGTGGTTGAAAGCGAGGCATGGCCGAGCAACTCCTGAATCGTGCGCAGATCTCCGCCTGCCTCAAGCAGATGGGTGGCAAAGCTGTGGCGCAGGGCGTGGGGGGTGCAGGTGGCGGGCAGGCCAAGCTGCATTCGGGCGGCCTCTGTCACCCGGGCCACGGCGCGCGGGCCAAGCGCCCCGCCGCGCACGCCGCGAAACAGCGGCTCGGTCGCGCCCAACTCGTGCGGGCATTCGCGGCGATAGTCTTCCACGGCGGCGCGGGCCACCGGCAGCACCGGCACCAGCCGCTCCCGGCCACCCTTGCCGGTGATCCGCAGCACCTCGGCCAGCGGCGCATCCGCCCCGCGCAGCCCCAACGCCTCGGAAATCCGCAAGCCGCAGCCATAGAGAAGCGTCACCACCGCCACATCGCGGGCGGCAACCCAAGGGTCGGGGTGTTGCAGGGAGACGGTGTCGATCAGGTCGCGGGCCGCACCGCGCGCAACGGGGCGGGGCAGCTTGCGTTGATACTTCGGCGCGCGCACCGAGAGCGGTGCCGAAAGCTCCAGCCCCTCGCGCTCGGCCAGCCAGCCCAGAAAGCCCTTCACCGCCGAGAGCCGCCGCGCCAGAGAGCGTGCGCCCAGCCCGGTGCCGCGCTCATGGGCCATCCAGGCCCGCATATCGGTGAGCGTGAGGTCGGCCATCCGCGCCACGCCAAGCCCCTCGCCGCCGAGGTGGCCGGGGAGGAAGGCGAGAAAGGCCGCAACATCCTGCTGATAGGCGGTCAGCGTGTTTTCGGCGCGCCCGTCGAGCGCCCGCAGCTGCGAAAGCCACAGCTCCAGCGCGTCAGCCAGCGCCGGAGGCAGCAGGCTCATCCCAGAAAGCGCCGCATCTGGCGCTCGAACACACCGGCGAAGAAGCCCAGCAGGTCGGTGCCCTGGCTCGGGCGGAACTGGTGCGGGTCTTCGGCGCCCATCACCAGCAGGCCGGGCAGGCGCCCTGCGCCGAAGTCGAGCTTCAGGCAGGCCTCGGAGTGGATATCGGGCGCGGCGGCACCGTAGATCACCGAAAACTGCGGCCGGGTCTGGCGCAGCGTCACCTGCCGCACCGGCTTGTCGCGGCCCATGGTGAGGTAGTCGTTCACGAAGCCCGGGGGGGCCACATGCAGCACGTCGCCCAGCTTTTGCACGGCGGGATCTTCGCCCTCCTGCACGCTTTCCAGCACGAGGCGCAGGCAATCGACCCGCAGGATATTGGCCACCTCGCCGCCGAGGTTTCGCAGGAACTCTTCAAATTCCATTGGTTCCAGCATGGTGAGCACCGCACGGTGCACCTGATTGGTGCCGGCGAGGTTTTCATAGGCGGCGGCAATCACCGAGCGGTGGGTATCTTCCAGCCGGTCAAGCCGGGCCTCCAGCCGCTCCATCGCGATGCCGCGCAGGTCGACGATATTGCCGCCCAGTGCCTTCTCGTTGGCCGCGATCAGCGCATGCATGATGTCGCGATCCTCAAGGATCATATCGGGTTCGGAAATGATCATGGACCGCAGCCCGATCAGCTGCTCCGCTGCTTCGCTCATATCTGCCTCTCGATCCGTCATGGGTGCATTATAGCCCATGCGTGGTTTTTGGTTGCCTCTTTTGTTTCAAACCGAAGCGCGGGCGGGCAAGGGTTTTGTCGGTGAGGCGGGGGGAGCGGCCGTGAGGGTGGCGCTTGAGTCACAGGGCAGGCGTGGGGGTTTCACACCCCCACACCCCCGTGGGAATATTTGCAGCAAGAAAATGGGGCAGGGACAATTTTAGACGAATTGTCTAGGCAAGTTGCCCCTGCGCCCGGGTCTGTCAGACGATCTTGATGTTAGCCTCTGCGGCATCTTTGACGAACTGGGCGAGGCCCTTGTCGGTAAGCACGTGATTGGCCATGGCCTTGATCACGCCCGGAGGTGCGGTGGCCACGTCGGCGCCGATCAGGGCGGCGTCTTTCATGTGGTTGGCCGAGCGGATCGAGGCGGCGAGGATCTGGGTGGAGAAGGCGTAGTTGTCATAGATCGTGCGGATGTCGCCGATCAGCTCCATGCCATCGAGGTTGAGGTCATCCAGCCGCCCGATGAAGGGCGAGATGAAGGTGGCCCCGGCCTTGGCGGCCAGCAGCGCCTGATTGGCGGAGAAGCAGAGCGTGACGTTGACCATTGTGCCCGCGTCGGAGAGCGCCTTGCAGGTTTTCAGCCCGGCCCATGTGAGCGGCACTTTCACCGCGATGTTCTCGGCGATGCCTGCCAGCTTCTTGCCCTCTTCGAGCATGGTTTCGGCGTCGGTGGCGACCACCTCGGCAGAGACCGGGCCATCGACGAGGTCGCAGATTTCCTTGGTGACTTCGAGGATGTCGCGCCCCGACTTGAGGATCAGCGAGGGGTTGGTGGTGACGCCGTCGACCATGCCAAGGTCGTTCAGCTCTGCGATGGCGTCGATCTCGGCGGTATCTACGAAAAATTTCATGGGCGGCCTCCTCGGGCAGACTTGCGGTTGCGCTTCTCATACCGCAGGACAGGGGGCACTGAAACCCGGATAAGGTGGAAATGTGAGCGCTAACGCCACATCGCAGGGATGCCATTTTGCTGAGGGCGAGCCGGTTGCGGTGCTGACCACCCAGCCGCTGGGCGGCACGCTGGACTATGCCGCGCCCGCGGGCGGCGTGGCGGAAGGGGCCTTTGTGGTGGTGCCGCTGGGGCCGCGCCGGGTGATGGGCGTGGTCTGGGGGCCGGGCGAGGGCGGGTTTGACCGCGCCAAGCTGCGCCGCGTGGGTGAGGTGCTGGATGTGGCTCCGATGGGCGCGGGGATGCGCGAATTCCTGACCCGCGCCGGGGCCTACACGCTGACCGACATGCACCAGATGCTGCGCATGGCCACCCGTGCGCCCGGCCTCGCCACGCCGCCGGGGATGCGCAAGGTCTATCGGCCCGGGCAGGGCGAGGTGGACCGGATGACGCCCGCGCGTGAGCGGGTGCTGGCGGTGCTGGAAGAGCATGGCGGGCTGTCCTTTACCCTCGGCGAATTGGCGGAGATCGCGGGTGTCTCGACTGGCGTGGTGAAGGGGCTGGTGAAGCTGGGCGCGGTGAGCGAGGAGTTGGCCCCGCGCGATGTGCCCTATCCGGCGCTGGACCCGGGCTATGGCGGCAAGGCGCTGAATGCAGAGCAGGCCGAGGCCGCCACGGCGCTGCGGGCTGGGGTCGCCTCGCGGGAGTATGGCACCACGCTGCTGAAGGGGGTGACCGGCTCTGGCAAGACGGAGGTCTATCTGGAGGCGGTGGCGGAGTGCCTCAGCCAAGGGCGGCAGGCGCTGGTGCTGCTGCCGGAAATTGCGCTGACGCAGGAGTTTTTGGCCCGAGTGGAAGCGCGGTTTGGCGCCAAGCCCGCCGAATGGCACCACGGCGTGACCGTCACCGAGCGGCGGCGCTGCTGGAAGATGGTGGGCGAGGGCGGCGCCTCTCTGGTGGTGGGCGCGCGCTCGGCGCTGTTTTTGCCGTTCCGCGAGCTGGGGCTCATCGTGATCGACGAGGAGCACGACAATTCCTACAAGCAGGAAGATGGGGTGACCTATTCGGCCCGCGACATGGGCGTGCTGCGCGCCAGCATCGAGGGCGCGCAGATGGTGCTGGCCTCGGCCACGCCTTCGCTGGAAAGCTGGGCCAACGCGGAGGCCGGAAAATATGCCCGCGTTGAGCTGACATCGCGCTACGGCACGGCGGTGCTGCCGGAGATGAACGCCATCGACATGCGCACCGAGGGGTTGCCGGGCGACAAGTGGGTGTCTCCCAGCCTGCAGGGGCTGGTGCGCGACCGGATGGAGAAGGGGGAGCAGGCGTTGCTCTTTCTCAACCGGCGCGGCTATGCCCCGGTGACGATCTGCCGGGCCTGCGGCCATCAGGTGGCCTGCCCGGATTGCGATGCGCGGATGGTGGAGCACCGGTTTTTGAAGCGCCTGATGTGCCACCAGTGCGGCCATACCGAGCCGGTGCCCGAGGTCTGCCCGAATTGCGAGGTGGAGGGCAAGCTGGCACCGGTGGGGCCGGGGGTGGAACGGTTGGCGGAAGAGGTGAAAGAGCTATTCCCCGAGGCGCGTGTGGCGGTGCTGTCGAGCGATCTCTTTGGCTCTGCGCGGGCGCTCAAGGCGGCGGTGGAGGGCATCGCGGGCGGGGCGGCGGATATCGTGATCGGCACGCAGATGGTGGCAAAGGGGCACAACTTTCCGCTGCTGACGCTGGTGGGGGTCATCGACGCCGATCTGGGCCTTCAGGGGAGTGACCTGCGGGCGGCAGAAAAGACCTTTCAGCTGATGCGGCAGGTGGCGGGCCGTGCCGGGCGGGCCGAAGCGCCGGGGCTGGCGGTGCTGCAAAGCTACCAGCCCGAGCATCCGGTGATCCGGGCGATCCTGAGCGGGGATGAAGAGGCCTTCTGGCGCGCCGAGGCGGAGGAGCGCAAGGCGGCGGGGGTGCCGCCCTATGGCAGGCTGGTGGGCATCGTTCTGAGCTCGCCCGAGCTTGAGGATGTGAATGCGCTGGGCATGGCGATGGCGCGGCGGAAGGAGCCGTTGCGGGCGATCGGGGCGCAGGTGTTTGGCCCCGCGCCCGCGCCGATTGCGCGGATCCGGGGGCGGCATCGTGTGCGACTGCTGATCAAGGCCGAGAAGGCCGCGCCGGTGCAGGGCGCGGTGACGGCCTGGCTGGCGCAGTTTGACTGGCCGGGCCGGGTGCGTGTGCAGGTGGACGTGGACCCGCTGAGCTTTTTCTGAAGGCGGCTGCGCGGGCCTTTTCGCTGCGCTCATCGGGGGAGCGGGCGGCTACCCGGCAGGGATGATGTCTGCCCATATCGGTAGGTGATCGGAGGCGCGGCGGGCCAGCGGGCTATCATTCACCCCCGCGTCCTGGAGCGCCAGATCATGCGAAAGGGCCACCCGGTCCAGCGCAGCCATCGGGCGGCGCGTGGGAAAGCTGCGGCCCGGGGCATGCGCCTTATAGGCGCCATCAAGCGGCTCCAGCCCGCGATTGAGCCGCCACTCGTTGAAATCGCCGGTGATCACCGTTGGAAGGGGCGGCAGGGCGGCGAGCCGCTCGCGCAGCTGCGCCAGTTGGGCGCGGCGGTAGCGGCGCAGCAGGCCGAGGTGCACGCCAACGATGCGCAGCGCGTCCAGATCCACCGCCACGGCCCCGCGCGGCTCCAGCCCGGGCAGCTCGATACGGCGCGGTGCGCCATGGGCCATGCCCTTGCGCAGCAGGATCGCGTTGCCATGCCAGCCGATGGACACCGGCGAGGCGGCAAGGCGCACCAGCTCAAAATCGCTCTCGGCCTCCACCATCGCCGGGGGCAGGGCGGCGGGGCGCGCGCCAAGGCGCAGATCGGCCTCTTGCAGCGCCACCACATCGGCCCCGAGCGCGCCGATCACGTCAAGCACGCGGGCCGGATCGCGGCGCCCGTCGGTGCCCCGGCATTTGCGAAGGTTGTAGCTGGCAACCCGAATGGGCGATGATGCGGCCATGCTTTATATGTCGGTATCGCGGGGCGCGGTGCCAAGGGGGGCGAAATGGCGCAGGCAAGCTGGTTCACCAAGGCACTCTGGCTGATCCTTGCCGGCGCGCTGGCCGAGTCGCTCTGGGTTGGGCGCTACCAAACGGCCTTCATCGCGGTGGCGACCTTTTCGCTGACGCTGGTGCCGATGGCGCTGGCGCGGCGGTTCGAGATTTACGTGCCGCCCTCCTTCATGGCGGCGCTCACCTTCTTCATCGTCGCCACGCTGTTCTTTGGCGAGGTCTGGCAGTTTTATGACAGGTTCTGGTGGTGGGATGTGCTGCTGCACGGCGGCTCGGCGGTGGGCTTCGGGCTGATCGGCTTTGTCCTGGTCTTCATCCTGTTTCAGGGAGACCGCTACGCCGCCCCGACCTGGGCAATGGCGCTGTTTGCCTTTTGCTTTGCCATGACGATCGGCGCGCTTTGGGAGGTGTTCGAATTTGCGATGGATGAGGGGTTTGGCACCAACATGCAAAAATCGGGCCTGCCGGACACGATGACAGACATCATCGTGGATGCTGTCGGCGGGTTCATCGGTGCGGGCTCGGGGGCGCTTTACCTCAAGGGGCGGGCAAGCGGGGGCCTGCCGGGAATGGTGGCGGATTTTCTGGAGCGCAATCGAAAGCGGTTCGGGCGGAAGTAACCCGGACTAGAGTGGCAGGGGGCCGTCGGGTTTGAGCTGGGCCATGACGATTTGGCTTTGCACGCGGGCCACCGAGGCATGGGGCAGGAGCACCTCCTGCACCAGCCGATTGAGGGCTGCCAGATCGGTGCAGAAGATGCGCAGGAGGTAGTCGGCATCGCCGGTCATCACCCAGGCGCTGGTGATCTCCGGCGTTGTGGCGACGAGCCGGGCAAAGCTTTGGGCCGCGTCTGGCGCATGGGCCGCCATATGGACCTGGATCATCGCCTGCACCCCCAGCCCAACGGCCTCCGGCTCGACCCGGGCCACATAGCCCGCAATAAGCCCGGCGGCTTCCAGCCGCTGCCGCCGTCGCCCGGCTTGGCTTGGGCTAAGCCCCAGCCTTTGCCCGAGGGCCTCCGCCGTTTGGTTCGCATCCTCTTGCAGAAGGCGCAGAAGGGCTGAGTCGGCTTTATCGAGCGTCATGCGTGTTTTTCGCGTTAAGTTTGGTTTATGTGCGGTTTTAACCCGGGTTGTCGGCTTTGTCCTAGGAATAACGCGCACAATCCGCCCCAAAGATACGCTAAACTCCCGAAAAGCGAACAGGAGATACCCATGGGCCCCTTCCCCCACGACGCCCCCAAGGCGACCATCAGTGATGAAAACCCCGCCGGCACCGATGGCTTTGAATTCGTCGAGTTCGCCCATCCCGACCCCGAGCACCTGCGCGAGACCTTCCGCGCAATGGGCTATACCCATGTTGCAACCCACAAGACCAAGCACATCGAGCTTTGGCAGCAGGGCGATATCAGCTACCTGATCAATGACGAGCCGGGCACCCACGGCCGCGACTTCGTGGAAGAGCACGGCCCCTGCGCCCCCTCGATGGGCTGGCGTGTGGTCGATGCGCAGCATGCCTTTGATCACGCGGTGAGAAACGGTGCTGAGCCCTATGAAGGCCCGGGCAAAACCATGGATGTGCCCGCCATTCGCGGCATCGGTGGCTCACTGATCTATTTCATCGAGAATTACTTCGAGACCAGCGCCTACAACGCAGAGTTCGACTGGCACGACAGCGCCCATCCGATGGGCGTAGGCTTCTATTACCTCGACCACCTGACCCACAATGTCTTCAAGGGCAACATGGACAAGTGGTTCCAGTTCTATGGCAAGCTGTTCAACTTCCGCGAAATCCGCTTTTTCGACATCGAGGGCAAATTCACCGGCCTGTTCTCCCGCGCGCTCACCAGCCCCTGCGGGCGCATCCGCATCCCGATCAACGAGGACCGGGGCGAAACCGGGCAGATCGTGGCCTATCTGAAAAAGTACAACGGCGAGGGTATTCAGCACATCGCGGTGGGTGCGCGCGACATCTATGAGGCGACCGACCAGATTGCCGAAATGGGCGTCAAGTTCATGCCCGGCCCGCCCGAGACCTATTACAAGATGTCGAAGGACCGTGTGCAGGGCCACGACGAGCCGCTGGACCGGATGATGAAGCACGGCATCCTGATTGACGGCGAGGGCGTGGTGGACGGCGGCGAAACCCGCATCCTACTGCAGATTTTCTCGAAAACGGTGATCGGCCCGATCTTCTTTGAGTTCATCCAGCGCAAGGGGGATGACGGCTTTGGCGAGGGCAACTTCAAGGCGCTGTTCGAGAGCATCGAGCAGGAGCAGATCGACAGCGGCGAGCTGAAGCCGGAGGATGCGGCCTGACGGGCGGGCTCTTCAAGGCCCTCTGGCCTTTCATCGCCCGGGCTGGCCGCGAAGACGCCTCGGAGGGCGGATGAGCGGCCCCCGCCTCAGCCCTTTGTCACATCATCCAGTGCAACCAGACGATCCAGCACCGCCGGCAAGTCTTCCAGCCGGAGCATGTTCGGCCCGTCCGAGGGGGCGTTGTCGGGGTCTTCATGCACCTCCATGAACACCGCCGCACAGCCCACTGCCATCGCCGCTGCCGCCAGCACCGGCACATATTCGCGCTTGCCGCCCGTTGAGCCGCCCAGCCCGCCGGGTTGCTGCACAGAATGGGTGGCGTCAAACACCACCGGGTAGCCGGTTTCGGCCATGATCGGCAGGCTGCGGAAGTCGCTCACCAGCGCATTGTAGCCAAAGCTGGTGCCGCGCTCGCAGAGCATGATCCGCTCGTTCCCCGTGCTCGCGATCTTCTGGGCCACGTTGCCCATGTCCCAGGGTGCGAGGAACTGGCCCTTTTTCACGTTCACCGCGCAGCCGGTTTCGCCTGTGGCGAGCAGCAGGTCTGTCTGGCGGCAGAGGAAGGCGGGGATTTGCAGGATGTCCACAACCTCGCCCGCGCGTTTGGCCTGCGCCACGTCATGCACATCTGTCACCACGGGGCAGCCGAACTCTTCGCGCACGGCGGCGAGCACCTCCAGCCCCTTCTCGATGCCGAGGCCGCGCTTGCCCGAAAGCGAGGTGCGGTTGGCCTTGTCGTAGCTGGCCTTGAAGATGAAGGGCACGCCGCGCGCCTCCGCTGCCTTGCCGATCTTCTCGGCCAGCATCCGCGCGTGATCGAGGCTCTCCAGCTGGCACGGGCCCGCCAGCAGCGCAAAGCGCCGGTCATTTGCGATTGTAACGCTGCCAAGCTCTACCGATTTCATGCTGTCTCTCCCGATGCCAGTCCGGCGCAGAGGAACACCGCCCGTGCGGCGATGTCAAACCGCCAGCAGGCGCACGCGGCGGGCCGTGGCGTGGTGGTGGGGTAGTGGCCCCATTATATGGGGGGCCGGAGGCTTGGGTGGTTGGCCGGTCAGCCGCTGGGCATCGACAGGGTGATGTTGCGGCCACGTTTGACGTAGCGCAGCTCGCTCTTGCCGATGGCCGCCACTTTGCCGCCGTCCAGCCTGTCACCCGGCTTCACTTTCACCAGCCGGCCCGAGGGCAGGCGCACGAGGGCGCGGCGCTGCGAGGGAGAGCCGAAGACGCCGATCAGGTTGACGTCGCGCAGCTTGATCGCGTTGCGGTTGGTTGCGGCCTTGGCGACCGAGGCGCTGGAGGGCGCGCTCGGGCGCACCTTTTGGTTGCGCGGCAGGGCCACTGCGGCGGTGGCTGTCGTCTCTTCCTGCTTCTGGGCGGCTGCGGCCTGTTTGCGGGCCTCGGCGGCCTCGCGCTCGGCGCGTTTGCGGGCGGCAGCAACCTTGCGCTCAAAGCCGCGTGGCTTGGCCGCAGGGGTGCGCGAGGAGGCAACGGCAAGGCGCGAGGCATTGCGCAACTCCGCCTCGGCGCGGGCCTTGGCCTCGGCCTGCGCGCGCTCTTCATCCTGCTGCAACTCAGCGGCCTCTTCGGCGCTGTCGCGCACGGCCTCTTCAATGGCGGCCTGACGCGCGGCCTCGGCCTCGTCCTGCACCGATTGCGGGCGTTTCTTGGGGCGCAGACCAGCCAGTTCGGCGCGGGTGCGCCCGCCCAATTCGGCCTTCTCGTTCTCTTCAACAATCCCCTCGGGCCGGGCGCGGGGCCGCAGGCCGGCAAGGCGATTTTCGGCCTCGGAGGCCTCGGGGGCGGTGTCATCGGCGGTTGCGGCCTCGGCCTCTTCGCCGGTGCGGGCGCGGGGCACCACATGCGGGCGCCCGGCATAGAGCGTGATGCCCTCCGCCGTCACCACGCCCTCTTGCGTCGGGCGAATGGTGCCGTCTTCCTCAAACTCCACCACCTGTCCCGGGGGCACCGGGGCGGGCTGGCGCGGCAGGGCCGCATCGCTGCCACCGCCGGTATCGGCACGGGGCAGGGCCACGGCATCATGCGGGCGCACGCTCGGGTCGATCGAGGCGATGTAGATATCGTCGGTGCTTTCCTCCTCGGGGAGTGAGGCGGGCACCGGGGCCTGCTGCCAAACGCCGCTTTCGTCATAGGCGGCCTGCGCCTCTTCGGGCGACATCCGCTGCGCCGCTGCCCTTTCAGGCTCGGGCTCGGCATCGGCCAATTCGTCCTCGGCGGAGGCGGCATCGGCGTCGACCTCGGGCAGCGGCGGGTTTTCAAACATCGGCTCGGCCAGCTGCGGCTCTTCTTCGGGCAGGGCCGAGAAGGGATCATCCGTCAGGCTGGCCAGATCGACCGACTCGCTGGCCTCAATGTCATCCAGCGGGGCCTGCAACGCCTCGGCTAGCTCGGCCTCGCCCTCAACATCGGTGGTTGCGCCGCTGGTGCCCGCTTCGGAGAAGGTGATCGATCTGGTCAGCGCGCCATCATCGCCCAGCAGCGGCACGGCGGTGGCACTGGCGATCACCTGTTCGCCTTCCGCGGTGGTCTGCGCCGTGGTGCCGTCATCGCTGGAAAGGAACAGCTTGGACCACAGCCCGGCCCCGCCCAGCAACACCACCAGCGCCACGGTGAGCGCCACGGGGAAGCCCTTGCGGGGTTTGGCGGCCGCCTTGCCTCGTGCGCCAAAGATGGTCAGCTCGCCGCTCGGGGCCTCTTGCGAAACGCGCTCGGGCAGGTCTTCAGGCTCGGGGCGCGGGAGGGGGGCTGCAATGATTTCCGGCGTCAGCGCGCCGCGTTCCACCGTGGGGCGGCGCAGGCTGGCGACCTTGTCGCGGAAGGCGGCAAAGGCGGCCTTGCTGCGCGGATTGCCATCTTGCGGAGCGAGTTCGGCGGTGGGCGCTTCGGCGTCTTGCACGGCGCTTTGGGCGACCGGCGCTGTATCGGGGGCCTTGGCCGCTTCGGGCGCAGGGGCTGCCGGGGCGGCTGGCGCCTTGCTGGGCTTGGGTTTTTCTGCCGGCGAGGCCGGCGTGTCGCCGCGCACAGCGCCGCCCAGCTTGCGGGCCGGGCGTTTGGCCGCTTCATCGCGCGCACCGCCCAGCTTGGGGGCCAGCCCTTCGCTTGCCGTGGCGCGGATCGAGCTGAAGGAGGGCATCGGCACCGGCTCTTCAGCAGGCACGGCATCGGCGGCAACGGTGGGCTCGGCAGGGGTTTCTGCGACCGGTTCAGCCGCATCCTGAGGCATCTCCACCTGCGCGGCCACCTCGGCTTCTGCCGCCTCGGCCTCGGGTTCCTCCGGGGCGGAGGGTTCGGCTGCGATGTCAGTCGCCGCCTCCGGCTCAGCCTCGGAAGGGTCTTCCGCCGTGGGGGCGGCAGCCGGTGCCACTTCGGGCGCGGGGGCGGGCTCGGGTTCAACCGGCTCGGCCTCTTGCTGCGGGGCTGGTGATGGATCTTCGCGCGTGGGCTCTTCCGCTGCGACGACATCCGCCACATCTTCCTCAGCCTCAGCCTCAGCCTCAGCCTCAGCCTCAGCCTCAGCCTCAGCCTCAGCCTCAGCCTCAGCCTCAGCCTCAGCCTCAGCCTCGATGCTCTCGGCAACTGCCGCATCTTCCGCCACAGGCTCAGGCGCCGCCTCTGTCGCTTCGACCTCTGGCACGGGCAGTTCGGCCTCGGGCGCTTCGGCTTCGGCCTCGGGCGTGGCCACTTCCGCCGTAGCGGCATCGGCCACCACCACATCTTCCGCCGCCCCTGGCTCCGCCCAGTCGCCGACCACCTCGATCGGCTCGGCCTCTGCCAGCATCGCCGGAGGGGCACCGGGGCCGCGGTCTGCCGGGCCAAAGAACGGCTCTCTCAGGAAGGCCCCGCGCGGCGGCACGGCGACAAAGCCGACCGGGCCAAACCCGTATTCACGTGCAAAGGCGCAGGCTTCATCAAGGGTTTCGCGGGCGACCACGGCGATGTGGAGCGTCTCCCCGTCCGACTCCCAGTCAAATACCAGATCGGTCACCTCATAAGGCGTCGCGCCAACCAGCGCGGCGCGCACGCGCACCTCGTCGGCCAACTCATCCTTGCCGCTTGCCGGGCAGGTGGTGAAGAGGATCTGGCTGTTGGGAATGATCAGCTTGGTCGTCAGTTCCGCGCCGCCGCTGCCCTTCTCGCGCAGAGCGGCAAGATCGTCGGCCAGGCCGTCGGCGTCCAGCGACACCACACCAACCCGCCGCCAGCCGTCATCGGCCCGGCGCAGAAGCGAAATACCGTCAGGGCTGAGGTCGAGGGCGAATTGGGGCGTCATCCAAGGATTTCCAACCAAAGAGGGTGCGCCCCAGGGGCACATGAGAAACTGCTATAGTCTATACAGGCTTAACGTCAGGTTTTCAATTTTTCCCACTTTCCACGCCGCTACATTCACTGCGCCGCGAAGGCCGTTGTTGCAAAACAAAAAATCCGGCCCTCGGAGGGGCCGGATTTGTGGCAGGGCGGGGCTGACAATGTCGTGAAACTGCAAGCCCGCCCTGCGCGGATTTCCGCCGTTAGGCGTGGGCCTTTTCCAGCGCCTGCTCCAGATCGGCGATCAGATCGTCTGCATCCTCGATCCCGATCGACAGGCGCAGCACATCCGGCGCCGCGCCCGCCGCCACCTGCTGCTCTTCGGTGAGCTGGCGGTGCGTGGTGGAGGCGGAGTGGATCACGAGGCTGCGGGTGTCGCCGAGGTTGGCCACGTGGGAAAACAGCTCAAGGCTGTCCACCGCCTTCACGCAGGCCTCGTAGCCGCCCTTCAGCGCCACGGTGAAGAGGCCGCCAGCGCCCTTGGGGCACACGGCTTTCACCCGGTCGGCATAGGGCGAGGAGGGCAGGCCGGCGTAGGTCACTTCCTTGACGTTCGGATTGGTCTCCAGCCAAGCCGCGATCTTCTTGGCGTTTTCGACGTGGCGTTCCATCCGAAGGCTCAGCGTCTCGATCCCCATCAAGGTGTAATGGGCAGCCTGGGGGTTCAGCGTCATCCCGAGGTCACGCAGTCCGATGGCGATGCCGTGGAAGGTGAAGGCAAGCGGGCCGAAGGTTTCGGCAAACTTGAGCCCGTGGTAGGCAGGCTCCGGCTCGCTGAGCGAGGGGAACTTGCCGCTCGCCGCCCAGTCGAACTTGCCCGAATCCACTACAACACCGCCCGTTACCGTGCCGTTGCCGGTGAGGTATTTGGTCATCGAATGCACAACAAGCGTGGCGCCATGTTCGATGGGGCGGCAGAGGTAGGGGGTGGCCGAGGTGTTATCCACGATCAGCGGCAGGCCCGCCTTGTCGGAAATCTTGGCAATGGCCGGCAGGTCGGTGATGTAGCCGCCCGGGTTGGCGATGGACTCGCAGAAGACAGCGCGGGTGTCGTCGTCAATCGCCGCTTCCACCGCGTCGAGATCGTCGAAATCCACAAACTTGGCCGACCAGCCGAAGCGCTTGATCGTCTGGCTGAACTGGGTGATCGAGCCGCCGTAAAGCCGGGTCGAGACGACCACGTTCAGCCCCGGTCCCATCAGCGGGAACAGCGCCATGATCTGCGCGGCATGGCCGGAGGAGCAGCACACCGCCCCCGCGCCACCTTCCAGCGTGGCAACCCGCTCCTGCAACACGGCCACCGTCGGGTTGGTCAGCCGCGAGTAGATGTAGCCGACTTCCTGAAGGTTGAAGAGCGCGGCGGCATGGTCGGCATCGCGGAACACGTAGGCGGTGCTCTGGTAGATCGGCGTCTGACGTGCGCCTGTTGCCGGGTCTGGCCGGGCACCTGCGTGAATTTGAAGCGTATCGAAGCCGTGGCTCATGGATTGTCCTCCCTTGGGGCTGGTTTTGCGCGTGACCCTAGGCAAAGCGCGTGGCGGGGGCAACGCCAACACGGGGCGGCATGGTGTGAAAACGCTGCAATATCATCATGCAGGGGCTGCACGTTTGCCACCTCGTCTGGCTGAGGCCAGAAGGGGCCAGTGGGTTAGCCCGGCAAAACCGGCAACAGCCGGCTGTCTTCGAGCGCGGCCTGCCGATGCGCGGCTGCGGCCTTTGCTTCGGGCTGCTGTGCCAAGGCCATGAATCTCTCAAGGCTTACCTGCCGAACCATCAGCACCCTGTCCCAGCGCTCCCCCACCGGCCCGACAAACCACGCCCCGCCCGTGCCCTCGAACAGAACCTCACCGCCGCTCGCCTCTAACATCGGCAGGATCGCGGCCTCATAGAGCCGATAGGCCTCCCGCCCCGTGCGCGGCCCCTCCGGTGCCAGATCGGGGGCATGGGCATAATCCGCCTGCGCGCGAAACCGCAGAAGGTTGACCATCACCAGCGGGGCGTGCGGCGCGCGGGGCATCAGGGGGCTGGCAGCCTGCTCGGCTTGAGGCGGGGGCATCAGCCTTCGCCCGCGAGCGTCAGGGCATGATCGCGAATGTCTTCCGGCCAGCTCGCTATCGCCTCGGCAAAACCCTCGCCCGCGTAGAGCGCCCGTATCGCCTCTTCAAAGCCCGGCAGGTCGCCCGCGATGGCGGTGCAAAAGCGATAGGCCGCATCGCGCCGCGCGGCCGGGTCCGGTTTGCGCATTTCGCTTTCCACCAGTCGCCGCAGCGCAGCCGAGGCCCCGCCGCGCTGGCTGGCCAGCCAATCCCAATGGCGCGGCAGCAGGGTGACCTCGCGGGGCACCACCCCCAACTTTGGGCGGCCCCTTCCGCGCGGGGCGGGGGTGTAGCGCGCCGCCACCGCCTCCGGCCCGCCTGACAGATCAAGGTCGGTCTCCCGGCCCGTGAGGTCGGAGAAGATGAGCAGCGCGGCACCCGGCCCGTGGCCCTGCTCGGCGAGCAGGGTGGCAAGCTCCGGGCGCGGGGCGCTGGTGATGCGGGTGTGGCCGTTGAAGGCGGTATAGGTCTCTTCCATGTGTCGCTATTTACACCCGGGTAAAAATATGTCAATCCGCCCCGTGAAAGGGGATATCCCATGATCGACAAACGCACCGCCCGCGCCGCCTACAAAGAAGCCCCGGACCGTTGGGTGATTTACGCCGCCCGCACCGGCGGCCAGTGCTGGGTGGGGGCTACGCCCAACCTGCACGCCGCCGAAAACCGGCTGACCTTTCAGCTGAAGATGAAGAGCTGCACCGTGCCCGGCATGCAGACGGCCCATGACGGCAACCTGACAGTGGAGGCGCTTGAAGAGCTGGACGCCACGCTTGGCCCGCTCGCCCGGCAGGACGCGGTGAAGAGCCTGCGCGCGGCCTGGGCCGAACGGCTGGGCGCGACGGCGATGACGCGGTAAGCCGCGCACCCCCGGCAGGGTGCGCGCGGTGCTTTCGGTTATCGCATCCAGAGGTTCTCGCGCTTTAGCCGGTTGCGAATTGCCTGTTCCTTGCGAGGCAGGTTTTCGCGGTCAAACAGCGCTCGCGCCTTATCGCCCTTGTTTTGGAAGACTAGCCGCTTGAAGGGCTCATACTCCTTGAGCACCTTCTTGATCTTGTTCGGCGCGGCGACCTCGGCCAGCGCCTCCACCGCGTGATCGCTCTCGCGGGCATAAAGCAGCGACAGCACCCGCCAATGGCAGGTCACATCGCCATCCAGCCCGTCCAGCTCCGGCCCGGGCCGCCCGCCGCCAAAGCTGTGGATCACCAGCGGCAGCACCACCTGATCCAGCCAAGGGTCCAGCTCCTGACAGGCCAGCTCGTCGGGCGCATCATCGCGGATCGCCAGCGCATATTCCTCGAACCGCGCCCCAAAGCTCGGCCCGCAGGGGCCAAAGAACCAACCGGCGTTGAAATACAGATACCGCTGCCAGTACTCATCCGGCTGGCTGGTATCGAGCGTGCTCTCAAACTCCAGCCCGAACTTGTCATAAAGGCTCTTCCAGATTGCCGCGTAGCCGGGGCCATAAAGCGGCACCTCCGGCCATGTGCCCTCGCGTTTCATCGAGGCGGCGGGGCGGGAGAAGTCGAAGGGCAGGGCAGAGAGCGCACCGGTGATGAGCGTGTCACTGTCAAAGAAGATGAACGGCTCGCCCTCGGGCAATTCGCGCAGCGCCTCGATCTTGTTGCCATAGGGGTAGGCCTCGCCAAAATGGCGGCTCTCGAAGGGCATGATCTCGGCGCCCAGCTCCTCCTCCAAGAGCCTGCGCACGGCGGCAGAGCCCATCCGCGGGTCATTGCTCCAGCGCGGCCCGGGCTGGGGCTCGGCCACGATCAGCCGGCCTTTGAACCCCCTGTCGAAATGCCTCAGCGACGCGGCAAACAGCGCCGCCTCATACTGAAGTCTACCGTCCTGGCCGACCACGACGATGTTGAAAGGCTTTGATTTCTTGCGCGTCGCGGCCATACTGCTCCTGACCGTTATTATTGATCGGGCCTCGCATTTTCGGGGCCACTATAGCCAAAGTCCATTTGCCGAAAAGGAAAATCCCCGATGCCTTTGCGCAGCCTTGTCACACTTACGCTGCTGGCCACCGCACCGCTCACCGCGCAGGCCGAAAACTTCACCACCGCCGCCGAGGTTCGCCCGATTCTCGAGTCGATCAAGGATCAATGGATCGCCATCCGGGTGGAGGGCGATGAAGACTATGTTTTCTTTACCCCCATCGTCTCGTGGCGCTGCGGCGTGCAGGCGGTGCAATTCGGCTTCAATGATGAAGATCCGACGCGCGAGCTGGAAATGGCCGCGTGCCACACCGAATTTTCCAACCCCAATGTGATGGTGGATGGAGACCCGATCCCGCTCGTCACAGCGCCCGCCAACTCGGTGCAATCGGTGACCATCCGGATGATGTATGACGATGGCTCGCTGTCGGAATCGGTCATCACCCGCAAGCAGGTGCTCATTCCCTGACACTTCGCCCTAGTCGCCGGGCCATCGCGCGCTATCCTCTGGTCAAACGCCATAGGAGGGGCACAGATGCGCTACGTACACACAATGATCCGGATCACCGATGTCGATGAGAGTCTCGATTTCTGGTGTACCAAGTTCGGGCTTGAAGAAATCCGCCGGACCGAAAACCCCGACGGTAAGTTCACGCTGATCTTTCTCGCCGCGCCCAAGGACAAGGAGAGCGCCGAAGAAACCCGCGCCCCCGAACTTGAGCTGACCTACAATTGGGACAGCGACGAAAAATACGAGACTGCCCGCGCCTGGGGCCACCTCGCCTACCGGGTCGATGATATCTACGCCACCTGCCAGCAGTTGATGGACAAGGGCGTCACCATCAACCGCCCGCCGCGGGATGGCCGCATGGCCTTTGTCAAATCGCCCGACAATATCTCGATCGAGCTGATTCAGGAGGGCGAGGCCCTGCCGCCGAAAGAGCCTTGGGCCTCGATGGAAAACACCGGCAGCTGGTGAGCAGAGCATGAACGCATCCCCGCCCCCCGCCGCCGCCCTCAAGGCCCTGCTCGATACCCAGCGCAGCGCCTTTCTTGCCGCGCCGGCCCCCGGCCTTGCCACCCGGCGGGCCGACCTTTCGCGGCTGGCCAAGGCGGTGAAGGGGCGGGCCGATGCACTGGCCGCCGCAGCAGCGGAAGACTTTGGCCGCCGCGCGGTTGAGGAAACAAAGCTGCTCGACCTCGTGCCAAGCCTCAACACCATCACTTACCTCGACCGCCACCTGCGCCGCTTCATGGCGCCCGAGCGCCGCTCGGTGCATGTGGCGCTCTGGCCCGGCAAGGCGCGGGTGCACTACCAGCCCAAGGGCGTGGTGGGCATCATCTCGCCGTGGAATTATCCGTTTCAACTGGCCCTCGCGCCGCTCGCCACCGCGATTGCGGCGGGCAACCGGGTGATGCTGAAGCCGTCCGAATTCACCCCCGCCTGCAACGCCGCCCTGCGCGCGCTGCTTGAAGATATCTTCCGCCCGGATCAGGTGGCGGTGGTTGAAGGCGGCGCCGAGGTGGGCGCGGATTTTGCCGCGCTGCCTTTCGATCATCTCTTCTTCACGGGCGGCACCGAAGTGGGCCGCAAGGTGATGCAGGCCGCCGCCGCCAACCTCACGCCGGTGACGCTGGAACTTGGCGGCAAAAGCCCCGCCGTGCTGGCCCCCGGGGCCGATCTGGATCAGGCCACCGGCTCGATCGCCTACGCAAAGCTGGTGAACGGCGGGCAAACCTGCATCGCCCCCGATTACGCCCTCGTGCCCCGCGACCAGGTTGATGCCTTCTGCGCGGGCATGAAGACGGCCGCAAAAGCGCTCTACCCCGAGGGGCTGGCCGACCCCAACTTTACCCTCCCGATCCATAGCCGCCACGCCGACCGCCTGAAGGCACTGGCCGAAAAGGCAGAGGGGCAGGGCGCCCGCCGCCTTCCGTTGCTGGATGGTGAAAACGCGCCCGCAATGCTGCTGGATGTGACGGATGAGATGGAGGTGATGCAGGAAGAAATCTTCGGCCCCCACCTGCCTGTCATCCCCTATGACAGCATCGAAGAGGCCGTGGCCTATATCAACGCCCGCCCGCGCCCGCTGGCGCTTTACCACTTCGGCCCCGATGATGCCGCCCGCGAGACGGTGCTAACCCGCACCACTTCGGGCGGCGTCACGGTGAACGATACGCTGCTGCACATCGCGGTGGACGACATGCCCTTCGGTGGCATCGGCGCGTCAGGGATCGGCAGCTACCACGGCCCAGAGGGCTTTCGCGCGATGAGCCACGCCAAATCGGTCTTCACCCAGCGCAATCCCAACGGCGCCCACCTCATCCGCCCGCCCTATGGCAAATGGACAACGCGGATCATGAAGCACTTCCTCGGCTGAACGACCGTTCAATTCATGGGCGGCACCAAAAAGAAAAGGGCCTCCGGCGGGAGTACTTCCGGCAAGAAAATGGACAATTTGATTAAAATTGCGCGCGTTCCCGCTCCATTTTCTTGCTCCAAATACTCCCCGCCGGAGGCCCAAAATCTCTTAGGCGGCACATTCCAGAAGCAGCGTGCCGGCAGCGGTGTTTGAGATCGGGATGTGATAGTTCCGGGTGATCTCCGTCACCTCATCCCCCAGCGCCCCGCGCATCATCATCCACATCATAAACTCGGTGCCCTGCGCCCCCGCCTTCTCCACCAGTTCCATCCGGCTGATCTTTGTCAGCTCCTCCGGGTTGCTGACGATATTCTCAAGGCAATACTGGTCGAAGTCCTTGTTGATGAAGCCCGCCCGCGCGCCATCGAGCTGATGGCTCAGCCCGCCGGTGCCGAGGATCACCACCTTGGCCTCTTCGGGAAAGCTCCGCAGCGCCTTGCCCAAAGCCTTGCCGAAATTCAACGCGCGCTTAAGCGTCGGGATCGGATGTTGCACCGTGTTGGCGCTGATTGGCACCGCGCGGGGCATGTCGGGGTTGTTCGGCGCGCCCGGCCAGAAAAGCTGCATCGGCACCACGAAGCCGTGGTCCACCGCCAGCTCTTGGCAACTTGTGATGTCGAACTCGTCCTCCACCATGCTCTCGATGATGTGCCAGCTCAGCTCCGGTGCGCCGGGGAAGGGGGGCAGGGACGGCAGGCCCCAGCCCTCATCCTCGTTGCGGTACTCATGCGCCGCGCCGATGGCGAAGGTGGGCATCCGGTCCAGGAAGAACCCGAGGCCGTGGTCGTTGTAGATGTTCACCACGTAGTCCGGCTTATGTTCCTTGATCCACGCGTGAACCTTCGGATAGCCGTCAAAGAAGGGCTTCCAATAGGGGTCGTCCTGCAACCCCTTGTCGATCGCATTGCCCACGGCGGGGATGTGCGAGGTGGTGATGCCTCCGAGAATTTGTGCCATGTCTGCCTCCCTTATGCCTGGCTTGCGAGGAATTGCTGAAATTCCTCCCGCGTGCGCCCTGTCTGCATGCCGCCCACATCCTGCACGCTCAGCTTGAAGATCCCGGCCAGCTTGGCGAGGTAGTAGATGTTTCCGCCTTCTTCGATCATCGCAAGAATGTCATTGTCGCGGATCGCCTGGCGCTGCGCATCCCGCAGGCCATACTTCTCCATCCACGCCTCCGGGTCGGCCTTGAAGGCCTCGCGGTTCTCGGCGCGGTTGAAGTCGTAGCACATCTTGTTGAGCGCATAGCCCTTCATGGCCATCCGCCCGTCGAAGACCGTCGTGCCGGGGATGTCTATGTGATAGTCGTGGCTGTGCTGCGCCATGCTGTCCTCCATTGTCCTGCCTCGGTATCGCATGGACCGCCCCGGCCCGAATTTGACCTGAATCAAGCCGAGGCCTCGGGCGGCACCCTTCGAATTGTGGAGACAGAAAATGAATGGCCGCCGCGTGGCAGTGGCCCGCGCCCAAACGCAAACGGGCGCCGCAATGCGACGCCCGTAATAGCAGAAACTAAGCGGTCAGCGCGCCCAGTAGAGCCGCATCGGATTGTCCACCAGGAGCTTCTGCTGCTGTTCCGGCGTGCGCGCGATTTTGGGGATGTAATCCACCAGCGCCCCGTCATCGGGCATGTGGCTCTTCATGTTCGGGTGTGGCCAGTCGGTGCCCCAGAGCACCCTGTCGGGGAAGCGCTCGACGATGGCCTGATAGAAAGGGATCACGTCATCATAGGGCGGGCCTTGCGGGCTCAGCCGCTCGGGGCAGGTGACCTTGCTCCAGATATTCTCGTTGCGCGCCATCAGGTCGATGAAGCGCTGAAAATCGGGGTGGTCCACGCCCTTGCTCACATCGGGCCGCCCCATGTGATCGACCACCAGCACCGTCGGCAGGCTTTCGAGGAAGGGGATAAGCTCTTCAAGATCGGCGGCCTCGAAGTACACCACGATATGCCAGCCCAGCTTGGCGATCCGCTCGCCGATGCCGATAAACACCTCCTTGGGCGTGGCATCCACCAGCCGTTTGACGAAGTTGAAGCGCACGCCGCGCACGCCGGCGGCATCCATCTCGGCCAGCTCTTCATCCGTCACATCGGGGCCGACGGAGGCGATGCCGCGCGCGAGGTCTCCGGCGGCGCGGCAGGCATCCACCATCGCCCGGTTGTCCTTGCCGTGGCAGGTGGCCTGCACGATCACGTTGCGGCTGAACCCGAGATAATCGCGCAATTCAAACAGCTTGTCCTTGCCCGCGTTGCAGGGCGTATATTTGCGCTCCGGCGCAAAGGGGAACTCGGGGGAGGGGCCGAACACGTGGCAATGCGCGTCCACCGCCCCCTCGGGCAGCTTGAAATCGGGCTTCTTTGGGCTGGGGTGAAATTCCAGCCAATCCGCGTCCATCACCTGTGTCTCGCTCATGCGAAAACCTCCCCGTCCATCAATTTGCGCGCCGTCCGCAGGATCGCCGCCTCTGTCACTTCGCCGTTTTCCAGCTTTGCCACCACCGTCATTTCGCCGGTCGGATGCTCCACCGAAAGCGCCCGCTCGTCGCCCTCGCCGCGCTCTGCCAAGTCGTAAGCGGGCGAGCCCTCCGTGAGGCAGGCGGTGGCAACGCTGACCGCGCCCAGCACGCCGATTGTCTTGTGGCAGCGGTGCGGAATGAAGGTGCGGGTAGAGATCGCGCCCGCCTTCGGGGCGCTCACCATCGTCATCTTTGGCACCGACTTCTCGGCCACATCGCCAAGGTTCATCATCGGCCCCGCCTTCAGCCGGATCGCCTCCAGCTTCTTGCGCAGGCCCTCGTTGGCCTCAAGCTCATCCGGCGTCTCCTCGCCGGTGATCCCCATGTCGGCGGCCCGCATCACCACGCAGGGCATGCCGTTGTCGATCAGGGTGCAGGCGACGCCCTCGATCTCGTCCATCGCATTTCCGGTTGGCAGCAGCGCCCCACAGCTCGATCCGGCGGTGTCCTTGAAGGCAATCGGCACGGCGGCGGAGCCACCGGGCACGCCGTCAATCCTGGCCTCGCCCGCGTAGCTCACCTTGCCGCCCGGCGTGCTCACCCGCGCCACGGCCACTTGCCCGGTGTTCTCCATGAAGATCGTCACCGGCGTTTCGCCCTCCTGCGCCGCCACCAGCCCGCGCTCGATGGCGAAGGGGCCGACCCCGGCGAGGATGTTGCCGCAGTTTTGCGCGTCGGTGACGATGGGCTGGTCGACGAAGACCTGAAGGAAGAGGTAGTCGACATCCACGCCGTCGCGCTCGGATTTGCGAACCACCGCGACCTTGGAGGTCAGCGGGTCCGCCCCGCCCATCCCGTCAATCTGGCGAATGTCCGGCGAGCCCATGACCCGGAGCAAGAAGGCATCCCGCGCTTCGGGCAGATCATCGGCAAGGAAGTAGCCCCCCTTGGAGGTGCCGCCGCGCATCCACATGCATTTCACGCCGTCGCTCATCTGGCCTCTTTTCTGCATCCGCACAACGCACGGTGCGGGTCATCATGTCTTTACGTTTCTGCACCTGCGATATGCATGGGTTGTGCATAGGATGTGCACGGGATGTGGCGGTGGTAAAGCGTTACCACGCGGCGCCGCAGAAAGCGCGGCGCTCAAACATATTTCAATCCGGCCTTCTCCAGCCGTTCGCGCATGTTGTAGATGTCGAGCCCCAGCTCGCCAGCCTCAAACTTCGCCCGCTTGGCCGCTTCGTTGGCCTCCCGCGCGCGCGCCTTTTCAAGCACCTCGGCGGCCTCTTCGCGGCGCACGACAACAACGCCATCATCATCGGCCACCAGCACGTCACCGGCGTTGACGAGCTCGTCGGCGCAGACGACGGGCACGTTGACCGAGCCCAGCGTTTCCTTGATTGTGCCCTGCGCAAACACCGCCTTGGACCAGACCGGAAAACCCATTTCTGTCAGGTCTTTAATGTCGCGCACGCCCGCGTCGATCACCAGCCCCCGGCAGCCCCGCGCCATCGCGGAAGTGGCCAGCAAGTCGCCGAAATAGCCCGCGTTGGAGGGGGTGATGGTGCCGAGGCACAGGATATCGCCCGGCTTGATCTGCTCGATGGCCACGTGGATCATCCAGTTGTCGCAGGGCGGGGCGAGGATGGTCACGGCGGATCCGGCAATGCGTGCGCCGCCGTAGATGGGCCGCATATGCGCCGCCAGCAGGCCCTTGCGGCCCTGCGCCTCATGCACCGTGGCCACGCCGCATTCGGCCAGCCCGTCGATCACGCTCTGCTCGGCCCTATCGACATTCTGAATGACGAGGCCCGTGGTTCCCGGTTGCACGCTCATTCCAGCTCATCCACGGTGCGCGGGAAGATCGACTGAAAGCCTTCCGCATATTTGCAGTTGCGCCCGCCGGCCATGCCGCCGGAGTTGCGGCGGAAGTGGTTGCCGCGGTTTTCTGCAACGTTTTCATAGAAGTGCCAGAGGTGCTCCTGCCCCTGCATGCACTGGATCGCCGCCCATTTCTTGTCCCAGACATCGGTGATGTCGAGGAACACGTTGGGCTTCCACTCCATCTGCTCGGTCTGGTGCGGCTCAAAGAGGTAAAGCTGCGGCGCCCCCAGCACCTTCTGCCCCGGATTATGCCCCCAGGCCTGCGCCACCATCCGCGCCTCGAGGGCAAAGTCGGTGGTGCGCATGTGGTCGGTGTTATAGGGATCCCATTTCGAGTGGGAAAACATGAAGTTAGGCTGCACTTCGCGGATGATGTCCACCATCTGCTCCAGCGTCTCGCGGCCCAGATCGAGCGGGTAATCGCCCCGATCGAGAAAGCGAATATCGGTCACGCCGAGCGCGGCAGCGGCCTTTTCGGCCTCGTCCTGCCGGGCGGCCTTCACCTTCTCCAGCGTCATGCCTTCCTGCTTCCACAGCTTGGCGCTTTCGCCGCGTTCACCATAACTTAAGCAGACGACGGTAACATCGTAGCCCTTGGACTGGTGCAGGGCGATGGCCCCGCCTGCGCGCCAGACAAAATCTGCCGAATGGGCGCTGATGACGAGGGCGGTTTTCTTGTCGCTCATGGGTCGCTTTCCTCCGCTTGCACGGCAGATCATAGCCGAGCCTTCCGCGCGGTCATACGCATTTGCGCTGTGGTGCGGAAATTCCAACCTTTGCGGCCCCAATTGATTTTTGCTATAGAGTGGCACCCTCACTCTCCGCAATCGGCGGTGCTGCCTTATGGAATTTCCGAACATCCGCCACCTTCAGGCCGTGGTTGAAACCGCCCGCCTGAAGCGCGTTGCCCTCGCCGCAGATGTGGTTCACCTGAGCCAACCCGCGGTGACCCATGCAATTGCGAAGATAGAGAAAAACCTTGGGGTAAAGCTCTTCGACCGGCGCCCGGACGGGATGTATTGCACCCAGGCGGGGCAGCTCTTTCAGGCGCGGGCCAAGCGGATGATCGAGCTGCTGCGGGAGGGGGCTTCAGAGGCAGTGCGGCGTGCGAGCCGCGATGAGAAATCCGGCGAAGACGGGCCGGTGCGCAAGGATTTTCATGGCGCGCTGACGCCGGTGCACCTGCGCACGCTCCTCGCTATGGCCAGTGCGGGCAACTACTCGCAGGCCGCCCGAGCGCTGGGCGTGTCGCAACCCTCCGTGCACCGGGCTGCGAAAGACCTGCAACGTCTTGCGGGCATTCGACTGTTCGAATCCGACCGCCGCGGCGTGGCCCTGACGCTCCCCGGAGAGCTCCTAGCCCGGCAGGCCCGTCTGGCCGCGGCCGAGTTGCGGCAGGCGGTGTATGAAATTGCCGAGGAACAGGGCCGGGAGGCCACCACCATCGTGATCGGGGCCTTGCCGCTGGCCCGTTCGTCCATTTTGCCGCAAGTCATTGATGACGTTATAACTTCCGATCAGGGGGCGCCGCAGATACGCAGTGTGGAAGGCCCCTATCCCGAGTTGCTCCGCGCGCTGCGCTTCGGTGAGATCGACTTCATAATCGGCGCCTTGCGCGACCCGGCGCCTGCCGATGACGTGGTGCAGGAGCCGCTGTTTGATGATGCCCTCTCGGTCGTGGCCAGCCAAAACCATCCGCTTGCATCGAAACCGCAGGCCCTGCTCGCGGATGCGTTGGAGTACCCGTGGATTGCCCCGCCCAAGGCCACGCCCGCCGGCTCCTATCTGTTTGATACGCTCAAGATCGACAGCCTGCCCGGCACGCCCGTCAAAATCGTGTCGTCCTCGCTTGTGCTGGTGCGCGGGCTGATGATGCGCGGGCCCTACCTCACTATCATGTCGCGCCGCCAGATCGAGATGGAGGAGGAGTTGGGGGTGCTCACCGCGCTGCCGATTCCGCTGGAGCGCAACGAGCGGAGCATCGGCCTGACCTTTCGCAAGGCATGGCGCCCGACGCCCGCGCAGGGGCGGCTGCTGGTGCGGTTGCGCGAGGTGTGCTGTGCCCTATCCGATGGTTGAACTATCCAATAATTGAATGGCTTGTCCCGCCTTTCGATTTTTCGTTCGGCTGCAAAATTGGTAATCAGTTGCCCGTCACGAGGAGGTGGCGCAAATGTCTGATAATGAAGAGCTTTCAAACCGTATGGCAGTTGCCTTGCTCGGCTTCGGCGAGGCGGGGCAGGCCTTTGCCAAGGGCTGGGGCGCATCTGGCGCGCCCGCCGATCTCTTCGCTTTCGACATTAAAACAAATTCGCCCGAGACGTCAGAGGCCAAGTGGCAGGACTATCAGCGTTGCGGTGTGACGGGGCTTGAACGACTCACGTTTGCCAGTGCCGTGTTCTCGCTTGTCACCGCCGATCAGGCCGAGCGTGCGGCGCAGGATGCGGCCGAAGCATTGGCCCCGGGCACGATCTACTTTGATTGCAACTCCTGCGCGCCGGGGGCCAAGCGCCGGAGCGCGGAAGCGCTGGAGGCGAGGGGCATTCGCTATGTCGATGTGGCCGTCATGGCCCCGGTTCACCCAAAGCTGCACCGCACCCCGCTGCTGATTTCCGGCCCGCACGCGCAGGAGGCCAAGGCCCTGCTGGACACTCTGGATATGGCCGCGAAAGTTGCAGGGCCAGAGGTGGGAACGGCGAGCGCAACAAAGATGGTGCGCTCGGTTATGATCAAGGGAATCGAAGCCTTGACGCTGGAGTGCCTGCTTGCCGGTCGTCGCGCCGGGGTGGACGAGGCGGTTTTGGCCTCGCTCGACGCCTCCATGCCGGGCTGGAACTGGCCCGAGCGGGCGGCCTACAACATGGAACGTGCCACCACGCACGGCCTGCGCCGTGCTGCCGAGATGCGCGAAGTGGTGACCACGGTTGAAGAGCTTGGATTGCCCTCCGACATGGCCCGCGCCATCGTGGAGTGGCAGCAAAGGGCAGGGGATATGCGGCTGGATCTTGCCGCTGGCCCCGAAGATTACGCCGGTCGCGCGGACCGGATCAGCAACGCCATGGCGGGCGCGCACCGCGCTGCCGAATAGGGAGGATGCCATGTCTGACGACAAGGAATATGAAGATATCCCGGGGACTTACGTCTTCGATGCGGATCGCTCGCGGGAGGGGTATCACCTCAACCAGTTCTGTATCTCGCTGAGAACGCAGAAGGCGCGAGACGCATTCAAGTCGGACCCGGAAGAGTATCTGAGCCGCTTTCCGATGAGCGAAGATCAGAAGCAGGCCATCCGTGACCGGGCCTGGAACCGGCTGCTCGAACTGGGCGGCAACATCTATTACACCAGCAAGCTCGCGGCCTTCGACGGGATCACCTTTCAGGATCTGGCCGCAATGATGACGGGCGTCAGCCGGGATGAATACCGCGACATGATGCTCCACGGCGGCAGGCCCATCGAGGGCAACCGCAGCAAATCTGAATGGGAGAAGAAATAATGGCGCGGATTACCGCAGGCGTGGGATGCAGCCACGTGCCCGCCATCGGCGTGGCAATGGACACCGGCATCACCGAGCAGCCCTATTGGAAGCCGCTCTTCGAAGGGTTCACCAAGAGCCGGGAGTGGATGAAGGAAAACAAGCCCGATGTGATCTTTCTTGTCTACAACGATCACTGCACGGCCTTTGACGCCTCTTGCATCCCGACTTTCGCGCTCGGCTGCGCGGCAGAGTACAAACCCGCCGACGAGGGCTGGGGCCCGCGCCCGGTGCCGGTGGTGAAGGGGCATCAGAAGCTGGCCTCCCACATCGCGCAAAGCGTCATTCTCGACGAGTTCGACCTGACCATCATGAACGAGATGGAGGTGGATCACGGGCTGACGGTGCCGATGTCTGTCATGTTCGGCGAGCATGGTGTGGATGACGAATGGCCCTGCCTCGTGGTGCCGCTGGCGGTGAACGTGGTGCAATATCCGGCCCCGACCGGGCGGCGCTGCTACAACCTCGGCAAGGCCATCCGCCGCGCCATCGACAGCTACCCCGAAGACCTCAACGTGATGATCTTCGGCACCGGCGGCATGAGCCACCAGTTGCAGGCGGAGCGGGCAGGGCTGATCAACCCCGAGTGGGACAACCGCTTTCTCGACTACATGGCCACCGACCCCGAGGCGGCGGCCAATATCACCCACCTCGAATACCTGCGTGAGACGGGCTCGGAAGGCATCGAAATGGTGATGTGGCTGGTCATGCGCGGGGCGCTGGACGAGAAGGTCACAGAGGTGCACCGGCACTATCACGTGCCCGCGTCCAACACGGCCGTCGGCCATATCATCTTGGAAAATCACGCTTAACTTCAGCGGAAGGAAAGACAATGCGCGTATGTGTAGCGGGGGCCTACGGGGCCTTCGGGATCAAACATCTGGACGCTCTGGCGGCCATTGACGATGTCGAGGTGACGTCGGTCATGGGGCCGACCAAGGCCAAGATCGAGGCACTGGCCGCCGAGCGCGGTATCCCCCATGCGGCGGATAATCTGGAAGAGTGCATCGCGCGGGATGACGTGGACGCGGTGATCCTCGCCACGCCGACGCAGGTGCATGTGGAGCAGGGCATCGCCTGCATGGAGGCCGGCAAGCATGTGCTTATCGAAATCCCGATGGCCGATTCCATCGAGGGTGCAGAGGCGCTGGTGGAAAAGCAGAAAGAAACCGGCGTTGTGGCCATGGCCGGACAGGTGCGGCGCTTCAACCCGAGCCACCAGTGGATTCACAACAAGATCGAAGCGGGTGAGTTGAAGGTCCAGCAGATGGACGTGCAAACCTATTTCTTCCGCCGCTCCAACATGAACGCCAAGGGCGAGCCGAGGAGCTGGACGGATCACCTGCTGTGGCACCACGCCTGCCACACTGTGGACCTGTTCCAGTATCAGACCGGCGAGACCTGCTCAGAGGCATTTGGCATTCAGGGGCCGCATCACCCGGAGCTTGGCATCGCGATGGATATGTCCATCGGGATGAAGGTGCCTTCCGGTGCGATTTGCACGCTGTCGCTGTCGTTCAACAACGATGGGCCGCTGGGCACCTTCTTCCGCTATATCTGCGATAACGGCACGTACATTGCCCGTTACGACGACCTGTTTGACGGCAAGGAAAACCCGATCGACCTGTCGGATGTGGCCGTGTCGAACAACGGGATCGAGCTGATCGACCGCGAGTTTTTTGCGGCGATCCGTGAGGGGCGCGAGCCGAACGGATCGGTAGCGCAGACCCTCTCGGCAATGGAGACACTGGACAAGATCGAGAAGTCTTTCCAGAGCTGATGTGCCAGAAAGATCGCGGGGCAGGGCGCTTGTGGCGCTCTGCCCCGTTTTCTGTCTGGCCGGCGGCGGTTTGCTTTAGTTGTTGTAGTAGCCAGATCCATAGGCGGAATAGGCACCGTATTTGCCGCCGTAGCCGTAGCGCTTCATGCCCTTGGGGTTGATCTGCGAGAGCACGAGGCCGGTAACCTTTTGGTCTGACTGGCGGAACAGCTTCAGCCCTTCTTTCACCTGCGCTTGGGATGTGGCGTCCCACTTCACCGTGAAGAGCACCGCATCGGCCTGCATGGCGATGATCCGGGCGTCAGGCACGATCAGAACCGGCGGGGTGTCGAGGATGATCGCATCATACTTGCCACGCAGATCGGTGATCAGGTCACGGAACTTGTCGGAGGTGAACAGGTCCGCCGCATTGGCGCTGGTCTGTTCGCCCGCGAGCAGATCAATGCCAGAGGCTTCGGTCTGGGTGATGACATCATCAAGCGACGAGTCGCCGCTCAGCACGGAGACAAGGCCGCGTTTGGGCAGATCGTCGAAATATTGCGAAAGCGTGCGGCGGCGAATGTCGCCCTCCATCAGCAGCACCTTCTTGCCCATGCCGATGAGGTTTTGGGCAATGGCGATGGAGTTGGTTGTTTTGCCTTCGCCGGGCAGGGCCGAGGTAGAGACAATGACCTTTGGCGGGTTGTCTACATTGGACAACATCAGCGAGGTGCGCAGGTTCCGATAGGCCTCTGCGGTGTTGGAGGTGGGCTTGTCGCGCAGATACTGGATCGTCTTGCGGCGGTTACGGGCCGGGATGCGGGGGATCTGACCAATCACGCTGATCCCGGTTGCGGCTTCCAACTCGTCGGAGGTGCGGAAGCTGCTGTTGCGCGCCTCTTTCAACAGCACCAGCCCGGCGCCGATCATCAGGCCAAGCATCCCGGACATCGCCAGAATGAGCGAGCGCCGGGGTTCGGATGCGTTGATCGGGATGACGGCGTTTGAGAGAACGCGGCTATCGGCTTGCTGAATGCCCTGCTGCGCAGAGGTCTCCTTGAGCCGGCCCAGGAAGTATTCATAAAGCGCGCGGCTGGCTTCGACCTCACGCTGCAATTGTTGAAGCTCGACTAGATCGTCGCCCTGCTGGTCGATTCGTGCGCGCAGGTCGCTTTCGGATGTCCGCAGGCCCTCAAGCTGCTGGCTGGTGCGTGCCACATCGAGCCTTGCGCGCTCTGCCAGCTGCGTGAAACGGGTGTCGAAGGCCGTGGCCATGGCTGGCTCGTTTTGAGCGCGGGGCAGCATTCTGGTCAGCTGCATGTCATTGGCCGCCGCTGCCTGTTCTTCGCGCGTGCTCGCTGCTTCAAAAACCGCTAGGCGGGCCTTTTGCGTTTCCAGGTTGTCGGCTGTCTGGGTGACCCGATCACGGATCTCTTTCAGCTGCCGTTCCAGCGCCTGAAGCGCCTCAACCGAGACGAGCTCATTGTCGGCGCTGAGTTCGGCAAGACGGCTTTCGCCCGATTCCAGTTCAACCCGCAATTCGCCAACCTGTTCGGTCAGCCAACTCGTGGCCTCCTGTGTCGCTTCAAACTTCACTTCAAGCTGGTTGAGAATGTAGAGCTCGGCGATCGTATCGGCGATCAGCGCGGCTTTCTCCGGCTCCAGCGATGTTACACGGATGTTGAAAACGAGGCTGTTGGGAACGGCAGCGACTGTCATGTTCTCGAGAACAGAGTCGATGGAATTGTTCCGTTGGCGCACCATCGTTACGTCCTCGGGGACGACTTGTTCGGAGGGCGCGCCAAGAAGGGTGCTTTTGATCGAGGACTTCAGCTCTGACAGTGCGCTTGGATCGCGCAGGGCGGAGTTGAATTCTGGATCCGCCGTCAGATCGAGCCGATCGACGACTTTGCCGATCAGGCCCCGCGATTTGAGAACTTCAGCTTCCGAGTTCACGATTTGCGAGTCTGACGAGAGGCCCCCCATGACACTCTCGATATCCACGACCGAGCGTTCCTGAGTTTCCAGGATTACAACGGACGTTGCCGTGTACCTCGGCGTGGCGATTCCATAAGCGTAGTAGCCGCCGATAACGGTTGCGAGCATCGCGATAACCGCGATGATCCACTTTCCGCGCCAGAGCGTGCCCAGCAGTGCTCCGAGGTCGATGACATCGTCACCATCGCCGTGAACGGCGGACTGAGCGTCCTGCACAGTTCCGCTACCAGAAATACTTGTCATTTGTTGCATTCAGTTACCCATACCCAGACGATAATTGGAGCATATGCCAATGCTCTGTGCAATTGCACCGGCGATCCGACGCTGACCCCAAGGATGCGCGCTCCATGCGACAACAGCAGGCTATTGTCGAGGCTTAGGCGGCGGCTGCGCTCAAGAAGTGCGCACATGCGCAAGCTTCCGCCAATTTTTGCGTGTTGAATGTGAAGTCCCTATTCTGCTTTGCAGCGAGGCATGTTAGGGAGGCCTCAGCAACGGAAGGAACCAGTTATGTCAGTACGCACACTCATCGCCGCTGCGGCTATTGCCGCCGTAACGGCCCCGGCCTTCGCCCAGACCGTTGAAGTCATCGACTGCGACGAACCGGCGAATCGTGAACTCGACGAATGCAAGCCCGAAGAGCTGGGCATTCCGAGCTCTGCGACCAACGCAGGCCCACTCGCTGCTCTACCTCTCGGCTTGCTCCTCCTCGGCGGACTTGGCGGTGGCGGTGGTGGCGGCACGACCGGCACCACGGGTACGACCGGCACCACCGGAACGACCGGGACCAACTGATCCAGACCACCGGGCAGCTCAGGGAGCTGCCCGGTATCGTTAAAAACGCGTTGAATTTTCATCATTTTTTGGATGATGTTCGACGGTCCTAAACCCGAAATTAATCTGCATACGCTCTTATCCTCCCTGCAAAGGGTGGCCGCTGGTCTGCGCATTCGCGTTTGTCTGGCGGCGAGGAAAAGGGTGTATCGCCATGGAATGGTCAATTCTCTCCGGTTTCCGGAGTGCTTTTCGTATGTTTAAACGTCAGACGGGGGCAATCGCGCTGACGTTATGTGCCGGCATATCAACGCTGGCTCCCAGTTCCGCGCAGGCGCAGAGCGCGGTTGCTGTTATCGTCGGGAGTGACAGGGGCGGTTTTATTCGCGTCCGGCTGGCGGAGATTAAGGAACTGAAGGCAGAGAAGCGGCGCGTTGAGATTCGCGGCAAGGTCTGCTTTTCGACCTGCACCATGTACCTTGGTGTCGAGGATGTTTGCGTATCTCCCAAGACGACCTTTGGGTTTCATGGCCCGGCGATGGCTGTTGGGCGCATGTCGCCGGCGCAATTCGACTATGTCTCTCGTGTCATTGCCAGTCATTATCCGGAGCCGATTGCAAACTGGTATCTCGCCGAGGGCCGAACAAGAACGTCTGGCCTTTACCGAATGAGCGGCCAGAATCTGATTCGGCTTGGTGTTCCGGCCTGCCCAACGCTCGCATCCGGAAATCGTTGAATACCGGTAAAGCGGTTAAGGAGTGGCTATCGGAACGGGGGGGCTACTCCTTTCAGTGTCGCTGCCGTACCTCACTTTGAGTTGGGCGGCAATCTCTGCGTTGCAGCATCTATCGGCCCATTCCCGCTGGTTTCGGCGGGGTTTTTCGCTCAGATTGAAGTCGATCTTTCGCCTGTCGCCTCAAATTTCACCAAAATGTCGTAGATTTTGCCGCATCCTTGGATTATGCCTCCGCTCGATACTGTAGTGCAGCGAAAGTAGAGGCCCTCGTGGCCTGTGGGGCCTAGTCTCCAAACAGACCGACGAGAATGCCACCACCGGGGGAATTAAAAAGTGAAGTACGTCAAAATGACGGGTGCCGAGCCTGTGGACCTGCCTGCGGATATGGTGACCGCAGATGAGCGCCACGGGCTAAGCTACATGCGGCATGGCAAGCGTGTATTCGATTTTTCGTTAGCGCTGGTGCTGCTGCCGCTCGTCTTGCCAGTTATTCTTGTTCTCTGTGCAATTACCCGCCGCGATGGTGCTCCGGGCCTTTTTGGCCATGAGCGCGTGGGGCGGAACGGGCAGCCGTTCAATTGCTGGAAAATTCGTTCGATGGTGCCGAATGCCAAGGAGCGTCTCGCAGAACACCTCGCTTCCAACCCCGAAGCTGCTGCGGAGTGGGAGCGTGACTTCAAACTCGACAATGACCCGCGAATTACTCGGTTGGGCCATTTCATCCGAAAAACCAGCCTCGATGAACTTCCCCAACTCTGGAACGTGCTCGTGGGTGACATGAGCTTTGTCGGTCCGCGACCGATCGTGGCCTCAGAACTTGCGCGTTATGGAGAGCATCGCCGTGAGTACCTCTCGGTCCGCCCTGGGATAACTGGCCCGTGGCAGGTGTCAGGGAGAAACGACATTAGCTACGCCGAGCGGGTACGGATGGACGCGTCTTATGCTCACAGCATGAACCTACCCACCGATGTTGCCCTGATTTTCAAAACCGTTGGCGTCGTCTTCGCACCTACCGGCAAGTAAGGCGAAGCTGGAATCTCGGCAACTCGCGCGAGTGTTTCCCCTATCCGTCGGACGCCCGACTTTTTGAAACGGCCCTCTTCGGGCCTAAAACCGACATGTGCCTAGGAGGTCTGAAGTGAAGATTACCCCGGTCATCCTCTGCGGAGGCTCTGGAACCCGGCTTTGGCCGCTGTCGCGCAAGTCTTATCCCAAGCAGTTCTCTGCGATCATCGACGGGGAGACGCTGTTTCAGCGGTCTGCGCGGCGGTTGAGCGGGCCCGAGTTTACAGTGCCCATCGTGCTGACCGGGTCTGACTTTCGTTTCATCGTGACGGAGCAGCTTTTTCAAGCCGGGATAGAGCCCGGTGCTGTCATGATTGAACCGGAGCCGCGCAACACGGCACCTGCGGTTCTTGCCGCGGCGCTCCGTGCGACGGCCGATGATCCGGACGCGGTGCTGCTGGTCGCGCCCTCCGACCATCTCATCCCTGATACCGAAAGTTTTGTGGCCACGGTGCAGGCCGGGTTGCCCGCGGTGGCTGAAGGGCGCCTTGTAACGCTCGGCATCAAGCCCACCCATGCCGAAACGGCTTATGGATATCTGGAATTGGCTGCGCCGCCTCAGGCTGAGCCGGCCCCGATTGTGCTGAAGCAGTTCGTTGAAAAGCCCGATGCGGCGCGTGCGGCCGAGCTGTTGGCGGCAGGCAACTTCCTGTGGAATGCGGGTATTTTCCTGTTCCGTGCCGCAGATATGGTGAAGGCCTTCGAGGCGCATGCCCCAACGCTGCTTGCGCCGGTTCGGGCCTCAGTTGAGCGGGCTCAGCCTGACCTTGGTTTTCTACGGCTTGATCCGGACTCCTGGGCCGCGGTGGAGGATATCTCTATCGACTACGCCGTCATGGAGCGCGCCGACAACCTTTCGGTTGTTCCTTTCGATGGGGCCTGGTCTGACCTTGGGGGCTGGGATGCCGTCTGGCGTGAAACCGAACCTGACGAGCGCGGTGTGGTTGCGCGCGGCAGCGCGACAGCAATCGACTGTGATGATACATTGCTCCGCTCTGATAGCGACCGGCTGGAGCTGGTGGGGATTGGCCTGAAAAACGTGATGGCCATCGCCATGAACGATGCCGTGCTGGTGGCAGACACCTCGCGTGCGCAAGATGTAAAGTTGGCCGTGACGGCGCTGAAAAAGAAGCAGGCACCGCAGGCGACAACCTTCCCGAAAGATCACCGCCCGTGGGGGTGGTTTGAGAGCCTTGTTGTTGGGGATCGCTTTCAGGTGAAGCGTATTCTGGTCCACCCCGGTGCATCGCTGTCGCTGCAAAGCCACTTCCACCGCTCCGAGCATTGGATCGTTGTCGAAGGCACCGCGAAGGTGACGATTGATGACGATGTGAAGCTGGTGACTGAAAACGAGTCTGTTTATATCCCGCTCGGCTCGAAGCACCGGATGGAGAACCCGGGAAAGGTGCCGATGGTGCTGATCGAGGTGCAGACGGGCACCTATGTTGGAGAAGATGACATCGTGCGTTACGAGGACGTTTACGCGCGGGGGCAGGGGGCGAAAGGGTGATTTGCCGCCCTGTCGGCGGGATCACGCCTGTCGGGCTTTCTGCGCAGAGGCATCCGTAAAAGAGGTGGCAGAGCCACGGTATTTGCGGCAAAAGAGACGCGCTCGGACATTGGCCACGCGCCTCTATCTGCGCAGGCCGCCGGAGAGGTGGCACGGGATGATTGGGGTGAAGTTACCGGAGATGTGGGTGCGAGCTACGACTAGAATTTTAGGCGTGGCCGCTTTGCTTTCTGCCCTCTCCACAGCGCAGGCCAAAGCGGAGCAACTCTCGTTCTTTGGTACGCCCGGTCTGGTGGATATGCCAACGGCCGGCGCCCTGGGCGACGGAAACCTTGCCCTGACAACCGCCAACTACGGGCCGATCTGGCGCAATACGGTCGCCTTTCAGATAACTCCTCGTATCACAGGTGCATTTCGATACTCGGCGCAGGGATATGTATTCAATCGAAACACTTTGTTCTACGATCGCAGCTTCGATTTGCATTTCCTCCTGCGCGAGGAGAGTGATGTGTGGCCCGCCATCGCGCTCGGCCTCCGCGACTTTGGCGGAACAGGCATTTACAGTGGCGAGTATATCGTTGCCAGCAAGTATGTAACGCCGAGGCTTCAGTTCACGGGCGGCTTGGGGTGGGGCCGGTTTGCAGGCCGTGGCGGATTCGCGAACCCTTTGGGCGTGCTGGACGATCGCTTTGAGACCCGCCCCAATCGCGACACGCGGACCGGGGAGTTTGGCTTTGACCAGTGGTTTCGGGGGGACGCTGCCCTGTTCGGCGGGATCAAATGGCACGCCACCGACAGGCTGACATTTGTTGCCGAGTACTCCAGCGACACTTACAGGCGCGAGAGCCGCATCTCCATTGATCCGCAGTCGTCGCCCTACAACTTCGGGGTCAGCTACAAGTTCCGCAATGGCCTCGATTTCGGGGCCTACTATCTCTACGGCAACGAAGTTGGTTTCCGCTTCTCCTATGTGATCGACCCCGCCAACCCACGCGCGCCGGGGGGGCAGGAGACCGCGCCGCCAGCGCTTTTGCCTCGCTCCAGCGTGGCTGCGCAGAGCTGGAACCTTGCAGATCCGGCCAAGCGGGTCGCCTCGTCGCGTGACACGTTGCAGGCCCGCCTGTCGGAGCAGGGCCTGCGGCTTGTGGGCTATCGGCTGGAGGGTGGCGCGGCGAAGGTGCAGATTGAGAACCAACGCTTTGATGCCACTGCGCAGGCCGCCGGGCGCACGGCCCGGGTCATGGCCAACACGCTTGCCCCCGGCATCGAACGCTTTGAGGTGACCTTTGTGGAAGGCGGCATGGCGCAAACCACTGTTGCCGTGAACAGAACCGATCTGGAAGAGCTGGAGAACCACCTTGAGGGCGAATGGCACAGTCTTGCGCGGGCTGATATTTCCGATGCATTCGGCGTCGGAAAGCCGGCAGGGGTGGCGGGAACCTATCCGCGCTTTTCTTGGGGAATTTCGCCTTACACGGCGTTTTCGCTTTTCGATCCTGACGAGCCGCTGCGTTATGAGCTCGGGATCCAGCTCAACGCCGCGTGGGAGCCGCGCCCGGGGCTGATCTTCTCTGGTCAGCTGCGCAAGCCGTTCACCAGCACCATCGACGATGCAACCCGCAAGTCCGACAGTGTGCTGCCGCATGTGCGCTCTGACACGGTGCTTTATGCACAGCAGTCTGACCTTCAGATTTCTCATCTGACCGCGGAGTATTTCTTTCGCCCGCGCGAAGACATGTTCGGGCGGCTGACCTTTGGCTACCTTGAGCCGATGTTTGGCGGCGTCTCTGCCGAGTTGCTCTGGTATCCGCTCAACAGCCGCCTCGCCCTTGGGGCCGAGCTGAACTACGCGGTGCAACGCGACTTTGATCAGCTGTTCGGCTTTCAGGATTATGACGTCGTGACAGGCCACGTTTCGGCCTATTACGATTTGGGGCGCGGCTTTCACGGTCAGCTCGATGTTGGGCGCTACCTTGCAGGTGATTGGGGCGCAACGATAACGATTGATCGCCGTTTCAAGAATGGCTTCAAGGTCGGTGCCTTCGCCACCTTTACTGACGTTTCCTACGATGATTTCGGTGAAGGGTCGTTTGACAAAGGCCTATTCGTCGAGGTGCCGATGTCGTGGATCCTCGGCCAGCCCAATCGCAGCAGCATCGGCCAGACCATTCGCCCGATCGTGCGGGATGGCGGCGCGCGGCTTTCGGTCCGCAACCGTCTTTACGGCGTTGTTGAACCCTACCGCGGGCGTGAGATTGCCGACAGTTGGGGGAAGTACCTGCGATGAAGCCTTCGCTTGCCCTGCTTTCAACGCTTGTTCTGGCCGCCTGTGGCGGGCTCGGCGTTGGGAGTGACAGCCCTCCCTCGCCCAACCAGCTTCGCACCGCGTCGACGGCTCGTTTTGCCCAATTGCTCGAGGCGGGCACCCCGGCGATTCAGGTGGCCGTTGAGAAAGACGAGAGCTCAACGATTGTGCTCCGCGAAGTCAGCCGTAACGGGGTGGAAAGCTATGTCAGTACGGATGGGGTTTCGCTAAAGCTGCGGCGTGGGTTTCTCGTTGGAACGGCGGGCTTTGGCGGTGATATGACCGGCTCCAATGTGGACGATAGCATGGCCGCCGTTTTCGGCAGGCGCGCTGGCGTGACGGAGCGGTTTCATACCTTTTTGAATGGCGAGAATGAGGCTGTGACGCGTGGTTATGTCTGCGTTGTATCCAGCCGAGGGGCGCGCCAGATTCAGGTTGGCACGCGTGACAGCCAGCTGCGCAGTGTGGACACCACCCTGTTCGAAGAAGCCTGTAAAAGCCTGGATCAGGATTATACCAACCTCTACTGGCTTGCCGCCGGGTCTGGCCGAATGGTGCAATCGCGCCAATGGGCGGGCGATTTCACCGGTCCGCTGGTGATGCGCGTGGTGATGGAGTAAGCGTTGAGAGAAGTCGAGGGACCAAGAACAATGCAAAAACTGGCACTGATCTGCCTTGTGGCCAGCCTTGCCGCATGTGGTGCAGCCTACCAAAGCCCGAAGGTGCGGAGCGGCGCGAGCGATGGCACGCGCGTGCGGGTTGTGCCGGTCAACGCGGAGACGACGCTTCTCGCCAATCGCGGGGCCTACCGGCCCAAAACCCTGCCCGCCATCTTCTCGGCCAACGCCGGAACGGGCGGTGGGCTGCGTGGCGGTGGAGCCGTGCCGGATGCGGTGGTGGAGCCCACAACGCGGCCCGGAAGCCTGCAAACCCGCCTGCCGCCACCGGCACAGCCCGGCCCCTACACCATCGGCGTGGGCGATGTGTTGCTTCTGGCAACACCACAAGTGGGCGGAACGGTTGAAGAGCTCTCTGGCCTTCTGGCGGCGCAGAACTCTCGCCAAGGCTATACGGTGCAGGATGACGGCTCGATCAACGTGCCCAACGTCGGCCGCGTGCGGATTGCCGGTATGACGGTGGAAGAGGCCGAGGCGGCTATGTTCCAACGGTTGGTTGAAACCCAGATCGACCCGACATTCTCGCTTGAGATCGCCGAATTCAATTCTCAGAAGGTGTCGGTTGGCGGTGCGGTGGCAAACCCGGCTGTCGCTCCGGTAACGCTGACACCGCTCTACCTTGATCAGGTGCTTGCTGCCGCTGGCGGTGTGACGGCCAAGGACGATGACTACGCGTCGATCCGTATTTACCGCGACGGCACGCTGTACCAGATTCCGCTGCGTGAATTTTACGCCCGCTCCGGCCTGAAGCGCATCCGTCTGATCGACGGAGATTCGGTGTTTGTCGATACCGAGTTCGAGCTCGACAGGGCGCAGGCTTACTTTGAACAGCAGATCACCCTTGCCGGCTTCCGCAGCCAGCAGCGCCGTGACGCACTGAGCGAGCTTTCCACCGAAATCTCGATCCGCCGGGATGCGCTAAACGAAGCGCGGCAGAACTATCTGACCCGCACCGAGTTGGGCGCGGTTGACCGAGACTACGTGTACATCACCGGCGAAGTCGCCAAACAGGCGCGGTTCCCGCTGCCGTTTGAGCAGCAGGCCAGCTTGGCTGATGCCCTCTTTGAAGGCGGCGGGGGCATCCCAACCGACACCGGAAATGTGAAAGAAATCTACGTGCTGCGGGCATCGGCGGACCCGCGCGAGTTTGGTGCGGTGACAGCTTGGCATCTCGACGCGCGCAATGCGGCCAACTTCACGCTTGCCGCCAAGTTCCAGTTGCGCCCTGATGACGTGATCTTCGTTGCCGAGCAGCCGGTTACGCGCTGGAACCGTGTTGTGCGCCAGATCACGCCGTCTCTTATCACAACGGGTGCGCAGGCCGTGGCCAACTGAGCCACGGGCGCGAGGGCTGCCACCAGCAAACCCAGGTTCATCATCTCCGAAGTAGGGGAGTGGTGGGCGACCCTGGAATCGAACCAGGCATGGGTCTCCCCGGCGGAGTTACAGTCCGCTGCCGCACCTTGCAGCTCGTCGCCCAACGCTGGAGCGGAATACAAAGCCCGCCCCGGGGCGTCAAGGCGAAAAACCTTGCGATTTGCCCGTAGCATCCCCATGCAGGGGCGCGACATCAGGAGAGGTGTGGACGTGGCAAAAAAACCGACGTGGGTGGTCGATAAAGAGCGCGCAAAGCGAGCAAGCGCGGCGGAGACCTTGTGGCTCTTCGGGCTGCATGCCGTGCGCGATGCACTCGCGAATCCGGCACGCGAAAAGCTGCGGCTGGTGCTGACGCGCAATGCCGCCGACCGGCTGGGAGAGGCCTGCTGGCAGGATGCGGGACTGGAGCCCGAACTCGCCGATCCGCGCCGGTTTCCGGTGCCGCTCGATCCGGGATCGGTGCATCAGGGCGCCGCGCTTGAGGTGAAGCCTCTGGATTGGGGCAGCGTGGAGAGCCGGTGCATTGCCGGGCCGGGCCGCCCGCTTGTGGTGCTGCTTGATAGGGTGACTGACCCGCATAATGTTGGTGCCATCCTCAGATCCGCCGAGGTGTTCGGGGCGCGTGCGGTGGTGGCAACGGCGCGCCATTCGGCCCCCGAAACCGGGGCCCTCGCCAAGACGGCCTCCGGCGCGCTTGAGCGGCAGCCCTACCTGCGGGTGCGCAACCTTGCCGACACGATGGAAGAACTGCGTGCTGCTGGATTCACCATTCTTGGGCTTGCGGGCGAGGCCGACAGTGAGCTGGAGCCTGCCCTTGGGACGCTGCCAGAAGGGCAGGCCGTTGCGCTGGTTTTGGGGGCTGAGGGGCCGGGCCTGCGCGAGCGCACGCGCGATACTTGCGACCAGCTTGTGAAGATTCCCTTTGCTGGTGAGTTCGGCTCGCTCAATGTTTCCAACGCTGCAGCGGTGTCTCTCTATGCCGCAGCGCGAAAGTTTTCATGATATCACCTTTGCGCGAAGGGGCTGGCCAAGGTGGAGGGTGCGGCCCCATCCTCTGAGCACACCAAGGAGGATGCCCATGCTCACCCGCCGCCTGTTGCTCGCCTCGGCTCTTGCCTGCCTCGCCATGCCTGCGCTTGCTGAAGAGCCGCCGATTTTTGCCACCTCATCGCTTGCGATTCAGGGATACGACCCGGTTGCCTACTTCAAAGAGGGCAAGCCCGTGGAGGGAACGGCGGCGCATCAGCTCATGTGGATGGGCGCAACCTGGCGCTTTGCGAACGCGGCGAATCGGGATGCTTTCGAGCGGGAGCCGCAGCGGTATGCGCCGCAATATGGAGGCTATTGCGCCTATGCAGCCTCGCAAGGCTATGTTGCCCCAACAGACCCATCGGCCTTTACGGTTCATGAAGGCAAGCTCTACCTGAACTACTCCAAATCCGTGCGTGGCATATGGGAGCGGGATATCCCGGGCCATATCTCGGCGGCAGATGCCAACTGGCCCAAACCGTTGAAAAAATAGGGTTGAACCTGCCCGGCAGCGCGTCAGGATCACCTCGCGGCCGTTAACCTCGCGTTCACAGGTACATTACATGCTCTTGGAAAGATCGTTCTCGTGACTACCTCGATGAACAGGAGCGTTGGTTCGGAACACCAGCGTTTCACTTCACTGTCCCTCGTTCCGCGACTTGCGCTCGGGCCTTTTGGTTCGGGCGCTTTTTTCTCTTGCAGGGCCCGCCGATGAGCTACGCTGACAGTCTGCTTCGCCGCATCCTCACCGAAACCAAGGTGATCGCCTGCGTTGGCGTGTCCATGAACGAGGTGCGCCCCAGCTACTACGTGGCCCGCTATCTTTCGCTCAAGGGATACCGGGTGATTCCGGTCAACCCGGGCCACGCGGGCAAGGTGCTGTTCGGCGAAACCATCATGCCAGACCTCAGCTCGATTGATGCGCCTGTCGATATGGTTGATATTTTTCGCCGCTCCGAGCATGTGCCGCCCATCGTGGAAGAGGCTTTGGCCGCCTTCCCTGATCTGAAAACCGTCTGGATGCAGATTGGCGTTGAAAATGCCGAAGCTGCCGCGATGGCCGAGGCCCGGGGTGTGACAGTGATTCAGAACCTCTGCCCGAAGATGGAGTATCAGCGGCTCTTTGGCGAGTTGCGCATGGGCGGGTTCAACACCGGGGTGATTTCTTCGAAACTCTAGACCTTTCCGCCGCGCTCAGGCATATCAGGCGAGACCAAAAGGAGCCGAGCCAATGGGTATACTGAACACTCTTCTGCGTGCCGTCACATGGTGGAACGGCTCCACGCTTGGCACTCAGCTGTTTACGTGGCGCAAGGGCACCCGCGTGGGCGAGGATGACGCCGGTAACGTGTTTTATCGCAATGCCGACGACAGCAAGCGCTGGGTGATCTTCAATGGTGAAGTGGAGGCGTCGCGGATCAGCCCCGATTGGCATGGCTGGCTGCACAAGACCTTCAAGGAACCGCCGACAGACCGCCCGCTGCCCCACAAAGCGTGGGAGAAGCCGCACCTCGAGAACATGACCGGCACGCCGCTGGCCTATGCGCCTTCGGGCTCCATCCGCCGCGCCCAGCCGGCCAAGCGGCAAGATTATGAGGCCTGGAGCCCCGAGTAAGGGGCGAAACCGGGCGGCGGCCGGAGGGGCAATGTCGGAAAACACCACCGAAGCGATTGTGGGGGCCTGCGTTTTGGCCGCGGCTGCAGGGTTCCTGTGGTATGCCGCAGGGCTGACGGATGCGGGCGGCCCCTCGGGGGCCAGCTATCCTTTGCAGGCCAGCTTCCGCTCTGCCGAGGGCATTTCGGTAGGCACCGATGTGCGACTCGCGGGGGTGAAGATCGGCTCGGTGCGCGGACTTGAGCTGAACGCCCAGAGCTTTCGGGCCGAGGCGACCTTCGCAATTTCCGATGGCATCGAACTGCCTGAAGACAGCTCTGCTGCGATTTCGTCGGAAGGGCTGCTTGGCGGGAATTTCATCGAGATCATCCCCGGCGGTTCGCCCTTCAACCTCGAAGCGGGCGGCGAAATCCTCGACACCCAAGGCGCAATCAGCCTGATCGGCTTGCTGACCAAGTTCGTTTCAGGATCTGACGAATGAAGATGGCCCTGAAAGCCCTTGGCGCCACGGTGCTTTTTGCCACGTCGGCCTCTGGGCAGGCGGTGCTGGAGGGGCAGGGCGCCGTTTTGCGCGGGTTGGATAAGCTCTCCAGCGTCACCTCCGATCTGGAAGTGGGCAAGGGTGGCACGGTGCGCTATGGGCCGCTTCAGGTGACGCTGTCGGATTGTCGCTACCCCGAAGGAACACCGGCGCGGGCCACGGCCTACCTCGTGATCGAAGATGACAGCGCCGAAGCGCCGATATTTGCCGGCTGGATGCTTGCCTCGGCGCCCGCGCTCAATGCGATGGATCACCAGCGCTATGATATCTGGGTGTTGCGCTGCACCACCGAGTGACCGCTCGGAACCTCGGTCAAGCTCCTGAAATCGCAGTCGAGTTTTCGCGCCTTGGCCAAGCGTTTGCGATAGTCTTCGCGTGATATCTCGATCGCGCCGAGGCTGGCGAGGTGGGGTGTGATGAACTGCGTGTCAAAGAGGGTAAACCCGCAACGGCGCAGGTGATCGACAAGGTAGGCCAGCGCCACTTTGGAGGCGTCCCGGCGACGCGAGAACATGCTCTCTCCGCAAAAGCAGCCCCCCAGCGCCACCCCATAGACCCCGCCCACCAAGGCCTCACCGTCCCACACCTCCAGCGAGTGCGCATGGCCCTCGGCATGGAGCGTGCGGTAGAGCCGGTGGATCTCTGCGTTGATCCAGGTGGTCTCCCGGTCGGCGCAGGCATCCATGACGCCGCCAAAATCGGCGTTTGTTGTAATAGTGAAAGCCTCGCGCCGGATCAGCCGCGCGAGGGAGCGTGAAATGTGGAAATTCTCCAAGGGGAAGATGCCCCTCAGGCGCGGTTCGACCCAGTAGATCTCATCTGCATCGGCATCGTCGGCCATGGGAAACAGGCCCATTCGATAGGCCCGCATCAGAAGATCGGTTGTGAGCGGCTCCACCCGCTAGGCCTCAGCCTTGCAGGTTGGTTTCGAGCCAGCCTTCGAGCCAGTGGATATCATAATCACCGCTCTGCACGTCTGCCTCTTCCAGCAGGGCGCGGAACAGCGGAACGGTGGTATCCACCCCGTCAACGATCAGCTCACCCAGTGCCCGGTTGAGCCGCGCCAGCGCCTCGGGGCGATCCCGGCCATGGACGATCAGCTTGCCGATCAGGCTGTCGTAATACGGCGGGATCGAATAGCCGTCATAAAGCGCCGAATCCATCCGCACGCCCAGCCCGCCGGGGGAGTGAAACTGAGTGATCCGACCGGGGCAGGGGGAGAAGTTGGGCAACTTCTCCGCGTTGATCCGCACCTCGATGGCATGGCCGTTGAGCTTGAGGTCTTCCTGGCTGAACGACAGCGGAAGCCCGGCGGCGACGCGGATCTGCTCGCGCACGAGATCCTGGCCGAACACCAGCTCTGTCACCGGATGCTCAACCTGAAGACGGGTGTTCATCTCGATGAAGAAAAACTCGCCGTCCTCATAAAGAAACTCAATCGTCCCGGCGCCGGCATAGTTGATCGACGCTACTGCATCTGCGCAGGTCTTGCCGATTTTCGCCCGCAGTTCCGGGGTGATGGCGGGGCCGGGGGCCTCTTCAAACACCTTCTGGTGCCGCCGCTGCAAAGAGCAATCGCGCTCGCCGAGATGCACAGCGCCGCCCTTGCCATCGCCAAAGACCTGCACCTCGATATGCCGGGGCTTGCCGAGATATTTCTCGATATAGACCTCGTCATTGCCAAAGGCGCTCTTGCCTTCGGAACGTGCGGTGCGGAAGGCGTTCTCAAGCTCTTTGGCGGACTTCGCCAGCTTCATGCCGCGCCCGCCGCCGCCTGCGGTGGCCTTGATGATGACCGGATAGCCGATCTCTTCGGCCACCTTCTGCGCCGTCTCGTAATCGGGCACGCCGCCATCGGAGCCGGGCACGCAGGGCACGCCGAGCTTTTTCATCGTGTCCTTGGCGGTGATCTTGTCACCCATCACCCGGATATGCTCGGCGGTGGGGCCGATGAAGGTGAGGCCGTGGTCTTCGACGATCTGCACGAAGTTGGCGTTTTCCGACAGGAAGCCATAGCCGGGGTGGATCGCGTTGGCGCCGGAAATTTCACAGGCCGAGATGATCGCCGGAAAGCTCAGATAGCTTTGGGCCGAGGAGGGCGGGCCGATGCAGATTGCCTCATCGGCCATGCGCACATGCATGGCGTCGCTGTCGGCGGTGGAGTGCACGGCAACCGAGGGGATGCCCATTTCGCGGCAGGCACGCACCACACGCAGGGCGATTTCGCCGCGGTTTGCGATGAGGATCTTATCGAACATTGCCAGCGCCTTACTCGACGATCATCAGGGGGGCACCAAACTCAACCGGCGCACCGTCTTCGACGAGGATGCGCTTGACCGTACCACCACGGGGGCTTGGGATCTGGTTCATTGTCTTCATCGCCTCGACGATGAGGAGCGTCTGGCCTTCTTCAACCTTGTCGCCAACCTTGACGAAGGCGGGCGAGCCGGGCTCGGCCTGAAGGTAGGCGGTGCCCACCATCGGCGAGGTCACCGCGCCGGGGGCCTGTGCCGGATCTTCGGCCTCACCTGCCGCAGCAGCGGCGGGCGCCGGGGCCGCAGCGGGCGCGGGTGCGGCAACAGCGGGAGCGGCGGAGGGGGCGACTTGCACCACCTGTTGCTCCATCTTGCGGCTTACCCGCACATTCAGGCTGTCGTCCTGCCCGTAATCCCGCTTTACCTGAAGCTCGGTCAGATCATTGGATCGCAACAATTCTGCCAGCGCCTGAATAAAGGCGACGTCTGCATCGTGGGTCTTACTCATGCCGTCCTCTTTCTCGCCTGCCCCGGTTCGTGCCGGGCACAAATTATGGGCAGCGTTATACGCCCAATGCCACGTAAGTGAAAGCGCAAGCGCTTTGAACCCCCTGAATTTCACAAGTAAGAAATTTACCGTTTGATAAAAAATTTACCCTGTGCCAGCCTTCTCTCAACCGATCATTGCAGCAGGGAAGCCACGATGACCGATACACGCTATGCCTCGGGAGTGCGGCCGGGGCGACTTTCGGGTGAAGAAATCGCGCAGAACTTCACAGATATGCACCCGCCGCTTGGGGCGCATGAGGCTGCCGTTGCAGCGGATCGTTGCTACTTTTGCTATGATGCGCCCTGCGTAACGGCCTGCCCCACAACGATTGATATTCCGTTGTTCATCCGCCAGATCCAGGGCGGCAAGCCCGGTGACGCGGGGCGCACGATCTTCGATCAGAACATTCTGGGCGGCATGTGTGCCCGGGTCTGCCCCACGGAGACGCTGTGCGAAGAGGCCTGCGTGCGAAACACGGCGGAGGAAGACCCGGTAGAGATCGGGCGGCTGCAACGCTATGCGACCGACAAGGTAATGGCGGGCAACACCCACCCTTACACCCGCGCCGCGCCCACGGGTAAGCGGGTGGCCGTGGTAGGGGCCGGGCCTGCCGGGCTGGCCTGTGCGCATCGGCTGGCGATGCATGGCCATGAGGTCACCCTCTATGACGCTCGCAAAAAGCCGGGCGGTCTCAACGAATACGGCATTGCCGCTTACAAGACGGTTGATGACTTTGCCGCCCGCGAGGCGGACTGGCTGCTGGGGATCGGCGGCATCAAGCTGGAAACCGGCGTGAAGCTGGGCGAGGCCTTCACCATCCGCGAGCTTCAGGAAGATTTTGACGCCGTGTTCATCGGTGTCGGCCTTGGCGGGGTGAACCGCCCGGGGCTGCCGGGCGAGACGCTCGACAGCGTGGAGGACGCGGTGGATTTCATCGCGCGTCTGCGGCAGGCAGATGATGCCACAGCCCTGCCCGTTGGGCGCAAGGTGGTGGTTGTCGGCGGCGGCATGACGGCCGTGGATGCCGCGGTGCAGGCCAAGATGCTGGGGGCCGAGAGCGTTTCGATGGTGTATCGGCGCGGGCGCGATGCGATGGGGGCCAGCGTGATGGAGCAGGACCACGCGGCCAAGCATGGGGTGACGATTGTCACCAATGCCAGCCCTGCGGCGATCACCGGAGAGGGCGCGGTGGAGGCGATCACCTTTGAGCGCACCGAAACGGGGGCGGATGGCAAGCTGGCGAGCACTGGCGAAGCGTTGGTGCTGGAGGCCGATCAGGTGCTGCTGGCCATCGGGCAGCGGCTCGATATTGCCTCGCCCCGGATCGAGATCGAGAGCGGCAAGATCAAGGTCACCGGGCCGGGCCGCACCAATCTGGAGCGGGTCTGGGCGGGCGGCGATTGCACCGCCGGAGAAGACCTGACGGTGGTGGCCGTGGCCGAGGGCCGCGATGCCGCAGAAGATATGCACAAGATGCTGACGGAGGGCTGAGACATGGCTGACCTGACGACCGATTTTCTGGGTATCAAAAGCCCCAACCCGTTCTGGCTCGCCTCTGCGCCGCCGACCGACAAGGAATACAACGTGCGCCGCGCCTTTGAGGCGGGGTGGGGCGGGGTTGTCTGGAAGACGCTGGGCGAAGAAGGCCCGCCGGTGGTGAATGTGAACGGGCCGCGCTACGGCGCGATCTACGGCGCCGACCGGCGGCTGTTGGGCCTCAACAACATCGAGCTCATCACCGACCGCGACCTCTACACCAACCTCGAAGAGATCAAGCGGGTAAAGGCCGACTACCCGGACCGCGCGGTGATTGTCTCCCTCATGGTGCCCTGCGAAGAGGAAAGCTGGAAAGCGATCCTGCCGCTGGTTGAAGAAACCGGCGCGGACGGCATCGAGCTGAACTTCGGCTGCCCGCATGGCATGAGCGAGCGCGGCATGGGATCTGCGGTGGGGCAGGTGCCGGAATACATTCAGATGGTCGCCGAGTGGTGCAAGAAATACTACTCCAAGCCCGTGATCGTGAAGCTGACGCCCAACATCACCGATATCCGCAAGCCCGCCACGGCGGCCAAGCTGGGCGGGGCAGATGCGGTGTCTCTCATCAACACCATCAACTCGATCACCTCGGTTGACCTTGACCAGATGTGTCCGCAGCCCACGATTGACGGCAAGGGCAGCCACGGCGGCTACTGCGGCCCGGCGGTGAAGCCGATTGCGCTGTCGATGGTTAGCGAGATCGCCCGCAACCGCGAAACCCAAGGCCTTCCGATCAGCGGCATCGGCGGGGTCACGACCTGGCGCGATGCGGCGGAGTTCATGGCGCTGGGCTGTGGCAACGTGCAGGTGTGCACTGCTGCAATGACCTATGGCTTCAAGGTGGTGCAGGAGATGTGCTCGGGCCTGTCATCTTGGATGGACGAAAAGGGCTTTGCCTCCACCGCCGATTTCATCGGCATGGCGGTGCCCAATGTCACCGACTGGCAGCACCTCAACCTCAACTACGTCACCAAGGCCCGGATCAGCCAGGACGATTGCATCAAATGCGGGCGCTGCTATGCCGCTTGCGAGGATACCTCGCACCAAGCGATCAGCATGAGCGAGGACCGGACCTTCGAGGTGATCGACGAAGAATGCGTGGCCTGTAACCTTTGCGTCAATGTCTGCCCGGTAGAAGATTGCATCACCATGGAGCAACTGCCCAAGGGCGCGACCGACCCACGGACAGGCCGGACGGTTGGAGACTATGCGAACTGGACGACCCACCCGAACAATCCCGGCGCAGTGAAGGCCGCAGAATAGTGGCAAATCGCGGCGGGCCTATTGATCCGCCCGTGCCGCGCTATTACCTAAGCCGCAGGGCTGCGCCACTTTTTTCCGGTCGCGGCCCATTTCCTAGCGGGCAAATTTTATTCCGGCCCGACGTTTTTTGATAATCAGATCATTGGAGATCGAACAGATGACCGCAAAGAACTCCATCACCAACGTCCTCGTTACCGTTACCTCTGAAGGGGTGACACGCGCACTCGGCAGTGGCGTTCGGGGCGGCGTTGCCGGCCTCGTGGTGCAACCCGCCGTCTGGATTGCCACCGGCTCTGGCCCGGATGCGGGTGATACCGTGATCTACGGCGCGGGCGTTGCCGGTGTTGTGGCCGGGGCCATCTTGGCCGTGCCCGCCATGGTCACCGGCGTGGTCAAGGCCGCCGTTGATGACCACACGGCAACGCTGGTGGACGAGGTGCGCAAGGAAGAGCCGGAGAAGTATCGCCAAGCGATCCTTGGCACGGATGACTATAGTTACTGGGCCTCCAACAACCACATCACCGCGATGACCATCGCCGCCGCCGGCGGGGTGGCGTGGAAAGCGAAAAATGGCGTTTACTGCTTTATCCGCGATGCAAAGGGCCACCTTGTCTGTGACTATCGGCCCAAGTCCTATGAGTCGCTCTACTTCCCGATGCTGCCGCTGAAGAAGGTCGGCAACGGCTTTCAGTGGAGCTATTCCGGCTAGTCGGTTTGGCTACACCGCAAGCAGCTTGCGGAACATCGTATCAATATGGCGGGTGGCTTCTTCAAAGGGGTCACCCGCTTCGCTTTCTGGCAGGACGGTGCGAACCTGAACATCGAAGTCGGCGTAATGCTGTGTGAGGGCCCAGATCGAAAAGATCAGGTGATAAGGATGCACCTGCGCCAGTTTGCCCTCCGCGACCCAGCCGGCGATGATCTCGGCCTTCTCATCCACGAGCGGCTTCAACTCGCCCTTCAGCACGGTTTCAAGGTTGGACGCGCCCTGCAAAACCTCATTGGCAAAGAGGCGGCTTTCGCGCGGCATCTCGCGACTCATCTCCAACTTTCGGCGGGCGTAGGTGAGGATTTCTTCGGTCGGGTTGCCGTGCGGGTCGATCGCGCGAAGGGGAGCAAGCCACGTGTCGAGCAGGCCCGCCAAAAGGGTTTGGTGGATCGCCTCCTTGGAGGGGAAGTAGTAGAGCAGATTGGGCTTTGAGAGCCCGGCAGCTTTTGCGATTTGGTCAACTGTCGCCCCGCGAAACCCCTTGGCCGAGAAGACATCGAGCGCGGCTTCGAGGATGGCGATTGTGTTTTTCTGCTGTATCCGCGTGAGCGGCCGCGTGCCGTTTGCTGCCAAATCCGTATCCTCTCTCGCGCCAGTTTTCCGAGCGCTCAAAATGCAGCCGCTTTTGGCAGGCTGCGCCTAAAATCTCATGGGGCCGAAGGGCCGATCAGGCGCATTTTCTTGACCCGTGTTGCGAGAGTGGTAGCGTCTTCCTGACCAATTGGTCAAACAACAACGTCTGGGCGCTGAGCCGAAAGGCCCCGCCGTCCGACAGGAAGACCCGAGGAGAGCCCATGGCCGCCCCAGGAGAAAATCTCAGGATCAATGGTGACAGGCTGTGGGACAGCCTGATGGAAATGGCCAAGATCGGCCCCGGCATTGCGGGCGGCAACAACCGCCAGACGCTGACCGATGAGGATGCCGAGGGGCGCGCGCTGTTTCAGAGCTGGTGCGAGGCCGCGGGGATGACCATGGGGGTCGATGAGATCGGCAACATGTTCGCCCGCCGCGAGGGCACCGACCCGGAGGCGCTGCCGGTTTACGTTGGGAGCCACCTCGATACACAGCCCACGGGCGGCAAGTACGATGGCGTGCTGGGCGTGCTTGGCGGGCTCGAAATTATCCGCTCGCTCAACGACATGGATATCAAGACGAAGCACCCCATCGTGGTTGTCAATTGGACCAATGAGGAGGGCACCCGCTTTGCCCCGGCGATGCTGGCTTCGGGCGTTTTTGCCGGCAAGCATGACCTTGAATGGGCCAATGATCGGGTGGATGCCAAGGGTTTGCGCTTTGGTGACGAGCTGGAGCGGATTGGCTGGAAGGGTGATGAGAAGGTGGGCGACCGCAAGATGCACGCGCTCTTCGAGCTGCACATCGAGCAGGGCCCGATCCTTGAAGCCGAGGGCAAGGATATTGGCGTTGTGACCCACGGGCAGGGGCTGCGCTGGATCGAATGCACGGTGACCGGCAAGGAGAGCCACACCGGCTCCACCCCGATGCACATGCGCAAGAACGCCGGGCGCGGGTTGGCGCTGGTCACCGAGCTTGTGCATGAAATCGCAATGAAAAATCAGCCCAACGCGGTGGGCGCGATCGGGCATATCGACATTTACCCCAACTCGCGCAACATCATCCCCGGCAAGGCGGTGTTCACCGTCGATATGCGCACTCATCTGCTCGACAAGCTGAACGCCATGGTCGACGAACTGATGGAGAAGGCGCCCAAGCTTTGCGAAGAGATCGGGGTGGAATTCTCCGCCGAGATCGTCGGCCAGTTTGACCCGCCCGCCTTTGACGAGGGCTGCGTGAAGGCGGTCCGCAATGCGGCGGAGCGGCTGGGATATTCTCACATGGATATCGTTTCCGGCGCCGGGCATGACGCCTGCTGGATCAATGATCTTTACCCAACGGCGATGGTCATGTGCCCCTGCGTGGACGGCCTCAGCCACAATGAGGCCGAGGAGATCAGCAAGGAATGGGCCACCGCCGGGGCGGATGTGCTGTTTCATGCGGTGGTCGATACGGCGGGGATCGTGGAATGAGGAAGGCGCTGATATTGCTGCCGTTTCTCGCGGCCTGCCAGCCGACGCCCAGCGCTGTGCCTGCGGGCTACGCGGTGGCGGATGGGCCAATTCCGGAGGAGGTGATGGCGGCGGTGCCTGCCGACGTGCGGCTTGATCAGATCGTGGTGCGGGATGCGTGCTATTACATCTTCTACGAGGGCGCGATCTATCCGGTCACGACGCAGGACATGCGCGACGCGGGCTTTGACGGGCAGCCCTATTGCATCGGCTAGGAGGACGCGATGACACTCACGGCGGGACTGACGGCCCTTGGCATCTTCATCATCGGCGGCGGCGAAACGGCCTATTGGGATTGGCAACTCACTCACCCCTATGATCTTGATATCAATGTCAAAGTCCTCGCGCTCGACAAGGATGACCACGACCGCAAAACGGTGATGGCCCTGCGCGAGCGCGGCGTGAAGCCGGTGTGCTACGTTTCGATCGGAAGCTGGGAAGAATACCGCGACGACAAGGACAGCTTTCCCGAAGACACGCTGGGCAAGCCGCTCGGGAACTGGCCGGATGAGCGCTATGTCGACATTCGGAAACCCGCTGTTGCGCAGATCATGAAGGCGCGGATCGAGGATTGTGCGGCGCGGGGGTTCATGGCTGTCGAGATGGACAACATGGATGTCTACGACAATGACTCCGGCTTCGAGCTGACGCGCGAGGATGCGCTTGGCTACATCCGGGAACTGGCCATGTTTGCCAACGAGCAAGGGCTGGAAGTTGCGCAGAAGAACGCGCCAGAGCTGGTGCCTGATCTGGTTGGGCAGATGGATTTCATCATGGTCGAGGAGTGCTTTGCCTACGACTTCTGTGATGAGCTGAAGCCCTACACCGACGCCGGAAAGGACGTTCTGGCGGTTGAATATGACGATGCGGGTTTGGATTGGGATGCGGTTTGTGAAGAGAGCAAAACGCTGGGGATCAAGCTGCTCTTGAAGAGCCACGAAATTACAGCAGGCGGGAAGTCCTGCAATTAAAACGGGGAGTTAGACCATGAGCGCAGTTATCAAGGGCGGCACAGTGGTGACCGCCGATCTGAGCTATGAGGCCGATGTTCTGGTCGAAGGCGGGCAGATCGTGGAGATCGGGAAAGACCTCAAGGGGGACGAGGTGCTGGACGCTGCGGGCTGCTACGTGATGCCGGGCGGGATTGATCCGCACACCCACCTTGAGATGCCCTTCATGGGCACCTATTCCAGCGATGATTTTGAAAGCGGCACCCGCGCAGCGCTGGCGGGGGGCACCACGATGGTGGTGGATTTTGCCCTGCCGAACCCGGGTGAGAGCCTGCTGGATGCGCTGAAGCGGTGGGACAACAAGAGCACCCGCGCGAACTGCGATTACTCCTTCCACATGGCGGTGACATGGTGGGGGGAGCAGGTGTTCAACGAGATGGAGACGGTTGTAAAAGACCGTGGAATCAACACCTTCAAGCATTTCATGGCCTATAAGGGCGCGCTGATGGTGAACGATGACGAGATGTATTCGTCGTTCCAGCGGCTGGCGGAACTGGGGGCCACGGCGATGGTCCATGCCGAGAACGGCGATGTGGTCGCCGAGCTGACAGCCAAGCTGCTGGCCGAGGGCAACACCGGGCCGGAAGGCCATGCCTATTCGCGCCCCTCTCAGGTGGAGGGCGAGGCGACCAACCGGGCCATCATGATCGCCGATATGGCGGGCGTGCCGCTCTATGTGGTGCATACCTCCTGCGAGGAGGCGCATGAGGCGATCCGACGGGCCAAGCAGAACGGCAAGCGGGTTTGGGGCGAGCCGCTGATCCAGCACCTGACGCTGGATGAGAGCGAGTATTTCAACGCCGATTGGGATCATGCCGCACGGCGGGTGATGTCGCCGCCCTTCCGCAACAAGAAGCACCAAGACAGCCTTTGGGCGGGCCTGCAAAGTGGCTCGCTCTCGGTCGTGGCGACCGATCACTGTGCCTTCACCACGGAGCAAAAGCGCTATGGGGTGGGTGACTTCTCGAAAATCCCGAATGGCACCGGCGGGCTGGAAGACCGGATGCCGATGCTCTGGACCCAGGGCGTGGAAACCGGGCGGCTGACGCCGAACGAGTTTGTAGCCGTTACATCAACCAACATCGCCAAGATCCTGAATTGCTACCCGAAAAAGGGTGCGATCCTTGTTGGCGCCGATGCCGACATCGTGGTTTGGGACCCGAAAAAGGAAAAGACGATTACTGCGGGCTCTCAACAATCCTCCATCGATTACAACGTGTTCGAAGGCCAGCACGTGAAGGGCTTGCCCCGGTTTACCCTGACGCGCGGCCATGTGGCGGTGCATGACGGCGAGATCCGCACCAAGGAAGGCCACGGGCAGTTTGTAGCACGAGAGCCTAACGCAACCGTTAACAAGGCGCTTTCGACCTGGAAGGCCCTCACGGCGCCCCGCCCGGTGGAACGTTCCGGCATTCCGGCGACGGGGGTTTGATGCAGGTCGAAGCCGCTGGAAAGCCGGAAGAAAACGACATGAGCGAAACGGTCATCCGCGCCGAAAATCTTGACCTGACCTTCAAAACGAATGACGGGCCGGTGCATGCGCTGAAGGGCGTTTCGCTCGATATCGGCAAGGGCGAGTTCGTCAGCTTTATCGGGCCTTCGGGCTGCGGGAAGACAACTTTTCTGCGTTGCATCGCGGCGCTCGAAACGCCAACGGGCGGCAGCCTGAGCGTGAACGGGATGACCCCGGAGCAGGCCCGCAAATCAAGGGCTTACGGCTATGTCTTTCAGGCCGCCGGGCTCTATCCGTGGCGGACCATTGCGGGCAACATCAAGCTGCCGCTGGAGATCATGGGGTTTGACAAGGCCGAGCAGGAAGAGCGCGTGAGAAACGTGCTGCAACTGGTTGATCTGGAAGGGTTTGGCGGCAAATACCCTTGGCAGCTTTCGGGCGGGATGCAGCAGCGGGCCTCGATTGCACGGGCATTGGCCTTTGATGCCGAGATCCTGCTGATGGATGAACCCTTTGGCGCGCTTGACGAGATTGTCCGCGACCATCTGAACGAGCAATTGCTGGCGCTTTGGGCCCGGACGGGCAAGACGATTGGCTTTGTTACCCATTCCATACCCGAAGCGGTCTATCTCTCAACCAAGATTGTCGTCATGTCGCCGCGCCCGGGGCGGATCTCGGACGTTATCGACAGCCCGCTCCCGACCGAAAGGCCGTTGGATATCAGGGACTCGCGGGAGTTTATTGAAGTGGCGCACAGGGTACGTGAGGGGCTGAGAGCGGGGCATTCGGATGAGGATTAACCCTAAAATGCAAAGGGGGCACAACCGATGCACACCCCATGCACAACCCATAGGCATGCGTAGAGCGCATGGCTTGGTAAATTAATGCACCGCGCGCTCCCCGTCCTTGCGGTGCTCGCCGTGCTCACCGCCGTCTGGTACCTCGGCGCATGGCGGATGAACACGCCCTGGGCGCTGGCACAGGCCGAGCGGGCCGGGCAGGAACTTTCTGCCGGAGAGCTCTTTACCGCGACGATGAACCAGGACCGGCCCCGGCTTCCGGCGCCGCATCAGGTGGCCACCGAGCTGTGGAAGACCACGGGCGACATGGCGCTGCGCGGCAAGGCCCTTTCCAAGCGTTCGCTCATCTACCACGGTGCGATCACCCTTGGCTCCACGCTCACGGGTTTTGCGCTGGGGGTTGCGCTGGGCATCCTCGGCGCGGTGGCGATCACCTACAGCCGGGTGGCCGAGATGAGCCTGATGCCTTGGGCCATCGTCAGCCAGACCATCCCGATTGTGGCGCTGGCCCCGATGATCGTGGTCCTTTCCAACGCGGTGGGGATCGAGGGGCGGGGGGTGCCCAAGGCGATTATCTCGGCCTACCTGTGCTACTTTCCGGTGATGGTGGGCATGGTGAAGGGGTTGAACTCGCCCTCGCATCAACAGCTCGACCTGCTCAAAACCTACAACGCCAGCGGCGCGGAGAGCTTCTTCAAACTGCGGCTGCCGGCCTCGATGCCGTATTTCTTTACCTCGATGAAGGTGGCTATCGCCGCGGCATTGGTGGGCACCATCATTGGCGAATTGCCGACCGGGGCAATCAGCGGGCTGGGTGCGCGCATCTTGATCGGTGATCAGTTCGGCACGCCGCTGGCGATTTGGGCGGCGCTCTTCGCCGCCGCGATCCTTGCGGGCGTGCTGGTGACGGTGATCGGCGGGGTGCAGGCTGTGGTGCTGAAGCGGATGGGGATGGCGCGATGATGGCGGTGGGCGCAGCTCTGGCCTTCTGGCTGGCGACGTGGGCGTTGAACGTGGCACTGGCCCGCTCGCGCTGGCGCAAGGCCCGCGCGGTGCGGATCGCGGTGCCGGTGATCTTTGGCCTCGCGGTGCTGGTGCTGTGGCAGGGGCTGGTGCGGGGGCTGGAGGTGAGCCCGGTGATCCTGCCCGCGCCGAGCGACATTGCCGTGACCTTTGCCAACTCGACCGAGACGCTCTGGGAAGACTTTGTGCAAACGGTGCTGAAGGGCGCGCTTTCGGGCTACCTGATCGGCTGTGGGGTGGCCTTTGTGACCGCCATCCTGATCGACCGGAGCGCCTTTTTGACAGCCGGGCTGCTGCCCATCGGCAATTTCGTTGCCGCCCTGCCGATTGTGGGGATCGCGCCCATCCTCGTCAGCTGGTTTGGCTTTGACTGGCATTCCAAGGCCGCGGTGGTGGTGGCGATGGTGTTCTTTCCGGTGCTGGTGAACGTGGTGCAGGGGCTGAAGGAAACCGAGGCCATGCAGCGCGACCTGATGCGCACCTACGCGGCGAGCTATTGGCAGACGATGCTGAAATTGCGGCTGCCCGCCGCCATGCCCTTTGTGTTCAACGGGCTGAAGATTGCCACCACGCTGGCGCTGATCGGGGCGATTGTGGCCGAGTACTTCGGCTCGCCGGTGAAGGGCATGGGCTTTCGGATTTCGACCGGGGTGGGGCGGCTGGCGATTGATCTGGTCTGGGCCGAGATCGCCGTGGCCGCGCTTGTGGGAACGGCCTTTTATGGCATCGTGGCGATGATCGAGAAGTTCGTCACTTTCTGGCATCCGAGCCAGAGGGTTGGCTGATTGGGAGGAAAACCGCGCCGGGGAGCGCATAACGAAGACCAACAAGGAGAGTGAAAATGAAGAAGTTTGTATTGGGCGCCGGGCTGGCGCTGGCGGCGGGGGCCGCGCAGGCCGCGGATGACGTGACGCTGCAACTCAAGTGGGTCACCCAGGCGCAATTCGCGGGCTACTACGTGGCGCAGGAGAAGGGCTTTTATGAAGAGGAAGACCTGAACGTCACCATCAAGCCCGGCGGGCCGGATATTGCGCCCGAGCAGGTGATTGCGGGCGGCGGCGCCGATGTGATCGTGACGTGGATGGCCGCGGGCCTTGCAGCGCGCGAGCGCGGTGTGCCGCTGGTGAACATTGCCCAGCCGTTCAAGAGCGGTGGCTTGCAGCTGACCTGCCTGAAAGAAACGGGCATCTCCAGCCCCGAGGACTTTGCCGGCAAGACGCTTGGCGTCTGGTTCTTCGGCAATGAGTATCCGTTCTATGCGTGGATGGCCAAGCTGGGCCTGCCGACCGAGGGCGGCGAAGATGGTGTGGAAGTGCTGAAGCAGGCGTTCAACGTGGATCCGCTGCTGCAAAAGCAGGCCGATTGCATCTCGGTGATGACCTACAACGAATACGGCCAGGTGCTGGATGCTGGCATTTCCGAAGATGAGCTGGTGACCTTCAACTACCTCGAGCAGGGCGTCGGCATGATGGAAGACGGCCTTTACGTGATGGAGGAAAACCTGAGCGACGATGCCTTCAAGGAGAAGATGGTGCGCTTTGTGCGGGCCTCGATGAAGGGCTGGAAATACGCCGAGGAAAACCCGGATGAAGCCGCGGAGATCGTGGTGGACAACGACGAGACCGGCGCACAGACGCTTGACCATCAGAAATACATGATGAGCGAAGTGGCCAAGCTGACGGCGGGCTCGAATGGCGCGCTCGCCCCTGCCGATTATGAGCAGACGGTGGCCACGCTGCTTTCGGCGGTGTCGGAAGACAACCCGGCGATCACCAAGGAGCCGGAAGGCATGGCCTATACGCTGGAGATCACCGACGAGGCGCTTCAGTAAGCTGGCGCGAGTGGTGGGCAGATTGCCCACCCTACAAGACTTGGCCCGCCGGGGAGACCGGGCGGGCCTTTTGCTTGATCAGATGGTTTCGAGGTCGATGTCCTTCTTCATCTGCCGCTTGTTGTACCAAGCTTGGTAATACTGCATCAGCCCGGTTTCGACTGCTTGCCGCTGCTTCTTGTCGCTCTCCCAGCCGGACCATCGCAGGTAAATGCGGCTGTCATTGGTGGGTTTGGCGCGGTGCGAGATTTTGCCCCAAGGCTCTGTGAGCGCATCCGGCCCGAGGCTGTCTTTGATGCGGTGCCAATGGATCCAGAGTGCGCCGGAGTGGTCTTCTTTGCTTTTGGTCGGGTCAGCCGGAAGGTAGCTGCGCAGGCGTGCGCGCAACCCGCCAGTGCGCTCGGTTTCGCCGATGTAGAGCACGCGGCCGATTTGCAGCGGGCCGGGATCGAGGTTGAAGGCGTAGAAGCCTTCGAAGGTCGGGATCTTCTTGGGGTCTGCGATAAGTTCGGAGAGCCGGTAGGGGGCGCTCCATTGGATTTTTTGCAGCCAGTCAGGGGCGGACATAGGCGTTCCTTGCGATTGAATCAGGTTTTAGGTGCTCAAATGCAGGACGAGCCTAGCAGGAGGCCGGGGCCGGGCAAAGTGAATGTAGCGTAACAGCGGCCCGCGCCGCCCCTGTGGGGGCGGGCGTTGGCGGCTGGGTGGGGGCAGGCCGGGCGCGGGGGCGTCAGGCCTGATGGTCCAGCTGGCTGGCGGCGCTGCCGGTGTCGTTCAGCGCGGTGATATCCGCCGCAAAGCTGGTGGCAGGCGTTTGCGCCGATGGTGACGCGGCTGCGCCCGAGGCACTTGCGCTTTCAACCTGCGCGGCGGAGGCTTCGGCGGCGCGGGCGGCCTCTTCGGCCTTTTCGGCCTGAGCAGCGGCGGCACGCGCGGTTTCGGCCTGGCCTTCAGCCTCGGTGGCCTCTTGCGCCTTTTCCAGCGCCTCCTCCTGCAGCCGGAGGATCTCTGCCGTCATAGCGGTGGGGATGCGGGCATACTCCTTCAGCGGCGGGGGAGGGCGGCGCTCTCCATCCGGGCCAAGGGCCTCGTCGCGCGCGGTGTCGAGCCCCGGCTTGGCGGCGGCTTCGGCCTGTTCGGGTGGCCGGATATCGGTTGATTGTGCAGACACCGTATTTTGCCGGTGCCGTGCTGCCAGCACCTGCGCCGGGAGGGCGAGGGACTGCGACGATTGACCCTGTGTATCGAGCCTCACCATAGTCATTGTTTTCAAGCTCCTGCGTTAACGGACCCCATATCTGACACGATATATTCATAGGGGTGGGCAAGACGTTAACGCCGCCAGCAAAAGTGACGGGATGGTTAATGCCTCGCTCAGGTGCGGATCACGAAGCCCCGCGCAATGTGGCGGCGCACGAAGACGATCATCAGCACGCCGGGCAGCAACGAAAACACCGTCATCGCCATGACGAGGCCGGTATCGGTGCGGAACGAGAAGAGCGCGTTGATCGCCATGGTGATCGGTTTGCCGCCTGTGCCGGTGAGGATGCGGGCAAACACCACTTCGACCCATGAGAAGATGAAGCAGAAGAAGGCCGCCACCCCGATGCCGGGGGCGATAGCCGGGATCAGCTTGGTGAAAAAGAAGCCGCGCAGCGACTGGCCGTCGAGAAAGGCGGTTTCGTCAAACTCGCGCGGCACGGCGGAGATGAAGCTTTCCAATATCCAGATCGCCACGGGCAGGTTGAAGACGCAGTGCACCAGCGCGATGCCGACAGGCGAGTTCACCAGGCCGACCTTTGAAAACAGGATGAAGATCGGAAGCGAGAGCACCACGGGCGGGGTGACGCGGAAGGCAAGCATTGCAAACAGCAGGTGCCTGTCGCCGGTGAAACGGTAGCGCGAGAAGGCGTAAGCCGCGGGCAGACCGGCGGCGAGGCAGAGCGCGACGTTGAGCGAGACGTAGAGGAAGCTGTTGCCGATGGAGGCCACGAGCGCGGGCGACTGGAAGATGTGGATGTAGTTCCGCAGGGTGAACTGGCCGGGCTCCACCCCGTCACGCGGCAGGGTGGCGGTGAAAGAGAGCATCACGGTTTGCACCAGCGGCAGGGCGATGAAGAGCAGCAGCGCGGCAAGCGCGAGCATCCGGGTGGCGTGGCTCATGGGCTGGCCTCGCGGCGGCGGGTGACCTGCACGAAGGCCCAGACCACGGTGATGACGATCAGGAAGTAGGTCATCGCCCGGGCTGCCGCGGAGCCGTAGGAGAAGCCGTTAATCTCTTCGCCGAGGTCGAGCGAGAGGAAGGTGGTGGCCCCTTGCGGGCCGCCTGCGTTGATGCGGAAAGCCTCGGTATAGATCATGAAGCTGTCGACGAAGCGCAGCAGCAGCACGATGGTGAGCGCCCCGGCGATCTTGGGCAGTTCGATATGGCGGAAGATGGCGGCGCGGGAGGCACCGTCTATCTCGGCGGCTTGGTAATAGGGGCGGGGGATGGCGGAGAGCCCGGCGTAGGAGAGGATGACCACGAGGCCGAGCCAGTGCCATGTGTCCATCGTCACGATCAGCGCCCATGTGTGGAGCGCGGTGAACTTGTAATCGAAGCCGATGGCGGCCAGCGGGCCGGAGAGGAGGCCGCCGGGGGAGACGAGCGAAAGCCACATGCCGGGGATCATGTTCCACGGCACCACCAGCGGCAGGGCGAGGGCCATGAGGTAGAGCGTGGGGTGCCGGGTGGAGCGCAGCAGTAGGGCCACGGCGATGCCCAGCGGTATCTGGATCGAGAGTACGATGGCAGAAAAAAGCGCCGAGCGGGCAAGGCTGGCCCAGAAGCGCTGCGAGGTGATGATCTCTTCATACCATTCCAGCCCGATCCAGTAGCGGCTTTCGAGGGTGAAGATGTCGTGAAGGGAATAGTTGAGCACCGTCAGCAGCGGCAGCACCGCAACAAAGCCCATGACCGCGACGGCGGGCAACACCAAGAACCATGCGCGATTGCGCTGCGGGCTCATGTTTGGTGGGCGTCGGTGGTTAACATGTGACACAAAAGAGGGCCGCCTCGACCCCCTGTCAAGCCAGCGGAGCGGTGGGAACCCGGCAAAACTTTGCAATTTGTTAACGAATGCCCTATTTAAGTATCTTAAGGAAAAAGAAGACTATCGGCAGGTTCACGATGATCAGACACGTCCGTCTCGCTTGGGACGAATTTTTGCGCCCTATGCTGCAGCGCCCGCCGCGTTTGCAGGTTGCAGCGCTGTGCTATCGTCGGACCGAGGGCGAGAAAGAAGTTTTGCTCGTCACCAGCCGGGGCACGGGCCGCTGGATCATTCCCAAGGGCTGGCCGATGCGCGGCAAGGACTCTGCCGGGGCGGCGCTTCAGGAAGCCTGGGAAGAGGCCGGGGTGCGCAGCCGGAAGGTGTCCAAGAAGGCGATTGGCAGCTACACCTACGAAAAGACCCATGATGACGGCTGGGGCGTGCCGGTGGAAACGCTGGTTTACCCCGTTGCGGTGGAAGAACTGGCCGCGGATTTCCCCGAGGCCAGCGAGCGCAAGCGCATGTGGGTGAGCCCCGATGAGGCGGCCAATATGGTGCGGGAACCGGAATTGCAGGACATTTTGCGCGCGCTTTGACCCGCCTGGCCGGTTGACACCATGAGCGCCTGCGGGAAGAACACCCTCCAATGCAATTGGGGGAGAGAGGCCGACTGTGTCAGAATCCGACTATGACGCCAGCCATCTGGAAACGCTGGACCGTGACCTAGGCCGCATCTCCAACCTCGAGCTTGCCACGGGATACGTGGCGCGGCCGATGGTGGGCTATGGCATCGCCTTTGTCTTCGTGGTGCTTGCGGGCCTCGTGGCCGCGCTCATTTTCGGACAAACCACCAGCAGTTTCATCGTGATCATCGCCGCCGTCTTCGGGGCCTATATGGCGCTGAACATCGGTGCCAATGACGTGGCCAACAACATGGGCCCGGCGGTGGGGGCGAATGCGCTGACCATGGGCGGGGCGATTGCCATTGCCGCCGTGTTCGAGAGCGCGGGTGCGCTGATTGCGGGCGGCGATGTGGTGAGCACCATTGCCAAGGGGATCATCGCGCCCGATAGCATGGGCTCTGCCAACACCTTCGTTTGGGCGATGATGGCGGCGCTGCTCTCTTCCGCGCTTTGGGTGAACCTTGCCACATGGGTCGGCGCGCCGGTTTCGACCACCCACAGCGTTGTGGGCGGGGTGATGGGCGCGGGCATTGCCGCCGCGGGCTTTGCCGCCGTGAGCTGGGGCACCATGGGCGCGATTGCGGCGAGCTGGGTGATTTCGCCGGTGCTGGGCGGCATCATCGCTGCGGGCTTCCTGTGGTTCATCAAATCCAACATCATTTACGTCGATGACAAGATCGCCGCCGCGCGGCGCTGGGTGCCGGTGCTGGTGGGCATCATGGGCGGGGCCTTTGCCAGCTATATCGCGCTGAAGGGCATCAAGAAGCTGGTGAAGATCGACATGCTGACCGCACTGGGCGCGGGCGTTGCCGTGGCGGTGCTGATCTGGCTGGTGATGATCCCGGTGATCCGCCGCCAATCCGAAGGGCTGGAAAACCGCAACCGCTCGCTGAAGGTGCTCTTTGGCATTCCGCTCATCGTCTCTGCGGCGCTGCTCAGCTTTGCCCACGGGGCCAATGACGTGGCCAATGCGGTTGGCCCGCTGGCGGCGATTGTGCAGGCGCTGGGCACCGGGGATTTCACCCATGCGGTGGCCATTCCCTATTGGGTGATGGTGATCGGCGCGCTGGGCATCAGCTTTGGCCTCTTCCTCTTTGGCCCCAAGCTGATCCGGATGGTGGGCAGCCAGATCACCAAGCTGAACCCGATGCGGGCCTATTGCGTGGCGCTCTCGGCGGCCATCACGGTGATCGTGGCCAGCTGGCTGGGGCTGCCGGTGTCGTCGACCCATATCGCGGTGGGCGGGGTCTTTGGCGTGGGGTTCTTCCGCGAGTGGGATTATGAGCGGCGGCTGAGGCGGGCGCGCGGCTCGCTGCCCGACCGCCCGCTGCATGGCGCAGAAGAGCGCCGCCGCCGCAAGCTGGTGCGGCGCTCGCATTTCATGACGATCATAGCCGCGTGGATCATCACCGTCCCGGCCGCCGCCGTGCTTTCGGCGCTGCTGTTCTGGGGCATGGTGACGGTTGCTGGATAAGGAGAAAGAGATGACGTTGCAGGTTTACCTTTCGGGCGAAATCCACACCGGGTGGCGTGAAGAGATCATCGAGGGCTGCAAGGGGCTTGATGTGGCCTTCAGCGCCCCGGTCACCGACCACGCGGCGAGTGACGATTGCGGCGTGGCGATCCTCGGGGCGGAGGACAGTAAGTTTTGGCATGACCACAAGGGCGCCAAGCTGAACGCCATCCGCACGCGGCGCGGCATTGAGCAGGCCGATGTGGTGGTGGTGCGCTTTGGCGAGAAATACAAGCAGTGGAACGCGGCCTTTGACGCAGGCATGGCCGCCGCGCTGGGCAAGTCGCTTATCGTGATGCATGGCGCGGAGCATCAGCATGCCTTGAAAGAGGTGGATGCGGCAGCACTGGCGGTGGCGGAAACCTCGGAGCAGGTGGCGCAGATGTTGCGCTACGTGCTGGAAGGCGTGTTGCCGGGGTAGGGCGGGCATACGAGAGCGCGTTTCTCGGCCCAATGCTAGACGGACGGGGTGTCTGACGAAAAGTGGGCTAGCAAGTCAGGCCTTTCAGGTAACACTCGTGCCATTGCTCCGATCGCACTCCGGGCTATACCCAGCGTTTCTATTGCTTCCTCATTGGTGAGCAAGACCTCAGGATGCATTATTGGGTTTCTGTGGAGACGAGAAATTTGGGAAAGGGTTTCCCAAATTTTCTCTTCGCCGAGATTTTCCTCTTTTAAGGCGCGTGCGAAGTTTCCGATTGTTGCTGGCTTGGGTCGCTTCTTTTTGTCAGAAACGCAGTCCCAATATGCCCTGAGCGTTGACTCCAAGACACGGAACACATGGAACCCGCAAGCAGTTGGAAGGTCGAACGCTAAAGCCTTCCCAGCCTCTTGCATATCGTCCCAAACGTCCGGGACTTTCACGATGATCGACGTGGGGAAAAGTTGATGGCCAGCAGAACATAGAGTGTCCGTGTCATATCCTTCCTTGCGTTCAAGTAAGAATACGGGCGCGACGCCAAGCTCCGAACTAAGGATACTAAGGAGTGTCGATGCACTTCCTCGGAGGGACATGACGTCCGCCCGCTCCATTTCTTGATTGAGGTCTCTGACGTACTTTTCGTTGATATCGTCGAGTTTGGCCTTGAACTTGTTTGCTTCACCAACGGAGACCTTTAGGTAACTCGCATAGACGCTACCTTGGTACAAGTCATCAAGTTTCAGCCGGGCATTAATCACAGCCATTACAACGTCGAGCGTGCTGCTACTTTCCGGCATCGTTTTCAGATCTCGAATTGCAGACACACAATCTGTGACCCATTGCATTGTAATTCTGGGCATTGAGCCAAGCTCCGGTTTTTTCGATGTAGGCATCGTACTGTCGGGGCAAAGCCAAAGGAAGGCCAGGTTTCATGCCCGGCCTTCTGCGTTCTTTGAGCGGTACGTAGTGAAAGCGCACCCTATTTGGGTAGCCACTGCTGAATAGTGTGCAGAATGCCCACCCTACGGAGGTGGGAAGGCCGGGCGCAGGGCCCGGCCTTTGGTGTTTGGTGGTGGGCAGATTGCCCAGCCTACTTGGCGCGGTTCTCGATGAGGTCGTCGACCACCGAAGGATCGGCCAGTGTGGAGGTGTCTCCGAGGGTGCCAAAGTCGTTCTCGGCGATCTTGCGCAGGATGCGGCGCATGATCTTGCCGGAGCGGGTTTTGGGCAGGCCGGGGGCCCATTGGATCACATCGGGAGAGGCGATGGGGCCGATCTCGGTGCGGACCCAGGTGCGCAGCTCCTTTTTCAGGTCGTCCGATGGCTCTTCGCCGTTCATCAGGGTGACGTAGCAGTAGATGCCCTGACCCTTGATCTCATGCGGGTAGCCGACCACGGCGGCCTCGGCGACCTTGGCGTGGGCCACCAATGCGCTTTCGACCTCGGCGGTGCCCATCCGGTGACCGGAGACGTTGATGACGTCATCGACGCGGCCGGTGATCCAGTAGTCGCCATCCTCGTCGCGGCGGCAGCCGTCGCCGGAGAAGTAGTAGCCCTTGTAGTCGGAGAAATAGGTTTTCTCGAAGCGGTCATGGTCGCCCCAGACGGTGCGCATTTGGCCGGGCCAGCTATCCTTGATCGCCAGCACGCCTTCGGTGGGGCTTTCGTGGATCTCTTCGCCGGTGGTCGGCTCCAGCACGACGGGTTGCACCCCGAAGAAGGGTTTCATCGCCGCACCCGGCTTTGTGGCGTGGGCGCCGGGCAGGGGGGTCATCATGTGGCCGCCGGTTTCGGTTTGCCACCATGTGTCGACGATCGGGGTTTTGCCGCCGCCGACCACGTTGTGATACCAGTTCCAGGCCTCGGGGTTGATCGGCTCGCCGACGGTGCCGAGCACCTTGAGCGAGGAGAGGTCGGCGCCCTTCACGTAGTCGTCGCCCTGGCCCATCAGCGCGCGTAGGGCGGTGGGGGCGGTGTAGAACTGGGCAACCTTGTGCTTTTCGACCACCTGCCAGAAGCGGGAGGCGTTGGGGTAGGTCGGCACGCCTTCAAACATCAGCGTGGTCGCACCGTTGGCCAGCGGGCCGTAGACGATATAGGTGTGGCCGGTGACCCAGCCGACATCGGCGGTGCACCAATACACATCGCCCTCGTGGTAGTCGAAGCTGACCTCGTGGGTCAGGGCAGCGTAGGTGAGGTAGCCGCCGGTGGTGTGGACCACGCCCTTGGGTTTGCCGGTGCTCCCCGAGGTGTAGAGGATGAAGAGCGGATCTTCGGCGTTCATCGGGCGGGGCGGGCACTCGGGCGCGGCGGTTTCCATCAGCGCCTTCACGTCCACGTCGCGATCTTCGATCCATGTGGTCTGGTCGCCGGTGTGCTTGACGACAAGGCAGCGCACCTTGTCGGAGCAGTGCAGCAGGGCCGCATCGGTGTTGCTCTTCAGCGCGGTCACCCGGCCACCGCGGGGGGCGGTGTCGGCGGTGATAACGCATTTGGCGCCGCTGTCGTTGATCCGGTTGGCCAGCGCGTCGGGCGAGAAGCCGGCGAAGACGATGGAGTGGATCGCGCCGATGCGGGCACAGGCCAGCATGGCATAGGCGGCCTCGGGGATCATCGGCAGGTAGATCACAACCCGGTCGCCGCGCATGACGCCTTGCGAGAGCAGCACGTTGGCCATGCGGCAGACCTTTTCGTGCAGCTCGCGGTAGGTGATGTGCTGCGCGGGCGTCTCGGGGTCGTCGGGCTCGAAGATGATCGCCGTCTGGTCGGCGCGCTTTTCAAGGTGGCGGTCGATGCAGTTGGCGGCGACGTTGAGCACGCCGTCCTCATACCACTTGATCGACACGTCATCGGACTTGAAGGAGGTGTTCTTGATGGTTTCGGGGAAGGTGAACCAGTCGAGGCGCTTGGCCTGATCGCGCCAGAAGCCCTCCGGGTCATTCACCGATGCGGCGTACATCTCTTCGTACTTGGCGGCATCGACATTGGCATTGGCCGCAAACTCGGCGCTGGGCGGATAGGTTTTGGCTTCGGTCATCATGTCCTCCTCTGGACCGGGGCATCTGCTGCGCCGCGCGGTCCGGTCTTCCTCTGTGCAAAGTGGTAGGGGCGGCCCCGGAGAAGGGCCAGCCCCCGAAAGGTCGCACTCAGATGGCGAGATACTCGGCGCGCAGGCTCTCGTTCTCAAGCACTTCTGCGGCGGTGCCGTCAAATACGATTTTGCCGGTGTCGAGGATCACCGCCCTATCGGCCAGTTCAAGCGCGCGCACCGCGTTTTGCTCGACGATGATCGTGGTGATGCCCTGCTCCTTGATGATGCGCAGGGTCTTTTCGATCTCGTCGACGATCACCGGGGCGAGGCCCTCGTAGGGTTCGTCGAGCAGGAGCACCTTGATGTCACGCGAGAGGGCGCGGGCGATGGCGAGCATTTGCTGTTCGCCGCCCGAAAGGGTCACGCCCTCTTGGTTTTTGCGCTCGCCGAGGCGCGGGAACAACTCGTAGAGACGCGAGAGCGACCAGCCGATGGGCGGGGCGATCTGTGCCAGCTTGATGTTCTCTTCCACGGTCAGGCCGGGGATGATGCGGCGATCTTCGGGCACGAGGCCCATGCCGAGTTGGCTGGCCTCATGGGCGCGCTTCAGGTGAAGCGGCTCATGGTCGAGCCAGATTTCGCCGTGGGTCACCTGCGGATCATCCAACCGGGCGATGGCGCGCAGCGTGGAGGTTTTGCCCGCGCCGTTGCGACCCAGCAGCGCAAGGATCTCGCCTTCGTGGACGTTGAAGGAGATGCCCTGCACGATGTAGCTCTCGCCATAATAGGCCTCCAGATCCCAGACCGAAAAGAAGGCCGGGGCGGTGGCGGCGTGGTTGGCGTTTTTGGAAAAGTCGGGTTTGACGTTCATGTCTTTCTCCTCCGGCCTCAGCCGTGGCCTCCGAGATAGGCTTCCTGCACCTTGGGGTGGCCCTTGATGTTTTCGGGCGTGTCCTCGACCAGCGGGGTGCCCTGCGCCAGCACGGTGATGCGCTCGGCCAGCGAGAAGACCACGTGCATGTCATGCTCGATGATGGCGATGGTGATGTCGCGCTTTTCCTTGATCTCGCGCAGCAGGTCGATGGTGTTGTTGGTGTCGGCCCGCGCCATGCCCGCTGTTGGCTCGTCGAGCAGCAGCATCTTGGGCTCCTGCGCCAGACACATCGCCATTTCGAGCCGCCGCTTGTCGCCCCGCGAGAGCGAGGCGGCATGGACATCGGCCTTGTCGGCCATGTTCACGTCTTCAAGCATTGTCATGGCCATGTCGCGCATGTCGCGCTGGCTCAGCACCGATCCGATGGCATTGAGCCTGAAGGTGCCGTCACGCTTGGCGAAGCAGGGGATCATGGTGTTTTCGAACACCGTCAGATCGCCAAAGATCTCGGGGGTCTGAAACACCCGGGAAATGCCCATCTGGTTGATTTCATGCGGGGAGCGGCCCAGCACCGACTTGCCGTCGAAGCTGACCGAGCCGCTATCGGGGATCAGCTTGCCGACGAGGCAGTTGAGCAGGGTCGATTTGCCCGCGCCGTTGGGGCCGATGATGGCGTGGACGGTGTTTTCTTCCACGCTCAGGTTCACATCGCCCAGCGCCTGGAGACCGCCGAAGCGCTTGTTGACGCCTTTGACTTCGAGAATTCCCATGGGTCTCTCTCCTTATTCGCCGGGTTGCTGTTTTGCGGCTTCGGCCTCGGCACCCGAGGCCTTGGCCCCGCGGCGCCGGAACATCCGGCCAATCCGCTGCCCGCCCTCGACGAGGCCGCCGGGCAGGAAGATCACGACGAGCATGAAGAGGATGCCCAGCGTGAGGTGCCAGCCCTTGCCGACGAAGGGGTAGACGATGGAGACGAAGAAATCTTCCATCCCGTCCGGCATGAAGCCGAACCATGTGTGCAGGACGCTTTCGTTGATCTTCGAGAGGATGTTCTCGAAATACTTGATCATGCCGGCGCCCAGCACCGGCCCGATCAGCGTGCCAGCGCCGCCGAGGATGGTCATCAGCACCACCTCGCCCGAGGCGGTCCACTGCATCCGCTCGGCCCCGGCCAGTGGGTCCATCGCTGCCATCAGGCCACCGGCGAGGCCGGCATACATGCCGGAGATCACGAAGGCCGCCAGCGTGTAGGGCTTGGGGTTGAGGCCGGTGTAGTTCATCCGGGTCTGGTTGGACTTGATCGCCCGCAGCATCATGCCGAAGGGTGAGCGGAAGATGCGGATGGCGAGGTAGAAGGCCAGCAGCAGCATCACGGCGCAGAAGTAGTAGCCCGCCGAGAAGGTGAAGGTCCACGGGCCGACGGCCAGATCGTAGGCGGCGCGCATTTCCAGCCCGAAGAGGTTGGTCACCGGGATTGAGCCGTCAGCGGCCGCGGAGGAACCAAGGATGCGCGGATCGCTCAGGGTGAGCTGCAGGCCGGTTTCACCGTTGGTGATGGGCGTGAGCACCGAGTAGGCCAGCGCGAAAGACATCTGCGCGAAGGCCAGCGTGAGGATCGAGAAGTAGATCCCCGAGCGCCGCAGCGAGACGAAGCCGATCACGAGGGCGAAGAGGCCCGCAATGATGACCGACAGGATGATCGCCGGGATGATGTTCATCGACAGCAGCTTGAACATCCAGACCGCCGAGTAGCTGCCCACCCCGAGGAAGGCCGCGTGGCCGAAGGAGAGGTAGCCGGTGAGGCCGAAGAGGATGTTGAAGCCGATGGCGAAGATCCCGAAGATCACGAAACGCTGCATCAGGTCGGGGTAGCCCGCGTTGAACTGCGCCATCGCGCTGCCCGTCGGGAAGGGGTTGAGGATGAAGGGGGCCAGCATGGTGAGTGCGAGGACCACCAGCAGCAGGTTGGTATCTTTCTTGTTCAATCCGAGCATGTTCTTAGTCCTCCATCACGCCTTTGCGCCCCATTAGACCGCGCGGACGCGTCAGCAGGACGATGATGGCAACGAGGTAGATGATGATCTGGTTGATCCCGGGCAGGGTGGTGGTGGCCCAGGTGGTGGAGGCGAAGCTTTCGAGGATGCCGAGCAGGAAGCCGGCGAGAACGGCGCCGGGCAGGCTGCCCATTCCTCCGACAACGACCACGACGAAGCTGAGCACAAGGAAATCCATACCCATATGATAATTGGGCGCGTTGATCGGCCCGTACATCACCCCCGCGAGGCCCGCCACGGAGGCGGCGAGGCCGAACATGAAGGTAAAGCGCTTGTCGATGTCGATGCCCAGCAGCCCCACGGTTTCGCGGTCGGCCATGCCGGCGCGGACCACCATGCCGAAGGTGGTGAACTGGAGAAAGGCGAAGACGCCGGTGATGATCAGCGCAGCAAAGCAGAAGTAGACGATCCGCCAGACCGGGTAGACCACGCCGGGCAGCACCTGAGCGACGCCGGATAGGGCATCTGGCGCGGGGGTCTGGATCGGGTTGGCGCCGTAGTAATACTTGACGATCTCCTGAAGCACGATGGCGAGGCCGAAGGTCACAAGGATCTGGTCGGCGTGGGGGCGCTTGTAGAAGTGCTTGATCAGCCCGCGCTCCATCACGTAGCCCACGAAGAGCATGACCGGGATCGTCAGCAGGATCGCCAGCGGCACCGACCAGTCTATGATCGCGCCGCCGGTGGCTTCGCCGAACCAGTCATTGACGTAAGGAATGTCGGCCATTCTCTGGTTGCCCAGAAAGTCGACTTCGCCCGGCACCTCGACCTCATGGCTGAGCGAGAGCAGGCGCTGCAACGTGACGGCGCAGAAGGCCCCGATCATGAAGAGGGCACCATGCGCGAAGTTGACCACGCCGAGCGTGCCGAAGATGAGCGTCAGACCGAGGGCGATCAGCGCATAGGCGCTGCCCTTGTCGAGCCCGTTCAGGATTTGAAGTAGGATTGCGTCCATCGTCCCCACCTTGAGAGCGGCTTGTGTTTTAATGCGACCGTTCGCGCGGTGGCGTTGCCCCGCGCGTTTGGCCTCGACTGGTCCCTGTTTGGGAGGTCTCTAAGTTTCTAGGTCTTGCCGGGCTGTGCCCCGGGCCCCGTGGAGCGGGGGAGGTGGGAGGCGGCGCGTGGCCGCCCCCCGGTGGTGCGTGGCGCGATCAGGCGCCGTTGTTGCACTGGCCGAGATCGCCACCGGCGAACATCGGGTGATCGGGCTCGTAGTAGACCTGATCGACGGGCGTGACTTCGACAACTTCCAGCAGGTCGAACTCGGAGGTCGGGTTCTCTTTGCCTTTGGTGACGAGCACGTCCTTGAAGCACTGGTGGTCGGCGGAGCGATACAGCGTTTTGCCGTTGCCCAGACCGTCGAAGACGAGGCCCGAGTTGCTCTCGCTGTCGATCCCGTCGAGCGAAGAACCGTCGCCCTCGAGCGCGGCCACAACGGCGCAGGGCTCGAAGGTGCCGGCGCGTTCGACGGCGTCTGCATAGAGCAGGGTCTGCACGTAGCAGGTGTGCGCAGCCTGGCTCGGCGGGAAGCCGTATTTGGTGCCGAAGGACTTCACGAAGGCCTTGGTGCCCTCATCCTGCAGCGACCACTGCCAGTTGCACGAGCCGAGGATGCCCTTGATGTTTTCGCCCGCACCCTTGGCCATCAGCTCGGAGTAGAGCGGCACGACGATCTCGAACTGCTTGCCGTTGACCATCTTGTCACGCAGGCCGAACTGCACGGCGTTGGTGAGCGAGTTCACCATGTTGCCGCCGTAGTGATTGAGCACCAGCACATCGGCGCCGGAGTTCAGCACCGGGGCGATGTAGGAGGAGAAGTCGGTGGCCGCCAGCGGGGTCAGCACGTTTTCGACGGTTTCCCAGCCGAGGGCCTCGGTGGAGGCCTGGATCGACTCCTGCTGGGTCCAGCCCCAGGTGTAGTCGGCGGTCAGGTGATAGGCGCGGCGGTCGGAGCCGTACTCGTTCTTCAGCACCGGAGCCAGCGCGGCGCCGGACATGTAGGCATCGAAGAAGTGGCGGAAGCCGTTGGCCTTCTTGTCCTTGCCGGTGGTGTCGTTGGAGTGGGTCAGACCGGCCATGAAGATGACGCCAGCTTCCTGGCAGAGGCCCTGCACGGCCACGGCCACGCCCGAGGACGAACCGCCGGAGATCATCACCGCGCCGTCCTTCTCGATCATGGACTTGGCGGAGGCGCGGGCGGCGTCAGACTTGGTCTGGGTGTCGCCGGTGACGTAGGCCACCTTCTTGCCGAGGATGCCGTTGCCCTTCAGCGCCTTGGACGAGAAGGTGTTGAGCATGCCGCCGTCGCCTTCACCGTTCAGGTGTTCGACGGCCAGTTCGAAGGCGCGCAGCTCGTCGGCGCCCTCATCGGCGTAGGGGCCGGACTGGGGCACGTTGAAGCCGAGGGTGACGGTGTCGCCGGTGGGCTCGTTGACGTAGGCGTTGGCCCGGCTGGTAAACATGGTGGGCAGGGCGAGGCCCGCACCGGCAACGGCGCCGGTTTTCAGCACGCCACGGCGTGTGAACTTGGATGTCGACATGGAAGTCCTCCCGTTGAGTTTATGTGGGGCAAAGGGGCTCCTCCCCCGATATGCGCCACGGCCCATTTAAGGGCTGCCTCATTATCAGGGGTTTCGGGCAAAGGTGGCAACAAGCGCCTTGCCGTAAACGATTTTTCTGTAAAGATTTTGTCAGGCAGTGTAGCCAAGTTGTAAAGTTCTTGTCACGCAGATGCAGAATCGCGTTGAAAACACGGGAGAAATACCTTGGCCAAGAGCGTGCTCACCGGCAGCCGGATCCGCGCAAGGCGGGCCGATCTTGGGCTCAAGCAGAGCGAGCTGGCCGAACGGGTCGGAATTTCGCCCTCATACCTCAACCTGATCGAGCACAACCGGCGCAGAATCGGCGGCAAACTGCTTGTCAGCCTCGCCCGGGCGCTCGACACCGAGCCGGTAGCGCTATCAGAGGGCGCTGAAACGGCGCTGGTGGATGCGCTGCGCGAAGCAGCCGTGGAAGGCCCGCGCGAGGGGCTGGCGGCGCAGCCTGCGATGACAGCGGAAGAGCTGGACCGGGTGGAGGAGTTTGCGGGCCGCTTTCCCGGTTGGGCCGCGCTGCTGGCAGAAACCCGCGCCCGGGTGCGGGAGGCCGAGCGCAGCGTGGAGGCGCTCTCGGACCGGCTCAGCCATGACCCGCATCTCAGCGCCAGCCTGCACGAGATGCTCTCGTCGGTCACCGCGATCCGCTCGACGGCCGCGATCCTCGCCGACACGCCGGACCTCGACCGCGACTGGCTGAACCGCTTTCACCGCAACATCAATGACGACAGTGCCAGGCTCGCGGAAAGCGCCGAGGGGCTGGTGCGCTACCTTGATGACGGCGGCAGCGCTGATGCGGGCGCGGGCACGCCGCAGGAGGAGGTGGAAGGCTGGCTGGCGGGGCAGGGCTTTCACATCGAGGCGCTGGAAGTGGGCGGCGCGGGGCGCACCGAACGGCTGGTGCAGGAGGCGCATGCCGCCGGGCAGCTGAGGGGGGAGGCCTCGCAGGCGATGGCGACGGCGCAGCTGGAGCGCTACCGCGCCGATGCCGAGGCGATGCCGCTGGGCACCTTCGCCGAGGCGGCGCATGAGCTTGGCTATGATCCGGGGCCGCTGGCCGCCCGTTTTCAGCAGCCGGTGGAGGCCGTGCTGCGGCGGCTCGCCAGCCTGCCGCGCGACGGGCTGCCCGGCGAGATCGGGCTGGTGGGCTGCGATGGCTCGGGCACGCTCACCTTTCGCAAGCCGGTGTCGGGCTTTCCGATGCCGCGCTTCGGCGCAGCCTGTGCGCTCTGGCCGCTCTATGCCGCGCTCACCCGCCCCACGCTGCCGGTGCGGGCGGTGGTGGAGATGGCCGGGCGCAGCCCACGCAGGTTTACCGCCTTTGCAATCTGCCGCCCGGTGGGGGAGACCGCCTTCGGCGCGCCGCAGGTGTTTGAGGCGCATATGCTGCTGCTGGATGAGGGCTTTGGCGGCGCGCGGGAGGCGCAGCAGGTGCTGGAGCTGGGCACCTCCTGCCGGATTTGTCCGCGCGAGGCCTGCCCGGCGCGGCGGGAGCCCTCAATCATCGGGCGACAGGGGTAGGGCAAAAGAGAAGGGGCCGCACAGTTGCGCGGCCCCCCGGGGAGGGGGCGGGACATGTCCCGCCCGGAGTATGTGCCAGCCTCAGCCGATCAGCGCGCCGTCGTCGCGGGTGACCTGGATCACCGAGGAGCGCGGCAGGCCCTCGCCGGTGGGCCAGCTGCCGCCGGGGTGCTGGATGCCGACAAACATGGTGCGGCGGTCCGCCGACCAGCAGACGCCGGTGACTTCGGAGCCATTCGGGCCGGTCAGGAAGCGGGCGATTTCGCCGGTCACCGGATCACCAACCAGCATCTGGTTGTTGCCGTGGCCTTCGAACTCGCCTTCGTTGCTGTAGTCACCATCGGTCTGGATCCAGAGCAGGCCGTTGCTGTCAAACGCCATGCCGTCGGGCGAGTTGAACATGTTGCCCGGCGTCACGTTGTCGGACCCGCCATACTCGTTGTTCGGGTAGACCTCGGGGTTGCCCGCCATGACGTAGAGATCCCACTCGAAGGTATCGGCGGCGTGGTCGTCCTCGGAGGGACGCCAGCGGACGATCTGACCAAAGTTGTTGGTTTCGCGCGGGTTGGGGCCGTTGACCGGGGTTTCGTCGCCCCCGGCATTGGCTTTCACGCCGCGGTTCTTGTTGTTGGTCAGGCAGCAGTAGGCCTCAATGGCGTGGGGGTTCACGGCGATCCACTCGGGGCGGTCCATCGTGGTGGCCCCCACGGCGGAGGCACCCATGCGGGCGAAGATCAGCACTTCGGCCAGAGAGGCCATGCCGGTGCTCTCGGGCGTCAGCGCCAGCCACTCGCCGGTGCCATCGTCGTTGAACTTGGCGGCGTAGAGCGTGCCGTCATCCAGCAGGCCCTCGGTGGAGGCACCAGGCGCCCAGGTGCCGTTGGAGACGAACTTGTACATGTACTCGCCGCGCTCGTCGTCGCCCATATACACCACCACGCGGCCATCGGGGGCCACGGCGCAGGCGGCGTTCTCGTGCTTGAAGCGGCCAAGGCCGGTGTGCTTGACCGGGGTGCTTTCCGGGTCGGTCGGGTCGATCTCGACGATCCAGCCCACACGATGCGGCTCGTTGGGGTTTTTCGAGTAGTCGAAGCGCGCGTCGTGCTTGTGGTAGTCGTAGCCCCAGCCATCGGCGCCGATGCCGTAGCGGTCGTAGCCATCGGGGCGCGGCGCATCGGCATCGGTGGAGCCGAAGTAGCCGTTGAAGTTTTCTTCGCAGGTCAGGTAGGTGCCCCAAGGCGTGCGGCCCGAGCCGCAGTTGTTCATGGTGCCGAGGCTTTCGGTGCCGGTCGGGTCGGCCTCGGTTTTCATCAGGTCATGCCCGGCGGCGGGGCCGGCGATGGTCATGGGCGTGTTGTGGTGGATGCGGCGGTTGAAGGGGCTGTCGACCACGACCGAATAGCCATCGTCGCCCGGGGCCACTTCCATCACCGTCACGCCTTGCAGGTTTTGCAGCTTCAGCACGTCATCGGCGTTGGCCGGGGTGCCTTCCTGCTCGGCGGGGAGGTTTTCGTCACGGTTCACGTATTCGGAGTTCACCGCGATGATTTCGTGGCCTTCGAAGGAGAACAGCTCCATGCCGTCGGTGTTTTCGCCAAACACCCGGTCGGAGCCTTCAACGGCACCGCCACCGGCGTTCACGTCATAGCCCTCGGCGTCGGAAAAGAGCGGGTCGCCCCAGCTCACCAGCACCTTGGAGGTATAGCCCTCCGGCACATGCACCTCGTGGTCGGTGGCAATGTCGATGGGGGTGAAGGGGAAGCGGTTTTTCATCGCGTGGGCTTCGGCCAGCGCGGTGGTGCCTTTGAGCAGGCCGGTGCCCATGACAGCAGCGCCGGAGCCGAAGGCCAGCACGGAGCAAAGGAAGCCGCGGCGGGATACGGCGCGCTCGACCACGCGGTCAAAGTCGTTTTCTTCGGGGCGGGGGAAGTTGACCTCATCCCAATCGTCGAAGGAGAGGTTGTGTTTCTGGTCGGTCATCGCGTGGGGGCTCCCTGGCTGTGGTGTGACTTCGAGGCGCGGTTAAGCCTGCGCTCTCGCTCCGGGCCGGAGGTAACCGGGGCCGGAATCGGTTTTGTGACAGGGATGTTACGGGCAGATGACAAGCCCCCTGCCGCCGGGTTGTGTGGATACACGTTTTAGGCGAAAAAGCGCCAAGGGAGGCAGGCTATGGGAGAGTGGTGCTATTGCACCGCGCCAAATGAGATGGCCAGCCTTGCCGCCGCGATGGGTTTTGCGGATGCTGCTCGGAGCCGCAGGGGGCCGCCGGCCGCGCAACCGGGGGGCACATTGGGCGGTGTCGGGCCGGATTGTCTGAAGCGCCGCGCCTCCCGGGCGAGAGAAGTTATTTAATTTCTAATGGAGATACCGAAATGATTTATCTGTGTGAGCGCGAGATTGGATTTGACGACACCGAAATCGGATTCCCCTCGGTGCTGGGGTGTCGAGCCGTCGTGGCGGTAACGGCGGGTGGCCTGTTTGGCTTTCACCTCAACGGCAGCCTCAACGCGGGCAAGAAGGCGGCCCTTGTCGGGTTTATCAACGGCCACGCCCGAGGGGGCGCTCTGCGTGCGCTCTACGCGGCGTCTACAGGGCCCGGGCTTCTCGCGGATTACGCGGAGCTGCGCGATATCGCCAACGACCTCCACTATACCGGCCCGATCTATTGGGCGAGCCTGCCGCAAGCCGGGTCGTCCTACGTGAACTTCCACAACATCAACAACACGACCTGCGCGATCACGGCGCGCGCTTGGGATGATGCGGTTGATGCGGATGATGCCAACCGTGTCCCCAATGTCGTCGGTGCCAATCGTGCGATGGCCAACGGGGCCGCGAATGCGCGGGTTTACAACCATGTGGACCCTGCCGGGCTTAAAGCGGTTTATCCCAACGCGATCTAGCCGGTCACGCGCTGAAGGTGGCGGTGAAGGCGCGCTTCAGCGCGAGGTCGAGATCGTCCATCGTGACCGGCAGGCCGAGATCGACAAGCGAGGTGACGCCGTGGCCGGAGATGCCGCAGGGGGTGATGCCGGAGAAGTGCTCAAGCTCGGGTTCGAGGTTGATCGAAATGCCGTGAAAGCTGACCCAGCGGCGCAGGCGGATGCCGATGGCGGCGATCTTGTCTTCGCGGGGCGTGCCATCGGGCAGGGGGGGCTTGTCGGGGCGAGGGATCCAGATGCCCACGCGCCCCTCGCGGCGCTCGCCGGAAAGGCCAAACTCGGCCAGCGTGGCAATGATCCAGGCCTCCAGCTTGTGGACGAAGGCGCGCACATCACGGCCCCGCTCGGCCAGATCGAGCATGACATAGGCCACGCGCTGCCCCGGCCCGTGATAGGTGTATTGCCCGCCGCGCCCGGTGGCGTGCACAGGAAAGCGGTTGGGGGTGAGCAGATCGGCCTCTTGCGCGGAGGTGCCGGCGGTGTAGAGCGGCGGGTGCTCGACCAGCCAGATCGCCTCGGAGGCCGTGCCCGCACGGATCGCCGCCGCCCGCTCCTCCATTCGGGAAACGGCCTCTTCATAGGGGGTGAGCCCCGGCGATGTGATCCATTCGACCATGGCGTCAGATATGCCGTTGGGGCCGAAAGAATCCAGCCCCCGGCTGCAAAAGACAAAGGTTGAAAAAACCGCTTTTCATCGGCCCGGGCTTTCGCTAGAAGCCCTGCACCAAGCCAAGATTTGCGGTCGTGGCGGAATTGGTAGACGCGCAGCGTTGAGGTCGCTGTGGGGTAACACCCGTGGAAGTTCGAGTCTTCTCGACCGCACCATTCTCACAAGTTCGAACGGCGCGGCCGATTCATGTTGTGAGTTCGAACTGTGTTCGAACGGGCGCACCATTCTCTCAAGTTCGAGCGGCGCAGCCGATTCCTGATTTGAGTTCGAGCTCCGTTCCAACGGGCGCGCCATCCTTCCCGCAACTCACCTTCTGACATTCTTCGCGCCGATCGCGCTTGCGCCTTGGGCGGGCAAAACCCTTTGCTCTCAGCGGTTTGCCCGGTTCCAGCGCATGGACGACCAGAGCGATATGCCGATCAGGGCCGCGCCGCCGAGGCCGGTTATGACTTCGGGGATGTGGATGACGGATTGGGCAAACATCACCACCGAGAGTGCGATGATCGCATAGAAGGCCCCATGTTCGAGAAAGCGGTATTCGTTGAGCGTGCCCTTCTCCACCAGCATGATTGTCATCGAGCGCACATACATCGCGCCGATGCCGAGGCCGATGGCGATGATCAGCAGGTTCTGGGTGAGGGCGAAGGCGCCGATCACCCCGTCGAAGCTGAAGGAGGCGTCCAGAACCTCAAGGTAGAGAAACGCGCCGATGCCGCCCTTTGCGGCGGTATTCGCCGATTTCTGGTTGCTGTCGAGCAAGCCGCCCACCACTTCGACCAGCAAGAAGGTGAGCAGGCCCCAGATCGCGGCGGAGAAGAATACCTGCACGTCCGCACCGTCGAGCAGCCGTGAAAAGCCGATGGTGACGAGCAGAACCACGGCCACCTCGATGCCGCGGATGGTGGCGTAATCGGCCATGCGCCGCTCCAGCCAGCGCACCCAGTGAATGTCTTTCTCACGGTCGAAGAAGAAGCTGAGGCCGACCATCATGAGGAAGGCGCCGCCGAAGGCCGCGATGGGCAGATGGGCGTCCTGCATGATGGTGGCGTAGTCCTCGGGCCGGGCGGCGGCGAGCACGATGGCCTGCCACGGGCCGATCTTGGCCGCCACGACCACGATCAGCAGCGGAAAGACGATCCGCATGCCGAAGACCGCGATCAGGATGCCCCACGTCAGGAAGCGCCGCTGCCATTCCGGGCGCATGTCCTTGAGCTTGTTGGCGTTTACGATTGCGTTGTCGAAGCTCAGCGAAATTTCCAGGACCGCGAGCACCGAGCAGATGAAGACGATGCCGAGGGTGCCGGCGAGGGTGCCCGTCGTGACCCAGCCGAGCCATGCGCCAAGCAGGATGCCAAGGGCCGTTACGATGAAGGCCCATTTGAAGTAGGAGAGCAGGCCGCGTGCTGTTGCAGCCTTGCCGGGGCGGAGGGTCTCTTGTGCCATGGTCTCGTCTTTGCAGGCGGCTGGAATATCTGGATGCCGACATCACGGAAGCGCCGTCACTTCCGCCAGAGGGGCCCGGTCACCGGTTTGTCGCGCAGGGGCGCGTTGGAATGAAGGTAAGGGTGAGCGTTGATCTTTCACAGGGTCATCGGGGTGCCTTTTGCTGTTTTTCGGGCCTGGTCCGGCAGGCGTGTCTTGGGCTAAGCCACGGGGGTGGGCCGGGCGCAGCTCTATCAGATCATGTCGACCGGCCCCTCCAACTCGCCGTTCATGGTGTTCTGCAAGAACTACGCGGTGGATGGTGTCAGCGACCTTGGCTTTTCGATCAAAACGCCAACAAGGATCTCGGCTACTTCCTGAAAATGGCCGAAGACCTTGGCACCCGCGCCGAGATTGCCGAGGGCACATCGCACAACCTCATGGCCGCCGTGGAGGCGGGGATGGGCGATGACAATGTGCCGGAGATCTTTGATTGCTTCGTCACGTTGAAGGCCTAGCCAATCGGCCCCGTCCTTGGACGACTGGGCTGGAGGGCGGCACCGCGCTGGCAAAGGTGCAAGCGCCCCTGTTGCAAGGGGCGCTCGTCCGTTATGGCGGCCTCTAGCGGATGACCAGCACCGAGCACTTGGAGTGGCGCACCACGCGGGCGGCGTTGGGGCCGAGGAGGTAATCCTTGAAGTCCTCCCCATGGGCCCCGATCACGATCAGATCGGCGCCGGTGACCTGTGCGGCCTTCAGCACCTCCTCATACACCGTGCCAACCGCAACAACGTGGCGGACGTGCTTGTTGGCCTCATCCCCGATGACGCCCTCCACCATCTTGTCGAGCAAGGTGGCCGCGCCATCCCGGGCGGTTTTGACGTGATGGGCCTCGAAGTAGGAGCCGACAACCGAGGCGCCGAAATCTGGCACAACGGTGATGACATCAAGCGTGGCACCGTAGAAGGCGGCCAGTTTCTGGGCTTCGCGCAGAACAGAGGCTTCTTCTTCGGGGCGGTTGATGTCGACGGCGCAGAGAACGACTTCGGTCATGCCGGGGCTCCTTCCATTTCGGGCTCTTTGCGGCGGTGTTGCAGGAAGGCGATCAGCCCCAACAGCAGCAGCGCGGGGATAAAGATCAGCTCCTTGGGCAGGCCGTGCACCGGTGCCCGCACTGCGGTGATCTCGACCCGGTCGTCGCCGTAGAAGTCGAAGCTGGAGAGGTCTTCGGCGATTGGCGAGCCAAAGGCGGGTTCGTCAAGATACATCCGGCCCTCCTCGGGCACCATCAGGAAGCCCATCGCCTCGACACGGGCGGCGGCGTCATCGCCCTCGGGCACCTGAAGCACCAGCGTGGTATCCTTCATCTCCAGCGTGTCGAAATCGGGGCCGGAGACCACCACGCGCAGGGTATCGCCCACGTCTGCCTCGCCCACCGCCTGCTCGAAGCCCGCAGGCTCGATATCGGCGAAGGGTGGCTGGATCTGATCCATGAAGAAGCCGGGGCGGAACAGGGCGAAGGCGATCACCAGCAGGGCCACGGTTTCATAGATCCGGTTGCGCACGAGGAAGAAGTTCATCGTGGCCGCCGTGAACACGAGGATGCCGATGGTGGCGACGATGAAGACGATGATGCCCTGCACCCATGTCACGTCGATCAGCAGCAGGTCGGTGTTGAAGATGAAGACGAAGGGCAGGGCCACCGTGCGCAGGCTGTAGAAGAAGGCGGTAAAGCCGGTGCGGATGGCATCGCCCCCCGAAACAGCCGCCGCCGCAAAGCTCGCTAGCCCCACGGGTGGCGTTACATCTGCCATGATCCCGAAGTAGAAGACGAAGAGGTGCACCGCGATCAGCGGCACCACGAGGCCCGACTGCGCGCCAAGCTCCACCACAACGGCCACCATCAGCGAGCTGACCACGATGTAGTTGGCCGTGGTTGGCAGGCCCATGCCGAGGATCAGCGACAGGATCGCCACGAAGATCAGCATCAGGATCAGGTTGCCGCCGGAGAGGAACTCAACAAAATCGGCCATCACCTGACCGATGCCGGTGAGCGAGACGGTGCCCACGATGATACCGGCGGTGGCCGTTGCAAGGCCGATGCCGATCATGTTGCGGGCGCCGTCGATCATGCCTTCGTAAAGGTCAAAGAGGCCGTCCTTCAGCCGGTTCAGCGCCGCGCTTTCGCCCCGGAACATCGCCTTGAGCGCCTTTTGCGTCAGCAGGATGCCGAAGAGCAGGAAGGTGGCCCAGAAGGCCGAGAGGCCGGGGGATTTGCGCTCGATCATCAGGAAGTAGACGAGCACGATGATCGGCAGCAGGTAGTAGAGGCCCGATTTGTAGATTTTCGGGATGTCCGGCAGTTCCACCACTTCGGCGTTGGGATCGTCTGGCTCAAGGTCCGGCACGGTGGAGGCGAGGTAGATCAGGCCGAGGTAGACGAGGCCGAGCAGCGCCGCGAGGATCAGCCCCGAGCCTTCGGGGAACATCGAGGTGATCGCCTGCACCGGAAACTTGGTGGCGTAGCAGAGGATGGCGAAACCGGCGAAGAAGGCAAACATGCCGAGGATGGTGTTGAAGAGGTTCACCACCTTGTTGCCGATGGTCGGCATCTTGTTCTTCACCGCTTCGAGGTGAACGATGTAGACCAGCGCGATGTAGCTGATGATCGCAGGCAGGAAGGCGTGGGTGATGACCTCGACGTAGGAGATGCCCACGTATTCGACCATCAGAAAGGCCGCCGCGCCCATGACCGGGGGCATGATCTGCCCGTTCACCGAGCTTGCCACCTCGACCGAGCCGGCCTTTTCGGCCGAGAAGCCGACGCGCTTCATCAGCGGGATGGTGAAGGTGCCGGTGGTCACCACGTTGGCGATGGAAGAGCCGGAGATGAGGCCGGTGGCCGCCGAGCCCACAACGGCGGCTTTGGCAGGCCCGCCGCGCAGGTGGCCAAGCGCGCCAAAGGCCATCTTGATGAAGTAGTTTCCCGCGCCCGCCTTATCCAGCAGCGCCCCGAAGAGCACGAAGAGGAAGACGAACTTGGTGGACACGCCGAGCGCGATGCCAAACACGCCCTCTGAGGTGATCCACATATGCGACATGGCTTTGCGCAGCGAGGCACCGGCCCAGCGGATCTGGTCGGGCACCACCTCGGACGAGCCGAAGAAGACATAGAGCAAAAACACAACCGCGAGGGCCACCATGACGGGGCCCAGCGTGCGGTAGGCGGCGATGAAGAGCAGGATCAGGCCGAGCAGCGCCGCGATGGCGTCGGTGTCATCTGCGAGGCCCCCGTTGCTGACGATCTTGTCGTAAAAGATATAGCCATACATCGCCAGCGCGGCGCCGCCGAGCGCCAGCACCCAATCATACCAGGGCACCGAGGTTTTCGATGCGCCCTTCCAGAGCGGGTAGGCCATGGCGGAGAGGAAAATGGCGAAGGCGAGGTGAATCTGGCGGGAATTGTTGATCAGATCGCCGGGCAGGATGTAGGGCGCCCATGGCGAGGCGAGCAGCACCTGAAAGATCGACCAGACAAGGGCGACAACAGCAATCGCCGTGCCCAATGTGCCCGGAACCGAGCGTGCGCCACTGTCGGAGGCGGCAACGAGTTCCTGTAGCTCTTCTTCACTGAGCGCGCGATTTTCCTTGGACATGGTCCACCCCCGTGTCGGCCATTCTGGCCTGTTGTCATTCTTGGTCCCCGTTGTCCGGAGGGCGGCGCGCCGCCCCCCGGGATCGTGTCAGTGCCGGTCGATTACTCGATCAGGCCCTTTTCCTTGTAGTAGGCCTCTGCGCCCGGGTGCAGCGGGGCGGAGAGCGACTGCGTGGCCATCTCTTCCATCGTCAGGTTGGCGAAGGCGGGGTGCAGGCCCTTGAAGTCTTCGAAGTTGTCGAAGACCGCAGCGGTCAGCGCCTTCACGGCATCTTCCGACACGGCGTCGGAGGTCACCAGCGTGGCACGCACACCGAAGGTGGTCGTGTCGCCGTCATTGCCGCGATACATGCCGCCGGGGATGGTGGCCACGGAGTAGAAGGGGAACTCTTCGACCAGCGCGTTCACCGCGTCGCCAGAGACTTCCACCAGCACCGAGTCACAGGCCGTGGTGGCTTCCTGGATGGAGCCGGAGGGGTGGCCGACGGTGTAAACCATCGCGTCGATCTGGTTGTCGCAGAGGGCGGCGGACTGCTCGGCAGCCTTCAGCTCGGAGGCGAGAGCAAAGTCGCCTGCCGTCCAGCCCATCTTTTCCATCAACACTTCCATCGTCGCCCGCTGGCCGGAGCCGGGGTTGCCGATGTTCACGCGCTTGCCCTTGAGGTCTTCAAAGGTGGAAATCCCGGAATCGGCGCGGGCCACCACGGTGAAGGGCTCGGGGTGCACGGAGAACACTGCGCGCAGGCCGTCAAAGGCGCCATCCTCAAACTGCACCACGCCGTTGAAAGCGTTGTACTGGATGTCGGACTGGGCAACGCCGAATTCCAGCTCGCCTTCCTTAATGGTGTTCACGTTGTAGACCGAGCCGCCGGTGGACTCGACCGAGCAGCGAATGCCGTGGTCGCGGCGACCCTTGTTCACGAGGCGGCAGATTGCGCCGCCGGTGGGGTAATACACGCCGGTCACGCCGCCGGTGCCGATGGTGATGAACTCCTCGGCCTGCGCGGCCGGGGCCATCAGCGCGGTGGTGGCCGCGGCAATGGCCGTGAGTTTCAGTTTGTTGAACATTATCATCTCCCTTTGGTTCGATGTTCGAAGTTTTTTATAGATCCCAGACTTCTGCCAAGACCCGGTTTGCCCCCTCCACCTCAGCGATTCTTGCGCGGGCTGCTGGCCCGGAACGGCTTACCAATATCCCGATAAGCGTCTCCACAAGGAACATCGTGACGACGTAGGAGGAATAGAAATGCGGACTGTTGGTTGCGACGATGAAGCCTGCGTCGGCATGTTTCAAGGCCGGACATTTGTGGGTGTCGGTGATCAGCACCACATGAACACCCTTGCTATGCGCCAGCTCTGCCGCGCGGATCGCCCTGTCGGAGAAGGGCGGCTTGGTGACGACGATAAGCACATCGCGTGCATCCAGCCCGGTGAGCCCGCCCCCGAGGGAAGCGCCCATGCGCCCGGCCATGACCCAGTTGTCGGCACAGAAATTGGCCATGTAAGACAGGTATTCCACCACGCCCGTTGAGCCGAGCGCACCCAGCAGCAGCACCTTGCGGGCCGCCGCGATCTTGTCGACCGCAGCATCCAATGCTGCGCGGTCAACGCTTTCGGCAAACTCCTTGAGGTTGGCCTGACAGGCGGCGAGGTGGGCATCCAGAAAGCTCGCGCGGTTTTCGCTGTGTGCCTGCTGAAGCTGTTCGGCGCGGCCTGCAAAATCGTTGACGCGGCGGTTGATCTTGCGGCGCATCTCCTCGCGCAGCTCTTCGAATCCGCCATAATCGAGCGCACGGGCGAGCCGCGAAAAGGAGGCCGGAGATACGCCGCTGTCACGCGATACGGTGCGCAGGGTGCGGGTGGCTGCATTCACCGGGTTGGCTGAGAGATAGTCAGCCGCCTGCCGCAGGGTGCCGCTCAGCTCCCCGTATTTCTCGCTCAGGCGCATCTCGAATGTTGGCAAAACATTCCCCCGCTGCAGTTGGTTCGACCGTCCGCATTGTTTCAATCGTTGTCAATGTTTGAATCACCTGTTTCAGTGGGGGCAGGTTCTCTGACAATCTGGAAAGCACATGACTCACGTGTTTGGACGGCAGACCAAGGGCAAGCTGCCCATGGCAGTGCGCGGTGAAGGTATCTACCTGTATGATTCGGGAGGAAAATCCTATCTGGACGGCTCAGGCGGCGCGGCGGTGTCCTGCCTTGGGCATGGCGACAAAGACGTTATCGCGGCGATCCGGGCGCAGCTTGAGTCGCTGGAGTTTGCGCACACGGGTTTCCTTACGTCACCCCCGGCGGAGGCGCTGGCCGATGCGCTGATTGCCCATGCGCCGGAGGGGATCGAGCGGGTTTATCTGGTTTCGGGCGGCTCGGAGGCGGTGGAATCAGCGCTCAAGCTGGCGCGGCAGTACATGCTGGAGATCGGCCAGCCCGAGCGCACCCGCTTCATCGCCCGCCGCCAAAGCTATCATGGCAACACGCTGGGCGCGCTGGGCACAGGGGGCAACCTGTGGCGGCGCGCTCCCTTCGATCCGGTGATGGTTTCGGCCAGCCACATTGCGCCCTGCTACGAATACCGGGGCCGCGAGGCGGGCGAGAGCGCGGAGCAATACGGCCAGCGCGTGGCCGATGAGCTGGAGGCCGAACTGCTGCGCGTCGGCCCGGACACGGTGATCGGCTTTCTGGCCGAGCCGGTGGTGGGGGCCACGGCGGGGGCGGTGCCGGCGGTGCCGGGCTACTTCCGCCGCATCCGCGAGATTTGCGACAAGTACGGCGTGCTGCTGATCCTTGACGAGGTGATGTGCGGCATGGGGCGCACCGGCAGCTTCTTTGCTTGCGAGCAGGACGGCGTGCGCCCCGATATCATAACCATCGCCAAGGGCTTGGGCGCGGGCTATCAGCCGATTGGTGCAATGCTCTGTTCGGGCGAAATCTACCGCGCCATCGAGGAGGGCAGCGGGTTTTTCCAGCATGGCCACACCTACCTTGGCCATCCGGTGGCCTGCGCCGCGGCACTCGCGGTGGTGACCAAGCTGACAACAGGCGGGATGACCGCGCGGGCCGCCGAGATGGGGCACTATCTGGGCGAGGCGCTGGAGGCGGAGTTTGGCCAGCATGCGCATGTGGGCGACATTCGCGGGCGCGGCATGTTCCGTGGGCTGGAATTTGTGGCAGATCGCGCCACCAAAGCGCCGTTCGACCCAAGCCGCAAACTCGCGGCCCGGCTGAAGGCGACTGCCATGGAGAACGGGCTGATCTGCTATCCGATGAATGGCACGATTGACGGGCAGTCAGGTGACCACGTGCTGCTCGCCCCGCCGTTCATTTGCACCAAGGCGCAGATAGATGAGTTGGTGGGCAAGCTCTCGGCCAGCGTGCGGGCCGTATTGGCTTGAATTGGTGGGGATAGGGCAGGGCACCCCGGCGCGAACTGCGGCGCCGGGGTGAAAAAGTGTGTTCAAGCAGCGCGGACCAGCGAGGGGCGGGTTTTGCCCTCTACCAGTGCCGCATGAAGCGCGGCTGTTGCGGGCTTCAGCGCATCCCGGTCGAGGATGAATTGCACATCCACATTGCGCGGGCCCTGACTGGCGCCGATGGCCTCCAGCCCGGCAGAGGCGATGGCCTGCAAACCGCGCGTGAGCACCGAAAGCCCCGAAAGGTCACGCCCGATCACCGAGGCCATGGCAATGGCACGGGCGCTGATTTCGGCGGAGGGGTAAAGCTTCGTCAGGTCGTTCTCGACCCGCCGCAGCGCCTTCATCGAGCTATCGACGTAATGGGTGATCGTGTTGGCGTTGGAGACCTTCGACACGATCCGCACGTTATGGCGCTTGAGCACGTCGAGAATGGCCGCGTCATAGCCCTTAACGCCCACCATGTCTTGCTCGAAGACTTCCAGCGCAAAAAGATCGAGCCCGGTGACGATTTCCACCGCCGGGGAGTCGGCAGGGCGGTCGTCGATGAGGGTGCCCGGATCTTCGGGTTCGAAGGCGTTGGTCACCCGCAGCGGCACTTCGGCCTGGCGCAGGGTTTTGGCGGCCTTGGGGTGGATCGCCTCCATCCCGAGGTTCGAGAGCTGATCGGCCACGTCGTAGTTGGTGCGGCCGAGCTTGCGCACCGCCCCGTCGCCCACCAGCTTGGGATCGGCGGAGGAGAGGTGAAACTCCTTGTGGATGATCGCCTCACGCGCGCCGGTCAGGGCTGCGAGCCGCGAGAAGGTGACCTCGGAATAGCCACGGTCAAATTCACCCATCAGCCCTTCGACGCATTGCGCGTAGCCGGTGACGATGGGCATTTCTGTCATCATATCAATGCCATCCAGCGCGGCGGTGATGCGCTCTCCCAGCGAGAGGCCGCCTTCGTCACGCCAGCCCGAAAGATCGACGAAGCGCGCCTTTACGCCCGCCCGCTTCAGCATCAGGGTGGTGACGTAGGCCGAATGTGCCTCGCCCATACCGGCGAGCAGTTCGCGGGTGTGGGCCAGGTTTTCGGACAGGCGAAAGTGGCCGTGGCGGCACAGGCGGCGCAGGTTCAGCAGGCTGGTGCGGGCACCTTGAATGCGCTCTTCCACAAAGGTCTCGGCCTTTTCGAGATCTTCCGGTGCCTCCAGCACTCGGGTGTTGGCCGCGCGCATGGCCTCAGCCACGCGGTTCAGCCGGGCCTCCCAGCCCTCGCCTTCGGCATCGTCGCCCATGGCATAGGCCGCATAGACCCCGGGCTCGCCGGTTTTCTTGTGCTCCAGCAGCAGGTTGGTAATGCCGCCGAAAGCCGACACCACGAACACCCGGCCATAAAGCTCCTCCGCGCCGCGCCCACCCAGGATAAGCGTGTCGCGCAGGTCATGAATGCGGTCCATCGAGGTGCCGCCGATTTTTTCAACCGTATGGGTCATCTCAGGCCTCCACGGCCTCTTCGGCGGCGGCATAGGAGCCGTCTTCACGGTGCACCTCGGTGCCAGTCACGGGCGGGTTGAAGACGCAGGCCATCACCAGCTCTTCTTCGGCCCGCAGCACGTGGCGGTCATGCTCGTTCAGCGCATACATCACGCCGGGCTTGATCGCGTGGGTCTCGCCGGTCGCCAGATCGGTGATCGAGCCCTTGCCTTCCATGCAATAGACGCTCTCGAAGTGGTTCTTGTATTCGAAGGTGTGCTCCGAACCGGCTTCAAGGAAGGTGATGTGGAACGAAAAGCCCATGCCATCCTGCGCCAGCAGCATCCGCACGGAGCTCCACTGGGCATCGCTGACCACACGGTCGCGCTCGTTTTTGACGATCTCGTTGAAATCTCTGACAATCATCGGGGTTACTCCGCTGCAATCTTGGCTTGGCTGTCCAGCACGCCACGGGCGGCGGTCAGCAGGATATCGAACCCCTTCGAGAAGGTCTCGACGGGGGTTGTGAGGGGGGCGAGCACCTTGACCACCTGGTCTTCGTTGCCAGAGGTCTCGATGACGAGGCCCAGCTCGTAGGCGCGGGCGCAGATGGCACCGGCCAGCTCGCCGGAGCCCACATCGACGCCCTGCATCAGGCCACGGCCCTTGAGGTGTGCGCCGGGCACGAGGGCGGCAACATCGGCGAGCCGGTCGTGAATGAGCTGCTGCTTCTCTGCCAGCTCCTTCTGAAAGGCATCATCGGCCCAGAACTTCTCGATCGCCACGCGGGCGGTCACGAAGGCATGGGTGTTGCCACGGAAGGTGCCGTTGTGCTCGGCGGGGCCAAACACGTCATGCTCGGGGCGCACCAGCAGCATGGCGAAGGGCAGGCCGAAGCCCGAAAGGCTCTTGGCCATCGTCACGATATCCGGGGTCACGCCCATCTCCTCGAAGGAGAAGAAGGTGCCGCAGCGCCCGCAACCGGCCTGGATGTCGTCGATGATCAGCAGCGCACCGTGCTTCTTGGCGATCGCTGCGATGTGGCGCACCCATTCGGGCCGCGCGGCATTGAGGCCGCCTTCACCCTGAACGGTCTCCAGAATGATTGCGGCGGGCGCGTCCACGCCGCCGGAGGCATCCGAGAGCATCTGCTCAAGCTGCGCGGCGGTATCGACATCTTCACCGAAGTAAGCGTCATAGGGCATGCGGGTCACGCCCGAGGTCGCCATCGCAGCGCCGCCCCGGTGGTAGCCGTTGCCGGTGGCTGCCAATGCGCCCATGGTCACGCCGTGGAAGCCGTTGGTGAAGGCGATGATATTGGTGCGGCCAGTGACCTTGCGGGCAATCTTCATCGCCGCCTCAACGGCGTTTGCGCCGGTCGGGCCGGTGAACATCAGCCGGTGATCCATGTCGCGGGGCGCGAGGATGTGGCGCTCGAAGGCGTCGATGAAGGCGCCCTTGGCATCGGTGTGCAGGTCGAGCCCGTGCGCAATGCCGTCACCCGTGATGTGATCGACCAATGCGGTCTTCATATCGGGGTCGTTGTGGCCGTAGTTCAGCGAAGAGCAGCCGGCGAGAAAGTCGATCCAGGCGTTGCCATCGGCGTCGATCAGCTCGGAGCCGCGCCCCTTGGAAAACATCGCGGGCATGCCACGGCAATAGGAGCGGGCCTCGCTCTCGCGACGGGTAAAGATATCAGCGGTATCGGTCATGTCCTTGGGCATGAGGAATCCTTTCAGGATTGAATCCGGTCTGTTGGGGGTCAGAGGTCGATCAGGCCGCGCGCGCCAGCGCACCGGGGGAGGGCAGGCTGATCGTCACCATGTGTTCGGTGTCGTGTTGACCGCCAAAATGGGCATCGCTCTCGAAGTGCGGCTCGTCGCTCAGCTCGCCGCCGATAGAGCGGGCGAAGCTGCGGAAGAGGCCCCAAGAGGCGGCGTTATCCTTGGTGATCGTGGTCTTCAGGTGGTCTGCCTCATCACAGGCGTCACGCTCGATGAGTTCGGCCAGCATCAGCTTGCCGAGGCCGAGGCCCCGCGCTTTGGCGCTGACGGCGACCTGCCAGACGAAGAGCTCGTTTTTGGCGGGGATGATGTGGCCAGAGATCCAGCCGACGATTTCGCCATCAAGCTCGGCCACCACGCAGGTATCGCGAAAGTGGTCGGCCTGAATGAGGTTGGCATACATGGAGTTCTCGTCGAGTGGCTTGCAGCTTTTGACAAGCGCCCAGATGTCAGCCCCGTCCGTCGCATCAGGTTTGCGCAGAAGGGGCGTGCGCGATCGGGGTTCGGCGAGATCTCTTGGCATGGTCATCTATCCTCATTTACTTCGTAAGGCTAACTAATCCGGTTGGAGGAGTAATTCAACACGCGAAGGAAAGTTTCATTGTCATTTCACAAAAAAGCAGAAATCTGGCAGGGAAATGCTTAAAAACCGTGTAGGTTCCGCAACAAATGCCCTTTGTTTTGTGAAGTATCCGCCCAGGATGCTTTGGGGATTGAAGAGATTTTCGGCCTCGTGCAACAGTTTGGGCATGACAGGAACATCCGCCGACCGTGTTGACGAAAGCCTGATTGCGCTGCGGCGCATTCTTCGGGCCACGGCGCTCTATGACCGCGACCTTGCCCACACCGTCGGCGTCACCCCGGTGCAGCTGCGGGTGTTGCAGATCCTGCACGGCAAGCCCGGCGGCACCAGCACACCCAAGGCGCTGGCCAACCAGATGGGCGTTGTTCAGGCCACGGTGACGGCGCTGATCGACAAGTTGCAAGCCACCGGCCACGTGGCCCGCGAGCGCTCCGAGACCGACCGGCGGCAGACCAATGTTGTCATCACCGCCAGTGGCCGGGAGGTGGTGAAGGACGCGCCAGATGCGCTTCAGCAGCGCTTTGTGCGTGCCTTCGATCAGATGGCCGATTGGGAGCAGGCCCAGCTTGTGGCCTCGCTGGAGCGTGTGGCGGCGATGCTGGATGCCGAAGAGATAGACGCGTCTCCGCTGCTGACGGCAGGCGCGATTCATGCGCCGCACAAGCCACGCTAGGGCAGGCGAGGCGGCGGCGAAGGCCTCTGCCCCCCGGCTGCGCGCAGGTCTACACTCCGCCGCATGACTGATTCCCCAAGCACCCGCGACATCCATCAGGCCGACCGTCACTTCCTGCACCCGTGGGAGGATGTGACCGCCATTGGCGAGACGCATCGCACGGTGCTGACCGACAGCGACGGCATCTATGTGACCGACAGCAACGGCAAGCGGATGATCGACGGCCCCGGCGGCATGTGGTGCGTGAACGTGGGCCACGGGCGCGAGGAGATCGTGGAGGCCTGCGCCGACCAGATGCGCCGCCTGTCGTATTTTTCGCCCTGGTCGATGGCCTCGGATGTGGCCGCCGCGCTGGCCAAGCGCCTCGCCGCCCTCGCGCCGGGTGACTTGAACAACGTGTTCTTCACCACCGGCGGCTCTACGGCGGTGGATAGCGCCCTGCGCTTCGCCTTCTTCTACAACAACTGCCTCGGGCGGCCTGAGAAAAAGCACATCATATCAAGGGTCAACGCCTATCACGGCTCCACTTACCTTACCGGCTCCTGCTCGGGGAAGATGCGAGAGAAGGCGGAGATGGACATGATCGAGGATCACATCCACTTCCTCTCCTGCCCCAAGCCGAAGGACCGGCCCGAGGGGCAATCGCTGGAGGATTTCACCGCCGAGAAAGTGGCTGAGCTGGAGGCGATGATCCTCTCGGTCGGCCCCGATAAGGTCGCCGCCTTCATCGCAGAGCCGGTCATGGCCTCGGGCGGGGTGATTGTGCAGCCGGAGGGCTACCTTGCGGGCTGCGCCGAGGTTTGCCGCAAGCATGACGTGCTCTTCATCGCCGACGAGGTGGTGACGAGCTTCGGGCGGCTCGGGCATTACTTTGCCAGTGAAAGCGTGTTCGGCGTGCAACCCGACATGCTGACCACCGCCAAGGGCCTCACCTCGGGCTACCAGCCGCTCGGCGCGCTCTTCCTCTCCGACCGGCTCATTGCCGAGATCACCGCGGCCACCAACGAGGGCAAAGGCTTTACCTCGGGCTTCACCTACTCCGGCCACCCGGTCGCCTGCGCCGCCGCGATGGCCAACCTCGACATTTTCGAGCGCGATGGCCTGCTGGAACATGTTCAGCGCATCGCGCCCCACTTCGAGGCCGCGCTGCGCTCGCTCTCCGACATCCCGGCGATCTCCGATATCCGGGTGAAAGGCCTGATGGCGGGCATCGAATGCGAGCTGGACCCGGCAAACCCGGATGAAGACAGGGACATGGCCTTCGCCACCAAGGTCGACGAGATCTGCCAGCGCCACGGGCTGCTGCTGCGCCCGGTTTACAATGCCTGCGTGATGTCTCCGCCGCTCACCATAACCGAAAGCCAGATTGACGAGATGGTGCGCATCCTGCGGCTGGGCTTTGAAGAAGCGCTTGCGGCGTGAGCTTTTTCACGGTTCTCGTCAATCCGATCCTGCCGGTTTTCGCCATCCTCGCGCTGGGCTGGGGGCTGGGCAAGGGCGGGCAGCTGAGCGAAGAGTCTGCCCGCACGATCAACCGCTTCGCCATGACGGTGCTGGTGCCCATCGTGGTGCTGGACCTGCTGTGGAACGCCCCCTTCGACACCTTCCGCCTCACGCCCATCCTTCTCTACTCGGCAGCGCAGATCGGGCTCTTCGCACTGGGCTATCAACTTGCGCGGCGGCTCTTTGGGGCGGGGCCGGGGGAGTCGGTTGTACTCGGCTACGCAGGCATTTTTGCCAACAACGTGTTCTACGGGCTGCCCATCGGCGTGCTGCTCTATGGAGAGGGCGGGGTGCTGCCGATCACCATGGTTGTGGTGCTCGACTCCACCGTAAGCTTTGGCGGCACGATGTTTGTCTTGCAGGCGATCAAGCTGGGCAAGGTGTCTCCCGGCTCGGTGCTGGCCATCTTCGCCCGCACGCCCACGCTGCTGGCGATCTTCGGCGGCACGGCGCTGGGCCTCGCGGGCGTGCCGGTGCCTGCCCCGCTTCAGACCTTTCTGGATTTCAACGGCGTGGCCGCCGCGCCGGTGGCGCTCTTTTCGCTCGGCGTGGTGCTGAGCGCGGTGGCCTTCCGCTTCGATACGGCGGTGGCGGTGGTGAGTGCCATCAAGCTTGTGCTCTTTCCCGCCCTCGTCGCGCTCTTGCTCACCCTGTTCGCAGGCGGGTGGGAGGCCAACCGGCTCTTCGTCTTTGCCGCCGCGCCGCCTACGGGCGCCATGGCGATGAGCCTTGCCCTGCTCTACGACGTACCCGCCGCACGGGTGGCGCAGGTGATGGTCTGGACCGCCTTCCTCAGCCTCTTTGCGCTCGCGGTGCTGGCCTAGTCTTGACCTTGCCCGGCACCGGGCGCAGGCTCGCCGCGCAATTCCCATCCTTCGGAGACCGCCATGAACGTCCAGTCCCCCAATGATCTCAGAGCCTTCTGGATGCCCTTCACGGCCAACCGCCAGTTCAAGGACAACCCGCGCATGTTCGTGGGTGCGAAAGACATGCATTACACCACCTCCGACGGGCGCGAGGTGCTGGATGGCACGGCGGGGCTGTGGTGCTGCAACGCGGGCCATGCGCGGCCCAAGATCGTGGAGGCGGTGCAGGCGCAGGTGGCGGAGATGGATTATGCCCCCGCCTTCCAGATGGGCCACCCCAAGGCCTTCGAACTCGCCAACCGGCTGGTGGATATGGCGCCCGAGGGGATGGACCATGTGTTTTACACCAACTCCGGATCGGAGAGCGTGGATACCGCTCTGAAGATCGCGCTGGCCTACCATCGCGCACGGGGCGAGGGGCAGCGCACCCGGCTGATCGGGCGCGAGCGCGGCTATCATGGCGTGGGCTTCGGCGGCATCTCGGTGGGCGGGATCGTCAACAACCGCAAGTTTTTCGGATCGCTGCTGAACGGGGTCGATCACCTGCCGCACACCCATCTGCCGGAAAAGAACAGCTATTCGCGCGGCGTGCCCGAGCACGGCGCAGAGCTGGCCGACGAGCTGGAACGCATCGTGGCGTTGCACGGGCCAGAGACGATTGCCGCCGTGATCGTGGAGCCGCTTGCCGGCTCGACGGGCGTGATCCTGCCGCCGAAAGGCTATCTTGAGCGGCTGCGGGCGATCACCGAAAAGCACGGCATCCTGCTGATCTTCGACGAGGTCATCACCGGCTTCGGCCGCCTCGGCGCGCCATTCGGGGCCGACTACTTCGGCGTCACGCCCGACCTGATGACAACCGCCAAGGGCATCACCAACGGGGTGATCCCGATGGGCGCGGTGTTCTGCTCCGGCGCGATCCACGATGCCTTCATGCATGGGCCGGAAAACGCCATCGAACTCTTCCACGGCTACACTTACTCGGGCCACCCCATTGCCGCCGCCGCTGGGCTGGCAACGCTGGAGACCTACCGCGAGGAGGGGCTCTTTGAGCGGGCCGCCGAGCTGGCGCCCTACTTTGAAGACATGCTGCACGGGCTGAAGGGCCTGCCCCACGTCATCGACATCCGCAATCTCGGGCTGGTCGGCGCGGTGGAACTTGAGCCCATCGCGGGCGCCCCCACCAAGCGCGCCTTCGAGGCGTTCCTTGCGGCCTACGAAGAGGGCGTGCTGATCCGCACCACGGGCGACATCATCGCCCTCTCGCCGCCGCTCATCATCGAGAAGGCTCAGATCGACCGGATCGGCGAGGTGTTGGCCAAGGTGCTGAAGTCGCTCGCCTGACAGTGCCACCAACGCACCGTCATCCTCGGGCTCGACCCGAGGATGGCTGCACCCTACGGAGACCACATGCAACACATCGAATTGGTGATCTTCGATTGTGATGGGGTGCTGGCCGATAGCGAGGTGATCTCGGCCCGGGTGCTGGTGGAGGCGCTGGCCCACCACGGGCTTTCGGTGACGATGGAGCATGTGTTTCGCAACTTCGTCGGCCAGAGCTTTCCGAAGGTGGCGCAGAAGATCCGGCGCGATTTTGCGCTCGACCTGCCCGATAGCTTCGAGACGGAGTATCGCAGTCGGCTGGTGGAGGAGTTCGCCACAGGGCTGCGCGAGACCGAAGGGGTGAGCGCGATGCTCGAGGCGCTGGGGCGGCGGGCCTGCGTGGCCACCTCCTCCTCTCCGCAAAGGGTGGGGCGCACGCTGGGGCTGCTGAAGATGGAGCGGTTTTTTGAACGGGTGTTCACCGCCTCGGAGGTCGCGCGGGGCAAGCCTGCGCCCGATCTCTTCCTCCACGCGGCCAAGTGCCTGAACGTGCGGCCAAAATCCTGCCTTGTGATCGAAGACAGCAAGGCCGGTCTGCGCGCGGCGCAGGCGGCGGAGATGGAGGTTTGGCGCTATATCGGCGGCGCGCATTTTGCCGGGTTCACGCCGGAAGATATCGACACGCCCGCCGGACTCCGCACCTTTGACAACTGGTCCGCTTTCTATCAAATGGCCCCCGAGTTTAAAAAAGACGCATAGCGGGGAGAGCGGATGGCGCGGGCTGCGGGCGAGACGGCAAGGCTGGATGATGCTGCCCGAGCGGGCTGGCTCTACTACGTGGCTGGCAACACGCAGGATGAGATCGCCCGCAAGCTGGGGGTGTCGCGCCAGTCGGCGCAGCGGCTGGTCAGCCTCGCGGTGGCCGAGAAGCTGGTGAAGTTTCGGCTCGATCACCCGATTGCCCGCTGCATGGACCTTGCCGCCGCCCTGACCGAGCGTTTCGATCTGCAGTTTTGCGACGTGGTGCCCACCGACCCGGCCGCGCCCGAGCTGGCCACCGGCGTTGCAGCGGCGGGGGCGGCGGAGATGGAGCGCTGGCTGGCCGACCCGGAGCCGCGCGTGATCGGCCTTGGCACCGGGCGGATGCTGCGGGCCTGTGTGGAGCAGCTGCCGCGGATGGATTGCCCACAGCATCACCTTGTTTCGCTCGTCGGCAACATGAGCCCGGATGGCTCGGCCACCGCCTACAACGTGGTGGTGCGGCTGGCCGAAAAGGTTGGCGCGCCGCATAACCCCATGCCGCTCATTGCCGTGGTGCGCTGCGCCGATGACCTCAAGCTGATGCACGCGCAGGAGCCTGTGGAGAACACGCTGGCGCTGGCGGCGCGGGCCGATGTGACCTTTGTCGGTCTCGGCCATATTGATGAAACCTCGCCGCTGGCTGTTGATGGGTTCATCAGCCCCGAGGAGAGCGCCGAACTGATCGCGCAGGGCGCTGTAGGCGAGATGGTGGCCTGGGCTTTTGACGGCGAAGGCCGCCCGATCGAGGGGCTGACCAACGCGCGAGTGTCCTCGGCCCCGCTCGATCCGGGCACCTCGCGGCGGGTCTGCGGGCTGGCGCTGGGGCATGCAAAGCAAAAGGCGATTCTCGGCGCGTTGCGCGGCAAGCTCATCAACGCGCTCATCACCGATGAGGCGACGGCCGAGGCAGTCCTCTCCATCGCCTGACCGGCAACTCCCTAAACTTTAAATGAAATCCCCTGCCTCACAGGCGGGGCGGCGCGCATTTGTGCAGCCGCAGGATGAGGGTGTTGACAGACTCCTCTCCTCAATGTGAGTATTTGCCCACTACGATAGCATTTGCCCGATAAGGGCATTGGGAGGACATCAATGACTTGCACGCTTCGCGCCCTTCTGGGCGCCACGGCTCTGTGCGCGGTTGGCTCCGTTGCCGCCGCCGAAACCCTGACCATCGCCACCGTGAACAACGGCGACATGATCCGCATGCAGGGTTACACCGACGATTTCACCGAAAAGACCGGCCACGAAGTTGAGTGGGTGACACTGGAAGAGAACGTGCTGCGCCAGCGCGTGACCACCGACATCTCCACCAAGGGCGGCCAGTTCGACCTGATGACCATCGGCATGTACGAGACGCCGATCTGGGGCAAGCAGGGCTGGCTCGTGCCGCTCGACGACCTCAGCGCCGAGTATGACACCGGTGATCTGCTGCCCGCCATGGCCGGTGGCCTCTCGGTCGACGGCACGCTCTACGCCGCACCTTTCTACGGCGAGAGCTCGATGGTCATGTATCGCAAGGACCTGATGGAAGCTGCCGGCATGGAAATGCCCGAAGCCCCCACCTGGGACGACATCAAGGCCGCCGCCGAAGCGATGACCGACAAGGACAACGAAGTCTACGGCATCTGCCTGCGCGGCAAGGCCGGCTGGGGCGAGAACATGGCCTTCCTCACCGCCATGTCCAACTCCTTCGGCGCCCGCTGGTTCGACGAGGACTGGAACCCGCAGTTCGACACCGAGGCCTGGAAAGAGACCCTGACCTTCTACCTCGACCTGATGAACAACTACGGCCCTCCCGGTGCAGCCAACAACGGCTTCAACGAGAACCTGGCACTGTTCCAGCAGGGCAAGTGCGGCATGTGGATCGACGCCACCGTTGCAGCCTCCTTCGTGACCAACCCCGACGACAGCACCGTTGCTGACCAGGTTGGCTTCGCGCTGGCGCCCGACACCGGCAAAGGCCCGCGTGGCAACTGGCTCTGGGCCTGGGCCCTCGGCATCCCTGCCGGCACCCAGAAAGAGGACGCTGCCAAGCAGTTCATCGAGTGGGCCACCAGCAAGGACTACATAGAGATGGTCGCCGAGAAGGAAGGCTGGGCCAACGTTCCCCCGGGCGCACGCAAGTCGCTCTACGAGAACCCCGAGTACCAGAAGGTTCCGTTTGCCGACATGACGCTGAAGAGCATCGAAACCGCCAACCCGAACCAGCCGACGGTTGACCCGGTGCCCTACATCGGCGTGCAGTTTGCCGCGATCCCCGAGTTCGCCGGTTTCGCCACCCAGGTTGGGCAGGAGTTCTCTGCCGCTCTGGCTGGCCAGCAGTCGGCTGACGATGCGCTGGCAAAGGCCCAAGACCTCGTGAACGAGGAAATGGAAGCCGCCGGCTACAAGTAAGCCATTACGGAATGCGGGCCCTCCCGCAACCGTCGGGCGCCCTTGCCAAGGTGGCGCCCGACACCGGCCCCGGCGGCCCGCGCTGCTTTGCGCGATCTTGCCGGACGCCAATCTTCTCGGGCGCGTCCGAGCCCACCCGAGACCTTAAGCGCAGAAGAGCCTGCCGCGCCTGACCCCGGCCTGCGGCACCAGAGGAGGAGACACCCATGGCGACCCAGCACGCCCGCGCTGCAGCCCGGTTGATGAACGCACCCGCCGTCTTTGTGCTGCTGGTGTGGATGCTCATCCCGCTGTGCATGACGGTCTACTTTTCCTTCACCGATTACCGACCGTTGCGCGGCGTTTTCGATTGCTGCGTCGGCTTTCAGAATTACGAGCGCTTCGTCAGCTCATCTTCCTTCCTCAGCTCGGTGGCCACCACGCTCATCATGGTTGGCGGCATCCTTGCCATCACCGTGATCGGGGGCGTGTTGCTGGCGCTGCTGCTCGACCAGCCGATCTGGGGGCAGGGGATTGTGCGCATCCTCGTCATCGCGCCCTTCTTCGTCATGCCGACCGTCTCGGCGCTGGTCTGGAAGAACATGTTCATGAACCCGGTCAACGGGCTCTTCGCCTACCTTTGGAAGTTCTTCGGGGCGACGCCAATCGACTGGCTCTCGGAGCTGCCGCTGTTCTCGATCATCTGGATCGTCAGCTGGCAGTGGCTGCCCTTCGCCACGCTGATTTTGCTCACCGCCGTCCAGTCGCTCAGCTCCGAGCAGCTTGAGGCCTCCGAGATGGATGGGGCAGGGGCGCTGAGCCGCTTCTATTACATCATCCTGCCGCACCTTGGCCGGGCAATCACCGTGGTGATCCTGATCCAGACGATCTTCCTGCTGTCGATCTTTGCGGAAATCTTCGTCACCACCAACGGCGCCTTCGGCACCCGGACGCTCACCTACCTCGTCTACCAGCGGGTTCTGGAAAGCCAGAACATCGGGCTCGGCTCCGCCGGCGGTATCCTTGCCGTCATCCTCGCCAACATAGTCGCGATCTTCCTTATGCGGATCGTCGGCAAGAACCTGGACAACTGAGGGAGGGCTGAACACATGGCACGCGCCGTTACAACACAACGCAAGGTCATCGCCACCGCCGCCGCATGGACCATCGGCATCGCGATTTTCTTCCCGATCCTCTGGACGGTTCTGACCAGCTTCAAAACAGAGGCCCAGGCCATTGCCGACCCGCCGATCTGGCTCGGCTTTGACTGGACGCTGGAAAACTACTCGGTGGTGCAGGAGCGCTCCAACTACTTCCGCTTCCTGATGAACTCGGTGATCATCGCCGTGGGCTCCACCGTACTTGGCCTGCTCATCGCCATCCCCTCCGCTTGGTCCATGGCCTTCGTGCCCGGCAAACGCACCAAGGACGTGCTATTGTGGATGCTTTCCACCAAGATGCTGCCTGCCGTCGGCGTGCTCTTCCCGATCGTGCTGATCGCCCGGTTCCTAGACCTCTACGACACGCACATCCTGCTGATCGTGGTGCTGATGCTGATGAACCTGCCGATCATCATCTGGATGCTCTACACCTACTTCAAGGAAATCCCGGTGGATATTCTTGAGGCCGCGCGGATGGACGGCGCCTCGCTGAAATCCGAGATCATCTACGTGCTCACCCCCATGGCGCTGCCCGGCATCGCCTCGACCATGCTGCTCAACATCATTCTGGCGTGGAACGAGGCCTTCTGGACGCTCAACCTCACCACCACCAAGGCCGCGCCGCTCACCGCCTTCATTGCCAGCTACTCCAGCCCCGAGGGCCTGTTTTACGCCAAGCTCAGTGCCGCCTCGACAATGGCCATCGCGCCCATCCTCATCATGGGGTGGTTCAGCCAGAAGCAACTGGTGCGTGGCCTCACCTTCGGCGCCGTCAAGTAAAGGAAAAAGACCATGGGACGCATTACACTGGACAAGGTCGCCAAGAGCTTTGGCGAGGTCAACGTGATCCCGCCGCTGGATCTGACCATCGAAGACGGCGAGTTTGTGGTGTTCGTCGGGCCTTCGGGTTGCGGCAAATCCACCCTGCTGCGGCTGATTGCCGGGCTTGAGGATGTGTCGGGCGGGCAGATCCGCATCGACAGCAAGGACGCCACCACCACGCCCCCCGCCAAGCGCGGGCTGGCGATGGTGTTCCAGTCCTACGCGCTCTATCCGCATATGTCGGTGCGCAAGAACATCGCCTTCCCGCTGAAGATGGCGGGGATGGATCAGGCCGAGCAGGAAAAGCGCGTTGATTACGCCGCCAAGGTGCTGAACCTTGCCGATTACATCGACCGTCGCCCCGGCCAGCTTTCGGGCGGTCAGCGCCAGCGTGTTGCCATCGGCCGCGCCATCGTGCGCGAGCCCTCGGCCTTCCTCTTTGACGAGCCGCTCTCCAACCTCGACGCGGCGCTCAGGGTGAACATGCGGCTCGAAATCAGCGAGCTGCACAACAACCTGAAAACAACGATGATCTACGTCACCCACGATCAGGTCGAAGCCATGACAATGGCCGACAAGATCGTGGTGCTGCAGGCCGGTGTCATCGAGCAGGTCGGCTCGCCGCTGGAGCTTTACCAGACCCCGCGCAACCTCTTCGTGGCGGGCTTCATCGGCTCGCCGAAGATGAACTTCTTCGCGGGCGAAGAGGCCGCCAAGCATGATGCTGCTACCATCGGCGTGCGCCCCGAGCATCTGGATGTGAGCACGAGTGAAGGGCTGTGGAAGGCCAAGGTCGGCGTGGCCGAGCACCTTGGCTCCGACACTTTCCTATATGTGCACCCCGAGGGCGTTGATACATTGGAAGATACCGTGACCGTGCGGGTCGACGGCGAGATGGCGCTGCGCCACGGCGATGAGGTTTGGCTTACGCCGCAGGCGGGCAAGATTCACCGCTTTGACGGCGCCGGGCTGCGGATTGGTTGAGATGGCGATCACACTGGATAACGCGGCCCTGTCGTCGCTGCCCGAGGGCGTTGCCGCGCCGGAGTATGACCGCGCTGACCTGACGCCCGGCATCCTGCACATCGGTGTGGGCAACTTTCACCGCGCGCATATGGCCTGGTATCTTGACCGGCTGTTCGGGCAGGGCGAGGGGCATGACTGGGCCATTGTCGGCGCCGGGATCAAGCAGTTCGACGCCGCGCGCCGCGAGGCGCTGAAGGCGCAGGACTGGCTGACAACCGTGGTCGAGCTGGACCCGGCGGCGCTGACTGCCCGCGTCACCGGCGCAATGGTAGACTTCTGCGAGATCGACGGCGCGGCGCTGGTGGCCCGTATGGTCGATCCGGCCATCCGCATCGTCTCGCTGACCATCACCGAGGGTGGCTACTTCGTGGATGCCGAAACGGGCGGCTTTGACAAATCGAACACTGAGATAGCCGCAGACGCGCAAAACCCGGAAGACCCTGAAACGGTTTTTGGGCTTCTTGTCAAAGGCTTGGAGGCGCGGCGTGACGCAGGGCTTGAGCCCTTCACCGTGATGTCTTGCGACAATCTGCCGGAAAATGGCCATGTGGCCAAAGCGGCCGTTGTCGGCATGGCCGAAATGATCGACCCCGAGCTTGCCGCATGGATCGGGGCCAATGTCGCCTTCCCCTCCGGCATGGTTGATTGCATCACCCCCGCCACCGGCCCGCGCGAGATTGCGCTCGTGCAAGACAAGTTCGGCGTGGACGACAAGGCCCCGGTGGTCTGCGAGCCGTTCCGCCAATGGGTGCTTGAAGATACCTTCCCCCAAGGCCGCCCGGCGCTGGAGAAGGTGGGCGTGGAGTTCGTGCCCGATGTCGCGCCTTATGAGACCATGAAACTGCGCATCCTCAATGCAGGCCACGCCGCCATTGCCTACCCCTCGGCTTTGCTCGGGCATCACTTTGTCCACGAGGGCATGCAAGACCCGGATATCACCGCATGGCTCAAAGCGCTGATGCGCTCCGAGGTCATCCCGGTGCTGCCCGAGATCGCGGGCGTCGACTTTGACGCCTACCTCGAAAAATCCGCCGAGCGCTTCGCCAACCCCGAAGTGGGCGACACCATCGCCCGGCTTTGCCTCGATGGCTCCAACCGCCAGCCCAAATTCGTTCTGCCAACGGTGCGCGAAGCGCTGGAGGCGGGCTCTGCGGTGCAGGGGCTTGCGCTGGAGGTCGCGCTCTGGTGCCGCTACTGCGCCGAAACCACCAAGGGCGAGATCACGCTGGAGGACGAGCGGGCCGAGGCCTTGCAGGCCGCCGCGCTGAAAGCGCAAACCGATCCGTCTGCCTTTCTGGCGCTCAGCGATGTCTTCGGTCGTTTGGGCGAGGCCCCCCGCTTTGTGGAGGCCTTCGCCGCCGCTCTGGCCGATCTCGATGAGAAGGGCCCCCGCGCGGTGTTGCAGGAGTATGTGGCCGCGCAGGCCTGAGCCTGCGCCGGGTTACTCCACCGAGAAGGCCACCATCGAAAGGTCTGCGCTGATGCCGCGCGCCTCCAGTTCCGCGGCAAGCGCGGCAAAGAAGCTGGCGGCCTCGGTGCCGTTTTCATCCTTCACCACGTCGAGCCGGGCAGGCGTGCCCACGGCGAGCAGGAGCTGCTGGGTAACAACCGGCCCGGCGGTGAGGTTCATCGGGATCGAAAAGCTGGCCCCGCCCCGGGTAAACTGCAGGAAGCTGTCGAGCGCCTGCACCGTGCCCTCATCGTCGATCAGCAGGAAGTGCACCACTTGCCCGGAGACGTTGAGGATGCGGCCCTCAAGGTAGTCGCCTGAGGCGATCACCCGGTTTTCCATGTCGAAATAGAGGTTGAAGGCGGGGTAGGCCTTGGCCTCGCGGATGAAGGTGAGGGTGGCGCATTGGGCCTCGCTCACCGGCTTGAGGAAGGTGTTCGGGATCTCGCCGGTCTCGGCCTCCATCCCGGCACGAAAGCCGTCAAGCGAGGCCGAGCTGGGGCCGAAGGCATCAAGCGTGAGCTGGGCGGTCTCTTCTCCCAGCGCGGGCAGCGCGGCAAAGCAGGCACCGCCATCATAGGTTTTGAGATAGTCGAGAATGGCGGTGTAGCGGGTGCGGTCGGCCTCGGAAATATCGCTTTCGGGGGCGGGGGCCGCCGCGCCACCCTCTGTTGCCGGGCCGGGCAGATCGCTGTCGCGCTCGGGCTTGGGCGCAGGCGCAGGCGCAGGCTCGGCAGGCGTCGGATTGGAGGGGATGGCGGGCATGCCAGCCCCGGCCACGGGTGACACCGGGGTGACGCGTTCGGGCACCATGTCATCGGGGATCGCGGGGCGGGCGGCGATGGTATCAGGGGCGGTGGGCGTGGCGGCAGGCGCGGTGGGGGCGGCAGCGGCCAGCGTATCTGCCGGGGGCTGCGCGCTCGGGTCTGCGCTGGGCTCCGGCGCGGGCTCTGGCGCGGCGGCAGCCTGAGCCTCGCCAGTGTCGCGCACAGCCTCCTGGGCTTCCACCTCGGCCTCGCTGCGCAAACGCTCGCGGCCTTCATCTTGGCCCGCCCTGATGCGGTCATCCGCAACGCGGGCGGTGGCGGTTTCGGGCACCTCCTCGGGCGGGCGCTCGGCGCTGGCCACCTCGGCGCGGCTGGCCTCTTCGGCCACCACCGGGGCGGCGGTGATCCGGGCGGGGGTGGCCTCGCGGGCCTCTCTCACCTCTTCGGCGCGTGCGGTTTGCGCGGCCTCTGCGCGCTCTGCCGGGGCGGCACCGGATTGGGCGGCAACCGGCGCGCCGGTGATCCGGGTCGCCCCCTCGCTCACCGGCTCGGTGGCGGGCGGGTTGGGCGCGGTTTCCACCCGTTCGGCGGGCGCGGGCTTGTCGGGGGTCGAGGCAGGCTCGGCGCGGTCTGCCGCCGCCACCGAAGCGGCGGGCTCGAGCGGGGCAGGGGGCGCGGCGGCCTCTACCGCCTCAGCCTCGGCTACGCTTGGCTGGGCCGCCTGCGTGGCCATTTCGATCATCTCGACAGTCACTTCGGTTTCCACCGGGGCCTGATCCGGCGTCGGTTCGGGCATCTGCTCGCGGGCCCATGTCAGCGCCGCAAGATGGGCGGCGACGGCGATGAGCAGAGCGGCGAGCCAAAGCACCACCTCGGCCTGCCCGCGCGGCTCGATGTAGCGAACGGGGCCGGCGGTGTCGCTCATTCGCTGTCCCCGGCCTTCAGCGTCACCAGCTTCACCGTGCGGCCCGCGGGCAGCAGCACCTGCATGGCGCGCAGCAGCCGGTCGGCGGGCATGTCGCGCGGGGCGAGGATATACACCGCGTTGGGCTGGCCCTCGGGCGGCGGCGCGCTCAGGGCCTCAACCACGGCCCCCTCCTCCATCGGTGCCCCATCAAGCGACCATCCCCCTTCGCCGTCGATCAGCAGCAGGGGGCGGGGAAGGCGCTCCAGCGGCAGATCGGTGGTTTGGGAAAGGTCGACGGCGAGTTCGTCATTCTCGACGATGGTGCCGACGACGAGGAAGAACAGCACGAGCAGCAGCACGATGTTCACCTGTGCCAGCCCAAAGTCGGCGCGGCGGCGGTGGCGTTGGGCGGCGAGCTTGGAGGCCAGCATCAGCCGCGCCTCCGGGCAAGGCGGGCGCGCGGGGCGATCAACGCAGCGCTCATAGCCCCGGCCTTCCGATGAGGCGCAGCTTGGCCACCTCGCCCACGCGGATGGCCTCGATCACGGTGGCCACATCCTGCGTGGTGGCGACCGGGGTGGTGAAGAGCAGGATTTCTTCCAGCCCCTTCTCCTTCAGCGCCGGGATGACCTGCGGCAGCGCCTCCAACGGCAAGGTAGCAGCCCCGGCGCGTAGCTCGCCCCGGCCCACGTGCCAGATGACAATGCTCTGCGCCCCGCCGCCCGGAGCCTCGGGCTCGGCGGTGCTCTGGCCGGTGGGCGCAGCGGGCGCGCCAAGGGTGATGAGCGAGTAGGGCGCCAGCGTGGTGGAGAGCATGAAGAAGATCAGCAGCTGAAACATCACGTCAGCCAGCGGCGTCAGGGCAAAGGGGGCCTTGCGGTCGCCGCGCGGGTCGGGGAGGTGCACATCGCCGGGCCGGGTGCCGGCGGCGGGCATTGCCGCCCCGATAACCGTGTGGCCCGCGCCGCCCGACAGGCCCGCCGCGTGGGGCATTGGCCCGCTGATGACCGTTTTGCCCGACACCGGCGCGCCCGCCCGTTCAAACGATCGTCTTGCCCGGCCGGGTCTCCACCCGCCCGTGCAACACGGTCGAAATCAGCCGCTCCAGCGCCTCGCGCTCACGGGCAATGCGCCCTTCGAGCCAGAGCGAGATGAAATAGAAGAAGATGGCGATGGCGAGGCCCACGGCGGTGGTGATCAGCGCCGTCCAGATGCCGCCCGCAAGCACGCTTGGATCCACCGCGCCCTCGGCCTGGCTGAGCTTGCCGAAGGCTTCGATCATGCCCACCACGGTGCCGAGCAGGCCCAGCATTGGCGCGGCCTGCACCACGGCCTCCAGCGCATTCATCCGGCGGCCCATCAGCGCCAGCTCATCAAGCGCCACCTGCGTGGCGAGCTCGCGGGCAATCTCGCGGTCGCCCCGGTTCTGGCGCAGGGCCGAGAGGGCGGCAAAGAGCACGCGGACGGCGGAAGTGTTGCGCTTGTCGGCCATCGCCAGCGCCCCGTCGCCATCCCCGCGCAGGTATTTTTCAACGATCTGGCCGGGCAGTTTACGCCGCCCGACCCCCAGCCGCATGAATTGGAAGATCTTGAACAGCGCAACCGTGAGCGCCACCAGCGAGGCACCCGCCAGCACGGCCAAAATCGCCCAGGCGTAGCCGTTCAGCCCTTCGGGCAAATAGGCATCCATCCGTTACTCCCGTTGCCGGGCCCGAGCCCGCGCTCAGAGCCCGAACTGGATCTCCGCGCGCGAAGAGGTGGTGAGGCCTTCCATGCAGTCGGGCGAGGTGCCCTCAGCGCCCACGCATTCGCTGACCGAGTTGACGAGCAGGCGCGAGATGTCCGAGCAGGCCATGTCGGAAAGGTCGAACTGCACCACCTTGGTCTTATCGGCCTGAAGCTGGCCGAACTCGAGGATCAGCAGCCGCGAAACCACCCCGTCCTGATCGAAAACGGCCACCTCGTAAGAGGCTTTTTCCAGCCCCTCGCCGGTGTTGTTGGTGGCCACATAGGTCAGCCGGCAGCCTTCGCCGACATCGCGGGCGGCGTTGAGCTCGAGGCCAAAGTTGCCCGATTGGGCAAAGGCCGGAAGCGCGAGGCCAGTGGCCATCACACCGGCAGCGGCCGTTGCGATCAGCGTGGAATAAAAGGTTTTCAGAACAGGCACGTCACGCCTCCCCCCGTTACGGTTAATTCTTGTGAGAAAAGTGCTAACACGCCCCCGCGCGGGCGCAAAGCCTTCGCTTGGGAAAATCGTGTGAACCGAAGGGGGAAGGCTGTGGGCCGGGCATGAAAAAGCCCGGCGGGCGTGGTGCCTCCGGGCTGATCCTGTCTGCTATCTGCGGCGCGGTGCCGCCGGGCTCAGCGGAACTGGCCGACGCTCCACATTGCGCCCGAATTGATCTTCGCCCCGCCGCGCGGGCTGCTGGCGCGGGTTCTCACGATCACCGGACGCTCGATCTCGGGGCGGCTGACGATCGGAATGTCATGGTGCTCATCGTTGGACGATTCCTGCGCAACGGGCTGCGAAGGCCGCGTAGGCGTCTCTTCGTTGTCGTTGCCGCCGTCAAAGGCCTGAGCCAATTGCTCAAGCGTGCCGGTTCCCTCTTCATCGTCGCGCTCGATCTCCTGACCGGTGCCGGCAATGATGCTCTCTGCTGCGCGCATGTCGCCAAGCGAGGCCGATTTTTGCCCGGCCATCTGCCCGGTGGAGCCAACGAAATCCGCCAGCGCGTCATCGCCTGCCGAGATTTTGTCGACCTTCAGCATGCCCGGCACGGTCGGGGTCATTACGTGGAATTTTGCGATTTGGGCGGTTGCGGGGGCGGCAAGACCCATCGACATGGCAGCCACAGCCACAAACGGCTTCACGAACTTCACAGTCATGGTCTTTCTCCAACTTTGGTACGAATATAAGTTCTCACCGGATTGTTTTCAATCTGCGGCACAATAAAGGCGATTTCTTGCCCCTCTGCTCAAAAGCGGCTTAAGTCACGCCATGACAGGCAGATTATCGTTGATTAACACCAGTTTCGCGGCGGCAATATGTGTCGCCGGCGCAACGATTTCGACGCCCGCAAGGGCTGAATTCGCTGTTTGCAACCAGAGTTTTGACGTCATCAACGTCGCAATCGCCCAGTCGGTCGGGGGGCAGTTTCACACCGAGGGCTGGTGGACGATCGGCACCAACCAATGCGCGAACGTCATCAAGAACGAGCTCAGTAATCGCTACATCTATGTCTATGCCACCGATGTTTTCGGCCAGCCGATCCTAGATGGCACCGTGTCGATGTGCATCGGTGCGAAGGCCTTTGAGATCGACGGGATCGAAAACTGCTGGGAGCGCGGCCACAAGGCGGCGATGTTTCATGAGGTCGACACACAGGCCACCGTGCGCTGGACGCTCTTCGTAACGCCCCCGGGTGGCGGGTGAGCAGGGGTTGACGTGGCGGCGATGCAGTCACATCTACTTGAACATAAAGATTTGAACGGCGCGGGGTCGCATTTCTGGCCCCCTTCGGCTAGAGTGCAGCAAAGTTTTTGACCCAGAGATGATTGGCGGATGACCATGGCGACAACGCCCACACCCCAGAGCTTTACCCGCAGGATCGCACGTGCAGGCATGGGGCTGCGCTCGGCCTCTGCACTCGTGGGCAGCGCGGCCCGAAGCGCCGGGCTGGGCAGGGCCGCCCGCACGGCACCGCTGGCGCTGATCTTTGTCACCGCCGCCACGTTGACGGCAGAGGCCAAACGCGTGGCGCTGGTGGTGGGCAACGCGGCCTATGACAACGTCTATGCCCTGAAGAACGCCACCAATGACGCCACAGATCTTGCCTCCGCGCTGGAGCGGCTCGACTTTGAAGTCACCCTGCTGACCGATGCCACCGAGGCCGATTTCTGGACCCGGCTCGATACATTCGCCGCCGAGGCCGAGGGGGCCGAGAGCGCGATGTTCTTCTTCTCCGGCCATGCCTTCCAGCTTGGCGGCGCAAACTACCTTGTGCCCAAGGACGCCACGCTGGCCTCCCGCGAAGCCATCGAGAACGAAACCTGGCGCCTCGACGAGATCGTCAAGCGCCTCTCCGACAAAAACCGCCAGACGCTGATCTTCCTCGACGCCTGCCGCAACAACCCGCTGCCGGAGTCGATGCGCTCCGAGGGCACCCAGGGCCTTGCGCAGATGGAGAAGGGCTCGGGCACCTTCGTGGCCTTCGCCACCCAGCCCAACAACGTCACCTCCGACGGCGCGGGTGAAAACTCGCCCTTCACCCAAGCCCTGCTCGGCCACATCGAAGAGCCGGGCATTTCGGTCTCCGACCTCATGATCCGCGTGCGCAACGATGTAGAGAGCGAAACCTTCGGGCGGCAAACCCCGTGGGATCAGTCCTCTCTGCGCGCACAGTTCTACTTCAACCCGCAGGTCGAAAAGACCGCCGAGCTGACCGATGCCGATTATGAGCTGATCGCCGCGCTCGACCCTGAAACCCGCAAGCGCCTGCTGGCGGCTCTGGGCAACTCGGGCACGAATATCGTGATCGAAGAGGTCGAGGAGGAGGTTGAAGAGATCGTCGTGGCAGTGGCCCGGGTCGATATTATCGACGTGCCAGATGAAAACACACCGGTTGAAACGCCGGGAACGGCGGGTGGCGAAACGGTTGCTGCCGCCAACGAGGCCGAGAAGGCCACGGGCGGCGAAAGCGCCGTTGTGGTGATCGGTGGCGAACAAGCCCCCGAGCGCGTGACAGCAGGCGAAAGCGGCGAAAAAGCCGGTGCCGCCGGTGCCGAAACGGTGGTGGCCTCCAACGAGGCGCGGCGCACCGAGGGCACCACGGGTGCCGAGCGTGTGACTGGCACCGAGGTTGCGGGCGCCGAGCGGGTAACGGGCTCTGAGGTGACCGGCACCGAGGTTGCGGGCGCTGAGCGCGTGACGGGCTCTGAGGTTACCGGCACCGAGGTGGCCAGCGCCGAGCGCGTTACCGGCACCGAAGTTACGGGCACCGAAGTCACCGGAGCTGAGCCCGCGACCGGCACCGAGGTGGCCGGCGTTGTGCCCGCTGATCCCAACGCGAGCCGCACCAAGGTGATTGGCCCGGATGGTGAAGAGCGTGAAGCCGTGATCCTCGCCGGTCTGGCCCCCACGCGCTCGCTGGCCCCCTCTACCGAAGTGCCGCGCAGCCGCGTGGTTGGCCAAGAGATCGACCGCGACAGCGATGAAGCCCGTCAGGCCGGGGTTGCCCCAGCCGCGCCCGAACTGGAAGGCAAAGAGCTTGCCTCCGCCGTGCAAACCGAGCTGAGCCGCCTTGGCTGCTACCGGATGCGGATTGACGGCGACTGGGGCAAGGGCTCCCGCGTGTCGCTCTTCCGCTACTTCGCCGCCCGCAAGATCGCCACAGACCAGCTGGAGCCCAGCAACTCGCTTCTGCGCCGGTTGAAGTCCGATAACGAAGTGGCCTGTAAAGCGGTGCAGCAGGTGGCCTCCAAGAAGGCCTCCAAGGCGATTTCGAAGGTGCGGACGGCTTCGGCCAATAAGAAGGCCGCCCCTAAGAAGAATCCCGCGGGGGCGCGGAGCAACGTGAACCGGCGGATCAAATCTAACGTCACGGTCCAGCGCACCAAGTCTGGCGGCACCAAAAAGACCGTGACCAAGAAGCTGCGGTCCGGCGTGTTCCGCTGATCCGTCGCCCCAGCCCATGATGGGCAGGGGCCAGACCATCATGGGGGAGAACGCCATGTTCTCAGCAACCGGCGTGTTTCTCGCTTCCCGCGCACATAGGAGGCGCCGCCTGTCTGGCGCGCTTATCGCCGTGTTCATGGCATGGGCTCCGGGCAGCGCCGCGCTGGCTGAGGGCAAGGTGGCGCTGGTTATTGGCAACGCCGCCTATACAGGGCTGCAACCTCTGGCCAATCCGGTGAACGATGCCGAGGGGATCTCTCAGGCGCTGGAGCGTGTGGGCTTCGAGGTGACCCTGCTCACCGATGCCCCGCAAGATCGCCTCTCCCCGGTCCTCGATGCTTTTGTTGCCCGCGCCGAAAGCGCCGACACGGTGCTGTTCTACTATTCCGGCCATGCTTTTCAGCAAGACGGGCAAAACCGGCTGGTGCCTGCTGATGCCGCGCTGAAATCTTCCGCAGCACTGGCCAGCGAAACATGGTCGTTCAGCGATGATATCGTGGCGCGGCTGGCGGGGGAGGGGCGGCAGACGCTCTTTTTCCTCGATGCCTGCCGCAACGCGCCGCTGCCGCTCTCGCTGCGCGGAGAGGCGGGCGACGGGCTGACCAAGCCCGACACCGGCACCGGCCTCGGATCGGGCAGCTTCGTGGCCTTCGCCACCCAGCCCGGCGCGGTGGCCCGCGATGGGATCGGCGGCAACAGCCCCTTCACGCTGGCCCTGCTCAAACATATGGAAACCCCCGGCATTTCGATCTCGGACCTGATGATTGCCGTGCGCAACGACGTGGTTGAGGCCACCCATGAAACGCAAGTTCCGTGGGATCAGTCGAGCTTGCGCGCGCAGTTCTACTTTGTGCCCGTCGAAGAGGATGGCGCGACCATCACCGACGCCGACCTTGATGCCATCGGCGGGCTCGATGAGGAGAGCATCCGCAATGTCGTGGGCGCGCTGGCCGACAACGGGGTGACGCTGGAGATCCTCGTGGTGGAGGAAGAGGAGCCGGTGGATATCGCCAGCGTCGAAGCCAAGCCGATTGTCGCCATCGAGGATGTCCCAGAAGCGGGCGAGCCCGCGAAACCGGTTGAGGAGGGCGAGGAGGTGGCCATGCTGGATGACACCCGCTCTGTCACCGAGGGAGAGGACGGCGAGACGAAGGAGCCGACCCTTGCCGATAAGGTCGCCGCCGCCGAGGCCATCGTTGCCGCCGCCGAAGCCCGCGCCGAGGATGGCCCGGGCGAGCAAGAGCTGGCCGCCGTCGATCTGCCCGAAAACCTCGCGCTCGGCGTGCAGCAGGAGCTGACACGCGTGGGCTGCCACCGCGCCGCCGTGGATGGGCTCTGGGGCCGGGTCAGCCGCATTTCGCTGCTGCGTTATTACACCGCCAAGGGCAAGGTCACCGCCGAAGAGGCCAAGGCCGAGCCCTCCGAGGCCGCCTATCGCCGCCTTGCGCTGGAGCCCGGTGTTGTGTGCGAAGGCGTCGTGGCGCCCCCGGCCCGGGTTGCCGCAAAATCGGCGACCACCAAGACCCGCGTGATCCGCAAAACCTCGGCCCCCGCACCCCGCACCCAGCCCAAGACACCCACCAAACCCAAAATTTCGACCCAGCCCAAGACCAACAACAATGGTCGCAAGGTGCCCGCCAAGATCAACCGCTTCTCGCCCGGCTCCATTCGTGGATGAGGCGGGCCAGATGTGCTTGATCTGAAACCCGAAGCTGTCATCCTGACCCCGTGCTGAAAGATCAGATCGACCCTCGCTTTACCCAGGCCGCCGGCGCCGCCAAACGGCGCAAGCGGGCGGCGTTTCGCGGGCGTGTGTTGCTCTCTCTGGCAACGCTGGTGCCGGTGGTGCTGCTTGGCCTCGGCGTCTGGCTGACGTGGGACAAGTGGACATTCAACTCCGGCGGTGGCGGTGGCGCTGATGGCGGCGAAGACGTGGCCACCAGCGATGTTGAAGAGCAATTCGCCGTCTCTTCCGATGAAGACACCGCCGCCGCCTCCTCCGCCTTTGTTGCCGCCTTCGTCGACCTTGCAGGCGATCCGCTCATCATCCGCTTTGCCGATAGCGGCGAGGACACCAAGAAAAAGCTCAAGGCTCCCTCGACCATCGGAAACGCCCGTGCGCCGGGGGGCGACCTGCTGCTGGTGAGCGATGTGATGGTCTCGACCGAGGCCCGCTTTGTCACCACGCTGCCCTCCAGCCAGGAAGACTTCGCCTTCTTCCAGCTGCAAAAAAGCGCCCCGCAAAAGGCCGAGGCCGCTACGGCGGAGGAGACCCGCGAAGTGGCCGATGCGCTGGAGGACGAAGGCGCAGAGGCGCTTGCCGAGGAATTGGGCGAAGCCGCCGAGACCGAGGGCTACCAAGAGGCCGCGCTTGATGATGAAACCGGCGGCTGGGGCGAAGCCGTGGGCGAGGAGGGGCAAGAGGCAGGCGTGCCGGGCTTTACCGAGACGGTGATCGAAAACACCACATCGGTCGTCTACACCCGCCCGCAGGATCTGCGCGACAAGCTCGACCGCGATATCTTCGTAAAGATCCAGCACGACAGGGCGCTTGATGAGCTGCTCGTCGACAACGGCTTTTACGAGACCGAGGCCAAGAAGGTGGCCGAGGCGGCCAAGGAATACTTCGAGATGGAGGGGCTGAAGGCCGGGCAGGTGGTGGCCATGCGCGGCCAGCCCCAACTGGGCGGCACCCTGAGCTTTCGGCAGATGTCGATCTACGACAACGAAGTCTACTTCGGCACGCTCGCGCTGACCGATGAGGGCGACATCGGGCCGGGCTCTGACCCGTGGGTCTTTGACGAGCTCTTCGATTACGCGGGCGATGACGAAGAGGAGCAGGTAACAGAGCAGCGCTACCGGATGCTCGATGCCTTCTACTCGGCGGCCATCCGCAACGGCATCCCCTCGGTGATCGTGGGCGAGGCCATTGCCCTGCTCTCCAAGGAGCATGACCTTTCTGCCTTCGCCAACCCCGGCGACAAAATGCGCTTTCTCTATGCGCCACCCGCCGAGGGCCATGAGGGCGGCGACGGGGCGGCGCGTATTCTTTACATCTCCATTCAGGGCGCCTCGGTGGATATCGAGTGCTTCGTCTATGCTACCAACCCCGAAGGCGACATGGGCTGCTTTGGCCTCAAGCCCAAGGCTGGCACCGGCGGCGGGCTGGTGGGCGGGATGGTAACGCCGGTGAAGGGCGTGCTCACCTCGCGCTTCGGCCCGCGCCACCACCCCATTCTGAAGACGGTGCGGGTGCATAAGGGCGTCGACTGGGCGGCGCCGACAGGCACCCCGATCTATGCCGCTTTCGATGGCACCATCGCCTATGCCGGCCCGGGCGGCGGCTATGGCAACCTGCTGAAGGTGAGCCATGCGGGCGGAATGGAAACCCGCTACGCCCACCTGTCAAAGTTCGGCTCCGAGCCCGGCCAGCGGGTGCGGGCGGGTGATGTGATTGGCTATGTCGGCACCACGGGCCGCTCCACCGGGCCGCACCTGCACTTTGAGCTCTACCTCAATGGCACCGCGATTGACCCGCTGGGCGCCTCAGTGCCCTCGGGCGGCGGCGGGGCGATTGCGGGCGATGGCTCGGGCGCGGTGGAGCAACTGGTGAACCAGATCATCCGGGTGGAATCGGGCGGCAATGCCACCGCCAAAAACCCGCTCTCCACCGCCACCGGCCTTGGCCAGTTCATCGAGAGCACTTGGATCCGGATGATGAAGACCTATCGCCCCGATCTTGCCTCCACCCTCTCACGCGCCGAGCTGCTGGCGCTGCGCAACGACCCGACGATCAGCCGCGAAATGGTGAAACGCCTCGCGATGGAAGGCGAAAGCTACCTTCGCGCGCGTGGCCACGGCATCACCGCCGGGCGGCTCTACCTTTGCCACTTCCTCGGGGCGCAGGGCGCATCCGTGGTGCTCTCCAACCCCGATGACGCGCTGCTGATCGACGTGCTCGGCGCTGGCGTGATCCGCGCCAACCCCTTCCTCACCGGCAAGACGGTGGGCTACGTGAAGGCCTGGGCCGAGCGCAAGATGTCAGGCCGCAAGGGCGCGGTGGTTGTCACCTCCGCCCCGGTGGTGCGCGAGCCCGGCGGCCTGCCCGACTATCGCAAGACCATCAACACCCTGCTCACCCGCATCTGACCGGTGCAAAATTGCGCGGCTTGCGCCGCATTCCCTTTTATTGTCCGCCTGTTGCACGGCCTGCGCCCGGTTTTCGGCGGCTGTGCATGGGGAGAGGGCGGGGTGGGATATTTTCAGCAAGAAAATAGGGCAGGGGGTCGATTGCCCGGCGCGGTGCACGTCATGGCGGCGTTACCTCTCCATGGCAGGCCGGGAAGGCTGGCCAAGGGGCGCGGCATGGGCCAATCTGATGCGGTATTTCGAGGGAGCCATTGATGATTCAGGAATTTCACAACACGCCCTATGACCAGCTTGAGGTGGGCATGGAGGCCGAGCGCACCCGGTTGGTGCTGGCCGATGATCTTTATGTGTTTGCCAACAGTTCGGGCAACCTCAACCCGATGCATCTGCCCCGCGAGGATGGCGATGGCGACGGGCTGCCCGAGGCGGTGACGCCTTCGATGTGGTTGGCGGCGCAGATTTCTGCGGTGTTTGGCAACCAGTTGCCCGGGCCGGGCACGCTCTATCGCAGCCAGGACCTGGAGTTTGTCGGCCGCGCCTTTGCCGGCGATGAGGTGGTGACAAAGGTGGTGCTGGTGGCCAAGGAGGCCGACCGTGTGGCGCGGTTTCATACCACGGTGACGCGGGTGAGTGACGGCGCGGTGATTGTGCGGGGCGAGGCCACGGTGTTTGCGCCCGAGAGCCCGCAGAGTTTTCGGGCTGATGACATTCCGGGCCTCACGGTGCGCCGCCACAAGCATTTTGACGCGTTGATCGACCGCGCCGGGCCTTTGCCTGCGATCCCCACCGCGGTTGTTGCGCCGGAAGAGGCCAACAGCCTTGGCGGGGCGCTGCTGGGCTTTGATCACACGCTGATCGTGCCGATCCTGATTGGTGATCCGGTGAAGATCATGGCCGCTGCCGAGGAGATCGGGCGCGATATCTCGGGCTTCGAGATCATCGCCGAGCCGGACCATGCCAAGGCCGCGAAGCTGGGCGTGGCACTGGTGCATGAGGGCCGGGCGCAGGCGGTGATGAAGGGGCATTTGCACACCGGGCAGCTCTTGGGCGCGGTCTTTGCCCGCGAGGGCGGGTTGCGCACCGGGCGGCAGATTTCTCATGTGTTCGTGATGGATGTGCCGGGGCTGGAGCATCTGCTGCTGATCACCGATGCGGCGATCAACATTGCGCCCGATCTGGAGACCAAGGTGGATATCGTCCAAAACGCCATCGACCTTGCCCATACGCTTGGCATTGCCGAGCCGAAGGTGGGCATATTGAGCGCGGTGGAAACGGTGAACCCGAAGATCCCGAGCACCATCGACGCCGCCGTGCTGAGCAAGATGGCCGACCGGGGGCAGATCAAGGGCGGGCTGGTCGACGGGCCGCTGGCGATGGACAACGCGATTGATGTGGACGCGGCCAAGACCAAGGGCATCAAGGGCCTTGTGGCGGGGCGGGCGGAAATCCTCGTCGCGCCCAACATGGAGGCGGGCAACATGCTCGCCAAGGAACTGACCTTTGTGGCCCATGCCGAGGCCGGGGGCATCGTGATCGGGGCGCAGGTGCCGGTGATCCTGACCAGCCGCGCCGATGATGACGCCGCGCGCCTTGCCTCCTGCGCGGTGGCGGCGCTCTATCAGAACGGACGGCAGGCATGAGTGCAATCTTGACGCTGAACGCGGGGAGCAGCTCGATCAAGTTTGGCCTGTTTGATGCCGAAAGCCTCGAAGAAGAGGCGGGCGGGCAGGTGGAGCGGATCGGCGGCGAGGCCGAGCTCGACCTCGAAATCCCGGGCCGCGCGAAGGTGGAAACCCGGCTGCCGGTCGCCAATCACCACGAGGCGGTTACCGCGATTCTGGCCGCCGTTGCGCCCTATCTCGATGGGCGCGCGGTGGTTGGCGTGGGTCACCGGGTTGTGCATGGCGGGCCAGACAATGGCGCGCCGCTGGTGCTGGATGATGCCGCGATTGACGCGCTCACCCAGCTGGAGCCGCTCGCGCCCCTGCATCAGCCCCACAACCTCGCCGCCGTCCGCGCCGCACGCGAGGCCTTTCCGGGCACGGTGCAGGTGGCCTGCTTTGACACCGCCTTTCACCGCGGCCACCCCTTTGTGAATGATACCTACGGGCTGCCGCGCCGGTTTTATGACATGGGCGTAAGGCGTTACGGCTTTCATGGCCTGAGTTACGATTACATCTCAAGCAAGCTGGCAGAGGCTTATCCGGCGCTGCACGAGGGCCGCGTGGTGGTGGCGCATCTGGGCAACGGGGCTTCGCTCTGCGCCATGGAGGGCGGCAAATCCATTGCCACGACGATGGGCTTTTCGGCGCTTTCGGGCCTTTGCATGGGCACCCGCCCGGGCCAGATGGATGCCGGCGTGCTGCTCTGGATGCTGGACGACCAGAACATGAGCGCGGCGGAGATCACCCGCGTGCTCTACAAGGAAAGCGGGCTCAAGGGCCTGTCTGGCCTGACGAACGATATGCGCAGATTGCTGGAGTCCGATGCGCCCGAAGCGGCGGAGGCGGTGGATTACTTCGTGTCCCGCGTGGCGCAGGAGGTGGCGGCTATGGCGGCGGCGATGGAAGGGATCGACGCGCTCGTCTTCACCGGCGGGATCGGAGAAAACGCCGCACCGATCCGCAGCCGGGTGCTTTCGGCGCTGGCCTTCCTCGGGTTCAGCCTCGATGAAAGCGCCAATAAGGCGGGCAATGAGCGCATCAGCTCGGGCCTTGCGGCACTGGTGCTGCCCACCAACGAAGAGCTGGTGATTGCCCGGGCGGTGCAGGGCGCGCTTTGAGCGGGTTCATCACCGCAGGCCCGAGCTCGCGCCCACGTCGCTGCTTTGACGCAGGGCCCGGATATTCCACGTTTTTCCCTGCTTCCGTCTTGAACCTGCCCAGAAATCATGCATCCTCTCGGTTGCATTGATTAACATGATTTCGGTCATTTTTTTTCGGCAATTTCTGCCGTGAGTATCAAAGGCTTGCAGCATGGACGGCGCTTACACGCAGGACAGAAACCTCGGTTGGGTTGAGACCGATCTCGGGAAAGACCAACTGCTTCTCCGCAAATTCACGGGCACCGACCGGCTGAATGAGCTCTTTGAGTATACGGTGCGCGTCTTTGCGCCCGATGGGCTGGATACCGATGCGCTGATGGGCACCCATTGCGGCGTTTTCCTCAACTCCAACAACCACGGCGAAATCCCCTTTGACGGGATCGTCACCGAGGTGGAATGGCGCCAGCATCAGGAAGAGGGCGATGAATATGATCTGACCCTGCGGCCCTGGTTCTGGCTGGCCGGGCTGCGGCGTCAGCAGCGGATCTTCCATGAAAAGAGCGTGGATGAGATCCTCGAAGAGGTGTTCTCGGCCTGGTCCGGCACCGGCCCGCAGACCCACCGGATCGACCTGACTCGTAGCTATCCCAAGCTGGAATACACCGTGCAATACGGCGAGTCCGACCTCGCCTTCGCCCGGCGCATGATGGAGCGCTTCGGCATCTCCTTCCACTTCTCGCACGCACGCGGCAACCACTGCATGGTGCTGACCGACGCCCATGAAAGCATGGATGAACTGCCCGGTCTCAGCCGCGAGTATCGCCCGGTCGGCGAGGTCTATCAGAAGGACGAGGAGCACTTCTGGGAGTGGCGCGAGGCGCGGGGCGTGACCACCGGCAAGGTCAAGCTGACCGATTACAACTTCAAGACCCCGGTCGCCTCGATGCTGACCGAGCAGGTGGGCGAGGCGGCCCATGCCCATGCCGATATCGAGAGCTACGATTACCCCGGCGTCTACCCCGACGCGGGCGAGGGGCGGGACGTGGTCGGGCTGCGCACCACGCAGGAGCGCGCGGGCGATTACCGCACCCATGCCAAGGGCGATGTGCTCAGCCTGAAGGCGGGCATGCGCTGCGTGGCGACCGGCCATTACGCCCAGTTCACCAAGGGCGAGGAGCACCTTTGCCTTGAAGCCAGCCACAGCTTTACCGCCGAGGCCTACCGCTCGGGCAGCGATGGCGGCGCCGACAAGGAGCGCGCCTATGAGGGCCGCTACACGCTGATCCCCATCTCCCGCCCGTTTGCGCCGCAACGGATCACCGCCACGCCGGTGATCTACGGCCCCCAGACTGCACGCGTGGTGGGCGAAGGCGAGATCGACTGCGACGAATACGGCCGCATCCTCGTGCGCTTCCACTGGGACCTGGCGGATGCCTACTCCATGCGCTGCCGGGTCAGCCAGAACTGGGCCTCCAAAGGCTGGGGCGGCATGGTGATCCCCCGCATCGGCATGGAAGTGGTGGTGGAGTTCCTCGAAGGCGACCCCGACAAACCGCTGGTGACGGGGTGCGTGTATAACGGGCGCAACACCGTGCCTTACGCGCTGCCCGCCAACAAGACCGTCTCCACCTTCAAATCCGATACCCATCAGGGCTCGGGCTACAACGAGTTTCGCTTTGAAGACGAGAAGGACCGTGAAGAGGTCTGGATGCATGCGCAGAAAGACCACAACACTGTTATCGAAAACGACGAGAGCCACCGGATCGGGCATGACCGCTCCAAGACCGTTGGCAACAATCAGGTTGAAAACATCGGGGTGAACAAGACGATCGGCGTGGGCAAGGACCACACCGAAAGCATTGGTCAGGACGCCCGCCACACCATCGCGCGCGATGTCTATTATTCCGTCGGGCAAAACCAGTTCACCACCTTTGGCAAGGACCACATCGAGAAGGTCGGGAATATCCTCAAGCAGAGCGTGTTTGCCGACCATCTGGAAACCGTGGGGCGCAACTACACCGGCGAGATCGCGGGCAAGATGACGCTGGATGTGGGTCAGTCGATCACCACCAACACCACCAAGCACACGCTGATGGCGGGGCAGAAGTTTGTGATCGCCGGGCCGGGGGGCAAGATCACCATCGACGGGTCGGGCATTACGCTGGAAGCGCCTGTGATCAACCTCAAGGGCGCGGTCAACATGGGCGGGTCCGGCTCGGCTCAGGTGCCCACCTTGCAGTTGGCGGCCAACGAGGCTTTGCCCCTCGCCGAGGAATGCCCAGAGAAGGACAAGTGAGCCAGATGGTTCGGCGCACCCTCACAGGCCCGCGCCTTTGCGCCCTCGCCGTGATGGTGGCAACCGGGCTGGTGTTTGGCGGCGTTGCACTGGTGGTGGCGGCGATGGCGCCCGGGCTTGCGAGTGAAATCTGCGAGACCCGCCAGATGGCCGCTGCCACGTCGCATTGCGAGGTGATCCCTTCCGCCGTTTTGACGCTTTTTGCGATGTGGTTTGCACTCGGGGCGCTCTTCGCCGCAGTCATCTGCGGCGTGGGCTGGGCCATGGCCAGCGCGGGCGGCGATGACAGGAAAAGGAGGGCCTGACCCATGATGAAACCCGTGGCCCGGATGGGCGATCAGCACATTTGCGGCAATCCCAACCACCCGCCAAACGTGATCGTGTCGGGCGGGCAGGCCATCGTTGACGGGCGGCCCATCGCCCGGGTGGGAGACGCCTGCGCCTGCGGGGCCGTCATCACCCAAGGCTCCTCGATCTCGAAAGACAATCAGATACCGGTCGCCTACCTCGGGTCGGCCACCCAATGCGGCCCCTTCGTGGGCAAGATCGTTTCGGGCTCACCAAAGGCCAAGGTTCAGCCGTGAGCGAAGCGGCGGCGCCGGCCCCATGGCTCGGTCACTGCCATTTCGTGACCACATCGGGCGTGCCGGCCCAAGGCCTCGTTGCCGTGTATTGCACCGATGCCGAGGGCTTCCGCACCGCGCTGGATGCCGCCGCGCCTCTGCAAGGTCTCACCGTGAAGGGCACCGACAAGCTCATCCCCGCCGATCAGCTTCAGCCGGGTGATTTTGGCGAATGGGATCCGGGCAGCCTTGCCGAGTCGGTGGGGGCGGCGCGGCCCGTGGCCTTTGGCGAACTCACCGCCAGCGACGGCGAAGGAACGGGCGATGATGCCCTGCTGGAGTTGCAGGATTTCGGAGAGATCGAGCCTCTCAGCATGATGATGGACGAAGACCCGCCGCCCACCGTGCCGAAGGCGCTGAAGGCGGCGCTCTTCGGGCCGATGCACCCGCCCTCGGATGCCGAGGTTGCCCGCCACGGCAGCGCCGCCAAGGTGCCCGCCGCCCGCACCTTTGCCATCCTCGATGCCGCCAAGGTGCCGATGATGCAACTCTATCTGGAGCAATCCGGGCTGCCGCATCGTTGCCTCTACAAGGGCGAAGCGCTGGAGCGGTTTGGCGATGTCGCGCCCTGGGTGGTTGAGCTGGAAGAGGAGGCGACCTTTACCCGCCGCCTGTTCTCGCGCTCCAAGCTGCCCGCCGATCTCTGGGACAAGGCCCCGGGCATGCTGCTGCGCGGGCGCGCCGAGTTGGAGGATGTGTGGAAACACTTTCGCAAGTTCACCAAGGTTGGCACCCATGATGGAAAGTCGCTGTTCCTGCGGTTTTGGGAGCCCAGCGTTCTGCGCGCTCTGCCGCACATCCTCGTGGCCGAAAACGCCGCGCGGTTCTTTCCGGACTGGGCGCAGCTGATCTGGGTTGATCCGGCCGAGGGCCGGGCAGGCGGCATTCGCCGGGTCTGAGGGCGCGGCCCGTGCGGGGCCTGCTATTCAGCCGCCTTTAGGCTCGCCATGAGGTGGTGAAACTTCTCGCCCTGCACCGCCACGTGCCGCCGGATTTCATCGGCCGCCGCCGCCGCATCGCCGCGCTCAAGGGCCGCAACCACCGCCTCATGCTCACCCATCGACTGCGCCAGCCGCCCCCGCAGGCGCAGCTGCCGCCGCCGGAACGGTGTGAGCCTGCGGTGCAGGCGCCGGCATTCCTGCTCCAGAAACCCGTTGCCCGACTGCCGGTATAGGATCGCGTGGAAGCGTTCGTTTTCAACGTAGTAGCCGTCAGTATCCTGCGCCTCTACGGCCTGGTGGCACTTCGCATTGGCTGCGCGCATGTCATCCAGCGCGGCATCGCTGATGCGGCTCGCGGCAAGACGCGCGCAGGCGGCTTCCAGCTCTGCCATCACCTCGAACATCTCCATCAGCTCCACCGGCCCGGGCTGGCGCACAAAGACACCCCGGCGGGGGATCTGCTCGACAAGCCCTGAGAGCGCGAGCCGCTGAAACGCCTCGCGCAGCGGCGTGCGCGACACGGCGAATCGCTCGGCAAGCTGCACCTCGTCCAGCCGGTCGCCATCGGCAAAGGCGCCCTCGAGGATCAACGCCTCAAGCTGTTCTGCAATGCCATCTGCCCGCTTCTGGTTCATAGGCCCAGCCTACAGCCGAAATCGCTGCCAAACAAGAATGAGATTATTGTATACAAGAATGTTGACCTGCGGGACAAAGACTGCGACCATCCGACTCGGTCGCCCCAAATGTGGTGACCGCTACGGGAGGAGAAAACCATGAAGTTCACCACAACCGTCGCCGCTGCGGCGCTGGCCTCTTGGGCTGGCCTCGCTCAGGCCCAAGATACACTGCGCCTGTCGCACCAATGGTCCGAGGGCGATGTTCGCCATCAGGTCGCGCAGATGGTCGCCGATGAGGTCGCCGCCGCAGATGTGGGCCTCGAAATCCAGATTTTCCCCAGCCAGTCGCTGTTCAAGGCGCGTGAGCAATACAAGCCGCTCTCGCGCGGGCAGGTCGACATGATCGTCTTCCCGCTCTCCTACGCGGGCGGGCTGCGCAATGCCTATAACCTCACGCTGATGCCGGGGCTGGTGAAAAACCATGACCACGCCGCGCGCCTCAACGACTCTGCGTTCATGGGCGAGATCGAAAAGATCATGGCCGAGGATGACGTGATGGTGCTGGTGCACGGCTACCTTGCCGGTGGCTTTGCGGGCACCGAAAAGTGCATCACCGCGCCGGAGGATGTGCAGGGGCTGCAAACCCGCGCCGCGGGCAAGGCCTTTGAGCAGATGCTGGCCGGGGCAGGGGCCTCGATCGCTTCGATGTCTTCGGCGGAGATCTACAACGCCATGCAAACCGGCGTTCTGGACGCGGCCAACACCTCGTCCTCGTCCTTCGTCAGCTACCGGATCTACGAGCAGGTCGCCTGCTTCACCCCGGCGGGCGAATATGCGCTGTGGTTCATGTATCAGCCGCTGATGATGAACAAATCGGTCTATGACGGTCTCAGCGACGAGCAGCGCGCCGCGCTGGATGCCGCCGCCGAGAAGGCAGAGGCTTTCTACCTCGAAGAGGCCAAAAAGCAGGACGGCGAAGCCCGTGACACCTTCGCCGAGAACGGCGTGGAGATCGCGGAGATGACGCAGGAGCAGTTCGACGCCTGGCGCGCCATCGCGCAGGAAACCTCCTACGCCGCCTTCCTCGAAGGCTCGCCCGAAGGCCAGAAGCTGCTGGATCTCGCCCTCGAGGTCGAGTGACGCCATCGCCACCGGGAGCGTGCCGCGCGCGCTCCCGGTGCCACTTTTGACCACAAGCCTCATGAGGACACCATGTCCGGTTCGCCCCATGCCGTGGCCTCCGCGCGCCACGGCGGCAATATCTTCCTTCGCGCCGTCGGGATGCTGTCGCAGATCTCAGGCGTCGTCGCCGCCCTTCTGATCCTCGCCTCCATCGGCGTGACCTGTCAGATGATCTTCATCCGCTTCGTGCTGAACGGCAGCACCGTCTGGCAGACCGAGGGCGTCACCTACATGATGGTCGCCGCCACCATGCTGGGCCTGCCCTACGTGCAATTCCTGCGCGGCCACGTAAACGTGGACCTGTTGCCGCTGATGCTGCCGCCGGGCGCGCGCAAGCTGCTGGCCTTCGGCGTGCTGGCGCTGACGCTGGCCGTGGTCGGGGTGATGCTCTGGCACGGCTACCACTTCTGGCACGAAGCCTGGGACTGGGGCGAAACCTCCAACAGCCCGTGGAACCCCCGGCTCTGGGTGCCCTACCTCGCGCTGCCGCTGGGCTTCGGGCTCTACGCGCTGCAACTCACAGCCGACACCGTCGCAATGCTGACCGGCATCGAGCAGCCCTTTGGCCTTGAGCCAGAGGCGGGGCTGGTGCTCGACCCGATCACTGAAAGGGCCGACTGATGGATCCGCTTACACTTGGCCTGCTGGTCGCACTGTTCACCGTCGGCGTGCTGCTCTCGGGCATATCCGTAGCCGCCGGGCTGCTCGTCGTCTCCGCCGGCTTCCTGATTGTCTTCGACGGCATGTCGTCCCTCAGCCTCATGCCCGAAATCTTCTTCGGCAAGCTCGACAACTTCGCGCTGCTGTCGATCCCGATGTTCATCATCATGGGCGCGGCCATCGCCTCCACCCGTGCGGGGGCCGACCTCTACGAGGCGCTGGAGCGCTGGCTCACCCGCATGCCGGGCGGGCTGGTGGTGTCCAACCTCGGGGCCTGCGCGCTGTTCTCGGCGATGAGCGGCTCCAGCCCGGCCACCTGCGCGGCCATCGGCAAGATGGGCATCCCCGAAATGCGCAAGCGCGGCTACCCCGATGCGGTCGCGGCGGGCTCCATTGCCGCAGGCGGCACGCTGGGCATCCTCATTCCGCCCTCGGTCACCATGATCGTCTATGGCATCGCCACCGAAACTTCGATCGGGCGACTGTTCCTCGCAGGGGTCATCCCCGGCCTGCTGCTGGTGCTGCTCTTCATGGGCTGGTCGCTCTATTCCACATGGGCCTCGGGCGATGCGCGCGTGCTGCGCTCCACACCCTACACCTGGCGCCAGAAGCTGGAGATCCTGCCCCGCGTCCTGCCCTTCATCGCCATCATCCTCGGCGTGCTCTACGCCATGTACGGCGGCATCGCGACCCCGTCGGAAACGGCGGCCGTCGGCGCGCTGCTCTGCCTCCTCATCGCCATGGTGATCTACAAGCTATGGGATCCGCGCCAGCTCTGGGTGGTGCTGCGTGACAGCACGCGGGAGTCGGTGATGATCCTCTTCATCATCGCCGCGGCAGGCGTCTTCAGCTACATGCTCTCCTCGCTCTTCATCACCCAGTCCATCGCCGCATGGATCGGCGAGCTGGAGGTGAACCGCTGGGTGCTGATGGCGCTGATCAACCTCTTCCTGCTGGTCGCAGGCTTCTTCCTGCCGCCGGTTGCGGTGATTTTGATGGCCGCGCCGATCCTGCTGCCGATCATCACCACCGCCGGGTTCGATCCGATCTGGTTTGCCGTGGTGCTGACGATCAACATGGAAATCGGGCTGATATCGCCGCCCGTGGGGCTAAACCTCTACGTCATCAACGGCATCGCGCCCGACATCAAGCTGAAGACGATCCTCATGGGCTCGCTGCCCTACGTCGCCTGCATGGTGATCGCCATCGTGCTGCTCTGCCTCTTCCCGGGGCTGGCCGTGTGGCTGCCCGACTTCGTGATGGGGGCCGAGATATGACCCTTCTGGCCGATGTACTCTCCACCGTCTTCGAGCGCCGCCACGCGCCTTGGCGCGGCACGCGGCCCGATGACCGCCCGCTGCCCGAACAGGCCGCCGAGCTGATCGGCGCACGCGGCGAGGTCTCGGGCATCGCGCTGGCCCGCACCATCCTTGAGCGCTACGCCGGGCTGGACGATGACGGCAAACTGGCGTTCTTTCAGCATCTCGCGCAAGAAATGGCGGTGGACGCAGATGCCGTGCGCCATGCCCTGGCGGGCTATGACGAGGGCCAGACCAAGGCCAGCTACCGCGCCTTCGTGCAGGCAAGCGAGCCGCCCCGGCAAGAGCTGATCCGGCGGCTCAATCAGGTGCCCGGCGCCACCCATGCGCTGGTGCAGATGCGCGCCGATCTGCTGCGGCTGGGCCGGGGCGATGACAGCCTCATGGCGCTCGATCTCGATTTCCGCCACCTCTTTGCCTCTTGGTTCAACCGCGGCTTTCTGGTGTTGCGCCCGATCAACTGGAACAGCCCGGCCACGATCCTCGAAAAGATCATCGCCTATGAGGCGGTGCACGCGATCTACAGCTGGGAAGACCTGCGCCGCCGGGTCGAGCCGCCTGACAGGCGCTGCTTCGCCTTCTTCCACCCGGCCATGCCCGAAGAACCGCTGATCTTCGTCGAAGTCGCCCTCACGCGCGGCACCCCCGGCTCGGTCCAAGCGCTGCTGGCAGAAGACAGGGAAGAGCTCGATGAGGCAGAGGCCGACACGGCGGTGTTCTACTCCATCTCCAACTGCCAGAACGGGCTGGCGGGCATCAGCTTTGGCAATTCGCTGATCAAACAGGTGGCCGCCGATCTCTCTATCGAGCTGCCGGGGGTGAAAACCTTCATCACCCTTTCCCCGATCCCCGGGCTGATGCGCTGGATGCAAAAGGCCGCGCCCGAGCAGGACTTGTCGGACGACGCCCAGATGCGTGCGCTTGCCGCGTGGTATCTGACGCGGGCAAAACGCGACGATGATCAGCCGCAGGACCCTGTGGCCCGCTTCCACCTCGGCAACGGCGCCTCGGTGCACGGGCTGCACGCGGGGGCGGACCTATCTGAAAACGGGCTGGCGCAATCGGGCGGGGTGATGGTCAACTACCTTTACGATCTCTCCCGCGTGTCGCAAAACCACGAACGCTTCGCCGCAACGCAAGAGATCGCCGCCTCATCCGAGATCCGGTCTCTCGCCAGCGCCGGCGAAAAGGCCCTTGGCTGACGGAGGACATGCGCATGACCAACACACTTTACGACGCCCTCTTCGGCCAGCACGCGGGCCGCGACGCGCCCTTTCTGCTGCTGCCTGAGGGCGGCACCATAACCTACGCCAGCTTCCTCGCCCGCGCCGCCCAATTGGCACACGCGCTGACCGGGGCAGGGCTGCAACCGGGCGACCGGCTGGCCGCGCAGGTGGAAAAGTCGCCCGAGGCGCTGATGCTCTATGCCGCCTGCGTGCAGTCCGGCGTGATCTTCCTGCCGCTCAACACCGCCTATACCGCGGACGAGCTGAGCTATTTCATCGAGAACTCCGGCGCCAAGCTGGTGGTCTGCGACCCGGCCAAGGCCGATACCCTGCACGCGCTGACCGAGGCGCAGGGGGCCGCGCTGCATACCCTTGCCGCCGATGGCAGCGGCAGCCTGACCGAAGCCGCCGCAGGCTGCCCCGACAGCTTCCAGACAGTGCCGCGCGGCGCGGATGACCTCGCCGCCTTCCTCTACACCTCCGGCACCACCGGGCGCTCCAAAGGCGCGATGCTGAGCCACGGCAACCTGCTCTCCAACGCCCGCACGCTGGCCGAGCACTGGCGCTTCACCGGGGAGGATGTGCTGCTGCACGCGCTGCCAATCTTCCACACCCACGGGCTCTTCGTGGCCACCAATGTGACGCTGGCGGCGGGCGGGGCGATGATCTTCCTGCCCAAGTTCGACCCGGAGGTGATCCTTGCGCGGATGCCGCAGGCCACCACCATGATGGGCGTGCCCACCTTCTACACCCGCCTGCTGGACGATGCCCGCCTCACCCGCGAGGCCACCGCGCATATGCGCCTCTTCGTCTCCGGCTCTGCGCCGCTGCTGGCGGAAACCCACAAGGCCTTCAACGCCCGCACCGGCCACGTCATCCTTGAGCGCTACGGGATGACCGAAACCAACATGAACACCTCCAACCCCTACGATGGCGAGCGCCGCCCCGGCACCGTCGGCTTCCCGCTGCCCGGCGTGGAGCTGAAAATCACCGACCCCGAGTCCGGCGCCACCCTGCCAGACGGCGAGGTTGGCCACATCGAGGTGCGCGGGCCCAACGTGTTTCAAGGCTACTGGCAAATGCCCGAAAAGACCGCCGCCGAATTGCGCGAAGATGGCTTCTTCATCACCGGCGATCTCGGCATGATCGACGCAGACGGCTACGTGCATATCGTCGGGCGCGGCAAAGACCTGATCATCTCGGGGGGCTTCAACATCTACCCCAAGGAGATCGAGCTGATGCTCGATGACCAGCCCGGCGTGCTGGAATCCGCCGTGATCGGCGTGCCCCATGCGGATTTCGGGGAAACCCCCGTGGCCGTGATCGTGCCAGAGCCCGGCGCAACCCCCGACACCGCCGCCATCGACGCCGAACTGCGCGAAAAGCTGGCCCGGTTCAAACATCCGCGCGCCATCAAGCTGGTGGAGGCGCTGCCGCGCAATACGATGGGCAAGGTGCAAAAGAACCTGCTTCGCGATCAGTACAAGGGCCTGTTCACCACCGCTTGACCCGGCGCCGGCGCAACAGCCTGTTGCACTCGCACCGGGATCGGGGCGAAAAGGCCGCATACCCCGTCCGGCCCCCAAGGTGACCATGAGCACAGAGCCAAGAGAAACAGAGGTGCCAAACCCGCTGCCCGCCGCGCGATTGAGCGTGGCCCCCATGATGGATTGGACAGACCGCCACTGCCGGTTCTTCCACCGCCAGCTCACCGGGCAGGCGCTGCTCTATACAGAAATGGTCACAGCCCCGGCTCTGGTGCGGGGCGGGGCGGTGCACCTGCTGGCGTTTGACGCTGCCGAACATCCGGTGGCAGTGCAGCTTGGCGGCTCGGAGCCGGAGGAACTGGCGCAGGCGGCGCGGCTTGCGCAGGAGGCGGGCTATTGCGAGGTGAACCTGAACATCGGCTGCCCGTCCGACCGGGTGAAATCGGGCTGTTTCGGCGCGGTGCTGATGAAATCTCCCGAGCTGGTCTCCGACTGCCTCGCAGCCATGCGCGAGGCGGTATCGGTTCCGGTGACGGCCAAGTGCCGGATCGGCGTGGATGAGCAGGAGCCACGTGAGGTGCTGCCGCAGTTTCTTGAAATGCTGGAAAAAACCGGCATCACCCGGGTCACGGTTCACGCCCGGAAGGCTTGGCTCCAAGGCCTCAGCCCCAAGGAAAACCGCGAGGTTCCGCCGCTTGATTATCCTCTGGTCCATGACATGAAACGCGCCTTTCCGGGGCTGCACCTGTCGATCAACGGCGGGGTGACGAGCCTGGCCGAGGCAGAGGCACATCTGGCGGCGGGGATGGACGGGGTGATGATCGGCCGCGCGGCCTACCATGATCCGGGCCTGCTGCTCGCGGCGGATGCGCAGATCTTTCACGCCCCGCCATCGGGGCGCACTCGGCGCGATGTTGTTGACGCCATGCGCCCCTATATCGCCGCCCATCTCGACGCGGGCGGCAAGCTGGCCCAGATCACCCGCCACATGCTGGGGCTGTTTCAGGGCCGCCCCGGCGCCCGCGCATGGCGCCGCATCCTCTCGGAGCATGCCCACCGCGAAGGCGCTGGCCTTGAGGTGCTCGACCAAGCCCTTGCGGCGCTCCCGGAAGCCACCCTTGCCGCCTGAGCGGAAGGGCGCGCCAAAAGAGATTCAGTGGATATTTGCCTGCAAGAAAATGGGCAAATTTGATTCAAATTCGCCGCGGTTTCTGTGGGTTTTCTGACTGCGCGTAGGCCGGATGGTGTGTGGGGCTGGCGCTCGCGCCCAACCTATCCGCCGCGCCGCGCGACCCGGCCCGCGCGCCCGCCGCGCCGTTTGCGGTGAAGGCCCTCCCGTTCGGGCAGTTCCTCGATCAGCGCGTGGCGTTCTTCGGGGCTCATCCGGCCCCAAGCGGCGATTTCATCAATCGAGCGCAGGCAACCGGTGCACAGCCGGGTTTCGGGGTGGATGACGCAAATCTTGATGCAGGGGCTTTCGATTTCGTCGCGGCGCCAGAGCTCGTCCATCAGGCCCTCCTGATATAGGCGAGCCGGTCGAGCGCGCCCTGCAGGATGTAACCGGCGGCCACGTGGTCGATCACCTCGGCCCGGCGGGCGCGGGAGGTATCTGCCTCCAGCAGCGCACGCTCTGCGGCGACGGTTGAAAGGCGCTCGTCCCAAAAGCCGATCGGCCCCTCCCAGAGGCGCGAGAAGTTGCGGGCGAAGGCGCGGGTGCTTTGGGCGCGGGGGCCTTCGGAGCCGTCCATGTTGCGCGGCAGGCCAAGCACGAGGCCGGTAATTGAACGCGCGTTCAGAATGGCCAGAAGCGCCTCTGCATCTTGCGTGAACTTCTTGCGCTTCACCGTTTCCAGCGGCGTGGCCACGGAGCGTAGCCCATCGGAAACCGCCACGCCGATGGTCTTGGTGCCAAGGTCGAGGCCAGCCAATGCGCCGGCGCGGGGCAGGGCGGCGGCGTAGTCTTCGAAGACGTCAAAGATCATTCGCCCCCTCCGGCGGCGGCTTCGATCATCGCGATGGCCCCCGCATTGCCCGCAAACACCTCGCGCGCCTCGCTCAGGATCTCTTGCTGCCGCTCGCGCTGGCCAAGCACGCCAAGCGCGCGCACCAGTTGCGCCCATTTCTCCGGCGGCCCGCCCTCTGTGGCCAGCTCTTCGGCCAGCCCTTCGACCATGCCCTGCACCATCGCCGCGCGATCTTCTTCGCTCATGTCCTGCGCGGCCTCCATATCGGCGGCGCTTGGGCCTCGCACCTCGGCCTTCGGGGTATAGTCCACCCCCGCCGCCTGCGCTGCTGCCGCCAACTGCCGGGGCAGATCCTCGGCCCAGAGCGCGCCCTCGGGCACATTCCCCTCCACCGAGCGCCAGACGTTGAAGGCAAGGTCGCCCCGGCCTGTCTGCGCCCGCATCAGGCCCCAGTAATACCGGGCGTTCATGTTTTCGCCGTCCCGCCGCAGCGCCTCGGCCAGCACCGCCTCCGCCTCGGGCGACACATAGCCCCCGGCGTCGCTGATCCAGAGCTCGGCCAGCAGCACGAAATCCTGCGATGTTGCCTCTGCCCCCTTGATCCGCAGCACCGCCTCCTGCGCCTCTGCCGCCGCGCCAAGGTTGCCCATCGCTGCCTCGTTGCGCACCAGCAGCACATGGCCCTGCAGGTCGTCAGGGCGGCTTGCCACCGCCTCACGCAGCTTTGCCATCAGCGCCTTGAATTCTTCTGACACCTGCGGATCGGGCGTGTTTGGCAGGCTCTCGGCATAGCGTGCCGCGGCCTCCTCCTGTCGCGGGCGATTGACGCGATAGGCCTCTGCCGCATCCAGCCGGGCGGCGATGGGTGCATCGGGGTAGCCCGGCGCTCCGAGCACCACGTAGAGCCCAAAGCTGAGCGCCAGCACCAGCAGCGCAAGCCCCGCCGCCAGCCCAAGGCTCACACCGCGCGGTGCCTTTGCCGCATCCGCCGAGCCGGCAGCGGCCCTGTCTGCCTCAAGGATCCGGCGCTTGATCTCCAGCTCCAGCCGCTCGGCCTCGCCCGCGTCGATCCGGCCCGCCTCGGCATCGGCGGCCACGGCGGCCAGTTGCTCGCGATAAAGCCCGATCGCAGGCACCGCGCCAGCCTCCGCCCCGGCCCGCCGCGCCAGCAGCGCCCGCGCCAAAAGGCCAACCGCCACCAGCGCCAGCCCGACCGATATCACCCAGAACCCCATGGCCCCTCCAAGCTCGTCAGCCCCTGCCTTACCGCCCCGGGCCGCGCCCTGCCACCCCTCGAAGCGTCGCACCCGGTCACATGGTTGCGGGGCAGGGCGGTAAAGATTGGGCGAGGGTCGCAATCCGGGGGCAGGGCGTCGTTTCGACGCGTTTGCACCGGCCCGCCGAGTTGCATTAACTCAAAGGTGGATTCCACGCCCGAAAGGCCCCCCGATGCGCCGCTACTCCGCCTTTGCCATCGCTCGTGAAGCGCTCCGCCACCACACCGGCTGGGGCCGCGCATGGGGCAATCCGGAGCCAAAGAAAAGCTATGACGTGGTGATCGTTGGCGCAGGGGGGCACGGCCTCGCCACCGCCTATTACCTCGGCAAGAACCACGGGATCACCAATGTCGCGGTGATCGAAAAGGGCTGGCTCGGTGGCGGCAACACCGGGCGCAACACCACCATCATCCGCTCCAACTACCTGCAGGATCCTTCGGCGGCGATCTACGAAAAGGCCCGCAGCCTCTACGAGACCATGAGCCAGGATCTCAACTACAACGTCATGTTCTCTCCCCGCGGCGTGATGATGCTCGCCCAGACCGAGCACGAGAAGCGCGGCTACCTGCGCACCGCCCACGCCAACGCGCTGCAAGGCGTGAGCACCGAGTTCATCGGGCCGGAGCGGGTGAAGCAGATCGCCCCGATCATCAACATCGACGGCCCGCGCTACCCGGTGCTCGGCGCCCTCTGGCAGGCCCGCGCCGGGACCGCGCGGCACGATGCGGTGGCCTGGGGCTACGCCCGCGCCTGCTCCGACATGGGGATGGACATCATCCAGACCTGTGAGGTCACCGGCGTCACCCGTGAGGGCGACCGTGTGACCGGGGTGGAAACCTCCAAGGGCCACATCGGCTGCAACAAGCTCGGCATCGTCGTTGCCGGCCACTCCGGACAACTCGCCGAAATGGCCGGCTTCCGCCTCCCGATCGAAGCCGTCGCCCTGCAAGCCTATGTCTCCGAGCCGATCAAGCCCGCGCTCGATTGCGTCATCATGGCCAACACCGTGCATGGCTACCTCAGCCAGTCCGACAAGGGCGAGATGGTCATCGGCGGCGGGGCCGACAACCATAACAACTTCACCCAACGCGGCAGCTTCAGCCATATCGAAGAAACCACCCGCGCCTTGGTGGAGACTTTCCCCATGCTCTCCCGCCTCAAGATGCTGCGCCAATGGGGCGGCATCGTGGATATGACCGGCGATCGCTCCCCGATCCTGTCGAAAACCCCGGTGGATGGCGTCTTCATCAACTGCGGTTGGGGCACCGGCGGCTTCAAGGCCATCCCCGGCTCCGGCTGGGGCTTTGCCGAGCTGATGGCCAAGGGCCACTCGCCCCTCACCTCCGCCTTCGGTCTGGAGCGCTTCCGCGAAGGCCGCTTCATCGACGAAAGCGTTGCAGCCGGGGTCGCGCATTGATGACTAAAGATGACCATGAGGCCCTGAAGAAGCTCCAAGAGCGCAAAGCAAAGTATCGCCCGCCATTCGTAGCGCTAAGTCTTGCCGTGTTTTTCCTTTGGTTCATTCCATCGTGCGTTACCGCTTACCTTCAGAGTGCTGTTCTCTTTTCAGCGCTTGGTGCGTGGCTGATAATGATTGTGCTGGCGGAGATTGGCCTTTGGCGTGTCGGTGCCGAGTTGTTCATCCTTCTGCCCAGTGAAGATCCTAGTAGCGATTTCGACGCCGGGCTCCGCAGAGTGAAGTTAGACATGGTGGAAGTGGTCCTGCTGTTGGTCGCGACAGCTCAATGGGGCTTTGGATCTATTGCGGTGGACTTTTTCGCTTGCGGGGCTCTGGAATGCTGACAGTGACGCTCATGAGCAAACATCTGCCGAACCAAAACGCCGCCCGGAACAACCGGCCCTCCTGTCACGTTCTCTCCCCAATCACGGCGTGCGCTGCTGCACGCCGGTTGGAAGCAGACCGCACAGGAGACCTCAAATGGCCCAGTACGAAGATCATTCGACCCATACCTCCGCTCACACCCCGCCGCCGCGCGAAAGCTCCGGCACCGGCACAATGGCCTTCATCATCGGCGGCCTCGTCGTTGCCGTTGCCGTCATCGCGTGGTTCCTCTCGGGCGGCGATGTTGAAAACAGCAACGCGACCGTTCCGGCGGATGGCGGTGACGCAAGCGTCACCATCGAATCCACACCGGCCCCCGCTGACGATGGCGCAGCCATGGAAAGCGCTCCGGCAACCGATGGCGACGCTGCTGCCCCGGCCACTGAAGCCGCTCCGGCTGAAGAGCCTGCCCCGGCGGACGAACCCGCAAACTGATAGAACCCACCGGCCCACCCTCCAGAGGGTGGATGCCACCACTCATGTCATGGCCGTGCTCCGCTTTCGGGGTGCGGCCATGGCTGTTTTCGGAGGGGCATCGCACGGCGCGTTTACACCTCCGATTTCGGCCAGATCCGTGAATTTTCGTATGCATAGGTTGTGCATGGGTTGTGCACGGGATGTGGCTGTCCCGATTTTCGCCCTCAAGCCGGCGATTAACCTTTCCAACACTCTCCCCAATCAGGGTTAACGCCGATGCTGAAATTCACCTGCCCCTACTGCGGTATCGAGGCCAGCGAAACCGAGCTGACTGCTGGCGGCGAAGCCCATCTCAAGCGCTACGGCCCTGGGGCCTCTGACGAGGATTTCGAGGGCTACCTCTTCCTGCGCAAAAACCCCAAGGGCGTGCACCTTGAGCGCTGGCGTCATGCAATGGGCTGCGGCAAGTGGTTTCTCGCCGCGCGCCATACCGCCACGCTGGAAGTGTTCGGCACCTACCCGGCGCAAACCCAAGAGCCGCCCGCAGAGATCATCGAGAAAATTCGCGCCAAGTTTCCGGAGTGGCAGGCATGAGCACCCGTCTTTCCACCGGCGGTCGCCTGATCGACCGCTCCAAGCCCGTCTCCTTCCGCTTCAATGGGCGGAACATGCAAGGGTTCCAAGGGGATAGCCTTGCCGCAGCCCTGCTGGCCAATGGTCAGCTGGTGATGGGCCGCAGCTTCAAATACCACCGCCCGCGCGGCGTGGTGGCTTCCGGCGCAGAGGAGCCCAACGCGCTCGTCGGGCTGGGCGAGGGCGGGCGGTTTGAGCCCAATCAACGCGCCACCACCACCGAGCTTTTCGACGGGCTCACCGCGATCAGCCAAAACCACTGGCCCTCGCTGGATTACGATGTCGGCGCGGTCAACGCCGCCCTTTCGCGCTTCCTGCCCGCAGGCTTTTATTACAAGACCTTCATCCATCCCCGCGCCGCATGGAAGCACCTGTTCGAGCCCTTCATTCGCAAGTCCGCAGGCCTCGGCAAACCCTCCAACCCGGGCGATCCGGACCGATATGAGCACGCCTTCGTCCATACCGATCTGCTGATCGTAGGCGGTGGCATCGCCGGGCTTCAGGCCGCGCTGACAGCGGCCAAGACCGGGGCCAACGTGCTGCTGCTGGAGCAGGAGGCCCATTGGGGCGGGCGTGCCCCTGTTGATGGGGCAGAGATCGAGGGCGAACCGGCGCAGGCGTGGGTCAACCGTGCCGTCGAAACCCTTGAGGCCGCGCACAATGTCACCCTGCGCAACCGCTGCATGGGCTCCGGCGTCTACGACCACGGCTATGCGCTCGCCTATGAGCGCTGCACCGATCATATGCCCGGCGCGGCAGGCCCCCGGCACCGCCTCTGGCGCATTCGGGCGAGCCAGATCATCACCGCCACCGGCGCGTTGGAGCGGCCGCTCAGCTTCTCCGGCAATGACCGCCCCGGCGTGATGCTGGCCTCCGCCCTGCGCGACTACATCGTCAACTACGGCGTCTCTCCCGGCGACCGGGTGGTTGTTGTCACCAACAATGACGACGCCTATCGCACCGCTCTGGCGGTTAACGACTCCGGCCTCACCGTGCCCTGCATCATCGACGCCCGCCCCACCGCAGACGGCCCGCTGCCGCAAGCCTGCCGCGAGGCGGGAATCAGGGTAGAAACCGGCAAGGCCATCGCCGGGGTCGGAATGAAGGGCAAGGCTCTGAAATCCGTAGATATTTGCGCCCAAGCGGGCGAGGGCGCCGTGCTGGAGACCATCCCCTGCGAAGCTGTCGCCATGTCCGGCGGCTGGTCCCCTGTGGTGCACCTCTGGAGCCATTGCGGCGGTAAGCTGTTGTGGTCAGAGGATAATTTTCACTTCTATCCCGATGTGGCCCGCTTCCCGACCAGTGATGACGGCGCGCAATACGTCCGCACCGCCGGCATCGCCTCCGGCGCGATGCTGACCGAGCAAGTTCTTGAAGACGCGTCGAAAAACGCAGTTTCCGCCCTCGCTGATCTTGGCCATCCGGTAGAGGCCTGGCGCCCGTCTGCCACCGGAGTCGAAGAAGCTAAGATGGCCCCTGTCTGGGTCATGCCACAGGGCGCGAGCCGGGCGAAAAAATCCAAGATGTGGTTGGACTTCCAGAACGACGTTAAAGTCTCCGATGTCGAGCTTGCGGCGCAAGAGGGCTACCAATCCGTCGAGCACACCAAGCGCTACACCACCCTCGGGATGGCCACGGATCAGGGAAAATTGAGCAACATCAACGGCCTCGCCGTTCTTTCCGGTGCGCTGAACCAGCCGATCCCACAAACCGGCACCACAACCTTCCGCCCGCCTTACACGCCCATATCCATGGGTGTCATCGCCGGGCCGGGGACGGGTAACACCTTCCAACCGCTCAGAAAAACGCCGATGCACAGCTGGCACGAGGCCAACGGTGCCGATTGGGAGCCGGTCGGCCAGTGGCGGCGGCCCTATTGCTACATGAAACCGGGCGAGAGCCGCGAGGCCGCCGTCTCAAGGGAGATCCGTAACACCCGGGATTCGCTCGGGCTTCTGGACGCCAGCACGCTGGGCAAAATCCTCGTCACCGGCCCTGATGCGGGCAAGTTCCTCGACATGCTCTACACCAACATGATGAGCACGCTGAAGCCGGGCAAGTGCCGCTACGGGCTGATGTGCAACGAAAACGGCTTCCTGATGGACGATGGCGTGGTGGCCCGGCTGGATGAAAACAGCTTCCTCGTCCACACCACCTCTGGCGGCGCCGATCACATCCACGCCCATATGGAAGACTGGCTGCAATGCGAGTGGTGGGATTGGAAGGTTTATACCGCCAACCTCACCGAACAATACGCGCAGATTGCCGTGGTCGGCCCCAACGCCCGGAAATTGCTGGAAAAACTTGGCGGCATGGATCTGTCCAAAGAGGCGCTGGCTTTCATGGAACACGCCGATGGCGAGCTGGCCGGGCTGCCGGTGCGGGTTTTTCGCATCAGCTTCTCGGGTGAACTCAGCTACGAGATCGCCGTGCCGGCGGGGCACGGGCTGAAGCTTTGGGAAAAGATCGTCGAGGCCGGGGCGGAGTGGAACATCACGCCCTACGGCACCGAGGCGCTGCATGTGATGCGGGCCGAGAAGGGCTTCATCATGATTGGCGACGAGACGGATGGCACCGTCATTCCACAGGATCTTAACCTTTCCTGGGCAATCTCGAAGAAGAAAGGGGATTTTCTCGGCAAACGGGCACAAGAGCGCGTGCATATGGCAAGCGCCGAGCGGTGGAAGCTCGTGGGGCTTGAAACCGTGGATGGCTCGGTGCTGCCCGATGGCGCATATGCGCTGGCTGAGGGCACCAACGACAACGGCCAGCAAAACACGCAGGGCCGCGTAACCTCTACCTACCACTCGCCCACGCTGGGCCGTGGCATCGCCATTGGGCTGGTGCTGCACGGGCCTGACCGGATGGGCGAGGTGCTGAAGTTCAGCAAGGTTGATGGCAGCAGCGTAGAGGCGAAAATCGTCGATCCGGTGTTCTATGACAAGGACGGGGAGAAGCAGAATGTCTGACCCGCGAAGCGCCCTCGGCGGCGCTGTTTACCAAGGTTACGTGACCGTTGAGGATGCGGGCGCACATGGCATGCTCACCCTGCGCGGCGACCATGCCGAGCTTGCCGACGCGGTGAAGGCCGCCGTGGGGCAGGGGGTGCCTGCCCAACGCCGCATCGAGGGCGGGCTTGGCGGCGGTGCAGCCTGGGCCTCCCCGGATGAGCTGTTGCTCTTCTGCGAATACACTCAGAGTGGCGAAGCCCTCCAAGCGGTGCGCAAGGCGTTGGCGGGCAAGCACTTTCTCGCCGCAGACGTCTCCGATGCGCGGGCGGTGTTCACGCTGGAAGGGCCGGGCATCCGCGACCTTCTCGCCAAACTTTGCCCCGCCAACCTCTCGCCCGAGGCACTGCCCCATGGCGAGTTTCGCCGCAGCCATATCGGGCAGGTCGCAGCGGCCTTCTGGCTGGAAAACGAGAGCCGCGCCACGGTGGTCTGTTTCCGGTCCGTGGCGGGCTACATGTTTGATTTGTTGAGCAAGGCCGCCGAGCCGGGCAGCGAGCTGGGTTACTTCGCGCCCACGTCTTCCTGAGCTTCGGCCAGCGCCTCATCTTCAGGGCATAGATCAACCCAGCTGTCGTCTTCCGCGTAGCCAAGTTTGGCCAACGCATCGCTGTAGCGTTCGGCGTAAATCTTGGCGATCGACCGGGGCAGGGCGTTTTGCCATTGCTTCTTGCTGCCCGTGCCCGAGGTGACATGCAGGGCGACCCTGTCGGTGCGGTCCTCTTCCTTCTTCAGCCCGCCAAAAAGGCTTTTGTCCCAAAAGCTTTTGACGGCCCGGTCCACATCAATGCCCGCCACGCCCATCCGCTCCATCGCGGCGCGGAAGATCACGCAGTCCTCATCGCTGATCAGGTCTTCATAGCGCAGATCGACCACATTGGGATGATCGTAGGGCCAGTCCAGCATCTCCTGCAACGTCCGGTGGTGCCGGTTTTCCATCTCGAAGATCAGCCGCTCGTGGTCATTGTCCAACGAATTCAGCTTGTCCTGATAGTTCATCCCACCCCATTTGGGCCGCGGGATGCGCAGAAATTTCTCACGCGCAAGCGGTGCAATCCGGTGGTAGCGCATCCCCGAAAGCAGCACGTCGCGCGGGTCGCGGATGATGTGCAAAAACCGCGCTTCCTCCATGTCAAAAAGCTCCTGCGGGAAGCTGGAGTTCCAGTTGACGATAATCTGCGGCCCCTCGGGCACGATGTCTGCCAGCCGCTCGGCGCGGTAGCACAGCAGGAAGGGGATATTCTGGTCATCGCGGATCGCCTTTGAGACGCCGCGCATCCAGATGGTGCCGGTCTTGTGGTGGCTGCCGAAGCAGAGAATGCGAGGTTGGGTCATTCGGCGGCCTCCGGCGGATTGTCCTTTTTTTCCAGATCGGTCGCCGCTTCAGCCTCGGCCTTTTCGCGGGCCTTTCGGGCCTTGCGCTCTTCTCTGGTTTCCTCTTCCGGCTCTTCGGGCATTTCGCCAGTTTCCACGAACTTGGCGAGCCTTTCGTCCTGCATCTGGTAGGCGATGGCGCGGCGACAGGTTTCAAGGCAGGCGCGGTGCAGCGCGGCCAGATCATCGTCGGCCAGCATCTCGTTTACGATCTCGCGCACGCCCTCGGTGACAATCGACTTGTCCTCATGGGCGTTCAGATCGAGCCGGGTGAAGTAATCAAGGTCGATCCGGTCCTTGTTCTTGGAGTTTGCCGTGCCGCGCAGGCGTTTGAGCAAGAATTCCTGACGGCTCTTCACCGCGTAGTGGTTGATCTGCGCAAGCTCGTAGCCAACGGTATGCTTGTTGGAGCGCCACCCCTTGTGGAGGATGTCATCGGGCATCCGCTGTCCGTTGCCGTTGGACCAACAGCGCATGCCGGGCAACACCTCGGTGCGTTTGTCGAACTTGGGGCGGTGGACGCCGAAAAAGTCGAAACGGTCGGGTTTGCACAGTGTCTTGAAGCCCCAGACAAGGCCGCTCTCGGGCTCGTCGATGCTGCACGCGCGGTCAAAACGCTCCGTCACCAGCGCCTCGGGATCCCACTCGGCAAGGCCTGCGGAGCCCATGAACCTCCAGTTGAGGCTGATCGCGTCAGCCCCCGGCGTGCAGGCCTCGATCAGCGCGTCCACGCTGCGGTCACCGCAGTGAATGTTCAAGAATTCATCGGCGTCGATCACCAGCACCCAATCGGCGGTTTTCACTTCTTTTTGCTTGTTCGCGCGGGAATAGGCGGCGCGTTGCGGGTCCATCCTTGGCCCGAGCGGATTGTCGAAGTGGCGCACCAGCCCCATCTGATCGAGCCGATTGAGCATCAGATTGGTGCCATCGGTGCAATCGTTGGAGAAAATGGTGAACTCGTTGAAGCCGATCAGCCGGTGGTAGGCGATCCACTCCAGCAGGTAGGGGCCTTCGTTCTTCATGGTCGTGAGGACCATTTTGCGTTTGGGCGCGTATCTCATTCGGCGGATGACCTGATCTTCTGCGGAACGTTCCCCGCGATTTTTATGCGAATCTTCTTGCGTTTCTGGCTGGCTGGCGGTGTCGCCCCGGCCTCGGCGCTCTTGGTCGCCGACCCGGGGCGGTGGGGCTTTGGGGGCGCATTTCCCTTCAGCAGGGGCGGGGCGGCTTTTTTGAGCGCGGCCATTTCGGCGTAGCCTTCCGCGATCTTCTGTTCGATCACCGCTGCGATGTCGGCGGGCATCACCTCTTCATCGCCAAGCCGGTCATCAACATCCTCACCGGCGTCGGTGGTCTTGCCCTCGGCGGCGGCCATGGCGGCGGCCCGCTCTGTCTTGGCGCGCAGCTTGGCCTGTTTGGAGCCGGCGACGATCTTGGCGATCTCGCGGTCGGGCACGCCGGCCTCCTGCATCTCGCGGACCTTCTGCTGCCAGAGCTTGGGCAGGTGCTGGGTAAAGAGCACCTCGTCGAGCTTGTCGATCGGCTGCGCAGAGGCGCGTTTGAGCTCTTCGAGCCATGCTTCGTATTCGCCGGTCGCGCGAAGTGCCTCAACCCGCTGGGCGTGATATTCCAGTGCCTTCTCCTGCAACGCGCGCAGCTTGTCGTCCTGCAGGAACTCGTTCATCAGCCGCCGGGTGGCGCGGGCGTGGCGGGTGGCGTTGGTGGCCTCTATCTCGTTGCGGTCGAAGATCGAGAAATAGGCGGCGTTATACTTGTCGGCCTTGTTGTTCACATTGCCGCGCATCCGCCGCAGCAGATAGGCCTCGTAGCTCTTGACGCCGTAGTGATTGAGCTCAACCAGATTGTAGCCCAGCGTCGGGCCTGAGCTGCGCCAACCGGCAAGGTTGAACTCGCTTGGCACATATTCGCCAGAGCCGTTAACCCACTTGTATTTCAGCATTTCCTGCGCCCGCTCGGGCAGGCGCTTGGCCCCCTTCATGTGCGGGCGGTGGATGCCAAACTTCATCTCCTCGAAGGGCTTGAACATGGTTTTCAGGCCCCAGCCCTTGCGGAACCGGTCAGGCGCCGCGCGGGTGTAGCTCTCGGTGACGAGGCCGGGGTTCCATTCGGTGATGTCGTTGCAGCCGAAGAACCGCCAGGTGATGTTGATGGCGTCGGCATCCTCGGGAATGTTCTCGATCAGGTCCGAGACCTTGCCTCGCCCGCATTTGATAGAAACGAACTCATCGGCATCCATCACCATGATCCACTCGGAATTGAGGATCTGGGGGTTTTTCTGAGCCAGCGAGAGTGCGTTGGGCTGTGGTTTCTTGCCCTCGGGCACAACGTTTTCGAAGTGATGGCAATAGCCCATCTCTTCGAGCCGCATCAGGATTTCGTCGGTGCCGTCGTTGCAGTTGTTGGTGTAGACGCAGATGTTATCGAAGCCGATATGGTGGTGGTAGGCCACCCATTCGAGCACGCAATGGCCCTCGTCCTTCATCATCGACAGGATGGTGTAGGTTGCCTTTGTCGCTGTCTGGTCCGCCTCACCGGCGGGAGCGCTCTGGTCGTTCATGATCTGCCTTGTATCTGCCTCGCACCCGCAGCCCCTGGCGGGAGCCTAGCGGTGGCGGGTTAACGCCCGTTCAATGGCCGGGTCACGCTCTGCTCCGGCACGCCCGGCCGGTTCGGTGCCACCATACGCAACCGGGCAATGAAGTCACCCCTCTGGGCCGCTTCGTTGCTTGATCGGCGACAATAATTGCGCAGCCGCCACAGCGTTTTGCCGCCGGTATGCTCTTTGCCACCCTTGACCTCGCCTGCCTGCGCACTCTTTATCCCGGTAACGAAATCAAACAGACAGAGAGGAACCTCCCATGGCTTTCGAACTCCCCGATCTTCCCTATGCCCACGATGCGCTCGCCGATCTTGGCATGTCCAAGGAAACGCTCGAGTATCACCACGACATTCACCACAAGGCCTATGTCGACAACGGCAACAAGGCGATTGCTGGCACCGAGTGGGAAGGCAAATCGGTCGAAGAGATCATCAAAGGCACCTATGATGCCTCCGCCGTCGCCCAGAACGGCATCTTCAACAACGCCTCGCAGTTTTGGAATCACAACCAGTTCTGGGAGATGATGGGCCCCGGCGAGAGCGCCATGCCCGGCGAGCTGGAAAAGGCGATCACCGAGAGCTTCGGTTCGGTCGACAAGTTCAAAGAAGAATTCTCCGCCGCTGGTGCGGGCCAGTTCGGCTCGGGATGGTGCTGGCTGGTGAAAGACACCGATGGCGGCCTGAAGGTGACCAAAACCGAAAACGGCGTGAACCCGCTCTGCTTCGGCCAGACCGCGCTGCTCGGCTGCGACGTCTGGGAGCACAGCTACTACATCGACTTCCGCAACAAGCGCCCGGCCTACCTCAGCAACTTCCTCGACAAGCTGGTGAACTGGGAAAACGTCGCCTCGCGGATGTGATCCCGGCGGGCGGCGCACCCCGCGCCGCCATGTGACAAAGCCAATAGGCGCGATGCTCTAACCGGGTGTCGCGCCTTTCTTTTTGCCGGAACCCGCGCGGCCACCCATCCGTTGATCTTTCAAAGGAGGACCACAGGATGGCAGAACGCAAACGATCCAACGACATGAGCCGCGACACCGACAAGATCATGGGTGCCGAAGGCGAAATCTCCCACGGTGGCCGCGAGGGCGGCAGGCTGGCCCGTCAGGTCGGCAGCAAGGACGAACTCAAGCGAGCAAACGAGCGCCCCGCTGGCGCAACGCGTGTCACCAAATCCATGGAAGAAGAGGAGGCCGACCAATGAGCGGGCTGAGCCAAGGCACCTGGGTGATGGTCGCCGACAGCGAGAAGGCGCTGTTCTTGCACAACATTACCGACGGAGAAGACCCGTATCTGGTGGTGTCGGGCAAGGAGAGCCAAGATAACCCCTCCGACCGCGAACAGGGGGCAAATCGCCCCGGCCGGATGCCCGACACCGGGCAGGGCCAGCGCTCGGCGCTCGATGATACCGATTGGCACGAGTTGGCGAAGGAGCGCTTTGCCCACGACCTCGCTGAGTTGCTCTACCAGAAAGCGCACAAGGGCGAGTTTGATCGCATCGTGCTGGCCTGTGCGCCGCAGGTGCTTGGTGCGCTGCGCAAGGAGTTGCACAAGGAAGTGGCCGACAAGGTGATCTTCGAGGTGCCCAAGACCCTCACGAACCACCCGGTCGAAGAGATCGAGCAGATCGTGAAGGGCGAGATGGAAGCGGCTTAAATCGCTTCCAGTGCCTCGGTCAGCTCTTCAACCGTGTCCACCGTCTTGAAGAAGCCCAAAATGTCGTCGCCGGCAAAACCGCTGGCGACGACATGCTCGATCAGATCGGTCAGTTTTGACCAGTAACCGTTGGTGTTCAGCAAAAAGATCGGTTTGGCGTGCAGCCCGAGCTGCCGCCATGTCAGCACCTCGAAAAGCTCATCCAGCGAGCCTGCGCCACCGGGCAAAACCGCCACCGCATCGGCGTTCATGAACATCACCTTTTTGCGCTCATGCATGGTTTCGGTGACGATGAAGCTGGTCAGATCGCGCTTGCCCACCTCGCGTTGCAGCAGGTGGGTGGGGATCACCCCGAAGGTTTCGGCCCCGCCGGCCTGCGCCTTTCGCGCCACGCGCCCCATCAGCCCAACATCGCCCGCGCCGTAGACCAGCCGCCAGCCGTGGTCTGCAATCGCCGTTCCAAGCGCTTCGGCGGCTTCGGCATAGGTCGGGTCTGCGCCATCGCGCGAGCCGCAGTAGACACAGAGGGAGAGGGGGGCTGTCATGGCGGGGCTCCGGAGGTTGATGCTGAAAAGAGCCGTCATCTCGGCGGCTTGCTTTGACCGGTGATAGCGGCATGGCTATGCTTGCTCAACCCGGGCCAAGAGTTGGCGCGGTGAGGCATTATCGAGGAAGGGCAATGTCGGCTTGGAATTCCCTCTCCCCCGTGCTGCGGGGCGGCTTGACGGCGGGCGCGCTTGCGCTGGCCGGTGCGGGCCTGTGGCTGTGGCAGGGCGGTGTTGCTCCGGAGGCGGAGCCGGGTGCCGAAGTGTCCTCAGGTGAGGATGCGAGCGGGGCTGTTGAGGCTGAAGCGGGCAGCACCGAAGAAAAGGGCGGAACGGTCGCTGGCAGCGGAGCGGCAGAGGAGCTGCAAGGCGCACCCGAGCCGCGCGCTGCCGACGAACCGGAGCAAGCAGCAGAGACGCCCGCGCCCGCAAGCCCACCAGACCCGGCAGCCAGCGATGCCATGGACGAGGCCCAAGCGGCACAGAGCACACCGGCTGGTGATGCGCCGCCGCAGGGCGAGGCGCGCCTGCCCAGCTTTGACCTCGTCCGCATCGAACCCGGTGGCGCGGCGGTCATTGCGGGCAATGCCGCGCCGGGCGATGCCGTGTGGCTCCTGCTCGACGGCGCGCCCATCGCAGATGCAACAGCCGACGCCTCGGGGGCCTTCGTAGCACTCACCAACATCCAGCCCGGCGATGTGCCGCGCGTGCTGACGCTTCTCGCCAAGGGCGAGGCGGGCGAGCGGCGATCGGAAGCCAGTGTGATTGTTGCGCCTGCCGTCACCGTGGCGAATGCCGACGAACAGCCAAGCGACGCGCCGCTTGAAACCGCCTCTCTCGGAGAAGATAGCGCGCCCGCGTCACTGGCCGAGACCCCGCCCGCAGAAACCGAGGCCCAACCCTCCCCGCCCGAAGCCCCCACGCCGCCGGACATGGACGATGCGCCTGCCATCGCCTCTGCCGCGGCCAGCCCGGCAGGTGAGGAAAGCGAAGCGGCAGCGGAGCCGTCTTCTGAGCCGGGCGAAGCCGATGCGCCGCAGGCGGCCGAAGCTGCGCCGGAAGGGCCCGCAGAGGGCCCCGCGACGCCCGATGCGCCCGCCACCACGGCTGCCAACCCAGGCAATGCGCCCGTCACCGGCCCCGGCGAGCCCGCCACATCGCCACAACTCCCCTCGGCTGAAACCCCGGAAACCGCCGCAGCCGAGCCGCTGCCTGCCACAAAAACCGCCCGCGCTGCTGCCCCCGCTGTCTCCGGCGAGGGCGCACAGCTTCTGGTGGCCAGTGGCGAGGGGCTGCGGGTGCTTCAACCCAGCGCCACGGCTGCAGAAGTGCCGCTGCGGGTTGAGACCATCGGCTACCGTGAAGGCGCGGTCACCCTTTCGGGCCGGGGCACCGGCGGGCCGTCAGACCTGCGGATCTACCTCGATAACGACCCGGTCGCCGTGGCGCCGCTTGATACCGATGGCACATGGACCGCCGAGTTGAGCGGCGTGACCCCGGGCACCTACACGCTGCGGGTCGACCAATTGGCGCAAAACGGCAAGGTAACAGGACGGTTTGAGACGCCCTTCCTGCGGGAAAGCGAGGCGGCACTTGCCCGCAACGCGCCCGCGCCGACAGATGCCGAGGGGCTCGCCGTTTCGGTCATCACCGTGCAACCGGGCTATTCGCTCTGGGCCATCGCCTCTGACCGCTACGGCGACGGCATGGACTATCACAAGGTGCTCGAAGCAAACCGGGGCCAGATCCGCGACCCGGACCTGATTTATCCGGGCCAGATCTTCGATCTGCCGGATTGAAAGCTGCCCTGCGGCGTGATCGCACTGGACGCCGCCGCACAGCGCCTTAGGTTCGCCGCAACATTCACGATCCTGAGAGGTGCGCCAGGCCCATGGCCGAGCCAACCCGAAAAGACCCCGGCTCCAACTGGGGCATCATCCAACGCGTTCTGCCCTATCTCTGGCCAGATGGGCACCCGGGCCTGAAGGCACAGGTGGTGCTCTCGCTCGCCGCGCTGCTGGTGTCCAAGCTGATTTCGGTGGCCACGCCCTTCTTTTACAAGGCGGCGGTGGACCAACTGGCGGGCGATACGCCCTCCACCGGCCTGCTGATCGGGCTGACGGCGGTTGCGCTGACGGTGGCCTATGGCATGGCCCGGCTGCTCACCGTGGGCTTCCAACAGCTGCGCGATGCGTTCTTCGCCCGCGTCGGCCAGCGGGCGCTGCGGCGGCTGGCGCTGGAAACCTTCAACCACATCCATGCGCTTTCGATGCGCTACCACATCACCCGCCGCACGGGCGGGCTGAGCCGGATCATCGAGCGCGGCGTGAAGGGCGTGGAATTCTTGCTGCGGTTCATGCTGTTTTCCATCGGCCCGCTGATCCTTGAGCTGGTGATGGTCTGCGTGGTGCTGGCCTGGGTCTTCGACATGCGCTACCTCGGCGTGCTGGTCGTCACCATCGCGCTCTACGTCGCCTTCACCTTCAAGGTCACCGAATGGCGCGTGCGGATCCGCAAGCAGATGAACGACAGCGACACCGACGCCAACCAGAAGGCGATCGACAGCCTGCTGAACTTCGAAACCGTCAAATACTTCGGGGCCGAGCGGCGGGAGGCATCGCGTTATGATGCGGCGATGGCGGGCTATGAGGATGCGGCGATCCGCACCAACTATTCGCTCGGCTTCCTCAACTTCGGCCAGTCGGTTCTGATCACCGGCGGGCTGGTGGCGGTGATGGTGATGGCGGCCATGGGCGTGCAGAATGGCAGCCTGACGGTGGGCGATTTCGTCATGGTCAACGCCTATATGATCCAGATCACCGTGCCGCTGAACTTCCTCGGCTCGGTCTACCGCGAGATCCGGCAGGCGCTGACCGATATGGGCGAGATGTTCACCCTGTTGGGCCAGCCCGCCGAGGTGACGGATGCAGAAGGGGCAGGGGCCCTTCAGGTGGCGGGGGCGGAGGTGCGCTTTGATGATGTGCGCTTTGGCTACGATTCCGAGCGGGGTATTCTGAAGGGCGTCAGCTTTGCGGTGCCTGCGGGCGGCAGCCTTGCCATTGTCGGGGCCTCCGGGGCGGGCAAAAGCACCATCGGGCGGCTCCTGTTCCGCTTCTATGATGTGACGGGCGGCGCGATCAGGATCGACGGGCAGGACATTCGGGAGGTGACGCAGGAAAGTCTGCACGATGCCATCGGCGTGGTGCCGCAGGATACCGTGCTGTTCAACGACTCGATCCGCTACAACATCGCCTATGGGCGACCTGATGCGAGCTTTGAGGAGATCGTCGAAGTCGCCAAATCGGCGCGTATCCATGCCTTCATCGAGAGCCTGCCGCAGGGCTATGACACGGCGGTTGGTGAGCGCGGGCTGAAGCTTTCGGGCGGTGAGAAGCAGCGGGTCGGGATTGCCCGCACGATGCTGAAGAACCCGCCGATCTTGCTGCTGGACGAGGCGACCTCGGCGCTGGATACCGAGACCGAGCAGCAGATTCAGGGCGCGCTGGCTCGGGCGGCGGAAGGGCGCACGGTGCTGACCATCGCGCACAGGCTCTCGACCGTGGCCGGAGCCGATGAGATCATCGTGCTGGATGCGGGCGAGGTGGTGGAGCGAGGAAGCCACACCGAGCTTCTGGCGCGGGGCGGAAAATACGCCGCCCTCTGGTCACAACAACAACGCGAAGAGGCCGCCTGAGGGCGGCTCATCGCCGCGCTCGCCTTCGGCTCGGCCCCTCTTCGCAGGGGCAGAGCCGCGGGCGACACATTCGAGTGGCAGCCGTGAGTGGGGCCTACTCCGCCGCGCGGATGTGGGATCCGCCGGGCTTGTCCTCATCCTTCTCGGCACCGTCGCCCGTGTCCTCGCCCGTGTCCTCGGCCTTGTCGGTGGCCTCTGGAGCCGCTCGATTGGCCTCCGGCGCTCTTTCCTCAGGGACCACCTGAGCCTCCGGCACCGCCTCGGCTTCGACAGTCTCTTCCGGCATTTCCTCTTCCGACCAGATGATCTCGGGGCGTTTCACCTTCTTCGCCGCGCGGCTCAGCGCTGCGTCACGCGCCACCCGGCTGGAGCGCCCAAGGGCGACCTTGCCGATGCTGCGCAGGCCCACGTAGGCCCCCTTGGAGGCCCAGATACGCAGGGCCAGCATGGACGGCGTGAAGACCAGCGTCAGCACGGTGGCCGTGCCGAGGCCAAACACAACCGCCGTGGCGAGCTGTTTCCACCAAAGCGCGGTGGGGCTGTCGAGCGAGTAGCCGCCGTTGATGAAATCCAGCGAAAGGCCAAGCATCATCGGGGTCAGGCCCGCCATTGTGGTGATGGTCGTCAGCAGAACCGGGCGCAGCCGGGCCTCGGCGGTGCGGATCACCGCTTCGAGCCGGGGCATGTAGGCGGAATACTCCTGATAGGTGTCGATCAAGACGATGTTGTTGTTCACCACGATCCCCGCCAGCGCGACGATGCCGGTGCCGGTCATGATGATCGAGAACGGCTGGCCAAGCAGCAGCATGCCCCAAAGCACACCGGCGGTTGAAAGAACCACGGCCAGAAGCACCAGCACCGCGTTGTAGAAGCTGTTGAACTGCGCCAGCAGGATGATGAACATCATACCAAGCGCCATGCCGAAGGCACTCATCAGAAACTGGCCGCTCTCTTCCTGGTCTTCCTGATCGCCGGTCCATTCCCAGTCGATGCCGGTGGGCAGGGGGCTTTGCTCGCCGGTGAGCCACTCGGTGATCACGCCGATGCGCTCGTTGGCGTTGACGGCCACAACCGATGCACCGCTGAACTCACCGCTGCCTTCTGCGGCGGCGCGGGCCTCTTCGGTGGGCATGACGGCCAGAAGGGCACCATCCTCCCCCACGAGTTTGGACAGGCCCGGGGCTACATCGGCTTTCACGTCGTAGATGCGGCGCTGGTCCACCCGGTCGATCCGGCCGATCTTGGGCACCGGCTTGCGGGTGATGAAATTGGAGAGCGGCACCTGCCCGTCCGGGGTGCGGACCTTCAACTCGTCCAGCGTGGAAAGCACCCGGTCTTCATAGGGAAGCCGCACGCGGATTTCGATTTCCTCATCCGAGCTGTCCACGCGCATTGTGTCGAGCAGGATGCCGCGGGTGACAAGCTGCACCATCGCGCCCACTGTGGCCACATCAGCGCCGTAGCGCCCGGCCTTTTCCACATCCACGTCGATCTGCCAGTCGATGCCGGGCAGGGGAGTGGTGTCTTCAAGGTCGATGACGCCGGGCATGTCGCCAAGGTAGCTGCGCACCGTGGCAACAGACTCTTCCAGCGCCGCGAAGTTATCGCCCGAGAGCCGCAGGTGAATCGGCTTGCCCGCGCCCGGACCCATGGCGAGGTTGAGAATTTCCGGCTGGATGCCGGGAATTTCCAGCACCGCCTCTTCGATCCTCTCAAGGATCACGTCGCCATCAAGCTCGGCCAGCGGTACATCATGGGTGCGGGCGTATTCGGGCCGGTCCTCCCAGGGGATCAGCTCCAGCTGGATCTGGCCCACCGTATCCAGCGGCGACTGGCTGCCGCCGGTGTTGGAGTTCAGCCCACCCTCACCGGCAAAGGAAAACGCGCTTTCGATGCCGGGGATATGCGCCATGGCCTCTTCGACCTCGCGCACCATCTCGTCCTTCTCTTCCAGCGAGAGGTTGCCGCGCGCTCGGACATAAACAATGGCCTGCTCCGGCTCGCTCTCGACAAAGAAATCGACGCCGTTGTTGTTGGCGCCGTAATAGATGAACGTCGAGAAAACGAAGAAACCCACCGCGCCCACGGTGACGAGCGGCATGATCGGGTTGCCCGCGATCGCGGTGATGAGCCAGCCAAAGGGCGAACGGCGGTGCCCGGCTTGCACCCGTTTGGCGCGGCGCTCCAGCCGGGCGGCGTCAAGCGTGATGGTCGACAGGAAGGCTGCGGTGATGAAGAGCAAAAGCCCCGGCACCACGGCTGCCGCGCCGGGCAGGGGCGAGGTGCCGCCGAAGAGATAGCCCGGGTTGATGCATTGCAGCGCGGCAATGAAGAGCAGGTAGAGCGAGGGCACCACCAGCAGCGCGCGCACCCACCACGGGAAGCGGCGCAGTGCCTCGGAGGCGTTGTGGAACGTCCGGCTCATCCGGCCCGAGACGCCGCCGAGAACCGGCAGGTAGACCAGCGCCACCAGCAACGAGGCAGACAAGACGAAGATCAGGGTGACGGGCAGCATCCCCATGAACTGCCCGGCCACACCGGGCCAGAAGAGCATGGGCAGGAAAGCGCAGAGCGTGGTCGCGGTGGAGCTGACGATGGGCCAGAACATCCGCTTGGCGGCCTCGACATAGGCGTGCATCGGCCCCACGCCGTCGCGTATTCGTTTGTCGGCGTATTCCACCACCACGATGGCACCGTCCACCAGCATGCCCACCGCGAGGATCAGGCCGAACATCACGATGTTGGACACGGTGATGCCCATGATCGACAGGAAGATGAAGCACAGCAGAAAGCTGATCGGAATCGCGATGCCGACAAGGATGGCGGGGCGGATGCCGAGCGCGGCCAGCACGACAATGGCCACCAGCGCGATTGCCGTCATCACCGAGCCCTCAAGCTGGCTGACCATCGACTTCACCACCCGGCTCTGGTCGTTGGAGGTGCCCACCTGAATAGCATCGCGCAGCTCGGGCGGCCATTTGGCGCGCTCGGCCTCCACCACCTCGCGGATCGCGGCGGCGGTGTCGATGATGTTGTAGCCCTTCTTCTTGGAAACCTGCAGCGCCACCGTGTTGACCCCGTTGAAGCGGGCGGTGCCGGAGCGGTCTTCGAAGGTCAGGCGAATGTCGGCAAGGTCGCCTAGGGTGACGATGCTGTCGCCGTTCACCTTTACCGGCAGTTGCAGCACGTCTTGGCTGCTCTCGAAGCTGGCGGGAATCTTCACCGAGAAGGTGCCGCCGGGGGTTTCCACCTCGCCGGCAGCGATGAGCTGGTTGTTGTTCACCACCACGTTGATCAGCTCGGCGGCGGTGACGTTGTAGCTTTCCAGCTTCAGCGGGTCGATCACCACTTCGAGCATCTCGTCGCGGTGCCCGGCCAGTGTGGCCTCCAGCACCGGCTCCAGCCCTTCGAGGCTATCCTGCAAGTCTTTCGCCACCTTCACCAGCGTGCGCTCTGGCAGGGCGCCGGTGAGGTTGACGATGATGATCGGAAATTCGGAAAAGTTGATCTCGCCGATGGTGTAATTATCTGCCCCATCGGGAAAATTCGCCCCGGCCGTGTTCATTGCGGCGCGCACATCGGCCAGCGTGGCGGACTTGTCCCAGCCAAACTCGAACTCCAGCACCACGTTGGCATAGCCCTCGGTGGCCACGCCCGTCATGGTCTTCAGCCCGTCGAGGTCTGAAAGCTCGGTTTCCATCGGTTTCACAAGCATCTTTTCGGCATCCGCCGCCGAAATCCCGGGGAAGGGGACGGACACGAAAACAGCCGGAATCTCGATATCCGGCTCGCCTTCCTTGGGCAGGCTCAGATAGGTCGCCCAACCCACGAGGATCGACATCGCCACGAAGGCGAGGATCATCCGGGCGCGGGCGGCGGCCCAATCGACAATGCCTGTCATTGGGTCAGCTCCTCGAGGGTGACCTTCACCGGCACACCGTCAACAACATACTCCTGCCCGCGGGTGATCACCTTGACCTGGTCGGGCAGGCCGGTGACCCAAACGCCGTCCACCGTATCACGCAGCACGATCACGGGGGCAAAACGGGCGGTGCTTTCGTCATCCACCCAGCGCACCCCAAGGGCACCGTCGTCATCCAGCGTCAGCGAGGATTGCGGCAGCAGATGCGCCTTGGCCCCATCGGCGGACACGGCAATCTCCACCGTCTGGCCATCGCGGATTGCAAGGTCGGGATTGGGCACCTGCACTTCGATGCGGAAGGTGCGGGTGGAGGCATCGGCGGAGCGGGACAGGAAAGTGACCTTGCCCGTGACCTCATCGCCAGTTGCCAGCCGCGCCCCGGCTTGTGCGCCGGTTTCAACCCGATCCACCTCATTTTCGGGGAGGAAGCCCACCAGCTTGATCGGATCGAGCTGCAGGATGGTGGCACAGTCGGACCCGGCCTGAAGCAACATGCCAAGCTCGGCGCTGTCACTTTCCAGCAGGCCGGAGAAGGGGGCTGTGATGGTGAGCCGCTCGATCTCTTTTTCGGCGGCGGCCACGGCGGCTTCGGCGGTTTGCACCTGGCTCTTGGCCCCTTCTACGCCCGATTGCGCGGCCTGCACGGCGGCCTTGGCCGAGGAGACGCCGGCGCGCGTGGCTGCCACGCGGGTGTCAGAAGCATAGCCGCCTTCCGAGAGCTGGCTTGCGGCTCGGTCGTTGATCTCGGCCTCTTCCAGCGCGGCCCGTGCCTCGGCCACGCGGGCTTCGGCTTCCGGAATCCCGGCGCGGGCAGAGGCAAGCTGGGCACGGGCTTGGGCAAGCTGGGTTTCGCGGGTGCCCGGGTCGATCTCGCAGAGCATCTGCCCGGCGTCGACGAAGGCCCCTTTGCGCAGCGGCTCCGAGATGATCTGGCCCGAAGTTTCGGCCCGCACAACCACCTGCCGCGCAGCTTCGGTGCGGCCCCGGATGACAACGGCGCTGTCGATCTCGCGCGCCTCGCTTTCGATCGCCAAGACGGACACCACTCGCGCTTCACCTGCGCCGGTGCCATCGGCCTCGACCGAGCGCGGCTCTGCTTCTGCCTCGGTCTGCTCAACCGGGGGCGCGTCATCTCCGCCGCCGGCGAAAGACAGCAGCAGGTCGCGCTGCATGATCACGAGGTAGAGCACCGCTGCAACGCAGAGCGCGATGAGGATCGAAAACAGCCGCATGGCCGAGCTTCCTTGCAACAATGGGGCGCATTGCGCCCCAACCAACACTTCGCTGGTGCAGAACAAAGGTGGCCAATTCGGGGCCGATAAGTCCTGAACCGTTTGGTTTAGTTTAGAGGCAATGCCTCACCCGCGCAAGCCAGAGTTGCAGCCTCCCCGGGCCCTGCTGACAAACCCCGGCCCGCGCCGGAGCGGCGGTGCTGCAATGCCCTTGGCATCTGGCCTCATTTCCGGGTAAGAAGCACCGATCTTGCGGGGCGTGAGACCCCGCTGGCACGACAGAAGGCAGGCAGATGAGCGAGAGCGAGAGCTTCATCGAGGAAGTCACCGAAGAGCTGCGGCGCGACAGGCTGTTTGCGCTGATGCGCCGCTATGGCTGGATCCCGGTTGTGGTGATCGTGGTGCTGGTGGGCGGCGCGGCTTGGTTTGAGTGGCAGCGCTCCTCCGAGCGGGCAGCAGCCGAAGCGCGGGGCGATGCCGTGCTGGCGGCGCTGGAGGCCGAAGAGGGCGAAGCCCGTTTGGCCGCGCTGGGCGATGTGGAGGCCACGGGTGAATTTGCCGCCGTCATCGAGCTGCTTCAGGCCGCAGAGGCACAGGCCGGGGAAGACCCGCAGGCCGCTGCCGACATGCTGCTGACCGTTGCCGATGACGCCAGCCTGCCGCAGCCATGGCGTGACCTGGCGGCGCTCAAGGCAGTGATGCTGGGCCCGGATGCAATGGACGCCGAGACCCGCGGCGCACAGCTGGAGCGGCTTGCCGGTTCGGCCTCGCCGCTGGCCCGACTGGCCCGCGAGCAGCAGGTTTACGCGCTGATCGAGGCCGACGACCGGGCAGGGGCTCTGGCGGCCGCAGAGGCGCTGGTGGAGGAGGATGGCTTGAGCCGGGGCTTGCAAGAGCGCCTCCTGCAAGTGATTGTGGCATTGGGAGGAAAGCCCGGGGAGGGCTGATCCGCCCCGCGCCAAACGGGCCAGTCCCGCGCGGCGTGTCGAAGGGAAGACCGGGCAAGGAAGGCAGGCCGTGAGAGCAGCAGCAACAAAGTGGATCACCACGGGTGCCATCGTGGCCCTGCTCGCCGCCTGTACCGGAGGCGACCAACCTCTGCCGGGCAAGCGGATTGGCGTGCGCGAGGCGGTGGGCGTTGATGACCTTGGCGGCACCACGGCCCCGATCTATCGCGGCGCGGCCCCGATCTCGCTGCCCCGCCCGGTGAACCACGGCGCGTGGACCCATCGCAACGGCACCCCGCAACACCGCATTCAGCATCCGGCACTGGCGCGCAGCGTGCAGGCGATCTGGCGCACCGACATCGGTCAGGGTGACAGCCGCAAGGCCCGGATCACCGCCGACCCGGTGGCCGCGGGCGGGCGCATCTTCACGATGGACAGCCGGGCGCAGGTTTCTGCCGTCTCGACGCAGGGCGAGCTGATCTGGGCAACCGATGTGACCCCGGCGCGCGACCGCACGCAGGATGCCTCGGGCGGCGGCCTCGCGCTTGCTGGAAATACGCTTTACGTGGCAACGGGTTACGGCGAGTTGCTGGCCCTCGACACCGCCACGGGCGGGCTGCGCTGGCGGCAAAAGTTTGACGGGCCGGTGCAGGGCACGCCCACTGTTTCGGGCGGCACGGTTTACGTTGTCAGCCGCGACAGCCGCGCGGTGGCCGTCGATGCCTCCAACGGGCGGCTCAAATGGGAAATGCCGGGCACGCCAACGCCTTCGGTGATGGTCGGCGGGGCCGGGCCTGCGCTTTCTGCGCGGCATGTGATCTTCCCCTTCGGCTCGGCCGAGGTGATGGGCGCGCTGAAGCAATCAGGCCTGCGCACATGGTCCGAGAACATCGCCGGCGAGCGGCGCGGGCGGGCCTATACCGGCTATGCCGACGTGACCGGCGATCCGGTTGTGGCGGGCGATACGGTGTATATCGGCACGCAGTCCGGGCGCACCGTGGCGCTGGATATCAACAGCGGTGAGCGGCGCTGGACCTCGCTCAACGGGGCCTATTCGCCGGTCTGGCCTGCGGGCGGATCGGTGTTCATGGTGTCGGACGCCAGCCAGTTGCTGCGGCTCGATGCTGCCACCGGCAAAACGATCTGGTCGGTCAAGCTGCCAGCCTACACCAAGAAAAAGTCACGGCGTCGCAAGGCGGTGTTTGCCCATTACGGCCCGGTTCTGGCTGGAGGGCTGCTGCGGGTGGCCTCCGATGACGGGCTGCTGCGAAGCTTTGAGCCGACGTCGGGCGCGCTTGTCTCTGCCGTCGAGCTGCCCGGTGGGGCCAGTTCCAACCCGATCGTGGTGGCGGGCACGCTCTATGTGGTCAACTCCCGGGGCCAACTGGTGGCTTTCCGTTGAGCTGAAAGCGGTGTATGAGGCGCTCTTATCGCTTCGGACCGGACCATTAACATGAGCTTCACACTCGCCATCGTTGGACGCCCCAACGTTGGAAAATCAACTCTTTTCAACCGCTTGGTCGGCAAGCGGCTGGCGCTGGTCGATGACCAGCCAGGGGTGACGCGTGACCTGCGCGAGGGCGAGGCACGGCTGGGCGACCTGCGCTTTACCGTCATCGACACCGCCGGGCTGGAAGAAGCGACCGACGAGAGCCTGCAGGGCCGGATGCGCCGCCTCACCGAGCGCGCGGTGGAAATGGCCGACGTTTGCCTGTTCCTGATCGACGCGCGCACCGGGGTGACGCCGACCGACGAAATCTTTGCCGACATCCTGCGCCGCAAGAACGCCCATGTGCTCCTCGGCTGCAACAAGGCCGAAGGCCGCGCGGGCGAGGGCGGCATGATCGAGGCCTGGGGCCTCGGGCTGGGCGACCCTATTGGGCTGAGTGCCGAACATGGTGAAGGCATGTCAGACCTCCTGGCAGCCTTGATGCCAGTTGTTGATGAAATTTCGCTTAACAAGCCGGATGAGAGCCCCGAAACCGAGGTGTCGGTGGAAGAGGGCGAAGAGGCAGAGGCTTGGGCGCCGACAAAGAAAAAGCCGCTTCAGGTTGCCGTTGTGGGCCGCCCGAATGCCGGGAAATCGACGCTGATCAATGCGATCATCGGCGAGGACCGCCTGCTCACCGGCCCCGAAGCCGGGATCACCCGCGACTCGATTTCACTGGCGCTGGATTGGGACGGAATCCCGACCCGGCTGTTTGACACCGCCGGGATGCGCAAACGCGCCAAGGTGCAGGAAAAGCTGGAAAAACTCTCGGTTTCCGATGGGCTCCGGGCGGTGAAATTTGCCGAGGTGGTGGTGGTTCTGCTCGATGCGGCCATCCCCTTTGAGCAGCAAGATCTGCGCATTGCCGACCTTGCCGAGCGCGAGGGCCGCGCCGTGGTGGTGGCCGTCAACAAGTGGGACTTGGAGCCGGAAAAGCAGGCCAAGCTCAAGGGCTTGCGGGTGGCGTTTGAAAAGCTGCTGCCACAGCTCAAGGGCGCCCCTCTGGTGACGGTTTCGGCCAAGACGGGCCGGGGGCTGGACCGGCTGCAACAGGCGGTGGTGAAGGCCCATGAGGTTTGGAACCGCCGGATCACCACGGCCAAGCTAAATGACTGGCTTATCAATATGTTGGAGCAGCATCCGCCGCCCGCTCCGGGGGGACGGCGCATTCGGCTGCGCTATATGACACAGGCCAAGACGCGGCCACCGGGGTTTGTGGTGATGTGCTCGCATCCCGACAAGCTGCCGGAGAGCTACAAGCGCTATCTTGTCAACGGGTTGCGCGAAGACTTTGACATGCCCGGCACGCCGATCCGGCTGTATTTCCGCGGTCAGGGCGACGCGAACCCCTACAAGAACAAGACCAAATCCACGCCATCGCGGCTGCGGAAGCACTTGGGCAAGAAATCGTTTGGGGACTGAGGGTTAGAGGGTTAACGCGGCATATGATACCGCGACCCACAACCCATGCACATCCTATGCACAGCCCATACATAGGCTTATTTGCACAGAATGGGCGGTTAACCCGCCGCACTCTCTCATGATGCGCGGCCTCCCCAAGCCGTGAGCGGGCAGGCCTTGGTTGGCCAAGGTGGCTCGTGTAGAACGGGGCAAAACAGGCAGGGCGGATGCGGGCAGCACTCCTTTTCATGGCTTTCGCGCTCTGGGGCGCGGTGATGGCTTCTGGCCCGGCGCGGGCACAGGACTTCTCGGCGCTGGCGCGGATTGATCCTGCGCGCTCGGGTGTGGAGGAAAGCGGGCAGGGGGTGCGGCTGAAACTGACGATCAGCCAGCCGGTGCCCTACCGCGTGCGGCTGCTGGCCGATCCGCCCCGGCTGGTGGTGGACTTCCGCGAGGTGGATTTTGCGCCGCTGGGTCAGCCAGACCTTTCGTCGCTGGAGCAGGTGGTGGCCCTGCGCAGCGGGCGCGTTGGCCCCGGATGGACCCGGCTCGTGGCCGAACTTTCGCGCCCGCTCGGCTTTGGCTCGGTGCATATGGTGACGGGCGCTGCCGATGGCTCGGCCCGTGTAGAGGTGGCGCTGGAGCCGGTCAGCGAGGCGCAGTTTGCCGGGCAGGTGAAGCGCGGCGAGCGGCCGAGTGATGTGTTCCCCAACCCCTCGGCCAGCGCGCCGCCCAAGAAACGCCCGGAGGCGGGCGGCCCCATGGTGGTGGTGCTCGATCCCGGCCACGGCGGGGTGGACCCGGGCGCCACGCGCGGCGGGGTAACAGAGGCCGACCTGATGCTCGCCTTTGCCCGCGACGTGCGCGAAAGCCTTTTGCGCTCAGGGGATTACGAGGTGGTTTTGACGCGGGAGGATGACAGTTTTGTCTCCCTCGAAACCCGCCTCACCATCGCCCGCCGCGCCGGGGCGCATCTGTTCATCTCGCTCCACGCCGATGCGGTGGAGGAGGGAATCGCGCGGGGTGCGCAGGTTTATACCCTGTCGGATGAGGCAAGCTCGGAGGCGCTGGCCAAGCTGGCGTATCGGCACGACCGGGAGGACATTCTTGGCGGGGCCGATCTGAGCGGCACTGATGATCAGGTGGCGCAGGCCCTGATGGAGATCGCCCGCCGCGAAACCGCCCCCCGCACCGAGGCGCTGGCCGAGGCGGTGGTGGCCGGGTTCAGGGCGCAGGGCGTGCGGCTGCACCGGCATGCGCGGGGGCAGGCGGATTTTTCGGTGCTGAAGCTGCCCGACATTCCGGCGGTGCTGCTGGAGGCGGCCTTCCTTTCGACCGAGAGTGAGCTGGAGAAGCTGCAAAGCGCCGCGTGGCGCAAGCAGGCGGCCGACGGGATTGCCGCAGCGGTGGCGAATTGGGCGGCAGAAGACGCGCGGCTGAGGGCGCTGATCCGGCAGTAGCGCGGGCGCATTGCCCGCGCTGCGGCCTCTTCGCCCGGGGTGGCCCGCAGAGCGCTCGCCACGAAAGCGCCTTGCAGCGCGGAGGCACAGGCTCGCAAAACCGTGACCGGCTGCGCGGCAAATGGCCGAATTTGTCATGCAATCTCTTTTGCTTCGCTGGCCCCCATGCCCTATACACTTGGCCTCGGAGCAGACATGGAGCAGGGCACGTGCTCAGATTCTTTACCGGCATCATCGGCGGGCTTTTCGCGCTGATCACCACAGGCGCCGCCTTTGGCGCGCTGATGCTTGGCGCGATTTTCTGGATTTATGGGCGCGATCTGCCGAACCATGAGCAGCTTGCGCAATACACCCCGCCGACCATCAGCCGCATCTACTCGGGTGAAGGCCGGATCATGGATGAATTTGCCCATGAGCGCCGGCTGTATGCCCCCTCCAGCGAAATCCCCGATCTGGTGAAACAGGCCTTCATCTCGGCGGAAGACAAGAACTTCTACACCCACAAGGGTTACGACCCGATGGGCATGATCGCCGCCGCCGTCGACGCCGCCAAGGGCGGGCGGCTGCGCGGGGCCTCGACGATCACCCAGCAGGTGATGAAGAACTTCCTGCTGTCGTCCGACCGCTCCGCCGAGCGCAAGATCAAGGAAATCATCCTCGCCTCCCGCGTCGAGACCGCGCTGAGCAAGGAAAAGATCCTCGAACTCTACATGAACGAGATCTTCCTCGGGCAGAACAGCTTTGGCGTGGCCGCCGCCGCGCAGACCTACTTCAACAAGACGCTGGCCGAGTTGGAGCCCCATGAGGCGGCCTATCTGGCGGTACTGCCCAAGGCGCCCTCCAACTACCACCCGGTGCGCGACAAGGAGCTGGCGACCAACCGGCGCAACTTCGTGCTCAAGGAGATGTATGAGAACGGCTACATCTCTTACGAAACCTACCAATCCGAGCGGCTGATGCCGCTGAAATCGGTGCAAAACGGCGATTACGACAGCTTCAAGAAGGCGCTTCCGCCGCGCGACTACTTCACCGATGAAATCCGCCGCCAGCTTTCCCGCAACTTTGGCGAGGACGAGTTTTTTGGCGGTGGCCTGACGATCCGCGCCACGGTGGACCCGGAGTTGCAGAAGAAGGCGGCGATGGAGCTTCAGCGGGCGCTGGAGCGCTATGACCGTGGCCTTGGCCGCTGGCGTGGCACGGGCAAAACCATAGACACCGCGCTGCTGGAGGATGAGGCCAAGTGGCGCGAGGCGCTGGCCTCGGTTGAAGTCGCGCGTGATGTTGAGCTGGAAAGCGAGTGGCTGCCCGCCGTGGTGCTCAGCGTTGGCGACAATGAGCTTGGCCTCGGGATCGAGGGGGTGGCGATGGACGGGCCGGAGCCGCCGGTTGTGCCGCGCAAGGACATCGCCTGGATGCGGGGCAACTTCCACGAGAACTTCGAGGTCGGCGACGTGGTGCATGTGCGCCGGATGACGCAGGACGGTGCCTTCATCCGCTGGACGCTGCGGCAGGTGCCTGCCGTGCAGGGCGCCTTCATGGCGATGGACGTTGAAAACGGCCGCGTGCTCGCCATGCAGGGCGGGTTCTCCTACCAGCATTCGGTGTTCAACCGCGCCACGCAGGCCACGCGCCAGCCCGGCTCGTCGTTCAAGCCCTTCGTCTATGCCGCTGCGCTGGATTCGGGATACACCCCGGCCACCATCGTTGTGGACGCGCCGATCGAGATCAACACGCCGCAGGGCGTGTGGCGGCCCAAGAACGCCAGCCACAAGTTCTACGGCCCCACGCCGCTGCGCACCGGTATCGAGCAATCGCGCAACCTGATGACCATTCGCCTTGCGCAGGAAGTCGGGATGGAAACCGTGGCGAGCTATGCCGAGAGCTTCGGCGTCTATGACCGACTCGATCCCTTCCTCGCCAATGCGCTGGGGGCGCAGGAGACGACGCTGTTCAAGATGGTCTCGGCCTATTCGATGTTCGCCAATGGCGGCGAGCGGGTGGAGCCGACGCTGGTGGACCGGGTGCAGGACCGTTGGGGCCGCACCATCTATCGCCACGATCAGCGTATCTGCAATGGCTGCCAAACGGCCTCGCTGGCGCCGGGCGAGCTGCCCAAGATCACTGCCAACCGCAAGCAGGCGATTGATGCGATCACCGCCTATCAGCTCACCTCGATGATGCGCGGCGTGGTCGAGCGCGGCACCGCGCGGCGTGCGGTGAGCCTTGGCGTGCCGGTGGCGGGCAAGACCGGCACCACCAACGACGCCAAGGACGTGTGGTTTGTGGGCTTTACCAACACCATCGCCGCGGGCTGCTACATCGGCTATGACCGGCCCCGCACCATGCCGGGGGCCTCGGGCGGCGGCATGTGCGCGCCGGTGTTCAACGCCTTCATGAAGAGTGCCATCGCCAAATACGGTGCCGGCAAGTTTCAGGTGCCGCCGGGCGGCTATTTTGTGAAGATTGACCGTTTCACCGGCGCCCGCCTGTCTGACGGTGCCTCTGGCCCCAACGTGGTGGCAGAGTACTTCCGCGAGGGCGAAGAGCCGATCTTCGGCATGGCCGCCATGCTCGACGGGGGCTTTGCGATGGGGGCCAACCTGCCGATGTTCGCGCAGGGCGAGGAAGACAGCGGCGAGGCTCGCACGGTGACAACCTCCACCGGCAAGAAGGCCCGGATCGCGCCCAAGGCCAGCTTCGGCTCGCTGAGTTCGGGCGGGCTCTACTGAGGGCAGCGCGCCGCCGCCCGCACCACCCCTGCTCATTTTCTTGCTGGAAATATTCCCCGGGGGTGTGGGGGGCTGGCCCCCCGCTTAAAGGCTTGGTGTGGGGAGCTGGCCCCACTGGAGGCGTGTTATAGGCGGCTGGCGCCCGCCCGACGGCCCCCAGCCCACAACCCCTTCCACCATTCTTGCCCCGGGCCGCCCCACGCGGTATCAGGCAGATCGAACGAGCAGAAAGGACTTCCCCATGCGGGCCGAGGCGCAAAACGCGGTAGAGGCGGTAAAGAAATCGCTGGAGCTTCTGGGCCAGCGGATGGACCTTGAAACGGCCCAGCACCGGCTGGAAGAGTTCAACGCCCGCACCGAAGACCCGGACCTGTGGAATGACCCGGCCAAGGCGCAGAAGCTGATGCGCGAGCGGCAGATGCTGGTGGACGCGATGGACACCTACAACGGCATCTCTCAGGAGCTGGAAGATAACGTCGAGCTGGTCGAGATGGGCGAGGCGGAAGAGGACGCCGATGTTGTGACCGAGGCCGAGAACGCCCTGATCGCGCTGGAAAAGCGCGCCGCCGCCAAGGAGTTGGAGGCGCTGCTGAACGGCGAGGCCGATGGCAACGATACCTTCCTCGAGATCAACGCGGGCGCGGGCGGCACCGAGGCCTGCGATTGGGCGCAGATGCTGCAACGGATGTATGTGCGCTGGGCCGAGAAGCGCGGCTTCAAGGTGGAGCTGCAATCCGAGGAAGCAGGCAGCGAGGCGGGGATCAAATCGGTCTCCTACAAGATCAGCGGCACCAATGCCTATGGTTGGCTGAAGTCGGAGAGCGGCGTGCATCGCCTCGTGCGCATCAGCCCCTTCGGCAAGGGCACGCGGGAAACCTCCTTTGCCTCCGTCTGGGTCTACCCGGTGGTGGATGACAACATCGAGATCGAGGTGAACCCGGCCGACATTCGGATCGACACCTACCGCTCCTCCGGCGCGGGCGGCCAGCACGTGAACACCACCGACTCCGCCGTGCGGATCACCCACGCGCCGACCGGCATTGTGGTGACCAGCTCGGAAAAATCGCAGCACCAGAACCGCGACATCGCCATGAAGGCGCTGAAGAGCCGCCTCTACCAGATGGAGCTCGACAAGCGGAACGAGGCGATCAACGCCGCTCATGAGAGCAAGGGCAGCGCCGGTTGGGGCAACCAGATCCGCAGCTACGTGCTTCAGCCTTACCAGATGGTGAAGGATCTGCGCACCAACCACGAAACCTCCGACACCTCCGGCGTGCTTGATGGCGATCTGGACGAGTTCATGGCCGCGACGCTGGCGATGGACGTGTCCGGCAAGAGCCGGAGCGAGGCGCAGGCCGAGGGCTGATGGCGCTCACCGACCTCTCCGCTGTTGCGCTCGCAGGGGCGCTCGCGCGGCGCGAGGTGGGGCCGGTGGAGGTGATGGAGGCCACGCTGGCCCGCGTGGCCGAGGTGAACCCCTCGATCAACGCGATTGTCTCCCTGCGAGACGAGGAGGCGCTGCTGGCCGAGGCGCGGGCGGCGGAGGCGGCGGGGCCGGGTGGCGCGCTCTGGGGCCTGCCGATGGCGGTGAAAGACCTCGTTGCAACGAAGGGCCTGCGCACCACATGGGGCAGCCCGGTTTATGCCGATCACCTGCCCAAGGCCGATGACCTGATCGCCGCGCGCATGCGAGCGGCTGGGGCAATCTTTATCGGCAAGACCAATGTCCCCGAGTTCGGGCTTGGCTCGCACAGCTACAACCCGGTCTTCGGGGTGACACGCAACCCCTATGACGGCGCGCGCACGGCGGGCGGCTCCTCCGGCGGGGCGGCGGCGGCGTTGGCGGCGCGGATGGTGGCGCTGGCAGATGGCTCCGACATGATGGGAAGCCTGCGCAACCCGGCGGCCTGGTGCAATGTCTATGGCATGCGGCCCAGCCACGGGCTGGTGCCGGGCGATCCGGTGGGGGAGATGATGCTGCACCCGCTCTCCACCCTCGGCCCGATGGCACGCACACCCCAAGACCTCGCCCTGCTGCTCGGCGTCATCGCCGGGCCAGACCCGTTGCAGCCGACGGGCGCGGCGTTCACCCCCGGCGGCGAAGGCCCGCGCGGCAAACGCATCGGCTGGCTGGGTGACTGGGGCGGCGCATGGCCGATGGAGCCGGGGCTGCTGGAGCGCGGGGAGGCGGCGGCAGCGTTGTTTGAGGGCTTGGGGGCTGTGGTGGAGCCGGTGGCCCCGCCATTCCCCGCCGCGAAGCTCTGGGAGAGCTGGGTGGCGCTGCGGGCCTGGGCGGTGGCCGCCAAGCAGGGCGCGCTGCTGGACGATGCGGCGAATGCAGGCAAGCTGAAGCCTGCGCTGATCTGGGAGATCGAGCAGGGCAGGGCGCTCTCGGCGGCGGAGGTGCTGGCGGCCAGCGCCATCCGCTCGGAGTGGTATCGCGCAGCCGCCCGGATGTTTGCCCGCTATGACGCGGTGATCCTGCCCTCCACACAGGTCTGGCCCTTCGACGCCGGGATCGACTGGCCCCGCGAGGTGGCGGGCGTGGCCACAGACACCTACCACCGCTGGATGGAATGCGTGGTTCCCGCCTCGCTCATCGGCCTGCCGGTGGTGAACCTGCCCGCCGGCTTCGGCGCAGCCGGCCTGCCCGCAGGCGTGCAGCTGATGGGGCCGCGCGGAGCTGATGGGGCGCTCCTGGCGCTGGCCGAGGCCTATCACGCCGCTACCGATTGGCCAGCGAAGGCTCCGGGCTGATCTTGACTTAAGGTCAACCGCACCCCACCCTGCCGCAATTGAAATGCCTAGGGGGGACTTCCATGCCATACGCACGACGGACCTGGACCATCAATGAACTGGTCCGCTTGCTCTCAAACCCGGTGAGCGCGCCAAGCGGCCCTGCGGCTCATTCGGCCAAACATGGGGTCGAGGGTGAGCTGGCTTCGCACCCGCTGTTTCAGAAAGCGCGGGTAGAGGCGCATGTTTACGACGGCAGGAAGAGCGACCTCAACGCCAGCTACCATGAGAAAAACCCCGATGGCACTTGGGTGCACAGCAACAGCCAGCGTAAGCAGCATCCGCTGCCCTCGCCTGAGGTGGGCCGCCACTCGACGATGTCTGCCCTCGACATGGCAACAGCCCTCATGCGCGCCTTCAACACGGCCCAGATGCAGCCTCATCTCGCCACGCTCGATGGCGGATCGGACATGAAAGTGAACGTCAACTTCAACCTGCCCATCGGCAACGGCCTCGCCCATCGCACCGGCCATGGCACGGCAAACGTTGGGGTGCGGTCGCTCTTTGTCTACTGCAAGCCCAATCCGGGCAACGCCGACCTGCCGATCTTCCAGACGGTCGTGCCGAAGGATCAGCTGGCGGGTCCGGGGGGCAGCACGCCTCTCGTCACCGTCTGAAGCCGGAGCCAGCCCCTTGAACCGGGCCGGGGTTTGGGGGCAAATACCGGCGGAAACGCGCGAGCATGGATGGAGGATACATGCTTGACGCCACATATGCCGAAGCCGCCCCAAAGCCGGAGGTTGCCCGGCTGAGCTTTGCCGACCTGCGCGCCGCCCTCGCCGCCGGCTGGCGGGACTTTACCCGTGCACCGCAGTTTGGCCTGTTCTTCGCGCTGGTCTACGCGCTGGGCGGCTTTGCCATGGTCAAGCTCTCGCTCGGCCATGTCGCCACGGTGCTGATCCTCAGCCTCGGCTTTCCGCTCATCGCGCCCTTCGCGGCTGTCGGGCTTTACGTGGTGTCCCGCCGCCTTGCGCGGGGCGAGCGGCTGGCCTTTGGGGGGCGCAACGGGGTGCTGCTCAGGGTCTGGCGCGAGCGGGCGCGGCAGATTCCGTGGATCGGGGCGATCATCGTGATCTACTTCCTGTTTTACACCTTCTTCGCCCATATGCTCTTTGCCGTCTTCCTCGGCCCGCGGGCCCTGATCAACATCACCGACGGTTTGAGCGCGCTGATGACGCCGGAAGGCTACCGGCTGATCGCGGTGCAGATCCTCTTTGGCGCGGTGGTGGCGCTGCTGCTCTACGCGCTCACCGTCGTTTCCATCCCCTTCGCGCTCGACCGGGAGGTCGATTTCATCACCGCCATGCTGGTGAGCCTCGCGGTGGTGCGCGAGAACAAACTGGTGATGCTCGCCTGGGCGGCGCTGCTGGCGGGGCTGCTCTTTGCGGCCATGCTGCCGTGGTTCCTAGGCTTGCTCATCGCCCTGCCGGTGCTGGGGCACGCCACCTGGCACCTTTACGAGCGGGCGCTCATCCACCCGCCGGGGTCTGTGGCAAGCCCAGGAGCGCCAGAAGGGCTGTGAGCGTGACGAAGCTGACCAGCGTTTGCAGCAGCAGCACGGCGGCCGGTGTTGTTACCTCGCCGTAGCGGCGGGCGAGCACCGGGTAGATCGACATCGCGGGCAGGGCTGTCATCACCAGCAGGGCCGGGCCCAGGGCGGCGGGCTGCGGGGTGAGGCCGAGCGCGGCGAGGGCGGCGAGCAGGGCGTAGGCGAGGGCGGGCATCACCAGCAGCTTGGCGGCGGTGATCGTCCAGGCCAGCGCGCCCAGGTCGCGCAGGGTGAGGGCCGCCAGCCCGCCGCCGATCACCACCAGCGAGACGGCGGCCGAAGAGTTGGCGACGATGTTCACCGGCCCGGTCACCACCTGCGGCAGGGGAAGGCGCAGCGCGGCCACGGCGAGCCCGGCAAAGAGCGCGAGGATCACCGGGGAGGTAGCAAGGCGGCGGGCGATGAGCGGGGCAATCGCGGTGCCGCTGCCCCCGGCGCGGGCCTTCTCGGCCTCGGCCAGCGCCAGCACCAGCGGGATCATCACGAGGTTTTCGAAGCTCATGTTCAGCGCCAGCGCATGCTCGGCCAGATCGGGCAGGGCAAGGCCCAGCATCGGGTAGCCGACGAAGCCGGAGTTCGCGCAGCTCATCCCCATCGCCCCGAAGGTCGCCGCAGTGGGCGAGCAGCCAAAGGCCCGCCGCAAGAGCCAGTATCCGCCGCCAAAGAGGCCCAGCGAGGTGAGGAGCAGCACCAGCAGGTAGGCCGCGTCAAAGGTCTCCCCCACGGGGCGGGAGGAGACCGCGCGGAAGATCAGCGCGGGCAGGGCGCAGGTGACCACATAGGCCCCCAGCACGTCGAGGGCGGAGGTGTTGAACACGCCGCGCCGCACTAGCAGCCAGCCAAGGGCGATCAGGGCAAAGATGGTGCCGGAGATGGAGAGAACCTGAACCATGTCGCCGAGGTATGAGCGCAGAACCCCGCCGCTGCAAGTCGCTACACATGTTCATTTTCTTGCTGAAAATATCCAAGACCATCGGCACAACGGGCGCTACAGCCGATCAGGTGGCGCTGCCGTCGCAAGGCTGTGGCCTCCCGAGCGCAGCGAGGCCACCGAAGGCCCCGAGCGCAGCGAGGCCCCTGAACGCAAAAAGGGCGCCCGAAGGCGCCCTTTCGATCTTGGGGTTCAAACCACTCAGCCCTGGGCTTTGGCCTCCGGGGTCGGGAGCGGCTTGGGGGCGGCGTTGGTGCCGGAGGCGAGCGGGTCGTCCTGCCGTTGCACCGAGCCCTCGAAGTGGGCACCGCTCTCTATGGCGATGGTTTTGTGGATGATGTCGCCTTCCACGCGGGCGGTGGAGGTGAGGCGCACCTTGAGGCCGCGCACACGGCCAACCACGCGACCGTTGACCACAACGTCATCGGCGAGGCATTCGCCGCGCACGGTGGCACCTTCGCCGACGGTCAGCAGGTGGGCGCGAATGTCGCCCTCCACGGTGCCCTCGATCTGGATGTCGCCGGTGGTCTTGATGTTGCCGACGATGGTGAGATCGGACGACAGGGTCGACGCGGGCGGCTTGGCTTTTGGCGTGCTTGAGCCAGCGCTGCTGCTGCCCGATGCGGGCGCGCTGCTGGGCGGCGTGGTGGGCTGCTTGCTGCTGCCCGAGCTGTCGGCTGTGGTGGATTTTCCGGGCTCGGCACTTGCGCCGGAGCCAGGCTCGTTGATCCTGGATTTAGAAAACATCTTGTCCTGCCTTGATGTAGGTCATCGGGTTCACCGGCTTGCCGCCGACCCGGACTTCGTAGTGGAGGTGGTTGCCGGTGGACCGACCGGTGGTTCCCATATCACCGATGCGATCGCCGCGCGAGATCCTTTGGCCCACTTTTACGCGAGCCTTGCTCATGTGTGCGTAGCGCGTTTCGATGCCGAATTCGTGCTGGATCGTCACCAGGATGCCCCAGCTGCCGCGGCGCCCGGCCCAGGTGACGACACCATCGCCGCCAGCGTAGATCGGTGTGCCCTTCGGCCCGGCGAAATCGGTGCCGTTGTGCATCCGGCCCCAGCGCGGCCCGAAGCCGGAGGTGAAGCGGTAGGAATCTTTCACCGGGATCGAGAAGGGGGCCTTGGTGGCCGCGATGCGGTAGAGGTCCATCCGCTCGAGCCCCTTGAGGATGCGGTTGGCCCGGCTCTGGCCCATGTCGAGCGGCATGCCCTTGGTCGAGAAGGTCAGCGGGGTCAGCGGGCCGCCCTGGCCCGAGTAGCCGCGCTTGACGGTCGAGATCAGCTGGTCGGGCGGCAGCCCGGCGTCGCGGAACATCTTGTCGAGCGGCGCCACGGAGACGGTGAGCGCCTCTTCGAGCTGAGAGAAGATCTGGTCGTTGCGGTCCAGAATAAGCTCGCGCTCGAAGGCGAGGGCCTGTGCTTCTTCGCGGGCGGCAGCGGCGGTGTCGGCCATCGCGTCGCGCTCGCGTGCGGTGCTTTGCAGGGCCTCGGTGAGGAAGTCGACGGTGCCTTCCACATCAGTCAGGCGGCCGTCGGTGGTTTTGGCAGAGCCGGTGGCGCCTTCGAGCGTGGCGATGGCTTCGGCCTGCCCCTCAAGCGCGGCGTCACGCTCTTTCATGGTGCGGCGCAGGGTGGCCTGCACCACGCCGATGCCGGTTTCCAGTTCGCGGCGGCGATCTTCGGAGGCGAGCAGTTGCGACTGCATCACCGAGATCTGCGCCAGCGCGGCGTTGAAACGCTCCTGCGCGGCGGCGGCCTCTTCGGCGCGGGCGTCGCGCTGGGTGGAGAGGGCGTTGAGGCGCATCTCGTAGCTGCGCTGTTCGCGCTTGGCCTGCTCGCGGAACGAGCCGGAGCCGATCGAATCCATCAACAGAACTGCGGTGGCGATGATCGCCCAGCCGACAACCAGCGCGGAGCCGGCGAGCGCAATCAGCTGCGTCTCGGGCTTGAGCCGGATGAACCGGGTCTCGGTGTCCGAGCGCAGAAAGAGCCGCTGCTCGGGCAAGTGGCGCTCAAGGGCGCTGTGCAGGCGATGCAAGACGCGTGCTTTCAATGATCCGTTCCTGTTCCCGTACCCCAAATACGTCCGCCGGGCCCCCAGCCGCCCAAACGAATTGCAGCCCTGTTACCCCACCCGGCTTGCTGATGGCAAGTTTTGCTGCCCGCACAAGAGGGTTAACGCCGGAAAGGAGGGTGTGATTCGGCGAATTCTTGCCGATTATTTGCCCTGTGAAATATCATCTGCGGCAGGCTGACGCGGAGCGGCGCCGTGCAGGGCGCGCGGGTTACTCGACCAGCGGCCAGTAAAAGTCTGGTGGCATCCCGGCCTCGGCGCGCTTTTCCTCGTTGAAGGGCGGCTTGGGCCCGCCGGGAAAGTAGCGGCGCACAAGGGTGTGAAACGCCTCTTTCGGGTCCAGCCCGTCGCGCCCGCAGAGCCAGTTGAACCACTTGGCCCCATAGGCAACGTGGCTGACCTCTTCGGCGTAGATCACCTTCAGCGCCGCGACGGCGGATGTGGCCCCGGCCTTGGAGAAAAGTTCAATCATTCCGGGGGTTACATCGAGCCCACGGGCCTCGAGCACCATCGGCACCACGGCGAGGCGGGCGGGCAGATCATGGGCGGTGTCGGCGGCGGCGCGCCACATGCCGGCGTGGGCATCAAGGTCGCCGTAGCCCATGCCCAGCTCGCGCAGGCAATCGTCCATCAGCATGAAATGGCGGCTCTCGTCATCGGCGGCGCGCACCCAATCGTCATAAAAGCCGAGCGGCATCGGCGTGTCGGTAAAGCGGGCGACAACATCCCAGTGCAGGTCGATGGCGTTCAGCTCGATATGGGCGACGGCGTGAAGAATGGCCTTGCGGCCCGCCTCGGTGCCGGGGCGGCGGCGGGGCACGTCGCGCGGGTCGAGCAGGGCGGGCTTGGCGGGGCGGGCAGGGGCATCGGGCGGCGCGGCCTTGCCCAGCGGCAGCGGCGCATCGGCGTCGCGGGAGGCCAGCCAGAGGGCGGCGTTGCGGCGCGACAGCTCGGCCTTGCCGCGCCCCTCGGGGCAGGTGAGAACTTCGGTGGCGAGGGCAGCGAGGGTCTGGGTCATGCGGGGGTTCTAGGGGAGGTGGGTGGCGGGGGGAAGCCGTGCAGCGCCGACCCGCGGGGTGGCGTATGCAACGGCTGTCCGTGGCACTTTATGGTGCCGTGGTCTTCTTCCCTTCGTGGGGCGCGCCTGCCTCGCGGAGGCGCCGCCCCGGGGGGCGGGTCGGCGCTGCACGGCGCCTTCGGCTTGATTCCGTGCAGGGTGGCGCCGCGACGCTCAGAGCGCCTTCACCGCCTCCAACACCTCTTCGACGTGGCCTTTGACCTTCACCTTGCGCCACTCGCGCACCACCGTGCCTTCGCCGTCGATCAGGAAGGTGGAGCGCTCTATGCCCATGCTTTTCTTGCCATACATGTTTTTCTCGACCCATGTGCCATAGGCCTCGCAAACCGCGCCGTCTTCATCGGCGACCAGCGGAATGCCGAGCTCGTGCTTGGTGATGAACTTTTCGTGCTTGGCCACGGTGTCGCGGCTGACGCCGACGATCTTGGCCCCTGCCGCCTCGAACTCTTCCAGCGCGGCGGTGAACTCGATGGCCTCGGTGGTGCAGCCCGGCGTATCGTCACGCGGGTAAAAATAAAGCACCACGGCAGAGGGCCGCAGGGCAGAAAGGGCAAGCTCGCCGCCGCCGTCGCGGGGCAGGGTGAAATCGGGGGCTGTCTGGCCAGTGAGGTCCATTGCGTCTTCTCTCCTGTTCAAGGCGCTTCTCAAACCGCGCCGCTCCTGCGAATATGGGCCTTAAGAGCAGACAGGCCAGAGCGCCGGGACACAAGGACAAAGAAGGCCGATGAGCCCGCCGAAGGACATGCCCGAAAAGGCACCGCTCGAAGAGCGCGCGCGGTGGTTTGATGCCGCCGCCGAGGCCGAGCGGCTGGCAGCGGCGCAGGAGGCCGCCATGCGGCTGGGGCCTGCGGCCCCCTGCGAGGGCACGCCGTTGCAGCCACTGGGCGCGGCAGACCCGGCGGAGGGCACGCTGTGCGGGCCGCTCCTGCTGACGCCGGAAAAGATTGGGCTGGAGGCAGAGCTGCCCGCCGAAAGTGCCGCCCCCGCCCTCGGTGCGGCGGAGGTGCCGGTGACGGGCGGGGCCGAGGTGGTGGCCGCGCTGCGCCGGGACGGGGCGCTGGACCGGCCCGACGACACCGGCGAAGACAGCCACGATGCCCCCATTCGCCCGCGGCGGCGCATCCGCAAACGCCGACTGCTGGCCAAGCCGCTGATCTGGGCCTTCGACGTGGCCGTGCTCTGCGTGGTTGCCGTGATCCTCGCCATTCTGCTCACCGCTGGCCGGGAACTGCCCGCGCCGGAGTGGCTGGCCGAACGGGTGGAGGCACGGCTGAATGAGGGGCTCGGCGGAGCCACGGTGGAGATGGGCGGGCTCTACGTGATCTTTCAGCGCACCGCGCTGCCCCGTGTCACCTTCCGCGAGGTGGATATTCGCGCCGCCGATGGCAGCCATATTGCCCATGTTCCCGCGCTGGGCGCGACGCTTGACAAGGGCGCCTTGCTGAAAGGGCAGGTGCAGCCGCGTGCGGTGATCATCAGTGGCGCGGCGATGCAGGCCTCGCGCGACCGGGAGGGCAACTTTGATCTGCGGCTCGGCAGCGCGGAGTTGAACTGGCAGGGCGCGGGCAACCTTGCCGAACTGCTGGCCCGGGTGGATGCGATGCTGGCCCTGCCCAGCTTTCAGCCGATCGAGGAAATCCGCGCCGATCAGCTGGTGCTGGAGTTTGCCGATGCCCGCTCGGGGCGGGAGTGGGTGCTTTACAACGGCGAGCTGGTGATTGCGCAGGATGCCGAGAAGGTTTCGGCCCGGCTTGCGCTGCAACTGGCGGGCGAGGAGGTGCCGGAGGGGGCCGAGGAGCGGGCCGAGTTTGAGGTCGCCCCGGCCACGGTTGCACTCACCTTCAGTTCGCAGAAGGGCTCCACCGCTGCCGAGCTGGGCGCGAACATCGAGGGCGTGGGCGCGCAGGACGTGGGCACGCTGAGCCCCGCCACCGCGTTCCTCGCGCTGCTCGATGCGCCGATCTCGGGGGCGATGCGGGCGAAGGTGGATGAGGCTGGAACGCTGGCCGAGCTGGCCGGGCAGCTGGAGATCGGGGCGGGCAGCATCGAGCCGGGGCAGGGGCAGGCGGCCATCGCGCTGGACGGCGGGCGCAGCTACTTTCGCTATCAGCCAGACGCCGCCCGGCTGGTGTTTGACGAGCTGCGCCTCGCGGCACCTGACGGGGCCTTCACCGCCAGCGGGCAGGCCTATCTTGAGGGCATGGAGGCCACCGGCTGGCCGACCGACCTTGTGGGCCAGCTGGCCTTCTCGGAGGTGCGGCTGGACCCGACAGGCATTTTTGCCGAGGGCCTCAGCTTTCCCTCTGGCGCGCTTGATCTAAAGCTCTCGCTCGACCCGTTCAACCTGCGGATCGGCCAGATGGTGCTGGAGGGCGAGGATGTGACGATCCGCGCCCGGGGCCGCGCCCGCCCGGTGCCCGAAGGCTGGGAGGCGGCGGTGGATGTGGAGGTGGACCGGATCGGCCATGAGCGGCTGCTTTCGCTCTGGCCGCTGGGGCTGGCCACCAAGACCCGCGACTGGATTTCCGAGCGGGTGCAGGCGGGCGAGCTGTTCAACGTGAAGGGCGCGCTCAGGGCCAAGCCGGGCGAGGCGCGCCCGGTTGTGAGCCTTGTCTATGAGTTCAAGGGCGGCGAGGTTCTGGTGCTGCCCACGCTGCCGCCGGTGCAGGGCGCGACGGGCTACTCCTCGATCTCCGAGGATGCCTATACGATGTCGCTGGACGCGGGCCATATCGACGCGCCGGAGGGCGGGCGGATCGACGTGGCGGGCACGGTGCTGCGGGTGCCGGATGTGCACAAGGAGCCGGCCGATATGGAGGTGCATCTGCTCTCGGAAAGCAGTGCAACGGCGGTGCTCTCGATTCTCGATCAGGAGCCGTGGCGGTTTATCTCCAAGGCCGATCAGCCGGTGGACATGGCCGAGGGCCGCGCCGCGCTGGATGGGGTGATCCGCTTTCCGCTGATCAAGGACGTGCCGCAGCAGCTGATCGACTTTCGCGTTGGCGGCGTGCTGACCGGGGTGCGCTCGACCAAGGTGGTGCCCGGGCGCACGCTCACCGCCGAGCGGCTGGAGGTGCTGGCTCACGGCGAGGAGATCGTGATCGAGGGGCCGGGGCGGATCGAGGGCCTGCCGATCACCGCCGCCTGGGTGCAGCCCATCGACAAGCCGGGGCCGCAGCCGAGCCGGGTGGAAGGCACGATCGAGCTCAGCCAGGCCTTTGTGGACAGGTTCAACATCGGGTTGCCCAAGGGCATGGTGTCGGGCGCGGGCACCGGGCAGTTCACCATTGATCTGGAGCGGGGCCGCGCGCCGCGTTTCAGCCTGCACTCCGATCTCAACCGGATGGGGCTGACGATCCGCGAGCTGGCGTGGAGCAAGGGGCGGGCGACGAAGGGCTCGCTTCAGGTGTCAGGCCAGCTTGGCGAGCCGCCCTCGATTGACAGCCTGTCGATCTCGGCACCCGGCCTCTCGGCAGAGGGACGGGTGCGGCTGAACCCGGGCGGCGGGCTGCGCACGGCAGAATTTTCGCGGGTGAAGGCGGGTCGCTGGATTGACGCGCCGGTGACGCTGACCGGGCGCGGCAAGGGCGTGACCCCGGCAGTGACGGTGCGCGGCGGCTGGGTCGACATCCGCCGCACCTCCTTTGCCCAGGGCGGCGGCGGGGGCACGGCGGGCGCACCGATGAACCTTTCGCTCGACCGGCTGATCATTTCTGACGGCATCTCGCTGCGCGGCTTTCGCGCCGAGCTGAAGACACGGGGCGGGCTGAACGGCAAATTCACCGGCACCGTCAACGGCGCGGCGCCGGTTTCGGGCACGCTGGTGCCCTCGCGCGGAAAGACGGCGGTGCGGATTTCTTCGCAGGATGCGGGGCGGGTGTTTCGGGCCGCCGGGCTGTTCAGGAAGGGCCGGGGTGGGGCGATGCAGCTGACCTTGGTGCCCCGCGCCGAACCGGGGCAATACAATGGCGAGCTGAAGGTGCAGAACGTACGGGTCCAGAGCGCCCCCGGCCTCGCCGCGCTGCTCAACGCGATCTCGGTTGTCGGGCTGGTGGAGCAGCTCAACGGCTCGGGCCTGCTGCTGGCGAACACGGTAGTCAACTTCCGGCTCACCCCCAATGCGGTGCAGATCAACCACGGCTCCGCCGTTGGCCCCTCGGTGGGGATTTCGATGGCAGGGGTTTACGACATGAACCGCGATTACATGTCGGTGCAGGGGGTGTTTTCGCCGATCTACGTGGTCAACGGGATCGGGCGGATCATCTCGAAGCGCGGCGAAGGGTTCTTTGGCTTCAACTACAAGATGACCGGCCCGGCGGCGGGCCCGAAGGTGAGCGTGAACCCGCTGTCGGTGCTGACTCCGGGGATCTTCCGCGAGATCTTCCGCCAGCCGCCGCCGAGGCTGGCGAATTAGGCGGCTGGGCCAATCCGGGCGGCCCTCCTGCTTTGCGCCGCGCCATCGGTGGGGCGTGTCACCGGTGGGAGGCCAGCCCCCCGCACCAAGCGATTAGCGGGGGGCCAGCCCCCCGCACCACACGATCAGCGGGGGCCAGCCCCCCGCACCCCCCGGGATACTTTCAGCAAGAAAATGAGCAGGGGGGCGTTAACCTTGATTTTTGGTCAAGGCGGCTCGGGTTGGGGCTTGTGTCGGGGGGGCTGGCGCTTGTAGGGCGCGGGCATGAAGCTGGATGATTTTGATTTTGACCTGCCCGAAGAGCTGATCGCCGTGCGCCCCGCCTATCCGCGCGGGGCCTCACGGCTGTTGGTGGCCGGGGCCGATTGGATTGATGACCGGGGGGTGGGCGATATTTGCGACTACCTGCGGCCCGGCGACCGGCTGGTGCTGAACAACACCAAGGTGATCCCGGCGCGGCTTTCGGGTGTGCGGCGGCGCGACTCGGCGCAAGGCATGGTTGAGGCGCGGGTGGAGGTGACGCTGCTGGAGCCGGGCACGGGCGGCGAGTGGCTGGCGCTGGCGCGGCCCGCCCGCAAGGTGAAGCCGGGCGAAGTGGTGGAGTTTGGCGCCGGGCTGAAGGCCGAGGTGCTCAGCCGCGACGGGGGCGAGGTGCGGCTGCGGTTTTCTGCCGAGGGCGAGGCCTTTGACGCGGCGCTGGAGCAGGTCGGCGCGATGCCGCTGCCGCCCTATATCGCCGCGCGGCGGGTCGCCGATGAGGCCGACCGCGAGGATTATCAGACGGTCTTTGCCAAACATACCGGCGCTGTGGCCGCACCGACCGCCTCGCTGCATTTCGACGCCGCATTGCTGGCGCGGATCGAGGCGATGGGCGTGGGGCTGACGGAGGTGACGCTGCACGTGGGGGCGGGCACCTTCTTGCCAGTGACGGTGGAGGATGTGACAACCCACCGTATGCACGCCGAGCGTGGCGAGGTTACGGCGCAGGCGGCCGATGAGATCAACGCCACCAAGGCGGCGGGCGGGCGGATCATCCCCGTGGGCACCACCGCGCTGCGGCTGATCGAGAGCGCGGCCGCGGGCCCGGGCCGGATTGCGCCGTGGCAGGGGGAGACCGATATCTTCATCTACCCCGGCTTTCAGTTTGCGCTGACAGACGCGCTGATGACCAATTTCCACCTGCCCAAGAGCACGCTGATGATGCTGGTCTCGGCGCTGATGGGGCAGGAGCGGATAGGCGAAATTTACCGCCATGCCATAGAAGCGCGATACCGCTTCTTCAGCTATGGCGACAGCTCGCTGCTGCTGCCGGGCGAATAACGACAGGGCGTGTCGCTGTGAAGCGGTTACCCCCGGAGCCGATGGGCCATCTGGGGCGAAGCAAGGAAAGGCCGGATAATGATTAAGGTGATCGCAAGTACCTGGGCGCTGCTGATCGGCGTGATGCTGCTGATGGTGGGCAACGGTGTGCAGGGCACGCTGCTGGGTATCCGCGGCTCGCTGGAGGGGTTTTCGACCCTGCAGATGTCATTCGTGATGTCGGCCTATTTCGTGGGCTTTCTTGGCGGCAGCCGGATGGCGCCGGAGATGATCCGCCGGGTCGGCCATGTGCGGGTGTTTGCGGCGCTTGGCAGCTTTATCAGCGCGGTGCTGATCCTCTACCCGACGGTGGCCAACCCCTGGGCCTGGATGGTGGGGCGGGTGATCATCGGTTTTTGCTTCTCGGGCGTTTACGTGACCGCCGAGAGCTGGCTGAACAACTCGGTGACCAACGACATCCGCGGCAAGGCGCTTTCGCTCTACATGATCGTGCAGATGGTGGGGATCGTGGCGGCGCAGTTCCTGCTAGTGGCGGGCGACCCGACCGGCTTTGTGCTCTTCGTGATCCCGAGCGTGCTGGTTTCGATCTCCTTCGCACCGATTTTGCTGAGCGTGCAGCCCACGCCCGCGTTTGACACCACCAAGCCGCTCTCGTTGATCGAGCTTTACCACGTGTCGCCGCTTGGCATGGTGGGCGCCTTCCTGCTTGGCGGGGTCTATGCCGCCATGTTCGGCATGTCGGCGGTCTTTGCCACGCAGGCTGGCTTTTCGGTGGTGGAAACCTCCACCTTCGTGGCCTCGATCTACGTTGGCGGGCTACTGATGCAATATCCCATCGGCTGGGTCAGCGACCGGATGGACAGGCGGTTGCTGATTGCCATGCTCGGCATTGGCGGTGCGCTCGCCGGGGCCTTCGGGCTGGTGTTTGGCGGGGCCTTCGTTGCCGTGCTCGTTGCGGGCTTCATGATCGGGGGCATGAGCAACCCGCTCTATGCGCTGCTCATCGCCTATACCAACGACTTTCTGGAGGTTGATGACATGGCCGCCGCCTCGGGCGGGCTGATCTTCATCAACGGGGTGGGGGCGATTGCGGGGCCAATCGTGACCGGTTGGTTCATGGGGCTGATCGGGCCGCTTGGCTTTTTCGTCTACATCGCTCTCCTGATGACGGCGGTGGCGGGCTATGCGTTTTGGCGGATGACCCGGCGTCCGGGTGTTTCGGTGGAAGACACAGGCTCCTACGCACCGGTCTTGCCCTCGTCCACGGCGGTGGCTGTGGATATGGCCCAGGAATACTTCGTGGAAGGGCTTGAGGAGGACGCCGAGGAGGAGGCATCTGCCGAAGAGGGCGCAGAAGCCCGCCCCTGACAGTTGTGCGGCCCGCCGTCGCATGCAAGTCTGGAGGTGGGAGGATTGTGCATGGTCGAGCCGGAAGAGATTTGCCGGTTCTGGGTCGATGAGATTGGCCCGGACGGCTGGTATGTTCAGGATGAGGCGCTGGATGCGGACATCCGCGCGCGCTTTCTGGAAAGCTGGGAAGCGGTGGCCGCCGGTGCGCGGCTGCCTTGGGGCTGGACGGCGCGCGAGGTGCTGGCCCGGCTGATCCTCGTGGATCAGTTCCCGCGCAACATGTTTCGTGGGGACGGGCGCAGCTTTGACACCGATGGGATGGCGCGCGAATGGTCCAAATGGGCCGTGGCCGAGCGCAAGGATGCCCGGGTAACGGGCCTGGCGCAGCAGTTTTTCTACCTGCCGCTGATGCACTCGGAGGTGTTGGCCGATCAGGATGCGGCGGTGCGGCTGTTTCTGACCCGGATGCCGGGGACCGACAATCTGCGCCACGCGCGGGCGCATCGGCAGGTGATCCGCGACTTTGGCCAGTTTCCCTATCGCAACGCGGCGCTTGGGCGGCCCTCAAGCGCGCGCGAGTTGGCCTATCTGGAGGCAGGGGGCTATCGGTGGTCGCTCAACCACGTCGATGACGCGGGCGGCGGAAGCTGGGGCTCGCACGAGTAAGGTGCTGTTTGCGCTTGTGTTTCGCGCAGCCGCGCGGGTGCGGCATATCTGTGCGGGGCAGGGGCTATCGCCGGGTGGCGAAAATAGTTTAATACCAAACTAGTTTTAGAACGGGAGAGAATCATGGCCTCGCAAAGCTTCGACCTGATCGTCATCGGCGCCGGCCCCGGCGGCTATGTGGCCGCGATCCGCGCCGCCCAGCTCGGGCTGAAGGTGGTTTGTGTGGAGCGCGAGAACCTTGGCGGCATCTGCCTCAACTGGGGCTGCATCCCGACCAAGGCGCTGCTGCGCTCGTCCGAAGTGTTTCACCTCATGCACCGGGCCAAGGATTTTGGCCTGAAGGTCGAGAAGGCCGACTATGACCTCGACGCCGTGGTCAAGCGCTCGCGCGGCGTGGCCGCGCAGATGGAAGGCGGCATCAAGCACCTGTTCAAGAAGAACAAAGTCACCTCGATCATGGGTGAGGCCAAGATCACCGGGAAGGGCAAGGTTTCGGTCAAGACCGAGAAGGGCACCGAGGAGCTGACCGCCAAGAATATCGTGGTGGCCACCGGCGCCCGCGCCCGCGAGCTGCCCGGGCTGGAGGCCGATGGTGATCTGGTCTGGACCTACCGCCACGCGCTGACCCCCAAGCGGATGCCCAAGAAGCTGCTTGTGATCGGCTCCGGCGCGATCGGCATCGAGTTTGCCAGCTTCTACAACACGCTCGGGTCTGACACGACCGTGGTGGAAGTGATGGACCGCGTGCTGCCGGTGGAAGACAAGGATATTTCCGCCTTCGCCAAGAAGCAGTTCACCAAGCAGGGCATGAAGATCATGGAAAAGGCCATGGTCAAGCAGCTTGACCGCGCCAAAGGCAAGGTCACGGCCCATATCGAGGTGGGCGGCAAGGTGGAGAAGCATGAGTTTGACACCGTGATCTCCGCCGTGGGGATCGTCGGCAATGTCGAAGGCCTCGGGCTGGAAGAGCTGGGCGTGAAGATCGACCGGACCCACGTGGTGACCGATGAATACTGCCAGACCGGGGTGGAGGGCGTTTACGCCATTGGCGACATCGCCGGGGCTCCGTGGCTGGCGCATAAGGCGAGCCATGAGGGCGTGATGGTGGCCGAGAAGATCGCCGGGCAGCATGTGCATCCGATCAAGCCGGGCAGCATCGCGGGCTGCACCTATTGCCACCCGCAGGTGGCGAGCGTCGGCATGACCGAGGAGAAGGCCAAGGAGGCCGGATACGAGCTGAAGGTGGGGCGCTTCCCCTTCATCGGCAACGGCAAGGCTGTGGCGCTGGGCGAGCCGGAGGGCATGGTGAAGACGGTGTTCGACGCCAAGACCGGCGAGCTCTTGGGCGCCCACATGGTCGGCGCAGAAGTGACCGAGCTGATCCAGGGCTACGTGGTGGGCCGCCAGCTTGAGACCACCGAAGAAGACCTGATGCACACGGTCTTCCCGCATCCGACGCTCAGCGAGATGATGCATGAGTCCGTGCTGGAGGCTTACGGGCGGGCTATTCACATTTAACGCGGAAAGCGAGAGCTTTCTGCGACGGTGGGCGGCAGTGGATCGCGCAGCGATCTGCGAAAGCCGATACCGTTGAAGATGAGGGGCGTCCTGCGGGGCGCCCTTTTTGCTGTGCGGTGCGGGTGGCCGCAAATGGTCATTGGTTACCGAAAGCATAGCTAACTAAGATTTCGGTAACGTATTGCTTGCGCCGAATCCCCTGCGGGCGTAGTTTCGGCGCAAGCGAGCAGGGAGGAGCAAGCCATGGCCGGAGAGGCTTTCATTTGTGACGGGGTGCGCACGGCGATTGGCCGCTATGGCGGGGCGCTATCTTCCGTGCGGGCGGATGACCTTGCCGCGGTGCCGATCAAGGCGCTGATGGCGCGCAACACCGGGCTCGACCCTGCGGCGATTGACGATGTGATCTATGGCTGCGCCAACCAAGCGGGGGAAGACAACCGCAACGTGGCGCGGATGGCGCTGCTGCTGGCGGGCCTGCCCGAGACGGTGCCGGGGGCGACGATCAACCGGCTTTGCGCCAGCGGGATGGATGCCATCGGCACCGTGAGCCGCGCGATCAAGGCGGGCGATTATGACCTCGCCATTGCAGGCGGCGTCGAGAGCATGAGCCGCGCGCCTTTCGTCATGGGCAAGGCGACCTCGGCGTTTTCCCGTGCCGCCGAGATGTATGACACCACCATTGGCTGGCGCTTTGTGAACAAGGCGATGAAGGCGGCCTACGGCGTGGATTCCATGCCCCAAACCGCCGACAACGTGGCCGCCGATTGGGGCGTGAGTCGCGAGGATCAGGATGCCTTTGCCGCCCGCAGCCAAGCCCGTTGGGCCGGGGCGGATGCGGCGGGCGTGTTTGCGGAAGAGATCGTTCCCGTCGAGGTGCCCCAGCGCAAGGGCGAGCCGGTTGTGGTGGATCGTGACGAGCACCCGCGCCCCGGCACCACGGCAGAGCAGCTCGGGCGGCTCAAGGGCGTGAACGGGCCGGAGCTGACGGTGACGGCCGGCAATGCCTCTGGCGTCAATGACGGGTCGGCGGCGCTGCTGGTGGCGAGCGAGGGCGCGGCCCATGTGCATGGGCTCAAGCCGCTGGCGCGGATTGTAACGATGCAGTCGGCAGGCGTGGCGCCACGGGTGATGGGCGTGGGGCCGGTGCCGGCGGTGCGCAAGGCGCTGGCCAAGGCCGGGCTTTCCATCGAGCAGATGGATGTAATCGAGCTGAACGAGGCCTTCGCCGCGCAGGGCCTCGCCGTGCTGCGCGACCTCGGCGTTGCCGATGACGCGGCGCATGTGAACCCCAACGGCGGGGCCATCGCCATCGGCCACCCGCTCGGCATGAGCGGTGCGCGGATCGTGCTGACAGCGGCCCGCGAGCTTCAGCGGCGCGGCGGCAAATATGCGCTCTGCACCATGTGCGTGGGCGTGGGGCAGGGGGTTGCCCTGATCATTGAAAGGGTCTGACCGATGTATGCACAGATGATCAAATCTGAGGGCGGAAAGAGCCGCGAGGAGATGAGCCCCGAGGAGGCGGCGTTTCAGGATCGGATCGACGCGGGCGAAACCATCGAGCCGATGGATTGGATGCCCGAGGGCTACCGGAAAACGCTGATCCGCCAGATCGGGCAGCACGCGCATTCCGAGATCGTGGGGCAATTGCCGGAGGGCAACTGGATCACCCGCGCGCCGACGCTGGAGCGCAAGGCGATCCTGCTGGCCAAGGTGCAGGACGAGGCGGGGCATGGGCTTTACTTGTATTGCGCGGCGGAGACGCTGGGGATTTCGCGCGACGACATGACGGAGCAGCTGCTCTCGGGGCGGATGAAGTATTCGAGCATCTTCAACTACCCGACGCTGAGCTGGGCCGATATCGGCGCGGTCGGCTGGCTGGTGGATGGTGCGGCGATCATGAACCAGGTGCCGCTGCAACGCACGAGCTACGGCCCCTATTCCCGCGCGATGATCCGGATCTGCAAGGAGGAGTCGTTTCACCAGCGGCAGGGGTTCGACATCATGATGAAGATGGCGAAGGGGACGGAGGCGCAGCGCCGGATGGCGCAGGATGCGCTGGATCGATTCTGGTATCCCTCGCTGATGATGTTCGGGCCGAGCGATGCAGAGAGCGTGCATTCGGCGCAGAACATGGCTTGGCGGATCAAGATCAACGGCAATGACGAGCTGCGCCAGAAGTTCGTGGACCAGACGGTGCCGCAGGCGGAATTCCTCGGGCTGACGGTGCCCGACGAGCACCTGAAGTGGAACGAGGAGAAGGGCGGCTACGACTTTTCCGAGCCGGATTGGGAGGAGTTCTTTGCCGTTCTGAAGGGCGCAGGCCCGGAGAGCGCCGAGCGGATGAAGGCACGGCAGGACGCGTGGGATGAGGGGCAATGGGTGCGCGATGCAATGAGCGCCCATGCGGCGAAAAAGGCGGCCCGGCGGGAAGCGGCGGAGTAGTTGCGTCATCCTCGGGCCTGACCCGAGGATCTCTTGGAATGAGGCCCTCGGGTCAGGCCCGAGGATGACGGTGAAAGGGAGAGAGCGATGAGCAGGGAATGGCCGTTATGGGAGGTGTTCATCCGGGGCAGCCACGGGATGAGCCATCGGCATGTGGGGAGCTTGCACGCGGCGGATGCCGAGCACGCGCTGCTTTCGGCACGGGATGTCTATACGCGGCGCAACGAGGGGGTTTCGATCTGGGTCGTGCCCTCGGTGCAGATCACCGCGTCGAACCCCGATGACAAGGGGCCGTTCTACGAGCCGTCGCAAAGCAAGGTTTATCGGCATCCCAGCTTCTTCGACATCCCCGACGACGTGGGGGCGATGTGATGCTGGATGCGGGCTTTGATCCGGTCGAGGCGCTGGCGCTGCGGATGGGAGACAATGCGCTGATCCTCGGCCATCGCGTCTCCGAGTGGTGCGGCCATGCGCCGGTGCTGGAGGAGGATATTGCGCTGGCCAACATCGCGCTCGACCTGATCGGGCAGGCGCAGCTCTGGCTGGGGCTGGCGGGAGAGGCGAGGGGCAAGAGCGCGGATGAGCTGGCATTTTTGCGCGACGTCTGGGACTTCCGCTGCCTGCTGCTGGTGGAGCAGCCGAACGGGGATTTCGGGCGCACGGTGATGCGGCAGTTTCTGTTCGACGCGTGGCATGTGGAGATGCTGCGGGGGCTTTCCGGCTCGTCGGAGCCACGGGTTTCGGAGATTGCACAGAAGGCGCTGCGGGAGGTGGAGTATCACCTTGAGCGGTCCTCGGCGCAGGTGGTTGCGCTGGGCGATGGCACCGAGGAAAGCCACACCCGGATGCAGGCGGCGCTGGATTGGCTCTGGCCCTGGGCGGGCGAGGCGCTGGTGGCCGATCCGGTGGATGCGGCGCTGGCGGAGGCCGGCATTGCGCCTGCGCCCGAGGCCCTGCGGCCGGCCTGGGACGCGACGCTTCGGCGGGTGCTGGGCGAGGCGACGCTCACGCTGCCGGAGAGCGACTTTGCCCATCGGGGCGGCAAGGACGGCAAGCGACATTCGGAGGCCTTGGGGCATTTGCTGTGCGAGATGCAGTGGCTCCAGCGCGCCTATCCGGGGGCGGCGTGGTGAGCGAGGCCAAAGCGCGGCTGTCGGAGGCCGAGGCTTGGCAGGTGCTGGCGGGCGTGCCGGACCCGGAGATCCCGGTGATTTCACTGGTGGACCTCGGGGTGATCCGGGGCGTGGGCTACGAGGGCGATACGCTCGTTGTGCGTGTCACCCCGACCTATTCGGGCTGCCCGGCGACCGCCGTTATCAACATGGATATCGAAACCGCGCTGCGGGCGGCAGGGGTGGAACACCTCGAATTGCGCCGCCAACTCGCGCCGCCGTGGACGACCGATTGGCTCAGTGCCGAGGGTCGCGCCAAGCTGGAAACCTACGGCATCGCGCCGCCCCAGCCCGCGGGTGGGCCGGAGCGCTGCCCGCGTTGTGCCTCCAAAAACCTCCATAAGATCAGCCAGTTCGGCTCCACCCCCTGCAAGGCGCAGTGGCGGTGCGGCGACTGCCTCGAACCCTTCGACTACTTCAAATGTATCTGAAAGGGCACCGGATATGGCCCAATTCCTCCCCCTCACCGTGACCGATGTGCGCCCCACCACCCGCGAGGCGGTGGTGGTGACGCTCCAGCCCGACGATTGGGAGGCCTTTGCCTTCACCCAAGGGCAATACCTGACCTTTCGCCAAGAAATCGACGGCACCGAGATCCGGCGCAGCTATTCGATCTGCTGTGGCGTGGGCGAGGGGTTGCAGGTGGGGATCAAGCGGGTCGAGGGCGGGGCGTTTTCGAGCTGGGCGAATGACAATTTGAAACCGGGGATGCGGCTGGAGGCGATGCCGCCTGCGGGGCGGTTTTTTGTGCCGCTGGGCGAGGCGGCGCGGCATTACCTTGCCTTCGCGGGCGGCTCGGGGATCACCCCTGTTCTGTCGCTCATCCGCACCACGCTGGCCGCCGAGCCTGCGAGCCGCTTTACGCTGGTTTATGCCAACCGAGCGGCGGCGACGGTGATGTTCCGCGAGGAGCTGGAAGACCTGAAAAACCTGCACATGGGACGGCTTCAGGTGGTGCATGTGCTGGAGCATGACGGGCAGGAGGTGCCACTGTTTTCGGGCCGGGTTGACGGCGAGAAGGTGCGCGCGCTGTTTGCCGGGCTGATCGAGCCGGAGGGCGTGGATGTGGCCTTCATCTGCGGGCCAGAGCCGATGATGCTGGCGATTTCGGAGGCCTTGCGGGCGGCGGGGCTGCGTGAAGATCAGATCCGGTTCGAGCTGTTCAAATCCGACCAGCCGGGTCGGTTGCCGCAACGCGCGGCGGCGGCTGTTGCGGCGGGGGCTAGCGGGGCGGAAGCGAAGGTGACGCTGGATGGCGTGACGCGGACGCTGACGGTGGAGCCGGGGCAGACGGTGCTGGAAGCCGGGCTTGCGGCCTCAATGGAGGTGCCGTTCGCTTGCCGCGCGGGCGTGTGCTCCACCTGCCGCTGCCGGGTGCTGGAGGGCGAGGTGGAGATGGCGGCGAATTACGCGCTGGAGGACGACGAGGTGGCCAAGGGCTATGTGCTGAGCTGCCAGAGCCATGTGATCTCTGATCGTGTGGTGGTGAGCTACGACGCCTAGCGCCCGCCGTGCCGTGAGGCAGCGCGCCGTGCGGTGGGCAGATTGCCCACCCTACTTGTCGACGGGCAAACCGCTGGGAACGGTCTCGGGCACGCCGAGGCGGCCATCAATGGCGGGCTGGTCGGTGAGGCTTTCGAGGAAGGCCATGATCGCATCTGTCTCAGCGTCTGACAGCGGTGCGTCCTCCACCTCAATCGCGGCTTTCAGCGCGGCGCGGTCGGCGGCGTCTTGCAGCGGGGCGAGGGCGTCATGCTCCAGCGCGGCGAGCCTTGCGGGGGTGCCGTCATAGGCGGCGAGCGCGGCGCGGGGGGCGGCGTGGGCCTGCACAAATTCGCGCAGATCGGCATAGGCACCGGAGTGGCCGTAGGGCGCGGTGGCAACCACGTTGCGCAGGGAAGGCGTGCGGAAAGCATAGGCATCTTCGGCATGGCCCGTTACCCCCATGCGGCCCGTGTCGCGGTGGTGGGTCTCAAATGCCAGCCGCTTGCCGGGGCCGATCTGGGGCACGCCCATGGCGTGGAAGTCGTGGTCGGTTTGCAGCGCGCCCGCGTGGCAGGTGGCGCAGCCCGCCTCGCCGTAAAACAGCCGCGCGCCTTCCAGCGCCTCTGCCGAGAGTGCGGCCTCGTCGCCGCGCAGGAAGGCATCAAACGGCGCGTTGTCGGCCCGCCACTCAAAGGCCATGAAGGCGGCGATGGCGTTGGAGATATCGGTGAAATGCAGCGGGCGGCCTGCGGCAACCTCGGGGTAGACCGCCTCGAACCGCGCCTGGTAGTCGCCCGCGCCCTCGACCCGGCGGGCGATGATATCCCACGCGCCGCCCGGCCCGGTGATCCGCCCCGAGCGGGTGGCCTTGGCGATGTCGTTCTCCTTCACATGGCCCGCCATCTCGTCAGCCGAGAGCACCGGGAACATGGTTTGCGCCGAGAGGATCCCCGAAAAGCCCACCTCCATGTCTTCGCCCATCGGCGTGCGGAAGCCGGATTTGCGGGCCGGGTCCACCTCGATCCGGCCATCGTGGAAGAGCACGGTGAACTGGTGCGCACCGAGGTTGAACAGGGCCGGGGCGTTGCGGGGGATGAACTCGTCGGGGTAATTCGCCGGGTTCGCCACCCGCTCGGGGCCAAGGCCGGTGCCACCCTCGCCCATGCCAAGGCTGAGCCCGTCGGAGGTGGCAAAGCGCGGGTGGTGGCAGGTGGCGCAGGAGATGTTGCGGTTGCCTGAAAGGATCGGATCGTAAAACAGCAGCTGCCCGAGCCGCGCCTCGGCCTCGTCCACCGCGATGAAATCGGCATCGGTGAGCGGCGAGGGGAAGTCTTGCGCCGTGGCGGCCATCGGCAGCAGGAGGGCGAGCGCAAGGCTACGCATAGGCCTTGGCCTTCTCCTCCAGCGAAATCACCCGCGGCTCCACCAGCGGCTCGCCCCCAGGAAACAACGGATGCCGCTTGTGTGCACCCTTCAGCCAGCCGCCAAACATGATGCGCCCGATGGAAAGGAACACGCCAAGCGCGCTGCCGCTCGTGGCTGGCAGATCGTCGGGCAGTGTGCGTTCCTTGGGGATGTTCACCCGCGCCTTCACCGGCCCGAGTGCCTCCTTGTCGGCGATGCCATGGGTCAGCGCGCCAAAGAACGGGTAGGCGGGGGAGGGGCCGGTGTTGCCCAGCGGGGTGTTGCAGCAGGCGGCATACCAGCGGGCGAGGCCCTTGGGACTGAGGCGCAGCGCGGCGATATGCTCGCGCCCCTCCACGATCGAGAGCCGGTCACAGCGGATTTGCAGAATGTCCGCGCCATCGCCCGGCCCCAGCACATCCGCCCGCCCGAGGGCACGGGGGAAGGCGCGGCAGCTGTCGCAATGGCAGATCACCCGGTTGCCCTGCGGCCGGGCGGGTCGGGCGGCAATGGCGAGCTTCAGCTTGCCGCAGTCGCAACTCAGCAGGATCGGGTCGGGCATGGGGGCAATCTCCTTTGGGCGGGAAGGTAAGACAGGCCGGGCGGCGGGGGAAGGGGGGCGCTTTGGGACCACCGAGCGCAGGGTCAGCGCCCGCCCCGTGGTGGGGCGGGATGAGCCCTGGCCGCCGGTGGCGGCCGGCTCCTCCGCTGCGGCGGAGTGCCATTTCAAGGGTGGAAAAGCCCCCCATCCCAAATGTGATTCGAAAATGCCTTCCCATGCGAATCACCTTGCGTTACTGTGGCGATAGACCCGGAAAACCGGGCGATTTGAGGCAGATCAGGCAGTCTGATGACAGAGATGGTTTTTGGCACGGCCCCCGTTCGCACGGGCGAGCCGGTGCTTCCCCGGTGGTGGCGGACGATCGACAAGTGGTCGATGTCCTGCATCCTGCTGCTCTTCGGCGTGGGGCTGTTGCTTGGCCTTGCGGCCTCGCCGCCGCTCGCGGCGCGCAACGGGCTCGATCCCTTCTATTACGTGCAGCGTCAGGCCTTCTTTGGCGGGCTCTCGCTGGTGGTGATGTTCGCCTTCTCGATGATGAACCCCTCGCTGGTGCGCCGCCTTGCGGTGCTTGGCTTTTTCGTCAGCTTCGTGGCGATCCTGCTGCTGCCGTTCTTCGGCACCGACTTCGGCAAGGGGGCGACCCGCTGGTTCTCGCTTGGCTTTGCCTCGCTTCAGCCGTCGGAATTTCTCAAGCCGGGCTTCGTGGTGCTCGCCGCATGGCTGATGGCCGCCTCCCAGCAGGTGGCGGGGCCGCCGGGCAAGAGCTTCTCCTTTATCCTCGCGGTCACCATCGTGATGCTGCTCGCGCTCCAGCCCGATTTTGGCCAGGCCTGCCTGATCCTCTTTGCTTGGGCGGTGATGTATTTTGTGGCCGGTGCGCCAATCACCATCCTCGTCGTCGTGGCTGGGCTCGTCGTGGTTGGAGGGATCACCGCCTATGAGGGCTCCGAGCACTTTGCCCGCCGGATTGACGGCTTCCTCTCCCCCGATCTCGATCCGCGCACCCAGCTTGGTTATGCCACCAATGCCATCATCGAAGGCGGCTTCTTTGGTGTTGGCGTGGGCGAGGGGCAGGTGAAATGGTCGCTCCCCGATGCGCATACCGACTTCATCATCGCCGTTGCAGCGGAGGAATACGGGCTGGTGCTCGTGCTCTTCATCATCCTGCTCTACTCCACCATCGTCGTGCGCTCGCTGCTGCGGCTGATGCGCGAGCGTGATCCCTTCATCCGCCTTGCCGGCACCGGGCTGGCCTGCATGTTCGGCGTGCAGGCGATGATCAACATGGGCGTTGCGGTGCGGCTCTTGCCCGCCAAGGGCATGACCTTGCCGTTTGTCTCCTACGGCGGCTCCTCGATGATTGCCGGGGGCATTCTCGTTGGCATGCTGCTGGCCTTCACCCGCACCCGCCCACAAGGGCAGATCGGCGATATCCTGCTGCGGAGGTCGGCGTGACGCGAAACCTGCTTCATTTTCTTGCTGAAACTACTCAAGCCCCCGGCTCCACCCAAAGCAACGCCGGAGCAGACAAATGACGCAGCCCCTTCTCATCATCGCCGCCGGAGGCACGGGCGGGCATATGTTTCCGGCGCAGGCGCTGGCCGAGGCGATGCTGGCGCGGGGCTGGCGGGTAAAACTTTCGACCGATGCGCGCGGCAGCCGCTACACCGGGGGTTTTCCCGAGGCGGTGGAGATCGAGGTGCTTTCCTCGGCCACCTTCGCCCGGGGCGGGGTGCTGGCCAAGCTGGCGGTGCCCTTCCGCATCGCGGGCGGCACGATTTCGGCGGCGGTCAAGATGATGCGCGACAAGCCCGCCGTGGTGGTGGGCTTTGGCGGCTACCCCTCGATCCCGGCGCTGGCGGCGGCCACGCTGCTGAATCGCCCGCGCGCGATCCATGAGCAAAACGGCGTGCTGGGCCGGGTGAACGAGCTTTTCGCCAAGCGCGTTCATGCCATCGCCTGCGGCACATGGCCCACCGAACTGCCCGAGGGCACCGAGGGGCATGACATTGGCAACCCGGTGCGCGCCGCCATTCTGGAACGGGCCGCTGCGCCCTATATTCCGCCGGGCGATTACCCGATGTCGGTGCTGGTCATGGGCGGCAGTCAGGGTGCGCGCATCCTTTCGGATGTGGTGCCCGCCGCCATTGCCGCGCTGCCGGAGGCGCATCGCCAGCACATCCGCGTGAGCCATCAGGCGCGGCCCGAAGATGAGGCGCGTGTCACCGAGTTTTACGCAAACGCCGGAATCGATGCCACGGTGCAGCCGTTCTTTTCGGACGTTCCCGAGCGCATGGCCGAGGCGCAGCTGGTGATCACCCGCGCCGGAGCCTCCTCGGTGGCCGACCTCTCGGTTATCGGGCGCCCGGCCATCCTGATCCCCTTTGCCGCCGCAACCGGCGACCACCAGACGGCCAACGCACGCGGGCTAGTTGACGCGGGGGCGGCCATTCTGATCCCCGAGAAACGGCTTGACCCGGAAGCCCTCGCGGCGCAAATGCGCACAATTCTCGACAGCCCCGAAGGGGCAACGCAGATGTCTGTCGCGGCGCTCTCCACGGGCAAGCCGGATGCGACGGAACGGCTGGTGGCGCTGGTGGATGCACTGGCGCAGCAAGGAACGGTGAAACCGACCGGAGACAACTCTGGCGAGCAGGTATGAGGCAGTGACATGGACGGAAGCAATATCATGCAGGGTGTAACCAAACTCCCGACGCAGCTTGGGGCAATCCACTTCGTCGGCATCGGCGGCATCGGCATGTCGGGCATTGCCGAGGTGCTGCTGAATTTCGGCTACCAGGTGCAGGGCTCTGACCTGAAGAAAAGCAAGATCACCGCGCGGCTGGAAAGCCTTGGCGCGACGATATTTGAGGGGCAGGCCGCCGAGAACCTCGAAAACGCCGAGGTCATCGTGATTTCATCGGCCATCAAGCCGGGCAACCCAGAGCTTGACGCCGCCCGCGCGCGTGGCCTGCCGGTGGTGCGCCGCGCCGAGATGCTGGCCGAGCTGATGCGGCTGAAGTCCAACATCGCGGTGGCCGGCACCCACGGCAAGACGACGACAACCACGATGGTCGCCGCCCTGCTCGACGAGGGCGGGATCGACCCGACGGTGATCAACGGCGGCATCATCCATGCCTATGGCTCCAACGCCCGGATGGGGCAGGGCGAGTGGATGGTGGTGGAGGCCGACGAGAGCGACGGCACCTTCAACCGCCTGCCCGCCACCATCGCCATCGTCACCAACATCGACCCCGAGCACATGGAGCATTGGGGCACCGAGGAGGCGCTGCATCAGGGTTTTCTCGATTTCGTGTCGAACATTCCCTTCTACGGCCTCGCCGTCTGCTGCACCGATGACGCCGATGTGCAGGCTCTTGTGGGCCGCGTTACCGACCGCCGCGTCGTGACCTATGGCTTCAACGCCCAGGCCGACGTGCGCGCGGTGAACCTCACCTACAAGGCGGGCGTGGCGCATTTTGACATCAAGCTGCAAGCCGAGGATGCGGTGATCGAGGGCTGCACCCTGCCGATGCCGGGCGACCATAACGTGTCCAACGCGCTCTCGGCGGTGGCCGTGGCCCGCCACCTCGGCATGAAGGCCGAAGAGATCAAATCGGCACTGGCCAACTTCGGCGGGGTGAACCGTCGCTTCACCCGCGTGGGCGTGGTCGATGGCGTGACCATCATCGATGATTACGGCCACCACCCGGTGGAGATCGCCGCCGTGCTCAAGGCCGCGCGTCAGGCCACCGAGGGCCGGGTGATTGCCGTGCACCAGCCGCACCGCTACTCGCGCCTGTCGGGCCTGTTCGACGATTTTTGCGCCTGCTTCAACGAGGCCGATGTGGTGGCGATTGCCGAGGTCTATGCCGCTGGCGAAGATCCGATCCCCGGGGCCTCCCGCGATGACCTTGTGAACGGGCTCATCGCCCACGGCCACCGCCACGCCCGCGCGATCCTCTCCGAGGATGACCTTGTGCGGCTTGTGCGCGAGCAGGGCCGCGAGGGCGATATGGTTGTCTGCCTCGGGGCGGGCACGATCTCGGCTTGGGCGAACAACCTGCCTGAGAGGCTCAAGGGCTGATCGGGGCGTTCTGATGCCCGTCGCATCCTCCCTTTCCCCAGACTGGCGACAGGCTTTGCCGCTTTGCCCCCGCTGCGGAGCGGGCGGATGACTGAAACCGCGCTCAAACGCCGGATCGGGCCGGGGCTGATGACCGCCTATGGCGTTGGCGTCATGGTGGGGGCGGGAATCTACGTGCTGATCGGCGCGGTCGCCGGGCTGGCGGGCAGCTATGCGCCGCTGGCCTTTTTGCTGGCCGGGCTGGTCGCCGCGCCCTCGGCGCTGACCTATGCCGAGCTGTCGGCGCGCATCCCCGAAGCGGCAGGCGAGGCGGCCTATGTGGCGCGGGCCTTTGGCACCACAGTGCTGCCGGTGGCGATTGGGCTGGCGATTGTGCTGGCGGGCACGGTCTCGGGCGCGGCGGTGCTGCGCGGCGGGGTCGGCTACCTGACGGCGCTTGTCTCTGTCACCCCGCTCTGGGCGATCATCGGCCTTGGTGTGGCGCTGACGCTGGTGGCCATCGCGGGGGTGTTGGAAAGCCTCACGCTGGCCGCGCTCTTCACGGTCATCGAAGTGGCGGGGCTGCTGCTGGTCTCCGGTGCGGGCTTTCTGGCCGAGCCGGTGGTGGTCACCGCCGCCGAAACGACGCCGGGCTCGATGGCGGTGCTCGCGGCCACGGCGCTGGCCTTCTTTGCCTTCATCGGCTTCGAGGATGTGGTGAACATGGCTGAGGAGGCGCGCGACCCGACCCGCACCATGCCCCGCGCCATCATCGCCTCGCTGCTCATCACCGCCGCGCTCTATGCAATGGTCAGCTTCGCGGCCCTGCGCGCCGTGCCGCCGGGCGATCTTGCCGCCTCCTCGCGCCCCCTTGCGCTGGTCTGGGAGCGGGCGACGGGCCAGAACGCGGGCTTTCTGGCAGCCATCGCGGTGCTTGCTGCGCTGAATGGCGTTCTGGCACAGCTTGTCATGGCCGCCCGCGTGCTCTTTGGTCTTGGCCGCCGCGCCCGTATCTTCGCGCCCTTCACCCATGCCCACCCGCGGTTTGGCACGCCTGTTCTGGCAACGCTCACCTGCGGCGCGGCGCTGATCGGCGCGGCGCTGGCCCTGCCGGTGGCCGATCTGGCCGAAATCGCCGCGATGGTGCTGCTGGCCATTTTCGCCGCCGTTAACACATCGCTCATCTTTATTAAGCTACAGTCGCCATCAGCGCCCTTCCGCGTTCCGATGGCGGTGCCCGTGCTGGGGCTGGTCGCGGCGCTGGCGGCGCTCGCCCTGTCGCTGGCCGAAAGGATTGCCTCATGAGCCTGCTTCTGGTCGCCGCGATCCTCTGGGTGTTTGCCGCCAGCGCCACGGCCTTCCTGCCGATGCGCTGGCAACTCGTGCCCGGGCTGGCGCTGATTGCAGGGGCCTTTGTGCTGATCGGCCTGCTGTTCGCCGAATACGGCCCGGTTCCGGGCGTCGTCGCGATTGCCGTTTTTGTGTCTTTCTTCCGCCGCCCGCTGGGGCACCTGATCCGCAAATTCACCGGGAAAACCCGCGCATGACCCCGTCGCTCATCTGCTTCTTCGCCTGGGCCCTGGCCGCCAACCTCGCCGCGATGATCCCCTCGCGTGACAACCACTGGACACGCGCCTATGTGCTCATCGCTCTTGGCATCCCGCTGCTCGGCTGGGTGACCTATGAGAACGGCCCGTTCATCGGGCTGGCCTGCATGGCGGCAGGCGTCTCGGTGCTGCGCTGGCCGGTGGTGTATCTCTGGCGCTGGCTCAAGGGCGCGCGGCGCAAGGCAGACGGCTGAGCGGCACCCCCTTGCCAGAAGGGCGGCCCGCAGGGAAGAGTGGCGCCCATGTTTCATGAACTCCACGCCGTCCTCGCCACCGCTGTCGTCATCTTCGCCCTGATCGGCTTCGGCCTGCGCTGGATGTCCCCTCTCGGCGGCGCGATCCTCCTCGGCGGCATGCTGGCCATCTGCCTCGGCCTCTGGCTATGGCTCGGCCGCGGCCCGGTGGGATGGGACAACGTCGGCCACGCCTTCCTGCTCTATTACGTGCTGCTGCCGGGGCTGGGCGGCGCGGTGCTGGGCGTCGCGCTGGCCTGGTGGCGGGCGCGGGGATAGGGGCTTGGTTCGGGTGAACGGTGGAGAGGGGTGCGGGTGTGGTGGATGTGAGTGAGATTGACGGGCCGGTGAAGCTGGGAGAGTGGCTTGAGGACAAGCCGCAGGAGTGGGGGATTTGGATCGCTCATCGGGCGGCGATGCGCATCTGGCCGCTTGGCTGGCCTTGGTTCCGATCCGACAAAGCGCGCAAGCTTGATTTGACAGACTTTCCGTCTCTGCGATGCTTTTTGATATCGGGGGTTGCGGCTGTCCGACCAACCCCCGATATCAAGGTCGCCGCCGACGACGCCGCCCGCGCCGCCGACGCCGCCGCCGCCGCCGTCGACGCCGCCGCCGCCCGCGCCGTTTTTGCCGCCTTCGCCGCCGCCGCCGACGCCGCCGACGCCGCCGCCCGCGCCGCCGCCGCCGCCGCCCGCGCCGCCGCCTTCGCCGCCGACGCCGCCGACGCCGACGACGTCGCACACCTCTGGGACATGGTTCAACGGGACTGCACGACGCTTGCCGAAGAGGGCGTCCTTCCCATTGCGCCGCTTTGGGCGGACCAGCGTGGCCCATTCCACGACGCGTGGGGCAGCCTCAAGCACACCCTTCCTCAATCGCCCGCGGGCCAGCGTGATGAAACGGCCCGCGCTCCGAAGCCCGAAGACTGGTCCTTCTGGATCCGCTGGTACGACGCCGCCCTCGAAGGCCGCCCGCTCAACCTCGACATGCTCGAAGAAATCGCCCTGATCCCGCCCGAGACCTGGGACAAGGGGCCGGGCGTGGTGAACCCTCTGATTGCGGATATCGAGGCGAAGTATGCGCGCTTAGGATCCTACAATGCCGAGCGGATAATCCTCAATGACGACGACGAGTTCGAGGCGGTGCCTGAGCTTGAACTGCCTCCTGACGTTTTCGCGATTGCAAAGGACCGTGTGAGAGACGCAGTCGCCGAGTTCAAGGCGCTTCCAGAGGGTGACAACCTGAAGGGCGCCTGCGACCGCGATATTGCGCGGATTGAGGACTATCTCGACAGGCATGCGGACACGCCGCTGCGAATCTACGAAGTGCTGATGCGGACCATCCGGCACATTGACGAAAAGGTTAAAGAGGGCGACCTTCCGGAACGCGAAGACCTGAACGACTTCCGCGAAGAGCTGGACAATTCGGCACTGGATATCCTTCAGGGTGACGAGAAGGTGCGAACAGCGGTGCGCAACCGTAGTTCTGGCCGGTTTGATCGTCTGAGTGAGATCGAGAAGGAGCACTACCTCTCGTTGATGGAACTGCTGGCCAAGCAGTCCGAGCCGAAGACTGCGGACGAAATGCGCGACGACGCACGGGTTGCGACGGACCCGGATGCGGAAGAGGACGACAGGCGCGAAGCCCGGTTCCGCTCGGGGAGCCGTGCTCTACGGATGAAGGAACTCAAAGAAGGCACTGTGAAAGGTGCGGAGGACATTGCCAAAGTTGGCAGGGGAGCTGACGCTGTTGGGAACATATGGGACATGATCGTGGGCTGGTTCATTTGATATCAGCCAGCGACGTGCCAAACCCCGCCCTACGGCTTGCCTCTGACGCGCCTCCCGGCAATAACCACCCCATGACCGATCTTCCCCCCGTCCGTGGCACGCTGACGCCCGACCGTCCTCTGAATGACCTCACATGGCTTCGCGTGGGCGGGCCTGCCGACTGGTTGTTTCAGCCTGCTGATCTCGACGATCTTCAGGCCTTTCTCGCGGCGCTCGACCCGGCGATCCCGGTCTTTCCGATGGGCGTTGGCTCCAATCTGATCGTGCGCGATGGCGGCATCCGGGCTGTTGTGATCCGGCTGGGGCGCGGGTTCAACGGGATCGAGGTGGAGGGCCGCCGGGTGACGGCGGGGGCGGCGGCGCTGGATGCGCATGTGGCGCGCAAGGCGGCGGCGGCTGGCGTCGACCTGACCTTTCTGCGCACCATTCCCGGCGCCATCGGCGGGGCGGTGCGGATGAACGCGGGCTGCTATGGCTCCTATGTCGCCGACCACCTGCAATCGGTGGATGTGGTGCTGCGCGACGGCAGCCGCGCCACGCTTTCACCGGAGGAGCTGAACCTGCGCTATCGCCAGTCTGACCTGCCCGAGGGCGCGGTGATTGTCTCGGCCACCTTCGAGGGGGCAGAGCGCGAGCCTGCCACGCTGGAGAGCCTGATGGAGGAGCAGCTGGCCAAGCGCGATGCCTCCCAACCCACGAAGGACCGCACGGCAGGCTCGACCTTCCGCAACCCCGCCGGATTTTCCTCGACCGGCAAGGCCGATGACACTCACGAGTTGAAGGCCTGGAAGCTCATTGACGACGCCGGGCAGCGCGGCGCGCGCGAGGGCGGGGCGGTGATGAGCGAGAAGCATTCCAACTTCCTTACGAACGCCGATAACGCCAGTGCTGCCGACCTGGAAAATCTCGGCGAGCGGATCCGAAAAAAGGTTTACGAAACCAGCGGTGTAACGCTAGAGTGGGAAATCATGAGGGTCGGTGAACCGGCCCCGGAAAAGGCAGGCGGCTGAGCGGTCAACGAACCGGCTCAAGCATCAACAAAACAAGGGCGAAGCGCGAATACCACGCGCAAAAACCATCGCCCGATGGCAGAGGCGGACATGTCGAGCAGGACAGTCCAGAATGTTGCTGTCCTTATGGGCGGCCCATCTGCGGAACGTGAGGTTTCGCTCTCCACCGGCAGGGAATGCGCAAAGGCGCTCCGGTCGGAGGGCTTCGACGTGACCGAAATCGACGCAGGGGATGACGTGGCCGAGCGGCTGAAGGCACTGGCGCCTGACGCGGTGTTCAACGCGCTGCATGGCCGTTGGGGCGAGGATGGCTGCATTCAGGGCCTGCTCGAATGGCTCGGCATTCCCTACACCCACTCCGGCGTGCTGGCCTCCTCCACCGCCATCGACAAGGAGCGCACCAAGGCGCTCTACCGGGCCCACGGCCTGCCGGTGGTGGCCAGCAAGCTGGCGGACCGCGACGAGATCGAGGCGGCGCATGTGCTGCCCCCGCCCTATGTGGTGAAGCCCTATAACGAGGGCTCCTCGGTGGGCATCTATATCGTCCATGAGGATGCCAACAGCCCGCCCAAGCTGGCCGACGATTCCGCTGCGGTGCTGATGGTCGAGGCCTTCGCGCCGGGACGGGAGCTGACCTGCACCGTGATGGGCGATGAGGCGCTGGGCGTGACCGAGATCCTCACCGACGGCTGGTATGACTACGAAGCGAAATACGCCGAGGGCGGCTCGCGCCACATCTGCCCCGCCGATGTGCCCGCAGAAATCACCGAGGCCTGCCGTACCCACGCGCTGACGGCGCATCGGGCGCTGGGCTGCCGGGGCATTTCGCGCACCGATTTTCGCTGGGATGAGGCCAAGGGCGTCGACGGTCTCGTGCTGCTGGAAACCAACACCCAGCCCGGGATGACGCCCACCTCGCTCACCCCCGAACATGCCGAGCACGCCGGATATTCCTTTGGCGCCTTCTGTCGCTGGATCGTGGAGGATGCCTCATGCGGTCGCTGAAACGCCCCGCCGATGCCCCCCGGCGTGACCCCGCGCCCTCGCGCGTGGCCTACCGGCTGGAGCGGCTCTGGCTGACGCCCTTCTACCGCCGCCTCTTGCGCGTGGGCCTGCCGCTGGCCGCCGTGGCGCTGGCGGTGACGTGGTATTTCTCCGACGAGGGCCGGCGCACGCAGGTGACGGACCTGATCAGCGATGCTCGCCGCTCGGTGGAGGAGCGCCCCGAGTTCATGGTGAAGATGCTCGCCGTCGAAGGCGCCTCCGAAGAGCTTGCGGGCGATATTCGCGCGCTGGTGCCCTATGAATTTCCGCTTTCCAGCTTCGATATGGATCTTGATGCCACCCGCGAGACGGTTGAGGCGCTCGATGCCGTGGCTGGCGTCCATGTGCGCATCCGCCCCGGTGGTGTGCTGCTGGTCGAGGTCGAAGAGCGCATCCCGGCGCTGGTCTGGCGCAAGCGCGATGGCTCGCTGCTGTTGCTCGATGAAACCGGCCACCGTGTCGCGCCACTGATCTCGCGCGGGCTGCGCCCCGATCTGCCGCTGGTGGTAGGACGTGGGGCCGATACGCCCGCCGCCGTGGCCGAGGCCCGTGCCATCTATGCCGCCGCCCTGCCGCTGGCGGGCCGTCTGCGCGGGTTGATCCGCCGGGGCGAGCGCCGCTGGGATGTGGTGCTGGACCGGGATCAGGTGATCCAACTGCCCGAGGCTGGCCCCGTTGCCGCGCTGGAGCGGGTGATTGCCCTAGATGAGGCCGAAGACATGCTGGGCCGCGACCTTGCTGTCATCGACATGCGCATTCCTGGCCGTCCGACCCTTCGGATGGCCCCCGGAGCGGTGGAAGAGTTCCGCCGGATCAAATCGCTCGAAATCGGAGGCTCGAACGGCTGATGACCGATCTCTATGACAATCAGCGCGCCATGCGGCGGATGCGCAAACAGGCGATGGACCGTGGGGTCATCGCCATTCTCGACGTGGGCACCAGCAAGATCGCCTGCCTCGTGCTGCGGTTTGACGGGCCGGGCCGGTTTCGCGAGAGCGACGGGGTGGGCAGCCTCGCCGGGCAATCCAGCTTCCGGGTGATCGGCGCGGCCACCACCCGCTCGCGCGGTGTGAGCTTTGGCGAGATCGACGCCATGCAAGAGACCGAGCGGGCGATTCGCACGGCGGTACAGGCGGCGCAAAAGATGGCCGGGGTGCGGGTGGATCACGTGATTGCCGCCTTCGCTGGGGCGCGCCCGCGCAGCTACGGGCTGGATGGCGCGATCGAGCTGGCCGACAGCGTGGTGAGCGAGCAGGATGTGGCGCGTGTGCTGGCCTCCTGCGTGGTGCCCGATTTCGGGGCAGGGCGGCAGGCGCTGCACGCCCATCCGGTGAACTTTGCCATCGACCACCGCTCTGGCCTGATGGACCCGCGCGGCCAGATCGGCAACCGGCTGGCCGCCGACATGCACCTGCTGACCATCGAAACATCGGTGGTGCAGAACCTGCTCTATTGCATCAAACGCTGCGACCTTGAGCTGGCGGGGCTGGCCTCCAGCGCCTATGTCAGCGGCCTTTCGGCGCTGGTGGAAGACGAGCAAGAGCTTGGCTCGGCCTGCATCGACATGGGCGGCGGTGCCACCACGCTTTCTGTCTTCATCAAGAAGCACATGATCTATGCCGATAGCGTGCGGCTCGGCGGTGACCATATCACCCGCGACATCTCGCAGGGGCTTCAGGTCAGCCCGCAGAAAGCCGAGTGGATCAAAACCCGCCACGGCGGCGTGGTGGCCACCGGCATGGACGACCGCGAGATGATCCCGCTGGGCGGCGATACCGGCGATTGGGACCACGACCAGCGCGCCGTATCCCGCAGCGAGCTGATCGGCATAATGCGGCCCCGGGTGGAGGAAATTCTGGAGGAGGTGCGCGTGCGCCTCGATGCCGCCGGGTTTGACCATCTGCCCTCGCAGAACATCGTGCTCACCGGCGGTGGCTCTCAGATCCTTGGCCTCGATGAGCTGGCTTCGCGCATTCTGGGCCAGCAGGTGCGCCTTGGCCGCCCGCTGAGGGTGCAGGGCCTGCCACAGGCCGCCACCGGCCCAGCCTTCTCGGCGGCGGTGGGGCTTTGCCTCTATTCGGCGCACCCGCAAGACGAGTGGTGGGACTTCGACATTCCCGCCGAAACCTACCCGGCCCGATCGCTAAAACGGGCAATGAAATGGTTCCGCGATAACTGGTGACCCCAATATGAAGTGGCATACGCAAAATCCCGCCGAAGGGCCGGAGGAAATCCACTACAAATTGTGGCATTTTTGCGTTTTTCGGGTGACGCATCGCGGCCAAAGCGATAAAGTGCCTTAAATTTCGAGTCATTTTAGGCGGTGGGGCGCCGTCAGTGGCTCGCCCGGGGACTTGAACAAAAAAGAGACAGGCGGAAATCAGATGACTTTGAATCTCACCATGCCAACCGAATTGGACCTCAAGCCGCGAATCACCGTGTTCGGTGTCGGCGGGGCAGGGGGCAACGCGGTCAACAACATGATCGAAAAAGAGCTCGACGGGGTCGAGTTCGTGGTGGCCAACACCGATGCGCAGGCGCTTCAGCAATCTGCCGCGGCGGCCCGCATCCAGATGGGTGTGAAGGCGACCGAGGGCCTTGGTGCCGGGGCGCGGCCCTCCGTGGGCGCCGCTGCTGCCGAAGAGACCATTGAAGAAATCATCGACCATCTGGCAGGCGCACATATGTGCTTCATCACCGCCGGCATGGGCGGCGGCACCGGCACCGGCGCTGCTCCGATCATCGCACAGGCCGCCCGCGAGCTGGGCGTGCTCACCGTGGGCGTTGTCACCAAGCCGTTCCAGTTTGAAGGCGGCAAGCGGATGCGCCAGGCCGAGGAGGGCGTTGAAGCCCTGCAAAAGGTCGTCGACACGCTGATCATCATCCCCAACCAGAACCTGTTCCGGCTGGCGAACGAGAAAACCACCTTCACCGAAGCCTTCGCGCTGGCCGATGACGTTCTCTACCAAGGCGTCAAAGGTGTGACCGACCTGATGGTTCGCCCCGGCCTGATCAACCTCGACTTCGCCGACGTCCGCGCGGTGATGGACGAGATGGGCAAGGCGATGATGGGCACCGGCGAGGCCGAGGGCGAAGATCGCGCCAAGCAGGCCGCGCAGAAGGCCATCGCCAACCCGCTGCTCGACGAAATCAGCCTGAACGGCGCCAAGGGCGTGCTGATCAACATCACCGGCGGGCATGACCTTACCCTGTTTGAACTGGACGAGGCCGCCAACGAGATCCGCGAGAAGGTGGACAGCGACGCCAACATCATCGTCGGCTCCACGCTCGACACCTCGCTGGAAGGCTTCATGCGCGTGTCGGTCGTTGCCACCGGCATCGACGTGATGGACGAAGAGCGCGAAATTCCGGTGCCGCGCCGCTCGATGGCCGCACCGCTCGCTCAGCCCTCCGCGCAGGACGAGTCCGAAGCCCCCGCCGCCGCGCCGCGCCCGGTTGAAGAGGCCCCCGTGGCCGCCGCGCCCGCAGCTGCGCCGCAGGTTTCGATCACCGGTGCCCGCCCGGCCTCTGCCGAGCGTCAGCCGCAACCGGCCCCCGCGCCGCAGGCCGAGGCGGAAGAGCCCTCGCTCTTCCCCGCCTTCCGCGCCCCGGCCCGTGAAGAGGCAGAAGCCCCCGCCAGCGACGATCTTCCGCCGCCGGCCTACCGCCCCGCCGCTGAAGCCGAGCCGCTGGAAGCCGCCGAGCCTGCCGCCGACTACGCGCCGCAGCCCGAGGTTGCCCGCGCACCCGGCACGCCGTCGGCAGAGGCTCTTGCCCGTCTGCATCAGGCCGTGCGCAAGGTGCCCGGTGCCGGTCAGCCCGCTGCCGAGGCCCAGCCCCAGCAGCGCCCTGCCGCCGCCGCACCGGCTCCCGAGCCGCAGGGTCAGCAGCCCGCCGCTGCCGCCGATCACAAGGCCCGCTTCGGCATCGGCTCGCTGATCACCCGGATGGCCGGACATGGCAGCGAAGGCCAGCCCCAGCAGCCCGCACACCGCGAGCCGCCGGTCAGCTCCGCCGCCGCCCAACAGCAGCGCCCGGCCTACCGCCAGCCGCAGCTCGACCATGAGGAAGAGGTGGATCCCGAGCAGGAGCGGATCGAAATTCCGGCCTTCCTGCGGCGTCAGGCCAACTGATCCGGGTCACGATATACAGTCAAAAAAAGGGCCGGGAGACCGGCCCTTTTTTTGTTGTGGGGCAGGAGGTTGAGGGCAGGGCTTCATGCTGTCGGCACAGTCTCGCCACACCCTCCGCCGCCCATGTTACAGACCGTTGCAAAGATTGAGTTGAGGCTCACGGCCCAGCCGCCTATCTCCCTTGCAACCGGGCCGATTGTGCTTGGGGACAGGAATTGAGGCAGTCTCGAAGAGGCATTTGGTGCAAACGACGCTGAACAAAAACGTGACGCTTTCGGGCGTGGGCCTGCATTCAGGCCGCCCCGCGCGGATCACGCTGAAGCCGGCGATGGCTGACCAGGGTATCTGGTTCCGCCGCACCGATGCTGTGAAGGGCGACGCCTTTCTGCCTGCCCGCTGGGACGCGGTGGTGGAAAGCCCGCTCTGCACCCTTCTGACCAATGATGACGGCGTGTCTCTCTCGACGGTAGAGCACGTGATGGCCGCGCTCGCGGGCTGCGGCGTGCACAACGCGCTGATCGAGGTTTCCGGCCCCGAAGTGCCGATCCTCGATGGCTCCGCGGCGCCCTTCGTCGGCGCCATCCTCAAGGCTGGCCTGCGCGTGCTGGACGCTCCGATCCGCGCGATCCGCGTACTCAAGCCCGTTGAAGTGCGCCGCGGCGACGCTGTGGCCCGGCTCGAGCCTTCGGACGACAGCCTGCACATCGACTTCGGGATCGACTTTGAAGATGCCGCGATCGGCGCGCAGACCCGCTCGATGAACATGGCCAACGGTGCCTTCGTTCGCGAGCTCTGCGACAGCCGCACCTTCTGCCGCGCCGCCGATGTCGAGGCGATGCGCGCCGAGGGCAAGGCGCTTGGCGGCACCTATGAAAACGCGGTTGTGGTCGAAGGCGAAAAGGTCTTGTCGCCCGGTGGCCTGCGCCACAGCGACGAGCCGGTGCGCCACAAGATGCTCGACGCGCTTGGCGATCTGGCCCTTGCCGGCCATCCGCTGCTGGCACGCTACACCGGCCGCCGCGCTGGCCACGCGCTGACCAATGCCCTGCTTCACGCGCTCTTTGCCGACCCTTCGGCCTTTGAGATCGTGACCTGCGACGGCGATATGGCCCGCCAGCTGCCCGGCACCGGCCTCAAGAGCCGCGACCTGCGGCTTGTCGCCTGAGCCCGGCCACCCCGTTGCAACCCGGCCCCGCCGAGGCTTTTGAACATCCGATGTGCGCCAAAGCCATTTTGCACCGCAATTTCTTGTGCTACACCCCTCGTAATCTCCGCAGGCCACGGGCTATGCGGGCAATAAAGTCACGGGGTTAGGCAAGAATGGCGGCGCAGAAAGGGCGAGCAGGGCTGGCAGGGACGGTGGCGCTTGTGCTTCTGCTGTCGAGCTGTGGCGCGTTTCAGGCCAGGACCGACAAGAGTCTTGAAGACCTGACCCCCGAACAGATTTACAAGCAGGGCGAATACACGCTTGAGACCGGCAAGCCCGAGGATGCCGCCGAGACCTTCTCCGAGGTCGAGCGGCTCTATCCCTATTCGGTCTGGGCCAAGCGTGCGCTGATCATGCAGGCCTTCGCCTTCCACCGTGCTCGCGACTATGAGAACAGCCGCGCCACCGCGCAGCGCTATCTCGATTTTTACCCCGCCGAGGATGATGCCGCCTACGCGCAATATCTCCTCGCGCTGTCCTACTATGACCAGATCGACGAGGTTGGCCGCGATCAGGGCCTCACCTTCCAGGCGCTTCAGGCGCTGCGCGAAGTGATCGAGAAGTATCCTGACAGCGAATATGCCTCTTCCGCGATCCTCAAGTTCGATCTCGCCTTCGACCACCTTGCGGCGAAGGAAATGGAGATCGGCCGGTACTACCTGCGGCGCGGCCACCATCTTGCGGCCATCAACCGCTTCCGGGTGGTGGTTGAGGAGTTCCAGACCACCACGCAAACCCCCGAGGCGCTGCACCGTCTGGTGGAGGCCTATCTTTCGCTTGGGCTGACCGCCGAGGCGCAGACGGCGGGGGCGATCCTTGCCTATAACTACCGCTCCTCCGAGTGGTATGACGATACCTACACTCTGCTGGCCCGCCGCAACCTTCAGGCCCAGGCCAAGGGCGACAACTGGCTGCGGAAGATCTATCGCCAGATGGTTAAGGGCGAGTGGCTCTAACCGGCCACGGGGGGTAAAAACAGCCCATGCTGCGCGGGCTCGACATACGCGATTTGCTCATTATCGACCGGCTCGAACTCAGCTTCGCGCCCGGCCTCAATGTGCTCACCGGCGAGACCGGGGCGGGCAAGTCCATCCTGCTGGATGCGCTTGGCTTTGTGCTGGGCTGGCGTGGCCGTGCCGAGCTGGTGCGCGCCGGGGCCGAGCAGGGCGAGGTGGTGGCCGAGTTTGCGCTGGAGCCGGGCCATGCCGCCCGTGCCGTGCTTGAGGAGGCGGGCCTGCCGGCAAGCGATGAACTGATCCTGCGCCGGGTCAACACCGCCGATGGCCGCAAAACCGCTTGGGTGAACGACAGGCGCGTCTCCGGCGAGGTGCTGCGGGCGCTCTCGGATGTGCTGGTTGAGTTGCACGGCCAGCAGGATGATCGCGGCCTGCTCAACCCGCGCGGCCACCGGGCGCTGCTCGATGAGTTTGCTGGCGTCGATCTGGCCCCCACCCGCGCCGCATGGCGCGCCCGCCGCGAAGCGGTGCAGGCACTGGAGCAGGCCCGCGCGGCGCAGGCGGCGCTGGCGGCGGAGGAGGAGTTCTTGCGCCACGCGGCAGGCGAGCTCTCCGCGCTCGATCCGCAGCCCGGCGAGGAGGCCGAGCTGGACACCCGCCGCCGCCAGATGCAGGCCGCCGGGCGCATCCGCGAAGATATCGAGAAAGCGCATCAGGCGCTCGGGCCATCCGGCGCAGAGGGCATGCTCTCGGATGCCACGCGCTGGCTCGACGGGGCCGCTGAAGCCGCCGAGGGCCATCTGGATGGCGCGCTGGAGGCGCTCTCTCGCGCGGTGGATGCGCTGGGGGAGGCCGAGCAGGGCGTGGGCGAGGCGCTGGATGCGCTCAGCCACGATCCGCGTGAGCTGGAGGCCACCGAAGAGCGGCTCTTTGCCATTCGTGGGTTGGCCCGCAAGCACGGCGTTGCCCCCGACGATCTGGCCGCGCTCACCGCCGACCTGGTCGCCAAGCTGGAAACGCTGGATGCGGGCGAGGGCGGAATTGCCGCGCTGGAGAAGGAGGCGCGCGAGGCCGAGGCCGCCTTCGAGGCCGCCGCCGGACGGCTGACCGAGGCGCGCTCCAAGGCCGCGGCCAAGCTCGACAAGGCGATGAGCGCAGAGCTTGCGCCGCTGAAGATGGAGCGCGCGGTGTTTTCCACCGTGATCGAGCCCGCCGAGCCCGGGCCGGAGGGCGCCGATTCCGTCACCTTTACCGTGGCCACAAACCCGGGCGCCCCGGCCGGACCGCTGAACAAGATTGCCTCGGGCGGCGAGCTCAGCCGGTTCTTGCTGGCGCTGAAGGTTTGCCTGACCCGCCACACCACCGGCCTGACGATGATCTTTGACGAGATCGACAGGGGCGTGGGCGGGGCCACTGCAGATGCCGTGGGCCGCCGCCTTGCCGGGCTGGCGGCATCGGGGCAGGTGCTTGTCGTCACCCACAGCCCGCAGGTGGCCGCCATGGGCGCGCATCACTGGCGGGTGGAGAAGTCGGTGGCGAAGGGCCAAACGCTCTCAACCGTCACGCCGCTCGATGCGCCCGCGCGGGTGGATGAGCTGGCGCGGATGCTGGCAGGCGAGACCGTAACAGAAGAGGCCCGCGCCGCAGCACGGGCCCTATTGGCCGGGTAACTCGGGTGGGCAGCGCGGGGCGCATGGCCCCGCAGCAACCTCAGCGGCGGCGGTAGTTGGCCAGCGCGGCGCGGGTCCGGGCGCGCAGAAGCTCGGCATTGCCCACGGCAGCCATATCGGCGCACACGTAAGCCGCAGCAGCCTTCGCCTCTTCGTGGCTCACGGCGTAATTGGCTTGGATGCTCTTGACGAAGATCGGTTTCGGGCCGTTGATCAGCGAGACCTTGGGCAGCGGGCCACGGGCGCAGGAAATCTTCACACCGGCGGCGGAGGCCGAAACGGCGGTGAGGGCAAGCGCGAGGGCGGCGATCGGAAGGGTATGACGTTTCATGACAGGCTCCGGCGGTTGTACGACGACACATGGGAAAATGGGGTGCGAAGCCCGTTCTAGGCTTCACTCTCCGCAACCTGTCTTAAAATTTTGCCCAAATTTAGACGAAACCGGGGCCACTTGGCGTTGCCCCGGAGAGGTCTCTTGGCTGGGCCGAGCGCTCCGCTTTAGCGGCGCTCGTAAGGAGCCGTGGCTTCGAAGGTGAGATCGACGAGATAGTCGAGGTCGCCCACGGCGCCCATGTTGCCGCAAACCTGCTTGGCAATGCGCTCTGCTTCCTGCTCGGTCATCACGAAGTTCTCCATCAAGCTGGCGACGAAGTTATCGTAGTGGCCGTTGATCATCGGGTTCGACGGAATCGGACCGCGATTGCAGTGAATAACAAGCCTGGCATCGGCCGACTGAGCGGTGAAGATCGCGCTCAGCCCAAGGGCGGCAGCGGTGGTAAGTGATTTGATAGTCATGAGTGACACATCCCAATTTCAACTAGACACAATTTAGTCTTAATGTCTTTATAATCTAGTGCCTTAGCTACCGCATGGTTAATTCACACTGGAAACGGTGTGTTTCCTGTGGTGTCGCGCGGTCGGACGACCTTCCCCGGATTGAGAATATCGAGCGGGTCGAGCGCCGCCTTCAGCTCGGCCATCAGCCCCCAAGCAGCCCCGTGCTCGGCCTCCATCATGTGCAGCTTCCCCATGCCCACCCCATGCTCGCCGGTGATCGTGCCGCCAAAGGCGAGGGCGCGCTCGGCCATGGTATCGGCAATGTGTTTGGCCTTCTGCCAGTGCTGCGGATTGTCCTTGTCGATCAACAGGATGGCATGAAAGTTACCGTCCCCCACATGGCCCAGAATCGGCCCCTCCAACCCGGCTGCTTCGATGTCAGTCGCCGTGGCCTCCACCGCATCTGCGAGCCGCGAGATCGGCACGCACATGTCGGTCACAATCGCCGTAGAGCCTTTGCGGCTGGCGAGGATTGCCCAATAGGCGTGGTGGCGCATGTGCCAGAGCGCGGTGCGGTCTTCGGCTCGCTCGGCCCACCGAAAGCTGTGGCCGTTCATGTCATTCACAAGTTCGCCAAAAAACTGCGCGTCGGCGGCAACTGACGTCTCCGAGCCGTGGAACTCTACCAGAAGGTGAGGGCTCGCAGGGAAATCCGCGCCTGAGTAGGCATTTACCGCCTCAACCGTAGGGCCGTCGACAAATTCGATTCGCGCCATCGGCAGCCCGGCCTGGATGGTGGCGATCACGCAATCCACCGCGTCGCCGATCTTTTCGAAGGCGCAGGTGGCCGCCGCCGTGGCTTCGGGCTGGCCCTGCAGCTTGAGCGTCAACTCGGTGATCAGCCCCAGCGTGCCCTCCGAGCCAACCATCAGCCGGGTCAGGTCATACCCATTGGAGGCCTTGCGTGCGCCCGAGCCGGTGCGGATCACCTCGCCGCTGGCCAGCACCACCTCCAGCGCCAGCACGTTCTCGGCCATTGTGCCGTAGCGCACGGCGGTGGTGCCGCTGGCCCGCGTGCCGGCCATGCCGCCCAGCGTGGCATTGGCCCCCGGATCGACCGGAAAGAACAGGCCCGTGGCCCGTAGCTCATGGTTCAGCGCCTCGCGGGTCACGCCGGGCTGAACCACGGCCACCATGTCTTCGGGGCGCACCTCCAGCACCTTGTCCATGCGGCTGAAGTCCACCGCTACGCCGCCCTGCACCGCCAGCCCGTGCCCCTCCAGCGAGGTGCCCGCGCCCCAGCCCACCACCGGGCAATGGGCCGCGGCGCAGGCCTTCACGATCTGCGCCACCTCCGCGGTGCTCTCCGGATAGGCCACGGCCTCGGGCGGGGTCAGCGGAAAATGCGTCTCACTTCGGCCGTGCTGCTCCAGATCACTCTTGGAGCGGCTCAGCCGATCGCCTAGAACGGCCCTAAGGCCGGTCTGCGCCTCGTTGAAAGGCATCACTCCTCCTCGCGCTACACCGGACGCCACCCTAGGCGATACGGGCCGCCCGGGGAAGAGCGGCACGCGTGCAGGGCCCGGTGCGGCAGAACGGGGGCGTGGGTGAGCGAGAGCGAAGGGCAGGGGAGCGAAGCGAAGGCGGCAGGGCCGCTGCGCCAACGCCTGTCCGAGCTGCGCGAGGTGGCCGATACGCTGATCCGCATCCTGCGCCAGCGCGGGCCAAGCCAGGTGCAATTCTGGTTCATCGCGCTGGCCCTCGGGGTCGCCTCTGGCTATGCCGCCTGCCTCTTCCGCCTCGGGATCGACTGGCTGCAAGGCGCGCTCTACGGCACCGATGACACCCGGCTGATCCACTCTTTCGCCGCCTCTCTGCCCTGGTGGTGGGTGCTGGCGCTGCCCATCCTCGGCGGGCTGGCGGTGGGGGTGATCCTCGATCGCTTCGCGCCCGGTGCGCGGGTGCGCTCGGTGGCCGATGTGATCCACGGCGCCGCGCTCAACCGGGGCCGGGTGGAGCAACGCGCTGGCCTCGCCTCGGCGCTGGCCTCGCTCATCACACTCTCCTCGGGCGGCTCGACGGGCCGTGAGGGGCCGGTGGTGCACCTTGCCGCTGTCATTTCCTCCTGGGTCAGCGAGCGGATCAACGCCAATGGGGTCACCGGGCGCGACCTGATGGGCTGCGCCGTGGCCGCCGCTGTCTCTGCCTCCTTCAACGCACCCATCGCCGGGGCGCTCTTCGCGCTGGAGGTGGTGCTGCGGCATTTCGCGGTGCACGCCTTCGCCCCCATCGTCATCGCTTCGGTCGCGGGCACAGTGGTGAGCCGCTCCTTCTTCGGCGATGTGGCCGAGTTTACCCTCGGCGGCGACGGGGTGCTGAGCTTTTACGTCGAGCTGCCGGCCTTCCTGTTGCTCGGCATCACCTGCGGGCTGGTGGCCGTGGTGCTGATGCGGGCGGTGTTTCTGGCCGATTCCATCGGCAACGGCGTCATGCAGGCCACCCGCCTGCCGCGCTTTCTGCGCCCGGCGATGGCCGGGGCGCTGCTGGGCGGGCTGGCGATTTTCTATCCGCATATCATCGGCGTCGGCTACGAAACGACCTCCGCCGCGCTCACCGGCGAGTTGGTGTTTCGCGAGGCAATCGTTTTCGTCGTGCTGAAGGTCGCCGCCGTGGCCATCACCATGGCCGGGCGGATGGGTGGCGGCATGTTCTCGCCCTCGCTTATGGTGGGTGCGCTCACCGGGCTGGCCTTCGGGGTGGTGGCTACCGGGGTGTTTCCCGAGGTCTCCGGCACACCAACGCTCTACGCGCTGGCGGGCATGGGGGCGCTGGCGGCCGCGGTGCTGGGCGCGCCGATTTCCACCACACTCATCGTTTTCGAACTGACGGGCGACTGGCAGACCGGCCTCGCGGTGATGGTCGCCGTCTCGCTTTCCACCGCCATCTCCTCCCGCCTTGTCGACCGCAGCTTCTTCCTCACCCAACTGGAGCGCCGGGGCATCCGCATGGCCGCCGGGCCACAGGCCTACCTGCTCTCGGTGCACTCCGCCGCAGCGGTGATGCGCGGCGTCGACAGCCCCCGCGCCGCCTCGCGCGACACCTGCGAAGAGATGATCTCGTCGGGCATCATGCTCGCCCCAGACACCACGCTGGAAACAGCCCTGCCGATGTTTGAAACCAGCGGCCACAGCTTCATCCCCGTGGTCGCGCCAGTGGGCGACGGCGGCAAGGGAGAGCTGATGGGGGCGCTGTTCCACCTCGACGCGCTGCGGGCCTACAACCGCGCACTGGCCGAAACGGCGGCCGAGGAACATAGCTGAGAGGGCGGGCCAAAAGAGATTTGAAGCCTCCGGCGGGGATATTTTCCGGACCAATGAGGGGAGGGCTGTTCCGCCTCCTCATTGGTCCTGCGAAAATCCCGGGGGTGTGGGGGCAGCGCCCCCACTGGTGTTACGGTTCAGCCCGGCGGCAAGGGCCGGGAGGCTCAAACCTGCTCCACGGTCACCTTCTCGGCATAGAAGGCGAGGTAGCCCTCGATCCGCTCCATCCCGGCCTTCGGATCTTCGTAAGACCATGCCGCATCCCGGATCGTGCCCGACTTGATCTCGATGTCGTAGTGCTGCGCATCGCCCTTATGCGGGCAGTGGGTGACGGTTTCGGACTTGTCGAGGAAGGCCATGGCGATATCAGTGCGGGGGAAATAGATGACAAAGGGCATGTCACCCTCGGTCAGCTCAAGGGCATTTGCGCTCTCGCCCAGCACGGCGCCGCCGGCCCGCACCACCCAGGTTCCATCCGCGTTGCGTATCTTGATATGGTCGGCCATCCCTCACCTCCTGTTATGTTCTTTGGTGGGGTTATATAGGTGGAACGCATGACAGGTAAATGTCATGGGGTGCCCCGCGCTGCTATAGCGCAGCGCAGGCCTGCCGGAGCCAGTCCTTCACCTCGCCGCTCACCCGGTCTGAGATCAGCGCCCAGACGGAGCGGTGATAGCCGTCAATCCATTCGCGTTCCGCGCGCGAGAGCATCTCTACCTCGATCAGGTGCCGGTCAATCGGCACATAGGTAAGGGTCTGGAAGGCCAGCATGTCGCGGCCATCGCCATCCGGCATGGGCGGGGCCTCTTCGACGGCAACAAGGTTTTCGATGCGGATGCCCCACTCTCCCTCGCGGTAATATCCCGGCTCGTTGGAGAGGATCATCCCCGGCTCCAGCGGCACCTCGGAGACCCGGCTCAGCCGCTGCGGCCCCTCATGCACGCTGAGGTAAGCGCCCACGCCGTGGCCGGTGCCGTGGTCAAAATCCTTGCCCACCACCCACAGCGGATAGCGGGCCACCGCCTCCAGATCGCGCCCGGCACGGCCGCGCGGCCAGACCAGCCGCGACACGGCGATCATGCCCTGCAGCACGCGGGTGAAGGCCTCTGCCGCGCCCTCTGGCGGGGGGCCGACGGTGACGGTGCGGGTGATATCGGTGGTGCCGTCAAGATATTGCCCGCCGGAGTCCACCAGCAGCAGTTCGCCGGGCTTCACCGGGCGGTTGGTCTCATGGGTCACGCGGTAGTGCACGATGGCGCCGTTCGGCCCGGCGCCGCTGATGGTGTCAAAGCTGATCTCCCGCAGCTCATTGGCCTCGCGGCGGAAGCCTTCCAGACGCTCCACCACCGAAATCTCGGTCAGCCCGCCGTTCTCGGCCTCATCATCCAGCCATGCGAGAAACTTCACCATCGCCACCGCATCGCGCAGATGCGCCGCGCGCATCCCGTCCAGCTCGGCGGTGTTCTTCTTGGCCTTCGGCAGCAGGCAAGGGTCTGGCCCCTCCACCACCTCTGCCTTGCCGCGCAGAATCGCGGCCACCGCCTCGGGCGCGCTTTCCGGGTCAATCTGCACGCGCCCGCCCAGTTCGGCCAGCGCGGCGGCGAAGCTCTCGCGCGGCAGCACCGCCACGTCAGGCCAAAGCTCCAGCCCTTCGGCCTGTGCCGGGTCGCAGAAAAGATCAACCTTGCCAGAGGCTTCCAGCACGGCGTTCACCCGTGCAATCGGGTTGCGGGCGATGTCGGAGCCGCGGATGTTCAAGAGCCAGCAGACCGAATCCGGCAGGGTAAGCACCGCCGCGCCCACCTTCGCCTTGGCCAGGTCCGCCCCGAGCCGCGCGCGTTTGTCGGCGCTGCTCTCACCGGCAAATTGAAGCGGGTGAGGGAGGATCGGCTCGGAGGGTTCTGCCGGGCGGTCGTCCCAGATGGCATCCACCGGGTTGGCCTCCACCGGCACCAGTGCAAGACCCTTGGCCGTCAGCGCCTTTTCCAGTCCGGCCACTTCCTTGACGCTATGCAACCACGGATCAAACCCGATCCGCGCGCCTGCCGGGGCCTGTGCGATCAGCCAATCGGCCAGCCGGGTTTCGGGCCAAGGGACGGGGGTGAAATGGGCGGTGTCGACCTGCGCCTTCACCTGCACCCGATAGCGCCCGTCGATGAAGACGCCGGCAATGTCGGGCAGCACGGCGGCAAAGCCTGCGGAGCCGGAAAAGCCGGTAAGCCAAGCCAGCCGCTCGTCGCAATGCGCCACGTATTCGCCCTGATGCCGGTCGGCGCGGGGCACGAGGAAGCCGGTAAGGCCCTCGGCGGCAAGCCGCGCGCGCAGGGCCTTCAGGCGGGGCGGGCCATCAGCGGGATTGGTGGGGGCGTCGAAGGTTTGAAACATGAGAAATCCTCGTAGGGTGGGCAATCTGCCCACCGCGCGGAAGGTGGGCAGATTGCCCACCCTACGGTTCAACTCGCCTTCTTCATCCCCATCACCCGCGCGCGCGCCCTCGGGTCGGAATCAAACAGCGAGGCCAGTTGCTCGGTCATCGCACCGGCAAGCTGCTCGACATCGGTGATGGTGACCGCACGGTCGTAATAGCGGGTCACGTCATGGCCGATGCCGATGGCCAGAAGCTCCACGGCGCGGCGCTTCTCGATCATCGCGATCACGTCACGCAGGTGCTTTTCGAGGTAGTTCGCCGGGTTCACCGAGAGGGTGGAATCATCCACCGGGGCGCCATCCGAAATGACCATGAGAATCTTCCTCACCTCGCGGCGGCCCGCCATGCGGCGGTGCGCCCATTCCAGCGCCTCGCCGTCGATGTTTTCCTTCAGCAAGCCCTCTTTCATCATCAGGCCAAGGTTGGCGCGGGCGCGGCGCCACGGGGCGTCGGCGCTCTTGTAGATGATGTGGCGCAGGTCGTTCAGGCGGCCCGGGGTTTGCGGGCGGCCCTCGGCCAGCCATTTCTCGCGCGCCTGCCCACCCTTCCAGGCGCGGGTGGTGAAGCCGAGGATCTCGACCTTCACCTGGCAGCGCTCAAGAGTGCGCGCCAGCACATCTGCGCAGATCGCGGCAATGCTGATCGGGCGGCCGCGCATGGAGCCCGAGTTGTCGAGCAGCAGCGTCACCACGGTGTCGCGGAATTCGGTGTCCTTCTCGACCTTGAAGCTGAGCGGCGTCGTCGGGTTGGCAACCACGCGGGCGAGGCGGCCCGCGTCGAGGATGCCTTCCTCGCGGTCGAACTCCCAAGAGCGGTTCTGTTGCGCCTGAAGGCGGCGTTGCAGCTTGTTGGCAAGGCGGCTCACCGCGCCCTTCAGTGGCTCGAGCTGCTGGTCGAGATAGTCGCGCAGCCGCTCCAGCTCGGCAGGCTGGGCCAGCTCTTCGGCGGGGATCTCCTCGTCAAAGGTGCCGTCGTAGACGGTGTAGTTCGGGTCGGCCTCGGAGGCGGGGGCAGGGGGCGGGGGCTCCAGCGGGGCCTCGCCCTCAGGCATCTCGGCCTCTTCGCCCTCCTCGGTTTCGGCCATGTCATCCATGCTGACGGTGGCCTCGGAGGGATCGTCCGTCTGCTCCTGGTCCTGCTCGGGGTTGGCCTCGGTCTCCTCGTCTTCCTGGCTGTCGTCCTGCCCGGTGCTGTCGGCCTCTTCCTCGTCCTGCTCGGCCTCATCGCCCTCGGCGTCGTCATCCTCCATGTCCGGGTCGTCGCCGAGCTGGTCGCCATAGCCGAGATCTTCGATCACCTGCCGGGTGAAGCGCGCAAAGGCCTGCTGATCGGCCAGCACATCCTGAAGGTCATCCAGCGTGCCCGCGGCTGATCCCTCAAGGTGATCGCGCCAGAGGTCGAGCACGTTCTGGGCGCTGTCGGGCAACTGCCGCCCGGTGGCGAGGTTGCGCACCAGGTAGCCCGCCGCCTCGGCCAGCGGGGCCTCGGACATGGTGGTGAGGTTGCCATAGCCGCGCCGGTCGGCCTCGGCGCCGATCTTGGCGTCGATGTTCTTGGCCGTGCCGGGCATGACGCGGGCGCCCACCGCCTCGCAGCGGGCGGTTTCCATCGCCGCGTAGATATCGCGCGCCAGCTGGCCCTGCGGCGCATAGCGGGCGGCGGTGCCCTCATCGTGATACTTGTGACGCAGCGCCAGCGCATCGGCGGTGCCCCGGGCCAGCAGCACCTCTTCGGCGCTCATCCGGCGGGAAACCTGCGGCAGGCGCAGCCCGTCGCCAGTGGTGCCCGGCGGGTCCACCGAATAGGTGACGCCCAGCTCGGGATCATCGGCCATGACCTTGGTGGCCTCTGCGAGGGCCTTCTTGAACGGGTCTGCCGGGTTATCGGTCGGTTTAGCCATGGGATCGGTAAACCACCGGGCAGCGCCTTGCGCAAGAGCCGCGCGAAGCGGAGTTGCGCCTTGTGCAATTTCGCACGGAACTCCCCGTTGATTGCTGGGTTGGTTGGTAAATAAATAGACATCAGACCCAGACACCGCCCGACCTAAGGAGGCACCCATGACCACCCCCAAGATTGCCATCATCATCGGCTCCACCCGCGACGCACGCTTTGGCGAAAAGCCCGCCAAATGGCTGCTGGAGCGCGCACAACAGCGCGACGACTTCGACGTGGAGCTGGTGGACCTCAAAGACTTCGATCTGCCGCTCTTCAACGAGAAAGCCTCCAACCTGTGGATGCCTTCCGAAGACCCGGCGGCAATTGCCTGGCAGGAGAAGATCGCCGAATTCGACGGCTACATCTTTGTCACCGCCGAATACAACCACTCCCTCACCGGCTCCCTGAAGAACGCGCTGGACCAAGCCTATAAGGAGTGGGTCCGCAAGCCGATGGGTGCACTGGGCTATGGCGGCCTTGGTGCAGCCCGCGCGGTGGAGCACCTGCGCGGGATCGGCGTGGAACTTCAGATGGTGCCGGTGCGCAATGCCGTGCACATCGCCGCGGGCAGCTTCATGAAGGTTTCTCCGATGGGCGAGAATGCCGAGATGGAAGCCATCGAAGACGTGATTGGTGGTTCTGCCGATGCCCTGTTTGACGATATGGCATGGTGGGCCAATGCGACGAAGGTTGCGCGGGAGGCCTGATCGCCGCGGCGTTGGAGTGGGGGCAGCCCCCCACACCGCGACCTTCAGTGGGGGGCCAGCGCCCCACACCGCGACCTTTAGTGGGGGGCCAGCCCCCCACACCCCCCGGGAATATTTGCAGCAAGAAAATGAACAGGGACGGGGGCTTTGCGGCCCCCGTTTCGCGTTAGTGGAAGCCCCATTTGGCGGGCAGGGCAAGGCCCACGTTCTGGCAAAACTGTTCCTGCTCGCGCAGCAGCCGTTTGGCGCTGGTGATGCTGGCGGCGTCCCTGATCATCTGCCGTGCACGCGTGGTTGCGGTTTCGGCGATGTAGTCGATGTCGCGCGAAAGGGCCGGGGCGAGATCCTTGGCGGCGGCGAGATACATGGCCGAGAGGTCGGCGGCCATCGGGTCGCCTGTGTCGCCCTCGCGAGCGACCCCGCGCCAGTATCCCGCGCAATCGGCAGCGAGATAGGGCAGATCGTCATGTTCTGACAGGTCATGGGCGCTGGCGGGGGCAGCAATCAGGGCGAGGATCAGGAGGGCGTGGCGCATAGGCGCATCAGGCCCCGCCTCGCCTCAGCCCGTCAAGAGCGCGGCGCAGCTGGCGATCTCGGCTTCGGCCCGGGTGGCGGCCCATTGGGCATCTTCCGCGTCGTCGTTGAAGGTGGCGCGGGTGAGCAGCACCGCCTGGGCGTGCTTGGCCTCGATCCGGCGGGCCAGCACCTCGCGGCCCCGGCCTGCCGGCATCACCGCCTCCAGCAGCGAGATCATCGCGGCGCGGCGGCGGGTCGTTGTGTCGACCTCCGGTGTGGGGATGAGCCATTGGTGCTCCATCAGTGCGGAGAAGCGCCCGGTGCAGGCGGCGAATTGCATCTCCAGCGGTTCGGCGCGCGCCGATGTGGAGAGAACTGCCAGAAGCCCTGCGAGGGCCATTGTTCTTTTTCTGCCCATGAAGTGACCATTGCGCCTTTGGGTGCGCCTGTCAAACGGGCAGTTTGAGAACTTTATCGTGTGTGTCGACGGCTCTGCCCTTGGGGGAAGCCTGGCACGGCAAGGTTAATTGGGGGTTAGATGCGGGGCCGAAGCAGCGTGGCGCTGCGTCATTTCTCGGCGCGCGTGGCGCGGCTTAGAGGAACCGCAGAATTTGCAGGCATTTCACGCAGGCCGGGTCGTCCATGCAAAGCCGGGCCTCTCCGCGCTTTGCAAAGCCGATCAGCACGTAGTGGGTGAACTCCGCCAGTCGCGCGCGCAACGCCTCATTGTGCGAGGGGCTGCCACGAAGGATGCCCCAATCAACCGATCCCAACTGCCGCACTGACTCGAAAAGCATGTCGCTTCGGCGCTGCATCAGCGATGCCGTCACCGGGTTCTTGTCCATCCCGGTGAGCCAGTGAGCGCGGGCTGCGAAATGTGCCGCGCAGGCGAGGCGTTCCGTGGGGCTGGCGGGCCAAGCAGACAGCGGCGTGGCAAGGAGGGCCACGAAAGCAAGGGCGGTAAGGCCCCGCAGCATTACATCGCCATCGAAACAGCGCTCTCCGGCAGCTCTTCGTCAAAGCAGCGCTGGTAGAACTCGGCCACCGTCTGGCGCTCCAGTTCGTCGCATTTGTTCAGGAAGGTCAGGCGGAAGGCATAGCCGATGTTGCGGAAGATCTCGGCGTTCTGGGCCCAGTTGATCACCGTGCGCGGGCTCATCACCGTGGAGAGATCGCCGTTCATGAAGGCCGTCCGGGTGAGGTCGGCGACCGTCACCATCTGGGAAATCTGCTTGCGGCCCTTTTCGGTGTTGTAATGGGGCGACTTGGCCAGAACGATCGCGGTTTCGGCGTCATGGCTGAGGTAGTTCAGCGTGGCGACGAGGTTCCAGCGGTCCATCTGCGCCTGGTTGATCTGCTGGGTGCCGTGGTAGAGGCCGGTGGTATCGCCCAGGCCGACGGTGTTCGACGTGGCGAAGAGGCGGAAATACTTGTTGGGCGTGATGATCTCGTTCTGGTCGAGCAGGGTGAGCTTGCCGTCATGTTCCAGAACCCGCTGGATGACGAACATCACGTCGGCGCGGCCGGCGTCATACTCGTCAAAGACAATGGCCACCGGGTTGCGCAGCGCCCAGGGCAGGATGCCCTCGTGAAACTCGGTCACCTGCTTGCCGTCGCGCAGCTTGATCGCATCCTTGCCGATCAGGTCGATCCGGCTGATGTGGCTGTCGAGGTTCACACGCACGGCGGGCCAGTTGAGGCGGGCGGCGACCTGTTCGATATGGGTCGACTTGCCTGTGCCGTGGTAGCCCTGAATCATCACCCGGCGGTTGTGGGAGAAGCCGGCGAGAATGGCGAGCGTGGTGTCGGGGTCAAACTTGTAGGTGCTGTCGACCTCGGGCACCCGGTCTGTCGCCTCGGCGAAACCCTTCACCACCATGTTGCTGTCGATCCCGAACACCTCGCGGACCGAGATTTCTTCGGTGGGTTTCATTGCCTCGTCGCTCATCGCACTTGCCTTCGCCGCTGGCGCGCACCCCGGGGCGCGGGGTCGCGCGTTATCTGTCTTTTGCGTGGTGCCTTATATCGCGGGCAGGTGCAAGGGCAGGCGATGCCGCGCCCCCCGGCCCCCGGGCAGGCGAAAAAGCACCGGTCCACCCCCGCAAGAAATCCCACTCGTGACACAGCTTGGCCTTGCGGCTAGGCTGGTTGGGATTTGCTGCCACAGGTCAGAAAACGAAATGCCTTTTTCAGGAATTGCTTTGCGGTTTAAGTCTGCCGCCTGCCTTTTTGTCGTATTGCTTGGTCTGCTGTTGCCGCAGCCCGCACGTGCTGAATTCACCCTTATCGACAGGTTGGGCGCTTGGCTTTTTTACACCCAGCGGGGTGTGGGGGCGAGCTATGCCGCATGTCAGGTTGTCAGCTGCGTCGATGGCACCTGCGGCACGGGCCGGGGCGGGCGCACGCAGTTTTCGCTCTATGATGCCCGCGACGGGCGCGGCATCTTCCCCGAGTTCATCGCCCCGCGCCGGGTGCCGCCGGGTGGCTTGGCCAAGCTCAACATCGCGGGCCGCGAGTTTGTGATGAAAAACACCTTCCCCTCGCCACAGTTCTACCTGCAGGTCGAGGATGTGAGCGATGCCAAGGCGGTGCTCAACCGGCTGGTCGCGCTGGAGCGCGCCGACCGCAACGCCAAGTTCACCGTGGTGGACCCGTTCGGAACCCGCTTCGAGTTTGCCGCGCGCGGGGTAACCGGCAGCCTTGATCGGATGGTCCGCCGCTGCACGCCGCGCAGCTAGGTGGCGGCCTGACTTGACGCTCGGCAATTGGGCCGGCCTCGGCAGGCCAGCCCCGCAGACCTCACTTGAAGCTACGGCTGTCCTTGATCTGATCCCACGCCCAGACAACCTCGCCCAGCTGCTCTTCCTGGCTCCGGTCGCCGCCGTTCATATCGGGGTGGAGCACCTTGATCAGCGATTTGTAGCACTTGCGGATCTCGGCCTTGGTCATGTTGTCCTTGGCTTCGAGAATCTCGATCGCCCGGCGCTCGGTGGGGGGCAGGCGACGGCCGCCTCCGTTGCCAGCGCGGCCCGGGTTTTGGGTGGCGTTCTCGCCCAGCACCTGATGCGGATCATCCACGCCGAGCCGCGCCCATGCCTTCTCTTCGGCAGAGCGGCGGAACGGCTTTGTCTCGCGGTCCCACACCCTGTCGCGGTCTAGCTGGGCTTCCATCTCTTCTTCGGTCGCGCCGTTGAAGAAATTCCACTTCAGATTGTATTCGCGCACGTGGTCGCGGCAAAACCAATAATAGTCATCCAGCGTGTCGGGGTTTTTCGGCGCGCGGTACTGGCCCGGCTCCTCGCATCCCTCATGCTCGCATACGCGCTGGGAGGTTTCGAAAGCGCCAGACATGCCGCGACGGCCGCGCTGGCGCTTCTTTTTGTCCGACGATACGGACATATCGAAACCAAACGGATCGTCTCTATTCATGCCTGCAGCCCCATTCTTGCTTGGCAACCTGTTCGACTCGGACCATGAAGTTTAGACTTTTCGTGCCGAGTGAGAAGGGGGCAGACGAAAAAATGACGCTTGCATTCGAGATAGAGACGCGCCTGCGCGAGGCCTTTGCGCCGCAAAGCCTAGAGGTGCTGGATGAAAGTGAGGCTCACCGGGGGCATGGCGGATATTCGCCGGACGGCAGCCACTTTCGTGTGCGCATGGTGGCCGAGGCGCTGGAGGGCAAGAACCGGGTGGCCAAACACCGCGCGGTAAACGCAGCAGTGGCCGACCTGTTTCCGCGCATTCACGCACTCGCCATAGAGGTGTAGCGCGGGCCGTGCCAACTAGCCGGGCGCGGCGCACGGTTCCCACAACATAAAAACCCGCCCCAAGCGGGACGGGCCAGAGCTTGCATCGGTGCGAGGCTTACTCCGCCGCGAAATCCGTCTTGCTGGCGGGCTTTTCCGCGTGGCCCGATGTGGCCGGGCCAAGTGCGGGAGCCTTGCCTTCGCGGGCGCGGGCCGAAAGCGCGGCGGCGGCATCGCGGGCGGCGGCCACGGCATCGCGCTTGGGTTCGGCGGGGGCGGGGTCTTCGGCGGGCTCCTCCGCCTGCACCGCCTCATCCGCAGCACCCTCGGGCTGCGGTGCGGTGAGCAGCCCGGCCACCTCCTCGTCGCTCACAGCCTCAGCGGCCATCTCGCGGCGAAACACCAGCATGTGCTGAAAGGTCGTCTGCTTGCCGGTGAGGCCCACGCGCTCTTGGCAGGGCAGGGTGTCGGTGCGCTGATATTCCCAGCCCGCCGCGCCCATCTCGTTCATCACGTCTTGCAGCGCCACGGCAAAGCGGCCCGAGGTGCCCTTGGCCCCCTTCGCCTTCTTGCCGCGCTCCGGCGCGGGCACCACACGATATTCGTAACGCGGCATCTTTGCCCCCTGATTCCAGTCACGCGCACCAGACTAACGCGCGCCATGCGATGAGTCCAAACACCGCCCTCTGCGCCCGTCCAATTCAAAATTGCTGTGGCGCTTTTGCCTAACTACCTGTCAACCTTTGGCAGAATCGCAGGTATGGCCTGTGCATAGGATGTGCACGGGTTGTGCATATCAACTTTTGTTATAGGCAGTCGCCGATTGACGCCGGTTATAGCCCCAGCTTGGCGGAAACCAGCTGGTTCACCGCCTTCGGGTTGGCCTTGCCGCCGGTCGCCTTCATTACCTGCCCAACGAACCAGCCCGCCAGCTTGGGGTTGGCCTTGGCCTTCTCCACCTGGCCCGGATTGGCGGCAATCACCTCATCGACGGCGGCCTCGATGGCGCCGGTATCGGTGACCTGCTTCATGCCTTCGGTCTCGACAATCTCCTCCGGCTCGCGGCCCGTGGTGTAGCAGATTTCAAAGACATCCTTGGCGATCTTGCCGCTGATGGCATCGGATTTGATAAGGTCGATGATCTGGCCGATCTGCGCCGGGCTCACCGGGCTATCCACCAGCTCCTTCTCGTCTTTCTTGAGGCGGCCATAGAGTTCGTTGATGATCCAGTTGGCGGCCAGCTTCCCGTCACGGCCCTCGGCGGCTTTCTCAAAGAAATCAGCAGCTTCCACCTCGGCGGTCAAAACGCTCGCGTCATAGTCGCTCAGCCCGAAATCCCCGATAAACCGCGCCTTCTTGGCATCCGGCAGTTCGGGCAGGGAGGCCTCGATATCGTCCACCCAGCCCTGCTCAATCTCCAGCGGCAGCAGGTCGGGATCGGGGAAGTAGCGGTAATCATGCGCCTCTTCCTTGGAGCGCATCGAGCGGGTCTCGTTCTTGTCGGCGTCGTAAAGCCGCGTCTCCTGATCAATGCTCCCGCCATCTTCCAGAATCGCGATCTGGCGCTTGGCCTCATGGTCAATCGCGGCCTGAATAAAGCGCATGGAGTTCATGTTCTTGATCTCGCAGCGCGTGCCGAGATGCGAGAAATCCTGCGTTTCCATGTACTTTTCATACTGCCCCGGCTTGCAGACAGACACGTTCACATCGGCCCGCAGGTTGCCGTTTTGCATGTTGCCGTCGCAGGTGCCGAGGTAGCGCAGGATCTGGCGCAGCTTGGCGATATAGGCGGCGGCCTCTTCGGGGCCGCGAATGTCGGGGCGGCTGACGATCTCCATCAGCGCCACGCCGGTGCGGTTGAGGTCCACGAAGCTCATGTTCGGGTCCATGTCGTGGATCGACTTGCCCGCATCCTGCTCCAGATGGATACGCTCAATGCGCACCTTGCGGGCCACGCCTTCGCCCATCTCCACCAGCACTTCGCCTTCACCGACGATCGGGTGATAAAGCTGGCTGATCTGATAACCCTGCGGAAGATCGGGATAAAAATAGTTCTTCCGGTCGAAAGCAGAGCGCAGGTTGATCTCGGCCTTCAGCCCCAGCCCGGTCTTCACCGCTAGCGCCACGCAGCCCTCGTTGATGACCGGCAGCATCCCGGGCATCCCGGCGTCCACGAAGGCGACGTTGCTGTTGGGCTCGGCGCCAAACTGCGTGCTTGCCCCGCTGAAAAGCTTGGCCTTGGTCGAGACCTGCGCATGCACTTCCATCCCGATCACCAACTCCCAGTCGCCGGTCGCGCCGGAGATGATTTTGGGCTTGGGGGCTTCATATGTGAGGTCGAGCATGGGGAACTCCGCGGCTGTTTCAGGCCCTTCTAGGCCCTTGCGCAGAAGGGGGCAAGGCGGTGGGTTTACGCGGATTTAGGGCAAGCGCGGCAAGATGGGTGCGGCGCAGGGCCGGGTGATAGAATTGTGCTATAGGAAGGGCAAAATCCGCCTGTTGGGCGCAAAACTGTTTCCGCATCGGCATTAATCAGCCGGATATCGACCTTCAGAGCCCTTGCTAAGCCCTTGCAAATGCGCACTGATTGCCGGTGATGAGGGGCTCTTTACCAATCCTTGCCGCAGCGCTCGCCGCACTGCTGCCCGGCGCCACGCTGGCCGAAGCGCCCGCGCTGCGGCCCCTGCCGCGCATCTCGGCCATGGGTGGGGTGCTGCCCGAAGGGGTCACGCCCGCGGTGCCCCGTGTCACCCGCCTGCGCCCCCGGGCACGGCCCGCAACCCTCCCGCGCACCCGCTGGGAGAGCGTGCCCGGCAGCACCATATGGACCCGCGCAGCCATATCGGCGCTCAAGGCGCATGGCCGCCCACTGCTGGAGTTCGTGCCCCGCGATATCGAAACATGGTGCCCGAGCTACGCCGCACATCCTGTTGAGAAGCGGGCGGAATTTTGGGTTGGCTTTCTCTCGGCCCTCGCCAAGCACGAAAGCACCTATCGCGCCCATGCGGTCGGCGGCGGTGGGCGCTGGCACGGGTTGCTGCAAATCACCCCCTCCACCGCCCGGCTCTACGGCTGCCGCGCCCGTAGCGGCGCTGCGCTGCTGCATGGGCCAACCAACCTCAGCTGCGCGATCCGGATCATGACGAAGACGGTGCGGCGCGATGGCGTGGTGGGCGCAAATGGAAAGGGCGGCGTCGCGGCGGATTGGGGGCCGATGGTCTACCGCAAGAAACGGGCGGACATAGCGGCCTATACCCGCCGCCAAAGCTACTGCCGCCCGCTGTCGACGATGCGCCCGAAGCCTCGCCCGACAAAGAGCTGAGCCGTCATCCTCGGGTTGGACCCGCGGGTTTCCACACCCGCCTATGGCTGTCATCCTCGGGCCGGACCCGAGGATCTCCCACCGCATGAGATCCTCGGGTCAAGCCCGAGGATGACATCCTAGCCGAGGATCCGTCCCACCATCTCGCCGGTGTTCTCCGAAAGCCCCTCCAGCGCCGCGATCCGCTCCAATTCGGCACGGATCATCTGCTGGCGGTCCTCGTCGTATCGGGCCCATGTTTCAAAGGCCGTGGTCATCCGGGCGGTGGTTTGCGGGTTCAGCGGATCGAGCCGGATCAGCCAGTCGGCATAAAGCCGATAGGCTGCGCCGTCAGGCCGGTGAAAGCCCGCAGGGTTGGCCTGCATCGCCCCCAGCACAGAGCGGAAGCGGTTGGGGTTTTTCCAGTCGAAATCCGCGTGCTCCGTCAGGCTCTTGGCAACTTCTGCCATCCGCTCGGGCGGGGCCTGCATGACCTGCAGCATGAACCACTTGTCCATCACCAGCCGGTCGCCCCGCCACTTTTCATAGAAGGCCGCCAGCGCCGCGTCGCCCTTGCCGTGGCGGGTGAGCACCGCCAGCGCCGCTAGCTCTTCGGTCATGTTGTCGGCCGCCTCGAAGAGCGCCATCGCCCGCATGCAGCCATCCAGCCGTGAGAGCAGCCCAAGGCAGGCGGTGCGCAGTGCGCGCTTGCCCGCATCCGTCGCAGCGGGCGAGTAGGGCGCGGGGGTTTCCATTTCTTCATAAAGCCGTGCGAGGGTGGGCTCCATCTCGGTCGCCATCGCCTCCATCAGCCTTTCACGCGCGGCGTGAATCATCGTCGGGTCGGGCACATGGCCGCTATCGAAAAGCGTTTGAGCAAGGTCATCTTCCGAGGGCAGCCCCAGCATCAGCGCCCGATAGGCCGGATCAAGGCTATCGTCCGAGACAACGCGGTGCAGGCCGCTGAGCAGATCGGGCGAGGGGGCGGCACCTTCGGTGACCATGCGGGTAAGCACTTCCTTGCCCAGCACACGGCCCGCCTCCCAGCGGTTGAACGGGTCGGTATCATGGGCGAGCAGGAAGGCGCGGGTGGCATTATCAAGCTGGCGTTCCAGCACAACGGGCGCGGAGAAGCCACGCAGAACCGAGGCAACAGGTTTGGCTGAAAGTCCTGTAAGCTCAAAGCTCTGCCGCGCTTCGTTCATTTCCAAAACGCGGGTTTCCACCACCTCATCGCCATTTGGCCCGATGAGCCCCACAGCAATCGGGATCACCTGCGGCTTCTTCTCCGGCTGGCCCGGGGTTGGCTTGGTTTCTTGCGTAAAATCAAGGGTTAGCGTGCCGTCCTTGAAGCTTTCGTTCAACGTGAGCCGGGGCGTGCCCGCCTGCGAATACCAGCGCGAAAACTGCGTGAGGTCGCGCCCGGTGGCATCCTCGAACACCTTCAGCCAATCCTCGATGGTTGCCGCATCGCCATCGTGCCGCTCAAAATAGAGATCAAGCGCCTTGGCGTAGCCCTCGGCCCCCACCAAGGCCCGCAGCATATGGATCACCTCCGCGCCCTTTTCATAAACGGTCGCGGTGTAGAAGTTGTTGATCTCGATGTATTCCTCCGGCCGCACCGGATGCGCCAGCGGCCCCTGATCCTCGCGGAACTGGCGGGCGCGCAGCTGCATCACCTCGGTGATCCGCTTCACCGCCGCGCCGCGCATGTCAGAGCTGAACTGCTGGTCGCGGAACACCGTCAGCCCCTCCTTCAGGCAAAGCTGAAACCAGTCGCGGCAGGTGATGCGGTTGCCCGTCCAGTTGTGGAAATACTCGTGGGCGATGATGCCTTCAATGAAGTCGTAATCCGTGTCGGTCGCAGTTTCGGGCGAGGCCAGAACATACTTTGAGTTGAAGATGTTGAGGCCCTTGTTCTCCATCGCGCCCATGTTGAAGTCATCCACCGCAACGATGTTGAAGACGTCGAGGTCATACTCGCGGCCATAGACCTCTTCATCCCATGTCATCGAGCGTTTCAGCGCGTCCATCGCATATTCGGCGCGGGATTCGTCGCCGGGGCGCACCCAGATGTTCAACTCCACATCGCGGCCCGACATGGTTTTGAAATCGCCGGAAAACGCACGCAGATCGCCCGCCACCAGCGCGAAGAGATAGGCGGGTTTGGGCCACGGGTCGTCCCACACGCCCGGCTCCACCGGGTTGCCGTTGGAAAGCTGCACCGGCGCGTCGCTCTCGATATGCACCCGGAAGGGGGCCATCACATCGGGGCGGTCGGGGTAGAAGGTGATCTTGCGAAACCCCTCCGCCTCGCATTGGGTGCAATACATCCCGCCCGAGGTGTAAAGCCCGTCGAGCGAGGTGTTTGTCGTCGGGTCAATCTGCACCTCCGCTTCCCACGTAAAGGCACCGGAGGGCACCGGGAAGGTCAGGCCCTTCGGCGTGACCACGGGCGCAACCTCGGCCCCGTCGATCCGCGCCGAAATCAGCTCAAGCTCCCTGCCGTGCAAATAGATCTCGCTTGCCGGGTCCGCCGCCGGGTTGGGCGCAAAGCGGATCTTCGAGCGCACCCGCGTTTCGGCCCCCGCAAGGGTGAACCAGAGCTCAACCTGCTCAACGAGGAAGGGAAAGGGCGTGTATTCGGCAAGGCGAACGGGCTGGGGGGCGGCGTCTTTCATGGGGCTCCTGCGGGGAAATGAACCAAACTCGGTGCCCGGACGTTATGCCCCTGAAGCGGGCTCAGCAACCGGTCTAACCCCGAGCCCTAGGGTGCCTCTACGGCGGCACCAACCTGCAACGAGAGAGGAAACCCCATGTCGGCTCCCGACACCAACATCGAGAAGCAAACCAAAAACCATTCTGCCCCGCTGCTGGGCATCGGCGCTGCCGTGCTGGTGGGCGTTCTGGCCATCGCAGCTTGGCTCACCTGGTCTGCCGACGAAGGAAACACGCCGCGCAATGCCACCCCCGAAGGCGGCGTCGTCGCACCCGCAGCCGACTGACCCTGCCCGTCCCGTTCTCGGATCGCGCTGCGAAATGGGCTGGGCCAGATTGCGACACCCTCGCATTTGGCCTAGTCTGACATCCGCGGCAGAGCCGAAGCCGCAGATTTGAGAACAGGGACAATTACATGACCGACCGCATTGAGAAAGCCGGGCTGCAGTGGACTGCAGACCTGGCCGCTTTCGTGGAAAACGAGGCTGTGCCGGGCACAGGCGTAGAGGCCGAGGCGGTCTGGGCCGCGATGGCTGCGCTGGTCAAGGCCTTTGGCCCCAAGAACGCCGCGCTGCTGGCCAAGCGGCAGGAACTTCAGGAGAAAATCGACGCCTTCCACATGGCCAATCGGGGTGCGCCCGATATGGAGGCCTATAAGGCGATGCTCACCGAGATCGGCTATCTCGTGGAAGAGCCCGAGGAGGTTTCGGTGGAGCCCGAAGGGATCGACCCCGAGATTTCGTCGGTCTGCGCCCCGCAACTGGTGGTGCCAATCACCAACGCCCGCTTTGCGCTCAATGCCGCCAACGCCCGCTGGGGTTCGCTCTATGATGCGCTTTACGGCACCAACGCGATGGGCTCGCTGCCGCCTGCTGGCGGCTATGACGAGGCCCGTGGCAAAGAGGTTGTGGCTTGGGCCAAGGCGCATCTCGACAAGGTGCTGCCGCTGAAAAAGGGCAGCTGGGCCGAGGTCTCGACCATGGCACCGGGCGGGCAGGGCAAGCTGATGGTGATTGCCGGCAAAAACTCCACCGAGCTGGCCGACCCCGACCAATACGCAGGCTGCAACCGCGACGAGAAGGGCAAGCTGACGGATATCTACTTCCGCGCCAACGGCCTGCACATCGTTATGTTCATCGACCGCGCCGACCCCATCGGCAAGGCCGACCCTGCGGGCATTGCCGATATCTTCCTTGAGGCCGCCGCCTCGACGATCATGGACATGGAAGATTCCGTGGCCGTGGTGGACGCAGATGACAAGCTGCTGGCCTATCGCAACTGGCTCGGCCTGATGAAGGGCGATCTGACGGCGCCGGTGGGCGAGGGCGAAAACGCCTATATCCGCGAGCTGAACCCCGACATCGGCTTTGAAAGCAAGGCGGGCCGCCCCGCGCTGCTGAAGGGCCGCTCGCTGATGCTGGTGCGCAATGTCGATCTGCTGATGTATACCGACGCGGTGCTGGACCCAGAGGGCAACCGCGTGCCCGAGGGGCTGCTCGATGCGCTCATCACCCCGCTCTGCGCCATGCATGACATCATGGGAGCCGACAAGGAGCGCCCGCGCAACTCGCCCAAGGGCTCGATCTATATCGTGAAGCCCAAGATGCACGGCCCCGAAGAGGTGGCCTTCGTCTGCCAGACCTTCGAGGCGGTCGAAACCGTGCTGGGCCTGCGCAAGAACACCATCAAGATCGGCATCATGGACGAGGAGCGCCGCACCTCGGCCAACCTCAAGGCCTGTATCGCCGCCGCGGCGGGCCGGATTGCCTTCGTCAACACCGGCTTCCTTGATCGCACCGGCGACGAGATCCACACCTCCATCGAGGCCGGGCCGATGGTGCCCAAGGGGCGGATGAAGTCCGCCACATGGCTTCAGGCCTATGAAGATCGCAACGTCGACATCGCGCTGCAATGCGGGCTGAAGGGGCGGGCACAGATCGGCAAGGGCATGTGGGCCATGACCGACGACATGGCCGGGATGCTGGAGCAGAAGAAGGGCCACCTGATGCAGGGCGGCACCTGCGCCTGGGTGCCATCGCCCACCGCCGCCGTGCTGCACGCGACCCATTATCACGAGACCGACGTGTTTACCCGGCTTTATGAGATTTCCGAGCAGTCTAAGGGGCAGCTTCGCAATCCGCTCGACGAGCTGCTGACAATTCCGCTGCAAGAGGGCGAGCTGCCGGGAGACGAGATCCGGACCGAGCTGGAGAACAACTGCCAGAGCCTATTGGGATATGTTGTACGTTGGGTCGATCAGGGGGTTGGCTGCTCGAAAGTGCCCGATGTGCATGACGTGCCGCTGATGGAAGACCGAGCTACTCTGCGCATTTCCGCGCAGGCCCTGGCCAATTGGATGCTGCATGACGTGGTGAGCCAGGATCAGGTGCTTGAGGCACTCAAGAAGATGGCCGCGGTGGTCGATCAGCAAAACGCGGGCGATCCGGCCTATCAGCCGATGGCACCGGGGTTTGACGGCGTGGCCTTTCAGGCTGCCTGCGACCTTGTGTTCAAAGGCCGCGACGAGCCCTCGGGCTACACCCAAAACATCCTTCAGGCCCGCCGGATCGAGGCAAAGGCCAAGGGCTGACGCGCTAAGGCCGAAGGCACGAAAAAGGGCGCGCGGGGGTAAGCCGCGCGCCAGTTGGGAGACAACCGGAGAGGTTGAGTCGGGGGTGCGAGCCTGCCGGGTGGCTCGGGACAAAAAGGGCCGGGCCGCCGCGCGGCAGGCATCTCTATAATTAAGTTATTTCAACGCATTAGGCCGTCCGGCCGAGCGAGGCGCGGGGCCCATTGCGGCTGCCTGCTTCTCGGGGCGCGGCTGGGCGTGCTGGCCACGGATGACCGTGCCCCCTTTTGGGCTGATGGCTTTCACCCGCGTAGCGCTTGGGCCATCTGCGCCGTAGCGCAGAGAAAAAAGGCGCACGGATCGCGGTGATCCGTGCGCCCCCGGGGAGAACCTTCAATGGCCGGTGGGCCGCTTAGCTGCCGAAGGCCGGGTTGTTCAGGATGTAGGCACGCTGGGCTTGGTCGCCATCATCCAGAGCGGCCAGACCGATCAGCTGATCCACCGAGTAAAGGCCCGGCTCGACGCCAACCGAAGCTGCCAGCTTGCTCGCAGCAGCGCTGCCCTCGACGACCGACTTGGAAGACAGGCCAGCGCTGGCACCCTCGGGGTTTTCGAGGATGTACTGACGCTGGGCGTTGTCGCCATCATCCAGAGCGGCCAGACCGATCAGCTGGTCCACCGAGTAGAGGCCCGGCTCGACGCCAACGGAAGCCGCCAGCTTGTCTGCACCAGCGCCGCCACCGACGACGGATTTGGACGAAACGCCAGCGCTCGCGCCTTCGGGGTTGTCGAGGATGTACTGACGCTGCGCGTTGTCGCCTTCATCAAGGCCTTTCAGCTGGATCAGCTGCTCGATGGAGTAAACGCCGGGCTCAACACCGACCGAGCCGGAGAGCGAGGCGTTGTCGGCAAAGGCGGGGGCAGTGATGGCAGCTGCGGCCAGGGCGAGGATGGAAGTTTTGGTAAAAGTCATGATGTGTCTCCTTAGGATATCACGTAGGTGATTGCCCGTTCTCGGGCGGTTATGGTTGCGGCCCCGAGGGGCGGTTGCGGTGGTGCCGGCGAAGCGCCCTCTGTTTGAAAGCGCCGATGCTCGCTGGCGGTGGTTATGAGATGGGTCATCCAAGCCGCTGGAAGAACGGCAAAAGATGCCGCCCTCCCTGTGCACATCTGCGCATCACAAGAGTTTGAGCGGCTCTTGTCTTGGGTGGGGGGCAACGCAGAGGCGCTGGGCCTGAGCAGATTGGCGATTGTCCTGTGACATAGCCGGAGCGAGGTTGCCCTTGTGTCAGCCGGTGCACCTTGCGGCAAAACGCGTTCACCGCCGTTCACGCGGGCGTGTGTGCGAAGGTTTCAGCCCCGTCGCGCGGGCGTGAGTTTCCGGCGCCTTTTGCGTCACGGCGCTGTGGGGAATGTTGCAGGATTAGCGGGCACCGGGGCCAAAATCTGCCGCGCGCTTATGCAGGTTGGGGCAGAGGGGCTGTGCGCGGCTGAGTCATATACACGGCTTTAAGCTCCGATCGTGCAAAGCTATGATCGCGGCAAGGCTTATGGCAGGATCACGCTCATGAAACGTCCCATCGTCGGTATCATCTGCAACTCGCATCTCTTGAACGACCAATACCCGGTTCATGCGGGCGGCACGATGAACTCCGCTGCCGTGGCGCAGGTGACAGGTGCGATGCCCGTGCTGATCCCCGCCGATCCGCGCTTCGTGAGCGTGCCCGAGCTGATGGAGATGTGCGATGGCTTCGTCTTTCCCGGCGGGCGGCCCAATGTGCACCCGGAAGAATACGGCGAGGCGGAGACAGAGGCGCATGGCGCGTTTGACCGGGCCCGCGATGCAATTGCCCTGCCGCTGATCCGCGCCTGCGTTGAAAACGGCCAGCCCTTCCTCGGCATCTGCCGTGGATTTCAGGAGGTGGCGGTGGCCATGGGCAGCACGTTGCACCCCGAGATTCGTGAGTTGCCGGGCCGGATGAACCACCGGATGCCGCCCGATGGCACGCTGGAAGAGAAGTTTGCCCTCCGCCACAAGGTGACGCTCACCGAGGGCAGCCAGTTTCACGAGGTATTCGGCGCGACCGAGGTGATGACCAACACGCTCCACGGGCAGGGCATCAAAAACCCCGGCCCGCGCATCCAGATTGAAGGCACCGCACCCGATGGCACGCCCGAGGCGATCACCGTGCGCGATGCGCCGGGCTTCACGCTGTCGGTCCAGTGGCACCCCGAATACAACGCCGCCGAAGACCCGGTGAGCCGCCCGCTCTTTGAGGCCTTCGGCGTCGCGGTGCGCGAATGGAAGGCCCGTGGTGCGCGGCCCGGGCTGAAGAGCGTGGGCTGAGCTTTTCGCCGATCTGCCGGGGGCCGGAGTTTGGCCCACCCGGCGAACGGCCACCTAAAAGGGCAAACGTGATGCAAGGACCATCAGGAAAGACTGGCTGGCGCGCGGCGCTGAGTTGGCTCGACATGCCGCCTCTTTGGCTGGCGCTCTTCATCGCGCTCGCGTGGGTTCAGGCCAGCCGCTTTCCGGGGCTTACATGGTCGCACCCGGTCACCGACCTGCTGGGCGGGCTGCTTGTGGGCGGCGGGCTTTTGTTGCTGGCGCTGTCCTCCATGGAGTTTCGCCGCGCAAAGACCTCGATCATCCCCCACCGCGAGGCTGAGGCGCTGATCACCAGTGGCGTCTACGGGCGCTCGCGCAACCCTATCTACCTTGGCGACGCAATGATCCTTTCTGGGTTCTGCGCCTTTTGGGGGGCCTGGCTTGCCCTCGTGGTGCTCTTGCCGCTGTTCGTCTGGGTCATCACCGACAGGTTCATTGCCCCGGAGGAGGCCCGGCTGCGCCGCGCGTTTGGCCCGCAATTCGAGGCCTGGGCCGCGCGGGTGAGGCGCTGGGCCTAGACTTTTGTGTGGCCTGTTCCGGTTCTGGTTGTAACAAAATTACGCAAGGTGATAGGTAGGAGCCGCTGCCAGCCTGCGCCGAACGCGCGGAACACAAAGGGAAGGGGGACCATCCGTTGAAAATCGGAACGCCCAAGGAAGTTCTCAAAGGCGAGAACCGTGTGGCCATGACGCCGGATTCGGCCACTCAATTGCAAAAACTCGGGCATGATTGCCTGATCGAAGCCGGCGCCGGTGCCGCTGCGGGCTTCTCGGACCAAGCCTATGAAGCGGCCGGCGTGACGGTGGTGAAAACCGCTGCTGCGCTGTGGAAAGAGGCCGATGTGATCGCCAAGGTCCGCGTGCCCACCGATGCCGAGGCCAAACGGCTGAAGAAGGGCCAGACGCTGATCAGCTTCTTCGCCCCGGCCGAAAACGAGCTTCAGATGGCTGCGCTCGCCGATAAGGGCGCAACCGTTGTGGCGATGGAGATGGTGCCCCGCATCAGCCGCGCCCAGAAGATGGATGCGCTCAGCTCGATGGCCAATATCGCGGGCTACCGCGCGGTGATCGAAGCGGGCAACAACTTTGGCCGCTTCTTTACCGGGCAGGTCACGGCGGCGGGCAAGGTGCCCCCGGCGAAGGTGCTCGTAGTTGGGGCTGGCGTGGCCGGTCTGGCCGCGATTGGCACCTCCACCAGCCTCGGCGCGATCACCTACGCCTTCGACGTGCGGCCCGAAGTGGCCGAGCAGATCGAATCGATGGGCGCGGAGTTCGTCTTCCTTGATTTCGACGAAGAGGCACAGGACGGTGCGGCAACGGGCGGCTACGCGGCCCCCTCCAGCCCCGAGTTCCGGGAAAAGCAGCTGGAGAAATTCCGCGAGCTGGCCCCCGAGATGGACATCGTGATCTGCACCGCGCTGATCCCGAACCGGCCCGCCCCGGTGCTCTGGACCAAGGATATGGTCGAGATGATGAAGCCGGGCTCGGTGATCGTCGATCTCGCCGCAGAGCGCGGCGGCAACTGCGAGCTGACCAAGGCCGACGAAAAGATCGTGACCGACAATGGCGTGACCATCGTTGGCTACACCGACTTCCCGAGCCGGATGGCCACCCAGTCCTCCACGCTCTACGCCACCAACATCCGCCACATGATGACGGATCTGACACCTGAGAAGGACGGCGTCATCAACCACAACATGGAAGATGACGTGATCCGGGGCGCGACGGTAACGCATGACGGCGAAGTCACCTTCCCGCCGCCACCGCCGAAGGTTCAGGCGATTGCGGCTGTGAAGAAGGAAAAGCCCAAGGAGCTGACGCCCGAAGAGAAGAAGGCGCAGGAGGCCGAGGCCTTCAAGGCGCAGACCAAGCAACAGGTCACGCTGATCACCGTAGGCGCGGTGCTGCTTCTGGCCGTGGGTCTGGTGGCCCCGGCGAGCTTCATGCAGCACTTCATCGTCTTCGTACTCTCGGTCTTCGTGGGCTTCCAGGTGATCTGGAATGTCTCGCACTCGCTGCACACGCCGCTGATGGCGGTGACCAACGCGATCTCGTCGATCATCATCGTCGGGGCGCTGTTGCAGATGGGCTCCAGCTCGTTCCTCGTGGTTCTGCTTGCCGCGCTCTCGGTCTTCATGGCCGGGATCAACATCTTCGGCGGCTTCCTCGTCACCCGGCGCATGCTCGCCATGTTCCAGAAATCGTAAGGGGGCCGGAGCAATGGATTACGGATTTACCACTGCGGCCTATGTTGTTGCCGCTGTTCTCTTCATCCTCTCGCTGGGCGGCCTTTCGGGGCAGGAAAGCGCCAAGCGGGCTGTCTGGTACGGGATCGTGGGCATGGGGCTGGCGGTGCTGGCCACGCTCATCGGCCCCGGCTCGGGCCTCTGGCTGCTGACGCTGCTGCTCATCGCGGGCGGCGGGGTGATCGGCTACATGGTGGCCACCAAGGTGCAGATGACGGAGATGCCGCAGCTCGTGGCGGCCATGCACTCGCTCGTCGGGCTTGCGGCGGTGTTCGTGGGGTACAATGCCCATTTCACCATCCGCCTCGTCGCGGACGGCGCGCAGAGTGAAGAGCTGGGCTACTTCGCCTCCATCGTGGCGCATAAGACCCCGGTGGAGCTTAACATTCTCGCGGTCGAGCTCTTCCTCGGCGTGTTCATCGGGGCGATTACCTTCACCGGCTCTGTCATTGCCTTCGGCAAGCTCTCGGGCAAGGTCACCTCGGCGGCCACCAAGCTGCCCGGCGGGCACATGCTGAACGCGGCAGCGGCGGCGATCTCGCTGCTCTGCCTGTTCTGGTACATGAGCACCGGCGGTTTCTTCCCGCTGTTCCTGATGACGCTGGCCGCGCTCTTCATCGGCTATCACCTCATCATGGGCATCGGCGGCGCCGACATGCCGGTGGTCGTCTCGATGCTCAACAGCTACTCGGGCTGGGCGGCGGCGGCGATCGGCTTCAGCCTCGGCAACGACCTGTTGATCGTGGTTGGCGCGCTGGTTGGCTCTTCGGGTGCGATCCTGAGCTACATCATGTGCAAGGCCATGAACCGGCATTTCGTGAGCGTGATCCTCGGCGGCTTCGGCGGCGCGAGCGGCGAGCAGATGGCCGTGGAAGGCGAGCAGGTGGCCATCGAGGCCGACGGCGTGGCAAACGCGCTGAACGAAGCGGACTCGGTGGTAATCGTTCCCGGCTACGGCATGGCCGTGGCACAGGCGCAGGGGGCGGTGAGTGAACTCACCCGCAAGCTGCGCGCCGCCGGCAAGGAGGTGCGCTTTGCGATCCACCCGGTTGCGGGCCGTCTGCCTGGGCACATGAACGTGCTGCTGGCCGAGGCCAAGGTGCCTTATGACATCGTGCTGGAGATGGACGAGATCAACGATGATTTCCCCGATACCGACGTGGTGATTGTCATTGGCTCCAATGACATCGTGAACCCGGCCGCGCAGGATGACCCGAACTCCCCCATCGCGGGCATGCCCGTGCTGGAGGTGTGGAAGGCCAAGCAGGTGTTCGTCTCCAAGCGGGGGCAGGGCACCGGCTACTCGGGCATCGAGAACCCGCTGTTCTTCAAGGACAACACGCGGATGTTCTACGGCGATGCAAAAGACAGCCTGAACAAGCTGCTGCCGATGATCGACTGATCGCGGCGAAGCGAGCCATTGAAGGCCCCCGGCATCCCCGGGGGCCTTTTGCTTTTGGCGGGGCCTTGCCGCTCGCGCTCGGGTTGTACCTGTGCTCTTGACATGCAATTTCCCCCGCGCGAGCTTCCCCCTAGGGCAGCCACTCTGGTTTGCCCGCATGGGAGGTTTTCATGAGAACATTCGTTTACGCCGCCGCTGCGGCCGCTTGTGCATTTCCGAGTTACGCTGGTGAGATCGCCACCTACAGCTTTGCGTCCGAGACGCTGGGGCGGGACTATGCCTACACGGTCTATCTGCCTGATGGGTATGACGACAGCGGGCTGACTTATCCGCATATGTATCTGCTCCACGGCTCGGGCGGGAATGAGACGAGCTGGGTAGTGGATGGCAACGCCAAGCAGATCATCGACGAGGCGATTGCCGATGGCACAATGCCGCCCGCCGTGGTGATCATGCCGGGCAGCCTGAGCTGGTGGGTTGATGGATATAACGAGCGTGCCGAGACGGCATTTTTTGATGATCTCATCCCACACATCGAGGCCACATGGCGGGTGATCCCCGAGCGCGAAGGTCGGGTTGTTGGCGGGCTCTCTGCCGGGGGTTATGGCACGGTGAACTTTGTGCTGGAGCACCCCGAGATGTTCGCTGCCGGGGCCGCCATGTCACCCGCCGCTTATGTGCCGCAGCCGCCAGCTAGCTCTTCGGCCAATCGCCATGCCGCCTATCTGGACGCCGATGGCAACTATGACCCGGAGAAGTGGACCGAGCTGAATTACACTGCCTATCTCGACGATTACCTTGCGGGGGATGTCGTGGTGCCGATGTATATCAACTCGGGCGACCATGATGTGTTCGATATCGCCTACCACGGTGCGGTGCTCTACCAGAAGCTGCGGGAGCATCAGCCGAACGATGTGGAATACCGGGTGATCGACGGCGATCACGAGTGGCAGGTCTGGATCGACACGCTGCCCGAGGCGCTGGACTATGTGTTCTCGCACACCGTCCTGCCGCGCGGTGAGCTGCCGATGGCGGCCAGCCAATAAAGCGAACAGTGGCGCGGCCCGGGGCAGGGCCGCGCCACAAGGCTCAGGCGGCCATCGAGATGACTGCGTGGTCGCCCAGATCGGGCGTGTGCTCGCCGAGGTTGGCGCGCAACATCTCGATGCCGAATTGCAGGGCATTGGCATCAACGGTCCAAACGGCGGCCTCGTGCAGCGGCATTTCCAGCAGCAGCACCTTGGGGTCTTCGATCCCGCCCTCAAACCACATGGCGGCGGCGGGGGACCAAATGTCTTCCAGCACCGCGCGATCTTCTGCTGCGGTGATCGGGCCGGACATGCAGGCATAAACCTCGCGGTCGGCGGTGGTGAGGGTGAAGTGCGCTTGCGCTCCGGTGCCGATGTCACGGGCCAGGCCAGTGTCACTGGCGGTGATGAAGCGCAGCACTCGGGCCTCCTTGTCGAAGTAGTGGGTCATCGGCTGCGCGTGTGAGGCGCGGTCGGTGATGGCGAGCATCCCGGTGCGCTCATCCTTGAGCGCATCAAAGAGCGCGGTGCGCAGGGCTTCGGTGTCTTGGTCGTTCTGGTGGTGGGTCATGTAATCCTCCTTTGGTGGTCAACATTTGGAGGGGGCTGGCGGTTCCTGACGGGCCTGCGGAAAGAATGTATATACAATCGAGATACATTGTAGTAACAAGCTCCCACGCAAGAGAGGGAGCCAACCCGCGTGGCCAAGAGCAGCAAGCCCAAGAAGGACCGCAAAGACAGCCAACTCATCATTCGGATCAAGAAGGATGAGCGCGATGCCTTTGTGGAACTTTGCGACGAGCTCGATACCAGCGCCGCACGCGAAATCCGCCGGTTTATCCGTGGATTCGTGAAGGAAAACGGCTCTGACAAAACTGACTGAAAGGACCGAGCATGGCCAAGAAAGCCAAGATCAAAGACCTGAAGAAAGAAGTGAAATCCCGCAAGGCGAAGATCGCCAAGCAGGAGAAAAAGCTGAAAGTCGCCAAAAAGGCGCTGAAGAAGGCCGCCTGATGGCACGCCTGACCGACATTGCGGGCATAGGCCCGGCCATGGCGGCCAAACTGGCGGGGGCGGGCATTTCCGACCCTGCCGCTTTGGCTGCGGCCCCGGTTGCAAAGCTGACGGCCATCCCGGGAATCTCACCGCTGCGGGCGCGAGCGTGGAAGGCAGCGGCGGCTGATCCTGCGGCGCCGACTTCGCCAGCCAAGCCGGCGACCAAGGCACCAGCGCCACGCCGCGCGGTTGCGGCGCCAGCGGCCAAGGCGGTGCCGATCAAGGAGAAGGCATCTGCCGGAACGGTCGCACAGGCCGAGGCGGTTGCCGAGAAGAAGGAAGAGCTCGCCGAGGCCGAGCCGAAGCCGAAAGAGACGGCCAAGGACGTCGCGGCCAAGAAGAAGGCGGCTGCCAAGAAGGCTGAGAGCAAGGCCAAGCTGAAGAAGGCCGAGGCCAAGAAGGCAGCCGCGCGGAAGGCGAAAAAGAAGGCTGAGGCCAAGAAGGCTGCGAAGAAGGCAGCCGCTAAGGCGAAGGCCAAGAAGGCGGCTGCCAAGAAGGCCGAGAAGAAGGCTGCTGAAAAGGCGAAAGCCAAGAAGGCTGAGAAGAAGGCCGCCGAGAAGGCGAAGGCCAAGAAGAAGGCCGAGAAAGCGAAAGCTGCCAAGAAGAAGGCCAGAAAGAAGGCCGCTTCGAAATCCTCCAAATCATGCAAGAAAAACAAGGCGTAGCACCAGGGGACGGGCAGGGCGGTTGATGCCGTTACTGCCCGCCCCCGAAAATCTTTGCCCGGGGCGGAAATTTCGCTTGATCCGAATCCGGAAAAGCCGCAAATGCGCGGCCATAGACGCCAACGCACGCGCCTCTGGCCGGCACATCATCGCCTGTGTTTACGTAGCGACGGTAACGTCTCCCTTGGAAGTGAGCGGTCATGTATGGCCGGGTCTATTGGAGATGACCATGACGATGATGTTCGACGGCGCCTTGGCGTCTGCTCCCGTTTCTGTGCCTTCCCGTGTGGAGGCATTCATCCTCGCCAATGACTTCGACAAGCCGACGCTGGTGATCGACACCGATGCGGTGGCGCGGCAGTTTCATGCGTTGAAGGCTGGCCTTGGCGGCGCGGCGATCCATTACGCGGTGAAGGCAAACCCGGCGCGTGAGGTGCTGGCGCGGCTCTTGGATGAAGGCTCCAACTTCGATGCGGCCTCGCGCGGTGAGATCGAGCTGTGCCTCAGTCTCGGCGCACGGCCCGAGCAGATCAGCTTTGGCAACACCATCAAGCGTGCCTCCGACATTGCTTTTGCCCATGCTGCGGGCCTCACCCTCTTTGCTGCCGACAGCGAGGAGGAGCTGGAGAAGATTGCGGCCCACGCGCCCGGCGCACAGGTGTATGTCCGCCTGCTGGTCGACAACCCCGAGGCCGACTGGCCGCTCAGCCGCAAGTTCGGCTGCGACCGTGACACCGCCCTGCACCTGCTGGGCGTCGCCCGTAAGCTCGGCCTCGATCCGGTTGGCTTCTCGTTCCACGTTGGCTCGCAAACCCGCCGGACCACCATGTGGCAGGGCGTGCTGGATTTTGTGGGCGGCGTCTGGGCGGATGCGCAGGCGGCGGGCCATGGGCTGAGCCTGATCAACATCGGCGGCGGCTTTCCTGCGTTCTATGGCGAAGAGATTGAGGCGCCGACGGCCTATGCCGATGGCGTGCGGCGCATGGTTGAGGCGCGTTTTCCGGGCGCCCGCATCATGGCCGAGCCGGGCCGGGGCATGGTGGCCGAGGCCGGGGCGATTGCCGCCGAGGTGCTACTGGTGAGCCGGAAGTCGGAGAACGACATGCACCGCTGGGTCTATCTCGACATTGGCCGGTTCTCCGGGCTCGCGGAGACCGAGGGCGAGGCGATCCGCTACCAGATCATGACCCCGCATGATGGCGAGGCGACCGGCCCCTGCATCCTTGCCGGCCCGTCCTGCGACAGCGCCGATGTGCTTTATGAGAAGCGCCCGATGCCACTGCCGATCTCGCTGAAGGCGGGTGACAAGGTGGTGATCCGCAGCTGCGGGGCCTACACCTCGTCTTACTCCTCGGTCGGTTTCAACGGCTTCCCGCCGCTGGATGTTGCCGTGATCTGAAGGGGTTAATTGGCGGCCTCGCGTTCGAGGGTATCGAGGAGGATGGGCTGCAGCTCGGTCATGACCGCTGCGGCCTCTGCCCGGAACGCTTGGATGGCTGCCTCTGTCGCCGCCCGGTCGAAAGGCCGGGCGGTGCCTTTTTCAACCATCGCCCTGCGCGCGGCGGCAAGGCGCTGCAGGGCGGGCCGAAGCTGGGCCGCGTTATCACGCAGGGCGGCATTGAGCGTGCGGCGCAGCGGACGAGGGAAGCGGACAGTTTCCACCCCGGGGCCGGTCAGCGCCTGCCGGTTGGCCCGGATCTTCATCACCGCGCCCAGTGTGACCGCATTGCCAAAAAGCGAGAGGGCGAGCACGGCGATCAGGGCCATGCGGCCCCAGTTGCGCTTGGTCTTCATCAAAAGCCTCCGGTGAGCCCGCCAAGGGCGAGAATGGTCAGGATGTCGTCGCCCGTGGGCGCGAGGGTGTAGCCAAGCACCAGGGCGCAGGCCAGCGCGGCGAGGCTGCCGCCCGCCAGCGGGAGCGGCGCGGTGAGACGGGCCAGCCGCGAGGGCCGGGGCGGTGCGGCGAGCCGGCTGAGCACGCGGGCCGAGAGCGTGGCCGGATCGGCGGGGGTGGCTTGCAGCAGCGACTCCACACGCTGGTCGATCTCATCATCTGTCATCTCAGTCATCCTCGGTCTCCAGCAGCTTGCGCAGCGCGGCCCTTCCCCGGACCAAAAGCTGCTCCGCCGCGCCCGGACTTATGCCCAGCGTGGCGGCAATTTCACCTGTGCTCAACTCTCCGGCGGCCCTGAGCAAAAGCGCCTGCCGCTGCCGCACGGGCAGGCGGGCGAGCGCGGCGCGGGTGGCGGCGAGGCGTTCGCGCCCTTCCAGCACCTGTTCCGGGCCCGGGGCATCTGCGGCCTCTTCCGGCGCGGTCTCCAGCCCCAGAAAGCGGCGCAGGCCTCTGCGGCGGGCGCGGTCGATGCAGAGGTTGGTGGCGATCCTGTAGAGCCATGTCGACACGGCGGCCTTGCTTGCATCATATCGCCCTGCATTGCGCCAGGCGCGCAGGAAAACCTCCTGCGCCATATCTTCCGCTTCGGAGGCCTCGGGGAGCATTTGTGCCATGTAGCGTTGCAGCCCGGCCCCATAGAGCGTGATGAGCTGCGCCAGCGCTTGCCGGTCGCCGCTTGCCATGGCCGCCATGAGGCCCTCGGCTTGCGCTGCCCTGTCCTGCATCTGCTCCGCTCTGATGCCTCGCCGTTGAGGATAGGGGCAGGCGGCCCGGCGGGAAAGGCCGGGCCGCTGCGGCGTCTACCGGGTTACCAGCGCACCGTGCGGCTGCGCGTGCGGATCGTGCCGCGCGGGCCGGTGCGGGTGATGGTGGTGTCAGACGCGCCTGCCGTGGTGGTCCGGCTGCGCAGCTTGGTTGCGGTTGCGCCGCCGGGGCCGGTGCGTGTGGTGGCGACCTCGCAACTGGCCGTGCCGTCACCGCGCGCGCAGCTGCGATCCTTCTGGATGGTGCCGCCGTTGTGGCCGGTGATGGTGACGCTCTGCGCCATGGCGGCGGCAGGCATCAGGAGGGCTGTTGCGAGAATGAGGGTTTTCATTGTGTATTTCCTTTCAGGGGTTTGGGGGAGGGGCTTGAGTTATTGCATGAACCGGCGGATGAGCTTTGACGCGCGCTCGAACTCGGCGCGATTGATGGTGCCGTCGCCGTTTTCGTCCAGCTTGTCGAAGCCGCGCTACTGGGCCAGAAACTCAACCCGTGTCACCGCGCCGTCTCCGTTGGCGTCACTGCGCCACAACCGCCGGGCCCCCTGCTTCATCCGCCCTTCGGCGGCGGCCTGCGCGTCTTCCACCTCGGCGCGGGTGAGGCTGCCGTTGCCGTTGGAATCCATCAGGTCAAAGACGGTGCCGCGCAGGGCGTCGATTTCGGCGCGGCTGATCTGGCCATCGCTATTGCTGTCGATCCGCTCGAAGGCGCGGCCATCCTGCGCCAGCACCGGCGCGGCGAGGGTCAGAGCGGTGGCGAGGGGGAGGAGAAGGCGTGGGGTCATCGGAGGCTCCGTTTGGGTTGCGGTTTGTGCAGGGCTTTACGCAGGCCACGGCCCGGCCCTACGCGGCGCGGGCCAAAAAACCCGTCGGTGCACCGCGGTATGCAGATAAGCATCTGATATTGCGACATTCTTTCTCTTTACAGACGGCGGGGCAGGCCCTAGCAGGGATAAAACGGGGGGCATCATGGCCGAGATCGAAGACCATCCGCTGCGTTATCAACTGGCCAACGAGCTGCACGCGCGGCCCTTTCCGGCGCTCGATGTGCCCTGCCGGGCGGCCTATCTGGCGTTGAAGCCGGCGCAGGGGGCGGCGGGGCGCGACCGGGAGGCCGAGCGGGCGCATCTGATCGACCTGCTGGACCGGCATGGCGCGCCGCATCCGCAGCCGGATGCCACCCATTACTCGGCGCAACTTGGCCGCTACCAGATCAAATGGGAGAGCCACACCGAGTTTTTCACCTACACGCTCTTTGGCCCCGGCGTGGCCGATCGTCCGTTTGATGGCGAGACCTTCAAGATGTTTCCGGCGGATTGGCTGGCCAAGGCACCCGGCGCGCGGGTGACATCGGCGCTGATCCGGGTGGAGGAAATGCCCACGGATCGTGAGGAGATTTCGGAGCAGATCGACAGTTGGATGGTGGCCGAGAGCATCGCGGTGAGCGACGTGGTGGACGGGGATGTAACGGTAGGCACCGATTACCGGATCGACCCGGCAGGCCATGTGCGCTTTGCCTGTTTCGTGAAGCCGGGCGTGGGCCGCCAGCGGGTGGGGCGCGTGGTGCAGCGGCTGACCGAAATCGAGACCTACAAGGCGATGTCACTCCTCGGGCTGGGCCGTGCGCGGCGCCTTTCAGAGCCGATGGGGCGGCTGGACAATGCGCTTTCGGAGTTGATGGAGGCGATGACGGCGGAGCGGGGTCGGCCTGCGGAGGGCGAGTTGAAAAAGCTCCTGCGCATCGCCTCTGAGATCGAGAGCCTGCTGACGCAAGCGAGCTTTCGCTTTGGGGCAACGCAGGCCTATGAGGCGATTGTCTGGCAGCGGATCGAGGTGCTGCGCGAGCAGCGGTTCCTTGGGCGGCAGACGATGAAGGAGTTCATGACCCGGCGCTACGATCCGGCGATGCGCACGGTGAAGAGCACCGAGGCGCGGCTGCAAGCGATGGCCGCACGGGCGGCGCGGGCGAGTGACCTGCTGCGCACGCGGGTGGACGTGGAGCGACAGGCGCAGAACCAGGCCCTGCTGGCCTCAATGGACAAGCGGGCAGACCTGCAACTGCGGCTGCAACAGACGGTTGAAGGGCTCTCGGTGGTGGCGATCAGCTATTACGCGGTGAGCCTTGGTGCCTATTTTCTGGCACCCTTCGCCAAGTCGGTGGGCGTCGAGAAGGGCTGGCTGACGGCGGGGCTGACCCCGATTGTCATTCTGCTGGTGTGGCTTGCAGTGCGGCGGATCCGGAAGAAGCTGCATTAGCCTCGCCCAGAAGCCGCACGGTCACCGCCCCGCCAACGGCCATCGCGAAGAGCGCGAGGAAGGCCGAGACCCCGAGCGTAGAGGTGCCGGAGAGGCCAGCCCCGATGGTGCACCCACCTGCCAGCACACCGCCCACACCCATCAGCACAGCACCAGCGAGGTAGCGGCCGGTCTGGCGGGGTGTTTCGAAGCTCTGCCATTTGAAGTCACGGAAGGTGAGGGCGGCCAGAAGTGCGCCGCCGATGACACCGCCCAGGAGGCCGACACCGAAGCCCGCCGGGATCGACGACGAGGCGATGGCCCAGAACAGCGCTTCGGAAGAGGGAAGGGTGAAGGACAGGCTTTCCATCGCGATCGGGTCGAACTCGTCATAGAGCACGTAGCCGGTACCGACCCAGGCCAGCGGCACCAGTGCCCCGATCAGGCCGCCCATGAGCAGCGTGAGGGGGCGGGCACCGGAGCGGGCGGCGTAAAGGAGGGCAGCGGCGGCAATGAGGCCCGCCCAGACCCATGCGCCCCCCGGCAGGGCGGCCAACGAGGCACTCTCGCCCAGAGGCGCCGTGACGGAGCCGAGGGTGGTGCGCAGCGGGGCCAGAACGCCCTTGAGGGTGGCATGGGCGACCACGGCGAAGATGGCCAGCACGGTGAGGGCGCGCAGGTTGCCGGTGCCGGTAAGAACGGTGAGGCGCGAGATGCAGCCGCGGGTCAGCACCATACCGGCCCCGAAGGCCAGCCCGCCGATCACGATGGCGAGCCACGGAAGGTCGGCGGCAAGGTAACGGTGCTCTGCGAAAGAGATCAGACCGGTGGAGACAAGCGCCTGCGTTCCGAGGATCGCCACGGCGAGGCCGGTGAGCCAGACCCCGCCGGCAGAGCGCCGTTCGCCTGCCTCGCCCGCCACTGCGCGGCGGAAGCAAAAGCGGCTGCGCTGGCCGAGAAAGCCAAAGGCAAGCCCCAGCGCGAGGGCAAACCAGACCGCGACCTGGCGAGCGGTTGTGTCTTCAAAACCGAGTGTTTCGAACATGCGGGCGACTCCTGTGGCGTTCGGAAACGAGCAGGTAGCGCGCTTGGCCCGCCGCGGCAATCCGCTTGCCAGGGAGGGGATTTCGTCCTCGCGTATGGGGAGGAACAGTGTTCTGTGCGCACGGGGGCGAGGCGAAGACCGTTCGCGCCCCGGGAGTGGGGCGCGATGGATGGTCTTATTTGCATATGTGCAGGTTCAGCGCCCGCGAATGCGCGGATCAAGCGCATCGCGCAGCCCGTCGCCAATGTAATTGACCGAGAGCACCACCAGCGAGATCATCAGCCCCGGCCAGAGCGCACGTTCTGGGAAGTTCTGGATCCGGTCGGTGGCGTCGAACAACAGCTTGCCCCATGTCGGGAAGTCCGAAGGAAAGCCGAGGCCGAGGAAGGAGATCGCGCTTTCGGTGATGATCGCCGTGGCCAGCCCCAGCGTGGCCGAGACCATGATGGGCGAGAGCACGTTGGGCAGCAGGTGGCGGCCGACCATCTTCAGCGGCGGCGTGCCGATGGAGCGGGCGGCGAGGATGAACTCGCGTTCTTTCAGCGCCAGAATGTCGGCCCGCACGATCCGCGCCGTTTGCATCCATGACGTTGCGCCGATCACGCAGACAATCAGGATGAAGATCCCCAGCTCGGTCCCGAAGGCGGCCCGGAGCGTATCGCGGAAGAGCAGCATGATCACCAGCAGCAGCGGCAGGAGGGGCAGGGCAAGCACGAGATCGGTGAAGCGCATCAGCAACCCATCGAGCCACTTCACATAGCCCGAGGCGACCCCGATGGCGGTGCCGATCAGCATGGCCAGCACCATGGCCACCCAACCCACCGCGATAGAGACGCGCCCGCCGTGGATCAGCGTGGAGAGAATATCGCGGCCGAGGTTGTCGGTGCCGAGCGGGTGAGCCCAGCCGTATTTCATGCTCGCCAGTGCCTCGGGCGGGATGCAGAGGCTTGTCCACGAGCAGGAGAAGAGCGGCATGTAGATGGGCCGCCAGTTCTTGTTGCGGATGTCGAGCTTGGTGGGCTCGATATCCCAGAGCCACGGCCCGAAGATCACGCCGAAGGTGATGAAGAGCAGCACGAAGGCGCCCATCATCGCGCCCTTGTGGCTGCGGAATTGGCGCCAGACATCGGCCCATTGCGACTGTTCCTTGCCGCGCGGCTGGCTCTCGCCCAGCACCTCCTTTGCGGTATCAGTCATAGCGGATCCTCGGGTCGAGCACGCCGTAGAGCACATCGGCGATGAGATTGAAGAGCACGATCAGCACGGCGAAGATGAAGGTGATGGTCTGCACCATGGGGATATCGTTGGCATAGATCGCGGTGATCAGAAGCTGGCCGATCCCGTTCACCTTGAAGATCTGCTCGGTGATGATCGCCCCGCCGAAGATGGAGGGGATGCCGAGCGCGATGACGGTGACGACCGGGATCATCGAGTTGCGCAGGACGTGGACCATGACCACGGACCACTCGCCAAGGCCCTTGGCGCGGGCGGTGCGGACGTAGTCCTGGTTGAGGTTGTCGAGCATGGCAGAGCGCATGTAGCGGCTGATCTGGGCGGTGGTTTGCAGGGCCAGCACCATGACCGGCATGATCATCTGCTTGAGCTGCACCTTCATCGAGGCCCAGTCGTTGACGACGTGGGTGGTGTCATAGATCGAGGGCAGCCATTCGAGCTTGACCGAGAAGATCACGATCACCACCACGCCGGAAAAGAACGGCGGCACGGAAAAGCCGATCATCGAGACAAGCGTACCAACCTGATCGAAGGCCGAATACTGGCGGTAGGCGGAGATGATGCCGATCGGGATGGCGATGATGACGCCCACCGCATAGGCCAGAGCCACCACCCAGAGGGTTTGGGGCAGGCGCTGCACGATGATGTCGAAGACCGGCGAGCGGAACTGCCAGGACACGACACGCTGGGTGCCTTCCATCATGTTCGTGCCGAAGAGCCAATCGAGGAAATAGCCGGGCTCGACCACGAAGAATTGGTAAAGCCATTTCAGGTATCGGATGTGCACCGGTTCACCGAGGCCAAGCGCCTCGCGCATCTTTTGCTTCACCTCGTCGGGGATGGTGAGCGGCATCTGCGCCATCGGATCGCCTGGGGCGAGATCGAGCAGCAGGAAGAGCACCAGCGAGATGAAGAGCAGCGTGGGGACCGCGAGGATCAGCCGTCGGATGATGAAGGTAATCATGCAGGGGAGCCCGAGAAGGAGAGGGGGCCGCGCGGGCGGATGCCGCGCGGCCCTGTTTCAGTTGCGGCGGATCAGTTGGTCTTGATCCGATACCAGTCGGCAGCGTTCCAGATTTCGCTGTCCCAGACGTTCAGCTTGACGCCACCGAGGCTGTTGGCGTGGGCCGAAAGACGACCGCGGTGCACCAGCGGGATCATTGCGCCGCCCTCAATGACCATGTCATTGAGTTGCTTGGCAATTTCAGCCCGCTCAGCCGTATCGGCGGTTTCCGCCAGCTTGGCGTGAAGCGCGTCATACTCCTCGGAGCACCAGCGCGAGATGTTCTCGCCCTGCCACTGGGTCGCCGGGGAAGGCGCGTGATCGCAAAGCGCGTTGCCGAGGTAGGTCTGCGGGTCGGTGCCGTTGAAGGTGTTGGCATACATCTCAACGTCGGCGTAGAACTTCTGGAAGGTGTCGGGCGAGCCCGGGTCACCGCCGAAGAAGACCGAGCTGTCGGCGTTCTTCAGTTCCACTTCAAAGCCGATTTGCTCCCACCAGTCCTTGATCAGGGCCTGGAAATCCTGACGCACGGCGTTGGTGGAGGTGGCGTAGAGCATCTTCAGCTCCACACCGTCCTTCTCGCGGATGCCGTCGCCATTGGTGTCAACCCAGCCGCTCTCTTCGAGCAGCGCCTTGGCACCCTCAATATCCTGCGTGTCGCAGGTGAAAGTATCAGACACCACGGCGGGCGGGGCTGGCACCCAGTTGCAGGTGACCTTGCCGGCCTGACCGTAGCCGACTTCGACGAGGAGCGGACGGTCGATGGCCATCGACATCGCCTTCACCACGTTAAGATCGGAGAGGTAAGGGTGGGGTTTGATGACCGAACGCTCGTCCGGGCCGAGGGCCGGATCGGGGTTGGTCTGGTTGATCATGATCCGCTCAAGCAGCGGGCCGAAGCCGGCAACGGGGGTGCCTTTGCCTGCGGCTTCCATCTCGGCGATCACATCGGGGGCGAGCTGGAGGTTCCAGGCGTAGTCGAACTCGCCGGTCTCCATCACCGCACGGCCAGCTGCCGTGGCATCGCCGCCGCCTTTGAAGGTGATCGAGGCGAAGGCGGGCTTGCCCTCTTCGCGGTAGTTGTCATTGGCCTCGAAGGTGATGACGTCGTTCGGCTTGAACTCCACAACCTTGAAGCCGCCGGTGCCGATCGGGTTGAAGTTGGCTTCGGTGCACTCGGGCGCCTTGGCGCCAAGGCAATCGGCAAATTGCGCGGCCTGAAGGACCGGGCTTTCACCGCCCACGAAGGGGCCGTAGGGGAAGGGGGTGGGCTTTTCGAAGGTCACCACCACGGTCATGTCGTCGGGGGTTTCGACCGAGGTCACGCCGTTAAACTTGGTGAGCTGGGCGCAGCCGCCTTCGGGGTGGGTGCAGTATTCGTAGGTGAATTTTGCATCCGCCGAGGTGAAGGGCGTGCCATCGGACCAGGTGATGCCGGGGCTGATCTTCCAGGTGATGGTGGTGAGATCTTCGCTCACGCCGCCGTTTTCGACGGTGGGGATCTCTTCGACCAGCCAAGGCACGAGGGTGCCGGTTTCGTCGTAGCGGGCCAGCGGTTCGAGCACGAGGCTGGCGCTCTCGATGTCCTTGGTGCCGCCCGAAAGATAGGGGTTCAGGATCGACGGAGCCTGCCAGTAGATGATACCGACATTGCCGTCGCGGCCGCGCTCGCCCTCATGGGCCTCGGCAAAGGCCATTGGGGCCAATGCACAGCTTGCGGCGGCTCCGAGTAGAGCTGTCTTCAGTTTCATGGAGTTCTCCTTGTTGGATACATGACACCTTTTGCCCGCATGGGCTGGTGTTCTGCTTCTTTTTGGTATGCTGGATGGTGAGAAAGCGAGCAGGGCGCACGGCAAACCGGCACCGAAGATGCGCTTGTCTCTATGAGTAGAGCAGATGCCGTCACGGGCCATCCTCTCTCCCTGTCCAACCTTGCTTTTATGGGTGTTTTTGCGTCACCGCCCCAGCGGCCACGACATCCCCTGATTGTGACGGTAACATGAAACCCGGGCGGCGCAATGGTCTGATCGCTTGACCCTGCGATGCAATTGAGCAAGTGCCTGCCGATTGGGCAGCGGGCCTTGACCTCTGCGCGGTAGGGCACCACCCTTTGAACGCGCCCGGTGTGCGGGCGGCGAGAAAGGCTTTTCCCTAGCTGTGACCCCACGCGATATCCTCGAAAAACTCGTGTCTTTTCCGACGGTTTCCTCGGAGAGCAATCTTGACCTGATCGACTGGGTGGAGGGCTGGCTGGCGGAGCGCGGCATTGCCTCGACCCGGGTGCCGGATTCCACCGGGCAGAAGGCCGCCTTGTTTGCCTCCGTTGGTCCCGATGCACCGGGCGGCGTGCTGCTTTCGGGGCATACCGATGTGGTGCCGGTGGCGGGGCAGAACTGGGCCAGTGACCCTTGGCAGGTAGAGGAGCGCGACGGGCGGCTTTATGGCCGGGGCGTGGCCGATATGAAGGGGTTTGACGCGCTGGCGCTTTGGGCGATGGGGCAGGCGGCGGAGCGGGGCGTGGCGCGGCCTTTGCAGATTGGCTTGAGCTACGATGAAGAGATCGGCTGCTTTGGTGCGCCGCCGATGATCGAAGCGTTGCAGGCCAGTGGTTTGCCACGTGCCGAAGCGGTGATTGTGGGCGAACCTTCGGTGATGAAGCCGGTGACGGGGCATAAGGGAAACCTCGGCTTTCGGATCGAGGTGAAGGGCTTTCCGGTGCACAGCTCGATGATGCATGAGGGCGTCAGCGCGATCATGGAGGCGGCGCGGCTGATTGACTGGGCCAATGAGGTGAACGCGGCGCAGTTTGCGCGCACGCCGAGCGCGGAGGAGGCGGTGTTCAACCCGCCCTGCACCACATTGCATGTGGGCAAGATCAAGGGCGGCGAGGCGCATAACATCACCGCCGAACACTGCGAATTGATGTTTGATTTCAGGGTGATGCCGACGGACGCCTCGGCGGATTGGCGGGCGCGGCTTGAGGAGAAGGTGGCAGAGATCGAAGCGGGCATGAAGGCCACGCATCCGGACGTTGGCTTTACACTTCATGAACTTTTCGACGTGCCGGGCCTTGCCCCGGAATCAGGCACCGAGGCCCGCGCCGAACCTCTGGTGCGCCGCCTCACCGGCGACAATGCGCCGGGCGGGGTGGTGAGTTTTGCATCGGAGGCCGGGCAATTTCAGAATGCCCGTTATTCTACCGTGATTTGCGGGCCGGGAGACATTGCACAGGCCCACAAGGCAGACGAATATATGACCGTGACACAATTTGACGAAGGCCGCCGGTTCATGGAGCGCCTTCTCGACCACCTCAAGGAGTAACCCGAAGTGCCCATCAAGAATCGTCTTTCCGAGATGCAGTCCGAGATCGCCGAATGGCGGCGGGACTTTCATATGCATCCGGAGATCCTCTTTGAGACTCATCGGACCTCGAAGATCGTGGCGGAGAAGCTACGCGACTTCGGTTGCGATGAGGTTACCGAGGGGATCGGGCGCACGGGCGTTGTGGCGGTGATCAAGGGCAAGGCGAATGGCTCGGGCAAGGTGATTGGCCTGCGTGCCGACATGGACGCGCTGCCGATCCACGAGCAGACCGGCCTCGACTATGCCTCGAAAACCGATGGCGCGATGCATGCCTGTGGCCATGACGGGCACACCGCTATGCTGCTGGGCGCGGCGAAATACCTGGCCGAGACCCGCAATTTTGACGGCACCGTGGTGGTGATTTTCCAGCCCGCCGAAGAGGGCGGCGGCGGGGGCCGGGAGATGTGCGAAGACGGGATGATGGAGCGCTGGGGCATTCAGGAAGTCTATGGAATGCACAATTGGCCCGGCGTTCCGACCGGCCAGTTTGCCATCCGCCCCGGGGCGTTCTTTGCCGCGACCGACCAGTTTATCATTGATATTGAAGGAAAAGGTGGCCATGCCGCCAAGCCGCAGGAGACGGTCGACAGCACGGTTGTGGCCTCGCATACGGTGCTCGCGCTGCAGACCATTGTGAGCCGGAGCGCGGACCCGACCAAGGAGGTGGTGGTTTCTGTCACCAGCTTCGAGACAAGCTCAAAGGCGTTCAACGTGATCCCCCAGCGGGTGCAGCTCAAGGGAACGGTGCGGACCCTTTCGGCAGACACCCGCTCGATGGTGGAGCAGCGGCTTCCGGCGATTGCCGAGAAGACGGCAGATGTGTTCGGGGCGGTGGCGAAGGTGCAGTATCTGAAGGGCTATCCGGTGATGGTGAACTCGGAGGAGCAAACCGAGTTTGCTGCCGAGGTCGCCCGCTCGGTTGCGGGGGAGTGTGCAGAGGCGCCGCTGGTGATGGGGGGCGAGGATTTTGCCTTCATGCTGGAGGAGCGCCCGGGGGCTTATATACTCGTTGGCAATGGCGATACGGCGGCGGTGCATCACCCGGAATACAACTTCAATGATGAAGCGATTCCAGCGGGTTGCAGCTGGTGGGCCGAGATCGTGGAGAAGCGGATGCCGGCGGCCTGAGGCCGGGTTAACGGGGCGTGCGCCGGGGCGTTAAGTGGTTTTTAGTTCACAGCCACAAGTGATGCACCGGCCATGCACAACCTATGCACATGTCAAATGACATAGCGCGCGCAGGTTAACAGGGCGGGCGGTTACGCGGTTGTGATCCTGGCTAGGCCGCGAAGCGCGCGGTGCCCCCGGGCCTTGGCCCGAGGGTCTGCGACGATACGAGATCCTCGGATTGTGCCCGAGGACCACGCTTGTTTGCAGGTGTGGGAAACGCCTTAGCCGTAGACGGCGGCGCGGGCGATCTTGCTGGCGTCTTCGGGGAAGATGCCGAGATCAAGCGCAACGTCGCGCGGCATTGCGGCGATTTCGTTGCGGGTGCGGGTGTAGACGCGGTGCTTTGCATAGGCGGCGCGCAGGGTGTTCAAGACGGTCATCGGTGCTGTCCTTTGGTTGCGTGTTGTCCTCTTGTGCACCAGAGATAAGCACGCTGCGGCGCAGCACAATTGACAGTTCGGGCTACCCGCTTTGCGCGGAGTGCATGGCTATTAACGGAAAGTTATGCGCTGGGCGGGATGGTGAAGGTGTGGTGGGCAGATTGCCCACCCTACAGCCTTCAGAACGGGGCGAGGGCACCGATCTGGACGAGGCCGCGCAGCACCGCATCCACCGCCACGGCAGCGAGGATCATGCCCATCACACGGCTGATGATGGAGGCGCCTGCCGGGCCGATCATTTTGAGGATCGGGCTGGCGAGGTAGAGGAAGGCGAGGGTGATGCCGAGGATCAGCAGCAGGATACCCGCTGTTTGGGCCTGATGGGGGATGGAAAACCGGTCGTTGTCGGTCAGCACCACCACGGCGAGCATGGCACCGGGGGAGGCGATGGAGGGGATGGCGACCGGGTGAATGGCGGTTTGCGTGGTGCTCTCTTCTGCCTCGGCGATCTCTGCCTCCGGCTTGCCGGGCCCGAAGATCATGGAAATGGCGAAGAGGAAGAGCACAAGGCCGCCCGCGATCTGGAAGGAAGGCAGGCCAAGGCCGAGGGCTTCGAGAATGAGCTGACCTGCGATCATGAAGGCCAGCAAAACGGCACCGGCCACGATCACCGCCTTCAGGGCAACGCTCCGGCGGGCGCGGGTGGTGAGCCCGGCTGTGACGGCGAGGAACACCGGCACCGTGCCGATCGGGTCGATGACGACCCAAAGCGTGATGAATTCCTGAAGGAGCTGTTCGAAGGGGAGCATGGACCGGTCGGGTTAGGGATGGCGGGGGCGTGGCGCCCGCCCAAGGGGCTGAGGCGCAAAGAAAAGGGGCTGCCGCAGGTTTAGCGACAGCCCCCTGTTTTCGCAATGCGGCGAAAGATCAGATCAGCTTGCCCATAGCCACGGCGGTATCGGACATGCGGTTGGAGAAGCCCCACTCGTTGTCATACCAGCTGAGGATGCGGCACATGCGGCCTTCCATCACCTTGGTCTGATCGAGCGCGAAGGTGGAGCTGTGCGGATCGTGGTTGAAGTCGATCGAGACGTTGGGCTTGTCGGTCACCGCGAGGATGCCCTTGAGCGGGCCGTTGGCGGCGGCTGTCATGGCCTCGTTGATCTCTTCCACGGTGGTATCGCGTGCGGCTTCGAAGGTGAGGTCCACCACCGAGACGTTGGGGGTGGGCACGCGGATGGCGACGCCATCGAGCTTGCCGTTCAGCTCCGGCAGCACGAGGCCCACGGCCTTGGCGGCCCCGGTAGAGGTGGGGATCATCGACATGGCTGCGGCGCGGGCGCGGTAGAGATCCTTGTGCATGGTGTCCAGCGTGGGCTGGTCGCCGGTGTAGCTGTGGATCGTCGTCATGAAGCCCTTGGCGATGCCGATGCTGTCATTGAGCACCTTGGCCACCGGCGCGAGGCAATTGGTGGTGCATGACGCGTTGGAGACGACGATGGCATCTTTGGTGAGGCTGTCGTGGTTGACGCCGTAAACGATGGTGGCGTCGGCGTTTTTGCCCGGTGCGGAGATGAGCACGCGGGAGGCGCCATTTTCGAGGTGCGCGGCGCAGGCCTCCTTGGAGGTGAAGATGCCGGTGCATTCGAGCACGACATCGACATCGGCCCAGGGCAGCTCGGCGGGGTTGCGGATGGCGGTGACTTCCATCGGGCCGCGGCCCACGTCCATGGTGGTTTCGCTCGTCGTCACCTCGGCGGGGAAGCGCCCGTGGACGGAGTCAAAGCGCAGCAGGTGGGCATTGGTCTCGACCGGGCCCAGATCGTTGATGGCGACAACCTCGATATCGGTGCGGCCCGACTCGATGATGGCGCGGAGCACGTTGCGGCCGATCCGACCGAACCCGTTGATGGCGACTTTGACGGCCATGAGAACCTCCTTGGTGGGTGTTAACGCTAACATTGCGATTGGACGCTGCATGTCAACCCAACGCAGTGCCTTAACCATACACCCGCTGCGCGAAAGCGCGAGGGTCAGATCACGGTGGCGTGACCGAGGGGCAAATATTTTTTGGAACGATCTGCGGCGGGGCGGTGTTGTGTGGGCAATGACGGCGCAGCGATAGGCCAATGAAGGCCACGCGAGGCGCCGACCTTGCGCGACATGCGCAGGGATCAAGAGACGATAAGGAGTTTGAAGATAATGAAACGCATCATGATGACCGTAGCCGCCGTTGCAATTACTGCTGGTAGCGCCTTTGCCGCGACCTCCGAGCAGCTGCGTGACAACGTTAAAGCCCAGCTGGTGGAATATGCGCCGGAAGTGCAAGTTGAGACCCTGACCGACGATCAGATCGTGCAGATCTACATGGTTGTGGCCGACTCCGGCACCTCGGCTGCCGACAAGTCCGGCTCCATTCAGGAGATCATCGAAGGCACCGACGCCGAGCGTTACGCAGAGATGGCTGATGGTGAGATCGACCTGAACCTCGAAGTGAACAACATGCGCGAGATCCTTCAAGCCAAGCTTGATGTCCGTGGCTTCGACTACGACGTCTCCGAGCTGAGCGACGAAGAAGTTGCCGCCCTTGCTGGCGCGTTCAACAACGGTGACTCGCCTGCCGAGATCGACGCTTCGGTGAAAGCCGCGTTCGAATCGTAAGACCACTGCGAGCTACCAGATGTAGCGGGGCCGTCCTTCGGGGCGGCCCTTTGCGTGTGCGGGGGGCGGCCTAGCGCCAGATCGCCAGCCATTCCGTAAGGTCGGAGAACTTTTTCAGCATGAAAAGCGTTGCCGCACCGCTGTTCAGCAGCCCGTCGGCCAGAATGGCGACGACGACGAGAACGAAGAGGATGATGGCGAGACGGTTTGTCATGGGGCGGTTTTAGCCGGGGACTGTGGCGGCGAAAAGGCTGGGTCAGGGCCGGTTGGGATAGATGTCACGGGTGAAATCGAGCTCTACGCGGTTGTCGAGCATACCGTCCCATGCGCGGTGGGCGAATGCGGCGCGGGCCGGGCGGCAGATGGCCTCGCTCGGCTGCACACCGGCGGAGAGAAGCGAGGCGAGGGTGCGAAGGTCGTCGGGCACGCTGACATCTTCGCGCATCCGGGCGTGCGTGAGCGGCAGGAAGGGGACGCCTGCGGCCAGAGCCTGGGTGTGCATCGCCTGGAGCGGGGCGAAGGCGAGGCCGGGTGCAACGGGGCGCCTCCAATGATAAGTCGCACTGTTGCCGCGCCACTCCTCGCTGCGGCTTGCATTGTCGAACCAGCCGTTGGTGCGCAACGGGCCGGGCGGAGACATGAAGGAATACTCCTCGGTCGGGGCGTCGTGGGCGGTACTGCCGCCGATATCGCCGTGGCAGCCCGGGCAGCTCACCTCGGTGGCGTGGCCCGGCAGCGCCCGTGAGAGGGGGAAGAAGGCGCGATACTCGTCCTGCGCGGTGATGTGAAACACCGTCTCGGCGCTGGAAGCGCGGATGTTCAAATCGAAGGTCGGGCCGGAATCGGGGACGAGGACGCAGGTGGGCATGATGACGAAGGTCAGGCGGCAGAGCGCGTCCTGCACCTCGTCGGCCGCAAAGCGCTCGTCGCTATTGCCGGGAAGGCCCAGCGAGGCAACGGTGTCGAAGATGCCCATGAAGCGGATGCGCAGCTTTTCGATGCCGGCCGCGGCGAGGGCATTGGCGTAGATCCGCGCGGTGGTGGCACCGCGGGAGAATCCGAAGATATCGACGGTGAGGTTGTCGATCGCGGCGAACCCGCCGTTCTGGTCGACGAAGCCGCGCAACTGCTCGGTGGCGTAGGCCATACGTGCGAGGATGCCCGCTGGACCGAAGCCGGTGGCCCCGGCCTGCGGGCGCGAGGCGAAACGGTCGCCCCCAGGCCCGACGCCTTGGACGTAGAGGTTGAGGAAGCGGGTGCCGGGTGCGCCGCAGTCGGAATACTCGGTGTCGGGCGCCCCCTTGTAGACCTTCTGGAGCCGGAAGACGTTGGTATGGGCGCGGCTGGGGTCGAGCGCATCGTTGAAGGTGCCGTCGAAAAAGATTCCGATCTCCAGCTTCACCTTGGGGCATGTGCTGGTTTCGGCGTCCAGGTTGGCGTTTTCGCCCGCGCCGTCATCGGAGGCGAGTTGCTGGACGGCTGTGGTGACTTCGTCGGGTGTCATGGCGAGTGTCAGGCTCCGCAGTCGTCGGGGAGGGGATCGGGCAACGGCGGCAGCTCATCGGGGGCGAAGCCGTAGTTGCGGGCGCGCAGGCTTTCGAGCTCGGCGTGGCGTGGGTCGGTTTCGGGGAGCGGCGTGGCGCAGAGGCGGGCGGTGACCTCGAAGTCGGCGAAGGTGGCGGCGCGGCCGAGGCTGCCCTCGCGCAGGGCAGCGCCGCGCTGGTAGAGGCGGATTTCGCCGCCGGGTGCGAAGAAGAGGATGGTGTGCTCGCGCGGTGCGTCGTCGTCGAGGGTGGCTGTCCAAGCCCTGCCGGTGTGCCATTCGATCCAGGTCACATCGACGCGCACCCGGTCGGGGTGCGCAGGGGCGGGCGTGAAGGCCAATGCCTGGTGCCCGGTGCCATTCGGCGACTGGGCGTCGCTGAACCAGACGGCTTCGTGGCGATCGGGTGAGAGCACTTCGCCGTCGAAGGCGGCAGTGAAAATGACGGCCCAGCCGGGCAGCGCGCCGGCGGAATAGCTGTAGAAATAGGACTCGCCCGTGCCGGGCCAGAGCCGGTCACTCATTGCCCACAGGCCTGCGAGTGCGGCGCAAGCCAGGGCGATGAGGCTAAGAGGAAGGGCGCGGCTGCGGCTCATCGGGCCGCTGCCGACAGGGGTGCTGGTTCGGGCGCGGGGGGCAGAGCGAGGGCGGCCTGCATCCGGTCGTCCTGGGTGCCCGGCCCGCGCAACACCCGTGCCAGTGCCGCGGGCTCCGGCGCGGCGGCCGGGCACAGCACCCAGAGCGTGAGAATCTTCAGGTATTTGACTCGCAGGATGCCCAGCGGTTGGACTTCTTCAAGCGTGCGGTTCAATGCATTGCGGATCTGGCCGGGGGAGAGGTCGCGGCAGGGGCCCTCCGCCAGCTCCTGCACGATCTCCGTGAGCCGGGTCTTGCGCCGGACCTGCCGTAGCCCTTCGATTTCGCTGCCGCTCAATATCACAGTTCCGTCACACGCAACACACACCCCTCATGGAGCAGAGTGATGGGATTGCGGGGAGATGCAAGCTGGCAGCTGCGCTCGATGGCCGAGTGTTGCCTCTCGCGCTCAGTTCAACCGCCCCATGTGGCCCGCGACATCGGCCATGCGGGCGGAGAAGCCCCATTCGTTGTCGTACCAGGCCAGCACGCGCACGGTGCGGCCGACGACCTTGGTTTGGTCGGGGGCGAAGATGGAGCTTTGGGGCGTGTGGTTGAAGTCGATCGAGACCTTGGCCTCGGGGTCGTAGGCCATGACCATGCCCATGTGCCCGGCGCAGGCCTCGGCCACCACTTCGTTGACATCGGCCACCGTCACGTCGCGGCCCGCCTCGAAGGTGAGATCGACGGCGGAGACGTTGGGAGTGGGCACGCGCATGGCGGTGCCGTCGAGCTTGCCGGCGAGTTCGGGCAGCACCTCGCCGAGCGCCTTGGCGGCGCCGGTGGAGGTGGGGATCATCGCCATCGCGGCGGCGCGGGCGCGGTAGAGATCCTTGTGGCGGCGGTCGAGCGTGGGCTGGTCGCCGGTGTAGCTGTGGATCGTCGTCATGATGCCGCGCTCGATGCCGATGGCATCGTTGAGCACCTTGGCCAGCGGGGCGAGACCGTTGGTGGTGCAGGAGCCGTTGGACACCATGCGTTCGGTCGGCTGGAGGGCGCGGTGGTTGACGCCATACACAACCGTGCGGTCGACGTTGGTGGCGGGGGCGGAGATGAGCACTTTGCCTGCGCCACGCTCAAGGTGGATCGCGGACTTCACGCCGTCGTTGAACTTGCCGGTGCATTCCAGCACCACGTCACAGCCTTCCCAATCGAGGGTTTCCGGCTCGTAGCTGCTCATCACATCAATCGGGCCGCGCCCCAAGTCGATGGCGTTTTCCTTGACGCGGACTTCGCCGGGAAAGCGACCATGCACGGAGTCATAGCGCAGGAGGTGGGCGTGGGTTTCGATATCGCCGGGGGCGTTGATCTTGACGACCTGAACATCATTGCGCGCGCTTTCGGCGATATGGGCCAGTGTGCAGCGCCCGATGCGGCCAAATCCGTTGATCCCGATGGTGACTGTCATCTTGCTACTCCTGCACTTGCCCCTTGGAGAGCGGGTAGCATAGGGATGCATGGGGCGGAAAGTGCAGGAAATCAGCGTGTTAGCGTAAACATCGGCTGTTAGCGTTAGCAGTTTGCGCAAACGGAGCCATGGGCGGGGCGCGGCTTGCCTATGCGGGCCGAATCCCTAGGTTGGGAGGGCGAACAAAGGGAACGGGTATGAGCGGACTTCTGGCACTTCTGGATGACGTTGCGGCGATTGCAAAGCTGGCGGCGGCCTCGGTGGACGACATCGCCAGCCAGGCGGCGAAGGCGAGCGCCAAGGCGGCGGGCGCGGTGATCGACGATGCGGCGGTGACGCCGAAATATGTGCAGGGGTTTGAGCCGAAGCGGGAGTTGCCGATCGTATGGCGCATCGCGCGCGGCTCGATCTTCAACAAGCTGGTGATCCTGCTGCCCGCCGCGCTGCTGCTCTCGGCCTTTGCGCCCTGGCTCATTTATCCGCTGCTGATGCTGGGCGGGGCCTACTTGTGTTTCGAGGGGGCGGAGAAGATATGGCATCTGATCCACCCCAGCTCGCACCATGTGGACATACATATCGAGGGCGACAAGGCGCACTTGGAGGAGCAGAAGATTCAGGGCGCGATCAAGACGGATTTCATCCTTTCCGCCGAGATCATGACGATCATCCTGTCTAATCTGGATGCAGACGCGAACATCTGGTTTCAGGGCGCGGCGCTGGCGCTGGCCGGGGTGATGATTACCGCCGCCGTCTATGGCAGCGTGGCGATCATCGTGAAGGCGGACGACGTGGGGCTGCATATGGCCGACCGGGGCCGTCTGGGGCTGACCCGGGCGCTGGGGCGCTGGATCGTGGTGGGGATGCCGTGGTTCCTCAAGTTCCTGATGATCGTGGGCACGGCGGCGATGCTTTGGGTTGGCGGGCAGATCATCATTCATTCGCTGGCGGTGATGGGCTGGCATGGGCCGGAGCATTGGGTGCATGACCTTGCTGTGGCAGCGGCGGATCGGGTGCCGGAGAATTGGCATGCGGTTGCGGAATGGGTTGCCGGGGCCGGGCTGGCCGGGGTGCTGGGGCTGCTGCTCGGCTTCGTCCTGATCCCGCTGGTGCAGTTCGTGATTGCGCCGGTGTGGAAGGCGGTGCGCGGGTGATGGGCGCGGCGCAGGTGGGCGCGGCGGAGGTGGGCAGATTGCCCACCCTACGGGGGGTCTTGTGATGTGGCAGGCGGTGGCCTTGCTCGTGGCGCGGCTTCTGATCGCGGCGCTCTTCATTGGCGGGACGGTGCAGAAGTTTAACCCCAACCCGGTGATGGACCTGCTGGCCGGGAAGGGGATGCCGACATGGCTGGTTTGGCCTGCGCTGGCGTTCAATGCGGGTGCGGCGCTGTGTTTGGTGCTGGGCGTCTGGGTGACGCCGGTGGCGCTGGCGCTGGCGGCCTATTGCGCCTTTACCAGCATGTTCCACTACATCCCGAGTGACCCGTGGCAGATGACCATTTTCGTGAAGAACTGGGCGATTGCCGGTGGGTGCCTCGCGCTGGCGGTGGCCGGGCCGGGGAAATTTGCGCTGGGCGGGTAGGAGCCGTCCTCGGGCCTGACCCGAGGATCTCCCGCCAACGAGGTCCTCGGGTCAGGCCCGAGGATGATGGAGCGAGCGCCGTGTAGCGCCGACCCGCGGGGTGGCGGATGCTACAGTGGTGTGGGGCACTTTATTGTGCCGTGTTAGCTCGACCTCCGCGGTCAGAGCTTCTCTTGCCGAAGCGCCGCCCCGGGGGGCGGGGCGGCGCTGCACGGCGCCTTACGGCTTGATTCCGTGCAGAGCGCTTGTTTGGAACGTTGTGACTTAGAGCAGGCTTTTGACCTTCTCGGCCACGCCCTGCGCGGTGATGCCGAACTTCTCGTAGAGCTCACCCGCGGGAGCGGAGGCGCCGAAGCTGTCCATTCCGACGAAACTGGCTTTGGCATCGCGGCCGCGCTCACCGAGCAGCCACTGATCCCAGCCCTGACGGACGGCAGCCTCGACGGCCACGCGGACCGGGCCGCCGGGGAGCACGCGCTTGCGGTACTTCTCGTCTTGCGCGGCGAAGAGCTCCATTGAGGGCATGGAGACCACGCGGGTGCCGATGCCTTCGCCTTCGAGCAGGGCCTTGGCTTCCATCGCGATGGCGACCTCGGAGCCGGTGGCGATGAGGATCGCCTGCCGCTTGCTCTCGGCGTCGGCCAGCACATAGGCGCCTTGCTCGGTGAGGTTTTTGGATTTGTGTTCGGTGCGCACGGTGGGCAGGCCCTGACGGGAGAGGGCGAGGATGGAGGGCTTGTCGGTCTGGCTCAGAGCGACCTCCCATGCCTCTGCGGTTTCCACCGCATCGGCAGGGCGAAACACCAGCGTGTTGGGCGTGGCGCGCAGCATGGCGAGGTGCTCGACCGGCTGGTGGGTTGGCCCGTCTTCGCCGAGGCCGATGCTGTCATGGGTCATCACGTAGACCGGCGCGACCTTCATCAGCGCGGAGAGGCGCATGGAGGGGCGTGCGTAGTCGGTGAAGCACATGAAGGTGCCGCTGTAGGGCTTTGCCCCGCCGTGCAGCGCCATGCCGTTCATCGCGGCGGCCATGCCGTGCTCGCGGATGCCGTAGTGGATGAAACGGCCCTTGCGGTTTTCGGCGGAGAACACGCCGAGATCGGCGGTTTTGGTGTTGTTGGAGCCGGTCAGGTCGGCCGAGCCGCCGATGGTTTCGACCATCACCGGGTTGATCACCTCGAGCGCCATTTCGGAGGCCTTGCGGGTGGCGACCTTGGGCTGCTCGTCGGAGACCTGCTTTTTCAGGGCGCGGACCACGGAGGTGAGCTTTTTGGGTGCTTCGCCGCTTTGCTGGCGGTCCCACTCGGCGCGCTTGCGCTCGGAGAGGGCACCGAGGCGGACTTCCCAATCTTTGCGGTCCTGTTCGCCGCGTGCGCCGATGGCTTCCCATGCCGACTTGAGATCGTCGGGGATGGTGAAATCGGGGTGATCCCAGCCGTAGGCCTTTTTCGCCGCCGCTTTCTGGTCGGCATCGGTCAGTGCGCCGTGGCCCTTGGAGGTGTCCTGCGCGGCGTGGCCGAGGGCGATGTGGGTTTTGCAGGCGATCATCGTCGGCTTGTCAGACGATTTGGCGGCGGTGAGCGCCGCGTCGATCGCCTCGGGGTCGTGGCCGTCACATTGCAGCACGTTCCAGCCGGAGGCTTCGAAGCGGGCGCATTGATCGGTGCTGTCGGAGAGCGAAACCTTGCCGTCGATGGTGATGTCGTTGTTGTCCCACATCACGATGAGGCGGGAGAGCTTGAGGTGGCCGGCGAGCGCGATGGCCTCCTGGCTCACGCCTTCCATCAGGCAGCCGTCCCCGGCGATGCAGTAGGTGTAGTGATCCACCATCTTGGAGCCCCAATGGGCGCGCTGGCTCTCTTCGGCGATGGCAAAGCCGACCGCGTTGGCGATGCCTTGGCCAAGCGGGCCGGTGGTGGTTTCAATCCCGTCCGCGAGGAAATTCTCGGGGTGGCCTGCGGTGCGGGCCCCGAGCTGGCGGAAATTCTTGATCTCGTCGAGGGTGATCTGCGCGTCGCCGGTGAGGTAGAGGAGCGAGTAGACCAGCATCGAGCCGTGGCCGGCGGAGAGGATGAAGCGGTCACGGTCCGGCCAGTTGGGGGCGGAGGCGTCAAACTTCATGTGCTTTTCGAAGAGCACGGTGGCGACGTCGGCCATGCCCATCGGGGCGCCGGAGTGACCGGAATTGGCGGCGGCGACCGCGTCCAGCGTGAGCGTGCGGATGCAGGCGGCTTTCATCCAGTGGTCCGGATCTGCGGAGCGAAGCGCGTCGATGTCCACGAAAATTCCCCTCGGTTCGGCAAAGATGCGCTCTGATAGCAGGCTGGGGGCCGAGTTCAAGCCAGCATCAAGGCCGGGGGGTAAGTGCTTGGCGGGAAAGGGGGCGCAATCGGTGCTGCCTTTGGCTACACTCGCACCAGCGGGTGCGCGTGGCTCGATTCGGGCTGCGCTGCGGGCGCTGATGAGGTGAACCACAAAAGAGCAGCAACGCAGGCTGCAGGGGACGTCAGAATGAGTGAGATACCGACGCTGGAACAGCGTTTGACGGCGGCGATGGACAGGATCGGCGCGGCAGTGGCGGCTTACGATACCAAGGCCGGTGGGCCGAGCGAAGAAGACGAGGCTGCGCTGCGGGGCCTTGAAGCACAGGTGCTTCAGCTCAAACAGGCGCTGGAAGCGGAGCAGACTGCGAACACCCAGCTCAGGGAGCGGATTGACGCGATGAAGGCGCTGAAAGAGCGCCAGCAGCAGCGGATCGCCGAGTTGGAGGAGGCTGAGGCCGCGCTGAAGGCCAAGCAGGCCGAGGATCGTGAGGAGCTGGATGCGGTGATTGCCGCGCTCGAACCGCTGGTGGGGGAGGCTGCACATGGCTGAGGTTGAAATCAACGTTGGCGGGCGGACCTTTCAGGTGGCCTGTCAGGAGGGCGAGGAGCATTATCTCACCGGCGCGGCGGAGATGCTGGACCGGGAGGCGAGCGCGCTTGTCAGCCAGATCGGGCGGCTGCCAGAAGCGCGGATGCTGCTGATGGCCGGGCTGATGCTGGCCGACCGCACCGCAGCCTTTGAGGAAAAGGCGGCTGCGGCGGAAGCGAAGCTGGCGGAGCAGGAAAAGCTCATCGAGGAAATGAAGGCGATGCCGCGCCCCGAACCGGCCCGCGTGGAGGTGCCGGTGGTGCCGCGCGAGGTGGAAGAGTTCATGGCCGAGCTGGCCGCAAGGGCCGAGAGCCTTGCGGCGCAGGCCGAGGAAAAGGCGGGGTAGGCGCTTGCGGTCATCCTCGGGCTCGACCCCAGGGCCATGTAACGAGAGATCCTCGGGTCAGGCCCGAGGATGACGGCTCGTCATTGGTGCGTAGCGCACGCAGCGCTTCATAAATCTTAAAGCAAATCCGGAATGCTTCTGGGCGGTTCGAGGAAACGCCTGGAGGCATTCATGCCCACTGTCGATGAGATTGCACGCGAGATCGTGGCCCGCGAGGGCGGCTATGTGAACGACCCCGATGATCCGGGGGGCGCGACGAATTTTGGGGTGACCATCGGCACGCTGCGGCGACTTGGGGTGGACCTTGATGGCGACGGGCGCACCACGGTGCGGGACGTCAAACGCCTCACCGCCGAGCAGGCGCGCGGGATCTTCATAGAGCATTACTTCAAGCGCCCCCGCATCGACGAATTGCCTGCGGTGCTGCATGCCAGCGTGTTCGACATGTATGTGAACGCAGGCGGCAATGCGGTGAAGATCCTGCAACGCCTGCTTGCCCGAATGGGCCAGCGCTGCGCGGTGGATGGGGCGATTGGGCCGCAGACCGTGGCTGCCGCCCGCGCTGCCTTTGAAGAGGCGCCGGGCCATTTGGCGGATGCCTACGGGATCGCCCGGCGCAACTACTACTACAGCCTTGCCGACCGCCGTCCCTCCAGCCGCAAATACGCGCGCCGCCGTGATGGCGGGAAGGGCGGGTGGATACGGCGGGCAGAGGAGTTCATTGCGCCGAAGTATCATCTGACGGAGGCCGAGCACCGTGCGCGGGTGGCCAAATGGGGCTGATCAACGCGGTTCTTACGGCGCTCTTCGGCGGCGGGCGGAACGGGATTGCCGAGACGGTGGAGGTGTTTCGTGAGAATGCCGAAAACGCCTCGGCCCGCGCCTCCGCCTATCAGGGCGCGGCGCTGGAGCAGTTTGGCCGGGAGTTCATGATCGAGCGCCGGGGGTGGTTTGACCGTTTCATGGATGGGCTCAACCGTTTGCCGCGGCCCGCACTGGCGCTGGGCACCATCGGGCTTTTCGTCACCGCGCTGGTGGACCCGCTGTGGTTTTCGGCGCGGATGCAGGGGATTGCGCTGGTGCCGGAGCCGCTGTGGTGGCTGATGGGGGCCATCGTGAGCTTTTACTTCGGGGCGCGCCATCAGGCGAAGGGGCAGGCCTTTCAGCGCTCGATCGCATCGACGGTGGCGTTGGCGCCGCAGGTGCAGGCCAATGTGGCGGCCCTCAGGGCGCTGGAAGCGGGGGCCTCGGGCGCGGGCGGCGAAGCGGCAGGGGACGTCGCCGAGGAGACGGGTGACAACCCGGCGCTGGAGGCCTGGCGTGAGGGGCGCAAGCACTGATGCCCACGAATGTCTGGATCAGCCTGCTCACGGAACATGGGCCATGGGTGCTGCTCGTCTTCTTCCTGCTCTTCAAGGACCACAAGAAAGACGAAACCACCCGCGCCGCCCTGCATCGCAACACCGAAATCATCATCGAGCTGACCACGCTGATCCGCGAGCGCCTGCCGGGGCAGGGCCACACGCGCGGCGGGGGGAGCGGCGAATGAACTGGCTGCGCCGGGCCGTGGCGCGGCTTCTGCTGGGCCGACGGATGCAGCGGGAGACCGACCGAAACCGCGCCGCTGCCGACGCGCTCGATGCGACGCTGAAGGAGATGCTGGGAAGATGATACGTGCATTGGGCCTTTTGGCCGCCATTCTGCTAGTTCTCGGGCTGCTGGCCCGCCCCTTTGGCCTTGTCACTGCGCAGGATCTGGCCCGCGCGGCGCTGGCCACGATGGCGGCCACGCTGGCGGGCACCTTCCTGTGGCTCTGGCGCGAGAAGGCGACGCCGCTGGCGCTGGCGATGACCTTCTCCTGGGCGGGGGCCTCGGCCTTGATGGGCTGGCGCGTGGCGCAGGATGTTTTGGGCCGTCCGGCGTGGATGGAGGAAAGCCCGATGCTGCTGGGGGTGCTCGGCGTTTACCTGACCGGCACGCTGCTGCATGTGGAAGCAATCCGCCGCGCCTTCGGGCTGGGGCAGGTTGCGCTCGTCTTTCTGCTGGGCGGCACGCTGGGCACGGTGGTGCTGGTGCTTTCGCTGCTGCGCTAGGCGGAGAGCCTGTCGCGCGCGAGAAGGCGGCTTTCGATGTCATCGAGCCGCGCCAGTGCCGCTTCGGGGTTGCCGCCCGCCGCCGCCAGCGCCTTGCGGAACGCGCGGTGAACGGCGCGGGGGCACCACGGCAGAGCGGCGGAGGCAAGCCAGCGGCGCAACTCGACCGGCAGGCCATCATAGACCGACATCGGGCTGGCCCCGCGCCCTCTGCGGGTGCGGGGCAGGCTGCTTCTTGCGTTGCGCCGCCTCATGCGGCCTCCGGAGCCGCCATGCGCCAGCCGGGGAAGGGATCTGGCAGGGTGGACCAGGCGTCTGCGAGGCCGTGGGCCATGGGCATGAGGGCGGCATCGAGCGCGGCGGTGATACCGGCCTCATCCAGCCCCGCACCGATGAACACCAGCTCCTGCCGCCGGTCGCCGAAGGGCGCCTGCCAGTGGTGGTCGATGTAGCGGCGCGCCTCGGGGTGGTTCGGCCAGCGCTCTTCTGGCACCGAGGCCCACCAGCGGCCCATCGGCTTGACCGTGCTCAGCGCTCCGGCGAGGGAGAACTCGGCCAGCCAGTCGGGGCGCGTGGCGATCCAGAAATGCCCCTTGGCGCGGATCACGCCGGGCAGGGGGCCGTTGAGCACGGCATGGATCTTCTCGGGGTGGAAGGGCGCGCGGGCGCGGTAGGTGAAGGCGCTGACGCCGTATTCCTCCGTCTCCGGCACATGGTCGGCGAAACCGTAAAGCTCCTTGGCCCAGAGCGGGTGCTCGTGCGCGGTTTCAAAGTCAAAGAGCCCGGTGCCGAGGATCGCGGAGGGGGCGACGAGGCCGTAGTCGGCTTCGATAATCCTCGCATCGGGGTTGAGGGAGGTGATGATAAGGCGGGCGGCAAGGCGGGCGTCTTCTCCGGCGGCGGTGACCTTGTTGAGCACGACCACATCGGCAAACTCGATCTGTTCGACCAGCAGATCGACAAGGGTGCGCTCATCCTCGGGGCCGAGGCTTTCGCCCCGGTCGCGCAGGAAATCGTGGCTGGCGTAGTCGCGCAGCAGGTTGGCGGCATCGACCACTGTGACCATGGTATCGAGCCGGGCGACATCGGAGAGGCTGGCGCCCGCCTCGTCGCGGAACTCGAAGGTGGTGGCCACGGGGAGCGGCTCGGAAATGCCGGAGCTTTCGATCAGCAGATAATCGAAGCGGTTCATCTCGGCGAGGCGGCGGACCTCGGTGAGCAGGTCGTCGCGCAGGGTGCAGCAGATGCAGCCATTGGTCATTTCGACCAGCGTTTCATCGGTGTGCGAGAGGTTGGCGCCGCCGTCGCGAATGAGGTCGGCGTCGATGTTCACCTCGGACATGTCGTTGACGATCACCGCCACGCGCAGGCCCTCGCGGTTGGAGAGCACCGCGTTGAGCAGGGTGGTTTTGCCAGCGCCGAGGAAGCCGGAGAGAACGGTGACGGGGAGGCGGGTGTCGGGCATGGGATCCTCGCGTATGTTATAACATAACACGTTGCTACACCCCCGGGCGGAGGGTTGCAACCGCCTGCGGCGAGGTGGCCTCGGTCAACTCCCTGCGACGGGTGGGCGCAGGGAATTGGCGGCGGCGGGCGGATGGCATACAAGGGCTCTCATGATAGCAGAGCTTGGCCATTTCGCCCTGATCCTCGCCGCCGTTCTGGCGGTTGTGCAAACCGTTGTGCCGCTGGTCGGTGCGCAGAAGCGATGGGCGGGCTGGATGGCCATGGCCGAGCCTGCGGCGGTGATGCAATTTGTCCTTGTGGGCCTCTCCTTTGCGGCACTCACATGGGCATTCGTCACCTCGGATTTCTCGGTGCGGCTCGTCACCCTCAACTCGCACACGCTCAAGCCGATGATCTACAAGATCAGCGGCGTTTGGGGGAACCACGAGGGCTCCATGCTGCTCTGGGTGCTGATCCTTGCGGGCTTTGGCGCTGCCGCCGCCGTCTTTGGCAGCAACCTTTCTGACACCTTCCGCGCGCGGGTTCTGGCGGTGCAGGCAAGCGTGGGCGTGGCCTTTTATGGCTTTATCCTCTTTACCTCCAACCCCTTCACCCGGCTGGGCAATCCGCCGCTGGACGGGCAGGATTTGAACCCGCTCCTGCAAGACCCGGGCCTCGCCTTTCATCCGCCATTTCTCTACCTCGGCTACGTGGGCCTCTCGATGGCCTTTTCCTTCGCCGTTGCAGCGCTGATCGAGGGCCGGGTGGATGCCGCATGGGCGCGCTGGGTGCGGCCTTGGACGCTGGCGGCATGGGTGTTCCTCACCATCGGCATCGCGCTGGGCTCTTGGTGGGCCTATTACGAGCTGGGCTGGGGCGGTTTTTGGTTTTGGGATCCGGTGGAGAACGCCAGCTTCATGCCGTGGCTCTTTGCCGCCGCGCTGTTGCACTCTGCCATCGTGGTGGAAAAGCGCGAGGCGCTGAAGGCGTGGACGATCCTGCTGGCGATCACCGCCTTTGGCTTTTCGCTCATCGGCACCTTCATCGTGCGCTCTGGCGTCATCACCTCGGTGCATGCCTTTGCCAATGATCCGGAGCGGGGTGTTTATATCCTTGCCATCCTCGCCTTTTTCGTTGGCGGGGCCTTCCTGCTGTTTGCGGTGCGGGCCGGGGCGATGGAGGCAAAGGGGCTGTTTTCGACCGTGAGCCGCGAGACGGCGTTGGTGCTGAACAATGTGCTCCTTTCGGTGGCCTCGCTGCTGGTGTTCGTCGGCACCGTCTGGCCGCTGGTGGCGGAGTTGATCTGGGGCGAGAAGCTGAGCGTTCAGGCGCCCTTCTTCGACACCGCCTTTACCCCCTTCATGGTGGCGCTGGCGGTGATCCTGCCGGTGGGCGCGATGCTGCCGTGGAAGCGGGCGAAGGTGGGGCGGGCGCTGCGCAGTGTTTGGCCCGCGGCGGTGCTGGCGCTGGCGGTGCTGGGCCTTGTCTGGGCGGTGCAGAGCGGGCGGAGCCTGTTGGCGCCGGTTGGCATTGGGCTTGCGGTGTGGATTGTGGCCGGTGGCATCATCGACCTGCTCAGTCGCACCGGGCGTGGGAGCCTTGGCAGCCGCTTGGGGCGGCTTACCCGGCTGCCGCGCGCCGACTGGGGCAAGTTTGTTGCCCATTCGGGCCTTGGGATAACGATCCTTGGGGTGGCCGCCATCACGGCGTGGCAGGTGGAGGATATTCGCGTGGCCAAGCCCGGCGAGCCCTATGAGGTGGCCGGTTTCACCATTGAGTTGCAGGGCGTCGAGCGGGTGCAGGGGCCGAACTACTTCAGCACCATGGCAGCGGTGGCCGTTTCGCAGGATGGGCAGCAGATTGCGGTGCTGCGCCCGGAAAAGCGGGTGTATCCGGTGCAGGCGATGCCGACGACGGAAGCGGCCATTCGCAATGGGCTGTGGCGTGACATCTACCTTGCGGTGGGCGATGAGCAGGCGGGCGGGGGATGGGCCTTGCGGACCTATATCAAGCCCTTCGCCAACTGGATCTGGGGCGGGGCCATTTTGATGGCGTTCGGCGGCTTCCTGTCACTCTCCGACCGGCGCTTTCGGCTGGCGGCGGGCGCGCGGCGTGCGCCCGGCAAGGCGGCGGTGGCGGCGGAATGAAGCGGGCGAGATGGTTCATCGCGGCGCTCTTCGCCTTCGCCCTCGCGCTCCCGGCCCTTGCGCTGGACCCATCAGAGATGCTGGACGACCCGGCGCTGGAGGCGCGCGCCCGTGCGCTGGACCATGAGCTGCGCTGCGTGAAATGCCAGGCCGAATCCATCGCCTCTTCCAATGCCGACTGGGCGAAGGACGCCCGCAGGCAGGTGCGCGAGATGATCGCCGGTGGCGCGACGGATGAAGAGGTGAAGGCGGCTTTCCTCGAAAACTACGGCCCCTTTGTGCTGATGAACCCGCCTGCCACCGGCTGGAACCTTGCGCTGTGGCTCGCTGGCCCGGCGCTGTTGCTGGCGGGGATCGGGGTGGCCGTGGCCGCCCAACGCCAGCGCAACGCACGGCGGGGGCCGGATGCCTTGGCACCTGACGAGGAAGCCCGGTTGAAGGAGCTTTTGGGCGAGCAGGATTGACGTGCCGTTTGGGCTTTTCTGAACCGGGAAGTTCAGTATCTTGTGCCTGACCAAGTCAGGGAGCCCGACAGATGATTTATGAAGCGATCCGCTATTCCGTGCGCGACCACGTGGCGGTGATCACGCTCAACAATCCCAAGAAGATGAACTGCCTCGACACCCAGATGCGGGCCGAGATCCTCCATGCCGTGAAGGCTGCGGAGGCGGAGGCGCGGGTTGTGGTGATGACAGGCGCGGGCCCTGCCTTTTGCTCGGGGCAAGACCTTGGCGAGGGGGCCTCGGTAAGCGAGGCCGACATGGAGCGGATGCTCATCGACGAATACGAGCCGATGCTGAAGGCCATCTACGAGTGCCGCGTTCCCACCATCGCGGCGGTGAACGGCCATGCGGCGGGGGCCGGGGCGAACCTTGCGCTGGCCGCCGATGTGGTGATCGCCGCCGAAAGCGCCGTGTTCCTGCAGGCCTTCGCCCGGATCGGCCTGATCCCCGACGCGGGCGGGACGTGGTGGCTGCCGCGTCAGGTTGGCTTCCCGCGTGCGATGGGCGCGGCCCTATTCGCCGAGCCGGTCAGCGCGAAGGATGCGGCAGAGTGGGGCATGATCTGGGAGGCGGTGCCGGATGAGGGCTTTGCCGACCACTGGTGGAACCGTGCGCAGCACCTCGCGCAGGGGCCGACCTATACCTACCGCCGGATCAAGCGGGCGATGCGCGCGAGCTTCGAGAATACGCTGGACGACCAGCTGGCGCTGGAGGCGAAGTTTCAGGGCGACTGCGGCAAGAGCCGGGACTTTCAGGAGGGGGTGATTGCCTTTCTGGAGAAGCGTCCGGCGAAGTACGAGGGGCGGTGACGGAGCTAGTATTTTCGGCGGACCGAACGCGTCAATGAGATTTGAAAGTACAGGGTGGTCCGTGCGGAGCTGTCTCGCCATGCCATCTTGCCGCCTCCGCGGACGAGCTTGCACGTTGTAGGCAAGCCATAAGCGGCCTTTGTGAGGCTAGCGAGGTCGGGCTTGCGCCCGCTGAGCAGCGCCTGCGCGTGGCCTTGCCAACGCGCGGCAAGAGAAGGTTGGCGTGAGATCAGATCTTCGAAGAATCGAAGGTCATTCACGGAATGCGCGGCAAACAAGACCTTGCTACCGCGCAGATAGATTTTGTTGCGCCTTTCGTGAAATGCTGGGCTGGAGAAGGCACCGCATAACGCCGTGTTGTTGCCGGATTTGAACAACCTGCCATAGAAGATTCCCACTGGTACGTCTCGCAGGATGCCTCGGGGCGTGAAGGTATTTGTGGTTACGATGTGGTGCTGGAATGTAGCATCCACGGGGGGGCCATCTTGCGCGCTTGAAGGAGCCGCAGAGAGGGTGAGACTGAGAAGAGCGGGTGCAAGCGCGCGGATATATTTCAACATGACGCGATGCTAGGGCTTTCCCGGAATTAAGAAAAGAGTGCCGCTGTCTCTTCGCGTACCGGTTGCAATCGGTCAATTCTTGGTCGTCTCCAACCTCAAGATGACTGCAGCAGAGCGATGTGATGTACCGGTAACAGACCGCCCTCTGCGGGGCGGTCCGAATTGCTTAGGGTCAGACGGCGACGAGAGACACCGCTGCATCCAGCTCGGCCTGGGTGAGGCCGGGGGAGGTGACGGTGGCGATCACCGTGCCGTCGAGCGAGACGGTGCCACCGGTTGCCGTGAGTGCGGTGGTCACCGTGGGCGCGGCGGCTGCGTCGGCATCGTAATGCACCACGATCTCATCGTCTGACGGGTCGAAATCGGCGATCTCTGCCGCGCCGTCCTGCCAGTCGCCAACCATGAAGCTGTCGTCCCCGGCGCCGCCGGTGGCGACGTCGTTTTCGCCGATGAAGAGCGTGTCATCGCCTTCGCCGCCATCCAGCGTATCGGCCAGACCGTTGCCGCCGGAGGTGATGAGCCCGTCGACCAGACCGTCAACCAGCGCGTCGCGGGTGTCGACATTGCTGGCGGAGGGCAGGGTGGTGACCATGCCGGCCTCGGAGAAGAGCACATCGTTGCCGTCGCCGCCCGAGAGGGTGTTGTTGCCCTCGGTGTCGAACAGCAGGTCGGTGTTCTCGCCGCCTTCGAGCATGTCGTTGCCCGCGCCGCCGGTGACGATATCGGCACCGCTGCCGCCGTCGATGGTGTCGGCGCCTGTGCCGCCGTCGATCACATCGTTGCCTTCGTCGCCGGTGATGGTATCGGACCCATCGCCACCGGAGATGGTGTCATCCCAGATGCCGCCGGAGATGGTATCATCGCCCAAGCCACCGTCGATCTCATCCTTGCCGAGGCCGCCGGTGATGATGTCATTGCCAGCACCGCCGAGGATGGTGTCAAAGCCCGCGCCACCATCAATGGTGTCGTGCCAGTCGCCGCCGTCGATCATGTCGGGGCCATCGCCGCCAAGCAGGGTATCCTGCCCGCCGCCGCCGATGAGGGTATCCTGGCCCGGGCCGCCGTCGAGGGTATCGTCCCAAACGCCGCCGTCGAGATAGTCGGCCCCAACGCCGCCTTCGAGCGAATCCTTGCCCTCGCCGCCATAAAGCTCGTCGTCGCCTTCGCCGCCGAGCAGGGTGTCAAAGCCCGCGCCGCCATTGAGGAAGTCGCCGCCGAGGCCGCCGCTCAGGCTATCGGCGCCGTCGCCACCCAGCAGGGTGTCGGCCCCGTTGTTGCCTTCGAGGGTGTCGTCGCCTTCTCCGCCATCCAGCGTATCGTTCCAGTCGCCGCCCTGCAGGAGGTCGTTTCCGGCATTGCCGTTCAGGGTATCTTGCCCGTTGCCGCCGATCAGGATGTCGTTGCCGTCACCGCCGGAGAGATTGTCAAACCCGTCGCCGCCATCGACCCGGTCGTTGCCGCCGAGCGCGTCAAAGATATCGGCGCCGTCGGTGAGCGTCACGTCATCGGGGCCGTCCGTTCCCTCGTTGGGATTCGGCTCAGGCTCGCCCGTATCGTTGCTGTTGTCGTCATCGTCGTTGATCAACGCTGCGATAAGGCCGAAGCCCAGCAGTGCTGGTAGGATGTAAATCCACATCACCATTTCCCCCAGTAATATCCGCCGAATCCGGCGAAACCCATGACCTTAGGTTAACAGGTGAAGGGGGTGAGTCTACGGAGTTGGAAGTTTGGAAATCCATTGTTTCCAGTTGGGTAACAACCGGCTGTGCGCCGAGACCCAATGACAAGGGCCGCACGTGGCGGCCCTTTTCTGTTCTGTAGGAGGCGCTGGCGTTAGCGCTTTTCGACCTCGACGTAATCGCGGCAGGGGGCCCCGGTGTAGAGCTGGCGCGGGCGACCGATGCGCATGGTCGGATCACCGAGCTGCTCTTTCCACTGGCTGACCCAGCCGACGGTGCGCGAGAGTGCGAAGATCGGCGTGAACATCGAGGTGGGGAAGCCCATCGCCTCGAGGATGATGCCGGAATAGAAGTCGACGTTCGGGAACAGCTTTTTCTCGGCGAAATAGGGATCGTCGAGCGCCTGCTTTTCCAGCTCCTTGGCGGTGGCCAGGATCGGGTTGTTCTCGACGCCCAGCAGGTCGAGCACCTCGTCGGCGGATTGCTTCATCACCGTCGCGCGGGGATCGAAGTTTTTGTAGACGCGGTGGCCAAAGCCCATGAGGCGGAACGGGTCTTCCTTGTCTTTGGCGCGGGCGATGTACTCGGGGATGTTTTCGGGCGAGCCGATTTCCTTGAGCATCTCCAGGCAAGCCTGGTTCGCGCCGCCGTGGGCCGGACCCCAGAGGCAGGCGATGCCGGCGGCGATGCAGGCAAAGGGGTTGGCGCCCGAGGACGAGGCCAGCCGCACCGTGGAGGTGGAGGCGTTTTGCTCGTGGTCGGCGTGGAGGGTGAAGATCCGGTCCATCGCGCGCGACAGGATCGGGTCTACCTTATACTCTTCGGCAGGCACCGCGAAGCACATGTGCAGGAAGTTCTCTGCATAGGTCAGATCGTTGCGCGGATAGACGAAGGGCTGACCGATGGAATATTTGTAGGCCCATGCGGCGATGGTGGGCATCTTGGCGATCAGCCGGTGCGAGGCGACCTCGCGCTGGTGCGGATCGGAGATGTCGGTGCTGTCGTGGTAGAAGGCGGCCATTGCGCCGACTACGCCAACCATGATCGCCATCGGGTGCGCGTCACGCCGGAAACCACGGAAGAAATACTGCATCTGCTCGTGCAGCATGGTGTGATGGGTGATCGTGGTTTCGAAGGTTTCGAGCTGCTCGGCGGAGGGCAGTTCGCCGTAGAGCAGCAGGTAGCAGACCTCAAGGTAATGCGATTTGGAGGCGAGCTGGTCGATCGGATAGCCGCGGTGCAGCAATTCGCCCTTTTCGCCGTCGATGAAGGTGATCGTGCTTTCGCAAGCGGCGGTGGAGGTGAAGCCCGGGTCGTAGGTGAACACATCTCCCTGGCCGTAGAGTTTGCGGATGTCGATCACATCCGGACCGGCGGTGGGCGAGTGGATCGGTAGCTCGATCGACTTGTTGTCGAACGTCAGTGTCGCCGTCTTGGAGGTCTCTGCCATGAACGTCCCTTTCAGTGGTCACGCGCACGTAGGGCCCTTGTTACAAAGGCCGGTGCGGGAGTTTGTTCCTCTCATACCGGCGACAGAGTTAGGGTTGGGTAAACCGATCTCAAGTCGCCGCGTCTTGCAGCCGTGCCAAAGTTTCGGAACGGCCGATCACCAGCATCATGTCAAACACACTCGGGGTGGCCGCGCGGCCGGAAAGCGCTGCGCGGAGTGGCCCTGCAAGCTGTCCGAACTTGCTGTTCTTACTCTCTGCGAATTCACCCAGAGTAGCCTCCAGCGCTTCGCGGTTCCAGCTAACACTTTGCAGGTGCGGCGTCAATTCGTTCAGCATACCACGGGATACCGTATCGAGGTTCTTCGCTGCCTTTTCATCGGGCACAAAGGGCCTTTCGCCCAGAACGAAAGCCGCTTTTTCGAGCAGTTGCGGAAGCGTTCGGGCTGACCCTTTGAGGCAATACATGGCCCGCAGCAGCCCGTCCTTTTGGGTTTCGGTAAGTTCCTGCGCGTCGATGGCGGTGAGGTAGGCCTCGATCTCGCCCATCAGGCCCATGTCATCCATCGCGGCGATGTGCTGGCCGGACAGATTGTCGAGCTTCTTGAAGTCGAAACGTGCGGCGGCCTTGTTGATACCTTCCAGCGAAAACCACTCGCGGGCCTGCGCATCGGAGAAAAACTCGTCATCGCCGTGGCTCCAGCCGAGGCGGGCGAGGTAGTTGCGCATCGCCGGGGCCGGGTAGCCCATCTTCTGATACTCTTCCACGCCGGTCGCCCCGTGCCGCTTGGAGAGCTTCTTGCCGTCTGGCCCGAGGATCAGCGGCAGGTGGGCGTAGACCGGCAGAGGCCAGCCCATGGCGGTGTAGATGTGGCACTGGCGCGCCGCGTTGTTGAGGTGGTCGTCGCCCCGGATCACATGGGTGACGCCCATGTCGTGATCATCCACCACCACGGCGAGCATGTAGGTGGGCGTGCCATCCGAGCGCAGGAGGATCATGTCATCCAGCGTGGAGTTCTTGAAGGTCACGTTGCCCTGCACGACATCTTCAATCACCGTCGCGCCTTCGCGCGGGGCCTTCAGACGGATGACGAAGGGGGCATCGGGATGGGTTGAGGGATCGGCATCGCGCCAGGGGGAGAGGTAGAGCGTGGAGCGGCCCTCGGCCTTGGCTTCTTCGCGGAAGGCTGCGATTTCTTCCTGTGTGGCGAAGCACTTATAAGCGGTGCCGGCTTCGAGCATCTGCTGGGCCACCTCGGCGTGGCGCGCGACCCGCTCAAACTGGCTTACTGGCTCATCATCCCAGTCGAGTCCGAGCCAGCGCATGCCGCGAAAGATGGCATCGGTCGCCTCGGGGGTGGAGCGGGCGCGGTCTGTATCTTCGATGCGTAACAGGAACTTACCCCCCATCTTGCGGGCGAAGATCCAGTTGAACAGCCCCGTCCGTGCGGTGCCGATATGCATGTAACCGGTGGGCGAGGGGGCGATGCGGGTGACGACCTGAGATGGCATGTCCGAGGGCATGGGGCGCGTTAACCTTTTGTAAAGGATAATTTGTCTCTGTTGGGAGACGTGTATGCAATCGGCTCAGGCAGGGCAAGGCCACCACTTTTGGGGAGGCTGGCCCTGCCGTTCCTCGCCCAAAGGGGGCACCTGCTGCTGTGGTCTCCGGTTTGCCTCGGGCTGGGGATTGGCTGCTATTTCTCGCTGCTGAGTGAGCCGACGGGGGGGCAAATCTCTGTTGCTGTAGCTGCGGCTTTTGCCGCGCTGATCCTTGCGCGGTTGGCGGGCGAGATGGCCGGGCCGCTCTTTCTGGCGCTCGCGCTGGTGCTTTGCGGCGGGGCGCTGGGATGGTTGCGCACGGCGATGGTGGCCGCACCGGTGCTGGAATTTCGCTACTACGGGCCGGTGGAAGGGCGGATCATCGACATTGACCGCTCACAATCCGACGCTGTGCGACTGACGCTCGACCAAGTGCGGCTGGGCGATATGGCCCCGGCAAGGCTTCCGGCGCGGGTGCGGGTGTCTCTCCACGGGGATCAGCGCTGGGTGGCGCCGGAGCCGGGGCTGCAGGTGATGCTGACAGCCAACCTCTCGCCCCCGCCGGGGCCGGTGGAACCGGGGGGCTACGACTTTCGCCGGCAAGCCTGGTTCGACCGGATCGGTGCGGTGGGCTATACGCGGACGCCGGTGTTTGCGCTGGCCCCGGCTGATGAGGGGCATGCCGGGCTGGCGCTGTTTCGCGCGCGGGTGGCGCTTTCGGCGGCGATCCGCGAGCGCCTTGCGGGCCAGCCGGGGGCCTTTGCGGCGGCGCTGCTGACCGGGGATCGCTCGGCGGTGTCACAGGGCACGCTGGACAACCTGCGCGCCTCGAACCTTGCGCATCTGCTGGCGATATCGGGCCTGCACATGGGGCTTCTGACCGGCACGATCTTTGCCGCGATCCGCGCCGCCCTGGCGTTGCTGCCATGGATCGCCCTGCGGTTTGACACCCGCAAGGCGGCGGCGGTGGTGGCGCTGGTGGCGGGCGCGGGATACCTCGGGCTTTCGGGCGGCAACATCGCCACCGAGCGGGCCTTCATCATGGTGGCGGTGATGCTGGGGGCGGTGCTGATCGGGCGGCGGGCGATATCGCTCAGGGCGGTGGCGCTGGCGGCGATGATCGTGTTGGTGCGTCGCCCGGAGGCGCTGCTTTCGCCGGGGTTCCAGATGTCTTTTGCGGCGACGACGGCATTGGTGGCGGTGTTTGGCGCGGTGCGCGAGGCAGGCGGCTTCGGCGCGCGCTGGCCTGCGGTGCTGAAGGGCGCGGCGGCGTTGGTGATCTCTTCTTCGGTGGCGGGCGCGGCGACGGCTCCTTTTGCCGCCGCGCATTTCAACCGGATCGCGGATTACGGGTTGATCGCCAACCTCGCCTCGGTGCCGGTGATGGGGCTTTGGGTGATGCCATGGGCGCTGGTGGCGGGGGTGCTGGCGCCGCTGGGCCTGAGCTGGCTGCCGCTGAACATCATGGGCTGGGGCTGCGCGTGGATCCTCGGGGTTGCGGCATGGGTGGCTGGGCTGGAGGGCGCAGTAACGCATGTGGTGGGGCCGGGGCCCTGGGTGCTGCCACTGCTGGCGCTGGGGGCTCTGTGGCTGGTGCTTTGGCGCGGCGGCGGGCGCTGGCTGGGGCTGGCGGGCGTTGCGGCCTCGCTCTGGCTCTGGACACAGGCAGAACGCCCGGTGCTGCTGGTTTCGGACCGGGGCGGCTTGGTGGGCGTCATGGGGCCAGACGGGCGGGCGCTTTCAAAGGACAGGGGAGAGAGCTTTACCGCCGAGGTCTGGCTGGAGAATGACGGGGACGGTGCAACGCAGGTGCAGGCGGCAGCGCGGATGGGGGCGGCTGACGCGGGGGTGCTGCGGTTTGAGGTCGCCGGGCTGCCGGTGACCCATGTTTCGGGCCGTGGCGCGGCGGCGAAAGCCTCGGGGCTTTGTGCGGAGGGGCTGCTGATTGTCAGCGTGGAGCCCAAACCGGCGGCGCAGGGCGCTTGTGACCTGTGGAGCCCTGCCCGGATGCGGCGCACAGGTGCTTTGGCGGTGATGGAGGACGGGCGGCTCGTGACCGCCGCAGAGGTGGCCGGGCGCCGCCCGTGGAGCCCGTAGGGCGGGGCGGCGGGTTTCGCTTGCAGGAGATCCTCGGGTCAGGCCCGAGGATGACCGTGCGTCTCAGTAGATGCGGATCAGACCGACAAGACGGCCCTGCACCTTCACCTGATCATCGCGGAAAACGCGGGTTTCATAGGCCGGGTTGGCGGCCTCCAGTGCGATAGACTGGCCATTGCGGCGGAAGCGCTTGAGCGTGGCCTCGTGATCCTCGACCAGCGCCACCACGATATCGCCGTTGTCAGCGGTGTTCGTCTCACGGATCACCACCACATCGCCGTTGTTGATGCCGGCGTCGATCATGGAATCGCCTTTGACCTCAAGCGCATAGTGCTTGCCACGCCCCACCATGGCACCGGGAACGGCAACCGTGTGGCTGACTTGTGATATTGCCTCGATCGGCACACCGGCGGCGATGCGGCCCATTACCGGCAGTTCCATCGCTGCCGCCTCAACCGGCATGGCGCCGGGGGGTGGGGCGGCATCGGGGCGGTTGCCGTCGATCACGTGGGGCTGAAAGCCGGTGCTGCGTTTGCTGTCGAGCGCCTCGGGCAGCTTGACGATTTCGATGGCGCGGGCCTTGTGTGCGAGCCGCCGGATGAAGCCGCGCTCTTCCAGCGCCGTGATCAGGCGATGGATGCCTGACTTGGAGCGCAGATCGAGTGCATCCTTCATCTCGTCAAAAGAGGGAGGAACACCGTCGCGGCGCAGGCGCGCGTCAATGAATTTCAGCAAATCCAACTGCTTCTTGGTCAGCATCGGGCTCTCCATGCTCGGCCTCGGTTGCAGATGTTCTGGCAGTGTTCACGTTTTGTGTCAACCCTCCTGACACGGGATGACACCGGGTGCCGCGCTTCAGAGGTCGATCACCTCGACCATCTCGCCCGGCGCGCGGGGGCCATCATTCGGCGGGCGGAGGAGGAGGGCATTGGCGCTGTCGAGCAGGCTGAGCAGGCTGGAATCCTGCCGCTCGAAGGCCGAAATGGAGCCTTCGGAAATCACGCCACGCATGTAGTGGGCGCGCGGGCCATTGGCAGGCAGGGGCGCATTGAGCGGCAGGCTGCGGCGCGGGGCCGGTGCCTCGCCAAGCCCCAGCATCTTGCGGATCATCGGGCGGATGAAAATATGGCCGCAGACGATTGAACTTACGGGGTTTCCGGGCAGGCCGACCATCGCCATATCGAGCACCCGGCCCGCCATCAGCGGTTTTCCGGGGCGCATGGCGACCTTGTAGAAGGCACGGTCCATCCCGAATTCTGCGGCGACTTCGCCGACGAGGTCATGGTCGCCCACCGAGGCGCCGCCGGTTGTGACCACCAGATCGGCACCGCGGGCGAGGTTGAAGGCTGCGGTCAGGCTTTCGCGCGTGTCGCGGGCGATGGGAAGAAGGCGGGATTCGGCGCCCTCGGCCTCGAACAGGGCGGCGAGGGCGAAGCTGTTGGAGGCCACGATCTGATCCGGGCCGGGGGCCTCGCCGGGCATCACCAGCTCATCGCCCGTGGCCATCAGCGCGACGATGGGCTTGCGGGTGCAGGTGACGGTGGCGGCCCCCATCGCGGCAGCCAGCGCCAGTGCGTTTGGGGTCAGGAGGCGGCCCGGCTCCAACCTGTCACCCACCTTGAAGTCGCCGCCTGCGGGGCGGACGTGGGTGGCTTCATCCAGCTTGTCGGACAGGGTGATGGTGGTGCCGTCGCGGGTGGTGTCTTCCTGAATGATCACGCGATCCGCCCCGTCCGGCAGGGGCGCTCCGGTGAAGATGCGCACGGCTTGCCCCGGAGCGACCGACAGGCCCGAGGCGCGACCGGCGGCGCTTTCACCGACAACGGTGAAGCTTTGGCCGGGCGAAACCGGGCCCTGCACGGCGTAGCCATCCATCGCGGAGGCGGAGAAAGGTGGCTGGTCGCGCGGGGCAATGACGGGGGCCGCAAGCACGCGGCCTGCGGCGGCACGAAGGGGCACAGGCTCGGACGGCAGGGGCGTGACGAGCGCGAAGATCCGCGCGAGGGCCTCTTCGACCGAGATCAAGAGGCCTGGTAGCGGCCCGATTTGCCGCCGTCCTTCAGGAGCACCCGAACGCCGCCGATTTCCATCGCCTTATCGACGGCCTTCAGCATGTCATAGACGGTCAGCCCGGCCACCGACGCGGCGGTGAGCGCTTCCATCTCCACCCCGGTTTGGCCGGTGGTCTTGACGGTGGCGGCGATGCGGATGCCGGGCAACTCGGGATCGGCCTCCAGCTCAACGGCGACCTTGGTGATCGGCAGTGGGTGGCAAAGCGGGATAAGGTCGGGCGTGCGCTTGGCGGCCATGATGCCGGCCAGCCGGGCCACGCCCAGAACATCGCCCTTTTTGGCGCTGCCTTGCTGAACGATTTCAAGAGTTTCCGGTGCCATCTTTACCCAGCCCTCGGCCACGGCGACCCGGGATGTCACCGCCTTGTCGGAGACATCGACCATATGGGCCCGGCCTTCGGCATCGAAATGGGTGAGCGCCATCTGTCAGCCCCTCGTGGTGTCGGCCAGCAGTGCGCGGGTGGCTGCGGCCACGTCATCGGCACGCATCAGGCTCTCGCCGATCAGGAAGCAGCGGGTGCCGTATTGCGCCAGTTCGGCGAGGTCGTCGGGCGTGGAAAGGCCGCTTTCGGAGATCAGCAGCCGGTTCGCCTCGGCAAGCCGGGCAAGGCGCTTTGTGGTATCAAGCGTGGTCTCGAAAGTGTGCAGGTTGCGGTTGTTGATGCCAAGGAGGCGGCTTTCGAGCTGCATGGCGCGCTCAAGCTCCTCCTCGTTATGGACCTCGACCAGCACATCCATGCCCTGCTCGGTGGCGGCCTGCTCCAGATCATGGGCCAAGGCGTCATCGACGGCGGCCATGATGATGAGGATGCAATCGGCCCCCCAGGCGCGGGCTTCGAGCACCTGATAGGTGTCGAACATGAAATCCTTGCGCAGCGCGGGCAGCTCCGTGGCCTCGCGGGCGGCAGTCAGAAACTCGGGTGCGCCCTGAAAGCTGGGGCCATCGGTGAGCACGGAAAGGCAGGCCGCCCCTCCGGCCTCATAGGCCTGCGCCAGCGAGGGGGGATCAAAATCTTCGCGGATCAACCCCTTGGAGGGGCTGGCCTTTTTGACTTCGGCAATGAGGCCGTAGCCATGGCGGCTGTGCTCGATCAGCGCATCGCGGAAGCCGCGGACGGCAGGCGCGGAGGCGGCGGCAGACAGCATGGCCTCTTCGGAGCGCTCGGCCTTGGCGGCGGCGATCTCTTCGAGTTTGTAGTCACGGATGCGGTCTAGAATGGTCTGGCTCATGGCGAACACTTATTGCGCGGGGCAGGGCGGGGCAATGGCGATTTAGTCGATGGTGGCGGTGAGCAGCGCATGGCCGGGCCGCTCTGGCGCGTAGGTGATGGCGATGTTGTCGCCCGGCTTTGCGCCCATCACCAGTTTGGTGGGGGACGGCGGGATCTCGGCCTGCCGCTCCTGTCCGGTGGCGTCGGTGAAGGCGACGGTGAGGGCCGTGCGGTTGCCAACGGGCCGCAGCGCGAGGATGCGGGCATTGGTGCGGGTGCCGTGGCGGCGCAGGGCACGCGCGGCGGAGCCGGTTTTGGCAAAGAGCAGCGCCGCAAGCAGGCCAGCCGCGGTGAAGACGGCGCCCGCGATGCCGGCCCAGAACGCGTTATCCGACACGCCGCCGGGCTCGATTTCAACCTCATCGGGGCGGTCGGGCAGGGTTTTGACGGTGATCGTGTCTCCCTCGCTGACGGAGAAGTAGAACTCTGACGAGACGGTCTCGGTGGCGCGGTGAAACTGCAGATCGGGCGCGGTGCCGGAGGTGTAGGTCACGGTCACCCGGTAATCGGTGGTGGGTGTCTTTGAGCCGCCGATGCGAACGCGCCTGTCGCGCTCGACCACCCGCGCGGAGGTTTCGATGCCGCTGCGGGCAAACTCGCGGCCCCGTGCGCCTTCGGAGATCCAGACCCAGAGGCCGATCGCCCCCAGCGCGAAGCAGAGCAGCACCAGCCAGCCACCGCCGCGTATGAGCCATTTCAGCATGTGCCGTCTCCCACTGTCCCCCAGCGAGGAAAGCGGGTGCGGCGGCAGGGGTCAAGCATGGGGCTGCTCTTCGGGGCCTTCGGCCGCTCATCGCAGCCGCGAAGAGGGCCTGAAAGGGCCGATGAGCTGCCCCGGATCAGGCGTTGGCAGAGGTGATGCGGGCGAGGGTCTGCACTTTTTCCAGCGCCTTGCCGCTGTCGATGCTTTCGGCGGCGGCGGCCACGCCATCGGCCTTGCTCGTGACCTTGCCCGCGACCATGAGGGCGGCGGCGGCGTTGAGCAGCACTGCGTCGCGATAGGCGCTTTTCTCGCCTTCGAGCAGGGCGCGGAAGGCGGTGGCGTTTTCCTGCGGCGTGCCGCCGAGGATCGCCTCGAAGGGGTGTTGGGGCAGGCCGAACTCTTCGGGGTGCACCTCGAACTCGGTGATTTCGCCATCGGTGAGCGCGGCGACCTGGGAAGCCGCGGCGATGGAAAGCTCATCCGTTCCGTCGCCGCCATGGACGATCCAGGCGGCCTCGCTCCCGAGATTGCGCAGCACCTCGGCCATGGGCTTCAGCCAGTCGGGCGAGAAGGTGCCGGTGAGCTGGCGCTTCACCGAGGCCGGGTTGGTGAGCGGGCCGAGGATGTTGAACACCGTGCGCGTGCCCAGCTCGGCGCGGGTGGGGCCAACGTGGGCCATGGCGGGGTGGTGCATCGGGGCCATCATAAAGCCGATGCCCGCCTCTGCGATGGCCTTGTTGACCACCTCCGGCCCGACCATCACCTCAACGCCCATTTGCCCAAGCGCATCCGCCGCGCCGGATTTGGACGACAGGTTGCGATTGCCGTGCTTGGCCACCACGACGCCCGCGCCAGCCACCACGAAGGCGGTGGCGGTTGAGATGTTGAGCGTGCCTTTGCCATCACCGCCGGTGCCGACGATGTCCATTGCGCCTGCCGGTGCGGTCACCGGTTTGCAGCGGGCACGCATGGCGGTGGCGGCGGCGGCGATTTCATCCACCGTTTCGCCGCGCACGCGCAGGGCCATGAGGAAGCCGCCGATCTGGCTGGGGGTGGCCTCTCCCTCAAAGAGGGCAGAGAAGGCGGCTTCGGCTTCGGTGCGGTTGAGGGCGCGTTCGGCGGCGGTGCCGATCAGGGGGCGGATGATGTCGCTCATGCGGGCTCTGCTGCCATGTTGAGGAAGTTTTGCAGCATGGCGTGGCCGTGCTCGGAGCGGATGCTCTCGGGGTGAAACTGGACGCCCTCGATGGGCAGCTCGCGGTGGCGCAGGCCCATGATGGTGCCGTCCTCCAGTTCGGCGGTCACCTCAAGGCAATCGGGCAGGCTCTCGCGCTCGACGATTAGCGAGTGGTAGCGCGTGGCCTTCAGCTCGCCCTGGGGCAGGCCGGCGAACACGCCCTTGCCGGTGTGGCGGATCGCGCCGAGCTTGCCGTGCACGATCTCGCCCGCACGCACCACCTTGCCGCCGAAGGCCTGCCCGATGGATTGGTGGCCGAGGCAGACGCCCATCAGCGGGATCCGCGCATCGGCTGCCGCATGCACCAGATCGAGGCAGATGCCGGCTTCGTTGGGGGTGCAGGGGCCGGGGGAGAGCAGGATGGCGGCGGGATTCAGCGCCATCGCTTCTTGGGTGTCGAGCGCGTCGTTCCGCTTCACCTGCACATCGGCGCCAAGCTCGCCCAGATAGTGGACGAGGTTGTAGGTGAAGCTGTCGTAGTTGTCGATCAGGAGCAGCATTTGGCCCTCGGGAGAAGAGAGTGCGCAAGGGGGGTGATCCGCCGCGCGGTTGGCGCTATACTTGCCCGTAGCCCGCCGCCATGGTCAAGCCCATCCCTGGCCAACCGTGCGGAGGGGCGTAACATGCGGGGAGTGTTCGAAAATCGGGCGCTCTTTGCGATAACAGGCGAAAGGTCGGGCATATGGGCAAGGGACTCCTGTCGGGTGTTGCATGGGGCGCTCTGGCGAGCGTTGTGGTTTTGGGTGGGGCGTCGGTGATGACGCCATTGCCGAAGGAAGATGTTGCCGGGGACGTGCCGGAGCGTGCTGGCGGGCTGGAAGCCCCGCAGGCCGATGCAGCCCCCGAAGCGCCGGAGCAGGCGCCTGCAGAGGTTGCGGATGCCGAGGTGGAAAGCGAGCTTTCGCCTCCGCCCGGATCGGAGTTTGCCCGCGCCGGAGAAGACAGCCAGCCCGAAGCGCCGGAGGCGGAGGCGAGCCCGGTTGCGCCCGAGGTGCCCGTGCAGCCCGGTGCGCAGGTGGCTGAGGCTCCTGCGCCGGATACAGCGCCGCCCGCCGTTCCCGAGACATCCACCGAAGCCGTTGCCGCCCCTGCCGCGCCCGTCGTCGATGACAGCGCCCCGGTGATCGGAGGCTCGGATAGCACAGTCGCCGGAACAGAGACGCCGGATGTGGCTGGACAGCCCGCGGCACCGGAGGCCACTGGTGCACCGGAGGTGGCAGAGGCCCCCGTGCAGCCGGACCCCGCGGATGATGCGGCTGAGGTGGCTGCGGCACCGGGGGAGGCAGAGGCGGAAGAGAGCAGCGACGCAGCCGTGCGCCCCGGGTCGGATGATGGGCAGGCGGATGCGGAAACCGTCGCCGACTTGCCGCGCAGCACGCCAGAGGCGGTTGCTGCCGAAGATGTGGCCGCCCCGGCCAGTGACAGTGAAGCCGTGGTTGCCGCCGAGGGTGATGCGGCGTCTGCCCCCGTGGCCGCTGTTGAGGTGGCGCGCAGCGAGGCCCCCGAGCGCACCGCGCCGGTGCGGGCCACGAGCGGCGGCGATTCTGCGGCTGCACCGGCTTCGGTGGCTGTGGCCCCCGCGACGGGTGGCAGCGACGTGGTGGCCGTAACTGGCAGCGAGGCTGCGGTGCGGGCCGGCGAGGCCGAAGTGGCTGAGGCGCCTGAGGCAGCGGAGGTTGTGACCGGCACCGCGCCCGTGCCCGCCACCGCCGATGCGGCCCCTGCGGATACGGTGGAGCCTGCGCGCGGCGAGCAAGTTGCGGGCACAGAGCCCGGGGCTGACGAGTCGATCGAAGTAGCTCAGGCTGAGCCAGCGCCGGGAACGGTGGAAATCATCGACGTCGAGCCGGAGACAGCGGCCCAGCCGACGCCGGAGGCTGAAGCGCCGGTCTCTGAAGCCCCGGCTGTGCCGGTGGCATCGGAGGCGGCAAGCGACGCGCCGGCACCAACCCAGCCGGAGCGCGAGAGCCCGGCCGTGGCCGCCGAAACCCCGAATGCCCCCGCAGCCGACCGGACGGAGGCGAGCCGGGAAACCGAGCTTCCGGCAGAGCCTTCGGAGCCGCCTGCCACCGTGCCAATCACCGAGCGGGAGCCCCGCACAGGCACCTCGGGCGGATTGCCGCGCCGGATCGTGACGCAGGGCGAGAGCGGCGGTGGGTTTGGCAAGCGGGTCGTGCCGCTGACCGAGCGGAACAAGCCCGGCTCCCGGCTGCCGTCGATTGGTGATGAGGCTTCAGCCGAGGCTGAAACCGGAGTGGAGGCCGAGGAGGGCGGCGCGGGGGCTGCTGCAGAACTTTCGGCATTGGCGGCCAATGCCGCGCCATTTGAGAACCCTGAGGCGAAGCCGCTGGTCTCGGTGATCCTCTATGACGTTGGCGATCAGGGGCTGGACCGGGAGGCGCTGAAAGCGATCGGCTTCCCGATCACATTCGCGGTGGACCCGACCGATCCCGGCGCGGCTGAGGCTGCGCAGGGCTACCGGGATGCGGGTTTCGAGGTGTTGATTCTGCCCACGGGGCTGCCGCAGGGCGCCACGCCGCAGGATATGGAAACCACGCTGCAAAGCTATTTCGGGCGCTTCCCCGGCGCGGCGGGCTTGCTCGCAACCGGCGAAGAAGGGGTGACCCGCAACCCGGCGCTGACCCGTCAGCTGCTGGCGATTGCGGGGGACACCGGACACGGGTTGGTCTTTTTCGACAGCGGGCTGAACTCGGCGCAACGCGGCGCGGAAAATGCGGGGCTGCCGTCAACGCTGGTTTGGAAACAGCTGGATGGCGCGGGCGAGAACGCGGGCGCCATTGGCCGGACACTGGACCGCGCGGCGTTTCGGGCCGGTCAGCAGGGCGAAGTTGTGGTTATGGGCCACAGCTTCAGCCAGACGGTGACAAGCCTGCTGGACTGGGCTGCCGGAACCAAGGGGCAGAGCGTGGCGCTGGCTCCGGTCTCGGCGGTTTTGATGAAATAGGGCTGCGGGGTGGTGGGCAGATTGCCCACCCTACGGGTTGATCGCAGGGTAGGAGAGCCCCGCGGCTATGCGTTGCCGCGGCGGGTGAACCTTGCAGCGTCGTCGGCGGCGGCCTTGATTGCCTTGCTCTTGTTCACGGTTTCCATGAACTCGGCTTCGGGGTCACTGTCGAACACCACGCCGCCACCGGCCTGGATGTAGAGGGTTTCGTCCTTCAGCACGGCAGTACGCAGGGCGATGCACATATCCATGTCGCCATCGGCGGAGAAATAGCCCACGCCGCCGCCGTAGACGCCACGCTTTTCGGGCTCCAGCTCGTCGATGATTTCCATGGCGCGCACCTTGGGCGCACCAGAGACGGTGCCCGCAGGCAGGCCGGCGAGGAGGGCGGAGAGGGCATCTTCGCCGTCGTTGATCTCGCCCACAACGTTGGAGACGATGTGCATGACGTGGGAGTAACGCTCGACGATGAACTCTTCGGTCGGGCGCACGGTGCCGATACGGGCGACGCGGCCCACGTCGTTGCGGCCCAGGTCGAGCAGCATGAGGTGCTCGGCCAGTTCTTTCTCGTCCGAGAGCAGGTCGGTCTCAAGTGCGCGGTCTTCCTCTTCATTGGCACCGCGCTTGCGGGTGCCCGCGATGGGGCGCACGGTGACTTCGCCCTCGCGCAGCCGCACGAGGATTTCGGGCGAGGCGCCGATGACCTGAAAACCGCCGAAGTTGAAGAAGAACATGAAGGGCGAGGGGTTGGTGCGGCGCAGGCTGCGGTAGAGCGCGAAGGGGGGCAGGGCGAAGCGCTGCGACCAGCGTTGCGAGGGCACGACCTGAAAGATGTCGCCCGCGCGGATGTAGTCTTTCGCCTTCTCGACGGCGGCCTTGTAGCCCTCGTGGGTGAAGTTCGAGACCGGCTCGGGTGTTTCATGCGCCGCTTCAAGCTCGCGGCTTTCACCCGATAGGCCGCGATCAAGGTCGCGCAGGGCATCCATCACCCGTTCGGCGGCCTGGGCATAGGCAGCGCGGGCTGAAAGGCCGGAGGCGGTGAAAGCGGGAGAAACCAGCGTAACCTCGCCTTTCACCCCGTCGAGGACGGCCACCACGGTTGGGCGCATCATCACCGCGTCGGGCAGGCCGAGGGTGTCTTCGGGCACATCGGGCAGGTGCTCCACCAGCCGGATCATATCATAGCCGAGGTAGCCGAAGAGGCCCGCCGCCGCCGACGGCAGGTCGGCAGGCAGGGTGATACGGCATTCGGCCAGCAGGGCGCGGAGGCTGTCGAGCGGGGCGGCCTGCTCGGTCTCCCAGCTTTCAGGGTCGAAGCGGGCCTGCCGGTTGATGCGCGCAGTCTCGCCGTGGCACTGCCAGATCAGGTCGGGCTTGAGGCCGATGATGGAGTAGCGCCCGCGCACTTCGCCGCCGGTCACGGACTCCAGCATGAAGCTGTCTTCGCGGGCTCCGGCGAGCTTGAGCATCAGGGATACGGGCGTGTCCAGATCGGCGGCAAGCCGGGTGAAGACTACCTGATTTTCGCCCGCATCGTAGCCGCGTGCGAAATCCTCAAAGCTGGGTTCGATCGTACTCATGGGGCCTACTGCGTGGCAATCTGGGCGTGGACCTGCGCGAGTGCGCTGTTGTCGATCTCAACGCCTGCATCGCGGGCGAGCGCCTCGGCAAAAAGCGAGTAGAGATCGACCGAGATCGACTGGGTGGCCTGCTGGCCAAGGAGTTGCGACAGAAGGGCGATGCGCTCGTTCTCGGGGTCGGGCGCGGCGATCTTGTTCAGCTGCAGCAGGTAGACATTGCCGAAGCCCTCGATGATGCCGAGGCCGCCCTCATCAAGCTCGAACGCGGTGGTGACGAGCGCGGGGGGCGTGCCGTCGATGAAGCCGTCGCGGGTGAGCGCCTCGGCCTCGTCAACGGGGGCGTCGGAGGAGGTGAGCGGCGCACCGGCTTCGACCTGTGCCTGAAGCTCGGCGGCCTGAACGCGCAGGCGCTTTTCGGTTTCCTGAGCTTCCCAGCCAGCGAGCACCTTGCCGCGCACCGCCTCCAGCTCTTGCAGGCGTGGCTCAAGGGTTTCATCGAGGCGCATGGCGAAGATGCCGCCGTCTTCCAGCCGGATCACCGTGGGAAAGTCGTCTTTGGTCAGTGTGAGGGCGGCGTCGCGGAAGGCGTCGTAGCTGGCGATGGCTTCGCCGGAGGCATCCCACCAGTCGATGGTGGCGACAACAAGATCGGTCTCGTCGGCGAGCTCTTCAAGGGTGGCGCCCTCTGCGAGGCGGTCTTCGACCTCCACTTCCATATCGGAAATCACCCGGCGGGCGCGTTCTTGTGCCAGCTCAAGGGTGAGGTCAGCGCGAGCCTCTTCGAAGGGCACATCGACGGCGGCGAGGATGCCGTTCATGCGGAAGAGCGCGGGGCCGAGATCGGTGGTGAAGGGGCCGGCAACGCCCGGTTCTTCCAACGCAAAGAGCGCCTCTCCGGCCTCTTCGGGCAGCTCGGCGCGGGTCAACTCGCCAAGGTCGACATCTTCCAGCGTCAGGCCGCGGCCCTCGACGAGAGATTGGAAGGTGGCCGAACCATCCTCAAGCGCGGCCTTCGCCTCAGCCGCCGCTTCGTCGGATGGGAAGATAAGCCGTTCGATCAGGCGGCGCTCGGGCTGCTGATAGTCCGAGGCCTTGCTTTCGTAGAGCTTGCGGGCGGAGTCTTCATCAATCTCGACGCTGTCCACCAACATCTCGGGCGCAACCCATGCGTAGGTGATGCGCTTCATCTGCGGCAGGGTGAAATCGGGCGTGTTGGCCTGATAGTAGGTCTTCAGTTCCTCCTCGGAGGGCTCGGGCAGCGGCTCGGCCAACTGCTCGGGGCCGAAGGTGGCCCAGCGGAAGCTGCGGCGCTCGCCAAAGTAGGCCAGCAGCGTGTCGATCTGCACCTGCGGCGCGGGCACGCCGCCGATCACGGCCCCCTGCAGAATGGTGCGGGCGGTGTCTTTGCGGATACCGGTTTCAAACTCGTCTACCGAGAGGCCGCGGTTGCGCAGCACGCCTTGGTAGGCGGCCCGGTCAAACTTGCCGTCGATGCCCTGAAAGGCGGGGGCGGCCAGCACCTGCTCGCGCACACGCTCGTCGCCCACCGACAGGCCCATGCGCGCGGCTTCATTGTCCAGCGCGGCACGGTTGGTGAGCCGGGTGCGCACCCGGGCGAGGATGCCCAGCTGCTCGGCGTCGGAGATAGAGATCTGACGGCCCTGATCGCGCTCGGCGGCGGCAATCTCGGAGAGCAGTTCGCGGTAATAATCGTTGACGGTGATCGGCTCGTCGCCAACCTCGCCGACGGACTGAATGGAACTGCCGAAATTGGTGACGCCAAAGCCGCCAAGGCCGAGGATCAGGAGCGCCATCAGCACCCAGATCACGATGTTGCCTACCTTCTTGCCCGCGCTCTGTGCCATTGCTCCGCCCGTATGCTCATTATGCAGTTGGCGTTTGTTATCCGGGCCGCGCCCGGGGAGCAAGGGCGGGCGCGGTCAGGGGCCTTTGAAATCCACCAGCCGGGCGGCGAGTTGGCCGATTTCCGGGGCGTCGAGGTTGGCGAAGGCAAAGCGCAGGGCGGCGCGGCCCATCGCGTCTCCCTCGGGCGAGAAGAAGGTGCCGGGCAGGGCCAGAACGGCGGCCTCGCCGGTGAGCGCGCGGGCAACGGTGGTGGCATCGGTGGGGAAGGGATGCTCGATCCAGGCGAAGAAGCCGCCGAGGCCGCGCAGGTGCCAACCGGCCTCTGCCAGTGCGGGCGCGGCGTCGCGCATGGCAGACTGGCGGGCCAGCACCTCATCGCGCTGGGAAGCGACCCATTGGCCGAGGTTCTCCAGCCCCCAGAGCGCGGCGATCTGGCCCAGCGGGGTGGGGCAGATGGTGACGGTGTCGATGAACTTCTCGATCTCGGCCAGCCGTGCGGGCGAGGTTGCCAGCGCCCCGACGCGGTGCCCCATAAGGCGGAAGCTCTTGGAGAAGGAGTAGACGTGGATCAGCGTGTCATCCCAATCGGGATCGGCAAAGAGGCCGTGGGGTGCGCCGGGGGTGGCGGTGAAATCACGATAGGTTTCGTCGACGATCAGCGCGATGCCGCGTTCGCGGGCAAGGTCGCGGAAGGCGGCCAGCACCTCGGGCGGGTATTCGGCGCCGGTGGGGTTGTTGGGGCTCACCAGCACGATGGCACGGGTGCGCTCGGTCAGCAGGGCCGCGGCCTCTTGCGGATCGGGGATGAGGCCGGGGCCGCAGGGCAGGGGGAGGGTGGTGATGTGGGCCATGTCGAGCCACATCTTGTGATTGAAGTACCAAGGCGTTGGCAGCAGCACCTCATCGCCTGGCCCGGCGAGAGCGGCCAGCGCAGCACAGAAGGCATGGTTGGCCCCGGAGGTGATGGCGACCTGCCCGGGCGTGACGGTGCCGCCATAGGTGGCCGAGATATTCGCCGCCAGCGCCTCGCGCAGCGGGCCTTGCCCCAGCACCGCGCCATAGTGATGCGCCGCCGGATCACCAAGCGCGGCCTGCGCGATGACCTCGCGCAGCGCATCGGGCGGCGGATCGGCGGGGGCGGCCTGCCCGGCGTCGATCAGGGGGCGTTCGGGCGGGAAAGTGAGGCCCTGCAGCCAGCTCTTTGCCTCGACCACGGGGGAGGCGAAGGTGCGGGTGGTTGGTGCGGGCACGTCAGTCCTTGCCGCGATAGGGCTCGACGTATTGCAGCGCCATGTCCCACGGAAAGAAAATCCAGGTATCCTGGCTGACGCCGGTGATGAAGGTGTTCACCATCGGCTCACCCTGCGGCTTGGCGTAGACGGTGGCGAAATGGGCATTGGGATAGAGCTCGCGCACCAGTTCCAGCGTCTTGCCAGTGTCCACGAGGTCATCGACCACAAGGATGCCGGTGCCGTCGCCCATCATCTCGGCGTCGGGGCTCTTGAGCACCTTCGCCTCGCTGCGCTGGTCGGCCTTGCCTCCGCCCGAGTGGTAGCTTTTGACCGAAATGGTATCGACGGTGCGGATATCGAGCTCGCGCGCCACGATCATCGCCGGGGCCATGCCGCCACGGGTGATGGCCACCACGGCGCGCCATGCACCATCGTCCGGGCCCTTGCCGTCGAGCCGCCAGGCCAGGGCCCGGCTGTCGCGGTGGATCTGGTCCCAGCTTACGTGGAAGCCCTTTTCGTGGGGGAGGCGGTCAGACATGGCGGAAACCCTCGTGCAGCGTTTTGCTTCTATTAGCCCTGCCATGCCCCCGCCGTCGAGAGGAACTGCTGCGTTACTTAGGGGATTTGCGCACTATACGAGGTGCAGAGAGGCTGGATGCGGCTCCGGCGGCGCGTTTGGGCGCGATCAGGTGGAGACAGAGATGCGGAAGGCAACGCCGTGCTCGACCGCGCGTTTGAACACGCGCTCGGTCTCGTCGAGCAGCTCTTCTGTGTGCTGAGCCATATCGGGCCATCCGGTGAAGAGTTCGGGCTGCTCACGCAGGGCGGTGCGGATGGCGGCGCAAAGCGCTAGCATCGCCTCCGGCGGAAACCACGGGCCGTCGCGCTCAGGGTTGTAGGGGCGGCGCATGTGCTCGGGCATAGCTTGGTTGATGTCGTTGAACTCGGCCTCGGAGAGCCCGATGTAGGCCTCGAGCGGGGCTTGGCCCGCGTCGATGAAGATATCGGGGAAGGGCGGGGCGTCGAACATCGCGAGATCGACGTAATCCTCGCCCATGACCGCCGGGACATCTGGATCGAAGACGGGCCAATACTCGGGCATGGCGCTGGATCAGCTGTCTTTGCGCTTGGTCACAACGTCGATGTCGGGCGCATCCACCGCCTTCATCCCGACAGCGTGGTAGCCCGCGTCGACATGGTGGATCTCGCCGGTCACGCCGGAGCCGAGATCAGACAGCAGGTAGAGCGCGCTCTTGCCCACGTCTTCGATGGTCACGTTGCGGCGCAGCGGCGAGTTTAGCTCGTTCCATTTGAGGATATAGCGGAAATCGCCGATGCCGGAGGCGGCCAGCGTTTTGATCGGGCCGGCGGAGATGCCGTTGACGCGGATGCCGTCTTTGCCGAGGTCTTCGGCGAGGTAGCGCACGGAGGCCTCCAGCGCGGCCTTGGCGACGCCCATCACGTTGTAATGGGGCATGACCTTTTCGGCGCCGTAATAGGTGAGGGTGAGGCAGGAGCCGCCGTTCTTCATCAGCTTCTCGGCCCGCGCGGTGCAGGCGGTAAAGGAGTAGACCGAGATTTCCATCGAGGTGCGGAAGTTTTCGACCGAGGTATCGACGTAGCGGCCGCGCAGCTCGTTCTTGTCGGAATAGCCGATGGCGTGAACGTAGAAGTCCATGCCGCCCCATTCCTGCTCGATCTTGGCGAAGGCGGCATCAACGCTTTCGGTGTTGCTCACGTCGCAATCGGCCATGAGCGTGCAACCGAGTTGCTCGGCCAGCGGGGTGACGCGCTTTTTGAAGGCATCGCCCTGATAGGTCAGTGCCAGTTCGGCCCCGGCATCGGCAAGGGCCTTGGCCACGCCCCATGCAATGGACTTGTCATTTGCGAGCCCCATGATCAGCCCGCGCTTGCCCGCCATAAGTTGTGAACTCATCCCGACCCCTCCGTCGCATCTGGTCCGCTCCCTTTAGGGCAAGGCGGGGCGAGGTTGCAAGCGCTCCCGCAACCGGGCAAGAATGTGAGCGATACAAGCAACTGCGCGCAGAAACTGTGCAAAAGCGCGGAGCCCCTGTCTTAAGGGACAGGTTGTGCGGCAGGAATCCGGCGCGTAACCCGGGCCGGAACAGGAATGGCAAGCCATGGCGGAACGAAGCGGAATCTTTGCGGGGGATGATCCTTTTGCCATTGCACGCGCATGGCTTGCGGAGGCTGAGGACACAGAACCCAACGACCCCAATGCCATAGCGCTGGCAACGGTGGACGAGGATGGGCTGCCCAATTCACGCATGGTTCTGTTGAAAGAAATCGAAGATCACGCCTTCCTCTTTTATACCAACTGGGGTAGCGCTAAGGCGAAAGAGGTTGACGTCAACGGAAGGGCTGCTTTCGTGTGGCACGCCAAATCCCTGAGGCGACAGATTCGCGTCAGGGGCATTACGGAGCGGGAAGACGGCCAGAAGGCCGATGAATATTTCGCCTCCCGTTCACTTCAATCCAGGTTGGGTGCCTGGGCCTCGCGGCAAAGCACACCCCTGTCATCCCGCGCGGCGCTCGTTGCTGAGGTTGCAAAGGTGACAGCAAAGCACGGGAAGAATCCCGCGCGTCCTCCGTTCTGGGGCGGAATTCGAATCTTGCCACTCGAGATCGAATTCTGGGCGGATGGCGCGTTTAGGCTGCACGACCGGTTTCGGTGGACACGTTCTGCTGTGGCCGGTGGTGATTGGCAGGTCCGGCGCCTCTATCCGTAACACTCGCGGATAGTCAGGCACCGTTTAAGCGGTAGGGGAATGCCCTTGTTCGTGGGGCGTAGCGTCTGTTGGGCCTTCGGCTCTGCATGCGCCATGAGGACACTATTGAATCGTAATGGAAGAAGACGACGAGATTAATGAGCACAAGCGTGTCAAGGGCCGGGTCAAATGGTTTGACCCAGCCAAGGGCTTTGGCTTTGTCATAGCTGACGAAGGCGGGCCCGATATCTTGCTGCACGCGAATGTTCTGCGAAACTTCGGGCAAAGCTCCGTGGCGGATGGGGCCGGTATCGATATCAGTATACAGGATACAAACCGGGGCCAGCAGGCGGTGGAGGTCTTTGCGATCGAACCGCCCGAGCCCGGTGATGCGCCCCCACTGGACGATGTGGCCGCCCTCGATCCCGAGGAGCTTGCCGCGTTGCCGATGGAGCCTGCGCGGGTGAAGTGGTTCGACAAGGGCAAGGGCTTCGGCTTTGCCAATGTCTTCCGCCACCCCGAGGACATCTTCGTTCACATTGAAGTGCTTCGGCGCTCCGGCCTTGCAGATTTGCAGCCGGGCGAGGCAATCTGCCTGAAGGTCGTCGATGGGCGACGCGGCAGAATGGCGACACAGGTGCTCTCATGGGAATCGGCGCTCAAGGAAAAGCAGGACTGAGGGCATGGCGCGCGCAGCCTGAGCGGCGGCGCGTCATGCCCGGTTTACTGGTTTCCTTGTTGCTGACGATCTGCCCTGCGGCGCTTGCCGCGCAGGGGGAGCCTTCGCTTGATCTGGAGGGCAGCCGTGAGGCCGCGCCCTTTGCTGCCATGCCGGACGGGGCGGGCGAGGCGCTGGTGACGCCTGCGCCCGGCTGCGAGATGGATGAGGTGCGGCTTCGGTGGGGCGAGGGGCAGGCCCGATTCTCGGTGGAGATCGCCGATGATGCTGCCGAGCGCAGCCAGGGGCTGATGCACCGCAAATCCATGGCCCGCTCGGCGGGGATGCTCTTTATCTACCCAAAGCCGGGGCACGTGAGCTTCTGGATGCGGAACACGCTGATTCCCCTGGACATGATCTTCCTTGATGAACGCGGCGTGGTGCAGCGGGTGCATTCCAATGCAATTCCGCTGGATGAAACGCCGATCTCTGGCGGGCCGGGTATTTTTGCGGTGCTGGAGATCAACGGCGGGCTGGCCAGGGCCTTCGGGATCGCGCCGGGCGCGCAGATGCTGCATCCGGCCTTCGGCTCTGCTGCGGCATGGCCCTGCGCCGGTGCAGGTGGCTGACGACAGCCTCTTCCCTTTCTCTGCGGCACGGGATAAGACCCGCTTCGTCGGGGCGTAGCGCAGCCTGGTAGCGCATCTGTTTTGGGAACAGAGGGTCGGGAGTTCGAATCTCTCCGCCCCGACCATCCACCACCACCCCAAGTAAGCTGATGCCAGTGCCAATGTGGTGCCGGCGTTGCCGGGATTCGTCCGCATTATTGGCCCCTGTGAGGCAAGCGGGGTGTTCGCTGACCTTGGGGCACCACTAGATGTAGTAGGCAGCCGCTGCCCGATTATCGGGCAGAGCCGCTGTTTTGCGATGCGCGAGCCACCGCCACTGTGACCGGATTGCACAAGTTGTACGCAGCCGCTTCCTGCGGCCCAGCCCCCCGCAGCCCTGTGGAGAAGAGCGGGAAAGAGCCTTGGGCGGAGTGGAGGGCTGAGGGCGAAAACCACCATATTTCGTATGGGTTGGCGGGCGACCCTACATCTTGTGGTGAACTTTCCCGGGCTGTGAATGAATCACGCCCCTGTGAGGCCGCTCAGCGGAAGGGCGGCACGTCAACAAAAAAGATTGCCAGATAGGGCGGATTTTAGCGTTGACGGTTGCCCCCCCAATCGGGTTTCTTGTGGGGGCCGACTGAGACGCCACAAGATGTTGGGGTGACAGCGAAACGGCAGGGGGCATACCCGGGGCAACCCGGGCACCGGGGACACCAAGGGCGTAGCAAGCGCCTGCCGGCCTTCTGTCACTCGTTGCACGCAACGCGGCCACCCGGGAACCGGGGGCAGGCGAGCGCGGTCGCAAGAGGGACGGTCAAAAGACCCAAACAGCCGAGAGGTAGGCCGCGCACAGCCTGCCACGTTCGAACACCTGTGTTCGGCGGCGAGCCTCCTGCGTCCCTCGGACGGGAAAACAAGCGCGGCCCATGCCGCGCCGGGACGCAACCAGAAGGTGCCGCCAGCAAAAAAAGGCGCCGATCGAAAAAGAGGCATGTGACCATGAAGATTGAACGCACGTTCACCACGGCCAAAGGCGCGGCGTATGGCGGGCTGGAGTTTACCACCACCACGTCGGAAATCCGCAACCCGGACGGCTCGGTTGTCTTCAAGCTCGACAATCTGGAAGTGCCCAAGGCCTGGAGCCAGGTCGCCTCTGACGTGATTGCCCAAAAGTACTTCCGCAAAGCTGGCGTTCCGGCCCGGCTGAAGGCGGTGAAGGAAAAGGGCGTTCCGGAATTTCTGTGGCGCAAGGTTGCCGACGAGAAGGCGCTGGCCGAGCTGCCTGAAGATGAGCGCTATGGCGGCGAGACCTCGGCCAAGCAGGTGTTTGACCGGCTTGCCGGTGCTTGGGCCTACTGGGGCTGGAAGGGCGGCTACTTTACCACCGAAGCCGACGCCAAGGCCTATTACGACGAGATGCGCCACATGCTGGCCACCCAGCGCGCCGCGCCCAACAGCCCGCAGTGGTTTAACACCGGCCTGCACTGGGCCTATGGCATCGACGGCCCGGCGCAGGGCCACCACTATGTGGACTACAAGACTGGCAAGCTGACCAAGTCGAAGTCTTCCTACGAGCACCCGCAGCCCCACGCCTGCTTCATCCAGTCCGTCTCCGACGATCTGGTGAATGACGGCGGCATCATGGACCTCTGGGTGCGTGAAGCCCGCCTCTTCAAGTACGGCTCGGGCACCGGCACGAACTTTTCCTCCCTGCGTGCCGAGGGCGAGGGCCTTTCGGGTGGTGGCAAGTCTTCGGGCCTGATGGGCTTTTTGAAGATTGGTGACCGGGCTGCGGGCGCAATCAAATCGGGCGGCACCACGCGCCGCGCCGCGAAGATGGTGATCGTGGACGCCGATCACCCCGATATTCAGGAATACGTGAACTGGAAGGTGAAGGAGGAGCAGAAGGTTGCTTCGCTCGTCGCCGGCTCCAAGATGCACGAAGAGAAGCTGAACGCGATCTTCTCTGCCATCAAGGCCTTCGACGGCTCTGAAGAGGGCGCCTATGACCCCAACGCCAACGACACGCTCAAGGGCGCGGTGAAAGACGCCAAGAAGGCGCGCATTCCCGAGACCTACATCAAGCGCGTGCTCGACTATGCGCGGCAGGGCTACACCAGCATCGAATTCCCGACCTATGACACCGATTGGGACTCCGAAGCCTACGCAACCGTCTCTGGCCAGAACTCCAACAACTCGGTGCGTGTCACCGACGCCTTCCTCAAGGCTGTCAAAGACGACCTGCCGTGGGAACTGGTGAACCGCACCGATGGCAAGGTTTCCAAAACCATCAGCGCTCGCGAGCTCTGGGAAGACATCGGCCATGCCGCATGGGCCTGCGCTGACCCGGGCATCCAGTACCACGACACCGTGAACGCTTGGCACACCTGCCCCGAGGATGGGCCGATCCGGGGCTCGAACCCCTGCTCGGAATACATGTTCCTCGACGACACGGCCTGTAACCTCGCCTCGATGAACCTGCTGACCTTCCTCAAGGACGGCAAGTTTCAGGCCGAGGACTACATCCATGCCACGCGTCTCTGGACGATCACGCTGGAAATCTCGGTGATGATGGCGCAGTTCCCCTCCAAGGAAATCGCGCAGCGCTCCTACGACTTCCGCACGCTGGGCCTTGGCTATGCCAACATCGGCGGGCTGCTGATGAACATGGGTTACGGCTACGACAGCCGCGAGGGCCGGGCCCTTGGCGGCGCGCTGACCGCGCTGCTGACTGGCGTGTCCTATGCCACCTCCGCCGAGATGGCCGGTGAGCTGGGCGCCTTCCCGGGCTACAAGAAAAATGCCGAGCACATGCTCCGCGTCATCCGTAACCACCGCCGCGCGGCCCATAGCGAAACCGACGGCTACGAGCAGATGAACGTGAACCCCGTTGCACTGGATCACGCAGGCTGCCCCGACGCCGGACTGGTGGCGCTGGCCAAACAAGCTTGGGACGAGGCGCTGGAACTGGGCGAGAAGCACGGCTACCGCAACGCGCAGGTCTCGGTCATCGCGCCGACCGGCACTATCGGCCTTGTGATGGATTGCGACACCACCGGCATCGAGCCCGACTTCGCGCTGGTGAAGTTCAAGAAGCTGGCCGGTGGCGGCTACTTCAAGATCATCAACCGCTCTGTCCCCGGCGCGCTGAAGAAGCTGGGCTACGGCGACGCCGAAATTGGCGAGATCATCGCCTACGCGGTGGGCCACGGCAGCCTTGGCAATGCGCCGGGCATCAACCACACCGCGCTGGTGGGCCACGGCTTTGGGCAGGCGGAGATCGACAAGGTGGAAGCCGCGCTGGCCTCGGCCTTCGACATTCGCTTCGTCTTCAACCAGTGGACGCTGGGCGAGGCGTTTTGCACCGAGGTGCTGGGCATCCCGGCTGAAAAGCTGAACGATCCGGGCTTTGACCTGCTCTCCTCGCTGGGCTTCACCCGCGCACAGATCGAAGCTGCGAACGACCATGTTTGCGGGACGATGACGCTGGAGGGTGCGCCGCACCTGAAGGAAGAGCATCTGAACATCTTCGATTGCGCCAACCCCTGCGGCAAGAAGGGCAAGCGGTTCCTCTCGGTGAACTCGCACATCGACATGATGGCCGCCGCTCAGAGCTTTATCTCAGGCGCGATTTCGAAAACCATTAACATGCCGAACGACGCCACCATCGAAGATTGCCAGGCCGCCTATGAGCGCAGCTGGCAGATGGGGATCAAGGCGAACGCGCTTTACCGTGACGGCTCCAAGCTGAGCCAGCCGCTGGCCGCCGCGCTGGTGGAAGACGACGAGGACGCACAGGAGACCCTGGAGAGCGGGGCACCGGCCGAAAAGGCGCAGGTGCTGGCCGAGAAGATCATCGAGAAGGTGATCATCAAGGAAGTGGTGAAGGCCGAGCGCGAGAAGCTGCCGCACCGCCGCAAGGGCTATACCCAGAAGGCCGTGGTGGGCGGGCACAAGGTGTATCTGCGCACCGGTGAGTATGAAGATGGCAAGCTCGGCGAGCTGTTCATCGACATGCACAAGGAAGGCGCGGGTTTCCGGGCGATGATGAACAACTTCGCCATCGCGGTGTCGGTTGGCCTTCAGTATGGCGTGCCGCTGGAGGAGTTCGTGGACGCCTTCACCTTCACCAAGTTCGAGCCCGCCGGGATGGTGCAGGGGAACGACAGCATCAAGAATGCGACCTCGATCCTCGACTACATCTTCCGCGAGCTGGCGGTGAGCTACCTCGACCGGACGGATCTGGCGCATGTGAAGCCGGAAGGCGCGGCGTTTGACGATCTGGGCCGGGGCGAGGAAGAGGGGGTTTCTAACGTCTCTTCGGTGAGCGACAGCGCGGCGTCCAAGTCTTTGGAAGTGCTCAAGCAAATCTCCTCCTCGGGCTACTTGCGCAAGCGGCTGCCGAGCGACCTGGTGGTGCTGCAAGGCGGACTGGGCGGCGAGGTTTCCGGGGCGGTGGCGCTGGATGCCGGAGTGGATCCGGTGGTGGCGCTGGAAACCCTGGTGCCGGAGGCTTCTGTGAGCGTTTCCAACGGGATGGACGCGCGGGCGAAGGCGAAGATGCAGGGCTACGAGGGCGAGGCTTGTGGGGAGTGTGGGAACTACACGCTGGTGCGGAACGGCACCTGCATGAAGTGCAACACCTGCGGCGGGACGAGCGGCTGTAGCTGAGAGAAGGTTAACGACGATGGCGAAGGAACGCATCTCCGGCATCGTCGAAACCCCCTCGGGGCGGGAATTTGAAGCCGAATGCGAGCTTGAACCCTGCTGCAAGGGCGGACGCGAAATTTCCAAGGGCGCGGTGATCGTGCCCAAGGACCACCTGGAGGAATTCGCAATGAATCCCAACGGGTTCCACTTCAAGGCCGAGACCGGCGAAGCGTTTGAAGAACGTGCCGGGCTCTACGCCAAAGCGGGTGGAGAGTGCATCTGGGAAGGGCGGATCAGCCTGGCTCGGGTGGAAGGTTAAGTTTCCGGGGCGGGTGCGCTCGCCCCTGGCGCAGTTCAGGCCGCAGGCAAATAAACCGGGCGGTATCAACGATGAGCCTGAACGGCGAAACTGGGGGGCCTCGGCCCCCCTTTTTCTTTTGTATTTCAAGACGGTAAGGCGGCGCGGCGGGTGTTTTGCAAAAATGCCTGTACGGAGGGTAGAGCAGGGCCGTTAACTGACAGAATGTCACAGGCACAAGTGATGCACAGTCCATGCACATCCTATGCATATGCATATTTGCAGGATGGGAGGGGTTAATGGGTGGAACGCGGGCCATAGTTGCCGTTCCGGCAGAAGACGGAAAAGGTCCAGTATGGAACCGGCGCAGACATGCTCGTTTCACGAATACGACGCGATCGATGCGCTTCTAAGGTGCGCTACACTCGGACTTTCAGTGACTTTGTCGGTTCGATAGGAAATCTGACACACTCTTGGACCATCTCTGAAGGTGCGGAGGTCGCGGCTTGTAAGGATCAGTGCTACAAATCGTAGCCCAAAGCTCTCCAAGCTCATGGCCTCTCTCTAATTCGTCCATGAAGACTGGGCCGACTGCTCGAATAAGTTGCCCCTCAAGCGCACGAACCTCAAAGTAGCAGTTTGAGAGATCAAACTTACTTCCGCTTGAACCGCAAAAGCAAGTCCAATAGTCCGCAAGTTTACGCGCAGTGCTGGCTATTTCAGCAATTATTGAGACGTCCATATTTGTCAATCGCGCACGATAGGCATGTTTGAGTGCACGAAGGCGCAGGAGTGAATTCCGATCTGATTGAGTAAGCCCAATGGTTCCGCACATCCACACGACTAAGCTTTCAAAGTCAAATTCTGGCTCCGCAACAGTTGCTTTATGAAGAATGCATGCGTTCCGAATGGAAACATAGAGAATATCAGCTTGGAAGAGCTTTCCCCAATAGCTCTGCTCAATCTCCAGAGCCGAACGGATCGGATCAATAGCTGCTGCCAATTTGCTGGTGTAGTCGCGGCTCGGTCTGTAGGCTCCTAATGTTTCCTGAAGAAAGCCTTGGTCATCTCTTACAAGCACCCCTTCCTGTTTCACATGCTGGACAAACAATGAGTGAGCACGTGCCATTTCACTAAACTCGGTCTGGGAGTATCGCGATACATTCCAACCACTGGACCTGTATTTCGCAACAGCGATATCTACGTCGTGTGAACTTCCAATCGCGAGCAAGTCCTTGTCGCTCAATTGGTCGTTCTGGCCCCGTGCCGTTGAGCCAATTTCGCAGATTGATATCATTTTATCCTCAGCTCGTGATTTTTCTGAAAGCCATCGATACAAGTAGAGCGAACGTCAAGAAACCAGAGATCGCTTCACAAGCAATCACAAGTCTCCCTAAGCCGGTGCTAGGCGTGATGTCGCCAAAACCAAGTGACGTCACTACGATGGTGGAGAAGTAGAACGATTCTGTAATGCTCGTAATAGTTTGACCACTAAGTTCAAGGCCAAGTTCCGTGCGGAAGTAGTAGTTCAAGACCGTTATAGCGAAAAGCATCAAAGACGAGGTCAGGGCGAGATTGCTCAACCGTGTGCCAGAACCCGTTGTAATCTCAAAAATCCACGCAGGAAAAATAGTAGCTCGCCTATAAATTCTCATCCAAAGTCCTGTATTTGATTTCGTAATTTCATCTTGCCTCAAGTATCTTTGCCACTTCATGAACTGGTACTGAGAATAACTTGAAAAATCCGGCTGAGCTTGTTGTCTGCTATTGTGGAGTAGTTCGTGGTACAGTCCAACGCCGATATTCGCGTGCTCTTTTGGGTTCAGGCATTTAGAAAATGATCTAGGGTCAACGAAAGTGCTTCTAATTTCGGTTCTGTAAAAATTACAAAGTTCAAATTGGCAGTTATTGAATCGACAGTTTGAAATTACAGATCCGGTGAAGAGGCAGTTTGAGAATTTACAATCGGTGAACTCAATTTGCGAGATTAAAGTTTTGGCAAATGATACATTGTGAAAATTCTTATTCCGCAATCGCCACTTTTTAGGCGGCTCGATGCTTTCAAGTTTGTTTGGGCGGTAGAGTAGATCCCTGATGTCCTCGGTTTCGTCGCGTTCTACCGCTTTCCAAAAATCCTTGGATTGATTGATTTCGTCATAGGGTTCCTTTAACGTGAAGAAGTCATCCGACGATTTTCTCATGTCAAACTACACCGTTATCCATAGAGGCAAAAAGAGAATGATCTTTTAACATTGTGGAAATCACCTAAAGAGGGTCTTGATCTGGCCTTTACTTATTTAGAGCATCTCACACAAGCGCCCGCAACTTTGATTGTTCAGCGGGCGCACAGCTGAACTTGTTGTGGCGTCATTGTCCCTGAGGCAGCATCACCAATGTCAGGTGCGGTTTCAAGGGCTCCAGTTATCACTGTCTTCTCGCACCTTCCGTTCGTCCCTGCTGCTGCGAAAGCCCATACCCCCGCCCCCGCCTCGGCCCTGAGGCGAGGCTGGGGCGTTTGGTGTTTACGAGGTTCCGGAACGCTCAGTCGGCGAAGCGGGTGTGCAGGAAGTCGATGACCTGCGGGACCATCGGGGCGAAGAGTTCTCCGCCGTGGCTGGCGCCTTCGACGCGGGTCAGGCTGGCCTCGGCGCCGCGGTCCTTGAGCGTGTCATAGAGGCGGTCGCTTTGCAGGGGGGAGACGATGATGTCTTGCGTGCCATGCATCAGGAGCATCGGGGGCAGTTGCACATCCTCCGGCAGTTGGGAGATCACCGCGACGGGGCTGGCGGCATCGGCCAGATCGGGGCTGTCGGCCACGGGCGCGCCGATCAGCTGGGCCTCGGGCGTGGGGCCGTCGCCCATGTCCCGGTCTGGCACATCATCTTTGGCGCGGTCGGCGGCGATGTCTGTCAGGTTTGACGGCGCATACCAGGACACGACGCCTTGCAGGTTTATGTCCGCCTCTTGGGCGGCGATGATCCCGGCCCAGAGCGCCAGATGCGCGCCGGAGCTTTGGCCCCACACCGCGATTTCACCAGCGTCATAGCCGTAGTCCGCCCCGTGGTCTGACAGGAAGCGCAGGGCCTCTGCCACGTCGTCCTTTTGCGCGGGCCAGATGGCGTTGGTTGAATAGGTGTAGTTCATCGAGGCGACGGCGATTCCGGCCTCCATCAGCGCATCGGCGCGATCCAGCACGTTGATCTGGCTCTTGTCGTTGCGGAACCAGCGCCCGCCGTGGATGAAGAGCACCACGGGCGGGTTTTCGACGCCGTCGGGGAGGTAGAGATCCAGCTGGTTGCGGTCTCCCTCGCCATAGGCAACGTCGCGCAGCACTTCGGCATGGGCCGCGCTGGCAACGAGGCTGGTGGCGAGGGTGAGGAGGAGGGCGGTTTTCATAGAGGTGGCCTTTCGTCAGTTGGCGCGATGGCTGCGCGTCTCGGGGGTAACTCAACGCACCGGGGGGGGCGGTTCCGTCGCGATGGGTGAATGGGTGGCGCGGTGGGGAGAGGCGGTTTTGATTGACATCACGGGGAACGATCCGTAGCAAAACGCCATTCTCAGGGCGGGGTGAAATTCCCCACCGGCGGTGATAGCCCGCGAGCGCCATCCTTCGGGGTGGGTCAGCAGATCCGGTGAAATTCCGGGGCCGACGGTCATAGTCCGGATGGGAGAGAATGGGGTGAACGTGCCGTGTTGGTGCGGGTGCCTCTCTACGCTCTGGGATTCTGTCATGTGGAAAGGATCTGGAGCTATGACAAAATCCCCCCAATTTGCCTTCATCAAGGCGCGCTGGCATGCCGATATCGTGGATCAGGCCTTGGTTGGCTTCGAGCAGCGGCTTGCGGAGCTGGGCCTTGATGCAGCGGTTGATACCTATGATGTGCCGGGCGCGTTCGAGATGCCCTTGCTGGCGCAGAAGCTGGCCGAGAGCGGGCGCTACGCTGCCATTGCCGCGGCGGCGCTGGTGGTGGATGGCGGTATCTATCGCCATGAGTTTGTGGCGCAGGCGGTGGTTTCGGGTTTGATGGAGGCCGGGTTGAAGACGGGTGTGCCGGTTCTCTCGGTATCGCTCACGCCGCACCACTTTCAGCCCTCGGATGACCATCACGGGTTTTTCCACGCGCATTTCGTGAAGAAGGGGCGGGAGGCTGCGGATGCCGCGGTGCAGGTGACCGCGCTGCATGAGGCCCTGCAGCCGGGCAGCGCAGCCGCTGCGGCCTGACCGGGAGGCGCGCCGCACGAGAATGTGCGGCGCCCTTCGCGGGTTACTCCACCGCCGCGTGCTGATCGCCCGATGTAACGAGGCGTTCAGCCGTGAACTTGTCGGTTATCAGCAAGTCGATGATGCCGGTGTTGAGTGCGCCGCGAATGGCCTCTGTCTTGGACTGGCCGCCGGCCAGGGCGATGACACGGTCGACCTTGGCGAGCTCTTCGAGGGTGAGGCCGATCACCCGGTCGTCGAGGGGTGTTTTGACGAAAGCGCCCTCGGCGTCGAAGAAGCGCAGGCTCATGTCACCCACGCCGCCGGCCTCTGCCACATCGGCCAATTCCCGGGATGTGAACACGTTGCCGCTGCGGGCCAGCATGCCCGAGGGTTCCACCGCGCCGATCCCGACGATGGCGAGGGTGATGCGGGCGAAGAGGTCCATCGTTTCGCGCACGTAGGGATCGCCCAGCAGCACGAGTTTTGCCTCCCGCGACTGTGCCACGCCCGGCGCGCTCAGCACATGCGCTTCGGCTCCGGTGAGCTTGGCCAGCCGGGTTGTCAGCTGGTTGGCATGCATCTGCACGGTCGGGTTACCCATGCCGCCGAGCGTTTGCACGACGTAGCGGGCTTTGCCGGACTTCATCGGGTGGATGTTTTCGACCATGCGAAGGATGGTTTCGGACCAGCTCGACACGCCGATGATCTCGTCGGTTTGCAGGGTCGCTTCCACGAAATGCGCCGCCGCCTCGCCAATGCGCGCCATGATGGCGGCGTCACGGTCTTCGGTGCATTCGACGACGATTGCTTCGGCCAGGTTGAACTGCTGCCTCAGCCCGGTTTCGAGCTCTGCGTAGGTGCCGGAGGGCGAGACGACCGTGGTGCGGACGATCTCTTCTTCCTGCGCTTTCTTCAGCATCCGCGAGACGGTGGCTTGCGATATCCGCAGATGCTTGGCGATCGCGGCCTGTCTTTGGCCCTCGACGTGATACATCTGGGCGACGCGGGCGATCATGCGGAGTTCGTGGAGACGGGCCAATGTGCCAACCAAATCCCTAGGTATGAATATTTATTCATTACACGTCGCAAAGCACACGTGCAACGGCCTTTCGCCAGCGTTCCAAGTCGCCGTGGCGGGGCTCCTCAGCCATTTGGGGCGCGATCTTGGTGCCGCGTTTGACCAGCCCGGCCAGCGTGTCGAGATCGGGCCAGACCCCGGTGGCCAGACCGGCGAGATATGCCGCGCCGATGGCTGAGGCCTCGGAGTTCTTGTTGGGGGTCACCGCATGGTTGATGTAGTCGGCCACCAGCTGCATCAGGAACGGATTGCCGCTGGGGCCGCCATCGACGGAGAGCCGGCCAATGCCGCCGGCCGCGTGAGACATGATGGCGTAGATATCCTGCACCTGAAACGCCATGCTTTCGACGGCGGCGCGGGCGATATGGGCCGGACCGGCCCCGAAGGAGAGGCCGCAGATCAGCCCGCGTGCCTCGGAATCCCAGTAGGGTGAGCCAAGGCCGACATGCGCCGGTATCAACGACACCTCGCCCGATGTGTCGACGGTTTGTGCGAGGTCGAGCAGTGCTTCGACGCCGTCCAGACCGAGCAGCGTGGCCGTCCAGGGCAGGATGGAGGCGCTGACGAGGATGTTGCCTTCGAAGGCATAGGTGGACTGGCCATTCAGGGACCAGGCGATGGTTGTGGTGATGCCCTTCGGCGGTTCTATGAAATCCGGTATCGTCGTCATGACGGAAGACCCGGTGCCGAAGGTGATCTTGCCGTCGCCGTGGCCAAAGGCACCGTGCCCGAATAGCGCCGCATGGGAATCTCCGATGGCAGAGGCGATTGGAATGCCGTCCGGCATGACGCCCGTGCCCCGCGTTTGGCCGAAGACATGCGCGGAATCCTTCACCTCGGGCAGCATGGCGGGATCAATCTTGAACAAGGCGCAGAGCTGATCGTCCCAGCGGCTTTCAGACAGATTGAAGAGCTGGGTGCGCGCCGCATTGGATCGGTCGGTGGCGTGGACCGCGCCGCCTGAGAACTTCCAGATCAGCCAGCTGTCGACGGTGCCGATGCAGATCTCGCTGGAGGCCGCGCCGTGGTTCTCGATCAGCCAGGCGGCTTTGGGGGCCGGGAACAGCGGATCAATCGGCAGGCCGGTCCGTGCGATGACGTCAGCCTCATGCCCGGCCTGCTTGAGCGCTTCGCAGGCGGCGGAGGTGCGGCGGCATTGCCACGTGACCACCGGGCCGAGTGGCGCGCCCGTCTCGCGATCCCAGATCAGGATGGATTCTCGCTGGTTGGAAATGCCGAGAGCCGCGATTTCGACCTCTGGCCTGCTTGCGAGGCAGGCGGTGATGGCCTTTTGCGTGGCGGCCCAGATTTCGTTTGCGTCCTGTTGTACCCATCCGGACCGGGGGTGCTCGGTTGGCACTGGCGCAGAGCCGCTGGCGAGGATTTCGCCAGCTTCGGAGACCAGCACGGCTTTGGAATTTGTCGTGCCTTCGTCGATTGCCAGAACAACCCTCTGCGCCATTGCCTTATCCTTTTCTCTTCAACAGCTCCGCCGCGCTGTCGGCAATCGCCTCGGGCGCCATGCCGAAATCGTCGAGGAGCGTATTGGCCGACCCGGTATGGGCGAAGACCCCGGGCACGCCGAGCCGTGCCATCGGCACCGGGTGGTGGTCAACAACAACCTCGGCCACGGCGCTGCCGAGCCCGCCGAAGGTGGTGTGCTCTTCGCAGGTGAGGAGGGCGCCGGTATCTTGCGCAGCTTGGATGATGGCGTTTTCGTCGATGGGGCGCACGCAGGCCATGTTGAGCACGCGGGCCGAGATGCCCCGGCCTTCAAGGATGGCGGCGGCGGTGACTGCGCGGTGGCTGAGCACGCCATTGGCGATGATCGTCACATCGGAGCCGTCGCGCAATGTGTTGGCCTTGCCCAATTCAAAGACGTGATCTTCTGGCAGCAGGTCGGGCACGCCGACGCGGCTGAGCCGAAGGAAGCACCCGCCCTCATACGCCGCTGCCCAGCGGATCACGGCGGCGGTTTCGGCGCGGTCGGCGGGCGCGATGACCGGCACGTTGGGCAGGGCGCGCACCCAGGCGAAATCCTCGATGGAATGGTGGGTTGGGCCAAGATCGCCATAGGCCATGCCCGAGGAGATGCCGACCAGCTTCACGTTGGTTTCGGAATAGGCGACATCGGCCTTGATCTGTTCCAGCGCGCGCCCCGTCAGGAAGGGTGCGGCGGCGCAGACAAAGGGGATTTTGCCGCCATTGGCCAGCCCGGCGCCGACGCCGACCATGTTTTGCTCGGCAATGCCGACATTGATCAGCCGTTCCGGGAACTTGTCTCGAAAGTCGCCCAGCTTGGACGAGCCGACCGAGTCGTTGACCACCGCGACGATGTCGGTGTTGTCGGCGGCGATCTCCTCAAGCACGCCGACGAAGGTGTTGCGGCAATCGTGGAGTTTTGCTGTGTCGAAAGGCATGTTCATTGTGCGGCCTCCTCAAGCTCGGCCATGGCCTGTTTGTATTGATCTTCGGAGGGCACCTTGTGGTGCCATGCGACGTTGTCGGACATGAAGGAAATGCCTTGGCCCTTGTTGGTGTGGGCGACGATGCATTTTGGCTTTCCGGCAGTGATCGTCTCGGGGGAGAGGGCGCGGCAGATTTGCTCCATGTCGTGACCGTCGATCTCTTCAACGGCCCAGCCGAAGGCTTCCAACTTGGGCGCGATGGGCGCGATGTTGTTGGTGTCGGCCAGCCGCGCGCCCTGTTGCAGGCGGTTGTGGTCGATGATCAGGGTCAGGTTGTCGAGCTTGAACTGCGCGGCGGCCATGATCGCCTCCCAGTTGGAGCCTTCCTGCATCTCGCCGTCGCCGGTGATGACGAAGGTGCGCCAGCTTGCGCCGTCGAGTTGCGCGGCCTTGGCCATGCCGACGCCAACCGGCAGCCCGTGACCGAGCGGGCCTGTGTTGGTTTCGACCCCCGGCACCTTGACCCGGTTGGGGTGGCCGTTCAGCCGTGAGCGGTGCTGAAGGAAGGTTGAGATCTCTTCCTTCGGGATGAAGCCCTTTTCGGAGAGGGTGATATAGAGCGCGAGGGCCGTGTGCCCCTTGCTGAGCACCAGACGGTCGCGCGCGGGATCCTGCGGCGCGTCCGGGTTTACGTTCATGGTGTGGAAGTAGAGCGCCGTCAGCAGATCAGTCACCGACATTTCACCGCCGATATGACCGGCGCCGGCTTCGAAGACGGCCTGCAGGTCGCGGCGGCGGATACGATTCGCCATTGCGGCAAGGTCAAACGGGGTCATTTTCTCACCTTTGCATAAATATTCCATATCCAGTAAACATACAAATGCAGATTTCGTCAAGTGGACCAAAAACGCGAATGGCAATAGTACGTTGGCGGAAGCTGCGCGAGAATCGATCAGCTATGCTTGACAGCCCCGGGCTTGCTGGCATAGCATTTTACATCAAGCATGAATATTTATGCTATGTGAGGAGAAAACAGGCGATGTCCCAGGCGACCGCACCCCAGAAACCAAAACTGTCCGAAATGCTGTCGCTCAGCGGAACGACCGGCCCGCTGATCGGGCTTTTGCTGCTCTGTGCCTTCCTCGGCGTTGCGACCGATTCCTTCCTGTCGTTTCGCAACTTCCTGAACATTGCCGACCAGATCACCGTTCTGGGAATCATGGCGGTGGGGATGACCTTCGTGATCCTGATCGGCGGTATCGACCTTTCGGTGGGCTCGATCCTCGCACTGGCGATGATGGTGCTGGGCTATCTCAATGTGGAGGCAGGGGTGCCCATGACCTTTGCCATACTGGGGGCGCTGGCCGCTGCTGCCGTGGCGGGGGCCATTTCGGGGCTGCTGATTACCGAATTCAAGGTGCCTGCCTTCATTGCCACCTTGGCGATGATGTCGATCGCGCGGGGCGTGGCGAACATGATCACCAATGGCTCCCAGATCATCGGGTTTCCGGCGTGGTTCAACATGAGTGCGATCATCCGCTACGGCGGGTTCCTGACCCTTACGGTTGCGGTGATGCTCATTGTGTTTTCAGCGGCGTTCTTCTTTCAGCGTTATCGGGAGGGTGGGCGCAAGCTTTATGCCATTGGCGGCAACCCGGAGGTGGCGCGGTTGGCTGGTATCAACGTCAAGCGGATGACGGTGCTTGTTTACACCGCATCGGCGCTGCTGTCGGGCCTTGCCGGGGTGCTGCTTGCTGCGCGGCTCGACTCTGTGCAGCCAAGCTCGGGCGTGGCCTACGAGCTTGATGCCATCGCCGCTGTGGTGATTGGCGGCACCAGCCTTTCGGGAGGATCGGGGGGTGTCATCGGCACCATTATCGGCGTGCTGATCATCGGCGTTCTGCGCAACGGGCTGAACCTGCTGAGCGTTTCGCCGTTCTTGCAGGCTGTCATCATCGGGCTGGTCATCGTGCTGGCTGTCGCCGCCGAGACCTTCAAACAACGCGGAAAGTGAGAGTTCCGGGGCGCGGCTTTTGTCCGCGCCTCGCCCAAAAAGGCCCGGAGGCTACCGGGACTACAACGGGGACATCATTGGCGCCCCACCCAACTCAAGGAGGAGAAATCCATGAAATCCAAGCTGAAAGCCGCTCTTGCAGCGACTGCACTTGTCGCGACGGCGGGCTCCGCTGCTGCCGAGATCGAGAAGATCGGCCTTGCCGTGCCGAACCTGCAGGCCGACTTCTTCAACCAGATCAAGCTGGGCGTTGAAGGCTATGCCGCCGAGAAAGGCATCGAGGTTATCGTGGTGGACGCCAAGAACGACACCGCCACTCAGGTTAGCCAGGTGCAGGATTTGATGACCCAAGGCATCGACGCCTTCATCTACATCCCCGCCGGTGCCGCTGCTGCTGCCGTTCCCACCCGTCTGGCCCGCGCCGAGGGCATACCGGTGATCAACGTTGACCGCACGCCCGAGGGCGCACCGGGCGACACTTTCATTGCCGGTGAAAGCGTGGAATCCGCCTATCAGGTTTGCAACCACATCATCGGCCTGGCCGGTGGCGAGGGCAAAATGGCAATCATCCATGGCCAGAAGGGCACCACGCCGGAAGTTCTGCGCTTTGAGGGCTGCAAGCGCGCCATCGACGAGAACCCGGGCGTTGAGCTGGTGACGCAGCAATGGTCGCAGATGTGGTCGCCCGACGAAGGCTTCTCGATCGCGCAGAACATGCTGCAGGCGAACCCCGACCTGAAACTGATCTTTGGTCAGGCTGACGGCCTTGCCATGGGCGCGGCCAAGGCTGTTGATGTGGCCGGGCTTTCGGAACAGGTGATCATCGGTGGTTATGACGGCGATGTTGCCGCGCTGGAATACCTCGCCAAATGCGAAGGCCCCTTCATCGTTACTGCCACCCAGAGCACCCAGCTGATGGGCCGCCTTGCGGTGGATTCTGCGATCAAGGTTGCAGCCGGAGAAGAGGTGCCGGAGCGCCAGATCCCGAACGCGGTTCTGACCACCTGTGAGGATGCCCCGGCTTACGTCGAGAAGCATCCCTGATCCGCGACCACCGGCACCCGATCACGAAAGGCGACGCCATGACCTCTGACAGCAAGTCTCCCATCTTGACCCTGCGCAATATCCACAAGTCCTATGGACCGATTGAGGTGTTGCACGGGATCGACATGGATGTGCACGCGGGTGAGGTTGTGGCGCTGCTGGGTGAGAACGGTGCCGGAAAGTCGACGGTTTCAAATGTCATCTCTGGAACGGTTCTCCCTTCGTCCGGTGAAATGATCTGGCAGGGCGCGTCCTACGCGCCCGCCAACCCACGCGAGGCGATCGACGCTGGTGTTGGCATGATCCATCAGGAACTGCTGCTGCTGCCGCAACTCTCGATTGCCGAAAACATCTTTGTCGGGCGCTACCCGATGAAGAACGGCCGGCTTGACCGAAAGACCATGGAAGAACGTGCCCAATATGGGTTGCAGCGCCTCGGGCTCGATATTTCGCCCCGGCGCACGGTTGAGGGCCTGTCGACCGCCAGCCAGCAGCTGATCGAGATTGCCAAGGCGCTGACGCTGAATGCCAAGCTGCTGATCCTCGATGAGCCGACCGCGGCGTTGGGGGGCGAGGAAACCCAGCTTCTGTTCCGCCAGATCGAGCGGCTGAAGTCTGAAGGCGTCGGCATTATTTACATTTCTCACCGGTTGGAAGAGATCAAGCAGATCGCCGACCGGATCGTCGTTATGCGCGATGGTGACAAGGTTCAGGAATTCGACACGGCTGATCTGCCGGTGCGCACCATCGTGGAGGCTATGGTTGGGCGCAGCATGGAACAGATGTTTCCGCCGCTGGCCGAGCCAACCGAGGAGCCGGTGCTGGAGGTATCTGGCCTGTCGTCGCCGGAAGGCCGGTTTGACGATGTGAATTTCACCGTCCGCAAGGGCGAGATCTTTGGCATTGCCGGGCTGGTTGGTGCAGGGCGCACCGAGCTGGTGCGCGCGATTGCCGGGGCCGATCCGATCAAAGCGGGCAGCATCCGGCTGAACGGCAAGGACGTGACCCCCTCGTCGCCGAGGGAGGCTATCGAGAACGGCATTGTGCTCGTTCCCGAGGATCGCAAGTTGCAGGGTGTGGTGCTGAGCCATTCGATTGCCGAGAACATCGCCTATTCCAACCTGGAGACGGTAGGCCGCAAGGGCTGGATCACTACGGCCCGGGTGCGCGACTTTGCCAAGGATAATATCGAGAAGTTCGGCGTGAAGGGGCGGGGCAACCAGAATGCTGGTGAACTGTCTGGCGGCAATCAGCAGAAGGTGGTTATCGCCAAGTGGCTGGCCCGCAATCCCCGCGTTGTGCTGCTGGACGAGCCCACGCGGGGCATCGACGTTGGCGCGCGGTCTTCGATTTATGAAATGATCCGGGGGCTGGCGGATGAGGGCGTGGCGGTGATTGTTGTCAGCTCCGACCTTGAAGAGGTGCTGGGCGTATCCAACCGCATTCTGGTGATGGCGGCGGGGCGGCAGTCCGGCATCCTTGACCACAGCGAGGCGAATGACGTCTCGGTCATGGAACTGGCCACCGCCTGATCCGAAACAAAAAGAGACACAGGAGATCAAGATGAACCGTTTCGAGGGAAAGACCGTTGTTGTCACCGGCGGCAACAAGGGCATCGGATTTGCCATTGCCCAACGCTTTGCGTCCGAGGGGGCCAACCTTGTGATCGCTTCGGTCGAGGCGCAGGTGGAGGAGGCCGCCGCCGCGCTGCGCGAGGCCGGGGCGAAGGCGGTTGGCGTGATCTGTGACGTTACCGACCGCGAGGCGGTTACCGCGCTGTATGACCGGGCCGAGGAAGAGTTTGGCGCCGTCGATATCTCGGTGCAGAACGCCGGGATCATCACCATCGCCAAGATCGAAGACCTCACCGAGGGCGAATGGGATGCGACGATGGAGGTCAACACCAAGGGTGTGTTCCTTTGCTGTCAGGAGGCGATCCGGCGGATGCGCAAGTCTGGCAACGGCGGGCGGTTGATCAACATGGCCTCGGGGCAGGCGCGTGATGGCTTTATCTATACCCCGCATTATGCCGCCTCGAAGTTTGGCGTCATGGGCATGACCCAGAGCCTCGCCAAGGAAGTGGCGCTCGACAACATCACCGTCAACGCGATCTGCCCCGGCATCATCAAGACCGACATGTGGGACTACAATGACCGGGTTTGGGGCGAGATGCTGGGCGGTTTCGGCCCCGGTGAGCTGATGGAAAGCTGGGTCCAGAACATCCCGATGAAGCGGGCGGGCGAGGGCAAGCATGTGGCTGCCCTTGCGGCCTTCATCGCCAGCGAGGACGCCGACTACATCACCGGCCAGACCATCAACGTGGATGGCGGGTTGATCATGTCCTGACGCCCGCCAAAGGCGCGGGACAGCACGGCAGGAGTTGGAGGAGCACTATGGACGGTATCAAACTGAACGCGCCCGCGCTGTTCGATCTTTCGGGGCGCGTGGCGCTTGTGACCGGGGCGGGCAGTGGCATTGGGCAACGCATCGCGATGGGGCTGGCCCAATGCGGCGCAGACGTGGCGCTGCTCGACCGGCGCACGGATGATGGCTTGGCGCAGACAGCCGCATTCATCGCGGAAGCGGGGCGAAAATCCGTTCAGATCGCCACCGACGTCACGCGTGCAGAGGCGCTGGCCGAGGCGGTGACGCGCACCGAGGCTGAGCTTGGCCCGCTGCGCCTTGCGGTCAACGCCGCCGGGATTGCCAATGCCGCGCCCTGCGAGGAGATGCCGGAAGACCAGTACCAGACGCTCATGGATATCAACATGAAGGGCGTGTGGCTGTCTTGCCAAGCCGAGGCGCGGGCGATGCTGGCGCATGGTCAAGGCGGGTCGATCGTCAACATCGCCTCGATGTCGGGCGTGATCGTCAATCGTGGCCTCGATCAGGTGCATTACAACACCTCCAAGGCCGGGGTGATCCACATGTCGAAGTCGATGGCGATGGAATGGGTGGGGCGCGGTATCCGGGTGAACTCGATCTCGCCCGGCTATACGGCAACGCCGATGAACACCCGGCCCGAGATGGTCCACCAGACCCGCGAGTTCGAGAGCCAGACGCCGATGCAGCGCATGGCGGATGTTGACGAAATGGTTGGCCCGGCGGTGTTTTTGCTTTCGGAAGCGGCCTCTTACTGCACCGGTGTCGATCTTTTGGTCGATGGCGGCTTTTGCTGCTGGTGAGGAGAGAGCCATGAAAGCGAAACTTGCCGCTGGCAATTGGAAGATGAACGGGTTGAGCGGAGACCTGATCGAGATTGAAACACTGATCGGTGGGCTCAGCGCGTCGGAGTGTGACGTGTTGATCTGCCCGCCGGCGACCCTGATCCACCGGATGCACGACATGGCCATTGGCTCCGATCTGCTGATCGGCGCGCAGGACTGCCACCCCGAACTCAAGGGCGCGCATACCGGCGATTTATCGGCGGCCATGCTGGCTGATGCGGGGGCAACCCATGTGATCCTCGGTCACTCGGAGCGCCGGGCCGATCATGGCGAAACCGATGCAATCGTTCGGGCCAAGGCTGTCACGGCGCTGGAGCGCGGCCTCACGGCCATTGTCTGTGTCGGCGAGACCGAGGCGGAACGTGACGCTGGCACGACGCTGGCCGTTATTGGCACGCAGCTGTGTGACTCGCTGCCAGGCAGCAGCGTGGCGGCGCATGTTGTCATTGCCTATGAGCCGGTTTGGGCCATTGGCACCGGGCGCACGCCGACGCTGGAGCAGATTGCGGAGGTGCATGCGTTTTTGCGCGAGCAGCTGACAGACCGATTTGCTGACGAGGGCAACGGCATGCGCCTGCTCTACGGAGGGTCGGTCAAGCCGGAGAACGCCCAAGCGATCTTTGCATTGGCAAACGTCGATGGTGCCCTTGTTGGCGGTGCGTCGCTGAAGGCGGCGGACTTTGCCCGGATCGTGACAGCGCTCAGCGACGCTAAATAGCGCGCCCAAGCGGGGCAGGGATGCCCAGTCTCATCTAACCGACAATCTAAGGTGGGCAGAGTGCCCGCCCTAAAGGGTTGAGGTGTCTTCAAGCGGGTTTTGCGAGGCAACGGTTTGCGGAGTGGCGTCTTGTGCCGCGCCGGTCCAGCGCCCTGTTGCCGATTCCGGCAGCACGATCACCCGGGTGCCGTTGGGCGTATTCGCGGCCAAGTGCATGGCGTCCTGGTTGAACATGCGGATGCAGCCCGACGAGGCCTGCATGCCGATGGATTTGGGTTCGGAGGTGCCGTGGATGCGGTAGAGCGTGTCCTTGCCGTTCCGGTAGAGGTAGAGGGCGCGGGCGCCGAGGGGGTTATCGAGGCCGCCGGGTTTGCCGTTGCGGATCGGGCCATAGAGCTCGGGGTCGCGGCGCACCATGTTGGCTGTTGGCGTCCAATAGGGCCAATCGCGCTGGAAGGCGACATTGGCGGTGCCGGAGAAGCCGCGGCCTGCGCGGGCGACGCCGATCACATATTGCATTGCACGGCCATCACCCAGCACCTGATACAGCCGCTTTGCGCCCGGATCGACGATGATGGTGCCCGGCGCGTGGGGTGCGAAATAGGCCACCTCTTTGCGGGCGATCTCTTCGGAGAGAAACTCATCGGGCACCGCAGGCACGGTGATGTCGCCATCCTGCACGGCAGCATACTTTGCCCGGGTCGCCTCGGAGAGGCCCGACGGATCGGTGATTTCGGCGCAGGCCGTAAGGGTGAGGGCGGCAGCGAGGGCAAGGAGAGGGCGGAACATCTGGAGCCTTGGGTGTTTTTGAGCAGCGAGTCGGGCTTGTGTGCCCCAGTGCAGGGCAGGGGGCAAGTGGGGCACCAGCAAAAACTCGCGCGGCGTTGCGCTTGAACTCCGGGCGGGAACCTGTTTTTGCGAAAGAAGGGCGGGTCGGGCGCGGGCCGATCTTTGCGGGGAGAAGAGGGACATGGCGCGGATCAGCGTTTCAACGGACAGCGGCGTGCTGCTTGGGCATTACGTTACGGGGGTGCTCTGCGATATCTGGAAGGAGCAGGGCCACAGCATTCATGTGGGCCGTGACTTTGCCGCCGATGCCGACCTTTGCATTCTGCACCACGATCGCACCCGGCTGGACCCGGCGGATGTGCCTGAGGCTCCCAAGGGCGTGCGGGTGCTGAACGGCAGCGTTTTGGATATTTCGAAGCGACAGTATTCGGAGTTGCAGGTGATGCCGGGCGATGGCTGGGAAGGGCCGGTGATCGTGAAGTCAAACCTGAATTCTTTTGGCTCGCCCGAGGTTCGCGCGAGCCGCAGCCGCTTGACGCGCGCGCGCAGGCGCCTTGCCGGGGTAAGCTGGAAGCTCGCGCGGGTGCTGCCCAAGCGGACCTATCCGGTGCTGGGCTCGGCGGCGGAGGTGCCGCGCTGGGTGTGGGGCCGCGAGGATTTGCTTGTCGAGCGGTTCATGCCTGAACGTGAGGGGGAGCTCTATTGCCAGCGGGGCTGGCTGTTTTTTGGCACGCGCGGCTATGGCTACAAGATTTATGCGACCGACCCGATGGTGAAGACGGGCACGATGGTGAAATACGACTATCTCGACGAGGTGCCGCCCGAGATCGAGGCGCATCGGGCCAGCATGGGCTTTGACTTCGGGAAGTTCGACTACGTTGTGCATGACGGTCGGGCGATCTTGCTGGATGCGAACAAGACGGCGACCTTTGCCGGGGATCCACGGTCGGAGCGGATCATGGCGCTGGCCGGAGGGCTTGAGGAGGTGCTTCGGTGAGCGCGCCGTTGAGGCCCGCCGTGCCGCCGGGCGGGCTGATGCCCGAGAGCGCGGCCTATATGGCGCGCACCGATCTGCGGCAGACCCGGATGCTGGGCTACAGCCCATTCAACCTCGACGCGGTGACAACGCTGTTGCTTGGCGTGCTGGGCCGCAACCCAACGCTGCGGCACCGGGGCGGTGTTACGGAGGAGGGGCTGGCCTTTCTGGAGGAGGCCGGGCTGCAAATTGAAGAAGACATGCGGGTGTTCACCACCACCGAGGAGGCGGTGGCCCATGCGCGGGCGATGGTGGCGGAGGGCTACCGGCTGTTTTGGCCCTATCCGGTGACCGAGGGGCTTTACGGTGACGCAGCCCACCTTGTTGCGCCGGACCTTTGGGCGCGGCTCAACAGCAAGGAAACGCTGCCGCAGCTGGCACCGCCTAATGCGCTGGCGCCGCGCGAGACCCGCCCGCTGGCCGCACTGGAGGGGGTGGCGCTGCCTGTCTTCCTCAAGGCGGCGGGTGACGACGCGACAGGCTGGGGCCATGCGGTGCGGTACTGCGCGGATGCAGGGGATCTTGGGGCGGCGCAGAGCCATTTCGAGGCGCTGGGCGTCGACCGGGTGATTTGCGAGGCGGCGCTGGACGTGGAGCGCTGCTGGTGCGCCAACCTGACGATCACGGAGACGGGGGTGCACTACCTTGGCGCGGCGGAGCAGACCTTCAGCGCGCCGGGCCAGCAGCTTGGCAACGTGATCGACCCGGACCACCCTTTGCCGGAGGCCGGGGTCGCCCTTGCGAAGGAGGTCGCGCGGAAGGCGGCGGAGGAGGGATTTCTCGGCGTTTGCGGCTTTGACATCGGCCGCACTGTGGACGGCGAGATCATCCTGTTCGACCCGAACTTCCGCTTCAACGCCTGCACGCCGCAGATCCTGCTGCACGCGCCTGCGGTGGCTCGCACCGATGGGCTGACCTGTAGCCAGACCTTTGCAGGGCAATTCAAGGGGCCGTTGAGCGAACTGATCGCGCGGCTAAGGGAGCCGGTGCAGGAGGGATGGCTTGTGCCCTACAGGCTGATCGACGCGCGCTACATGGAGACGGCCGATGGCGTGTGCCATTGCACTGCGGTGGTGCTGGGGCGTGACCGCGCCGATGTTGCCAAACGGGCTGAGGCCCTGACGGTGGCGCTGGCCAAATGAGCGGCGGGCCACGGCCCGGGCGACCCCGGACCGCAGCAGGCCATTGGCTTTAGATCAGGCGATTTCGACCAGTTCGACGTCGAAGGTCAGGGTTTTGCCGGCGAGGGGGTGGTTGGCGTCGAGCACGACTTGCTCGTCATTGGCCTCCACCACGGTGACGGGCAGGGCCTGTCCGTCGGCGGTTTGCACCTGAAGCTGGGTGCCGGGCTCGGTTGGGATGTTGTCGGGCACGCTGGCGCGGTCCACCGCCTGCACGCGGTCGGGCATATGGGCGCCGTAGGCCTGCTCGGGCTCGACCTGAACGGTGCGCTTTTCGCCGACTTCCATGCCGGTCACGCCCGCGTCGAGGCCGGGGATGATCTGGCCGGAGCCGAGTTCAAAAGACAGCGGGTCGCGGCCCTCGGAGCTGTCGAAGACGGTGCCGTCTTCCAGCGTGCCCTTGTAGTGAAGTTGAAGCGTGTCGCCCGGCTTGGCCTGGGTCATGGGCATGTCCTTTCGAGGGAAGTTCGTGAATTTGCCGAGGGGGCGCCTGCGGCGCGGGTTGCTCGGTGTCTCGCCCCTAGGGTCGCAACTCGGGGCGTGAATGTAAACCGGGGCACCGGGCAGGACTGGCAAGCGGCACATTCCAACAAAAAACCCCTCCCGGCGGCGGCCGGGAGGGGGGATTGCCTTGAAGCCTGCGGGCGGTCAGCCGTCGAAGTCGACTTCTTCGATCAGCTTGATCGCGGCGGGGCGGAGCTTGGCGATGTCGACGAGGTTAACGTCATCGGGGGTGAACTCGCCCCAGCCCTTGACCAGCTCGGAGGGTTCGGTACCCGGCGCAACGGGGTATTCGTGGTTCTTTTCGGCGTAGATTTCCTGCGCGGCGTCGGAGGCGAGAAATTCGATGAACTTGACCGCGTTCTCCTTGTTCGGCGCGGATTTGGTCAGCGCGACGCCGGAGAGGTTAACGTGGGTGCCGCCATCTTCGAAGGTGGGGAAGGTGATGCGCACGCTGTCGGCCCAGGCCTGCTGCTCTTCATCTTCGAGCATCTTGCCCATGTAGTAGGTGTTGCCCAGCGAGATATCACATTCGCCTGCCCAGATCGCCTTGACCTGTGCCCGGTCATTGCCCTGCGGCTTGCGAGCGAGGTTGGCCTTCACGCCTTCGAGCCAGGTTTTGGTTTCCTCCTCGCCGTGGTGGTGCAGCATCGCGGAAACCAGCGCGACGTTATAGGCGTGGGTGCCGGAGCGGGTGCAGATGCGGCCCTTCCACTTGGGGTCGGCCAGATCTTCATAGGTGGTCACCTCGCCCTCGGCCACGCGCTCCTTGGAGGCATAGACGATGCGGGCGCGGGTGGTGACGCCCCACCACTGGCCATCGGGGCCATGCAGCGCGGCGGGCACGTTGTCGGTGAGGGTTTGCGAGGAGAGCGGCTGGGTGACGCCGGCCTCGACCAGCTCGTTCAGGCGCGAGATGTCGACGGTGAGCACGACATCGGCGGGGGAGCGGCTGCCCTCGGCCTGAAGGCGCTCGACCATGCCCTTGTTGAGGAAGGCAACGTTGACGTCGATCCCGGTTGCTTCGGTGAAGGCCTCGGTGAGCGGGGCGATCAGCTCGGGCTGGCGGTAGGAGTAGACGTTGATTTCATCAGCCAGCGCCGGGGTGGCGGCGAGGGTGAGGGCGAGTGTTGTGCGCAGCATGGAATGTCTCCCTGTGGTTTTCGGAGGCGTTAAACCCGACTCTTTTGGTCGGGTCAATGGCTGACTGTTTTGCTCGGGAGTTTTCCGCCCAGGCCTTCGGGCGGGCTGGTCAGGGTGTGCGATTGCGGCGCGCGGCGCGCAGGAGCCAGAGGCCGAGGAAGACCGTCACCCCCAGCGCGGCGAGAAAGCCGAGGCCTTGGGAGGCGACCTGTGCGCCAAGCGCTAGGTCATCGGAAAAGGTAAGGCCGAGGCCGACATAAAGCCCGACCCACGCGGCCTCGCCCGCCGCGCCCCAGAGGGTGAACTTCAGCCAGTTCAGCCGTCCGGCCCCGGCGGCGAGGTTGGCATAGGGCCCAAGCGGCGAAAACAGCCAGCGGGTGAGGAAAATGCCCGGCCCGCCGCGCCTTTGGGTGAAATCGCGGGCGCGAGTGAAGAGCCTCTCGCGCTTGGGGCGCTGTGCCAGCGAGGTGTCGAGCCATGTGCCGCCGCGTTTTCCGAGCGCGTATCCGGCCTGATCGCCCAGCAGCGCCCCGGCAAAGGCGCTGCCCGCGACGGGCGCGAGGGCGAGGTCTCCGGTGGCGACAAACGCGCCTGCGGTGAGCATGGCGAGCGAGGCGGGGACGGGAAGGGCGAGGCAGGAGGCGAAGGTTGTGAGGGCAAGCACCGGAACGCCATAGGCGGCGAGAAGTTCGAAGAGCCAATCGGTCATTCAGACTGGCGCGTGGCGTTGGCATCGAGGAAGGCTTGGGCCTCCTCCATGACCTGCGCCAGCGGCACCCCGCGTTTCTTGGCGATGGTTTCGAGCGTGGGGCGCTCCTCGGGCTCTGGCGGGACACCGAGGTGTTGGGCGAGTTCTTGCCCGTCAACCAGCCATGAGTGGGCGATGTAGCGCGGGGTCATCCAAGGCTCCAGCGCCTGCGCCTGATGGGCCGGGTCCATCCAGTAGAGCGTGCGCTGCACCGTGCGGATGCCGAAGAAGAGCGTGGCGGCGAGGGCGAGGGCAAAGCAGGCGGTGAGAACGGGGTGGCGGCGGAGCAGGGTCATGGCGAGCCGGTGGGGGGCGTTGTGCGGGTGGGCAGAGGGCCGTGGTGAGAGATCCTCGGGTCAGGCCCGAGGATGACGGGAAGAGCGGCGGGCCGCGCACTCATTTTGTCAGGCCCTTCATGCCTGCGGTGAGGCCTTCCAGCGTCATTGGCACCATCCGCGCTTCGAAGATCTCGTGGATCATGGCGATGGATTGGGTGTAGCCCCAATGCTGTTCGGGCACCGGGTTGATCCAGAGGTTCTGCGGCCATTGGGCGCGTGCACGGGCGAGCCATGTGGCCCCGCTCTCCTCGTTCCAATGCTCGTTGGCGCCGCCGGGGTAGGCGACCTCATAGGGGCTCATGGAGGCGTCGCCGACGAAGATGGCGCGGTAGTCCGGCCCATAGGTGTTGAGCACCTCCCATGTGGGCGTTTGCTCGGACCAGCGGCGGCGGTTGTCGCGCCAGACGCCCTCGTAGAGGCAGTTGTGGAAGTAGTAATATTCGAGGTGCTTGAACTCGGCGCGGGCGGCTGAAAACAGCTCTTCGACCACCTTGATATGCGGGTCCATCGAGCCGCCGACATCGAGAAAGAGCAGCACCTTCACGGCGTTGCGGCGCTCGGGGCGGGTTTTGACATCGAGATGGCCGTGCTCGGCGGTGGCGCGGATCGTGCCGTCAAGATCCAGCTCTTCATGGGCGCCGTCGCGGGCCCATTGGCGCAGGCGTTTGAGAGCGACCTTGATGTTGCGGGTGCCAAGCTCGACAGAGTCGTCGAGGTTGCGGAATTCTCTTTTGTCCCAGACTTTTACAGCGCGGCGATGACGTGACTTGTCTTGCCCGATCCGCACGCCTTCGGGGTTGTAGCCATAAGCGCCGAAGGGAGAGGTGCCGGCGGTGCCGACCCATTTGTTGCCGCCTTGGTGGCGGCCTTCCTGCTCCTTCAGGCGCTCGCGCAGGGTTTCCATCAGTTTCTCGAAGCCGCCCATCGCCTCGATCTCGGCCATTTCCTCGGGCGACAGGTGCTTTTCAGCCTGTTTGCGCAGCCAGTCCTCGGGCAGATCGACGGCCTCCAGCACCGCCTCCAGCGGAATGCTCTCAAGGCCCTTGAAGGTTTGCGAAAACGCCTGATCGAAGCGGTCGAGGTGGCGCTCGTCCTTCACCAGACAGGCGCGGGCGAGGTAATAAAAAGCGTTGATATCGTAAGTGGTTAGCCCGGCGGAGACAGCATCGAGAAAGCTCAGGTGCTCACGGAGGGTGACGGGCACACCGGCTTTGCGGAGGGTCTGGAAGAAGGGCAGGAACATGGGGCGAGGGTGGGCCTGCGCGCCGGGCGGGTCAAGCCCGGGTTACATCTCGGCAAACTTGATCGACTCGCCGCAGCCGCAGGCCTCGGTGACGTTCGGGTTGTTGAACTTGAAGCCGGATTCCAGCAGCGAGGTTTCATAGTCGATCTCGGTGCCGAAGAGGAACATCTGGGCCATCGGCGCAATCATCACGCGGGCGCCGTCCTGCTCGACGACCTCATCATGTTCATCAATGATATCAGCGTATTCCATGGTGTATTCCATCCCTGCACAGCCGCCCTTCTTGACGCCGATGCGCAGGCCCTTGTGGCCATCGCGGGACATGAGCCGGGCGATCTCTGCCACGGCGCGGGGGGTGATGTTGACGGCTTGCTTGCCGGGAATACCGAACATGGGAGTGCTCCTTTGGCCCATATGTAGGCCGGGAGGCGGCATGGCTCAAGGGGGGCGCCCCGCGTTGTGCGGAGCGCCCTTGGCTTGTGCGGGCCTCAGAGGCCCATGCAGTTGGCGTAGAAGGTTACGGTGGCGGGCCAGTCGGAGAAGATGCCTGTCACTTCAACGTCTTGCGCCAGCGCATCGACCAGCTCGTAGATGTCGCCATCATTGTCGGTGATCTCGGTGGTCGAGTTGTAGTACCAGCCGCCGCCCGAGGCGAGGGGGCCGGAGCGCTCGAGCGACCATGTGATCAGCTTGAGGCCGGCCTCCTTGGCCGCCTTGGCGTAGGCGGAGGCGGCGTAGGTGCCATTTTCAGGCGTCACCAGCATGTTCATCGAGGGGGCGAGATACTGCACGCCCTTGGCCTTGAGGTCGGCAAAGTCCTGCGCCCAAGTCTCGGGGTTTTGCTCGTCGAAAGTGTCGTCCGGCTCGACGAGGAAGACGGCTTGCGCGCCAAATTCCGGTTCATTCTCAACCCAATAGAGCACGTCTTCAAGGTTGAAGGACTGCGGGAACACATCCGAAGCCGGCACGCCGGCGGCTTTGTATTCGTCGATCATCTTCTGGGCGTAGTCGGCCTGAGAGAAGCCGTCGAAGGGCATTTCGACGGAGGGCGACTTCAGCTCGGGGGTCATCTTGACGCCGAGCTCCTTGAACAGCTCGATCGACTCGGCGTGGGTGAGGATTGTGGGCTCTTGCACGTAGAGCGCGGTGCGCCAGCCAGCGATGCCGCCCTGATACTCTTCCGCCGTGGTGGCGGCACTATCGGCGCTGTCCATCTTGGGCATCAGGCCCTTGAATTCGCTCAGCGAAATCTCCGAGGTGCGGCACTCGGCGGCGGCCTTGGTTTCGCCCTCGGCGGGGCTGAAGGGGATGTTGCAGGTGGCGGCGAGGTCGCTCACGAGGATGTTGGTGGTGGTGTGCAGGTCGTTTTGCGCGTGACGGCAGACCAGCTCCTTGTCCTTGGTGAAGGTCACGTCGCATTCACCCACGCCCGCGCCCATTGCCGCGCCCGCGCGGTAGCTTTCGGCGGTGTGCTCGGGGAACATCATCGGCGCGCCACGGTGGGCGATGGAAAAGTCAGACTTTGCAATGGGTTGGCCGATGCAGCTTTGCAGCTTGGTCTTCAGCTCACCTTCGGGCAGCTTGTTGATCAGATAGGCCGGGCGGGGGCCGTAGCCCGAGAGCGGGGCCTCTGCCAGCGCGGGGGCGGCGGTGGTGAGGATGAGAGCGGCGAGAAGAGGGGTGCGGCGCATTTGTTGCGACTCCTTGGTTTGCGATGGGCGCATACCAACGCGGCAGTTGTGACAAGACGCCAACAGATCGGTGACGCGCGGGTGAAGCTTTGCTCAGAGCCCGGCGAGCAGGCGCTGGGTGGCGGTTGCGATGGCAAGCGCCCAGGCGAAGGAGGCAAGGGTGCCGATGATGACGTATTCGCCTGTTTTCTGGCCCTTTGAGGCGGTGTCGAAGCGCAGGATTGACTTGGCGGCAATCAGGAAGCCGATGCCCGCGGGCTGGTTGATGAGCACCAGCAGAAAGATCATCGCACGTTCAAGCTGGCCGATCAGCCGCCCGGCGTCGGGGAGGCCTTCAGGAAGGGCCTCGGCGGCGTAGCGCTGCATCAGCAGGCCAACCGCATGCCCCCCGGCCCAGACGCACAGCACGATGCCGGCGATGGTGAGGGCAGGGGCGGTGAGTTGTGCCAGCCAAGGCGCCCAGAGGCCCGAGGCGGCGGCTCCGGGCCAGATGAGGGCGACGGCGGCGATGCTGACGATATGGGCGGCCTGATCGGAGAGAAAAGTGGCGAGCGTGTTGCGCCAAGCGAGCGGCAGGGCCCATGTTTTCAAGGCGTCGATGCCCGCATGGGCAGCGGTGACAGCCAGCGCGGCCTGCCAGCCGTAAAAGCCCAGCGCGGCCCAGCTGAGGGCGCCCGTGATGGCGATATGCAGGGCGAAAACCTCGGCGCGGACCTTGTGGCGGACCATCCAGCCGGTTTGAGCCGTGAAGTCGGCGAGCACGTGGGCGAGCAGCAGGGCAACGGCGGTTTCGATCATGGCGATTGGTCCCGTTCCAGCGTGGCGAGGGCGAGGTTGAGATGATCGAACCCGGCGGCCTTGAGGGCCTTGGTCACCGCTTGGCGGGACTTGCCGAGGCGCTCGGCGATCTGTGCGTGGGTGGCCGGGGCGTCTGGTGCGAGGACGGCGGCGACGGTTTGGGCCTGCACGGTTGTCCAGCTTTGCACGAGGTGGTCGGCGAGGATCGTGGCGGCGTTGTATGGGCCGGGATCTGCGTGGGCCATGCGGGGTGTGCTGTGTGTCTTGAGGTCTTCCAGAGCGGCGCCGGAGCGGGCGAAAACCTCGGATGTTTCGGCGTTCAGGTCGGTGCCGTAGGTGTCGATTGGTCCTGCGGCGATGCCGATGTAGCTATCATATCCCGCGCCAAGGCCGCGCAGGGCAGCGCGGAAGGCAATGGCGGAGCGGAGGGCATATTGGCTGTGGTTTACGACGACTTGCCAGCCATCGCCCCGGTGCCGTGTGAAGTTGAGGGGGGCATCAAACCATGCTGCCTGCGTGACTGCGCAGCGCTCAAGGGTTTGAAATATTTCGGTAATTTCAGAGCCGCCCAGCTCGCGTGATCCAACGATGTCGCCCGTCAGGACGGCGGAGGGCTTGAGGGATGCTTGGTCATTCGGCGTGCTGGACATGGTGCAGCCAGTTTAGGGTGCTACGCCCATTTGGCAACCTTTTTTGGTGTCATTTGCGAAAAGAAACCTATTGTGGTTGCTTTTCTTACATGAACCCCAGTTCCAGCCGCGCTTCGTCGCTCATCATCTCCATGCCCCAGGGCGGCTCCCAGGTGATTTCGACCTCAACCTGCTTCACGCCGGGGATGGGTTCGATGGCATCTGCGAGCCAGCCGGGCATTTCTCCGGCCACGGGGCAGCCGGGCGCGGTGAGGGACATGATGACATTGACCTCGTTCTCGGGGTTGATCTCGATCGTGTAGATCAGCCCGAGGTCGAAGATATTCACTGGGATTTCAGGGTCATAGACCGTGCGACACGCCTCCACGACCGCTTCGTGAAGCGGGTGCTCAGTGCTGGAAGGCTTGATCAGCGGGGTGCCTTCGAGGGGGGGCGTATCTTCGGGCATGGGGCCTCCTGTTCCTGAGTGTTTACATAGGATACCGGGGCGGGTCGGGCAAGGGCAGCTGTTGCGCGTGCGGCGGGGTAACGCGGGGTCGATTTGCGGCGTTAACCGCCAAAAGATCACAGGCACATGTGATGCACATCCCATGCACAAGTGATGCAGACGAGATTTTGGGCGGGGTGGTTAATGAAGCCACCGCGCGCTGATGCGAACTGCCGCCGGGCCGCGTTGGTTGGCATTGCGGCCCGCGCGTGGGCGGTGCAGGCTTGGGGTGGGTCAGGAACTTCTGACGGCGGGGCGCATTGGGCTGGCATCCGCGCAGGCCATCGTGCCGCCGCATACGACCGCCCGGACCTGACCAAAAGGAAGACGCCATGCTGATCCGCTTCGGTTTTGAGATAGACGTGGCCTGCGAGGTTGATGTGCCGATGTTGCTCTCGCTCTCCACCCATCCGGATGGAGCGGGGCGGCTGATTGGCGAGGATCGGGTGCGCACCGAGCGTGATTGCCCGATGACGAGCTATAGCGACCGGTTTGGCAACCGGATCACGCGGGTCGTGGCACCGGAGGGCACGACGCGGTTTTGGTCGGACTGCGTGATCGAGCAGGATGGGGCGCCCGACGAGCTGGCGCCGCAGGCGTGGCAGCATGAGATTGCCGATCTGCCGAACGAGGTGCTGAGTTATCTTTTGCCGAGCCGGTATTGCGACAGCGATGCGCTGGTCGATAAGGTCTGGCCGCTGTTTGGCAAGGTGACAGGCTGGAACCGGGTGCAGGCGATCTGCGATTTTGTCCATACCCACGTGACCTTTGGCTACCAGTTTGGCCGCGCCGACAAGACGGCCTCGGAAGTGTTCCGCGAGAAGGCGGGGGTGTGCCGCGACTTTGCCCATCTGGCGATTGCGCTGTGCCGGGCGATGAACATTCCGGCGCGCTATGCCAGCGGATATCTTGGCGATATTGGCGTGCCTTACTCGGGCCCCGGGGACTTTTCGGCGTGGTTCGAGGTGTATCTGGGCGGGCGCTGGTACACCTTTGATGCGCGCCACAACCGCCGGCGTATCGGGCGGATCCTGATGGTGCGGGGCAGCGATGCTTCGGACTGCGCGATCATCACCTCCTTCGGAGCGCATGAGTTGACGTATTTTCGGGTGTGGACCAATGAGCTGCCAGACATGAGCGACGAGCGCTTGCACGGGCTGCTGGCGCAGCGGCCGGAGGGCGCGCCGCTGGTGTATCCGTCATCGGCGCGGGTGGGCTAGGCTGAGGGCGACCCAACGGGCCGATGGCTTGGCTTTTGGCGGCAATTGCCGGATATGGAGCCGCAAGGAGACCGCCATATGACAACGCGCGTGACATACGAAGTGAAGGCAACCGACGGCAAGGCCCGGCTTGGGGTTTTGACGACTCCGCGCGGCGAGATCCGCACCCCGGCCTTCATGCCGGTGGGCACCGCCGCGACGGTGAAGGCGATGCTGCCCGAGAGCGTGGCGGCAACGGGGGCCGACATTTTGCTGGGCAACACCTATCACCTGATGCTGCGCCCCGGCGCGGAGCGGGTGGCGCGGCTTGGCGGGCTGCACGGGTTCATGAATTGGGACAAGCCGATTTTGACCGACTCGGGGGGCTTTCAGGTGATGAGCCTCGCTGAGCTGCGCAAGCTGACCGAGGATGGGGTGACCTTTCGCAGCCATGTGGATGGCTCGAAGCATTTTCTCAGCCCTGAGACGTCGATGGAGATTCAGCGGCTCTTGGGCAGCGATATTGTGATGTGCTTTGACGAATGCCCGGCGCTGCCCGCCACGGAGGCGGCGGTGGCGGAGAGCATGCGGCTTTCGATGCGCTGGGCGGAGCGCTCGAAAGCGGCCTTTGGCGACAGGCCAGGGCATGCGCTGTTTGGCATTCAGCAGGGCGGGGTGACCGAGGAGCTGCGCGGCGAGAGCGCCGAGGCGCTGCGGGCGATTGGCTTTGATGGCTACGCGATTGGCGGGCTTGCGGTGGGCGAAGGGCAGGAGGCGATGTTTGGCGTGCTGGATTATGCGCCCGGCATGCTGCCCGAGGAGAAGCCGCGCTATCTGATGGGCGTGGGCAAGCCGGATGACATTGTGGGCGCGGTGAAGCGCGGGGTGGACATGATGGATTGCGTGCTGCCCTCGCGGAGCGGGCGCACCGGGCAGGCGTGGACGCGGCGGGGGCAGGTGAACCTGAAGAACGCGCGCCATGCCGATGACCCGCGCCCTCTGGATGAGGCCTGTAGCTGCCCGGCCTGCCGGGGGTATTCACGGGCCTATCTGCATCATGTGTACCGGGCGGGCGAGATGATTGCCGGGATGCTGCTGACTTGGCACAACCTGCATTACTATCAGGAATTGATGGGGGAGATGCGGGAGGCAATTGCCGAGGGGCGGTTTGCGGCGTTCGAGGCGGCGTTTCATGCCTTGCGCGCGGAGGGGGACATCGAGCGCCTGTGAGCGCTGTGAGGGCGCCCGCGCATGGCAAGGCGCCCGCCCGCCCACCCCGCCTCGCCATGCGCGGGCTTGCGCGCCGGATCGGGCGTTTGTGAGTGGGGTTGGGGCCCGAGTGGGGGACCAGTCCCCCACACCCCCTGGGAGTATTTTCTGCAAGAAAATGGGGCGGGTTGGGGTTTAGCTTGAGGGGGCGCGGGCCTTTTCGGCCTGTTTGATCCGGGTCCAGAGGGCGTCCATCTCGTCCAGCGTGGCCTCCTGCGGGGTGCGGCCTTCGGCTTCAAGCGCGTCTTCTATGGCGTTGAAGCGGCGGGTGAACTTGGCGTTGGTGCGGCGCAGGGCGGCTTCCGGATCTATCCCCATGTGGCGGGCGAGGTTGGTGAGGACGAAGAGGAGATCGCCCATTTCGTCTTCCATCGCGTCGGCATCGCCTTCGGCTTCGGCCAGTTCAGCGGCTTCTTCTTGCAGCTTGGCGAGCACGTCTTTCACCTCGGTCCAGTCGAAGCCGACACGGGCGGCGCGTTTTTGCAGTTTGAGGGCGCGGGTGAGGGCGGGGAGGCCGAGGGCGACACCGTCTAGAACTCGGGTCTCGCCCTTGGCGGCGCGTTCGGCGGCTTTTTGCTTTTCCCAGTCGAGGGTTTGCTGCTCGGCCGACTTATCGCGGGATTCGGTGCCGAAGATATGGGGGTGGCGGCTGACCATCTTGTCGGAGACGTTGCGGGCGATGGAGGCGAAGGTGAAGTGGCCGTCTTCCTTGCCCATCTGGGCGAAGTAGACGGCTTGCAGCAGGAGGTCGCCCAGCTCGCCTTCAAGCTCGCCCCAGGCTTGGCGCTCGATAGCGTCGGCCACCTCATGGGCCTCCTCGATGGTGTAGGGGGCGATGCTGGCGTAGGTTTGCTCGATGTCCCAGGGGCAGCCGCGGACCGGGTCGCGCAGGCAGGCCATGATGGCGAGAAGCCGCTGCATCTGGCGGGCGTCCTCTTCCTGCGTGTCGAAAATCAGCGGGTCTGTCGGGTCGGCCATTGCGGGGGGGCTCCGGATGGGATTTGGTGGCAGCGTCTCAGCAGAGAGGAACCCCAGCCCATGCCCATCGTCAACCGGATCGCCGGATATTCTGAGGAGATGACCGCGTGGCGGCGGCATCTGCACATGCATCCCGAGCTTGGCTTTGATTGCCACGGCACGGCGGCTTTTGTGGCGGAGAAGCTGCGGGAGTTTGGCGTGGACGAGGTGCATGAGGGCATTGCCGAGAGCGGGCTGGTGGCGCTGATCCATGGCAAGGGTGCGAGTGCGCGGCGGGTTGGGCTGCGGGCGGATATGGATGCGCTGCCGATCGAGGAGGCCACGGGGGCGGCGCATGCCAGCACGGTGGCGGGTAAGATGCACGCCTGTGGCCATGACGGGCATACGACGATGCTGCTGGGGGCGGCGAAATACCTTGCCGAGACGCGGAATTTTGCGGGCTCCGTGGCGCTGATCTTTCAGCCCGCCGAGGAGGGTGGCGCGGGTGGCGAAGCCATGGTGAAGGCCGGGGTCATGGATAAATTCGGGATCACCGAGGTTTACGGCATTCACAACGCGCCGGGGATGGAGGAGGGCGAGTTTTTGACCACGCCGGGCCCGATCTTGGCGGCGGTGGACAGCTGGGAGGTACAAGTGAACGGTGTGGGGGGCCATGGGGCGATGCCGCATCAGACGCGCGACCCGATCGTGGCGGCGGTGGGGATTGTGAGCGCGGTGAACACCATCGTCAGCCGAAATCACTACGCGATGGAGGAACTCGTGGTGAGCGTGACGCAGATCCATGCCGGGAGTGCTGACAATATCATCCCCGACTCCGCGTGGATCAACGGGACGGTGCGCACGCTTGACCCGGAGGTGCGGGCGATGGCGCGGCGGCGGCTGGCTGAGATCGTTTCGGGGCAGGCGGCGGCCTATGGGGTGGAGGCGGAGCTGATCTACCACGAGGGCTACCCGGCAACGGTGAACCGGCCCGAGAACGCGGGCTTTGCTGCCGATGTGGCCGAGGAGATTGCGGGCGCGGGCCGGGTGGAGCGCGAGGGCACGGCGGAGATGGGGGCGGAGGACTTCTCCTACATGCTGGAGGCGCGGCCCGGGGCGTTCTTGTTCCTTGGGCAGGGGGATGGGCCATCGCTGCACCACCCGAAATATGATTTTAACGACAAGGTCGCGCCGGTGGGGGCGAGCTTTTTTGCCCGGCTGGTTGAGCGGGCGCAGCCGGTGGAGGCTTGAGTGGCACTTGAAGACGCAAAGACACAGGTAGATCAGGCGTTTACGCGGGAAAACCGGCGGGGCGCGAGCTTTGAGAACACCTTTGGCGGGGCGACGAGCTTTTTGCGGCGGCGCTATACCAAGGATTTGGCGGGCTATGATTTGGCCGTGACCGGGGTGCCGTTTGACCAGTCGGTGACGAACCGGACAGGCACGCGGCTGGGGCCGCGGGCGATCAGGGAGGCGAGCACGTTGCAGCCCTATGATCCGCCCTATGGCTGGGATTTTGACCCGCTGGAGGAGTTGGCGATTGCCGATTACGGCGACATGGCCTTCGACTATGCCAAGGTTTGGGAGTTTCCCAAAGCGCTGGAGGCGCATGTGGCTGGGATCCTTGGCGCGGGCTGTGGGTGCATCACGCTGGGGGGCGATCACTCGATCACCCTGCCGATCCTGCGGGCGCATGTGAAGAAGCACGGGCCGCTCGCCTATGTGCAGTTTGATGCCCATACCGACACATGGGTGGATGACGACCCGGAGCGGATCGACCATGGCACCTTTGCCTATAAGGCGGTGAAGGAGGGGCTGATTGATGTGGAGCGCGCGGTGCAGGTGGGCATCCGCACGGTGAACCCCGACACGATGGGGATCAAGATCATCGACGCGCCGGAGGTGCATGACATTGGCCCGCAGGCGGTGGCCGAAATGATCCGCGAGCGGGTGGGCGATGCGCCCTGTTACGTGAGCTTTGACATCGACGGGCTGGACCCGGCCTTTGCGCCGGGCACGGGCACGCCGGTGTGGGGCGGGCTCTCCAGCGCGCAGGCGGCCGCGATTTTGCGGGGCATGTCTGGTGTGAACATGGTGGGCGGGGACGTGGTGGAAGTGTCGCCGCCCTTCGATCACGCGGGCATCACGGCTGTGGCCGGGGCGCATGTGGCGATGGAGCTGATTTGCCTTTGGGGCGCAGCGCAGCGCTTCCGGCAGGCGGCGGAGTGAGTTTTCCCCGCGAGAAAATGGAGAGGGTGGCGTGATGTTCTGGTGGTTGGTCGCATTGGGCGCGGTGCTGATGGGCTTGGGCCTGCTGGTGCGGCTCTGGCCGATCCCGGCGGAGCGGCTGGAGGGGCACCCGGGGCCGTATGAGCCGGGGTGGCACCAGATGGAGGGAGGCGTGAAGCTGGTGCTGCCGGCTGCGCCCAAGGATGCGGAGGCGCGGCTTAAGAAGGTGGCGCTGGAGGATTCGCGCACGGTCTCGCCGGCGCCGGGGGCCTATGTGACGCGCTCTGCGGTGTGGCAATTTCCCGATGTCACGCGGGTGTGGCGCGACGAAGCAGGGGCGCTGCATATCCATGCCCATCTGGTGATCGGCAAGGGCGACCTTGGCGTTAACCGGAAGCGGCTGGAGCGCTGGCTGGCGGAAGCGGGGATTGAAGCGGGCGCAGGGACGAGCTGAGGCAGTTGGGCCGGACTTCGCGCCACATGGGCACGTTGAGCGACATCTGGCATTGCGCGGTGAAGCTGCGGCCACCGACGGTGAGGCAGATGTTTTCGCCCAGCTCGACGCGGCTTCCGTGGCTGTCGGTGCAGTAGCAATCCACCGTCTTGCCGCCAAGCGTGCCTTCAGCCGAGGCTGGCGCGGCGGCGAGCAGGGCAAGGACGAGAAGCTGTTTCATCCCCGCATGGTAGCACGGGTGCGGCCTTGACCAAAGGCTGTTGATGGGGGAGAGGGGGCGCATGGTTTCGGATGAGAGATTGGCGGAGATCACCGCGCGGTTCGAGTATATCGAGGCGCGGATGAACGCGGGCGTGAGCGGCGAGGAGATTGCGCGGCTGGGGCGGGAGTATGCCGAGCTGAAGCCGGTGGTGGAGCAGATTGGCGCGTGGCGGCAGGTGCGGGCCGATCTGGAGGAGGCCGAGGCGATGCTGGCCGATCCGGAGATGGCGGAGCTGGCGGAGGAGGAGCTACCGGCGCTGCGCGCACGCCTGCCGGAGATCGAGGAGGCGTTGCAGCTGGCCCTGCTGCCGCGTGACGCCGCCGATGCGCGCCCTGCGATGATCGAGATTAGGCCCGGCACCGGCGGCGATGAGGCCGCGCTTTTTGCCGGAGATCTGCTGCGGATGTATCAGCGCTATTCGGAGGCGCAGGGCTGGAGCTTTGAGGTGCTGGAGTTTGCCGAGACCGAGTTGGGCGGGGTCAAGGAAGCTGTGGTGCATGTGAAGGGTGAGGGGGTTTTTGCCCGGCTGAAGTTTGAAAGCGGCGTGCACCGGGTGCAGCGGGTGCCGGAGACCGAGAGCGGCGGGCGGATACACACCAGCGCGGCCACGGTTGCGGTGCTGCCGGAGGCCGAGGAGGTGGATATCGACATCCCTGCTGGCGACATACGGATCGACACGATGCGGGCCAGCGGTGCGGGCGGGCAGCATGTGAACACCACCGATTCGGCCGTGCGGATCACCCATTTGCCAACCGGCGTGGTAGTGGTGAGCAGCGAAAAGAGCCAGCACCGCAACCGCGAGATCGCCATGCAGGTGCTGCGCACGCGGCTCTACGACCTGGAGCGGCAGCGGGTGGACAGCGAGCGCAGCGCCGACCGCAAGAGTCAGGTGGGATCGGGCGACCGAAGCGAGCGGATTCGGACCTATAACTTTCCGCAGGGGCGGCTGACCGACCATCGCATCAACCTGACCCTCTACAGCCTTGATCGGGTGATGCAGGGGGAGCTGGGCGAGGTGATCGAGGCGCTCATTGCCGACGATCAGGCCCGCAAGCTGGCGGAGATGGACGGGTGATCACGCCTGCCGAGGCGATCGCGCTGATTGGCGCGCGGCTGCGCGAAGGCGGAATCAACGACAGCCGGGAGGCGTGGATTATCCTTGAGGTGGCCTCGGGCGAGCCGCGGACCCGGTTTGTGACCGATCCGGACAGGGCGTTGGAGGCGGGGGTGATCGGGCGCGCGATTGAGCTGGCGGAGCGCAGGGCGGCGGGTAGCCCGATGAGCCATATTCGCGGGTGGCGCGACTTCTGGAAGGCGCGCTTTATCGTGACGCCTGATGTGCTGGACCCGCGCCCGGAGACGGAAGTTCTGGTGGCTGCCGCGCTGGAAGAGGCCTTTGCCGATGTGTTGGACCTTGGATCAGGGTCGGGCTGTATCCTATTGTCTTTGCTGGCAGAACGCACGCAGGCGCGGGGCGTGGGGCTGGAGCTTTCGCCCGCGGCGATCAAGGTGGCGCAACGCAATGCCGAGGCTCTGGGGCTCGCCGGGCGGGCGGGCTTTGTGGAGAGTGATTGGTTTACGCGGCTGCGCGGGCGGTATGACCTGATCGTGTCGAATCCGCCCTATATCGCCGAGGCGGAGATGGCCGGGCTTGCGCGCGAGTTGGCCCATGAGCCGCAGGGCGCGCTGAACGACGGGGGCGATGGGCTGAGTGCCTATCGTGCGATTGCTGCCGGGCTGGGCGACCATCTGGCGCCCGGTGGGCGGGTGCTGCTGGAGATTGGGCCGACGCAGGGCGCGGCGGTTTCGGAGATGCTGGCGGGGGCGGGGCTGACCGGCATTGAGGTTTTGCCGGATCTCGACGGGCGCGACCGGGTGGTGCGCGCACGGGCCGCAGACGCACGGGCCGACGAGGGCTGACTCGGCGCGGTTTTGCCTGTTTTGTGGCCGGGAGAGGGCCAAACGTGACGCATTGGGGTGATTTTTCGCTTGTCATGGGCCGATTTGCCCATATAACCAATGTGCAGAGGCGCCGTGCTTGGGCGCACGCCCTCTCGCTGTCACCCAATCGCCGACCCTACATTTTCAAGACCGCTAACCAGCGGCCGGGTCAGGCAAAAACCGCAACAAGGCGGACCGTTAATACATGAGATCTTCCAAGTCACGTTCGCGTTCCAAGGGGAACCGCTCGCGCTCGATGGGCAATATCGTCAACCGGGTTTTCGACAGCTCGGGGCCTGAGGGCAAGGTGCGCGGCACGCCGCAGCAGATTATCGACAAGTACCAGCAGCTTTTCCGCGATGCGCAGCTCGGCAATGACCGTGTGGCCGCCGAGAACTTTCAGCAGCATGCCGAGCATTATATTCGGATGTTGGGCGAGGCGCAGCGCGAGCAGGAAGCGCGGCAGCAGCAGCACAACAACAATAACAACCAGAACAACAACAACCAGAACAACAACCAGCAGCAGGGCGGCGGCAATGGCCAGCAGGACCGGCAGCAGGGCGAAGATGGTGGCAAGCAGGGCGGTGATGACCGCGGCAATGCCAATCAGAACGAGCCGCAGAACGACCGTCAGAATGAGCGCCCGAAAGACCGCGGCAATGACCGTCAGGCTGGCTCCGGCTCTTCGGATGTGATGGATGTTTTGGACAGCGAAGCCAGCAGCGACAGCGGTTTGGTGGAAACGCCGGAAAGCAAGCCGCAGAAGCCGCGCCGCAAGCGCACCCGCAAGCCTGCCGCGACAGACACCGGCAGCGGTGACGAGGGTGGCAAGGCCCCGGAGACCAAGGCCGCCGAGTAAGGGCTTTTGCTGGAACGGATGTAAAAACGCGCTCTTCGGGGCGCGTTTTGCGTTTTGGGGGGCTGCCGTTAGCTCAGGGCGCGGGCGAGGGCGGCGAAACCGCTGATCGGGACGGTTTCTGCGCGGTCGGTGGGCTTGATGCCTGCCTCTTCGAGCTTGGCCTCGATCTGCGGGTGCATTCCCTTGAGCGCGGCGCGCAGCATCTTGCGGCGCTGGTTGAAGGCCTTGGCCACCACGCGTTCCATCATCACCGGATCGGCGGGGAAGGCGGGCGCGGGGCGGGGTGTGAGGTGGACCACGGCGGAGGAGACCTTTGGCGGTGGCGTGAAGGCCTCGGGCGGCAGCGACAGGGCGATGCGGGCCTCGGCCTTCCATTGAGCCAGCACGGCGAGGCGGCCATAGGCCTTGCCGCCGGGCTGGGCAACGATGCGCTCGGCCACCTCACGCTGGAACATCAGCGTGAGGCTTTGCCAGTAGGGCGGCCATTGCGGCGGTGTCAGCCACCTAATCAGCAGTTCGGTGCCGACGTTGTAGGGCAGGTTGGCGACCACGTGGATGGGGCCGGTCAGGTGGGCGGTGGCGTCGATTTCGAGCGCGTCGCCTTCCAGTACGGTGAGTTTGCCCGGGTAGGCCTCGGCGATTTCGGCCAGCGCGGGGAGGCAGCGGGCGTCTTTTTCGATGGCCAGCACGCGGCGGGCGCCGTTGGCCAGCAGGCCGCGTGTGAGGCCGCCGGGGCCGGGGCCGACCTCCAGCACATCGGCGCCCGAGAGGTCACCGGGGATGCGGGCGATGCGGGAGGTGAGGTTGAGGTCGAGCAGGAAATTCTGGCCGAGCGACTTTTTGGCCGCGAGCCCGTGGGTCGCGATCACATCACGCAGGGGAGGGAGGCCGTCAATCTGGGCCATGTGCGCCTCGGGCGATGGCCATGTCGCGCGCCATTTCGAGCGCGGCGCAGAGGGAGGCGGGCGTGGCGATGCCTTGGCCGGCGATATCGTAGGCGGTGCCGTGATCGGGGGAGGTGCGGGTGAAGGGCAGGCCGAAGGTGACGTTGACGGCGCTGTCAAAGGCCAGCGTCTTGGCCGGGATCAGGGCCTGATCGTGATACATGCACACTGCCGCGTCATAGCGGGCGCGGGCGGCGGCGTGAAACATGGTGTCGGCGGGCAGGGGGCCGGTAAGGGCGAGGCCCTCGGCGCGGAGATCGTCGAGCGTGGCGGTGATCCAGCGCAGCTCTTCGGTGCCGATCTTGCCGCCTTCACCCGCGTGCGGGTTGAGGCCAGCCACGGCGATGCGGGGCGCGGAGAGGCCGAAATCGCGGGTCAGACCGGCGGCGGTGATGCGGATGGTTTCGCTGAGCAGCTCGGGGGTTAGCGCGGTGGGCACCTGCGCCAGCGGAATGTGGATGGTGGCGGGCACCACGCGCAGCGCGGGCGAGGCCAGCATCATCACCGGGGTCGGCCCGCCGCCTGCGAGATGGGCCAGAAACTCGGTATGGCCGGGAAAGGCGAAGGCGGCCCCCTCGATCAGTGCCAGCTTGGAGATCGGGCAGGTGGTGAGGGCGGCGGCGGCCCCGGAGCGCACTTCGGCCACGGCTCGCTCGATGGCGGCGATGGTGCCGGGGGCATCTGCCGGATCAGGCTGGCCGGGCTGGCTCTCACCGGCGAAGTCGATTTCGATCAGTGGCAGGGCGTCTGCGGCCACGCTGGCGGCTTCGGCGGCGCTGGTGACGGGCGCAACGGGCAGATGGGCCGGCAGGTGGCGACGGCTGCCGATATAGGCGAAGGGCAGGCGTGCGCGATAGCGTTGCCAGGCCTTTACCGCGATTTCGGGGCCGATGCCTGCCGGGTCGCCGCAGGACAGTGCGATGGGGCGCGGGGCGCCCTCAGGGATAGGTGATGATGGCATTGGCCTTCAGCTCGGCGAGGTAGCCTGCGGCGTAGCCCGCAACGATCTGGTTGACCAGCCGTTCGCGCACCGCACGGCGATTGACCTCGGACACGCCGGGCACGGTGCCTTCAGGCTCGCTGGCCTCGGCCGTGGCCGCATCGGGGGCGGGCTCGACCGGGGCGGCGACGTTGCCGGTGCGCAGGGTGGGCGTGGGGCTGTCATCTTCAAGCGTGGCCGCGCTGCGGGCGCAGAGCATGAGGAAAACCAGCGCATTGCCGGAGGTCAGCGCGGTGGAGCTTTCGCCCGCGTCGAGCTTGGCCAGCTCCAGTGCGATGTCACGGGGCACATCATCGGCGGCGCGGGTTTCACGGGTGAGGCGCTGGGGCGGGAGGCCCTTGGCCACGGCGTAGAGATCATCGCAGGTGTCGACGCGGGCGCGAATCCGGGCGGCCTCTGTCAGGGTTTCTTCGGTGCGGCCACCGGGGATGAGGAAGCGGGCATATTCCAGCGCTGTCGTCTCATCGCCCGGTTCGTCGGTGTCGATCAGGCGGCGCAGCTGGAAGATGGCGATGGCGTTGGGGATTGGAAACGGATCTGTGGTTTCGCCCGGTGCCAACGTGAGGAAGGCCTGCGCGATGGGCCCGGGCAGGTTGCCGATGGGCACCGGCTCGGGGATGCGGCCGCCGCGTGCGCGGGAGGGGGAGGCCGAGAAGCGCCGTGCGGAGGAGGAGAAGGCCGCCTCGGACATGGAGGTGCCGCCAAGCTCGGCAGCGCGGCGCTCGGCCTGCGCCGCCGCCGCGGGGGTGTTGGCGGGCAGGATGATTTCGGCGAAGTCCACCTTCACACCACCGCCGCGGCGGGAGGTTGTGGAGATGGCGCGCTGGATATCGCTTTCGGTGACTTGGGCCTGCGCCCGTTGGGCAAAGCGCTGTGCCACGACCTGACGCCAGAGCAGGCCGGCGGCGGCGAAATCGCGGAAACTCTCACGGGCCACGCCAGCGCCGGCGAGAGCCTGCAGGAACTCTTCGCGGGTGAGGTTGGCGCGGCTGGCAAATTCGGCCTCGCCCTCGATGATTTCTTCCTCGCTCAGGGCAAGATCCATTTCTTCGGCGGCGATGAAGCGCAGGCGGTCTTCGATGAGGGCTTCGATGGCCTGCTCTTCGAGGTCTCCGGCGGTGCGGAAGAGCTTGAGCATGATCATCCGTTGCTGGACTTCGAAGTTGGTCACCGCCTTGCCGTTGATCGTGACCACCGGTTTGAACAGCTCGGTCGTGGCGACCTGTGCGGTGGCGGGGAGGCCGATAAGCACCAGCAGAGCGGCCAGAGCGGACCGCAACAGGAGGGTGAAACGCGAAGTGATCATGGGTGCCTGCAAGCTGTTCTGGTCATTGTTGGTGACTTATCGCAAAGGCGCGGGGGTTTGTCATCCCCGGTTGCGCGGGCGTGAAGGGGCCGGGCTCAGGGCTGGAGGCTGAGCCAGAGGGCGCGGATGATGGCCATGGAGGCCTCGTCGGGGTGGGGGAGTGCCGCGCCGGTGCAATCGCGGGCCAGCGCGATGTTGCCCAGCCAGAGGCCGAAGCTGTTGCGGATATGGGTGCCGTAGCCGTGGTGGAGCAGGGGCAGGTTTTGCTCGGGCATGGCGGCAAGGCGGCGGCGCTCTTCGGCGGGCAGCTCGAAGGTGAGGCGGGCCACGGCCTCGGCGCAGGTTGCGGGCCAGTTCGCCACCTCGTCCCGCTCGGCCTGCGCGGGGGCGGGCAGGAGCAGGGCCGCGAGGGTGGCCAGCGCAACGCAGATGCGCCGGGCGTGGCGGGGCCCGGTGGGATGCATGAGGTGGCCCATGGCTTCAGCCCCTGCAACCACGTGCGAGGTGGCGCTGTGACGCGCGGCCTGCGCCGAAGCCGGAGAGCGACACCTGAAGGCCGATGTCGGTGGTCGGGTCGATGGCGGTGGAGGAAGTGAAGCGGCGCGAGACCGTAAGATCGACCTCCACACATTCGTTGCGCCATTCGACGCCGAAGGTGGCCTCGGCGGCGCGGTCCTGCTCGACGTCATAGCGCCAGTCGAGCGAGAGCAGCCAGTTGTCATCCACCTGCCATGCGGTGTCGAGGGTGATCTCGTTCACGTCGAGGGGGCGGTTCTCGAGCGTGTTGGCTTCCATCCAGATGTAGGAGCCCGCCATCGAGAGGCTATCGGAGGACCAGGCGGCGCGCAGCTCGTTCTTAGAGAAAGAGAAGTTGTCATCAAAGAGGGCGCGGTTGGTGAGGGTCAGCCGGTTGGGCAGCTGGAGTTGCACCGCTGCGAGCCAGTCGGATTTGGTGCCTTCCAGCCCGGGGTAGCCGGTGAACTGGCCAAGGTCTTCGGAGCGGATGATCCGCCCGAGGGTGACGCCGAGGGTCCAGCCGCTGGAATCGAAACGGGTCCAGCGCAGGCCGAGGTTGGTGCGCAACCCGCGCTCGTAGACATCGCCGCCGGGGAAGCGGTCGAGCGAGAAGAGGTTGCCTTCGTCGAACTCGAGCAGGGTGCTTTCATCGTTGGGCAGGTCGGTGTCGCTTTCGCCAGTCCATGCCAGTTGCACGATGGGCTCGAGGATGTGGGTGGCCCGGGCGCCGCGGCGGATGAAGGGCCAGCGCAGCTCGACGGCGGCCTGGGGTGTGACTTCGAAGACCGAGTCGGAATAGCCCGCGTCATCGGCCACATCGGTGAAGTCGAAATTCAGCGCCCCGAGCGCCCCGATCATGATGCCGTTATCCAGCAGCCAATCGCGCCGCCAGTCGAGCCGGGCGGAGGCGCGGGTGACATCGCGGCCATCGACGATGAGATCGCTATCGGCGCTGTCGATATCCAGATCGGAGCGGCGGTAGTGGTGGTGCAGATCGAAGGCGAAGCCCGCGGAGCCGCCGAGCCAGCCCGGCGTGAAGCGGTTTTCGTAGTGCAGGTCGGCGGTGATGGTGGGCTGGGTCTGGTTGCTTTCGCTGTCGCGCAGCGAGCGGTAGGCGGTGATATTGGCGCGGAAGTTCTGGTCGCGCCGGGTGCGGGCGATCTCGACAGCGCTGTCGAGCCGGTCCTTGTCGGAATAGCCGTAGTCGAGCAGGTAGCCGGTGTCGGAGACGGTCTCGACGTCGAAGGAGAGGGTGTAGCCGCGCCCGATGTCGAACTGGCCTTGGGTGAAGAGGTAGCTGCGCAGCTCGCCTTCGCGGATGTCATCCTCGGAGACCGCGCCTTCAAACGAGAGCGTGCCGGCGCGGAAGGCGCGGCGGAAGCGATATTCCAGCGTGCGGGTGGAATTGGTGGAGACGTAGGGTGTGAGGGTGAGGTCAGCGTGGGGGCCGAGAGTGATGAAATAGGGGATCTTCACCCCGAAGCCGAGCGCATCGGTGGAGCGGAAGGTGGGGGCCAGAAAGCCTGTGGAGCGCTTCAGCGTGGGGTCGGGCAGGCGCAGGCGGGGCAGATACATGATCGGCACGCCGGCCACCTCGAAGCGCGCGCCATCGAAGTAGAGCTGCCGTTCCTGCTCGTCGTGGATGATCCGCTTGGCGCGGATCTGCCAGAGCGGCACCGGGCGCTTGCCGCAGACCTGACAGGTTGAGGCGACGGTTTTGTAGAGCTGGGTGTAGCGGCCGTTGACCCGGTTGATCTCGACGGCGGCAAGCTGGAGCTGCTGGTTGAGCACCATGCGGGCGGAGCGCAGGAGGCCGTTCTTCAGGTCGGTCGAGAGCGCGGCGTCGGAGGCGAGGATCACCGTATCCGCGCCGTCGTTGAGGGTGATGGGCCCGTCGATCACCAGCATATTGGTGCTTTGGTCATAGACGATACGTCCGGCGGTCATCCGGGTGTCGCCCTGGATCACCTCGACGTTGCCGGTGGCGATCAGCCTGTCATTTCCGGCAATCTCCACCCGGTCAGCCAGCAGCACCGCCTCTTCGGACTGCTGGGCACTGGCGGGGCCGATGAGCAGGGCGAAGAGGCCTAGCGTGGCGAGGAGCCGCAGCATCAGCCGTCCTCCAGGTGCAAGAGCAGGGCGAGTGAGGCGAGGATGCCCGCGACGGGGGGCGTCCATGCGGCCATGGTCACGGGGATCTGGCCGTTCTCGCCGAGGATCTGGGCGAAGTTGCGGATGAAGTAGAGCGCGAGGCCGAGCATCAGCGCCAGCAGCACCATCAGCCCGGTCTTGCCGAACCGCGTATGCCGCATGGTGAAGCCCGCCCCCACAAGCACCATGGCCATCAGGAACAGCGGCAGGGCCAGCTCCATCTGCATCCACACCTTATGCAGACGGGCCGAGAACCCGGCGCCTTCGAGGTTGGCGATGAAGCCGGGCAGCTCCCAGATCGGGATGGCCGAGGGGGTGCCGAAGCTGTCGCGGATCTGGTCGAGGGTGAGGGCGGAGGGCAGCTCCATCTCCACCGCGCGGGAGGAGGCGGCCTCTGGGTTGGGCACGCCGACCAGCGGCCAGACCTTGGCGTTTTCCAGCACCCAGCGGCCCGGCTCCAGCCGCGCTGCTGCCGCTTCGATGCGCTGAACCGGCCCCTGCACCTCGGCCCCTGCGGGCGCGAAGCTGAGGAAGGTCACGCCTTCGAAGGTGGTGCCGTCGAGATTGGCGCGTGCCGCGCGGATCACCGTTTGGCCCTCTGGCCCGCCCTGACGCAGCCAGAGCCCTTCGCCCGAGATTGAAAGCACCGAGCCGCCGCCCGATGACAGGTCGGCTGCCTTTTGCTCGTAGCGCACCTGCGTGGCGGCGACGATGGGGTTCATCACCGCGATCCCCAGCCCGCCGAGCAGCAGCGCCACCACCACCGGAGAGACCAGCGCCCGGAGCGCCGAGCGCCCGGCGGCGCGGGTCACCACCAGCTCGGAGCTGCGGGCCAGCCCGAGGAAGAGCACCAGCGTGGCCAGCAGCACGATCAGCGGCAGGATGCGGTAGAGCGTTTGCGGCACGGAGAGCAGCGAGAGCTCCAGCGCGCCGCCAAAGCTGATGCCGGTATCGGAGAAGCGCCGCAGTTGATCGACGATATCGAGCAGGGTCAGCAGCAGGCCGAAGACCGCGAAGACGCCGAACAGGGCGAGGGCAAATTTTCGGGCGAAGTAGAAGTGGAGCTTCATGGGTGAAGCCTCCGCGCGGCAGGGGCCAGCGCCATGTGGCAGCAGCGGCGGGTCATGCGGGGGCCTCCGCCTTGCGCCGCCGGGTGAACATGAAGGGCCGGTCAGCATACCACAGCAGCGCCGCGGTGATCGCCAGCCCCACCGCCACCGGCAGGTAGACCACCGGCCAGAGCGCGGCATCCTTGCGCGCGGCCCCTGCGGCCACCGTCTCCAACACCTGCACCACGATCAGCAGCCCCACCGCCACGAGAATCTGTCGCCAGACCCCGAAGCGGGAGAATCCGCCGGTGATCAGCGTGGCAAAGCCGATCAGGGCCGCCACCAGCGCCGTAAACGGCTGCGCGATGCGCAGGTTGCCCTCATAGGTAAACTCGGCCCGGGTGCGCCCGGTGATCTCCAGCGCCTCCTCTGTGGGAGAGAACAGCGCCGCCGTCGGGTAGTGGCGGATATCGGTGCGGGCGTAGGCGGAGGAGGTGATGAGCGCGCCGATGTCGTAGGAAAAGTCGGAGAAGGCGGTGGTGAAGAGCCGCTCTGTCTCGGCCGAGAGGGTTTGCGCGGCGCCGTCGAACATCACCAGTTTCGGCCCGGTCTCCTGGCGCACGAGGAAGGCGCGGGCGGCGGTGTAGGTGGTGCGCTCGTCGGGGTTGCGGGCATCGGAGAGGAACACATCGCGCAGTTCGCCCTCGGGAGAGATCTCGCGGATGTAGAAGGTGATGCCGGAGGCGGGGTGCAGGAACTGGCCCTCGGTGAGGAAGCGGGCGGTGATGTTATTGGCGATTTCTGATTGCCGCTCGGCCAGTTGGCCGCGCGAGGCGGGCACCAGCACATGCACCAGAACCGCCATCAGCAGCGCCACGAAGAGCCCGAAGAACAGCACCGGCCGCGCCATCCGCCAGGACGAGAAGCCGGTGGCCTGGATGACCACCAGCTCGCTTTCCGAAGCCAGCCGGTTGGTGGCATAGACCGTGGCCACGAAGGCAGCCATCGGCAGCACGAGGCGGATCACGTTGGGCAGCGAGAGCGCGGTGAACTCCACGAACACGCCCGCCGACTGGCCGTCTGCGATGAGCTGGTCAAACAGGATCACCGCGCGGTTGACCCAATAGACCGAGACGAGCACGAGCGAGAAGAAGCCGAACAGCACCAGAAGTTGGGAGAGGATATAGCGGTCGTATCTCGGCACGCGGACTGCCCCGGCGGTGTTGTTCTGGTTGCCGCGAAATCTAGCGGATCGCGCGCGGGGTTGAAACAGGCAATGATGCCGGGGCAGGCTGGCTGTGCGGAAGCAATGCAAGCTGCGGAAGGTGGCCGGGATGGGCGAAGCGCCGGAGTACGACTGCGTCATCGCCGGCGGCGGGCCTGCCGGGATGATCGCGGGCCTGCTGTTTGCCCGCGCCGGCTGCCGGGTGCTTGTGCTGGAGAAGCATGGCGACTTCCTGCGCGACTTTCGCGGCGACACGGTGCACCCCTCCACCCTCGACATCTTCGGAGACCTTGGCCTGCTCGACAGCTTTCTTGCGCTGCCCCACAACCGCCTGCCGCGCCTTGGCGGGGTGTTTGGCGAGGAGCGGGTGGCGGTGGCGGATTTCTCCCGGCTGAAGGCACGCTGCCGGTTCATCGCGATGGTGCCGCAGTGGCACCTGCTGAATTTCATCGCGCGCACCGCCGCGCAGCTGCCCGGCTTCGAGTTGCGGATGAATGCAGAGGTGACCGGGCTGGTCGAGCAGGAACCGGGCGGCCCGGTGACTGGCGTGACGGTGCGGGAGGAGGGCACCGAGCGCCGCGTCACTGCGCGGCTGGTGATTGGGGCGGACGGGCGGCACAGCCGGGTGCGGCAGGCCGCTGGGCTGCCGATGAAGGAGGTGGGCGCGCCGATTGACGTGCTCTGGTTTTCGCTGCCTCGCCCGGGGGGCGACACGCGCGGGAGCGAACCCGAGCCGCTGTTGCGCAGCCGGGGCGGGCGCATCTTGGTGACCATCGACCGGGGTGACTACTTTCAATGTGCCTATGTCATCCGCAAGGGCGGGGCGGCGCAGGTGCGGGCGGAGGGGATCGAGGCCTTTCGCCGCAAGGTGGCCGAGACGGTGCCGGATTTTGCCGGGGTGGTGGACAGGCTGGAGGACATCGAGGCGCTCAAGCTGCTGACCGTGCGGATGGACCGGCTGACGAAATGGTCGCGCCCGGGATTGGTGATGATCGGTGACGGGGCGCATGCGATGTCGCCCGTGGGCGGGGTGGGCATTAACCTTGCGGTGCAGGATGCCGTGGCCGCCGCCAATCTGCTGGCCGGTCCGCTGGCGGAGGGGCGGCTGGAGGAGGTGGACCTTGAGGCCCTGCGCCGCCGCCGCGCCTGGCCAACACGCGCGACCCAGGCTTTGCAGGGGCTGATACAGAACCGGCTTCTTGGCCCGATCCTGGAGCGCGGTGACGGGCCCCGCGCGCGGCGCGACCGCGCTCCGATGGTGCTGCGGCTGGTTTCATCCCTGCCTTGGCTGCAACGCCGGGTGGGCGCGGTGGTGGGCCTTGGGCTGCGCCCGGAGCGGCCACTTTCGCCCGAACGCCACCGGCTGACACCCCCCGGAGGGTGACGCTTCGCCAGCCCCCCTTTTCCTTCGGGGCGGTTTCGCCCTAGCTATGTGCGGCACGCAACCAAAGGAGTCGCCCCATGACCGATCTGCCCCGCTTTACCCTGAAGGAAACAGATATCGACGCCATCGCAGGGGCTGAGGGCCGGGTGGTGGTGCTGGTGCCCGACAATGGCACGCTCGATGTGCCCGCCCGCCGGGTGAACCGGCTGACCCGGGGTGCGCTGAAGCGATTGGTGGAGAGCGAGGCCTGGGGCAAGGTGGAAGAGGGCGAAGCGACCGAGCTGACATGGCCTGCGGGCATGGAAGCCCAGGCGGTGCAGGTGGTGCGCCTGTCGCGCCGCCCGACGCTGGAGGCGGCCCGCAGGGCGGGTGCGGCCATTGGCAAGGCCGCCGGGGAGGGCCCGGTGCTGGTGCTGGCGGGCGCGGTCAAGCGCGCGGATGCGCTGCTGCTGGGGGCCTTGCTGGGGGCCTATGACTACGTGGAGATGACCTCGAAGGCGCCCAAGGCCCCGGTTGAGATCACCATGATGCTGGCAAAGCCTGAAGAGGTGGACGGCACCGAGGTGCAGGCGATGGCCGGGGGCGTGGCCTTTACCCGGGATCTCGTGAACGCGCCTGCCAATGTGCTGACCACCACCAGCTTTGCCGACCGGCTGAAGGCGCTGGAGGGCGATGGCCTGACGGTGGAGGTGCTGGAGGAAGACGAGCTGGAGAAGCTCGGCATGGGCTGCCTGCTGGGCGTGGGCGAGGGCTCGGAGAGCCCCTCCAAGGTCGTGGTGATGCAGTGGAATGGCGGCGGAGACGAACCGCCCTTGGCGCTGGTGGGCAAGGGCGTTGTCTTTGACACTGGCGGCATCAGCCTCAAGCCTGCGGGCGGCATGGAAGACATGACGATGGACATGGGCGGCGCCGGTGTTGTCAGCGGCGTGATGCAGCTGGTGAAAGAGCGCAAGGCCAAGGCCAACGTGGTGGGGCTCGTGGGCCTCGTGGAGAACATGCCCGACGGGCGCGCGCAACGGCCCGGTGACATTGTGACCAGCATGAAGGGCGACACGGTTGAGGTGATCAACACCGATGCCGAGGGCCGCCTCGTTCTGGCCGATGTGATGTGGTACGCGCAGGAGCGCTTCAAGCCCGCCGCGATGGTGGACTTGGCCACGCTGACGGGGGCGATCATTGTGGCGCTGGGGCATGAGAACGCGGGCGTCTTCTCCAACGACGACCGGTTTGCCGGGGCCTTCCTGAAGGCCGCCGAGGCCGAGGGCGAGGGCGCGTGGCGGATGCCGCTGGGCAAGGCCTATGCCAAGCTGCTTAAGAGCCGGAAGGCGGATGTGAAGAACGTGGGCACCCGCTGGGGCGGGTCGATCACGGCAGCCGAGTTTCTGCGCCGGTTCGTGAAGGAGGAGACCCCGTGGATTCACCTCGACATTGCCGGTGTCGCGCAGCCCGCCGAGGCCCCCGCGCTTGGGCCGAAAGGGGCCTCTGGCTGGGGTGTGCTGGCGCTCAACCGGCTGATTGCGGATAGCTATGAGGGGTAAGCCCTGATGGGCAAGGCCATGTTCTATCACCTGACCCAGCGCCCGCTGGAAGCCACCCTGCCGGTGCTGCTCGAGCGCTCGCTCGCCGCAGGCTGGCGGGTGGCCGTGCGGGGCCGGGACGAGGGGCGGATGGGCTGGCTGGACGAGGCCCTATGGAAGGGGCCGGATGAGCAGTTTTTGGCCCATGGCCGCGCGGGCGGGCCGCATGACGCGCTGCAGCCGGTGCTGCTGACCACGGGCGAGGAGATGCCCAATGGCGCGACCTGCCTGATGGCGGTGGATGGTGCCGGGGTGCAGCCTGATGAGGTGGCCACGCTGGAGCGGGTTTGCGTGCTGTTTGACGGGCATGACCCGGATGCGGTGCAGCACGCGCGGGGCCAGTGGAAGGCGCTCACCGGGGCGGGCGCGGTGGCCGAATACTGGTCGGAAGAGAGCGGGCGCTGGGAGAAGAAGGCCGAGAGCGGCGGGTAGCGGCTTTTCGGGGTGGCGGGACACGTCCCGCCCTAACCATGACGCGCGGGCGGGCAGTTTCGGCCAGGTTGGTGGCCGGGGGTGCCGAAGGCCCAGAAGAGATTTGGGCCTCCGGCAGGAGATATTTACAGCAAGAAAATGGGCACGGGCTACTCGGTGACGCAGCTGTAGCTGGTGGCGGCGTTGAGGTCGTTTGCGCCTTCGTTCAGCCGGGCAAAAGCCGGGTATTCGCACATCGGGCGGCTGCGGCCTGCGGTGGCTTCGGCGGCGTCCGTCATGACGAGGCCCTCGGGGGCGGTGCCCTCTTCGACCCAGGCGTCGAGCGCATCGAGGCTCGACCAGCGCATCTGGAACTCGCCGGAGCCGTGGCCGAAGCCGGGCACCAGCCAGAAGCGCATGAAGTCACGCGTGGCCTCTCGGCCCATCTCCGCCACCACGCGTTCGTACCAGTCGACGGTATTGCCGAAGGGGATGGCGAAATCGGTGGTGCCGTGCATCAGCAGGATCTTGGCGCCCTTATCGGCAAAACCGGACATGTCGGCCTCAACCGCATCGGTGATTTCCGACAGTTCGGTAAGGCGGGCGGCGTGGGCCTCTGGGTCGAACTCGATGGTGTTGGCGTCGGGGTCGGCCAGCACGCCGTAGCGGATCATCGGGTCGGCCAGCACGGCGAGGCCGAAGTTGGCGACCGGGGTTGGCGGGTTGGTGAGCTCGGGCGATGTGCCCATGCCCCAGAGGCCGTAGAGATCGCCCGCGAGGTAGATCGGCCAGCCGGAGAAGCCTGTTGCGCCGCCTTGCAGGGGCGGGGTTTCGGTGCGGGTGGCGATCACATCGAGCGCGGTGATCTGGGCTTGGGTGAGGCATTGGCCTTCTTGCGCGCTGTCGCCTTCGCAGGCGAGGCTTTGCACGTCGAAGGCAGCCTCACAGGCGGCGATATTGCCGATCAGCCGGTCTTCTGCGCCGTCGAGACCATCACAGGCGGCGAAGACCGCACTGTTGAGCAGCTCGACATCGGCGGGGGACATATAGGCGCCCTCGGCGTAGAAGGCTTGGCCCGCGCGGATGCCTGACAGCTGGAGGCCGACGAAGGGGTTGGCGGGGTGGGTGACGAGGGCACCGTCATAATCATCGGGCCAGCGCTGGATGGCGATCATCGCCTCGTGGCCGCCTTGGGAGCTGCCTTGGAAGTAGGTGCGGCTTGGGGCCTCGCCGTAGAAGGCGGTGAGGGCGGCCATTGCGGTGTCGCGGGTTTTCTTCAGCTGTTCGCCACCGAAGTTGCGCAGGGATTCCTCGTTGAGCATGAACTCGCCCGAGAGCGAGGAGCCGGATTGGTGGCCGCTGTCGCTGCCCCATGTGGCGTAGCCTTTTTCGAGCGGGGTTGGCTCGACCTCGGGGTTGAACTTGGCTTGGGCGAGACCGGTGACGAGGCTGCCGTTGTAGCCGCCGCCGCCGTAGTGCAGGGCCTTGCCGTTCCACTCGGCGGGCAGGTTGACCTGAAAGTTGATGTCGGGTGCCGATGGATCGACCGGGTCGATTGCGCCGTTCAGCTGACAGTAGGGGACCGGGGCCTCGATGAAGGCGGCGGTGTGAATGTCGGCGCCGCTGCTGGGCAGGCCGATGGCCTCGGGCGGCACGGAGAGGCCGCGCAGGGCGGTGCAGCCCTTGGCATCGGGGGCGGCGGTGGCGAGGCCGGGGCTGGTGGCAAGCAGCAGCGCGGCCGCGGTGAAGCGGGTGCGTTTCATGGTGGTTCCTCCCTTGGTGCGCCGTGGCGGCGCGTGGCTCAAGGGTCGGGCGTGGCGGTGCGGTGCGCCAATTAAAAAGATGCTGAGGGCATAGAAATCCGCTTGAGCGGATCAGCGCTGGAGGATCATCTCGCCGCGCGAGAAGCTGACCGAGGCGAAGCGCTCAAGGTAGCGCATGCCGAGAAGAGAGCCGTTCATCTGGCCGTCATTGACCAATGCGCTCACGTTCCTGTCGGAGATGCCGCCGAGGCTGACCTCGTCGAGGCGCACCAGCGCGGTGCGCACCTCGCCGTTGGCGGTATTGGCGCGGCCCAGGTAGGCGAGGCTGTCGGGGTCGATCCCGGCGGCGCGGGCATCGGCGCGGGAGAGCACCATGTCAGACGCGCCGGTGTCGACCACGAAGCGGGTGGGCGCGCCGTTGATATCGAGCGTCAGGTAGTAGTGGCCATCGGGGGAGACGGGCACCTCGACGCGGCCATCCTCGGCAAAGACCGATTGCCGGGGGGCCACCTCACGCTTCACGTCATTCCAGAGGCCATAGGCGACGATCACGCCGAGAAAGATGAAGACCCAGAGCGCGGCGTGCCGGGCTGTCTGGCCCCAGTTGGTCCGGCCAGACACGAAGAAGTAGCTGCCGATGAAGACACCGAGCAGGATGAGATAGGTGAGCCGTCCGAGGGTATCGCCGTCCATATCAGGTATTTAGGGGGCGCTGCGGCGATTTGCTAGAGCAGGGAGAGGTCGCGCAGCCCGTCGATGACGAATTGCACCGAGAGCGCGGCGAGCAGCATGCCGAGGAGGCGGGTGGCCACGTTGATGCCGGTTTTGCCGAGAAGCCGCGAAAGCAGGCCGCCGCCGAGAAAGAGGATGAGCACGATGGCCAGCACCGTGGCCATGACGCCGATGACCTGAAGCGTTGTGGACCAGGTGGCGTTGGGCGCGCCGGAGAGCAGGATCATCGAGGCAATCGCCCCCGGCCCGGCGATGAGGGGCGTGGCGAGGGGGAAGATGGAGGGATCGGGGCGATCCTCCTCGGCCTGGTCCTCGCGGCGCTTGGTGCGGCGCTCGAAGAGCATTTCGAGCGCGGTGAGAAACAGCAGCAGCCCGCCGGAAATGCGGAAGGCGGGCATGGAGATGCCGACGAATTCGAGCACCGCCTCGCCAGCGAGGCCGAAGACCAGCAGGATGGAAAAGCCGATGGCCACGGCGCGGATTGCGATGGCGCGGCGGCGGGCCTCTGTTTCGTCATGGGTGAGCGCGGCGAAGAGGGGGGCGAGGCCGAGCGGGTCGATCACCACGAAGAGGGTGACGAAGGCGGAGATGAGGAAGGCGGTATCCATCTTCTCCGACTAGGGCGAAAGGCGCGGCGGGGCAAGAGCCGCCGCGCCCGATCGGTCAGTCGAGGAAGGCCTTTTCGACGACGTAATGGGCGGGCTTGGAGTTGGCGCCTTCTTCCAGCCCGTAGCCTTCGAGCATCTCTTTCAGTTCGAGATTGAAGGCGAGGTTGCCGCAGATCATCGCGCGGTCTGTCTCGGGGTTGAGGGGCGCGCATTCGAGGTCGGTGAAGGCCTCGCCGGTGCGCATCAGGTCGGTGATGCGGCCCATCTTGGCGCTCTCTTCGCGGGTGGTGGTGGGGTAGTAGCGGATCTTCTTCCAGAAGCCCTCGCCGATCACCTCGTTCAGAAGCTCGTCATCCTTGAGGCTTTCGATCAGCTCGCGGCCATAGGTCAGCTCGCCAGCTTCGCGGCAGGTGTGGGTGATGACGATTTCATCGTAGTCTTCATAGGTTTGCGGTTCGCGCAGCAGGGAGGCGAAGGGCGCAAAACCGGTGCCGGTGGCGAAGAACCAGAGGCGCTTGCCGGGCAGCAGGGCGTCATGCACCAGCGTGCCGACGGGCTTGGGCCGCAGGATCAGCTCGTCGCCGGGCTGGATATGCTGGAGCTTGGAGGTGAGCGGGCCGTCCTGCACCTTGATCGAGTAGAACTCCAGCTCTTCGTCCCATGAGGGCGAGGCAATGGAATAGGCGCGCAGCAGGGGCTTTTGCTTGCCGGTTTTCGGATCCGGGTCACCCATCAGGCCGATCATCACGAATTCGCCGGAGCGGAAGCGCAGCGACGCGGGGCGGGTGCAGCGGAAGCTGAACAGCCGGTCGGTGTAGTGCTTCACCTCTGTCACGGTTTGCGCGTCGGGGAGCGTGGGCTTGGCTTTGACGGGTTGGGCGGCTTGTTCTGTCACGGGGCTCTGTTCGGTCATATGCATCTGTCGCGGGCTTTGTCGGCCGCGCGGCTCCTTGGTGCTTTGATCTGTATCAGGGTTTCTGAATATGTTCGAGGCGGCTCAGGCGCGCATGCGGGACTGGTAGTCATGCGCTTGCCAGTCGGCGCGAAACTTCCACTCGGCCTCGGGCTGGCGGGCGGCGAGATCGGGGGAGATTTCGACCTCGTCGAAGCCACAGCGCCGCGCCATTGCGTATTGATCGGAGATCACATGGCCCGCGGCCCGAAGGCGCCCGGCGAACCCCATGCGGCGCAGGGCCTTGGCATGGGTGAAGCCGCGACCATCGGCAAAGCTGGGGAAGGCGATGCGGATCAGGTCGATGCCGTCGAGGCGGGATTGCAGGGCTGCCGGGTCATCCCCGGGTGCGAGATCCACGGCCAGCGCGGGGGCACCTGCCTCGGTGTTTTCCAACTCGGCGAGCGGGGTGACGGGGTGGGCCCAGTCATCGGCGGCAAAGCCGGTGTCGGTGACGATCACGTTTGTCATGTCAGGCACTCTTCCTTTCGGGAGCGGTTTCACTCTCGGGCAGGGGGCCGCGCACGACCTTGCCGTCGATGAAGTGGATGCCGCATTCTTCCTTGTCTTCGCCGCGCCAGCGCCCGGCGCGGGCGTCTTCGCCCTCTTTGACGGGCGTGGTGCAGGGCCAGCAGCCGATGGAGGGATAGCCCTTGGCCACGAGCGGGTGGCGGGGCAGATCGTGCTCATCCATGTAGGCCTTGAGCTCGGTGGCCGACCAGCCTGCGAGCGGGTTGATCTTGATCCGGGGGCCTTCGCTTTCGAAGTAGTCCAGCGTGGCGCGGGCCTCGGCCTGAAAGCGTTTGCGGCCCGTCACCCAGCCGTCATAGGCCAGCAGGGCATTGGCGAGCGGCACGGTCTTGCGCAGGTCGCAGCAGGCGTCGGTGTCGCGCTGGTGCAGGGTGTTGTCGGGGTCTTGCGTGGAGAGGTCCACATCGGCGGTGCGGATCTGCTCGATGCCGGTCAGCCCGAGTTTTTCGGCAACATCGGTTTGATATTGCAGGGTTTCCTCGAAGAGCATCTGGGTGTCGATGAAGAGGACCGGTGCGGCGCGGTCGATCTGCGAGATCATGTGCAGCAGCACCACCGACTCGGCCCCGAAGGAGCTGACGGTGGCGATGCGGCCCATCGCCGGATCGGTCAGGGCGTGGCGCAGGACTTCCTGCGCCGTGGCTCCGGCGAACCGTTCGTTGAGGGCGCGGGCCTCGGCGGCGGCGCGGGCTTCGGCCACCTCGTCGGTCACGCCAGTGACGGTATCACGCGGCATTGCGGGCCTCGCTTTCGGGGTAGAGGGCGGCCTTGAAAGGCGCATCCCCCAACCGGCGGAAGGTTTGCAGGAAGGTCTCTTCGGGCGCGTCGCGCAGGTCGAGGTAGGCCAGCATCAGGCGTTCGATGGCCGGCACGATCTCGTCCGCCGAGAAGCCGGGGCCCATGCGGGTGCCGACAGCGGCGGTTTCGGTGTGATCGCCGCCGAGCGTGACCTGGTAGTTCTCGACCCCCGCGCGATCCAGCCCGAGGATGCCGATGTGGCCCACGTGGTGGTGGCCACAGGCGTTGATGCAGCCGGAGATCTTGATCTTCAGCTCACCGACCTCGTGCTCGATCTTCAGCTCGTCGACGCGGGTGGCGATCTCTTGAGCAATCGGGATCGAGCGGGCGGTGGCGAGGGCGCAGTAGTCCATGCCGGGGCAGGCGATGATATCTGACGCAAGCCCGATGTTGGCGGTGCCCAGCCCGGCCGCCTTCAGCGCCGCATGGATCGCGGGAAGGTCGCCCTTGTGGACATGGGGCAGGATGACGTTCTGCTCGTGGCTGATGCGCAGCTCTCCGTGGGCATACTCTTCCGCCAGATCGGCCATAAGGCGCATCTGGTCGGAGGTTGCATCTCCGGGCGTCTTGCCATGGGCCTTTATCGAAATTGTGACAATGGCGTGGTCGGCCTTGCGGTGCGCGGTCAGGTTTGTGTCGGCCCAGGCGCGGAAGATCGGGTCCATCTGGTAGGCGGCGTCATAGGCGGCGGTATCGCCCTCGCGCAGCGGCGGGGTGGCGAATTGGGCCTTGATGCCGGCCAGAAGCTCTTGATCGACGCCGGTGAACTCGGGGCGGATCTCGGTGAAGCGCGCTTCGATGAGGTCGCGCATGGTGTCGATCCCGTTCTCGTGGACGGTGATCTTGATGCGGGCCTTGTACTTGTTATCGCGCCGTCCGAGCGTGTTGTAGACGTGGACGATGGCCTCGCAGTAGGGCAGCAGGTCTTCCTTGGGAAGAAACTCGCGCACCACCTTGCCGATCATCGGGGTGCGGCCAAGCCCGCCGCCGATGATGACCTTGAAGCCGGTTTCGCCGTTTTGCTCGACGATCTGGAGGCCGATGTCATGGCTGCGGATCACCGCGCGGTCGGCCTCGGCCCCCGTCACCGCGATCTTGAACTTGCGGGGCAGGAACTGGAACTCGGGGTGGTCGGTGGACCATTGGCGCAGGAGCTCGGCGTAGGGGCGCGGGTCTTCCAGCTCATCTGCGGCGGCCCCGGCGAAGTGGTCAGAGGTCACGTTGCGGATGGTGTTGCCGGAGGTCTGGATGGCGTGCATCTGCACATCGGCCAGCGCCTCGAGCATGTCGGGCACGTCTTTCAGTGCGGGCCAGTTGTACTGGATGTTCTGGCGGGTGGTGAAATGGCCGTAGCCCTTGTCCCACTTGTCGGCAATGAAGGCGAGCTGGCGCATCTGGCGGGCCGAGATGGTGCCATAGGGGATGGCCACGCGGAGCATGTAGGCGTGCAGCTGGAGGTAGAGGCCGTTCATAAGGCGCAGCGGCTTGAACTCGTCCTCGGTGAGCGAGCCGTCGATGCGGCGCTCGACCTGAGCACGGAACTGGCTGACGCGGGTGCGGACGAAGGCTTCGTCGAAGTCGGTATAGCTATACATCAGAGATCCACCTGTTTGCCGTGGGCATAGTTGGAGGGGCCGGTGGCGCGGAAGGCCTCGCGGAAGTGTGTGGGCTCGGGGCCGCGTGCGCCGGAGGTGGCGTCGGCAAGGTAGGCCCCGACGATTTCGGAGGCCTGAAGCTCGGCGGCGGCCAGAGCGGCGTTGGCGGCGGCTTCATCGGTGAAGAGCCGGGCATCCTCGTGGCGCCGCGACCATTCGCCGTTATTCGTCAGGTAGATCACATCGCCCTCGATGAGCGCGTTGGCGGTGACGACCTTGGGGGTAAAGGGCTTGGGCATTACTGGGCAACCTTCAATTCGAGAGCATCGGTGGCGTCGCGTGGGGCGAGGCCATAGAGGAGGACCGCGGGGCCGTCGAGGCCCTCGGTTGTGTCTGGCAGGGCGGCGAGGGTGGTGTGCAGCACGCGCATATCGGGGCGCGAGGCATTTTCGACCACGGTCACATCTGTTTCGGGGGCCGCGCCGTGCATCATCAGGCGGCCCTGAAGGAAGCGCGCGCCCTTTTTGGCCATGTAGATCGCGGCGACATTGCCGGGGCGGGCGAGGGCGGACCAATCCTGCTCGGTGAAGCCCTTGGTGTCGTGCCCGGTCAGAAATCGAAGCTCCGAGTTGCGACCTCGCTTGGTGAGGCTCTGGCCGAGGGCGGCGCTGGCGGCGGAGGCGGCGGTGATGCCGGGCAGGATGCGGGTGGCGATGCCGTGGGGGGCGAGGGCCTTCAGCTCTTCATCGAGGCGACCGTAGATGACCGGATCACCGGCCTTGAGGCGCACGACCTTTTCGCCCTTGAGCGCATGGCCGACGATCAGCGCGTTGATCGCCTCTTGCGGGGTGCTCTTGCCGAAGCCCTTCTTGCTCACGTCGATCATGAGCGCCTCGCGGCGGGCGAGTTCGAGGATTTCGGGGGAAACGAGGCCATCGTGAATGACAACCTCGGCCTCATCGAGCGCACGACGGGCGGCAAGGGTGAGCATCTCGGGATCGCCGGGGCCCGCGCCGACGAAGGCGACTTCGCCCGGTTCGGGGGCTTGCGCGAGGTGGCGGGCGAGCAGCTCATCGAGCGCCGTGCGGGCGCTCTCTTCGCCCTGGGCCAGCGCCTTGGGGCCTTTGTCGAAGTAGAACTCGGCCCAGAAGTCGCGGCGCTTTTTGCCCATCGGCAGCGCGTCGGCGGCGGCACGGAAGGCCTTGCCGACGCGGGTGAGCAAGCCGAGGGAGGTGGGCAGGCGCTCTTCAAGGTCGCGCTTGATGGCGCGGGCGAGCACGGGGGCGGCGCCCTCGGTGCCGATTGCCACCGTCACCGGGTCACGATCGACGATGGCGGGGGTGATGAACTGGCTGTTGTGCAGATCGTCAACGATGTTGACCAGCGCGCCTTCGGCCTCGGCCAGTGCCTTGATGCGGGTGTCTTCGGCGTGATCCTCATTGGCGCCATAGGCGAGGCGGGCCCCCGCGAAGTCGCCCGCGCGGGCGGCGCGGCTGTGCAGGGTGATGCGGCCCTCGGCGGCGAGGGTTTGCAGATCGGCGTGGGGATCGGCGGCGTAGACGTGCAGATCGGCTTCGGTCTTGGTGAGTAGGCGCAGCTTGGCCAGCGCTGCCTCGCCTCCACCCGAAAGCATCACGCGCTGACCGCGGGTGTTGAGAAAGATCGGGAAATGCTGCATGGCGGCGGCTCCTGTTGCTTGTGCAGAATGTAGAATTTTGTTCTGGTAATTGGCAGGGGTTCACGGCAGTTAGGGAAAAACGTTCCGAGAAACTCCCGTGAAGGGCCGGAATTCCATCAACTCTGGAGAAAAGCGAATGTCCGTCCGTCTGGACAAGATCGACCGGAAAATCCTTGCAGAACTGCAAAGTGACGCTGCGCAATCTTTGGACGAAATTGCCAAGAAAGTAGGCAGTTCGAAGACGCCGGTTTGGAACCGTGTGCGCAAGATGCGCGAGGCCGGGGTGATCCGCCAGAATACCGTGCTGCTGAACGCTGAGGCGCTGGGGCTGGAGGCGTGTTTTTTCGTGCTGATCCGCACCAGCGAGCATGAGGCGGACTGGCAGCAGAAGTTCCTGAAAGCGCTGCGTGCGCGGCCCGAGGTGCTGGAGGCGCATCGGCTGGCGGGGGATATCGACTACATCCTGAAGGTGCAGGTGACGAATGCGCGGGCCTATGATGAATTTTATCAGGCGCTGATCGGCGAGGTTAAAATTCACAACGTCACGGCGCTGCTCTCGATGGAAGAGATCAAGAGCACCACGGCGCTGCCGGTGGCGATGGAGTAGAGCGGCAGGGCCTTGTGCGTGGCGGTGGTGGGCGTGATTTTTACGCGTTAAATGAACGGCTTGCGCGGGGTTGTTAATTTGCCTCTGCGAGCGCGTCGATCACCGGCTGGAGCTTGCGGGCGATGCCGGTGGAAAGGCCGTCGCGGATGACGCTTTCTTCGCCCACGCCGAGGCCGGAATCCTCCCAGATGACAAGCCGCCCCTCGGGCACTTCGCGGTAGAGCGAGGCCCAGATCATTGCCCCGGCGGGATCGGAGACGCCGCGGATGTAGAAGGTGAGGTTGACCGGCGCGACCATCGGAAGATCGGTGGGTGTGGGGGCATATTCATCTGTGCCAAAGCCCCATTCGACAAGGCCGAGATGTATGTGGGCGAGGTCTGCCTTGGTGGCCATGCCGGCGATCGAGGTGGCCAGCGGGGCGCACATATCGTTGGCGTAGGCCTCGCGGGTGAGGGTGACGCATTGGGTGATGATGCCGTCATAGCCGCTGGCCCGCTTGGGGGAAAGCACCCGCTCCTGTGCGGTGGCGGGCAGGGAAAGGGCGACGAAAACAAGAACGGCGCGCATGGAAAACTCCTGAAGCAATGCCTGCAAGGTTAGGCGGTGACGCTGAGGGATTCCAGCCCGTGGAAGTGATAGACCGAAGCGTAGCGGGGCGGTGCGGCGAGGGTGAGGCCGGGGCAGGCGGAGAAGAGCGCGGGGAGGGCGACTTGCAGCTCCAGCCGGGCCAGCGGCGCGCCGACGCAAAAGTGCAACCCGGCCCCGAAGGCCATGTTGGAGGGCCCGCGCCGGGTGGGGTTGAAACTGTCAGGGTTGGGGTAGGCATCTGGGTCGCGGTTGGCCCCGGCGAGCAGGCAGGAGATACGCTGGCCGCGTGTGATGGGGGTGCCGTAGATCTCGAAATCCTCAGAGGCGATCCGCTCGAAAATATGGAGCGGGGGGGCGTAGCGCAGCACTTCTTCGGTGAGCAGCGGGGCGTTTTCGTTGGATGAGGTGTGGTCTGCAAGCTGCTGTTCACAGATGATTTTTATCGCGTTGCCAAGGCTGTGTACTGTGGCCTCGTGCCCGGCGTTCAGCAGCAGGATGACGGTGGAGGTCAGCTCTGCGGCGGTGAGCTTTTCGCCTGCTTCCTCGGCGGCGATGAGTTGCGAAATGAGATCCTCGGTGGGGGCGGCACGGCGGCGGGCGATCTCATCGGCGAGGAAGGCGGTGAAGCTGTGGGTGGCCTCGATGGCCGCGTCTTCCATCTCGCGGGTGCGGCCAGCCTGATACATGCCGACCATGGCGTTGGACCATGCGAGCAGGTCGGGCGCGCGGGCCACGTCAACGCCCAGAAGCGCGGCGATGGTGATGACAGGCAGGGGGCGGCAGAAGGCGTCGAGCAGGTCGAAGGGGCCTGTGGGGAACGCGGAGATGAGATCGGCGCAGAGGGCCTCCAGCGCGGGGCGGCGGGCCTCGACGGTGGCGGAGGTGAAGGCGCGCAGCACCAGCCCGCGCAGGCGCGTATGGCGGGGTGGGTTGAGTTCGAGCATCGAGTTGGCCTCGACGTCGTAGAAGGGTTGCAGGCGCGGCGGGATTGGCGGCGCGAGATCGGGCGGCATCTCGCGGCCAAGGCGGCGGTCTTTCAGCAGGCGTTTCACCTGCGCGTAGCCCGCGGCGGCCAGTTGCCCGTAGTCCTCCCAGTAGAACAGATCTCCGGCGGCGCGGGCGCGGTGATAGAAGGGGTATGGGTCTTGCACGAAGGACGGATCGGTGGGGGATTGGGAAAGCGCCTGCATGGCGGCGACGCTTTCAGATGGGCGGCGAATTGTCTAGGAAGAGGAATGACGCGACGCTGGCTTGTTATCCTGCTCTACCTTGTTGCGGCGGCGCTGCTCAGCGTGGCGGCGGGCTGGGGCGGCTTTGCTTCGGCGCTGGACGAGGTGGAGCGGCGGGGGCAGAGCGATTTGCGGCTCACCTCGCAGCGGCTTGCGACCCAGTTGCAGAGCTATGCAGAACTGGCGGTGGCGCTGGCCGACCGGCCCGAGCCGCGCGCGCAGGTGGCGGGGCGCGGCGCGGCGGAGCGGGTTTCGGCGTTGCTGGTGCGCCATGCCGATATGACGGGCAGCGCGGCGATCTATCTCACCGATCTTGGCGGGCGGGTGCTGGCCGCGACGGGCGAGGCGGGGGCCGCGCCTGTGCGGCTGGATGGCCCCGAGATCGCCCGTGCGCGACAGGGCGCTTTGGGCAGCAGCCATCGGGTGGACCCGGCGAGCGGCAAGCGGCTTTATTCCTACGCCGCGCCGATCTTTGCGCCGGGCGGGCCGGTGATGGGCATTGTTGTGGTGCAGGCCGATTTGCGGCTGATCGAGCTGGATTGGGCGGGCGATCCGGTGCCGGTGTTTTATACCGACAGTGACGGCATTGTTTTTGTCGCCAACCGCACCGAGCTGCTGTTCATGCGCCGCGACGGCGTGGAGGGCGCAGCCGTGCATGAAGGGGCGGAGCTGAAGCCGTTCTTTCCGTTTCGGCCGTGGCAGGCAGAGGGGCGCGACCTGTGGTGGGTGGATGGGGGCCCCTATATTCCGGGCGCCGCGCTGCATCTGACGCAGGATCTGCCGGTGATCGGGATGCGGGGCGAGGCGCTGATTTCGCTCGCGCCCGCGCTGCGGCTTGGTGCTTTGGCGGCGGCGGCGGTGGCGGCGTTGTGCCTTGGCTTCGGGGCCTTCCTGTTTTTGCTCAGTGAGCGCCGCCGTGCCCTGGCCGAGCGGCTGGGCGTGGAGGCGCGGGCGAATGCGGTGCTGGAGGCGCGGGTGGAGAAGCGCACGGCGGCCTTGCAGGCGGCGAATGTGCGGCTGGAGGGCGAGGTGCGCGAGCGCAAGGAGGCGGAGGCGGCGCTGCGCCGGGCGCAGGCTGAGCTTGTGCAGGCGGGCAAGCTGAGCGCCTTGGGGCAGATGAGCGCCGGGCTCAGCCACGAGTTGAACCAGCCGCTGATGGCGATCCGCTCCTTTGCCGAAAATGCGGAGAGCTTTTTGGAGCGCGACAAGCCAGAGCGGGCGGCGCAGAACCTTGGCCGGATTGGAGACCTTGCGCGGCGGATGGGGCGTATCATCCGCAACCTGCGGGCTTTCGCCCGGCAAGAGAGCGAGCCGATTGGCCGGGTTGATCTGGGGGCCGTGGTGGAGACGGTGCTGGAACTGGTCGAGGGCCGGATGGCGCAGGTGGGTGTTGCGCTGGACTGGGCCGCTCCGGGCGCGCCGGTGATGGTGCGGGGCGGTGAGGTGCGCTTGCAGCAGGTGGTGCTCAACCTTGTCAGCAATGGAATTGATGCGATGTCCGGACGCGAGGGCGCACGGCTGGGCATTGCCATTGAGCCCGGTGCGCCAGTGCGGCTGAAGGTGCGCGACACCGGCCCGGGGATCGCGGAGCCGGACCGAATTTTTGACCCGTTCTACTCCACCAAGGAGGTTGGCGCGAGCGAGGGCATGGGGCTGGGACTTTCCATCAGCTACGGGCTGGTGCAGAGCTTTGGCGGCAACATCCGGGGTGTGAACCGGGAGGGCGGCGGCGCGGAGTTTACGGTTGAGCTTCAGCCCGCCGATATGGAGGTGGCGGCATGAGCGGAGCGCGGCGTGTGCTGGTGGTGGATGACGATGCTGCGGTGCGCGAGGCGCTGGGGCAGACGTTGGAGCTTGCCGAGATCGAGGCGATCCTTGCGGGCAGCTACATCGAGGCGAAGGACCACATCGGGCCGGAGTTTGACGGCGTGGTGGTGAGCGACATCCGGATGCCGGGGCGGGACGGGTTCTTTCTGCTGGCCGAGGCGCGGCGGCGCGACGAGGATTTGCCGGTGATCCTGCTGACCGGCGAGGGTGACGTGCCGATGGCCGTGAAGGGGATTGGTGAGGGGGCCTTTGACTTTCTGGAAAAGCCCTGCGGCCCCAAGGAGTTGGTGGGCGTGGTCGAGAAGGCGCTGAAGGCGCGGGCCTTGGTGCTGGAGAACCGGCGGCTGAAGCGGGAGTTGGAGCGGGGCGATGCGGCCTCGCGGATGATCTTTGGCCATTCGGCGGAGGCACAGGCGCTGCGCGCGCAGGTGCGGGCGGTGGCGAGGGCCGGGGCCGAGGTGCTGGTGACGGGCGGGCCCGGATCGCAGACGGCGAAGATTGCCGAGGTGATCCACATCATGTCGCCCGCCGCGCCGCAGCCCTTCGTCAAGCGCCTTGCCGCCTCGTTGGATGAAGCGCGGCTGGATGCAGCCATTGAGGCGGTGGGGGCGGGCACGCTTTTTCTGGATGAAATCAGCGCCTTGCCTGCATCCGTTCAACTTGTTCTGCTGGACCGGCTGGAGGCGCCGGGGGAGGCGCGGATCGTTGCCGGAACCACCCGCGACCTCGTGGCCGAGATGGAGGCGGGCCGGTTTGCTGCCGATCTCTACTACAGGCTCGACGTGATGCAGGTGCGGATCCCGACGCTGGAGGAGCGGCGCGAGGATATTCCGGTGCTGTTTCGCCACTACGTCGCGCAGGCGGCGGAGCAGGCGGGGCTCGCGGAGCCGGAGGTGAGCGAGGAGCATCTGGCCGGGTTGATGGCGCAGGACTGGCCGGGCAACGCCCGCTCGCTGATGAGCGCGGCCATGCGCTTTGTGCTGGGGATGCCGGGCGAGGCGCAGGAGGCGGCTGAGCTGGGACTGGCCGAGCAGATGGCGCGGGTGGAGAAGTCACTGATCGCCGCTGCGCTGGGGCGGCAGAACGGGAATGCGACGGCGACGGCGGCGGCGCTGCATCTGCCGCGCAAGACGTTTTACGACAAGCTGGCCAAGCACGGGCTGAAGGCGGAGGATTTTCGGCGGTAGGGAATGGCAGGGCGGCTCATCGGGGCCTTGCCTACGGCGCGGCCGCTCTTCGCAGCGGTGAGGCTGTCATCCTCGGGCCTGACCCGAGGATCTCGTGGTCGGGAGGTCCTCGGGTCGAGCCCGAGGATGACGCTTCTGGCAAGGAGGAGATCCGCGGATCAGGCCCGAGGATGACGGCTGTTGCCGTTTACTCGGCGGCGGTTTTCATCTCGAAGCCCTGCTCGATCATGTCGGCGGGCTCGACCGGGTATTCGCCGGAGAAGCAAGCGTCGCAATAGGCCGGGCTTTTCGGGTCGCGGCCCTTGGCCTCGCCCACGGCGCGGTAGAGACCGTCGAGCGAGATGAACTTGAGGCTGTCGACGCCGAGGTAGTCGGCCATTTCGTCGGCGCTCATGTTGGCGGCCAGCAGCTTGCTGCGCTCGGGCGTGTCGACGCCGTAGAAGCAGGGCCATGCGGTGGGGGGCGAGGCGATGCGGAAGTGCACCTCTTTGGCGCCTGCGTCGAGGATCATTTCCTTGATCTTGCGCGAGGTGGTGCCGCGCACGACCGAGTCATCAACAAGGATCACCCGTTTGCCCTTGATCAGCGCGCGGTTGACGTTGAGCTTGAGGCGCACGCCCATGTTGCGGATTTGCTCGGTGGGCTCGATGAAGGTGCGGCCCATGTATTGGTTGCGGATGATCCCCATCGCGTAGGGGATGCCGCTTTCGAGCGAGAAGCCGATGGCTGCGGGGGTGCCGGAATCGGGCACGGGGCAGACGAGATCGGCGTCGACCGGGGATTCCTTGGCCAGCTCGCGGCCGATGGCTTCGCGGGTTTCATACACGCTGCGGCCGCCGAGGATGGAATCGGGGCGCGAAAAGTAGACGTGCTCGAAGATGCAGAAGCGGCCCTTCTTGGAGCGGAAGGGGCGGCGGCTGTCGACGCCATCCTTGGTGATGACGACCATCTCGCCGGGCTCGATCTCGCGGACGAATTCTGCGCCGATGATGTCGAGCGCGCAGGTTTCGGAGCTCAGGGCCCAGCCGTCGCCGACCTTGCCGAGCACCAACGGGCGCACGCCGAGCGGATCACGCACGCCGATCAGCTTGGTGCGGGTCATGGCGACGATGGAAAACGCGCCTTCGACGCGGCGCAGCGCATCTTCGAGCCGCGCGGGCACGTCGCGTTGCAGCGAGCGGGCCATCAGGTGGATGATGCATTCGCTGTCCGACGAGCTTTGGAAGATAGAGCCGCGCTCGATCAGCTCGCGGCGCAGGGCTCCGGCATTGGTGATGTTGCCGTTGTGGGCAATCGCCGCGCCGCCCATGGAAAACTCGCCGAAGAAGGGCTGCACGTCGCGGATTTGCGTGTTGCCCTTGGAGCCGGCGGTGGAATAGCGCACGTGGCCGATGGAGAGCGGCCCGGGCAGCGTGTCCATCAGCGAAGCCTTGGTGAAGTTGTCGCGCACGTAGCCGAAGCGGCGGGCGGAGTTGAAGCCCTGTTCGGGATCGTGGCTGACGATGCCGCCTGCCTCCTGTCCGCGATGCTGGAGCGCGTGCAGCCCGAGGGCGGTGAAATTGGCAGCCTGTTCTACGCCGATGACACCGAAAACGCCGCATTCCTCGCGGAGCTTGTCGTCATCGAACGGATGGGCGGGTGGCAGGGCGGGTTGACCGCGCTGATGGTCGGGCAAGGGGCAGCTCCGAATCCGGCTTTGTGAGCGATGCCCCCGTTTAACCTTTGGCGCGGGCGCTGTCATCCCTTTGTAACGGGCGTTTGACACGAAGGGCTGACGATGGGGGTGCAGGCTGCGTAAGGAAGGCGCAGCCCGCGTGTGTTTGGGGTATTATCGGGCGATCAGTTGCCGTCGGTGGCGGGCTGATCGGGCAGGGCCGTGGGATCGGCCGGTGCGGCGGCAGGCGCGCCACAGGAGCGATCTGTCAGGCTTTCGAACTTCTCGCGGAACCAGTTCATCACGCCTTCCTGATCGGCAATCTCGCCGTCGATCCGGGTTTTGGCGGAGCCGAAGAGCTTGGAGGTCTGGCTGTCATCGACGAAGGCGAGGCTCTCGGACCCGGCGATGAAATCATAGAGCACCAGCGCGATGGCCACGAGGATCAACCCGCGCAGGGCGCCGAAGACGAAGCCGAGGCCCTGATCGACCGCGTTGAGCGCAGAGCGTTGCACGAGGCTGGCGAAGAGCGGGGTGAAGAGCGCGAAGATCACGAGGCCGATGGCGAAGACCACGACGAAGCCTGCGCCGGTGGCCAGTTCGCAATTGTCGAGGAAGTCCTGCACGACAGGGATTTCCTTGACCAGCGGCACCGCTTGGGGCGCGAAGATATAGGCCAGCACGGCGGCGCCGATCCAGCCTGCGATGGCGAGGATCTCGCGTACGAAGCCGCGGGAGTAGGCGAGAATCGCCGACAGGACGATGACGACGGCCACGCCCGCGTCAAAAATGGTGAAGCCTTCCATGTGCTCTCTTCTTGCCTTTCCGGTCTGTCAGCCTGCGCCGAACATCTCGCCCACGAAACCCGTGAGGTCTGACATCTTGCGCAGGTCCATGCCCCCGCTGGAGGTAGATTTTGACCCCTCTGCCAGCGTTGCGCAGGAGAAACCAAGTTTTTGCGCCTCTTTCAACCTGTTTTCGGTTTGCGAGGAGGGCCGGAGGGCGCCGGTGAGGCTGATCTCGCCGAAAACCACCATGCGTGGCGGCAGGGGCACATCTTCACGGGCCGAGAGCAGGGCGGCGGCAACGGCGAGGTCGGCGGCGGGCTCTGACACCCTCAGGCCGCCCGCGACGTTGAGATAGACATCCATCCCGGCGAAGGGGATGCCGCAGCGGGCTTCCAGCACGGCGAGGATCATGGCCAGTCGCCCCGAGTCCCAGCCCACAACCGAGCGGCGGGCCTGTCCTGCGGGGGCGGGCGCGACGAGGGCCTGAAACTCCACCAGCACGGGGCGGGTGCCCTCGATCCCGGCAAAGACGGCGGTGCCGGGGGCGGGTGTTTCATTGTCTGACAGGAAGAGGGCGGAGGGATTGAGCACTTGGGCGAGGCCCTCGCCGGTCATCTCGAACACGCCGATTTCATCCGCCGGGCCGAAGCGGTTTTTCACCGCGCGCAGGATGCGGAACTGGTGGCCGCGCTCGCCTTCGAAGTAGAGCACGGTATCGACCATATGCTCGACGACGCGGGGGCCGGCGATGGCACCTTCCTTGGTGACATGGCCCACGAGGATGACGGCGGTTCCGCGCCGTTTGGCGAATTGTGTCAGCTCGTGGCAGGCCGCGCGGACCTGCGAAACCGAGCCGGGGGCCGAGTCGACCGTGTCGGACCACATGGTCTGGATCGAATCGATGATGCAGAGGTCGGGGCGTTCGGCATCCAGCGTGGTGAGGATGTCGCGCAGGGAGGTTTCGGTGGCCAGTTTGACCGGCGCTTCGGCCAGCCCGAGGCGGCGGGCGCGCATGCGGACCTGCGCGGAGGCCTCCTCGCCGGAGATGTAGATGGTCTTCTGCCCGGCCATCGCAAAGCGGGCGGCGGCTTGCAGCAGCAGGGTGGATTTGCCGATGCCCGGATCGCCGCCCACGAGGGTGGCCGAGGCGGGAACGAGGCCGCCGCCGAGCACCCGGTCAAACTCGTCGAGGCCGGACATGGTGCGGGGCGGCGGGGCCTCGGGTGAGGAGAGTTCGGCCAGCGGGATGGTGGTGCCCTTGCGCGCGCCGAGCCCCTTGCCCTTGGGGCCGGAGGACAGCGGGGCCTCTTCCTGAATGGTGTCCCACGCGCCGCAGGCGTCGCATTGGCCCTTCCATTTGGAGTGGGACGCGCCGCAGGCGGTGCAGGTGAAAGCAAGGGATTTGGCCATGCCGCTTTGTGCCCCGAGCGGCGGGGCTTGGAAAGGGGAGATCGCAAGCCGCAGCGCGGGGCCGGGCGGGGTGGGGATATGATGTGGAAGGGAGGGGCGCGCGCGCGGCGGTCGCCGGTCGGCGGCGGGGCGCTGCGGCTGGCTTTGCGGTGCAGATGGCACTTGGGGCGGCGCGGCGCATGGGCTAGGCTCGCGCAAAAGAGGACGTCAGCAACGGGGGGACACCCGATGACATTGAGCGTGACGAGCAGGCGCGGATTTTTGGTATCGACGGCGGCGATGGGGCTTTTGAGCGCCTGTGGCGGGGTGAACGGCTTTGATGCCGTCCCCCAGAGCGCGCCTGACCCTGCGATGAGGCCGGTGGCCAATGCGGCGTTTGACGCATGGGTGGCGCGGTTCAAGGGCCGTGCCGTGGGCGCAGGCATTTCGCAGGGCGTGGTGGACCGGGCCTTTGCGAGCGCGGGCTTCATCCCCGGGGTGATCGAGCGCGACAGGAATCAGGCGGAGTTCAAACGCTCGTTCGAGGATTACCTTTCGCTGGTCGCCAGCGAGAAGAAGGTGGCGATGGGCCGGGCGGCGTTTTCGCGCCAGCGCGGGCGGCTCAATGCGATTGAGGCGAAATACGGGGTTCCGGCGGAGATATGCTGTGCGATCTGGGGTGTGGAAAGCACCTATGGCACGCGGCGCGGCGATATTCCGGTGATCTCGGCCTGTGCGACGCTGGCCTATGAGGGGCGGCGCGGCGCGTTTTTTGAAAAGCAGCTGATCGCTGCGCTGCGCATCCTGCAATCGGGCGACACCACGCCCGAGCGGATGGTGGGCAGCTGGGCCGGTGCGATGGGGCACACACAGTTTATCCCCACGAGCTACCAGCTGTTTGCGGTGGATTTCACCGGCGACGGGCGGCGGGACATTTGGAGTGACGATCCGAGTGATGCGCTGGCCTCGACGGCGGCCTACCTTGCCAAGAACGGCTGGCGGCGCGGTGAGCGCTGGGGCAGCGAGACCACCAGTGGGGGCCTTCAGCCCGATCCGGGCGGGCCGCGCTTTGCCGTGGGGCACAACTTTAATGTCATCAAGCGCTACAACAACTCTGACAACTATGCTCTCGCGGTGGGCTACCTCAGCGACAGGATCGCCGGGCGGGGCGGGTTGAAGGCCGAGTTTGGCCCCGACCGATACGGGCTGACGCAGAAGGACCGGATGCGGTTGCAGGCCGGTCTGACGCGTGCCGGGTTTGATGCGGGCACCGCCGATGGGGTGCTGGGCAACAAGACGGCGGCGGCGATCCGGGCCTATCAGGCGGCGAACGGGTTGCCGGTGACGGGAGAGCCCTCGCGCGCGTTGTTGCAGCGCTTGGGCTGATCTGGTGAGGGCCGGAGCGAGGGGCCAGCCCCTCGCGCTCCCCGGGAATATTTGACGCAAGAGAATGGAACTTGCGGAGGCGCGGACCGGGCGGCGCGCATTTTAATCAAATTGTCGAAGATTGGGGCCGCTCTCGGGCGAGGGCGGCCCGTTTGCTTTAGCGCGCCTTGAGGCGTGGGCGCTCCAGATCGGCTTTGCGGTTGGTCAGGGCGCGGCGGCGGAGGGTGTCATCCGGCGCTTCGGGGTGGGAGAGCGCATAGTTGAGATCATCGCGGGTGAGGCCGATGTCGCGCAGCGTCCGGTCATCGAGGCGTTCGACCTTGGAGATCCGGGCGCGGCGGGCGCGGATGGCGGCGCGGGTTTCAAAATTGCTGCGGATGGCGGCCCCGATCCGGGCGAGGAGGGCGCGCAGGTGGGGGAAGCGGGCGGCTTCGGCGGGGTGGTAGGGGATGTGGGCCATTGGCTGGTTCCTTCGGGTGACGTTTCGATTGAGGGAAAGGTGCGCCTTGACGTGAGTTCAATCAAACGAATAGTATTGACGGTATCATTCAGAAAAATTGAAAGCATATGCCATGCTTGCGCCGCAGATGATCGACACCGACCTGATCCGCACCTTTTTGGCGATCCACGATACCGGCTCGTTCAGCGCGGCTGCCAAGGCGGTGCTGCGCACGCCCTCGGCGGTGTCGATGCAGGTGAAGCGGCTGGAGGAGCAGCTGGGGCGGGTGCTGTTTGAGCGCTTGCCGCGCGAGGTGCGGCTTACCGGCGATGGTGAGGCGTTCTTGGCTTATGCCGAAGAGATCATGCGGGTGAGCGAAGCAGCGATTGCACGGTTTGCGGGCACGCCGATGGCGGGGGAGGTGCGGCTGGGCGCGCCCGGGGACATGGGGGCCAATGCGCTGCCGGTGATCCTGAAGCGCTTTGCCACCTCGCATCCGGGCGTGCATGTGCGGGTGACGCTGGACACCTCTGCGCGGCTGGTCGAGGCGGCGCGGGCGGGCGAGTTGGATGTGACGCTGCATACGGTGTGCGCCGATGAGGGCGGGCCGGGCCGGGTGGTGCATGACGAGGTGCTGGCCTGGGCCGGAAAGCGCGGCGGGCGGGCGTGGAAGGCCGACCCGGTGCCGTTGGCGCTGGCGCAGGAGGGCTGCATCTGGCGGCGCAAGTCGTTGAAATCGCTTGGTCGCGTGGGAAAACAGTCGCGTATAGCCTATGTCTCGGAGAGCGGGCAGGCGCTGTTGGCGGCGGTTGAGGCCGACCTTGCGGTGAGCCCGCTGCCGCTGGGCAATTTCACCCCGGAGCTGGAGCGGCTTGGCCCTGAACAAGGGTTTGAGGAGATCGGGCGCTATCAGCTTCGGATGATCGAGCAGGAGGAGCCGGGCTGCTGTTCGGCGGCTCTGGCGGAGCATGTGGTGGAGAGCTTTCGCGCCCGCTCGGAGGTGCTGCCGGTTGCGGCGGAGTAGCGCAGGGCGAAAAGCCGGGAATTTGAAGGGGGTGCAGGTTGACCCTCTCCCGGGGCGGGAGTAAGACCGGACACAGCCACGATGCGCGTGCCCCGGGGCCGTCACGGACCGCCTGTGAGGCACGCGAGAAAGGAGCCGGCTTTGGACGCTTTGCTCAGGGAATACCTGCCCATTGTCATCTTTCTCGGTATCGCCATTGGCCTTGGGCTGGTGCTGATACTCGCTGCCGCCGTTCTGGCGGTGCGCAACCCCGATGCGGAGAAGGTGAGCGCCTACGAATGCGGCTTTAACGCCTTCGACGATGCGCGGATGAAGTTTGACGTGCGGTTTTACCTCGTCTCCATCCTCTTCATCATCTTCGACCTCGAGATCGCCTTCCTGTTTCCTTGGGCTGTGGCCTTCAAGGATATCAGCATGCTGGGCTTCTGGTCGATGATGGTGTTTCTCGCCGTGCTGACGGTGGGCTTTGCCTATGAATGGAAGAAAGGGGCGCTGGAATGGGAGTGACGGAAAAGACCGGCACGCCGCCGCAGTTTGCCGATCCGCAGGTGCAGGGCGAGCTGGCCCCCTATGGCCGCACGACGGCGGGTGCCGACAAGGACGTGGCGGTGCAAAGCCTGAATCGCGACCTTCAGGACAAGGGCTTTTTGCTCACCTCGACGGAAGACCTGATCAACTGGGCGCGCACTGGCTCGCTGCACTGGATGACCTTTGGTCTTGCCTGCTGCGCGGTGGAGATGATGCACACCTCGATGCCGCGCTATGATGCCGAGCGCTTCGGGATCGCGCCGCGCGCCTCTCCGCGCCAGAGTGACGTGATGATCGTGGCTGGCACGCTGACCAACAAGATGGCCCCGGCGCTGCGCAAGGTTTATGACCAGATGCCCGAGCCGCGTTACGTGATCTCGATGGGCTCCTGCGCCAATGGCGGCGGATACTATCATTACAGCTACTCGGTGGTGCGTGGCTGCGACCGGATCGTGCCGGTCGACATCTACGTGCCCGGCTGCCCGCCGACGGCAGAGGCGCTGATGTATGGCTTGCTGCAGCTCCAGCGCCGCATTCGCCGCACCGGGACGCTGGTGCGCTGACCCAGAAAGGGACGACAAGATGAGCGATGCTCTGAACGAACTCGGCCAGCATCTGGAGGCGCGTCGCCCCGATTGCGTGGCGGGCTGGGATGTGGCCTTTGACGAGCTGAACGTGGATGTGGCGCTGTCGAACCTGACCGGGTTCGTGGAATTCCTGAAGACCGACGCCAACTGCCGCTTCTCGACGCTGGTGGACATCACCGCCGTTGATTACCCCGAGCGGGACAAGCGGTTTGACGTGGTTTACCACTTCCTCAGCATGTACCAGAACCAGCGCATCCGCCTGCGGGTTGCGGTGCGCGAGGATGAGATGGTGCCCTCGATCGTGGGCGAGCACCCCAGCGCCAACTGGTTTGAGCGCGAGGTGTTCGACATGTTCGGGATCATGTTCTCGGGCCATCCGGACCTGCGCCGCCTGCTCACCGATTACGGCTTCCGCGGCCATCCGCTGCGCAAGGACTTCCCGACCACGGGTTACACCGAGGTGCGCTATGACGAGGTGGAGAAGCGGGTTGTCTACGAGCCGGTGAAGCTGACGCAGGACTACCGCCAGTTTGACTTCATGTCTCCCTGGGAGGGGGCGGAGTACATTCTGCCCGGCGACGAGAAAACCGAAGAAGCCAAGGGCTGATTGGTGAGCGCGCAGGCGACATTGCTTTATGCCATCGGGGCGCCGAAGACCGGCACAAGCTGGCTGCACGGCTTTCTCGACGCGCATCCGCAATGTGCCATGCCGGTCGCCAAGGAGCTGCATTACTGGGACACTGTCGAGGGGCTGAAGCCGGATTGGCAAAAGGATCAGGTGGTGGCCCAGATCACCCGGCTGCGCGACAGGATTGCCCGCGTCGAGGCTGGCGAGCAGGAGGGGCGGGTGCCGCGGCTGCGCCGGAGGCTCAAGCAGATGGAGCGCTGGCTGACGGCGCTGGTCATCGGGGAGCGCGACCACCGGACCTATCTGGACCTGCTTTATGAAGGCGCGGGTGAGGCGAAGCTGGTGGCCGATATCACGCCGAGCTACTGCCTGCTGCCGCAGAAGCGCTTGCGCGAGATGGCGGAGCTTGTGCCTGACACGCGCTTTATCTTCCTCATGCGTGACCCGGTGGAGCGGTATTGGAGCCAGTGTCGCTTCATGGCTGGCAAGCGTGCCGAGCGGGGCAAAACGGATGACGCGGAGGGTTATGCCCTGCGGTTGCTCGACAAGGCCTTGCGGGGCGAGAACACCGATATTACCCAGCGTGGCGACTATGCCGCCGTGCTGGCCAAGCTGGCAGCATTGCCCCGCGAACGGGTGATGTGCGGCTTTTACGAAGACCTGTTCAAGCCCGGCTCTGTTCGGGCGCTGTGCGACTTTCTCGGGATCGACCGGGTGAAGGCGGAGACGGGTGAGAAGATTAACGCGGGGCCGGAGCTGGAGCTGGATGACAGCCGCCGCGCCGCCCTGCAACGGTTGCTGGCCCCGCAATATGCTGCGGTGGCCGATGAGATGGGGGCGCTGCCCGAAGCGTGGCAGCGCAACATGGAAAGGGTCTGAGACCATGGATGGCAAAGGCTTTGAGGACGCGCTGACAGGCGAGCAGCAGATCCGCAACTTCAACATCAACTTCGGCCCGCAACACCCTGCGGCGCACGGGGTTTTGCGGCTTGTGCTGGAGCTGGACGGCGAGATTGTGGAGCGGTGTGACCCGCATATCGGGCTGCTTCATCGCGGCACCGAGAAGCTGATGGAAAGCCGCACCTACCTGCAGAACCTGCCCTATCTTGACCGGCTCGACTACGTGGCCCCGATGAATCAGGAGCACGCTTGGTGCCTCGCCATCGAGAAGCTGACGGGCACGCCTGTGCCGCGCCGCGCCAGCCTGATCCGGGTGCTGTTTTCCGAGATTGGCCGGGTGCTGAACCACCTGCTCAACGTGACCACGCAGGCGATGGACGTGGGCGCGCTGACCCCGCCGCTCTGGGGCTTCGAGGAGCGCGAAGACCTGATGATCTTCTACGAGCGGGCCTGCGGTGCGCGGCTGCACGCGGCCTATTTCCGGCCCGGCGGTGTGCATCAGGATCTGCCGCCCGAGTTGCTCGACGATATCGAGGCGTGGGCGAAGAAATTCCCCAACCGGCTGGACGATATTGATGGGCTGCTCACCGAGAACCGCATTTTCAAGCAGCGCAACGCCGATATCGGTGTGGTCAGCCAGCAGGAAGTGCTGGATTGGGGCTACAGCGGTGTGATGGTGCGAGGCTCGGGCATGGCCTGGGATCTGCGCCGCGCTCAGCCCTATGAGTGCTACGACGAGTTCAAGTTCGAGATTCCGATCGGCAAGAACGGTGACTGCTACGACCGTTACCTCGTTCGGATGGAGGAGATGCGGCAATCGACCAGCATCATCCTGCAGGCCATCGAAAAGCTGCGCGCGCCGGAAGGGCAGGGCGATGTGCTTTCGCGCGGCAAGATCACCCCGCCGAAGCGCGGCGAGATGAAACAGTCGATGGAAGCGCTGATCCACCACTTCAAACTCTACACCGAGGGCTTCCACGTGCCCGAGGGCGAGGTGTATTGCGCGGTTGAAGCGCCGAAGGGGGAGTTTGGCGTTTATCTCAAGGCCGATGGCACCAACAAACCCTACCGTGCCAAGCTGCGCGCACCGGGCTACCTGCACCTTCAGTCGATGGACCACATCTCGAAGGGCCATCAGCTGGCCGACATTGCCGCCATCATCGGCACGATGGATATCGTGTTCGGCGAGGTGGACCGCTGAGCCGATGACGCCCGCGCTCGTTTCTCTCCTGATGCTGATTGCATCGCTGTCGGTCACGATCTTCGTGGCGCGGCGCGTGCCATCGGCGCTGGCGGCCTATCCGCTGGCTATCGTTGCGGGCGGGGCGACTTTTGTTGCGCTGTTCCTGCTTTTCACCTTCACGCTGTCGTTCGCGATTCTGAACGGTATGCCGACATTCCCGATCACGGAGTAAGCCATGCTTCGCCGCCTCTACCACGACCAGCCCGAGAGCTTTGCCTTTACCGAGGCCAACCAGAAGTGGGCGGAAGGTCAGATCACCAAGTATCCCGAGGGGCGGCAAGCCAGCGCCGTGATCCCGCTGCTTTGGCGTGCGCAGGAGCAGGAAGGCTGGGTGACGCGGCCCGCCATTGAGCACATCGCCAAGATGCTGGGTATGGCCGATATCCGGGTGATGGAGGTGGCCAGCTTTTACTTCATGTTCCAGCTGCAACCTGTTGGCAGCGTTGCACATATTCAGGTGTGTGGCACAACGAGCTGCATGATCTGCGGCGCTGAAGACCTGATGGCCGTGTGCAAGGAAAAGATTGCCGCAAACCCGCATGAGATTTCGGAAGACGGCAAGCTGAGCTGGGAAGAGGTGGAATGCCTCGGCTCTTGTGCCAATGCGCCGATGGCGCAGATCGGCAAGGATTATTACGAGGATCTCACCGCCGAGCGGTTTGGCGAGATCATCGAAGAGCTGCGCGCAGGCAAGGTGCCGGTGCCGGGGCCGCAGAATGGCCGCTATGCCGCCGAACCGCTGAGCGGGCTGACCAGCCTGACCGAGCATGAGAGCGGCAAGACGAAATACAACGCCAGTGTGCAACTGGCGACCGATATTGGCGATACGGTAAAGCGGATCGACGGCACCGAAGTGCCGCTGCTGACGCCTTGGGCGGGCAAGAACGCCACGCCCACCAGCCGCGCCCGGGCCGAGGCCGCGGGATGGGAAAACACCGAGGTGAAAGGGTCGCCCGCGAAGCAGGAGGCGGCTGCCGAGGCTGCGGAGGCCGACCATCAGAAGGTGGATGGCGCAGGCGATGCCGAGCGCGCCGCGGATGCGGGCAAAAGCTCTGACGATGCGAAAGGGCAGGCGACGGCACCTGCCGGTGCGAGCGGCGCAGACGCAAGCTCGACTGACGGTGACAAGGCCTCCGATGTCGATGCCGCAAAGCCCGGACCCAAGGCGGGCGCCGAGGCCGATACGGCGGGCAGCACCACGGAGCAGCCCACCGAAGACGGCACGGAAGCCGCGAAGGATGGAGCTGCGGGCAAGGGCCCCGAGGTTGAGGAAGACAAGGGCGGCGACGGTGCGCAGCAGCCAACTGTTGGCGAGAAGCCGGGCACGCTCGCCTCGCCGCGCGGCGGCAAGCCCGACAACCTCAAGGCCATCAAAGGAGTGGGGCCGAAGCTGGAAAAACTGCTGCACTCCATGGGCTTTTACCATTTCGACCAGATTTCGCGCTGGAGCGAGGCCGAGGTCGACTGGGTTGACGACAATCTGGAAGGTTTCCGGGGCCGCGTGCGCCGCGACGATTGGGTTGGCCAGGCCAAGACGCTGGCCACCGGGGGCGAGACCGAGTTTTCGGGCCGGGTGAAGAAGGGCGACGTCTACTGAGGCGGCGCGCGTGAGCCCGGAGGAAGAGAAGGCCTTTGCCCGTACCGGCCGCCGGATTGCGCTGCTCATCGCAGCCGCCGGGGTGCTGGCGATACTGGCCCCGTGGCTGGTGGTGAAACTTGGGCTGGCAGCGCGGTTTGAGCTGCTGATCTACCTCGTGGCCATGGCCTGCTTCGTCTTTGCCATGGTCAACCTTGCCGCAATGTGGCGGCGCCGAAAGTAAGACCGGCCCCGGGGGCGCGACGCCACGGGGCAGGGAAATGTCAATCTGTCGGTGCCAGAACCCTCTGGCATTGGCGCGGGGGTTCAGCTATCTCCCGAATTGCGAAGCCGAATTTGGAGCCAGCCCATGTTGCAGGACAGCGACCGCATTTTTACCAACATCTACGGGATGCATGAGCGCACCTTGAAGGGCGCGCAGGCGCGTGGGCATTGGGACAATACGGCTGACCTGATCAAGAGGGGCCGCGACTGGATCATCGACGAGATGAAGGCCAGTGGCCTGCGGGGCCGGGGCGGCGCGGGCTTTCCGACCGGGTTGAAGTGGAGCTTCATGCCCAAGGAAAGCGACGGGCGGCCTGCCTACCTCGTTGTGAACGCAGACGAATCGGAGCCGGGCACCTGCAAGGACCGCGAGATCATGCGCCACGATCCGCATACGCTGATCGAGGGCTGCCTGATTGCCAGCTTCGCGATGAACGCGCACACCTGCTACATTTACATTCGCGGTGAATACATCCGCGAGCGCGAGGCGCTTCAGGCCGCGATCGACGAGGCCTATGACGCCGGGCTGGTGGGCAAGAACGCCTCTGGCTCTGGCTGGGATTTCGACATTTTCCTCGCCCATGGGGCCGGGGCCTACATTTGCGGCGAAGAAACCGCGCTGCTGGAGAGCCTTGAGGGCAAGAAGGGCATGCCGCGGATGAAGCCGCCGTTCCCTGCCGGGGCCGGCCTTTATGGCTGCCCGACCACGGTGAACAATGTGGAATCGATTGCCGTGGTGCCGACGATCCTGCGGCGGGGCGGGGCGTGGTTTGCCGGGTTTGGACGTCAGAACAATGCCGGGACCAAGCTGTTTGCGGTTTCGGGCCATGTGAACAACCCCTGCGTGGTGGAAGAGGCGATGAGCATCAGCTTCGAAGAGTTGATCGAGAAGCATTGCGGCGGCATTCGCGGCGGGTGGGACAACCTGCTGGCGGTGATCCCCGGCGGCTCTTCCGTGCCCTGCGTGCGCGGCGAGAACATGAAGGACGCCATCATGGACTTCGATTACCTGCGCGGCGAGCTGGGCTCTGGCCTTGGCACGGCGGCGGTGATCGTGATGGACAAGAGCACCGATATCATCAAGGCGATCTGGCGCTTGAGCAAGTTTTACAAGCACGAGTCCTGCGGCCAGTGCACCCCCTGCCGTGAAGGCACGGGCTGGATGATGCGCGTGATGGACCGTCTGGTCAAAGGCGAGGCCAGCGTGGAAGAGATCGACATGCTCTTTGACGTGACCAAGCAGGTTGAAGGCCACACGATATGTGCCCTCGGCGATGCGGCGGCCTGGCCGATTCAGGGGCTTATCAAGAACTTCCGCGATGTGATCGAAGATCGGATTGCCAGCAAGCGCGGCGCGATTGCCGCTGAATGACCAGCGGCCTCGTTCTTGTGGTTCAGGGCATCAGCGTACTCTCGATGCTGATCCTGTCGGGGGCGATTGCACTGATTGCGCTTCGCTCGGGGCGTGCTGTGGGGGAGGCTGTGGCTTACGGCCTCGGCTTCCTGTTTTTGGCGTGGGGCGCACCCTACATCCTGCGGGCCTTGAGTGGCTCCCTCGGTCTGCCGCACGAGCTCATCTTCTTGGCCTACCCGATCTGCTCGCTTCTGGGCGCGCTTCTGGTGCTGAGCCTCGCGCTGCGGCGCTGGCCGCGCCCGCAATAGCGGTTTTTCGCCAAACTCCAACAGAATCAAGGGTATGTGAGGCTCTGTCAGCGGATGACAGGGGCCTTGTTATTGCATAGCCACTGCTCTGGCCCCATCTGGTTCATCGAAGCCGAGGCGCAAATGCGCTCGAAACGGACAGAGAAGGTGAATGTAATGAGACATGCAGGCAAGTTACTGGGCGGCGCGGTTATTGCGGTGATGGTGGCGCTGGGATTTTCCGGCGCGGCGGCGGCAAAATCGCTGGCGGACAGCAAGGCGGTGAACGGCGGGCTGATCTCGGTGGGCATCGCATTGGAGATTTCGGAGAAATGCCCGGATATCTCTGCCCGCACGCTCCGGGGCTATAGCTTTTTGAATTCTCTTAAAAAGCAGGCGCGGGCCGAAGGGTTCAGCGATGATGAGATCGACGCCTATGTGGATGACAAGGCGCAGAAGGAGCGGCTTGTCGGCAAGGCGCGCGACTACATGCGTTCCAAGGGGGTTGATGGCAGCACGGCGAGCTATTGCAAGCTGGGCCGCGAAGAGATTGCCGCAAAGACCCAGGCCGGGAACCTGATGCGGGCGCGATAAAGCGCATTTGCGCTGCGCCGCGGCGATGCGGATAAGGCGTGGCGAGTGTTAAGGATTTTTCGGGGGCGTGAGGGTTGAAACTCACCCCCCGAGACGCCTACAAGAGCGCAGCATCACCCGGATGCGGCGCGGCGGGGCAGGGGCCCATGGCAGGTGCCGGTTCGGGGCAGCCAAGAGGGCCCCGCATGAGCGACCTGCGCAAGATCATCATTGACGGCAAAGAAGTTGAGGTAGAGGGCGCGATGACGCTCATTCAGGCTTGCGAGCAAGCCGGGATTGAGGTTCCGCGTTTCTGTTACCACGAACGCCTGTCGATTGCCGGAAACTGCCGGATGTGTCTGGTGGAAGTGGTGGGCGGCCCGCCCAAGCCCGCTGCCAGCTGCGCCATGCAGGTGAAAGACCTGCGCCCCGGCAAGGACGGTGAGCCGCCGGTGGTGAAAACCAATTCCCCGATGGTGAAGAAGGCCCGCGAGGGGGTGATGGAGTTTTTGCTCATCAACCACCCGCTGGATTGCCCGATTTGCGACCAGGGCGGCGAGTGCGACCTGCAGGATCAGGCGATGGCCTATGGCGTGGACTTTTCGCGCTATCGCGAGCCCAAGCGTGCGGTGGACGATCTGAACCTCGGCCCGCTGGTTGAAACCCATATGACCCGCTGCATCAGCTGCACCCGCTGCGTGCGCTTCACCACCGAGGTGGCCGGCATCACCCAGATGGGCCAGACCGGCCGGGGTGAGGATGCGGAGATTACCAGCTATCTGGGCGAGACGCTGGACAGCGAGTTGCAGGGCAACATCATCGACCTGTGCCCGGTGGGCGCGCTTGTGAGCAAGCCCTATGCCTTTACCGCCCGCCCGTGGGAGCTGACCAAGACTGAGTCGATCGACGTGATGGATGCGCTTGGCTCCAACATCCGGGTGGATGTGAAGGGCCGCGAAGTGATGCGCATTTTGCCGCGCAACCATGACGGGGTGAACGAGGAGTGGCTTTCGGACAAGAGCCGCTTTGTCTGGGACGGGCTGCGCCGCCAGCGACTCGACAAGCCTTACATCCGCGAAAACGGCAAGCTGCGGCCCGCAAGCTGGGGCGAGGCGCTGGCCAAAGTGGGCGAGGCGACAAAGGGCAAGAAGATTGCCGGCTTGGTTGGCGATCTGGCCCCGGTAGAGGCGGCCTTTGCGCTGAAACAGCTGGTGGAGAGCCGGGGCGGCACGGTGGAGTGTCGAACCGATGGCGCCAAGCTGCCCGCAGGCAACCGCTCGGGCTATGCGGGCACGGCACGCATTGAAGATATCGACGCTGCCAAGTCCATCATCCTGATCGGCACCAACCCGCGCGCCGAGGCACCGGTGCTGAACGCGCGGATTCGCAAGGCCTGGCTCAATGGGGCGGAGGTTTCGCTCGTCGGTCAGGCGGTGGATCTGACTTATGATTACACGCACCTCGGCACAGACCGGGCCGCGCTCTCCAAGCTGGATGAGGCGGCTGAGGGTGCGCTGGTGGTGATCGGGCAGGGCGCGTTGCGCGAGGCCGATGGCGCTGCCGTGCTGGGCGCCGCGATGAAAGCGGTGGGCGCAGGCAAGCTGCTGGTGCTGCACGCCGCCGCCTCCCGCGTGGGCGCGATGGATGTGGGCGCTGTGACCGAGGGTGGCCTGGACGCCGCGATCGACGGGGCCGAGGTGATCTGGAACCTCGGGGCTGATGAGGTCGACATCGCTGACGGTCCGTTCGTGATTTACCAAGGCAGCCACGGCGACCGGGGCGCACACCGTGCCGATGTGATCCTGCCTGCCGCGGCATGGACCGAAGAAAACGGGCTGTTCGTCAACACCGAGGGCCGCCCGCAGCTGGCCTTCCGCGCGGGCTTCCCGCCGGGTGAGGCGAAAGAAAACTGGGCGATCCTGCGGGCCGCTTCGGCACAGATGGAGGGCGAGGCCCAGCCGTGGGACAGCCTTGCGCAGCTCCGTCAGGCGCTGGTGGCGGAGGTGCCCCATTTGGCGGGCGTCGATGCGGTGCCGGAAAACGATTGGCAGCCGCTCGACGAGGGCACGCTCGGCGAGGCCGAGTTTGTGGCCGCGATCAAGGATCACTATCTGACCAACCCGGTCGCACGGGCCTCCGAAGTGATGGCCGAGCTTTCCGCTGGCACCAAAGCGCGGCGCAACGCCCCGATGGCTGCGGAGTAAGCCGGGTGCGGGGGCTTTCGGCTCTTTTGGCGGCGGCGTTGCTGGCCGGGTGCGGGGAAAGCCGCCCCGAGGGCCATGGCATTGCCTTTGACAACCCCGAGGGCGATGCGTTGCCCGAGGTGGTTGGCCGCCGGGCGCTGCCGTTTGAGCCAGACTATCAGGGCATCGAAACCCGCCTTCTGGATGGCGAGCTGGTGGGTTTCATCGTTGAGATGAAGGGTGCGCGCGACGAGGTGGATGTGGAGGAATACGCCCTCTGCGCTGCCGCGCAATACACGTTGATCCGGGGCTACGGCTTCGTGCGTCACGTCCGCACAAGAGTGGCCGAAGAGGCTGGCCTTTGGCGGGCGGATGCTGTTTACACCATATCGCCAGCGCTCCCGAGCGGGCCAACCAATATCGACGCGGAAGTGGCGGTTGAGGATTGCAAGGCTCGGGGCATACCCACGGTTTGAGGACGTAAGGCAGAATGGCAGATTTCTTCACCAACACCGGATTTGGCATCCTCCTCCTGACCGTAGGGCAGGTGCTGCTTTTGGTGATCCCGCTGATGGTGGCACTCGCCTTCCTGATGTATGCCGACCGCAAGATCTGGGCGGCTGTCCAGATGCGCAAAGGCCCGAACATTGTGGGCGTTTTCGGTCTGCTGCAGAGCTTTGCGGATTTCGGCAAATACATCGTGAAAGAGATCGTGGTGCCCGCCGGGGCGGACAAGGCGGTGTTTTTCCTCGCCCCCATGGTCAGCCTCGTGATGGCGCTGATTGCATGGGCGGTGATTCCGTTCAATGACGGCTGGGTGCTGGCCGATATCAACGTGGCCATCCTCTACGTCTTCGCCGTTTCCTCGCTGGAGGTTTACGGCGTGATCATGGGCGGCTGGGCCTCGAACTCGAAATATCCGTTTCTCGGCTCGCTCCGCTCTGCTGCGCAGATGATCAGCTATGAAGTTTCCATCGGCCTGATCATCATTGGCGTGATCCTGTCGACCGGTTCGATGAACTTCGGCTCCATCGTTGCCGCGCAAGACACCGGCTGGGGGCTGCTGGGATGGTACTGGCTGCCGCACTTCCCGATGGTGTTCCTGTTCTTCATCTCGGCGCTGGCCGAAACCAACCGCCCGCCGTTTGACCTGCCCGAAGCAGAATCGGAGCTGGTGGCGGGCTATCAGGTTGAATATTCCTCCACCCCCTTCCTGCTCTTCATGATTGGCGAGCTGGTGGCGGTGGTGCTCATGTGCGCTCTGGTCACGCTGCTGTTCTTCGGTGGCTGGCTCTCGCCCATTCCGGGGCTGCCGGATGGCATCCTCTGGATGGTGCTGAAGATGTGCTTCTTCTTCTTCATCTTCTCGATGATCAAGGCGATCACCCCGCGCTATCGCTACGACCAACTCATGCGGATCGGCTGGAAAGTGTTTCTGCCGTTCTCGCTGGCCTGGGTGGTGCTCGTTGCCTTCCTCGCCAAGTTCGAAGTCTTCGGTGCCTTCTGGGCGCGGTTTGCGATGGGAGGGTAAACCATGAGCGAAGAAGAACAGACCCCGGCGGAGGCCATTGCCACCTGGATGGAGGAGGCGCCGCATCAGACGATCTATTCCGAGGCGGGTACGTTTCGGACGGTGATGCTGGGCAGCTTTGGCGAGAGCAAACCGAAGTGGGACCAGATCAACCCGGAGACCACCGGGATGGTTGTGAACAACTGGCTGGCGCAGGAGCGGCTTGGCTATGACCTGCCGCAGCTTGGGGGCCCGCAGTTGGCCAAGACGGGCGAGGTGGTGAACCAGTGGTTTACCCATCTGGCCGAGAAGGTGAAGACACCGGCGCTGGTGAGCGTGGATGACTTTACCGGCGTGCTGCACGCGCTTCATTGCTCGCTGAGGGGGATCGACCCCTTTGCCGAGATGAAGGAACAGGCGGAAAAGATGAAGAACGCGCCCAACATGCGCAGCGATTTCAACCTGCGGGGATGACGGAGCCTAAATGACCCAGATCGACTGGAACCGCGCCACAAAGTATTTCCTGCTGTCCGACTGGATTGCGGGCTTTCGGCTTGGGTTGAAGTACTTCTTCGCGCCCAAGGCGACGGTGAACTATCCGCATGAGAAAGGGCCTCTCAGCCCGCGCTTTCGGGGCGAGCACGCGCTGCGGCGCTACCCCAACGGCGAGGAGCGCTGCATTGCCTGCAAGCTCTGCGAGGCGATCTGCCCGGCACAGGCGATCACGATTGATGCCGAGCCGCGCGAAGACGGCTCGCGCCGCACCACGCGTTATGACATCGACATGACCAAGTGCATCTACTGCGGCTTCTGCCAGGAAGCCTGCCCGGTTGATGCGATCGTGGAGGGGCCCAACTTCGAATTCGCCACCGAGACCCGCGAAGAGCTGTTCTATGACAAGGACAAGCTGCTGGCGAATGGCGAGCGCTGGGAGGCCGAGATTGCCCGCAACCTCGAGCTGGATGCGCCCTACCGATGACCAACGACTTCACCAAACTTTTCCAGCAGCTCATGGAGCAGGGGCAGGAGATGGCCAAATCGGTCAACCCTGATCTGGCGTCTTTCAAGATGCCGGGCATGGGAGATTTCATGCCGACCATGCCCAAGGACATGATGGAAATGTGGATGGGCAAGACCTTCAACCCCGAGGGGCTGGATGCGCGCACCCGTCTGCTGGTGACGCTGGCGGCCCTCACGGTGCTGGGGGCGCAGGCGGAAGACCAGATTACGCTGACGGTGCGCCACGCACTTGAGGCTGGCGCAAGCCCGCAAGAGGTGGCCGAGGTGATCGCCATGATGAGCATGTTCGGCGGTGTGCCGGCCATGACCAAGGCGATGGAACTGGCGCAGGCCGAAATTCAGAAAACCAAGGGAGAGGGCGCATGACGGTCGCTGACTTTGCCTTTTACGTGGCTGCGATCATCGTGGTCGCTGCGGGCTTCTTTGTCGTGGTCAGCCGCAACCCGGTGCATTCGGTGCTCTGGCTGATCCTGAGCTTCCTCAGCGCGGCCGCGCTCTTCGTGCTGCTGGGGGCCGAGTTCGTGGCCATGCTGCTGGTGATTGTTTACGTCGGCGCGGTGGCGGTGCTGTTCCTCTTCGTCGTGATGATGCTCGACGTGGACTTTGCCGAGCTGCGCGGCGAGATGGCCAAATACGTGCCGCTTGCCGCCGTGATCGGCGTGGTGCTGTTGATGGAACTGGGCATGGTTTATGGCGCATGGGTGTCTGCCGATGGCGTGGCCGTGGCGGGCAGCCTTGGCGAGATCACCCCGACCAACAACCCCAACACCGGCCTGCTTGGCTTGGTGATCTACGATCAGTATTTCCTGCTGTTCCAGATCGCCGGGCTGATCCTGCTGGTTGCCATGATCGGGGCCATCGTGCTGACCCTGCGCCACCGCACCGACGTGAAGCGGCAGGACGTGCTGGCGCAAATGTATCGCGATCCGGCCAAGGCGATGGAAGTGATCGACGTGAAACCGGGGCAGGGCCTTTGATGCTGGACCTTTGGCACATGATGCTGGCCTCGGTCGGCGTTGGCGGCTTTGTCGCGCTCTGGGCCCTCAAGGCGCTGGCCAGTGTGGCTGTGCTGCGGGCCGTGCGGCGCTGGCGCATGCGCCGGGCTTTGCGCTTGGGGCAGGGGGTTTGAGAGCGATGGTTGCCATGACCCTCACCGCGCTGGCCACTTCGGCTGGCCCCGTTGCGGCGCTGACGCTGGAGCAGTGCAACCGCCAGCTTGGCACTGTCGGCTCCTATCATGCCAGCCGTCATGCGCTGGTTGGCACCGGCATTGTGAGTCATGTGGTGGAAACCTGCGTTGGTGGCGACTGCACCCGCGCGGTTGTTGTGACCGCCTGCGCGAGCGGCAAGCAGATCAATGCACGCTCGGCCTGCGAGGAGGAAACGCGGGGCTTTTGCGCCGGCAAGACACGCAAGCTTTCGCAGCGCGACCGGGTGCAGCAGGAGTTGAAGCGGGTAGTGGACGACAAGCGCAGCTATAGCTTTGACGACATGGCCCTGCGGATCGGCCGCAAATCGCTCGGCGCTTCGGTTGGGGCTGCCCGAAAAGAAACCTGCGGCTGTGCGGCGGCCTTCCCCGCTATGCGCAACGGCAAGAAACGCTTCAGGATGGAGACCTTTAACTGATGGTCGGACTGGAACACTACCTGACTGTCGCGGCGGCGCTGTTCGTCATCGGCATCTTCGGCATCTTCCTCAACCGGAAGAATGTGATCATCATTCTGATGTCGATCGAGCTGATGCTGCTGGCGGTGAATATCAACCTCGTTGCCTTCTCCGCTTTTCTCGGCGACCTGACGGGCCAGATCTTCACCCTCTTCGTGCTGACCGTTGCCGCCGCAGAGGCTGCCATCGGCCTCGCCATTCTCGTCTGCTTCTTCCGCAACCGTGGCACGATCGCGGTGGAAGACGTCAACAACATGAAGGGGTAAGGGGCCATGGAAACCATCATCCTCTTCGCGCCACTCGTCGGCGCCATCATCTGCGGCTTCGGCTGGCGGATCGTTGGCGAGAAGGCGGGCATGGTCATTGCCACGGGCTTGCTGTTTTTGTCGGCCATCCTGAGCTGGATCGTCTTCTTCAGCTTCGACGGGCAGACCGAGCAGATCACCATCATGCGGTGGATCGAGAGCGGGAGCCTGAGCACCGATTGGGCGATCCGGTTGGACCGGTTGACGGCGATCATGCTGATCGTGGTGACCACCGTCTCCAGCCTCGTGCACCTTTATTCCTTTGGCTACATGGCCCATGACGAGCACTTCCGCGAGGGAGAGAGCTATCGGCCGCGCTTCTTTGCCTACCTGTCGTTCTTCACCTTTGCGATGCTGGCGCTGGTGACCGCCGACAACCTCGTGCAGATGTTCTTCGGCTGGGAAGGCGTGGGCGTGGCCTCGTATCTGCTGATCGGCTTTTACATCCGCAAGCCGAGCGCGGGCGCGGCCTCGATCAAGGCTTTCGTGGTCAACCGGGTGGGCGACTTTGGCTTTGCCCTCGGCATCTTCGGGCTGTTCTTCCTGACCGACAGCATCGACTTTGACGTGATCTTTGCCTCGGCGCCCGAGCTGGCCGAAACCAACATCACCTTCCTCTGGACGGAGTGGAACGCGGCCAACCTGCTGGGCTTCCTGCTGTTCGTCGGCGCGATGGGCAAATCGGCCCAGCTGTTCCTGCACACATGGCTGCCGGACGCGATGGAAGGCCCGACCCCGGTGTCGGCGCTGATCCACGCGGCAACGATGGTGACGGCGGGGGTCTTCCTCGTGTGCCGGATGTCGCCGCTCTATGAGTTTGCGCCCGATGCGGCCACCTTCATCGTTTACATCGGTGCCTTCACCGCCTTCTTCGCGGCGACGGTGGGGCTGGTGCAGAACGACATCAAGCGCGTGATCGCCTATTCGACCTGTTCGCAGCTTGGCTACATGTTCGTGGCCGCTGGCGTGGGCATGTATTCGGCGGCGATGTTCCACCTCTTCACCCACGCCTTCTTCAAGGCGATGCTCTTCCTTGGTGCGGGCTCCGTGATCCACGGGATGCACCATGAGCAGGACATGCGGAACTATGGCGGGCTGAAAGACAAGCTGCCGGTGACCTTCTGGGCGATGATGATCGGCACGCTGGCGATTACCGGGGTGGGCATTCCGCTGACCTATATCGGCTTTGCCGGCTTCCTCTCCAAGGATGCGATCATCGAGAGCGCCTTTGCGGCGGGCACGCCTGCCGGGCAGCTCGGCTTCTGGCTGCTGGTGATCGCGGCGGCGATGACGAGCTTCTACTCCTGGCGGCTCATCTTCATGACCTTCTTTGGCAAGCCGCGTGGCGACAAGCACACCCACGAGCACGCCCATGAGAGCCCGATGACCATGCTGGTGCCGCTTGGCGTGCTGGCGCTTGGGGCGATCTTTGCGGGCATGATCTGGATGAGCAGCTTCTTTGGGCACACCGATCAGGTGGCGAAGTTCTATGGCATTCCGCTGGCCGGGGAGGCCCATGTCTCGGAAGAAGGCCACGGCGCGGCCGATGAGCACGGCGAAGAGGCTGCCGCTGCCGAGGAGCATAGCGACGAGGCCACCGAGATGGCCACCAGCCCCGAAGACGTGGAAGTGGTTGTGACCGACGATCACGGCGCGGATGCCGAGCACCATGCGGCCTTTGGCGGCAACCCCGGTGACGGCGCGCTCTACTTCGGCCCCGAGAACACCATTTTGGACGACGCGCATAACGTGCCGAAATGGGTGAAGCTCTCGCCCTTCCTCGCGATGCTCTTTGGCCTCGGCATGGCTTGGGTGTTCTACATCCGCCGCCCCGAGACTCCGAAGCAGCTGGCCGAGAACCAGCCGATCCTTTACCGCTTCCTGCTTAACAAGTGGTACTTCGACGAGATCTATGACGTGATCTTCGTGAAGCCCGCACAGCGGCTCGGCAACTTCCTTTGGAAGAAGGGGGATGCCGGCACCATTGACGGCGGGATCAACGGGCTTGCCCTGGGGATCATCCCCTTCTTCACCCGGCTCGCGGGCCGCGCACAATCCGGCTACATCTTTGCCTATGCGGCGGCGATGGTGCTGGGGATCGTGGTGCTTGTCACCTGGATGTCTATCACCGGAGGGGCCAACTGATGGACAACCTGCTCTCTATCATCACCTTCATCCCGGCCATCGCGGCGGTGATCCTCGCGCTGTTCCTGCGTGGCGACGACGCGGCGGCCCAGAAGAATGCCAAGTGGCTGGCGCTCATTGCCACCGGCGCGACCTTCATCGTGTCGCTCTTCCTGATCGCCCAGTTCGACCCGGCTGACACCGGCTTCCAGTTTGTGGAAGAGCGCGAGTGGCTGATGGGGCTGAAGTACAAGATGGGCGTCGACGGCATTTCGGTGCTCTTCGTCATGCTCACCACCTTCCTGATGCCGCTGACCATCTGGTCGGCGTGGAATGTGAAGGTGCGGGTGAAGGAATACATGATTGCCTTCCTGCTGCTGGAAACGCTGATGCTTGGCGTTTTCTGCGCGCTCGATCTGGTGCTGTTCTACCTGTTCTTCGAGGCGGGGCTGATCCCGATGTTCCTGATCATCGGGATCTGGGGCGGGGCGAACCGGATTTATGCGGCGTTCAAGTTCTTCCTCTACACCTTCCTCGGCTCGGTCCTGATGCTGGTGGCGATGATTGCGATGTATGTGGATGCGGGCACGACCGACATTGCCCAGCTGTTGCAGCACAACTTCTCGACCGGAACGATGAGCCTGTTCGGCTTCCAGATCGTCGGGGGCCTGCAGACGCTGCTGTTCCTCGCCTTCTTTGCCAGCTTTGCGGTGAAAATGCCGATGTGGCCGGTGCACACCTGGCTGCCGGATGCGCACGTTCAGGCGCCCACGGCGGGTTCGGTCGTGCTGGCGGCGATCCTGCTGAAGATGGGGGGCTATGGCTTCCTGCGCTTCTCGCTGCCGATGTTCCCGGTGGGCTCGGATGTTTTGGCCCCGCTTGTCTTTTGGATGAGCGCCATCGCCATCGTCTACACCTCGCTGGTGGCGCTGGCGCAGGAGGACATGAAGAAGCTGATCGCCTACTCCTCGGTGGCTCACATGGGCTATGTGACCATGGGTATCTTTGCCGCCAACCAGCAGGGGATTGACGGTGCGATCTTCCAGATGATCAGCCACGGCTTCATCTCGGGCGCGCTCTTCCTTATCGTCGGCGTGATCTACGACCGGATGCACACCCGCGAGATTGACGCCTATGGTGGCCTCATCAACCGGATGCCGGCCTATGCGCTGATCTTCTGCTTCTTCACCATGGCCAACGTGGGCCTGCCGGGCACCTCTGGGTTTATCGGCGAGTTCCTCGTGCTGATGGGCATCTTCCAGGTGAACACATGGGTGGCGCTCTTTGCGACCTCGGGCGTGATCCTCAGCGCGGCCTATGCGCTTTGGCTATACCGCCGGGTGGTGCTGGGCGACCTGATCAAGGAGAGCCTGAAGACGATCACCGACATGTCTCGCCGCGAGCGCGCGATCTTTGCGCCGCTGGTGGTGATGACCCTGTTGCTGGGTGTCTACCCGGCGCTGGTGACCGATATCATCGGCCCCTCGGTGGAGGCGCTGGTGGGTAAATACGAGACGGCCGTGGCGGACTTCAGCCCCACGACCCAAGTGGCGGAAACGGGAGACCACTGATGATTTCGACCGATCTAGCCATTCTCCTGCCGGAGATCTTCCTTTCGCTCTTCGCGATGGCTGCGCTGATTGGCGCCGTCTACACCGAGAAGGACGGCATGGCCGGCACGCTCACATGGGCGGCCAGCGCGGTGATGATTGCCGTGGCCGTCTGGGTGCTGATGTCGGGCGGGAATGACCGCACGGCCTTTGGCGGCCTCTTCATTGACGATGGCTTTGCCCGCTATGCCAAGGTGGTGATCCTCCTTAGCGCGGCCTGCGTGCTGATGATGAGCCAGGAGTTCATGGCGCGCCGTGGCTTGCTGAAGTTTGAATACCCGGTGCTGGTGGTGTTGGCGGTTGTCGGCATGATGCTGATGGTGTCGGCGGGCGACCTGATGGCGCTTTACATGGGGCTTGAGCTGCAATCGCTGGCGCTCTACGTGGTGGCCGCGATCCGGCGCGACGGCGTGAAATCCACCGAAGCCGGCCTGAAATACTTCGTTCTGGGCGCATTGTCTTCGGGCCTGCTCCTCTATGGCGCGTCGCTGACCTATGGCTACGCGGGCACCACGCAGTTTGCCGGGATCATCGCGGCGGCGGGCGAGGGCGAGATGCCGCTTGGCCTGCTTATTGGCCTTGTCTTCATCATCTCGGGCCTCGCTTTCAAGATCAGCGCCGTGCCGTTCCACATGTGGACGCCGGACGTGTACGAGGGCGCGCCGACGCCGATCACAGCCTTCTTTGCAACGGCGCCCAAGGTGGCGGCGATGGCGCTGTTTGCCCGCGTTCTGCATGATGCCTTCGGCAATGCCACCGGCGACTGGGCCCAGATCCTTGCGCTGCTGGCGGTGCTGTCGATGTTCCTTGGCTCCATCGCCGCTGTTGGGCAACGCGACATCAAGCGGCTGATGGCCTATTCCTCCATCGCCCATATGGGCTACGCGCTTGTGGGGCTCGCCTCGGGCACCGAGCAGGGCGTGACGGCGATGCTGATTTACATGGCGATCTATGTGACCATGAACATCGGCACCTTCGCCTTCATCCTCAGCATGGAGCGCGACGGGCGGCACATCACCGCGATTGACAGCATGCGTCAGCTTGGCAGCCGGGAGCCCGTAAAGGCGCTGGCGCTGCTGGTGCTGATGTTCTCCCTCGCGGGCGTTCCGCCGCTGCTTGGCTTCTTCGGCAAGTTCGCCGTGCTGCGGGCCGCAGTGGATGCCGATATGGCGTGGCTTGCGGTGGCCGGTGCGGTGGCCAGCGTGATTGGCGCCTTCTACTACCTGCGGATCGTTTACTACATGTATTTCGGCGAAGAGAGCGTGGAGCCGGTGGAGGGCCATATGAGCCCGCTGACCTTTGGCTTCCTCGTGGCTTCGGCGGCGATCATGGTGCTCGGTATCGTCAATCTCTTCGGGGTGGACGGCTACGCGGCGGCGGCGGCGGCGACACTTGTCAACTGACGCGGGCCGGATCGTTCTTCCGAGCTGTCCTTCAACGATGATGGTGGCCCGCGATGGTTTTGCGGGCTACGCGGGGCCGGTCTGGGTGCTGGCCCATCGCCAGACCGGCGGGCACGGGCGGCGCGGGCGGCCTTGGGCGAACCCGGAGGGGGCCTTCACGGCAACATTGGCGCTGCCAAACCCCGGCACGGCGCAGGCGGCGGCGCAACGCAGCTTTGTGGCGGCGCTGGCGCTGTTTGATGCCTTTGTCGCAGTCACCGGGCGACCTGATGGGCTTTCGCTGAAATGGCCGAATGATGTGCTGCTGAATGGCGGCAAGGTGGCGGGCATTTTGCTGGAGAGCCTCGGGCCACGGCCTGATGGCACGCTGGACGGGCTGTTGGTTGGCATTGGCGTCAACCTGATTGAACCGCCCGATGTGGGTGAGGTGGAGCCCGGAGCGGTGCGGCCGGTGGCCTTGGCGCAGGAAGCCGGGGTGCGGGTGACGCCGGAGGAGTTTCTGGACGCTCTGGCCCCTGCCTACGCCCGCCATGAGGCCAGCTTTGCCACCCATGGCTTTGCCCCCATCCGCCGCGCATGGCTCGACCGGGCGGCGCGGCTGGGCGAGGTGATCACGGCGCGGCTGCCCGGCGAGGCGCTGACCGGCACCTTCAAAACCATCGACGAAATGGGCTACCTTCAGCTTCAAACCAAGACCGGCCTGCGCGGCATCGCGGCGGGCGAGGTCTTTTTCTGAGAGGGGCGGGCATGCTGCTTTGCATCGACTGCGGTAACACCAACACGGTGTTTTCGATTTGGGACGGGACGCGCTTTGTGGCGACCCTGCGCACCTCATCCGAGCATCAGCGCACGGCGGATCAGTATTGGGTGTGGTTCAGCCAGTTGATGGAGCATCGCAAGGTGGCGGTGGATATCGACGCGGTCATTATCTCTTCGACGGTGCCGCGCGTGGTGTTCAACCTGCGGGTCTTCTCGGACCGTTACTTCAACTGCCGCCCGATGGTGGTGGGCAAGCCGGAATGCGCCTTGCCGGTGCCGCCCCGGGTGGATGCAGGCGTGGCCGTGGGGCCGGACAGGCTGGTGAACACGGCGGGTGCCTTTGACCGGCACGGGGGCGACCTGATTGTGGTGGATTTTGGCACTGCGACCACCTTTGACGTGGTGGCCGAGGATGGCGCCTATGTGGGCGGGGTCATTGCGCCGGGCGTCAACCTTTCCCTCGAAGCGCTGCACATGGCCGCCGCCGCCCTGCCGCATGTGGATGTAACCAAGCCCGAGCGGGTGATTGGCACCAATACGGTGGCCTGCATGCAATCTGGCGTGTTCTGGGGCTATGTCGGCCTCGTCAACGGCATTTGCGACCAGATCAAGGGTGAATACGGGCGCGAGATGCGGGTGATCGCCACCGGTGGCCTTGCGCCGCTGTTCCAGATGGGCCATGCCCGCTTTGACGCGTTTGAAGACGATCTGACAATGCATGGGCTGACAGTGATCCATGCGCATAACCAGAGGCTTAGTGAATGAGCAAAGAACGGCTGATCTATCTCCCCCTCGGCGGGGCCGGGGAAGTGGGGATGAATGCCTATGTCTACGGCTACGGCAAGCCGGGGGCGGAGCGGCTGATCCTTGTCGATATCGGCGTGACCTTCCCCGATATGGACGGCACCCCGGGGGTGGATCTGATCTTTCCCGACATGACATGGCTGAAGGAAAACCGCGACCGGCTGGACGCGATCTTTATCACCCACGGCCATGAAGACCATGTGGGCGGCATTGGCCACTTCTGGGCCGATCTGCGCGCGCCGGTCTACTGCCGCCGCTTCACCGCGGCGCTGGCGGTGCGGAAGATGGATGAGCAGGGGCAGGACGTGGAGCATGTGAATGCGGTCGGCCCTTACCCGGAGATGATCGAGGCGGGGCCGTTCAAGGTGTCTTTCCTGCCGGTCAGCCACTCGATCCCCGAAAGCTCGGGGCTGGTGATCGACAGCCCGGCGGGCCGGGTGGTGCACACTGGCGACTTCAAGCTCGACGGCAACCCCGTGGTGGGTGAGGCCTTTGACCCGGAGCTTTGGAACGAGGTTGCCAAGCCCGGCGTGCAGGCGCTGACCTGCGACAGCACGAACATCATGAGCCCGCATCCGAGCCGCTCGGAGGCCACGCTGCCGCCGGCGATCATCGACCTCGTGGAAAAGGCGGAGGGCATGATTGTTTGCACCACCTTTGCCTCCAACGTGGCGCGGGTGAAGACTCTGGCCGAGGCGGGCGCAAAGGCGGGCCGGTCGGTTTGCTTGCTGGGCCGCGCGATGAAGCGGATGGTATCGGTGGCGATTGACACCGGCGTGCTGGAGAAGTTTCCGCACACGGTGACGCCCGAGGAGGCGGTGGATATTCCGCGCGAGAACCTCATGCTGATCGTGACCGGCTCGCAGGGCGAGCGGCGGGCTGCATCGGCGCAGCTGGCGCGCGGCAAATTTTTGGGGCTGACGATGAAGGAGGGCGATACCTTCCTGTTTTCGTCCAAGACGATTCCGGGCAACGAGCGCGGCGTGCTGCGCATCGTCAACTCCTTCTCGGAGATGGGCGTGGATGTGATCGACGACCGGAGTGATCTTTATCACGTGTCCGGCCATGCCAACCGGCCTGACCTTGAAGCGATGCACGACCTGATGCACCCGAAGATTCTGGTGCCGATGCATGGCGAGCACCGGATGCTGCGCGAGCATGCGAAGGTGGGGGAGGCCAAGGGCATTCCGTCGATCGTGGCGGTGAACGGCTCGATGGTGGACCTGACCGGGCCGAAGCCCGAGATCGTGGAATACATCGAGACCGGGCGGACCTATCTGGATGGCTCGGTCAAGATTGGCGCGCTCGATGGCGTGGTGCGCGACCGGATCCGGGTGGCGCTGAACGGCCAGGTGTTTTTGACGCTGATCCTTGACGAAAACGACGAGCCGCTGGGCGAGCCCTGGGCAGAGCTGGTTGGCTTGCCGGAAACGGGCCGCTCGCGCGCGCCGCTTGTGGAGCTGATCGAAGCGGCGGCGGACGGCTTTATGGGCCGGGCCGATGACAAGGTGCTGACCGATGACGACAAGCTGGAAGAGGGCTTGCGGCGCGTGGTGCGGCAGACGGCTGTGGAAGAGATCGGCAAGAAGCCCGAGGTTGTGATTGTTATCAGCCGGTTGAGCTGAGGGGAGCGGCGGGCGCGGGCTTGTCTCCCGCCCGCTTCGACCAGCCCCGCGCTCGCGACAGGTGGGGCAGATCGGGGCGCAGAACGCGTTGCGCCGAAGGCGGATTAGGCCTTCGGCGCGGTCATTCTCACAACGATAACTGTTGAGGGCCCTGCCACCAAAGGGGGCAGGGTGCCCTGCGTCAGCTTGTCGGGTCGGGTGATTCGGAGCGGTCTTCGAAGCTGCGGGCGATGAAGTCCGGCAAGTGATCGCCCAGGCCTTGGGGCGTGTTGCCGCCGCCACGCTCAGAGCGATCACCGCCACGGTCGCTGCGACCACGGCCACCGCGGGAGCGGCGGCGCGGTTCGCGGGGTTCTTCTGGCGCAGGCTCGGCAGCGGGCGCTGCCGCGGGCTCTTCAGCCGCAGGTGCTTCAGCCGGGGCCTCTTCAGGCGTTTCTTCTTTTTTGCGGCGCGACCGGGTGCGGGTGCGCTTGGGCTTTTCTTCGGTTGCCTCGGCCTCTGGCTCGGCTTTCGGGGCCGGGGTGCCTGCGGGGGCATCGAGGCGGGGGATCTCGCTTTGCACGAGGCGCTCGATATCGCCCAGATTGCGCTCATCGGCGGGCGAGCAGATCATCAGCGCGGTGCCGGAGCGCCCGGCGCGGCCGGTGCGGCCAATGCGGTGCACATAGTCTTCGGCGTGGCTGGGCACGTCGTAGTTGAGAACGTGGGACACTGCCGGGATGTCGAGCCCGCGGGCGGCGACATCGGAGGCCACAAGAAAGCGGATCGTGCCATCGCGGAAGCCCGCGAGGGTTTTCATCCGCTGGGATTGGTCAAGGTCGCCGTGGATCGGCTCGGCATTATAGCCGTTTTTCTTCAGCGACTTGGCGACCACATCCACATCGACCTTGCGGTTGCAGAAGATGATCGCGTTGGTGCAGGCCTCGCCTTCGCCGTCGATCATCTCGCGCAGAACCTTGCGCTTTTCGGTGGCGGCGCGGTCGCGGCGGGAGGGTTTGAACATCAGCACGCCCTGCTTGATGTTCTCGCCGGTTGTCGCGGCGCGGGCCACTTCGACCTTCTCGGGATTGGAGAGGAAGGTGTTGGTGATCCGCTCGATCTCGGGCGCCATGGTGGCGGAGAAGAACAGGGTTTGCCGGGTGAAGGGCGTGAGCTGGAAGATCTTTTCGATGTCGGGGATGAAGCCCATGTCGAGCATCCGGTCGGCCTCGTCGACCACCATGATCTGCACGCCGGTCAGCAGCAGTTTGCCGCGCTCGAAATGGTCGAGCAGGCGGCCGGGGGTGGCGATGAGCACGTCAACGCCACGGTCGATCAGCTTGTCTTGCTCGCCGAAGGAGACGCCGCCGATGAGCAGGGCCTTGGTGAGCTTGGTGTGCTGGGCGTAGATGTCGAAGTTCTCGGCCACCTGAGCGGCGAGTTCGCGGGTCGGGGCCAGCACGAGGGAGCGCGGCATCCGCGCACGGGCGCGGCCACGCTTGAGCAGCGAGATCATTGGCAGGGTGAAGCTGGCGGTCTTGCCGGTGCCGGTCTGGGCGATGCCGAGCACGTCGCGCCCTTCGAGCGCGGGCGGAATCGCACCGGCCTGAATGGGGGTGGGGGTTTCGTAGCCGGCATCTTCGACGGCTTTAAGGACCTTTGGGTCCAGCTTCAGGTCACTGAATTTTGTCATGTACGTCCGTATCTTGCGAAGGTCATCCTTCGCGGGATTGGGACGCAGTCATCGGGCGCCCCGCGCGTGCCGCCACGCGCATCGTGGGGCTTGGCGCGACCTAGCGCAGATTTTGGCCGAGGTCAATCAGGCGACGCCGTGGCGGGCGAGGAAGGCATCGACGGCTTGCGTATAGGCACCGCCCATGCCGAGGGCGGTGTTGATGGCGGCGTGGGAGTAATCGAGCTCAAGCACCTCGGCCTCGACCTTCCGGGCCTTGGCGGCGCGGGCGAAGTTGCGGGCCGCCGAGAGGGCCGCGCGGCGCTTGGTGGAGGCGACGAGCAGAAAGGGCGTGGCGGTGGGGCCGAGGCGGGCGTAGGGCGAGGCTTCCTCCCAGAAGGCGCGGCTGGTGCCGAAAGCGCGGGTGTGGAGGCGGCTTGGCCTGCGGGCCATGGTGCGCGCGGTGTCATAAACTGCCGAGTCCAGTGCGACGGTGGCGCGCCAACGCTTTGCGCCCCAGCGGCGGGCAAGGCCCGGGTCGGCGCCGAGCAGCGCCACCAGATGCGCCCCGGCGGAGTGGCCCATGAGCGCAAGGCGGTTTGGGTCGCCCCCCCAACCGGGCGCGCTTTGCTGAATGTGTGAGAGGGCGCGGGCAAGGTCGGCGGCCTGCTGCATCGGGTCGGCCTCGGGCAGGAGGCGGGTGTTGACGGAGACGAAGCCCACACCGCGCCCGTTCCAATGGGTGGATTTGGCTTTCCAGACATTCTCGTTGGCCTTGTCGCCAAAGGCCCAGCCGCCGCCGTGGAGAAACACGATGAGCGGCGCGGCAGAGGCGCCCTCGGGCATGTAGACGTCGTAGCGCTGGAGGGCATGCGGGCCATAGGGCACATCGCGCCGGAGGGTGGTGCCCGCGTGGGCGGGCAGGGCCGGGGCGGCTGCGAAGGCGGCGAGGCTGGCAAGGGCGGTGCGGCGTGTGAGTATGGGCATCTGATCTGTCTCCTCATTGCATTCTACGCACTCGGACGCAGATGCCCACGCGCTCACGGAAAGGTTTGTTGGCCTGCGGCGGGGATGCGCCAATCTTACGGTCATGCTGACACGCCGCACTCTGCTCGCCGCCCCCGCCTGCCTGTTTCTGCTGCCGTCCCGGCCCGCGCGTGCAGGTTTGGGGGAGGCGGTTGAACGGGCGCGGGGATTTGAAAACCTGCACAGCCTGATCGTGCAGCGCAGCGGTGTGCGCGAGGTGGAGGAAGTGCTGCGCGGGCCGGCAGCTTCGCGGCCCGTCAACGTGAAGTCGGTCTCAAAAACGCTGGTGGCCACCTTGCTGGGCTGTGCGGTGGACCGGGGCGAGGTGCCGGGCGTTGGGGCCGCTTTGGGTGAGGTTGCGCCTGGCCTGATACCGGCGGGCGCGGCGGAGGCGGTGGCGCTGATTACGCTGGAAGATCTGGTGACGCTGCGGGCCGGGTTGGAGCGCACCTCGGGCCCGAACTATGGCGCGTGGGTTTCGAGCCGCGACTGGGTTGCCGATGCACTGGGCCGCGAGATGGTGGCCGCGCCGGGGGGGCGGATGCTGTATTCGACCGGCTCGACCCATGTGCTCGGCGCGGTGCTGGCGGAGGTGTCTAGCCAGAGCCTGCTGGCGTTGATGCGCGAGAGGCTGGGCGCGGTGCTGGGCGAGGTGCCGGCCTGGACGCGTGATCCGCAGGGGCGTTACCTCGGTGGCAACGAAATGGCCGTCAGCCCGGACGGGCTCACGCGGTTTGGCGAGATGATCCGCGCAGGTGGGCTGTGGGAGGGCGAGCGGCTGGTGAGCGCGGAGTGGATCGCGGCGAGCCTTGTGGCGCGAACACGCTCGCCGTGGTCTGGCCTTGGCTATGGGTACGGGTGGTTTTTGGGGCAGGCGGCGGGGCGCAGCTATGCGCTGGCGCGGGGCTACGGCGGGCAGGTGCTGGCGGTTTGCCCGGAGGCTGAGGTGGTGATTGCCATCACCTCCGACCCGACCCAGCCTGCGCGAAGCGGTGGGTACTTTGGCCAGTTGCAGACGCTTGTCGAGGATATCCTATCCACCGGCTGATCCGGCGGCAGAGAGCCGCCGGACCGCGGATTGGCGCTACTTTCTGTAGTTCAGCACGTTCCATGTGCCGTATTGGGCGAAGAGGCTCAGCTCCAGCCCCGGGGTGACGGGGATGCCCACGTTCATGATCGACGGCTTTTTGCCCTTGGCCGGCATGTTGTTGGCGATCTCGCGGGCCTTCTTGGCCACTTCAGCGTAATCATCCAGCTCCATCTTGGACGCCTGTTTGAGGGCGCCTGCCGTGAGGCCTTTGCTATCTGCCAGCTTCTTGATGACCTTGGCCATCTTTTGCGACTTGCCGAGCGCCTTGATGATGCCGCCCCATTTGGCACCGATCGAGATGTTGAAATCCCACCCCGAGGTGGAATGGCCATGCAACTTCCACGGGTCGGGGACGTTGGAGATGACGTAGAAATCAAGGCCGATGCCGCCGCCGAGGCCGGGGCCCCATCTGTTGCGGACGCTCTCGATCTCGAAGTAGGATTTGTGGCTGTCGAGGGAGTAAAAGGTGCCGTACATGGTGTTGCGGCCCCAGATAACGGCATGGCCGCCGAAGCTGCCGGCGAGGCCGAACCAGATTCCTGAACTCATGGGAATGTCCTTTCATTTTAAAATTACTTGTTTCCCCTGCCGCCGAAAAAGGCGGGAGAAGGGGTGCCGGAGCGGATCCGTCAGGGGCAAACTGGGGGCCTGAAGCAACCATAATGTTGCTGGGGCCTCCGCCAGAGCGGACCGCGCGATGTCAAATGACGTCGCGTCAATAAATTAAGCATTACTGGCCGCGAATCAAGCCGTCAGACCATCATTTCCTTGGTCGCGGTGAGCTTCACATCGGGGTAGTCGCGTTCCACCCGGTCGATATCCCATTGCAGGCGGGTGAGATAGACGAGGTCGCCGTCGTTGTCTTCGCCCATGTGCTGCTTGTTGGCGGCGGCAAACTTCTCCACGGCGTCTTTCGGGCCGTTGACCCAGCGGGCCGAGGTGAATTGCGAGGGCTCGAAGCGGACCGGGAGGCCGTATTCCATCTCGATGCGGCTTGCCAGAACCTCGAATTGCAGCTGCCCGACGACGCCGACGATAAAGCCCGAGCCGAAGGTGGGCTTGAACACTTTGGCGGCGCCTTCTTCGGCGAATTGCATCAGCGCCTTGTCGAGGTGTTTGGCCTTCATCGGGTCGCCCGCGCGGCAGTTTTGCAGCAGTTCGGGCGCGAAGGAGGGGATGCCGGTGACCTTGAGGGCCTCGCCTTCGGTGAGCGTGTCGCCGATGCGCAACTGGCCGTGGTTGGGAATGCCGATGATGTCACCCGCCCAAGCCTCTTCGGCCAGTTCACGGTCGGAGGCGAGGAAGAGCACGGGGCTGCTCACGGCCATTGGCTTTTTGGTGCGCACATGGGTCAGCTTCATGCCGCGCTGGAAGTGGCCGGAGGCGAGGCGGAGGAAGGCCACGCGGTCCCGGTGCTTTGGGTCCATGTTCGCCTGAACCTTGAAGACAAAGCCGGAAACCTTTGTTTCTTCTGGTGAAATCTGGCGCGGCTCGGCGCTTTGGGGCTGCGGCTCGGGGCCGTATTCGGCGATGCCGTCCATCAGCTCTTTCACGCCGAAGCTGTTGATCGCGGAGCCGAACCAGATGGGGGTGAGCGTGCCCTCGGCCAGCGCCTGTGGGTCGAGCTTGGGCAGGAGTTCGGAGGCCATTTCGACCTCTTCGAGCAGCTTTTCCAGCAGGTCGGCGGGGATGTGTTCGGCCAGCTTGGGGTCGTCCAGCCCTTCGATCTTGATGCTCTCGGCCACCTTGTTGCGGTCGGCCCTGTCCATCAGTTCCAGCCGGTTGTGGATCATGTCGTAGCAGCCGAGGAAATCGCGGCCAACGCCGATGGGCCAGCTTGCGGGCGTCACGTCGATCGCCAGCATTTCCTGGATTTCGTCGATGATCTCGAAGGTGTCGCGGCTCTCGCGGTCCATCTTGTTACAGAAGGTCAGGATCGGCAGGTCGCGCAGGCGGCAGACCTCGAAGAGCTTTTGCGTCTGGCTCTCCACGCCCTTGGCACCGTCGATCACCATCACAGCAGCGTCCACCGCCGTCAGGGTGCGGTAGGTGTCTTCGGAGAAGTCGCTGTGGCCGGGTGTGTCGACGAGGTTGAAGCGGTAGTTGCCGAAGTCGAAAGACATCGCCGAAGCCGAAACGGAAATGCCCCGGTCTTTCTCCATCTGCATGAAGTCCGAGCGGGTGCGCCGCGCTTCGCCCTTGGCGCGCACTTGTCCGGCCATTTGGATTGCGCCGCCATAGAGCAGGAACTTCTCGGTGAGAGTCGTCTTGCCGGCGTCGGGGTGCGAAATGATCGCAAAGGTCCGGCGGCGGGCGATTTCTGGGGGCAGGGCGGGGCGATTGGTGGACATGGCCGCGCGTATATCAGAGCCGGGGGGAACGGCAAGATGGGCTGGGCGTTGGGCCATGAAGGAGACAGACATGGCACAAAGAGAAGAGCCCGGCCCGAGCGTGAAGGACGACGACACCTATGAGGCCCTGCGCGACAAGGGGTACAGCAAGGAGAAGTCGGCGCGGATCGCAAATGCGCAAGCCAATGACGCCATGGAGCCCAGCAAGAAGGGCGGGAAGGCACCGCCCTATGAGGAGTGGACGGCGCAGGAGCTGTATGACCGCGCCAAGGAGCTGGATATTTCCGGACGCAGCGAGATGACCAAGGATGAGTTGATCGAGGCGCTGCGGGGGTAGTGACCACGCGGGGCCGCAGATGCTCAAGAAGCCCGTTCGTGGCTCCTCCTAGCCGTCCGGTTCGAAGCTGTAGAGGACCGCGACGGGGAGGTGGGCGTGCCAGACGCCCTGGTTGTCTGTCCAGTTTCGGGCGGCATGCCAGATGCGCTTCCAAGGATCGCAGATCATCGCCGTATGTGGCCAGCGGTTGGGATGATTGGGCATTTTCATCGGGATATCACCGATGGCTACCAGCGCGTGCGTGGCAAACTGGCTATCCATGGCAATCCAATGCACAGGACCGATCTTCTTGGGCGCGTTCTTGCGCAGATAAACCATGGCGAGGCAGGACTGCTCGTCGCAGTTGCCCATGCCGCCTTCCAGCGCTTTCTTGGCAACTATGTTCACGCGGGCTTCGATCTGGGCGAAGCTGGTGTAATTGTCGGGTGTGCCACGGCGCTGAAGGTAGAGGGACGGGCCGAGCAGCTTTTCACTGACGCCACGGTTGGTGGACTGAATGTGCAGGCTGTTGACGTATTGCACGCCCTTACGGGCCCATTCGTAGCGCAGCGCGGCCAATTCTTTGTCTTCGTCGGAAAGGTCTTTGAAATTCATGAAGTCGTCTCTCAATGATACGGCGCAAGTGGCGCGGGTGCTACCTGAGGGCAGGCCGTGAAATGAAGGTGGGCCCCAATTGCCCAGCGGAACCACCAATCCGCAGCCACCCGCCGCGTTCCGCCCTTAATCAATGACGCAAGGGCAGCAGATTGGCAGGCTAAGTGTCAATTGTTTGCAGGGCGGGTTTTCGGATGGAAAAGCGGGCTGTGGTCCCGTAATGCCAAGCCCGCTTCTACGGGCAGTGTTGCCGTTGCGGAAACTTTTTCGGTTGGGAAATCAGCTTTTCGGCGCGTTGGACCAGATTTTTGGCCCCGTTTTGGCGGGGCGGGCACGGTGCGACTCGATCAGCTGGTCGATGGCGCGGCGCGTGACGTGCCGGTGCTCGGGCGATAAGCCCAGCGAGGCGACCATCTTCCAGTGGCCATACATCAGGCAGACGAAGAGGTAGGACAGCTCCTGCGCGCTCTGGGTGCTCAGCTCTGGGTATTCCAGCTCCAGCTCGTGTGACAGCACCTGGCCGAGCAGGGAATATTGGCTGCGCAGGTTGGTGCGGATGCGAGGGTGGCCCGCCGAGAGCGACATCAGCGCATCGTACACCTGATCGTCGCGGGGTTTGAGATTGCCCTCGATCATGTCGAAGTAGAAATCGAAGAAGCAGCGCAGGCGGGCCGCGCCTTCGCGCTTCATCACCTCGGAGATCAGCGCTTCGCGGTAGAGCCCGGCCAGATGGTCGCAAAGGTCGATCATCAGGTCTTCGGGGTCGGGGTAGTGGTAGCGGATCAGCTGACGTGAGAGGGCCCCTCGGCTGGCGATGGCATCATAGGAGAGCATCGGCAGGCCCTCGGCCGTGAGCGCGTCGAAGGCTGCCAAAAGGATCTCGCCCTTTCGGTTGGTCGGTTCCGCTTTCATTGCTCCTCCCTTCCCCAAGGTGTCGCGAGAAAAAGGATAGCAACGGCGGGCGCCGGGAAAAAAGCTGTATAAATGGCTAACGCCCCGCACTGCCCTTGAAGATCTTGCGGCGCTTCTCGGGGTCTATCAGGTCGCCCGAAAGCTCGGTGCCGAAGGCGGGGGTATGAGCAAGGTCGCCCAGCTCTGCGGCGATGCCGGCGGCGATCTCGCCGGGCAGGCTTTGGCGGGTGTCTGGCGAAAGCTCCAGCGATTCCACGGGGATACACTCGGCGTAAATGACCTCGTGGTGATCGAACACCAGCGTGTAGTAGTCAACAAACCCGCCCTTGCGGATAAAGACCGCATCGTCATCCACCAGCAGCGCGGCCTTCACCAGCATCTCGGCAGTTTCTGTCACCCGGTCGGCCCCGCGTTGGTAGACGAAGAGGCGTTGGTGCTGGCTCAGGATAAGATCGGCGGCGTTGCCGAGGGTGTCTTTTGCGATGACGACGGGCGCGTAGGCCCCGACGGCCCGCACTGTTTGGTGGCCGATCCAGCGCACGGGCTGCGCGCCGTGGTCGCGGGTCAGCACACGCTCGCCGGGCGCCAGCTCTTCCACCGGCTTTTGCGCACCGGAGGCGAGGGTGATTGCGGTGCCTCGGGCGAAGGCGAAGGAGGTGAGATCGGAAAGCTGCACCTCGCCCGGGTCTTCGGAGACACCGATGAGGGTGTAATCCACCCGTGGCTCCATAGGCTGAAGCGGCAGGATATGGCGCGAGAGGCCCTCTTTGGCGGGCAGTTCAACCACCAGCAGATCCATCCCGCCGCCGTCGCCGCCCATGAAGGTGAGCCGCCCGGCGAGGGTGACGGCATCACCCGCGTTGCCCAGTTCGGAGCCGCTGGCCACCCGGTGCTGGCCGCCTTCGGTGATCAGCGCCAGTTTGGCCACGCTTGCCTCTTCGTCCAGCGCGTAGACATCGCCTTCGCAGAGTTCATCCAGCTCGCCCAGCTCATCGCCGAGGTTGGCACCGGAGGTGACTCGCAGATCGCCGCCGTTAAACAGGTGGCAATCATAGCTCGCACGGCGGGCGGCCCGCTCACGCGGGGGGGCAGGCTTGGAAGAAGGGTCGTTTAGCGGCGTGGTCATCTGGTCTCGGAATACCTTCAAAGAAAGACGGAGCCATGCCCCGCTACACATAATGCCACCACCTGCGCAAAGAGATAGTGCCGGGGTGACCTTGTGGTCAACCAAATGGCGGGCTTCACCGCAGGATGTGGCAATTGTGCAGGGTCGCAATTAACAAGGACGTAACGCCGGGGCCGGAAGGCCGCCCGGGCGCGGTGCTGGCGAATCGCCGGGCGGCGCGCGAGGGTGCGGCGCAATGACAGCAGGGAGACATGCGATGGATCTGGGAATTTCAGGCAAACGGGCCTTGGTGGCCGCCTCGTCGAAGGGCCTCGGGCTTGGATGCGCACGGGCGCTGGCCGAAGCGGGCTGTAGCCTGGTGATGAATGCGCGCGGCGCAGAGGCGCTGGAGGCCAGTGCAGAGGCGATCCGCAAGGATTTTGGCGTGGAGGTCGAAACCGTGGCCTGCGACGTGACCACCCAAGAGGGCCGGGCCAAGCTGCTGGGCGCAGCGGGCACGGTGGAAATTTTGGTCACCAATGCCGGTGGCCCGCCGCCCGGCATGTGGCAGGACTGGGACAGGGATGATTTTATCGCCGCGCTGGATGCCAACATGCTCACCCCCATCGCGCTGATGCAGGCGGCCCTCCCGGGCATGATGGAGCGCAAGTGGGGCAAGGTGGTGAACATCACCAGCCAATCGGTGAAGAGCCCGATTGCGGTGCTGGGACTCTCCAACTCTGCCCGCGCCGGGCTGACGGGCTTTGTGGCCGGCACCGCGCGACAGGTGGCGGAATATGGCATTAACATCAACAACCTACTCCCCGGAATTCATGCAACAGACCGGGCGGAATCGCTCGACAAGGGTGTGTGCGAGAAGGAGGGGATCACCATGGAAGAGGCCCGCGCGCGGCGGTCTTCGACCATACCTGCGGGCCGCTATGGCACGCCGGAAGAGTTTGGCCAGACCTGTGCCTTCCTGTGCTCGAAATATGCAGGCTACATGGTGGGGCAGAACATTCTGCTGGATGGCGGCTCGCTGAACTACACGCTGGCCTGACGTGCCTGACTTGCCCGGCCTGAGACGGGCTGCTACCACCGCCCGCAACCCGATGCTTTTGCTCGGGTAACGGAAGGCGGGGACTTGGGCGAGAGCGACCGGATTGAGGTGCAGAACCTGACGCGCCGCCTTGGCGGGCGGGCGGTGGTGCGTGATCTGTCGCTGCAACTGGCGCCGGGGCAGGTGACCTGCCTGCTCGGCCCCTCCGGCTGCGGCAAGTCAACCACCTTGCGGATGATCGCGGGCGTCGACCGGCCCGATGAAGGGCGTGTGCTGGCAGAAGGCACCGTGCTTTCGGACCAGTCGACCTTCGTGCCGCCGGAAGAGCGCAATATTGGCCTGATGTTTCAGGATTTTGCGCTGTTTCCGCATTTGACGGTGGCCAAGAACGTGGCTTTCGGGCTGAAGCGCGGCGCGGCGCGCGGGCGGGTGGGCGAGCTGTTAGAGCGGGTCGGGCTGGCCAGCCATGCGGAGGCTTATCCACATGAGCTTTCGGGCGGGGAGCAACAGCGTGTGGCGCTGGCCCGCGCCTTGGCCCCACGGCCGCGGGTGATGCTGATGGACGAGCCATTCTCGGGGCTCGACATGCGGCTGCGCGATGAGATCCGCGACCAGACGCTGAGCGTGTTGAAGGAAGAGGGCACGGCGGTGCTGCTTGTCACCCATGAGCCCGATGAGGCGATGCGGATGGCCGATGAAATCCTGCTGATGCGCGATGGGGTGATTGTGCAGCGGGGCGCTCCCTATACGATCTATAACAACCCAGGTGACCGGAAGGCCGCTGCTTTTTTCAGTGATATCAATATTCTGAGGGGCAAAGTTGAAGGCGCGTTGACGGAAACACCCTTTGGCTCTTTCCTCGCGCCGGGTGTGCCGGATGGGCAGGAGGTGGAGATTGTCTTTCGCCCGCAGCACCTGACCATCGACTTTGACCGCGGCGGGCGCGGGCCGAACCCGACGGAGAGCCACGGGATGCCTGCACGGGGCGTGGTGGAGCGGGCGCGCTTTATGGGGCGCGAGAGCCTTGTGGAGTTGAAGATGGACCATGATGGGCAGGTGCTTCGGGCGACGATTCCCTCGGTTTTCCTGCCCAAGCCGGGCACTGTGCTGTGGCTCACCATTCGGCGCGACAGGTGCTTTCTGTTTCCTCTGCGCACCGATTGAGGGCACCGCTGCGGCCAAGTGACCGCGAGAATTGCCCAATCGTGATGTAAAGGCCCCTTTCGCCCGGGCCGGAAACTCCATAAATAGGGGCGACTTCTCGGGGTGTCTCGACCCCCGTGGCAAGGCTTCAGGGATCAAAGGACGGGCAAATCATGCAAGCGATGTTCATCACCAATATCCCCCCGGTCGGATGGCTTCTTATTGCCGTCGTGGTGCTGGTGCTCTTCGGGCGCGGCAAGATCTCTTCGCTGATGGGCGAAGTGGGCAAGGGGATCACCTCGTTCAAGAAGGGCGTTTCGGAAGGCACGAAAGAGCTGGACGAAGCCGATGCGGCCGCCGCGCGCGACGTGACGCCGGAAGAGAAAGACAAGGCCTGATAGGGCTTTAGGGGTCGCAAAATGGGCTGGAGCGAGCTTCTGCTGATTGGCGTCGTGGCGCTGATCGTGGTGGGTCCGAAGGACTTGCCGGTGATGTTCCAGTCGCTTGGCAAAATGACGGCCAAGGTGAAGCGGATGGCGCGGGAATTTTCGCGCGCCATGGAAGATGCCGCTGACAGCACTGGCATGAAGGACGTGGCCAGCGACCTCAACAAGACGATGAACCCCAAGTCGATGGGGATCGACAAGCTGCGCGACGCCGCCGACCGCTTTGACAAGTGGGAGCCCGGCAAGAAAGACGCGGCGAAGAAAGACCTTGGCCCCGAAACCCAAAAGCTCTCGGAAGAGCGGGCGGAGGCCAAGCGCAAGATTCACGACGCCAGCGCCAAGGCCGCTGAAGAGCGTAAGGCGCGGGAGGCGGCTGCGGCGGCCTCGGAGGCGGCGGAGCTTTCGGACGAGCCGGACTTTGATGAAGAGATGGTTAACGGGGCGGACGCCCCTGCGCCTGCTGAGCCGGACACAAAAGCTGCCATGAAATCAGAGACGAAGCCCGGCGCACCGGGCGATGCGGGTGTGAGCTGAACGGATGAGTCAGGCAGAAGAGAACCTCGACGATAGCTCCGCGCCGCTCATTGAGCATCTGGCCGAGTTGCGCACCCGGCTGATCCGCTCGGCGATTGCCTTCATCATTGCCGTTTTCATCTGCTTCTATTTTGCAGGCCAGATTTTCGATTTCCTTAAGCAGCCGGTCTGCCATGCGATGGCGGAGCGGATGCAGGCCTGTAACCTGCAGATGATCCGGTTGCAGGACGGGTTCTTTGTGCAGATCCGCATTGCCATGCTGGCCGGTTTCGCGCTGGCCTTTCCGGTGATCGGCTTCCAGCTCTGGCGGTTTGTGGCCCCTGGGCTCTATCGCAATGAGCGCTCGGCTTTCCTGCCCTTCATGATCGCCTCGCCGGCGATGTTCCTGCTGGGCGCGGCCTTTTGCTATTACATCGTGATCCCGCTGGCCTACGACTTTTTCCTTGGGTTCCAAGACTTTGGCGGGGCCGCCCCGACGGGTGCGGAGACCGCTGACGAGGGGCAGGTTGTGGCGGGGTCCGGATCTGTGGTGTTTCAGGGCTCCATCTCGGAATACCTCTCGCTCACCATCACCTTCGTCATGGCCTTTGGTGTCTGCTTCCAACTGCCCGTTCTGCTGACACTGCTGGGGAAGGCAGGGCTGGTGAGCGCAGCCGGGCTGGCGGCGGTGCGCAAATATGCGGTTGTGGCGATCCTCGTGCTGGCGGGCATTGTGACGCCGCCGGATATCTTTACCCAAGTCATTCTGTTTGTTGCGGTTTACGGGCTCTACGAGGTGTCGATCTTCCTCGTGGCACGGGTGGAGCGCAGGCGGACGGCGCGGCTGCGGGCTGAAGGCATCTTGGATGAGGATGAAGAGTTTTGAGCGTGGACGACCCGATGGACCGGATTGCCGCCGCGCTGGAGCGGATGGCACCGCCCCCGCTGAAAGACCCTGACTTTACAAGCGCTTCGGCCTTTCTATGGCACGCGGATCCGGATTCGCTGGAGCCGGTGGAGCAGGTCAACCGGGTGGATATCAGCCTGCTGATCGGCATTGACCGTTCGCGCGACACGCTGGTGGAAAACACCCGCCAGTTTGCCGCCGGTCTGCCTGCGAACAACGCCTTGCTCTGGGGCTCGCGGGGCATGGGAAAATCCAGCCTTGTCAAAGCGGTACACGCTGCGGTGCAAGCCGATTTTGCCAACCTCAAGCTGATCGAGGTGCAGCGCGAAGACCTGCCCTCCATTGGCCGGTTGCTCGGCCATCTGCGCCGCTCCGAGGCCCGCTTTCTGCTGTTTTGCGATGACCTCTCGTTCAGCCATGATGACGAGCATTACAAATCGCTTAAGGCGGTGCTCGATGGGGGTATCGCCGGGCGGCCTGAGAACGTGGTGTTTTATGCCACTTCCAACCGTCGCCACCTTATGCCGCGCGACATGATCGAGAACGAGCGCTCCACTGCGATCAGCCCAAGCGAGGCGACGGAGGAGAAGGTCTCTCTCAGTGACCGCTTTGGCCTTTGGCTGGGCTTTCATCCCTGCACGCAGGACGAGTATCTCACCATGATTTCAGGCTATTGCGCCGAATACGGCGTGGAGGTGGAGCCCGAGACCCTGCGCGCCGAGGCGATTGAATGGCAGGCCACGCGCGGCGGGCGCTCGGGGCGTGTCGCCTGGCAGTTTTTCACCGATCTGGCGGGGCGGAAGGGCGTGAAGCTCTGAGGCCGGGTGGTGGGCAGATTGCCCACCCTACGGTTAACCTTTGCGGCGTTAACCCGTCAAAAGACGTAGGCCACACCCTATGCACAACTGATGCACATCCCATGCGGACGGGATTTCCGCCTGCATGGTTAAGTTAACGCCCCGTGCGCCGCCACTCAGGGCAGGTAGGGGGCCGGGTCGATGGCCTGTGTGCCTTTGAGGACGATGAAATTGAGGAAAGCCGGGTTGCCGGGGCTGACCTTGGCGATGGACTGCCCTTTGGACACCTTGTCGCCCTTCTTCACGGTCACGCCGTCGACATTGGCGTAAACCGAGGTGAGCCCGCCGTCGTGCTTGATGCCGACATAGGTCACCTGATCGTCGGTTTTGGTCACGACGAAGACGGTGCCCGCATCAGCGGCCTTCACCGGGCTGCCTGCGCTGGCCGAGAAGTTGACCGACTTGTTGCGCGACGAGAAGACCCGGCTGATCTTGCCGTTGACCGGCGAGGTGAAGCGCGCCGAACTGGCAGAGGCCTGGGTGGCCTGTTTGCCGAGATCGGGGCTTTCGGGCGTGCCGGGCGCGGGCTTGGCCTCGGTCGTCTTGGTTTGCGCCGCGGCGGGTTCGTCCTTGGGCAGCGGTTTGGCGGCCGAGGGCGGCGTTGGCGTTTCGCTGCCCGTGCCGGGCTTGGTGACGGTGGTGGGCTTGGGGCGCGAGGGCGCCTCTGGCGGGATCAGCAGGGTTTGGCCGACGCGCAGAGTGAGCTTGTCATCCAGCCCGTTCCACTCGTCCAGCGCCTTGACCGACACGCCATAGAGGCGGGAGACGGAGTAGGCGGTTTCACCAGCCTTGACCACGTGGCGGACGGGCTCTTGCCCGGTTTGCGGCTTACGGGCCGGGGCGGCGGGGGTGATTGTGCCCTCGGCGCGGGAAATGGCGTTATCGGCCAGCACGGCTACATCAACCTGCTCGGCGGGGCGGATCGGGCCGGTGGTGGGCGCGCCGGTGGAGGGGGAGGGCTCTGCCACGCGGCGGGGCAGCAGCAGCACTTCGCCAGCGTTCAGAGAGGCTCCGGGCGGCACGGCATTGCGCGCGGCCAGCTCGTTTTCGGGGATGCCGACGCGGGCGGCAACGGAGGTGACCGTATCGCCACGCCGGGCCACGGCAACTTGGTAGCCGGGGTAGGAGAGGATGCCGCGATTGTCTGGTGCGGGCCGGGGCTCGGTGGCTTTGCGCGCGGCCTCGCTGGTGTTGAAACCGCCGCCGAAGCCGCGGAAATCGCTATCAAGACTTTCACAGGCGGTGAGGCCGAAGAGGCTCACGGATGCCACGAGAGTTGCGGTGAGACGCATGACGCTCGTTCCCTCAAACTTTTGGGGGTGCCTTATTGCGGCACCTCCCTGACTACTCTTTGCCCAACCCCTCGAGGAGCGGAACGAAACGCACGTCGCGCAGCTCGTCGTAGCGCAGGCCTTCTTCGGTGCGGCGCACACGGATCAGGCTTTGCACCGCGTCCGACTGGCCAACGGGCACCACCATGATACCCCCTATGCGCAGCTGGGCCAAGAGCGGTCCGGGCGGATCTTCGGCGGCGGCTGTCACGATGATCTTGTCGAAGGGCGCATGCTCGGGCAGCCCGTGAGAGCCATCGGCGGTGAAGGTGGTGACATTGGTAAGATCCAGCTCGCGGAACAGCGCCTCGGCGGTGCGGGTAAGGCGGCGGAAACGGTCGACGGTATAGACCCGGCGGGCGAGCATGGCGAGGATCGCGGCCTGGTAGCCAGAGCCGGTGCCGACCTCGAGCACCTTGTCGCGCGGGGTGAGCTGGAGCGCCTGTGTCATCAGGCCGACGATGGAGGGCTGCGAGATGGTCTGGCCGCAGGCGATGGGCAGGGGCGTGTCGTCATAGGCGCGTTCGGAGAACAGGCCCTGCACGAATTGACCGCGGTCAACTTTTTCCATGGCGGAGAGCACCGCCTTGTCGGTGACGCCCCGGGAGCGCAGGGCGAAGAGGAACTGCATCTTGCGTTCCGCTTCCGTGCCCTCGCTCATCCCAGTTTCTCCTGCAAGCGCGCCACCGCATCATGGGCGGTCAGGTCGGCGCGCATGGGGGTGATCGAGATGTGATTGGCGAGGTTGGCCGCGACATCGGTGCCCGGCCCGGTATTTTCGTGCTGGGGGCCGCCCTTGATCCAGAGGAACCGGCGACCGGAGGGGGCGATGTGGGGCTCGACGGAGAAATTCGTTGTTTTCCTGCGGCCTTGCGTGGTGATCTTCAGCTCGCCCGCTTGGGCGGCGGCACAGGGCGGGAAGTTTACGTTGTAGAAGGTGTTGTAGCGCTCGCCCTCCCATTCGCCATGCTCCAGCAGCCAACGCAGGGTGCGGGCGCCGTGGGCGGCGGCGGCTTCGAAGGGATTTTCCAGCTCCACGTTGTCGGGGCCGTAGAACTGCGAAAGCGCCACCGAGCGCACGCCTTGCAGCGCACCTTCCATCGCGCCGCCGATGGTGCCTGAGTAGAGCGTATTTTCGGCGGCGTTGTTGCCCCGGTTGACGCCCGAGAGCACGAGATCAGGGCGCTCGCCTTCGAGCACATCGTAGAGCCCGGCGAGCACACAGTCGGCCGGGCTGCCCTCGGCGGCGAAGCGGCGCTCGCCGAGTTTGGCGATCATGGTGGGGTGGGTGTAGCTGATGCAGTGGCCGACGCCGGATTGCTCGAAGGCGGGCGCCACCACCCAGACTTCGCCGCTTGGCCCGGCGAGATCGGCGGCAATTGCCTCAAGCACCGCCAGCCCCGGCGCGTTGATCCCGTCGTCATTGGTGATGAGAATGCGCATGTTGCCCCGCTTCTTGCCCGTGCCTCCTGCATAGGCGAGCGCCCGCCCGCTCACAAGCGGAAGGCCGCTGCGGCTGGTGCGCGCTGTGGCATTTTCTTGCTGAAAATACTCAAACCGCCGCTTGGCCTCAGGCGATAACCTCGGTGAGCAAGCGGGCGGCTTCATCGGCCGGGCTTGTCAGGGGCGCGCGATCTTCGCCGGGGAAGAAGCGGGCGCGGGTGGCGGTGGGCATGGGCTGGGGCTCCAGCACCACGACGCGGGGGCCGGTCTTGGCGGTTTCGGCCTGCCAGCCGCGCACCAGTGCCATCTGCGCGGCCTTGGTGGTGCCGTAGTGGCCGAAGAACTTTTGCCCACCGCGCGTGTCGTCAAAGAAGGCCGCCGTGCCGGAGCGGGCCAGCAGCAGCGGCTCGACCAGCGAGATCAGTCGCCGGGTGGCGGTGAGGTTGGTGTCGAGGCTCTTTTGCCAGTCTTTCTCGTCCAGATGCGCGGTGGGGCCGAGCGGGGCGGCATGCACGGCGGCGTGGATCCAGAGGTCGATGCCACCCCAGCGGCCCGCGATGGAGCTGACCAGCTGTTCCATGGCCGCTTCCACCCCGATGTCCATCGGCGCGAGCGTGGCGGCTCCGCCTTTGGCGCGGATGCGGTCGTCCAGCTCTTCGAGCGCGCCGGTGGTGCGGGCCACGGCGATGATGTGATGGGATGGGGCCAGTGCCTCGGCGAAGGCGGCGCCGAGGCCGCGGGAGGCCCCGGTGATGAGGGCTGTTTTCTCGGCTGTCTGTGTCATGGGGCCGGGTGTGGCGCGGGGCGCGGGTGTCGTCAAGACCGATCCGTGGTCGCCCCGGGGCTGGCGAGGTGCCGACGATGGGGCGAAGAGGGGCCGGAAAGGCCCCGATGAGGCCCCGCGCGGCGCGGCGCTCAGCCGGGCAGGCTGAGGCGCAGGGGTTTGCCGTCGAGTTTGAGCGTGAGGCTGCGGCTGCCGATGCCGGTCACGGTGCCGCCTGCGGCTTGGGTGCCGAGGGCCACGGTTTCGACCCGGCCCGAGCGGTGGCGCAGGATGGCGCGGCGGGCGTTGGGCTTGCCGATGATGGCAATGAGCGACAGCGCGCCGAGGTCCAGCGCGTTGCGTGTGGTGGCGATCCGGGCGGCCTCTTGCTGGCCTTCTGTCGGTTCGGTCATCTCTCTCTCGTCTCCAAAATGCGGGCGCCCCGGGAGTGACCCGGGGCGCGCAAGCAGGCGGCCTAGCAGGGCGTGTGAGAGAGGGCCAGAGGGACAGGTCGTCACAGGGGGTGACGGCTGCGTGAGGCGGCGGAAGAGCGCCTAGTCTTCGCGCTTGGGCTCAGATTTGGCCTCTGGTTCGGGCCCATCCCCAAGGTGGCCGCGCAGATCGGTGCCGGTGGTGGCGTAGATCTGGAGCAGCGTATCAAAGGTGATGCCGCTCTCTTGCGCAGCCCGCAGCGGCCCGGCGTGGGGAAACAGGGCAGGCCGGTCGGTGGGCCCGGCGGTGGTGAGCATGCAGGGCGTGGGTTGGCGCGGCGCGGTGCCGGGGAGGGCATTGGCCAGCACGGCCTCGCATCCGTCAAAGGGCGGAAAGGGCGGCAGGGTGGCGGCCGAATGGGCCTCGAAATGCTCGCGCGCCACCATCGCCCATGGCCCGAAGCAGAAGTAGCCATCATGCCCCCGGATCGGCACGGGGAGGATGCAGCGGATAAAGTAGGAGTCTCCCAAGCGGCAGAGGTCGGTCGTCAGCCGGTCGCGGCCGTGCTGCATCAGGACTTCGCCGGTCTCGCCGCGATTGCCGTGGGGCCAGACATCGGGGTGATCGAAGCCAAGGTCGATCAGGCCGGGAGAGGCGATGCCGCAGCAGGGGCAGCGATAGTCGGGGTCGAGGAAGTTGGCCCAGCGTGGGTCATGGTCCAGCGCCGGGTCGGCGCCAGCGGTTGTGAGCGCGTCGGAGAACCATTGGGGGGCGTTGAAGGCCATGGCAAAGATGTGGCCGCTCGGGCGGGAAGGGTCAAGCCGGGCGGCGCAGGCTGCCCTTGCGTTAATTGCGCGTGAATGCGGGGTGAATGTGCCGGGCCTGCGATGGCAAATGCGCGCCGGGCCGGGCAAAGCTGTTGGTGCAGGCCCGATATGGCCCGCGACTTTGTAAGCAAGCACGGCATTTTCAGCCAGTATTTCGAGTTTGATATTTGAAACCAGAAGATCCGGGCCTCCCCGACACCCGGACCCCGGGCCACACTCGCCCGACCCCAGAGAAGACCCCGGCATTCCTCCCCGTGGCCGGGGTCTTTTTCTGTCTGGCGCTCAGCAGCGCCGGAGCCGGACGGGGGGCTTGGGTGCACGGGCGAGCAGGCCCTTTGCTTCCAGATCGAGTTGCACGCATTTGAGCCACCATCCGGCGGTGTCGCCGCCGGGAAAGAGCGCTGCGTCGAGCCGGGGCAGGAGGGCGGCCTTGGCTTCGGGCACCTTCATACCCGGTGCCTCGCTGGGCAGGACGGCGAGGAGGGCTGCGCGCATATCGAGATATTTCGCGCGGTTCACGCGGCTGGTCTTGCCGGGGGTGTTGACGTTTTCGACCTCGATCTTCTCGTCGCTCATGGGGCCTCCTGCGCCGGGTGGGGGCAGGTTAGCCCAAGAGGATGGCCCGGCAAATGGCCCATCGGTGCCCGCAGTTTGCCATGCTTTGATGGTTTTCCTTCAGGGGAGAGAAAAAGAACGGCAGGGCCATGGCTTACGTGACAGACCCGGGGATGGACGTGAAAGTGGCGCGCGCGTTGCGGCGGGGGCGCAAGTCGCTCGTGCTGGCCTATCTGTTTTGGCTATTCTGCGGCGGCCTTGGGGTGCATCGGTTTTACCTTGGCGCATGGGTCACGGGCGCGGCGCAGGCGGTGCTGGTGCTGCTGGGGCTTGCGCTGGTGCTGGAGGGCGTTGGCCTGCCGATGCTCATGGCTTGGCTGGTCTGGTTGCTTATTGACGCGTTTTACATTCCGGCCTTGGCGCGCAAGCGAGTGTGGGTGTGAGCGCCCGGGACGGGATTTGCGCGGGCTTGCCCGGCCTGCGTCAGGCGTTCTGGCGGGCCTGAGCGAAGGAGAGCAGGCGGCGACGCTGCTCGCACCACAGGTGGAGGCGGGCGTTGCGCAGGCTTTCGCGGATGGTCATGCGATTGGCGATGGCCAGCTCGGCATGGTCGCGCAGCACCTCGGGCAGCCGGTAGAAGGGGATGCGGCTGTGAACGTGGTGGACGTGGTGGATGCCGATGTTGGCAGAGAGCCATTGTAGCCAGCCGGGCAGGATGTAGTGCGAGGAGCCGTGCAGGGCGGCGTCATGCAGCTGCCAGTCGGCCTCTTCTTCCCAATGGGTCGTTTCAAACTGGTGCTGGACGTAAAACAGCCAGACCCCGGCGGTGGCGGCCAGCAGAGTGGAGGGCAGGAAGATCAGCAGGATCGGGGCGAGGCCGCCGAAGTGCAGGATCAGGCCCAGCGCGGCAAGGATGGCGGCGTTGGTGGCCATGGCGCTGACCCAGTAGCGTGCCTTTGCGAGCAGGCCGAGGGGCAGGCGGTTTTGCAGGAAAAACAGGTAGCCCGGGCCGAGGCCGAAGAGCACCAGCGGGCTGCGGTAGAGCCGGTAACGCAGGCGGCGCAGGGGCGAGGCGGCTTGATACTCGGCCACGGTGAGCGTGTGGATGTCGCCGATGCCACGCCGCGACAGGTTGCCCGAGGCGCTGTGGTGCATCGAGTGGGTGCGGCGCCAGACATCGTAGGGCGTGAGGGTGAGGACGCCGAGCACGCGGCCGAGCCAGTCTGACAAAGTGCGATTGTCGAAGAAGGCACCGTGGCCGCAATCATGCTGGATGGCGAAGAGGCGCAGGAGGAAGGCGGCGTTGCAGAGCGACAGCGCAAGGGTGAGCCAGTAGCTATAGGAGAGCGACCACCACGCGAGCGCCCAGAGAGAGACAAAGGGGCCGATGGTGACGCCCAGCTCGAAGAGCGAGCGGGAGGGGGTGGAGGCGCGGTAGCGGGACAGGATCGAAACCCAGTCTTTTGCGGCCCGGGGGGCGGAGTCGTGCTGGGGAGAATGCGCCTGATCTGTCATGTGCCTGCTTCTTGTGGTTGCCTGCGGACATAGAGGATTGCGGGGGCTTTGGAAACGAGTCCTTTCATGAAAGGCGAGAGAGGGAAGGCGGGGGCGGGATGGCCGAGTTCGACGTTGCGATCGCGGGGGCGGGGATTGTTGGGGTGAGCGCGGCGCTTTGGGCGCGGATGCGGGGCCTCAGCGTGGTGTTGATCGACCCGGCGGCGCCCGGCTCGGGCACCAGCTATGGCAATGCCTGCACGCTGGCGACCTATGGCTGCCTGCCGGTGAACGACCCCGCTGTGCTGCGCGACCTGCCGACGCTGCTGTTTGGACGGGACAGCCCGCTTTCGATCTCGTGGCGTCATGCGCTGCGCCATCCGCGCTGGATGCTGACTTTCTTGGCGAATTGCCGTGCGGGGCCATCGGGGCGGATTGCGGCGCAGCTTGCGACCTTGCTGGCCCATGCCGACGGCGGGCTGAACCCGCTGATCGAGGCGGCGGGCGCGCAGGATTTGGTAAAGGCGCGGGGGCAGCTCACGGTTTGGTCGACGGGCAAGGCGGGGGAGGCGGCAGAGGCCGGGCTGGCGCGGCGGCGGGCGCTTGGGGTGAGCTGGCGCGAGGTGAGCGCTGCGGAGGCGCGCGAGATGGAGCCGGGGCTGGTGCTGCCGGTGGCACGGGCGGTGCTGTTCGACGACGCGCGGCATGTGAGCGACCCTGAGGCGCTGGTGCAGCGCTTTCATGCGCGGTTCACGGAGCTGGGGGGCGAGTCGGTGGTGGCGCAGGTCAGCGAGATGCGGGAGCGTGGCGATGGGGTGGAGGTGGTTGCGGGAGGGCAGGTGATTGGCGCGGGGCGTGCGGTTGTGGCGGCGGGGGCGTTTTCAGGCCGGATCGCGGGCGCAGGGACGGCGCGACTGCCGCTGGGGACGGAGCGGGGCTATCACTTGCAGTTCGGGCACGATGTTCGGCGTGTGGCCCGCCCGGTGGGCTGGGCTGAGGGGGGCTTTTACGCCTCACCTATGGCACGCGGCACGCGGCTGGCGGGGACGGTGGAGATTGCCGGGCTGGAGGCTGCGGCGAACCGAGGGCGGCTGGCGTATTTGCGACGCAGGGGCGAGGAGATGCTGGGGCCGCTGCCGGGGCCGGAGAGCGAGTGGCTGGGGTTTCGCCCGACGCTGCCGGATTCGCTGCCGGTGATCGGCGTGCGCCCGGGGGCGGAGCGGATCATCCATGCGTTTGGGCACCAGCATCTCGGGCTGACGCTCGGCGGGGTGACCGGGCGGATCGTGGCGGATTTGGCGGAGGGGCGGCAGCCGAATATCGACATCAGCGGGCTGCGCGCGGATCGGCGGTTTTGGGGGGCCTAGGGATGGTGGGCAGATTGCCTACCCTACGTGAAAACGCGGGCCTGGTTGGGCCCGCGTTTTTTGTTTTTTGTCCGGTGTTTAGGCGGATTTGGCGAGGTTGCGCAGCACGTAGTGCAGCACGCCGCCGTTTTCGATGTAGTCGATCTCCACAGCGGTATCGATGCGGCACTTGAGGGTGATTTCCTTGGTGCTGCCATCGGCCATGGTGATCTCTGCGGGAACCTCTTGCAGCGGCTTGACGCCGACGAGGCCCTTGATCGAGACGGTTTCTTCACCGGTGAGGCCCAGCGATTTGCGGGTGTCGCCGCCGGTGAACTCGAAGGGGATGACGCCCATGCCGACGAGGTTGCTCCGGTGGATCCGCTCGAAGCTCTCGGCGATCACGGCCTTGACGCCCAGAAGCGCGGTGCCCTTGGCGGCCCAGTCACGCGAGGAGCCCGCGCCATACTGTTCGCCGCCGAAGATCACCAGCGGGGTGCCCTGATCCTGATAGGCCATGGCGGCATCGTAGATCGAGGTTTGCTCGCCATCGGGGCCTTTGGTGTAGCCGCCTTCGACGCCATCCAGCATCTCGTTCTTGATGCGAATGTTGGCGAAGGTGCCGCGCATCATGATTTCATGGTTGCCGCGGCGCGAGCCGTAGGAGTTGAACTCGCGGACCGGCACCTGACGCTCGGTGAGATACTTACCGGCCGGGGTGGTTTCCTTGAAGGAACCGGCGGGGGAGATGTGGTCGGTTGTGACCATGTCGCCCAGCAGGGCCAGCACCTTGGCGCCTTCGATGTTTTCGATGGCGTGGGTGTCCATGGTGATGCCTTGGAAGTAGGGCGGGTTTTGGACGTAGGTGGAGGTTGCGGGCCAGTCGTAGGTCTGGCTGTCGGTGGTCTCCACGCCCTGCCACTTCTCGTCGCCTTTGAAGACGTCGGCGTATTTGGACTGGAAGGCCTCGCGCGTCACGGTCTGCTCGACGAGATCGGCGATCTCTTTCTGGGAGGGCCAGATGTCTTTGAGGTAGACGGGGTTGCCGTCCTTGTCATTGCCGAGCGGCTCGGTGGTGATGTCGATGTTCATGTCGCCCACCAGCGCGTAGGCCACCACGAGCGGCGGGGAAGCGAGGTAGTTGGCGCGCACGTCGGGGCTGATGCGGCCCTCGAAGTTGCGGTTGCCCGAGAGCACCGAGGTTGCCACCAGATCGTAGTCGTTGATCGCCTTGGAGATCGGCGCTTCGAGCGGGCCGGAGTTGCCGATGCAGGTGGTGCAGCCGTAGCCGACGAGGTTGAAGCCGATGGCGTCCAGATCCTCTTGCAGGTCGGCGGCTTCGAGGTAGGCCGACACGACCTGGGAGCCGGGCGCAAGCGAGGTTTTGACCCAAGGCTTGCGGGTGAGGCCCTTTTCGCGCGCCTTGCGGGCCACGAGGCCGGCACCGATCATCACGTAGGGGTTGGAGGTGTTGGTACAGGAGGTGATCGAGGCGATCACGATGGACCCGTCATGCAGCTGGTAGCTGCCATCGTCGGTTTTGTACCAGCCCTTCTTGTGGTTGCCGGTGTCACCGGGGATGTCTTGCGGCTCGGGCGCGCCGCCTTCACCTTCCCAGCGGACTTCTTCCTTGGCGGAGGCATCCTTGGCGCCGCGCAGCCCTTCGATGAACTTGGCGAAGGCAGGAGCGGCAGCATCCAGCGCGATGTAATCCTGCGGGCGCTTGGGGCCGGAGATGGCGGGAACGATGGTGCCCATGTCGAGCGACAGGGTGTCGGTGTAGACCGGGGCGTAATCGGCACCGCGCCAGAAACCGTTTTCCTTGGCGTAGGCCTCGACCAGCGCGACGCGGTCTTCGGAGCGGCCGGTGTTGCGCAGGTAGCGGAGGGTTTCGTCGTCGATCGGGAAGAAGCCACAGGTGGCACCGTATTCGGGGGCCATGTTGGCGATGGTTGCCCGGTCGGCCAGCGGCAGGGTGTCGAGGCCGTCGCCGTAGAATTCGACGAACTTGGAAACGACGCCTTTCTCGCGCAGCATTTCGACGACCTTCAGCACGAGGTCGGTGCCGGTGGTGCCTTCCATCATCTTGCCGGTCAGCTCGAAGCCGACGACTTCGGGGATCAGCATGGAGATCGGCTGGCCGAGCATGGCGGCCTCGGCCTCGATGCCGCCCACGCCCCAGCCGAGAACGGCGGCGCCGTTGACCATGGTGGTGTGGCTGTCGGTGCCGACGAGCGTGTCGGGGTAGGCGACTTCAACGCCGTTCTGGTCTTTGTCGGTCCAGACGGTTTGCGCCAGATACTCGAGGTTCACCTGGTGGCAGATGCCGGTGCCCGGCGGCACAACGCGGAAGTTGTTGAACGCGCTCTGGCCCCACTTGAGGAAGGTGTAGCGCTCCATGTTGCGCTCATACTCTCGGTCCACGTTCATCTGGAAGGCGCGCGGGTTGCCGAACTCGTCGATCATGACCGAGTGGTCGATTACGAGGTCGACGGGGTTGAGCGGGTTGATCTTTTCGGGGTCGCCACCCAGCGCGACGATACCGTCACGCATGGCGGCGAGGTCGACCACGGCGGGGACGCCGGTGAAGTCTTGCATCAGCACGCGGGCGGGGCGGTAGGCGATTTCGCGGGGGTTCTTGCCGCCCTTGGTGGCCCATTCGGCGAAGGCCTTGATGTCATCGACCGAGACGGTCTTGTCATCTTCGAAGCGCAGCATGTTTTCCAGCACCACCTTGAGCGCGGCGGGAAGCTTGGAGAAGTCGCCCAGACCGGCGGCCTCGGCGGCAGGGATCGAATAGTAATCGACCGACTGGCTGCCGACGGTGAGTGTTTTGCGGGTTTTGGAGGTATCGTGGCCGACGGTGATTGGCATGGGGGGCTCCCTTGGCTTTGGGTGGCTGCACTTGGCCTTCCCTTACGCTGCAAGCGCGGGGGCTTGCAAGGATGATTGGGGTGGCCAGCTCGGTTTTTGTATACCATTGCACACAATTGGGGCGCAAGGGGGCGGCGCGCTTTGTCACATCTCTCGCGTTTCGTTGATTGGCGCTTGCGCGGGGGAGGGGATAAACCGGAAGGCAGGGATGACATTGGCAGGTTAATATGGCCTTGAAATCAGGCATGAAAAAGCTCTTTGGGGCAATGGCTCTATATGTGGGGCTGGCGGGCATCGCGGTTGCGGAGCAGCCGGTTGTGGTGGAACTCTACACCAGCCAGGGCTGTTCGAGCTGCCCGCCGGCTGATGAAATTTTGGCCAAGCTTGCAAAGAAACCGGGCGTGATCGCGCTGGCGCTGCATGTGGACTACTGGGACTACATTGGCTGGAAAGACGCCTTTGCCCGCCCCGAGCACACCAAGCGGCAGAAGGGGTATGCGCATCAGGCGGGCGCGCGCACGATCTATACGCCGCAGATGGTGATTGGCGGGGTGGATCACGTTGTTGGCGCGCGGCCGATGGATGTGGTGGACTTGCTGGGCACCCATAAGGCGCGCCCGGCGGTGATGCAGCTTCGGGCGCAGCGCGTGGGCGAGGAGGTGGCCATTGATGGCACCCCGCCCCAGCCTGCACAGGGAAAGCTGGTGGTGCAGCTTGTGCGTTACACCCCGGAAGAGACCGTGGCGATCAAGCGCGGTGAAAACGCCGGGCTGACCATGAGCTACCATAACATCGTGCGCGACTGGCAGGTCTTGGGCGAGTGGGACGGGGAAACCGCGCTGGAGTTGCAGGTTGCCGCCCCGGGAGAAGCCCCGGCGGTGGTGATCGTGCAGAAGGCCGGACCGGGCGAGATCATAGCCGCGGCGCGTGTGAAGTAGGGGGCATTTTGCCCTGAGAATATGGCTGACGAGCTGTCAGCGCTGGACTCACCAAGGCAAACACCGGCTGGAACTGTGCGGAAATCCGCACAGATGCGCGGGTGGCGTGTGTGGGAAAGGGGACGCTGGTGCGGGTGGCACTTTGCGGGCCTTTGCGGAAAATCTTTCAAATCAAATGTTTATGCCGCTCGCCGCGCGCCTTTAAGCAAGGGCTTGCCGGGCGCGCTTGGTTGGCATTTGTCTCGAGCAGGCGCTGGGAGGCGCTGAACCGAACCAAATGTCTGGGAGGACATCCACATGAAATTCGCGACCCTTTCCGCCACCGCTGTGGCGCTGGTCCTGTCTGCCGGTGCGGGCTTTGCTGCCTGTGACGATGGCGAGATTGTCATCAAGTTCAGCCACGTCACCAACACCGACCGCCACCCCAAGGGCATCGCCGCCAACCTGCTCATGGAGCGGGTGAATGAAGAGATGAACGGCAAGGCCTGTGTTGAGGTTTACCCCAACTCCACGCTCTACAACGATGATCAGGTGCTGGAAGCGATGCTGCAGGGCGATGTGCAGCTGGCCGCGCCTTCTCTGTCGAAGTTTGAGACCTTCACCAAGCAATTCCGCATCTTTGACCTTCCGTTCATGTTCAAGAACATCGACGCGGTTGACGCCTTCCAGACCTCCGAAGCCGGTGAGGCGATGAAGAATTCGATGCAGCGCCGGGGCCTGCAGGGCCTTGAGTTTTGGCACAACGGGATGAAGCAGTTCTCGGCCAACAAGCCGCTGGTCGAGCCGGGCGATGCCGCTGGCCTGAAGTTCCGCGTGCAGCCTTCCGATGTGCTGGTGGCCCAGATGGAAGCGCTAAACGCCAGCCCGCAGCCGATGGCCTTCTCGGAAGTTTACGGCGCGCTGCAGCAGGGCGTTGTGGACGGGCAGGAGAACACCTGGTCGAACATCTATGGTCAGAAGTTCTTTGAGGTCCAGGACGGCACCACCGAAACCAACCACGGTGTGCTCGACTACCTCGTGGTGGCCTCGGTCGACTGGCTCGACAGCCTCGACGCCGATGTGCGCGACCAGCTGCTGACCATTCTTGAGGAAGTGACCCAAGAGCGGAACGCAGCCGTTGGGCAGGTGGACAAGGAAGCCCGTCAGGCGGTGCTGGATGCAGGCGGCGAGATCCGCGAGCTGACTCCAGAGCAGCGCCAGATGTGGGTGGATGCGATGAGCCCGGTGTGGGAGCAGTTTGAAGGCGACGTGGGCGCCGACAACATTGCCGCCGCGCAGGAAATCAACGCGTCGATGTAAGCAGAGCAGGGGAGTCCTCCGCGCGCCATGGGCGGGCGGGGGGCGTCTCTACGGTATCCTGTGATACCTTGCGGTTCAGCAATGGGCGATGAACCTTCCCCCCGGTGGGCCGACTGGCCCCGAGGGAGACATCAGGAGGACCCCCAGGATGAATAGAACGCTGAACACCGCCACAGCCGTGGCCGTGGCGCTTTGTGCCGTGACCCAAGCTGCCATGGCCGCCGGAACCGAAGGCTGTGACGACGGCGAGACCGTTATCAAGTTTGCCCATGTGGTGAACACGGATCGCCACCCCAAGGGCATTGCCGCGAGCCTGCTGCAGAGCCGCGTAAACGAAGAGATGGATGGCACCGCCTGTATGGAGGTGTATCCCAACTCGACGCTCTACAATGACGATCAGGTGCTGGAGGCGATGTTGCAGGGCGATGTGCATCTGGCCGCGCCGTCGCTTTCAAAATTCGAGACCTTCACCAAGCAGTTCCGCATTTTCGACCTGCCGTTCCTCTTTGCCAACATGGAGGCCGTGGACGCCTTTCAGCAAAGCGAGACCGGGCAGGCGATGAAAGAGGGCATGACCCGGCGCGGCCTTCTGGGGCTGGAGTTTTGGCACAACGGGATGAAGCAGATCTCGGCAGATGTGCCGCTGGTGGAGCCGAGCGATGTGGCCGGGCTGAAGATGCGGGTGCAGCCTGCCGAGGTGATCATCGCGCAGATGGAGGCCTTGGGGGCCAGTGCCCAGCCGATGACCTTCTCGGAGGTCTACGGCGCGCTGCAGACCGGCGTTGTGGATGGCCAGCAGAACACGTGGTCGAACATCTATGGCCAGAAGTTCTTTGAAGTGCAGGACGGGATCACCGAGACAAACCACCTGCTGCTCGATTACATGGTGGTGACTTCGGTGGATTGGTGGGACTCGCTTGAGCCTGCCGTACGCGACCAGTTTTCGCAGATCCTGCGCGAGGTGACGGAAGCCCGCAACGGCGAGAGCGAGCGGGTGAACCAGGACGCCAAGCAGGCGATCATCGACGCGGGCGGCACGGTGCGGGAGTTGACCGCCGAGCAGCGCCAGCGCTGGGTTGAGGCGATGCTGCCGGTTTGGAAGCAATTTGAGAGCGACGTTGGCGCCGAGAACATCGAGGCCGCGCGCAAGATCAACGAAGAGATGATGTCGGGCGGGTAAGCCGCGCGACGGCGGCCGCGGGCAGGGGCCTGCGGCCGCCATACAGACAGGGGGAAATGGGGATGTCGCAACAGCACGACCTGCCGGTGGGCGGGTTTAGTCGATGGGTCAACAGCGTGGAGGAGTCGGTGATTGCCGTGCTGCTCGGGCTGATGACGCTCATCACCTTTGTCAACGTCGTGCTGCGCTACGGCTTCAACGACTCGCTGATCTGGGGGCAGGAGGTGGTGCTGATCCTGTTTGCGTGGCTGGTCCTGTTCGGGATTGCCTATGCCTTCAAGATCACCGCGCACCTTGGCGTGGATGCGCTGACTGCCATGTTGCCGAAGAAGGGTCAGCGGGTGCTGGCGCTGCTTTCGGCGGCGGCCTGCCTGATCTATGCCTTGCTGCTGATGAAGGGCGCGTGGGATTACTGGGCCCCCTTTGCCGGGTTGCCACCAACCGAGGGCCGCTGGTTTCCGACCGGGATCGACTGGGGCGCGCGCAACAACAGCTTTTACGTGACCGACCAGGTGCCGATGCTGGAGTGGCTGCGCTGGCTGGAGCCGCTCACCCTGAACAAGGGCTACCCCGAGGCCGAGTGGGAGCATTATGACAAGCTGCCCCGGTTTATTGCCTATGCGATGCTGCCCATTGCGGTGGCGCTGATGCTGTTTCGCCTCGTGCAGGCGACCATCCGTATCATCACCGGCAAGCAGGACAGCCTGATCGTGAGCCATGAGGCCGAAGACGAAGTGGCCGCCGTGGCTGCCACCCATGGCGAGGAGCAGAAATAATGGATGTCGTTCTTCTCTTCGTGATGATCATCGGGTTGCTGATGATCGGGGTGCCGATTGCGGTGTCGCTGGGCCTTTCGTCGATGGTCTTTTTGCTGGTGCTTTCTGACACCTCGCTGGCGAGTGTGGCGCAGAGCCTCTATCAGGCGATGGCGGGGCATTACACGCTGCTGGCCATTCCCTTCTTCATCCTCGCATCCAGCTTCATGAGCACGGGCGGGGTGGCCAAGCGGATCATCCGCTTCTCGATTGCCTGCGTGGGGCATCTGCGCGGTGGCCTCGCCATTGCCGGCGTCTTCGCCTGCATGCTCTTTGCCGCGCTTTCGGGCTCGTCGCCCGCAACCGTGGTGGCCATCGGCACGATCGTGATCGCGGCGATGAAGCAGGCGGGCTACACCAAGGAATTTGCCGCCGGGGTCATCTGTAACGCGGGCACGCTGGGCATTTTGATCCCGCCGTCGATCGTGATGGTGGTTTATGCCTCGGCCACGGATGTTTCGGTCGGGCGGATGTTTCTGGCCGGGGTCATTCCGGGCCTGCTGGCGGGCGTGATGTTGATGGTGACCATCTACGTGATGGCCGTGATCAAGAATATGCCTGCGGGCGAGTGGAAGGGCTGGGGCGAGATTGCCCGCAGCTTTGGCGAGGCCTTTTGGGGCTTGATGCTGATCGTCATCATCATGGTGGGGATCTACGGCATTCCGGGGATCACCAAGGCGATTTTCACCCCGACGGAAGCGGCGGCTGTGGCCTCGGTCTATGCCTTTATCGTGGCGGTCTGGGTCTATCGTGACATGGGGCCCTTGGCGGAGCGCGAGGGGGTGGCCAAGTCGAGCCTGCTGAAGAAGCCTTGGGCGCTGCTCACCGCGTTTGTGCACCGCGACACCCGGCACACGCTGTTTGACGCGGGCAAGCTGACGGTGACGCTGATGTTCATCATCGCCAATGCGCTGATCCTGAAGCATGTGCTGACCGATGAGCAGATCCCGCAGCAGATCGCGGGGGCGATGCTGAGTGCGGGCTTCGGGCCGATCATGTTCCTCGTGATCGTCAACATCATCCTGCTGATCGGCGGGCAGTTCATGGAGCCATCGGGGCTGATCGTGATCGTGGCGCCGCTGGTGTTTCCGATTGCGCTGGAGCTGGGGATCGACCCGATCCACCTTGGTATCATCATGGTGGTGAACATGGAGATCGGGATGATCACGCCGCCGGTGGGGCTGAACCTCTTCGTGACGAGCGGCGTGGCCGGGATGCCGATGATGAAGGTGGTGAAGGCGGCGTCTCCCTTCCTGGCGGTGCTCTTCGTCTTCCTGCTGATGATCACCTACATCCCGCCACTCTCTACGGCGCTGCCCAATGCGTCGAGCCTGGGGCCGCAGATCCGCTGTGATCCGATGCCATCGGACACGCTGGAGCGCGCTTATTGTGAAGCGCGTCAGTAAACAGTGACGGAGTTGAGAGGGGGCTGCCTGCGAGGGTGGCCCCCTTTTTACTGGCCTCGGGGAGGGAACCATCGGGCTGGCGGGGCGTCCTTCTATGAAAGGAGGAGTGCCTGATGTCCGAGAAAGCCCCCGGCTGGGTCGTGCCCGTGATGAGAGCGGGCTACTTTGCCCGCGCCTTGGTTTACAACGTCGTGGGCGGGCTTGCGCTCACCGCCGCGATCAAGGGCGGGGAGGCGGAGGGCACCACGGATGCGCTGGCGGATTTGCAGGGGCACTGGTGGGGCACGCCGCTGCTGTGGCTCGTGGCGGTCGGTCTCTGGGCCTATATGGCGTGGCGGTTGATCGACGCCTGGATGGACCTTGAGGATTATGGCCACGAGGCAGAAGGGATCATCGCGCGGACAGGGTTGGTTGTGACCGGGGTGATCCACGGGGCGATTGGCGTTTCGGTTGCCGGGTTGGCGCTGCGCGGTGGTGAGGGCGGCGGCGGGGGCACCGAGAGTGCGACGGCCAAGCTGATGGCCATGCCATTTGGGCCGTGGCTGGTTGGCGCGGTTGGGCTGATGACGGTCGGGGCCGGGATTTACTATGGCTACAAGGGGCTTGCTGAGAAATACAAGGCGCATATCCGGGTGACGCCGGTGGCCGAGCGGTTGGACCCGGTGATGAAGTTCGGCTGCATTGCCGAGGGGGTGGTGATTGGCGTGATCGGGGTGCTTATCTGCTTTGCCGCATTGGCCTCCGATCCGCAGCAGGCGGGCGGCGTGGGCGAGGCGCTGGGCCAGATCCGCGCGGCCCCGTTTGGGCGGGTGATGCTGGGGGTGGTGGCCATTGGGCTGATCGCGTTTGCGGTAGAAAACGCGGTTGAGGGCCTTTACCGGGTTATCCCGCGCCGCGACGGGAAGGACGTGATGACGCTGGCCCGGCGGGCGAAGATGAAGGCGGAAGGGACGCTGGCGGCGGCGGATTGAGGTGTGAGCGGTAGGCCGGGCGTGGGATAGTTCCGGACACCGCGTGCCATACACGGCGGTGGGCTACAGCGTGGATCTCACCAAAGCTGGGCCTGTCAGGCAGTGCGCCTTAGCCGCGGCGATTGGCGGGGCGGCTGTCGGGGAGGCGGATGCGGGCGACCTGCTCGGCTATGGGATCGACCGAGAGCGGGTGGATCTCTTGCCGGTGCTCTTCGGCATCGCCGAGATCGCGCCATGCGCCGCTCTTGTAGATTTCAAGCGCGCCGTAGCTGGCCTTGTAGCCCATCTTCGGCGAGCCGGGCACCCAGTAGCCGAGGTAGACATAGGGCAGGCCGGCTTCGCGGGCGATGTTGATGTGATCGAGGATGATGTAGCGGCCGAGTGAGTGCTTTTCCATCGTCGGCTCGAAGAAGGAGTAGACGAGGCTGACGCCATCGGCCAGCACATCGGTGAGGCAGACGGCCACCAGCTGGTCTTCACCGGTGTCGTTCTCTGCGGCCTCGGCGGGCAGGTGATATTCGACCACCCGGCTCTTCACCGGGGTTTCCTCGATCATCGCGGCGAACTCGAAGATATCCATATCGGCCATGCCGCCGTCGGCGTGTCGCTGATCGAGGTAGCGGCGAAAAAGCGCGTATTGCTCCTCGGTGGCCCAGGGCGAATTGGCCTTGCGGGTGAGCATGGCGTTGCGCTTGGTCACCCGTTTCTGGCTCTTGGTCGGCTCAAAGTCTGCCACGCGGATACGGGCGGACATGCAGGCCGAGCAATCGGCGCAGGAGGGGCGGTAGAGAACGTTTTGGCTGCGGCGGAACCCCTGCTGGGAGAGCGTATCGTTCAGCTTTTCGGCGCCTTCGCCCTGCAGCGCGGTGAAGAGCTTCCGCTCCATCCGGCCCTCAAGGTAGGGGCAGGGTTGCGGGGCCGTCACGTAGAACTGGGGCGCGATGGGAAGTGTGTGGCGCAAGGGGAGGCAGCGTGCGGTTATTGAGGTTCAGAGGTGACGGTAACAGTGTGATGACGTCGCGCCAAGCCCCCAGAAACAGTGAGGCGGTGTGAGATGCTGCCCTGCAGCGACACGCGCACCTCAGCGGCGGGCGGCGGCGCGGTTGATCGCGACGCTGCCGAGGAGATGGTCGCCAAGGCTCTGACGGCGGGATGTTGTCAGCATCAGCACAACAGATATGACCTGCACGAGGAAGGTGGAGATGGCCACCGAGTAGACCAGCGTGTGGATGAAGGCCTCGCCCAGCCCGAAGCGCTCGCCGCGGTGGGTGCGCATTTCGAGGGACATCAGCCGCATGCCCCATGTTGCCGAGCCGGAGGCCAGCGTGATGGTGCGGTAGGCAAAAGAGATCACCAGCCAGAGCAGCGGGTAGAAGAAGAGCCCGGTGAAGGCGGTGAAGGGGAGCACCAGCAGGGTTACGAGGAAGATCATCACCCCGTCGACGAGCCACGCAAAGAAACGTTTGGCGGGCGTATCGGCGTAGAACTCGGGCGCAAGGTCCGGGTCGGGGAGGGCGGTGGTGATGTTGTCCATCGTGGACATCTGGGGTGTCTCCTGACGATTTGAAAGGGGCCCGCCGCCCGGGGGGAGGGAGCGGCGGGCCGTTGGTGGGACAACGCGGGGGAGGCGTGCCCCGTTCCGTGGACGTTTGGCTTAGCGGGGCTCGGTGAGCGCGGGTTCGTCGCTGTCGCTGCTCTTCTCGCCATCGTCCGAGGATTGGGCGGCTGTTGCGCGGTCATCCATGAAGGCGTCGAACTCTTCCTTGTCCTTGGCGGCGCGGAGCCGTTCGAGGAACCCTTCGAAGGCTTCCTGCTCGTCTTCGAGGCGGCGCAGGGTTTCGGCCTTGTAGCTGTCGAACGCCGTGTTGCCGGAAGAGCGGAAGCCGTGGCGACGGTTCATCCGGTGGGCGTCATGGGTGTGAGAGCGCCTTTGGGCGCAGCGGCCAGAAAACATGCGTTTGCTCCAGATCATATAGGCGAGAAGGGCGAGTCCGAGGGGCCAGAAGAAGATGAACCCCAGCACCATGGCTGCGATCCAGGCTCCCTTGCCACGCTCGTCCAGCCAGCCTTCGGCACGGGCGAACCAGCCGGGCTGGTGCGTGACGGCGGCGGTTTGGGCGGTGTTCATCAGGGTATCTCCGTTTGTTTGCGTATGTGAATGTCTTTCACATTATGAGAGATGGGGGTGGGGCGCGGGGGCTTCAAGGGGGAATGTGAATGTTTTTTACATTTGGCCCGAATGTGCTGTGGGCGTTGGGGGTTTTGGGGCTGGAGATCCTCGGGTCAGGCCCGAGGATGACGGGGCTAGGACGTGAGAGAGCCGCGTGTATGGCCGGGGGATGACCGCGCCTAAAGGGTGAAGTCGGCGGCTTCTGCCTTTGCCAGCCGAGCCATGGTCTGAGGCGCGATCTCGAAGATGTGGCGGGGGGTGCCGGCGGCGGCCCAGACCTGCTCGAACTCCAGCAGGCGCGGATCAAGGAAGGCGCGGGGCGCGGTGAGGTGGCCGATGGGGGCAACGCCGCCGATGGCGAAGCCGGTGATCTTGCGCACGGCGGCACCGTCGGCGCGGGTGAGGGGCTCCCCCGCGGCTGCGCTGGCCTTGGCCGGGTCTACCTTATTTCCGCCTGCGGTGAGGAAGAGGTAGAGCGCGCCACTCTCTTCTCCGGCGAAGATGATCGACTTGGCGATCTGGTCGATCTCGCAGCCAGCGGCGGCTGCAGCCTCGGCGGCGGTGCGGGTGCTTTCGGGCATTTCGCGGGTGGTATCTGGCAGGCCTGCGGCTTGCAGCGCGGCGCGGACACGTTTGAGGGATTTGGACATGGGGCCTCGGGTGGTGGGGTGGTGCCCACCCTACGGAGCGGCCCGGCAGGGGCAAGAGGCGTTGACCGGAGGGCGCGGGCGGGGGATGAAGGCGGCATGACATTTGCCAGCCAGATCACCCGTTTGCCGATTGCCGTTGACCAAGGCGCCGCTGCCACCGCGCGGGAGGCGGCAGGCTGGGCGACGGGGCAGGTGGCCGAGTTGATCGGCGGCGCGGCGGGCTCGGCCCCGTATCTCGCCGGGTTGATCGGCAAGGAGGCCGAATGGCTGGAAACGGCGCTGGCCGCGCCGGTGGATCAGGTGGTGCCGGGGGTGCTCGCCGCAGCTGCCGCAGAGGGGGACGTGGCGGTGGCGCTGCGGGTGGCAAAGCGGCGGTTGGCACTGTTCACGGCGCTGGCCGATCTGGGCGGGGTCTGGCCGCTGGAGAAGGTGACAGGCGCGCTCACCGAGCTGGCTGACTGCGCCGTGCAACTGGCTTGGCGGCGGGCGTTGGAGCGGGAAGCGGCGCGGCGCAAGTCGGCGCTGGAGCCGGGCGATGTGGATGACGACCTCTGCGGTATCTTCGTGCTGGCCATGGGCAAGATGGGCGCGCATGAGCTGAACTATTCCTCGGACATCGACCTCATCGTGCTGTTCGATCAGGATCGCTGGCCGGAGCGGGACTTTCATGAGCTGCGCACCAGCCTCGTGCGAGCCACCCGCGAGGCGGCCAAGACGCTGAGTGACAACACGGCGGAGGGCTATGTCTTCCGCACCGATCTGCGGCTCAGGCCCGATCCGAGCGTGACGCCGGTGTGCCTGAGCATGGAAGCCGCAGAGCGTTATTATGAGAGCCTTGGGCGCACATGGGAGCGGGCGGCGCATATCAAGGCGCGGGTTTGCGCGGGGGATCTGGAGGCGGGGGCGGGCTATCTGGAGCGGCTGAGGCCCTTCATCTGGCGCAAGCACCTCGACTTTGCCGCCATTCAGGACGCCCATGACATGCGTTTGGCGATCCGCGAGCATAAGGGGCTGTACGGCACGGCGCTGGAGGGGCGCGACCTGAAGCTGGGGCGTGGCGGCATTCGGGAGATCGAGTTTTTCACCCAGACCCGGCAGATCATTGCGGGCGGGCGCGACCCGGAACTGAGGGTGCGCGGCACGGTGGACGGGCTGGCGCGGCTGGCGGAGAAGGGTTGGGTTGGCGAGGCCGAGGCGGCGCAACTGGCCGAGGATTACCGGGCGCACCGGGAGTTGGAGCATCGGATTCAGATGGTGCACGACCAACAGACCCATGCGCTGCCCAAGGATGCCGAGGGCATTGAGCGGGTGGCGCGGCTGGCGGGCGAGGGGGACACAGAGGCCTTTCGGGCGCGGCTGGAAGAGCGGCTGGAGCGGGTGGCAACGCTGGCCGAGGGCTTCTTTGCACCGGGAAAGAAGCGTAAGGGCGAGGGGGAGCCGGAGTGGAGCGAGGGCGCGCGCGAGATCATGGCGCGCTGGCAGGGCTATGCGGCCTTTCGCTCGACCCGCGCGGGTGAGCTCTTTGCCCGGATTCGCCCGGAGCTGATGACCCAGCTGGGCGGCGCGGCGAAGCCGGAGGAGGCGCTGGGGGCCTTTGACGGCTTCTTGCGGGGCCTGCCAGCGGGGGTGCAGATTTTCTCGCTTTTCGCCTCCAACCCGCAGCTCTTGGGGCTGATCGTGGATATCTGCGCCACCGCGCCGGAGCTGGCGGAATACCTCAGCCGGAACGCGGGCGTGCTGGATGCGGTGATTGGCGGCGATTTCTTTGCCGATTGGCCGGGTGTGGAGGTGCTTGACGCGGCGCTGCGCGAAGAGATGGCGCGGGCCGGGGATTATGAGGGCAAGCTCGACACCGCGCGGCGCTGGGCGAAGGAGTGGCATTTTCGGATTGGGGTGCATTTGCTGCGCGGCCATGCCTCGGCGCTGGTGGCAGGGCAGCAATATGCGCTGCTGGCCGAAGCGGTGCTGCGCGCGGTTTATCCAGTGGTGGAGGCCGAGCACGCAAGGCGGCATGGGCCAGCACCGGGACGGGGCGCTGTGGTGCTGGGCATGGGCTCGCTTGGGGCGGGTTGGCTCAATGCCCGCTCGGACCTCGACCTGATCGTCATCTACGACGCGGCCGGTGTGGAGGCGAGCGAGGGCAAGCGCCCCCTTACCGCAGGGGCGTGGTATGCGCGGCTGACCAAGGCGCTGGTGACGGCGCTCACCGCGCTGATGGCCGAAGGGCGGTTGTATGAAGTGGATATGCGGCTGCGGCCCTCGGGCAACTCGGGGCCGGTGGCGACCTCTCTGGCCGCCTTTGCCGCCTATCAGCGCAAGGAAGCGTGGACATGGGAGCATCTGGCGCTCACGCGGGCGCGGGTGATTTGCGGCGCGGAGGTGTTGGCGGGCGAGGTGGAGGCGGTGCGTTGCGAAGTTTTGGCCGCCCGCCACGACCGGGCCAAGGTGCTGGCCGATGTGGCCGAGATGCGGGCGCGGATCTTTGAGGCCAAGCGCCCCGAAGGCGGGCTGGAGGCCAAGATTGGCCCCGGGCGGATGCAGGACATCGAACTCGCGGCGCAGGCGGCGGCCTTGCTGGGCGGGGTGCCCGCGCGGCGGTTGGCGGACCAACTTGCGGCGGGCGCGCTTTGCGACGGCACCGATGTTTTGGCCCGCTCCTATGCCTTGATGCAGCAGGTGCAGGGCTGTGCAAGGCTGCTCAGCGAAGGGCCGCTGGAGGTGGAGGGCATGGGCGAGGGCGCGCGCGCATTGCTGGCCCGCGAGACCGGGGTGGAGCCGGTTGAGGCGCTTGCGGGCCGCATGGATGAAGCCGCCGCAGCGGCGGCAGAGGTGATTGAACGGGCGCTGGATGGCGCCGGAAAGGAAGGCTGATGGCACAGATCGACGATACCGCGCGCTTTGACCACAAGGGGCTGATCCGCGAGGCCTATCGGATGGAGGGTGTTGGCCCCGGCGAGGCCCGGAGCATCTTTCTGGATTGGGCGCTCAGCCTGCCGGATGAGACCGAGCAGAGCATGGCGCTAAGCTCGCTCTATGAGCATTACGGGCGCAGCGCGCCGGAGCATCCGATGTCGGTTGTGCTGAAGGAGGCGATGGAGGCCGATATGACGCCGAAGCGGCGCGGAGGATGGCGCGGGCGGCGCGATTAGAGCTCTTGGGGGCCTCGCTGCGCTCGGCAGATGGGCCGCTTCGGCTACGCCTCATCGGCCCGGTGTGCCCCGCATTTGGCGGGGCGCCGGTGGTGGGTGCGCAATGGATATTTTCAGCAAAAAAATGAAGCAGTTGCGCGCTGCTCCTCAGGTCAGCGCGGGAGCGCAGCGGCCTCTTTTGCCAGTGCGGTGATGCCCGCCCAATCGCCGGATTTGACCTTGTCGCCGGGAGCCACCCAGCTGCCGCCGACGCACATCACGTTGGACAGGCTCAGGTAGTCGTTGGCGTTTTTCAGGCTGACGCCGCCGGTGGGGCAGAAGCTGATCTGCGGGATCGGAGCGCCGATGGCCTTGAGCGCGGGGGCGCCGCCTGAGGCTTCGGCGGGGAAGAACTTCATCGCGGTATAGCCGCGCTCCAGCAGGGCCATGGCCTCGGTGGCGGTGGCGGCGCCGGGGAGGAGGGGCAGGCCCTCGTCTTCGCAGGCTTGGAGCAGCGTGTCGGTTGCGCCGGGGCTGACGCCGAACTTGGCCCCTGCGGCGACGGCGTTTTTGACGTCTTCGGGGGTGAGCAGGGTGCCAGCACCCACGACGCCGCCTTCGACCTCGCTCATGGCGCGGATCACGTCGAGCGCGGCGGGGGTGCGCAGGGTGACTTCAAGCGCGGGCAGGCCGCCTGCGACCAGTGCCTTGGCGAGCGGGGCGGCATGGGCGGCGTCATCGACCACCAGCACCGGAACCACGGGCGCCAGGGTGCAGATTTCTTTTGTTTTCACAGAGGCTTCGGCGGCATTCATGATGTGATCCTTCAAGTGTCAGACGACGACAGCGGCGCCTTCGTCGGAGGTGCCGACGGTTTGGCGGAAGGCCTCGAACATCTCGCGGCCGATCCCGTATTTATTGGCGGTGAGGTCGGGCTGCACCGGGGTGCGGGCCTCCCATCCTTCGGCGAGAATATCGAGCGTTCCGGCGGTGGCGTCAACGCGAACGAGGTCGCCATCCTGCACCTTGCCGATCGGACCGCCCATTGCGGCCTCGGGGGTGACATGGATGGCGGCGGGCACCTTACCGGAGGCGCCGGACATGCGGCCATCGGTGACTAGCGCCACCTTCAGCCCGCGATCTTGCAGCACGGCGAGGGGCGGGGTGAGGCTGTGCAACTCGGGCATGCCGTTGGCCTTGGGGCCCTGGAAGCGGACGATGACCACGGTGTCTTCGGTGAACTCGCCGGCCTGGAAGGCTTTTTTCACGTCGTGCTGGTCGTTGAAGACGCGGGCCTTGGCCTCGATCACGTGGCGCTCGGGGGCGACGGCGGAGACCTTCATCACGCCGCGGCCCAGCGAGCCTTTCAGCTCTTTCAACCCGCCGGTCTTTTGGAAGGGATCGGTGGCGGGGCGGAGGATCTTTTCGTTCTGGCTTTCTTCGGCGGCGGGCTGCCACTTCAGCGCGCCATCCACCAGCTTGGGTTCTTCGGTGTAGCTGCCGAGGCCTTCGCCCGCGACCGTGAGCGTATCGTCATGCAGCAGGCCCTCGGAGAGCAGCTGGCGGATGAGGTATTGCAGGCCCCCGGCGGCGTGGAAGTGGTTCACGTCGGCCAGGCCGTTGGGGTAGACCTTGGCCATCAGCGGGATGGTTTCGGAGATGTCCGAGAAATCCTGAAGGTCGAGGAGCACGCCTGCGGCCCGCGCCATGGCGGGCAGGTGGAGCACGAGATTGGTGGAGCCGCCGGTGGCCATGAGGCCGACGATGCCGTTGACGAAGGCTTTTTCGTCAAGGATTTGCCCGGCGGGGCGATAATCATTCCCTGCCGCCGTGATCTCCAGTGCGCGCTCGGTGCCCGCCACCGTCAGCGCGTCGCGCAGGGGGGTGTTGGGGTTGACGAAGCTCGCGCCGGGCAGGTGGAGGCCCATGAACTCCATCAGCATTTGGTTGGTATTGGCGGTGCCGTAGAAGGTGCAGGTGCCGGGGCCGTGGTAGGAGGCCATCTCGGCCTCCATCAGCTTGTCGCGGCCCACCTCGCCGGTGGCGAACTGCTGGCGGACCTTGGCCTTTTCGTCATTGGGCAGGCCCGAGGTCATCGGGCCGGCGGGGAGGAAGATTGCCGGGATGTGGCCGAAGGTGGCGGCGGCGATGATGAGGCCGGGCACGATCTTGTCGCAGACGCCGAGGTAGATTGCGCTGTCAAAGCAGTTGTGGCTGAGGCTGACCCCGGCGGCCAAAGCGATCACGTCGCGCGAAAACAGCGAGAGCTCCATGCCGGGCTGGCCTTGGGTGACGCCATCGCACATGGCGGGCACACCGCCGGCCACCTGCGCGGTGGCGCCCTTGGCGCGTGCGGCCTCGCGGATGAGATCGGGGAAGCGCTCGAAGGGCTGGTGGGCCGAGAGCATGTCATTATAGGCGGTGACGATGCCGATGTTGGGCGCGGTGCCGCCCGCCAGAGCCGATTGATCCTGGCCCATCGGCGCATAGGCGTGGGCCTGATTGGAGCAGGAGAGATGCGCCCGCACCGGCCCGGCGTCGGCGGCTTTGCCGATCCGCTCAAGATAGGCGGAGCGCGCGTCGCGGGAGCGGGCAATGATACGGTCGGTGACTGCGGCGATGGTAGGATTGAGCGGCACGGGCTGGCCTCCGGGGGCTTGGCGATTCTGCGTGGTGTCAGTCTAGCGTGTTAGCGCTAACGGGGCAATCTGTGCCCGTTATGACCTGATTTGTCATGCAATTTCCTTTGACCATGGAGCGCGCGGGCCGGATATTTCAACCATGAGATTTTTGATTACCGCATTCTTTCTGCTCTTTGCCCTGCCGGTGGGCGCGCAATCCTATGATCTGACCGCTGAGGAGCAGGCGGCTTATGACGCCGGGCAGGATGCGATCCGCCAGAAGGACTTTGCCGAGGCGGAGGCGCGGTTTCGGCAGGTGGTGGCCAGCATGGGCGAGAGAATGCCTGCCAACCATCCGGCGAGATTGAGCATCGAGGGCGACGTGGCCGGGGTGCTGGCGATGCAGAAGCGCTGGGACGAGGCGGTTGCCCTGCGGCGCGATGTGTTGGCCCGGTTTCGCGAGGTATCGTCGGTTTACAGCCCGTTGCACGCGATTGCGCAGATGGGGCTGGCCAAGCTGCTGGCTGATACCGGCGCAAGGCGCGAGGCGCTGCCATTGGCGATTGAAGCGGTGAGCGTGGCCGAGCAGATCCACGGCGATGATGACTTCGTCGCCAATGTCTGGCGCGGTGAGCTGGCTGATATCATGGCCGATCTGGGGCTGCATGCCGATGCCGAGGCGCTCTGGGCGCGCTCGCTCGAGGGGCTGGACCGGGCGATTGCAGAGGGCGTTCCGGGGGGCACGAACGGGTTGCAGCTTTCGGCCATGAGCTTTGCCGAGAAGCGGGCGTTTTCGCTGGAGGTGCTGGGGCGCGACGAGGAGGCCGTGGCTGCAATGGCCGATGCGCTGGAGCGGCGGCGGGCGTTTTGGGGCGATGATGATGCCGGGGTGCTGGCGATGACGCTGGAGCTGGCCAAGCTCAAGATGTTTGCGGGCGATACAGAGGGGATGCATGCGACCATCGCGCAGGTGATGCCAAAGATCGTGGCGGAGTATGGCGACAGCCCGATGCTGGCCACGGCGCTCTCTTACGATGCGATCTGGTGGCTCTATCAGGAGTTCGGCTCGGAGGCCTTCCACAAGGGTGTGGAGATGCTGGAGCGGGCGGATGCGATGTTTGAGGCGACCCTGCCCAAACCGAGGGGCGAGGGCTTTCGTCATGAGGGGTGGGGGCGCACGTTGCTGAACCTTGCCGCCGTGCGGATGGATCTGGAGGATTGGCTGGGCGCGATGGATGCGGTGCTGAGGGCCGAGAAGCTGGGCCATGCGAGCCGCAACACGCTGGTGCGGGTGCTCGACGGGGCCGGGGTGGCGAAGGCGAAGCCGTGGCGCGAGATCGTGCCGGATGCCTTGCGGATCGCGCAGCGCTCGGGGGTGACGGATGCGGGCCATGCGCTGGAGCAGATGGCGGCGCGGGTCAGCCTCGGGGACAGCCCGGCGGCCAAGCTGCACCGGGCGATCACCGATGCGGTGGATCGGGAGGCGGCACTTCAGGCCGAATATGCCGCGCTGCTGCGGCTGCCTGCGGGGCAGCGGGATTATGCCCGGGAGGTGGCGCTGAAGGCCGACCTTTCGGAGGTGAGCCTGACGCAGAAGCGGCTGACCGAGGAGTTGCACAAGACCGCGCCGGATTTTACCGCGCTGATCAACGATGGGTTGGCGGAGAGCGATGAGTTGCGCGCGCTGCTCGGCCCCGATGAGGCGATCATCCTGTTTGATATCGGTGAGCGTGACGGGGATTACGACTTTGTCTTCGTCATCACCGACGAAACCACCTATTGGCTGCCGATGCCGGTGGAGCCAACCGCCTTGGCCGCCGCTGTGGCCGATCTGCGCGCGGCGGTGGACAACCGGCTTGGCGTGCGTGCGGCGACTGCCCTGAAGGGCGCAGGTGGCCCCGCGCCAGAGTTTCCGCTGGAGGCGGCGCATTACCTTTATGCGCAGACCTTTGGGCAAATCGCGGACCTGATTGAGGGCAAGACCCATCTATACGTAGAGCTGCGCGGGCCGCTAACGGCGATTCCGCCGCATCTGATGGTGCGCAACGAGGCGGCCAGCATGGAAGAGGCGGATTGGTTGATCCGCCACCATGCGATTACCGTTGTGCCCTCGGTCTTCGCATTGAAGGCGATGGAGATTGCTGCGGGCAAGCCGCGGGCGTCTGAGCCGATCCTCGGGATCGCCAACCCGGACTTCGACCCAAGCGGCAGCGCCCCGGTGCAGGCCTCTTCCAACCGGGGCGGGGCGCTGGCACCGCTGCCGGAAACCTTTGAAGAGGTGCGCGATGTGGCGGGCTCGATGGGTGCGGGCGAGGGGGCCGTGCTGCAACAGGGAGCGGCAAGCGAGGCAGCGGTGAAGGCGGCTGATCTGGAGCGCTTCAGGGTGCTGTACTTTGCCACGCATGGGCTTGTTTCAGGCGATGAGGTGAAGGAGAGCGTGGTGGAAGAGCCCGCGCTGGCGCTTACCCCGGGCGGTGGCGAGGACGGGCTGCTGACGGCCAGCGAAATTGCGCTGCTGAGGATGAACCCCGACTGGGTGGTGCTGAGTGCTTGCAACACGGCGGTGGGCGAGACGCCGGATGCTGAAGCGCTGTCTGGCTTGGCGCAGGCCTTCCTCTATGCCGGGGCGCGGGCGCTGCTGGTCAGCCATTGGCCGGTGGAGAGCCAGAGCGCGGTGAGCCTGATGACCGATATCTTTGCCCGCCGCGCCGCCGACCCGGAGCTTTCTGCCGCGGAAGCCCAGCGGCAGGCGATGTTGGCGATGATCGACGGGCCGCGCGCAGAGTGGCGCCACCCGGCCTATTGGGCCCCGTTCATCCTTGTGGGAGACCCGGACCGATGAGCTGCCTTCGCCTGATCCTTCTTGCGCTCTCTCTCGCCCTTGCCAGCCCGGGTGTTGCCCAGGACAGGGGGAAGACCACAGAACAGATCGCGGCAGACGCCGATGAAGAGGCGCTGTTTGAGCTTTACTCTCAAGGTCGTATTGAGGAGGCGCTGCCCGCTGCCGAGGCGCTGCAACGCGCGCTGGAGGCGGCCTATGGCACCTATTCCGAGCGGGCGCTGCTGAACCACGCGCTGGTTGGCAATATCCTTGAACGTGTCGGGCGCAGGAAAGAGTCGTTGGAGATGACCCGCCGCGTGCTCGACCTTTGGGTAACGCACCATGGGCGCAACCATCCGCAGGCCCAGCGTGCCCGGATGAACCTTGCGATGGCACTCTCGAACTCCCGCCGCGCTGGCGAGGCGATGCCCTATGCCCTCGAAGCCCTGGAATTTGCGCAAGGCCATTGGGGACCGGACCATGTGACCACGCTGTTCTTTCGCTCCAACGTTGCCGGGCTGATGGAGCGGACCGGGAAGTTTGAGGCGGCGATGGAGGAGTTCAGGGCCGTGGCCGAGGCCTTGGAGGGCGCCAGCGGCGTCAGGGCGGGGCGGCACCGGGCAAACGCCTACAGCCATGCGGCCCGGATGGCTGAACAACTGGGGCGCTATGACGAGGCTCTCCAGCTTTATGTGGAGGCGGTTGTGGCAACCCGTGCCGCCTTTGGAAACAAGCACCCTGTGTTGCAAACCGTGCTCTACAAGGGGGGGCGGCTGGCTGCGCAGTTGCGGTATTTCGATGTGGCTGCTGAGGTTTTGCTGGAAAGCGCTGAACTGGCCGAGGCGCTTTATGGCGCGAAGAGCCGCCAGACCAATGAGGCCAATGCCATGATCGCGCTCCTGCTGACCCGCGAGGGGCCGGGGGCGCAGTATTACGACATAGGCGTCGGCTTGCTCGACACGGTGCTGGCCAACATGGAAGAAACGTTGGGCCGCACCCATCCGTCGCTTTCCGAGCCGCTGGCTTGGGCCGCCACGCTGGCCAACGAGCAGGGGCGCTGGGCGCGGGCGCTGGAGCTTGGGCGCTGGTCGGCAGAGATCGGCACGTCGATGGCGAGCCCGTGGTTTGATGCTTTGGCCGCCGCCGAGGAGGCCGGGGCGATGACTGCGGAGGAGGCCGCCGAAGAGGCCTTTGAGGTGGCGCAGTCCAGCTATTTTTCGGTGGCCTCCAGCAGCACGCGGTTGCTTGGCCAGCGGCTGGAGTTGAGCCGGGAGGGCGTGGGGGATGCCGCGCGGCGTTACACGGACAACATTCGCCGCCGCAACGAGCTTCAGGCTGCGCTGCTCGACTACTCCGGCCTGCCGCTGGAGGACCGCGAGCCTGCCCGGCTGGAGGCCATGCAGGCCGAACTGGCCGCCACCATCGCAGAGATGGAGACGTTGCAGGCCGAATTGGCGGGCCGTGACCGCTGGCTGAATGGTTTGCGTGCGGGCGAAGCGGCGCGCGCGGAGGCGGTGCGCGCGCAGCTCAAACCCGGCGAGGCGGTGGTGATCATCGACACGGCAAGCAAGCCGGGCGTCTCGAGCCGCATCGTGATTGTCAGTCGCGACAGCGCGGCCTGGGCCGAGGTGCCTGCGAGCCATGAGGAACTGGCGGCTCTGGTGGAGCGGGTGCGGGCGGGGATTGAGCTGAAGATCGGGGTGCGGGCGGCGGTTTCGCTGAGCGCTGCCAGCGGCGAGGCCCCGCAGGAGTTTGACAATGCCGCCGCCGCCGCGCTTTACGCGCTGACCTTTGGGCAGGTGGCGGAGGCGCTGGAGGGGATGGACCACCTCTATGTGGAGTTGCGCGGCCCAATCTCTTCGCTGCCGCCGCAGCTTATGCTGCGCTCGGAGACGGACGGGGGCCTTGCCGGGGCGGATTGGCTGCTGCGCCATCACGCGGTGACGGTGATCCCCTCGGTTTTGTCGCTGCGGATCTCGGCCTTGGGGGCCGAAGCGGGGCGCGCGCCCGAGCCTTTCCTTGGCGTGGCCAATCCCAACTACGGCGCAAAAGCCCCGGCGAGCAATGCCCGCATGGCGGCGCTGCGCTCGGGGCTTGCACCGCTGCCGGAGACGGCGGGCGAGGTGCGTGCGGTGGCCAGTGCGGTGCAGGCGGGCGATGGCGCGGTGCTGGAGGCGGCGGCGGCCAGCGAAGCGGCGGTAAAGGCCGGGGCGCTGGACCGGTTTCGGGTGCTCTACTTTGCAACCCACGGGCTGATGGCGGGTGATGCGGTGGGCGGCGCGGTGCTGGATGAGCCAGCCTTGGCGCTCACCCCCGGCGGGGCGGAAGACGGGTTTTTGAAGGTGTCCGAGATCGCCCGGCTGAAGCTGAACGCCGATTGGGTTGTGCTTTCGGCTTGCAACACCGCCGTGGGCGGAGAGCCGGGCGGCGAGGCGCTTTCGGGGCTGGCGCAGGGCTTCTTCTATGCGGGCGCGCGTGCCTTGCTGGTGAGCCATTGGCCGGTGGAGAGCCAGAGCGCCGTGGCGCTGATGACAGACATCTTTGCCCGCCGCGCCGCTGACCCGGCGCTGACGGCCGCGCAGGCCCAGCGGCAGGCCTCGCTGGCGCTGATGGAGCAGCCGAAGTGGAGCCACCCTGCCTATTGGGCCCCGTTCATTCTGGTGGGCGATCCCGGCTGAGGCGCGCGTGCACCAGTGGCGCGATTTTCGCCGTGCGATGCGCGGTTGTTGCCTAAACGCGCACAATACTACGAAAATTTTCTCATTCTCGCCGCATTCTGCGTGCCTGCTTGGTGGACGAAGAGATCAGACAGCCCACGAGAGCCGAAAAAGGCCCGGAGGATATGACCATGATGAGACTGATGAAAAGCGCCGCCCTCGTCGCCACTCTGGTGGCCGTGGCCGGCTGTACCGTGAACGCAAGCGCCCCGCTCGCCACCCGCGATGCACCGCTTGGTGCCGCCGGGGCCGCTCAGCCAGAGAGGACGCAGCCCTTTACCATTCGCCGCGTCGATGTGCGCGTGCCCACCACGCTGCGGGTTTCGGAGGCCAACACCTACTACCCGAATGCCGACATTGTCTGGCGCGGGGATGCGCCGGGCAATCGCTGGGAGCAGGTTGAGGCGATCTTTGAAGAAGCGATCGGGCGCAGCCGCTCGAAGCTCAAGCAAGGCCGCCCGGTGGATGTGCAGGTGGAAGTGCTGCGCTTTCATTCGCTGACCGAAAAGACCCGTTACACCATTGGCGGTGTGCATTCGATCAAGTTCAAACTGATCCTGCTGGACCCGGAAACCGGGGAAGTGGTGGATGCCCGGATCGAAACCGCCGATCTCAAGGCCTATGGCGGCTCGAAGGCCATCGCTATGGAAGCGCAGGGATTGGGGCAGAAAGTGCGGATCACCCAACATCTGGCTAACACCTTTGCCGCCGAGCTTTCGGCCCGCGCGGTGGAGGGCTGAACCCAAGACGCTGACCCCGGCGGCAGCGGAATGCCGCCGGTGTTGCACCGAGGTTACCCTAAGGTAAGCAATTGGTGCGGATATATGAGACAAACTCCCACCGGGCGCTCGCCCCGCTATAACGGGAGCGAGCAGCAAGGGCCCGGCACAGGCGCCCGAAAAGGATAAGACCGATGATGACGAAAACGAGGATCTCCCTGATCGCTCTGGCTTTTGCAGCGCTGTCGGCCTGTTCTCCGGCCCCGGCGGATCTGGTGACGGTGCAGCAGTTTGACGCCAGTGCTGTTGTCTGGTCGACCGGGAGTTATCGCTGAGCCTGCGGGCTGGCGCCTTTCCACAGTTTCGCTTTTCCACAGCCGCCTGACCGGATAGGTGAGGCGGCATGAGTGATGCCCAAACCCTCCCCGCCATTCGCCTGAAACCCAAGGCCGATGCCCGCGCCATTCGCCATGGCCACCCCTGGGCCTATAGCGATGCGCTTGTGCTGGATCGGCGCACCAAGGCGCTGCCCGCTGGCAGCCTTGCGGTGCTCGAGGATGCTGAGCGCACCCCAATGGCGCTGGTGGCGGTGACGCCGGAGAGCCGGATTGCCGCGCGGGTGCTTGACCGGGATTGCGGCGCGACGATTGATGCCGCTTGGTTTGCCGCCCGGATCAAGGCCGCGCTTGATCTGCGGGAGAGGCTGTTTGATGCACCATTCTACCGGCTTGTCCACGCCGAGGCCGATGGGTTGCCGGGTGTGGTGATTGACCGGTTTGGAGACACGCTTGTGGTGCAGCCCAACGCGGCTTGGGCGGACCGGCTCTTTGAGGTGCTGGCGGAGGCTCTGTGCGAGGTGACGGGGGCGACAACCATCATTCGCAATGGCATGGGACGGGCGCGGAAGTTTGAAGGCCTGCCAGAAGTGCTGGACGTGGCCCGAGGCGAGGCCCCGGGCGCGCCGGTGCCGGTGCCAATGAACGGCGCAACCTATATGGCCGACCTGATGGGCGGGCAGAAGACCGGCCTGTTTTACGATCAGCGAGACAGCCATGCCTTCACCGCCAATTTGGCGAAGGGGGCACGGGTGCTGGATGTGTTCAGCCACGTGGGCGGCTTTGCCCTCGCCGCGCTGGCGGGTGGAGCGGATCATGCGCTGGCGGTGGACGGCTCGGAGCCTGCATTGGCGCTGGCCGAGGCTGGCGCGGCGGAAGGCGGCATGGCGGAGCGTTTCGAGACCCGCCGGGGCGATGCCTTTGCGGTGCTGGAAGCCCTTGCGGGCGAGGGCGCGCAGTTTGACGTGGTGATCTGCGATCCGCCCGCCTTTGCCCCCTCGAAAAAGGCGCTGGCGCAGGGGCTGCGGGCCTATGAACGGGTGGCGCGGTTGGCGGCTCCGCTGGTGGCGCCGGGCGGGTATCTGACGCTGTGTTCCTGCTCCCACGCCGCTGATGTGACCAAGTTTGGCAATTCCTGCGCACGGGGCATTGGCCGAGCCGGGCGGGCGGCGCAGCTTTTGCGCACGGGCTATGCCGCAGCCGACCACCCCACGCTGCCGCAACTGGCGGAATCGGGCTACCTCAAAGCGCTGACCTACCGGCTGACCGCGTGAAACTGTGCCTCGACACCTGCGTGATCTTTCCCACGGTGATGCGGGAGATGCTGCTGGGTGCGGCGAAGGCGGGATTTTTCACCCCGATGTGGTCGGCGCGGATCCTAGAAGAATGGCGGCGGGCGGCGCTCAAGCTCGGGCCTGCGGCGCAGGTGCAGGCGGAGGGCGAGGCGGCGCTGCTTCAGGCGGCATGGCCGCGCGCGGAGGTGAAGGTGGAGCCGGGGCTGGAGGCGCGGCTTTGGTTGCCTGATCCGGCGGATGTGCATGTGCTGGCCGCTGCTGTCGCAGGCTCTGCCGATGGCATCGTGACGATGAACGCCAAGGATTTTCCGCGCAACGTGCTGGCCGAGGAGGGGCTGATGCGGGCGGACCCGGACGGGCTTTTGCTGGGCTTTGCCGAGGCCGATCCGGCGCGCATGGGGGCGGTGGCCGAGGCCGTGCGGGCGGAGGCGGAGCGGCTTTCGGGCGAGTCTTGGGAGATGCGGGCGCTGATGAAGAAGGCGCGGCTGCCGCGGCTTGGGAAGGCGCTGGCTCGATAGCTGCTGCGCCTTGGTGATGCCACGCCCGTGGCGGCCTCGTGTATGGGTATTTTCAGCAAGAAAATGAGCAGGTTGCGCGTTCAGGCGCCGCTCCACTTCTTCTCGTTTGCTTCGATGGCCGCGATGCGTTTGGCAGCCGGTGGGTGGCTGAGGAACCATGCCGGGGTTTTGGCCCCGCCTGCGCCGGTGAGTTTGTCGAGCTTGGCGAAGAGGGATTTTTGCGGCGCGGTTCCGATGCCGGATTTAGTGAGCAGGGCCGAGGCGTAGGCGTCGGCTTCGAACTCGTCGGCGCGCGACAGGCGGGCCATGAGCATGGAGGTGAGGCCCGAGGCGATGGCGGCGCCGATGCCGGGGAGGATGCGGTTGAGCACCATCGCGAGGCCGACGCGCAGGGCGTTTTGCCCGGAAAAGTCGATCATCCGGCGGCGGGAGTGGCCGAGGGCGACGTGGCCCAGTTCATGGGCGATGACAGAGGCCAGTTCTTGCTCGGTGACCGCGCCTTGCTTCAGCGCGGTGTGAAAGCCGCGGGTGATGAAGATCCGGCCATCTGGCGCGGCGAGGCCGTTGATGGCGGGGGTTTCGAAGATGTGCACGCGCAGGCGTGGCAAATCGAGAGCGCGGGCCATGCGGGCGGTGAGCTTTTCCATCGCCGGATCGTCGAGCGGGCTGCTTTGGGCATCGAGCTGACGCGCTGTGCGCCAGGCGGAGAAGCGCCAGAGGATCAGCCCGTAGGCGAGGGCGAGGAGGATGGGGGTGAGCTTGAGCATCCTCCCTTATATGGGGCGCGATGGGGGCGAGGGAAAGCGGGCAGGGCTGCGTGAAATTGCGGCAGGAAACGTGAAAATGCTGTTCACGGCGTTGCGATGACGCGGGGGCGTGCCCATCTTGAGCGGCATTAGACTGCGACCAAGACCTTTTTCGACCCTGCTATTCGGAGCTGCCACAATGCATATGACCGACCATACCCACAGTTTTTCTGCCATGCCCGTTTGGCGCCCGATGGCCGGCCGGGCCGCCTTGGCGCTTGCCGCGCTGATCTTTGCCACGGCCGTTATGGCCACCGGGCTGCATCTGGGCGAGGGAGGCGGGGCCGAGCCAGCGCTTTATGCGCTCGCCTTCGGTTTTTTCTTTGGAATCCCGGCGCTGCTTTGCGCGCAGCAGAGCGTGTTTGCCCCGGGCCAGACACGCGCCTGCCTCTTTGCTGGCCGCGTGCTGGGCGTGGCCTGGCTTGCGTCGATGGCTTGGCTCGTGGGGCTTTATTTGTAGGGCCCGGCGGGCGAGCGCTCAGTCGAGCGCCATTAGGACGAAGACGTAGGTAACGCTGGCCAGCGCGACGCAGGCCACCACCAGATAGACCACCCAGAGGTAGTCGGAGCGCAGGAGCGCCACCACGGCCACGAGCGCGACCGGCAGGCAGAGCGCCAGCAGGCCCGGCAGGCCGAGGGTCTGGATCAGCCGGTCGAGCGGGGTGCCGAACCAAGCCCAATGGTTGCCGACGCCGTAGCTGCCCCCGTCCTGCCAGAGACCGGCGAGCATGAGGCCGGTGAGCACGGCGGCGTAGACGAGGGCTGTTGGGTAAATCGCGGTTTCCTCTGGGATGGCGGGGTGGGCTCGGGCCGCCCGGTAAGGGGTAGCCCGGATGTGCTGTTGAGCACTAGCCTTCGAATTCGGCGTCCATCGTGATTTCTGCGCCGCCTTCCAGCAGTTTGGAGAGCGGGCAGTTGGCCTTGGCGGTTTCGGCAGCGGCCATGAAGGCGTCGGAGTCGATCCCGGGGACATTGCCCTTGAGTTTGAGGTGGATCTTCTTGACGGCGAAGCCTTCGCCTTCCTTGTCCATCGACACAGTGGCGGTTGTGTCGAGCGACTCGGCTTCTTTGCCGGTCTGGTCGACCAGGATCTTGGAAAGTGCCATGGTGAAGCAGCCCGCGTGGGCTGCGCCGATCAGCTCTTCGGGGTTGGTGCCGGGGGCGTCCTCAAAACGGGTGTTGAAGCCGTAGGGCTGTGAGGAGAGGGCGCCGGACTCGGTGGAGATGGTGCCTTTGCCCTCTTTGATGTTGCCGCTCCAATGGGCCGAAGCCTTGCGATTGATCATGTCTGCCTCCGTTTTTGGATGTTCAGACCGCTCAACGTGGCAGCGCGGGGGATGTTCCGCGCGGGTGCAGGCTCATTTCCAGCGGCGGTGAATCCAGAACCATTGGTCGGGGTCGGCTTCGACCCGGGCTTCAAGGCTGCGGGTGGCGGCCTCTGTCATGGTGCGGGCGTCGGTGTGGGGGATTGGCTCTTCGACCTCGACGGCGTAATCGAGCCCGCCGTTCAGCCGGGTGGCGTAGAGCGGCAGCATGAGCGCGTCATAGCGCAGGGCCATTTCGGCGGCGGAGGTGGCGGTGCGTGCGGGGTGGCCCATGAAGTCGATCACCTCGCCGCGCCATGTGTTGACGTCATGCAGGATGATGAGCATGCCGCCGGCTTTCAGGTGGCGGATGAAGGCCATTGTGCCCTTGCGCCCCTGCGGGAAGACGGGGCGGCCCACCGCTTCCATCGTGGCGACGTAGTGCTGGTTGAAGAAGGCGTTGGCCATGGGGCGGTAGAGGCCGCCGAAGTGGTAGCCGCTGGTGTTCAGCTTGGCGCGCGCGGCCTCGTAGTTGCCGAAGTGGCCGGTGACGGCGATCACCGCGCGGCCCGTGGCGCGGGCCTCTTCCAGCGCGGGCAGGCCGGGGCCGGAGAGGGAAAAGCTGGCGGCGCGGGCGAAGAAGGTTGGGTTGGAGTAATTCTCCATCAGCACGCGTCCCGCGTTTTCGCAGACCTTGGCCGCAAGGGCGGCGCGAGCGGGTGGCTCCATGTCGGGCCAGACCATGGCGAGGTTGTCGCGCGCGCGTTTGCCGTAGCCTGCCAGCGGCGCGATGACATTGCGGGTGAGCTTGCCGAAGGTGCGGATGCGGGCCGGGTAGGGCAGCAGGCGGGCAGAGCCGATGAAGCCGCGCAGGATCTTGTCGGTCAGCCAGTCGGCCGCCGAGCCCTTGGGCGGTGGGTCATCATCTGTTGTGGCGGCCATGCGGCTCTCTCCCGGTGGTGGGATAGGGTTAGCTGCGAGGTCGCCGGAAGGGAAGGGGGCTGCACATCGGCAGGCTGGTGCGGGCGGCGCAGGGCGGCGGTTGGCCTAGTCCTCCTCAGCGTCGTCGGGGGAGACGAGGATAAGCTCGCCATCGGCCTCCAGGCGGCGGATCTCGGCGACGACCGCCGTCATCGCCTCTTCGCCGTCCTTTTCCTTGACCTTGCCGAGTTCTGCCATTTCTTCGCGCAGCCCCTCGGCCATGCGTTTGGAGATATTCTCGAGGATGTGGTCACGGGAGCGCTCGGCCTCGCCACTGGCGGCGGCGAGCGCGGTGACGAGAACCGCCTGTTCAATGCCGCGGGTGATCTTGGGGACATCGCGGGCGGCGAGACGGTCGGCGATGTTGACGAAGGTGAAGATGGCCTTTTTCACCTGATCGGCAAACTCAGAGTCTTCTTCCTCCAGCCCCTTGAGCACGTCGTCGCGGGTGGCGGAGGGGGAGAAGTTGAGCACGGCGGCCACACGCTCCACCGGGCCGCCATCGAAGGCCATGACGGGCTGGGCATCGAACTGGGCGGCGAGGGTGAGGCCGATGCGGGCGACGGTTTCGGGGCCGACGCGGCCGGTGCGGGACATGGCGTGGGTGATCCGGCGGGCCTTGTCGCCCGGCAGCTTTCCGAGGAGTTCGGCGGCGCGACCGGTGGGCAGCTTGGCCAGCATGACGGCGCCAACCTCGACGCTCTCTTCTTCCAGCACGGGCAAGAGCTTTTCGGCATCGAGGCCCGAGATCCGCTCCCACGGGTCGCCCTTGGCGGCCACCCCGGCTTCACGGCGCAGCCGGGCGGAGGTGATCGGGGAGATATGGCCATCAAGCAGGCCGAGTGCCCCCTCCATGGCGCCGGGAAAGCACAGGCCGACACGGTCAAGTTCGGCCTCGAACTCTTCGATGACCTCGGCCAGCGTGTCGCGATCAATCATGCGCAGCTTGCCCATGGCGCGGGTGAGCTCGGTTTGCATGCCGTCGGGCCATTCGGCGAGCGGCAATTTGGCGCCGCCATTGACCAGAAGGCGCACGATGACGGCGGCTTTTTCACGGCGGGTGAGCCGACGAGCGGAGCCGGAACGCGCGGCATCGCTGCCGCCCGCCATGGCCGGAAGAGAAACCCCGCCGGAGGTTGCGCTGCTGCCGGGCAGGTCGGTGTCAAAACCACCAAGCCCGCCGGGGAGCGGGGAGAGAGAAGTGGACATCAGCGCCTCGCGCCTTCCGCATGGTTCACGTTGAGCGAGCATAGCGGCGGGAGGCTTAAGGCGGGGTTACCCGAACCGGAGTTTCAGTGCCCCGGTGCAGGGCAAGACGGTGTGATCAGCCGGTGGGCGTGATGCAGCTTGCTGTCTTGTCATCCCAGACTTTGCCGTCGGCGCAGGACATGCGCACGTGCTGGCTGGAGCATTCGGCATAGGCGAGGGCGGGAGAGAGGGCCAGCGCGAGGGCGGCGAGGGCTGTCTTCGTCTTCATCGGTCTCATTCCTCCGGTTTGCGGGGATGAGCCTATCACGGGCGGCGATTCCGACAAAGCGCCGGGGCTGCAAAACCCTTTCCGTTACGGAAACGTGAATGGTCCGGTGCAAGGCCGTGAAATGCCAATGGCCTTGATTGCCGCGGCGTCACCTGTGGCGCACCCCTCTTACAGGCACCGGGTGGACGGCATGCCAGCCCCAAGGCAGGGCCGCCTCTTCCCCCGAGATTTTCCACCCGGTGCCGCATCACACCGTTCGTGCCCAACTGCGGCCGACACATTGGAGGACTATAGCAATGTCACACGCCAAAGGCCCCGCCCGCCCTGCATTTGCCCCGCGCTCGAAGCTCTACAAGGGGCGGTTCGGGCGGATTTGCCCCGGTCTTACCCCATGGGTGCCGCCCGGTGTGCCGCCCGAACAAATCGAGGCACACTTCGTCGCTTTCGCCAACGAGCACATGACCGAGCGCCCCGGTATGAGCCCGGGAGAGGCTATTGAGATCGACGATGAGCTGGAGGCCGAGTTCAGCTCGGGTATCCCGGCGGGTTACACCTACTTCGGCCAATTCGTTGACCATGACATCACCTTCGACCCGACGCCTTTGGGCGTTGAGCTGACAGACCCTGAGGGGCTCGACAACTTTCGCACGCCGCGGCTGGACCTCGATTGCGTCTATGGCTCGGGGCCGCATGACCAGCCGTATATGTATGAGCTGACGGAAGACCCGAATGATCCTTCGAGAAAAGTGCCCAACTCCGAGCGCTTTCTGATCGGGTCTATCGAAGGCCAGCCCTTGGCCGACTTGCCGCGCAACCCTAACGGACGCGCGATCATCGGCGACATGCGTAATGACGAGAATGCTATTGTCAGCCAGATCCAACTCGCCTTTCTGACCGCCCACAACGCGTTGGTGGACCGCGCCATCGCCGCAGGCAAGGCAAACCCCTTCATGGAGGCGCGGCGTGTGCTGACGTGGCTTTATCAGCATTGCGTGTGGGAGGATTTCGTCCGCCGGATCTGCATCGACGAGGTGGTGGACACCGCGCTGCAGAAGGACAAAGGCAAGGACGGGCGGGTGCAGTGGCAGCTCGGGCTGAAGGATGTTTACAACTGGGAATACAACCCCTTCATGCCGCTGGAATTTTCGGTGGCGGCCTATCGCTTTGGGCACTCGATGGTGCGCAACGGCTATCAGACCAACTTCACCCACAACCAGTTGGAGCGGGTGGCGTTGTTCAACAACACCACCTCCGGCCCCGGGGCGGATGAGCCCGATCTGCGCGGCTTTGGCCCACGCAAGCCGGTGACGACGGTGCAATGGGACTGGTTCTTCGACATGGGCAATGAGGCGGATTTCTTTCCGCAGATGGCCCGGAAGATCGACACCAAGCTGGCCAATGCGCTGCTGTTCCTCGGCGAGGACGATGGCGACCCGGCCAGCGTGGCCAACAAACTGGCGGCGCGCAACCTGATCCGCGGCGTGATGATGGAGTTGCCCTCGGGCCCTGACGTGGCGGCCAAGTTGAATGTGCCGGTGACGGTCAACCTCAGCGAGGAGGAGCCTGCCGCGCTTTGGTATTACATCCTGAAGGAGGCCGAAGGGCAGGGCGGCGCCCGGCTGGGGCGGCTTGGCTCGACCATCGTTTGCGCGGTGTTCGCCGGGCTGCTGAAGGGCGACCCGAAGGCCTATGTCAATGTCGATCCGGGCTGGAGCCCTGAGAAGGAGCTGGCCAGCGGCATGCTGACCGACGGCGACAAGCAGGACAATCCCGACTGGGGCCTTCAGGCGATCCTGCGGATTTCCGGACAGCCGGTGAGCGGCGTTTAACCCTTTCCCCTCACCAGGCAGGAAAGCCCGGAGGCGTGGTGGCCCGGGTCTTTCCGGGGAAGGTCCGTCCCTTGCGGGGCGGGCCTTTTCTGTTCGGGGCGCGCTCATCCGCCCTTCGAGGCGTCTTCGCGGTGGTTGGGGCCACGGGCGATGAGGGGGCGAAGACCGCGAAGAGCCGTTTGGCGGGCGCTATGCCTCTTTCGGGCGCATCACCAGCCAGATCAGCGCGCCGCCCGCGAGCACGAGGAAGGGGGCCATGGCGAAGTTGACCGCCGTCCAACCGGCCTGCGCCGAGCCGCCCGAGCAGTTCATCAGCCCGCCGGACGCGAGGGAGGCCAGGGTGACACCGCCGAAGACGATCAGGTCATTCAGCCCCTGCATCCGCCCGCGCTCGTGGGGCGCATGGGCCCCGGCGAGCATGGAGGTGGCGCCGATGAAGCCGAAGTTCCAGCCAAGGCCGAGCAGCACGAGGGCCACGAAGAACTGTTCGAGCTCGACGCCCGACAGCCCTACAGCCCCGGCGGCCGCGAGGATCACCAGCCCAATGGCCATGATCTTCTCTACACCGAAGCGCGCGATCAGGTGGCCGGTGAAGAAGGAGGGCGCGAACATCGCCAGCACGTGAGCGGTGACAACATTGGCGGCATCCCCGGTTTCAAAACCGCAGCCCACGACGGCAAGCGGCGTCGAGGTCATCACGAGGTTCATCAGCGCATAGCTGACCATGGCGCAGATCACCGCCACCGCGATGCGGGGCGTTTTCAGCAGTTCCATCCGGCTCCGGCCCTTGGGCGCGTCATGGGCGGGGATCGGGGGGCGGGGGATGTCGAGGAAGAGAAACAGCAGCGAGCCGACGATGTTGACGGCGATCACCGCGGCATAGGTGCCAAGGAAGGGGATGACATAGGCCTCGGCGGTGAACTTCACGATCTGCGGGCCGATGATGGCCGAGGCCAGCCCACCGGCCATGACGTAGGAGATGGCCTTGGGGCGGAAGGCGTCTGACGCGGTATCGGCGGCGGCAAAACGATAAAAGCCCTGCGCCGACATGTAGATGCCTGTCAGCAGCGAGCCGGCGAGGAAGATGTAGAAGTTCTGCGCATAGAGCCCATAGGCCCCGATGGCGCCGCCGGCGGCTCCGCCGAAGGCCCCAGCCCAGAACCCCGCGCGCCGCCCGTAGCGCTGCATCAGCGCCGAAAGCGGCGTGGCCGAGAGCATGGAGCCGAGCACGATGAGCGAGATCGGCAGGGTGGCGAAGCAGATGTTGGGAGCAAGGCTTTGGCCCGCAAGCCCGCCGATGGTGAAAATCATCGGCATCTGGCTGCCAAGGATCGCCTGCGCGGCCACCAGCACGGCGACGTTGCGGCGGGCCTTGCTGTCGTCGGCGGGGGCGGGCGGGGTATCGGCGGAGGTGCTCATGGGCGGTATAGAGCCCAAAGCCGGGGCCTGTGCAAGCGGCGGTGCGCCTGCGCTTTGTTGCCGAATCGGGGATCGGTTGTTGCGCGGTCAGCCCTTGGCCCGAGCAGCGGCGGGGCCTATGGTTTGGGCGGTTATGACACGGGATGGGGCAAAGAAGATCCTGCTGCTTGCTGGCAGCGGTGAGAGCCGGGCGCTGGGCCAGGCGCTGGCTTGGCGCGACGATTTTGATGTCGACATCCGGTTGGCCCGCCAGATGCGTGGGCGAGACTTTCCTGTGCCCGCCACGCTTGGCGGCTTTGGCGGCGACGAGGGCTTTCGGCGCTACCTTGAGGAGACGCAGCCCGATGCGGTGGTGGATGCCACACATCCCTATGCCGAAGCGGTCAGCCTGCGCACGGCGAGAATTGCCGGTGATCTGGGCCTGCCGCTGCTGCACTTTGAGCGCCCGCCCTGGGAGGCCCGGCCCGGCGATGACTGGGTGGAGATTGCCGCTCCCGAAGCGTGCAGCGCGTTGATCCCGCAGAATGCCTGCGTTTTCCTTGGAACCGGGCGAGCCGGGCTGGAGCGCTTTGCTTGCCTTGAGGGGCGCCGCGTGATCTGCCGTCAACTCGACATGGCCGATGGGCCGTTTCCCTTTGAGGGGGGGGAGTTTTTGCTTTCGGTTCCGCCTTTCACGGCGCAGGCGGAGATGAAGCTGTTTCAGCGGCTCGGCGTGGATTGGCTGGTGGTGAAGAACGCGGGCGGCGAGGGTGCGCGGCCCAAGCTGGATGCCGCCCGGGCCATGGGGTTGCCGGTGGCCATGCTGGCCCGCCCGCCAAAGGCGGAAGGGGTGACGCGGGTGGAAACGTTGGAAGCGGCAATGGGCTGGGCCGAGGCGCTGTGAGTGCGGGCGTCGGGCGGATCATTGAAACATCTGACTGTGTGGCCGAGGGCGCGGGCTGGCTTGCCGCCCGTTGCCCCCGGTTGGCCCATGCGCTGGAGGCCTGCGGCGAGGTGCCTCTGCGCCGGAGGGGAGACGGCTTTGAGGCGCTGCTTTCGGCCATTGTCAGCCAGCAGGTGAGCGTGGCCTCTGCGGCGGCGATTTGGGCGCGGGTGGAGGCCGCGGGCTTTGCACACCCGGGCCGCGTGCGGGCGGCGAGCGACGAGGAGTTGCGCGCGGTGGGCCTTTCGCGCCCCAAGGTGCGCTATGCCCGGGCGCTGGCGGAAGCGGAGATAGACTATGCCGCGCTGCGGGGTGCGCCTGACGAGGAGGTGGTGGCGGTGCTCACGGAGGTGCCCGGGATCGGGCGCTGGACGGCGGAGGTTTACGCGATTTTCTCGCTGGGCCGGGCCGATGTGTTTGCCCCCGCCGACCTTGCGTTGCAGGAAGCCGCGCGGATGCTCTACGGCCTGCCGGAGCGGCCCTCGGAGAAGGCTTTGCGCGCGCAGGCCGAGGACTGGAGCCCGTGGCGGGCGGTTGCGGCGCGGCTGTTATGGGCCTACTTCCGGGTGGCGAAACAGCGAGAAGGGATCAGGTAGATGGCGCCGAGAGAGCTGAAGGTGGGGCGGGTTGAGCCGCAGTCGGGTGAGGTTAAGCAGGTGGTGATCTTCCTGCACGGCTACGGGGCCGATGGGAATGACCTGCTTGGGCTGGCCCAGCCGCTGGGGGCGCATATGCCCGACACGCTCTTCCTGGCGCCCGACGCGCCGGAGCCCTGCCGCAACAATCCGATGGGGTTTCAGTGGTTTCCGATCCCGATGATGGATGGGTCCAGTGCGGCGGAAGCGGGTGCGAGCATGGCGCAGTCGGTGGAAGATCTGAACGCCTTTCTCGATGGCGTACTTGAGGCCGAGGGGGTGACGCCCGATCAGGTGGCGCTCATTGGCTTTTCGCAGGGCACGATGATGAGCCTGCACGTCGCCCCGCGCCGGGATTCGCCATTTGCCGGCGTGGTTGGCTTCTCTGGTCGCCTGCTGGAGCCGGAGCGGCTGAAGGCGGAGATGAAGAGCAGCTTCCCGGTGCTCCTGGCCCATGGCGATCAGGATCCGCTGGTGCCTTTTGAGAGCATGGGGCTGGCGGCGGATGCGCTGAAGGCGGCGGGCTTTCCGGTGTATACCTTCACCATGGAGGGCACGCCTCACGGCATCGCGCCCGAGGGCCTGAGTCAGGCCTTCGCCTTCCTGCGGGAGTTTCTGTTGAAGGATGGATAAGACGACGGTCCTCGAATGGCGGGACAAGTGCCGCCCTACGCGGTGAGGCCGCCCGCCGCTCTGCTCGAGCTATTCGAAGTCACCTCTCCCGAGTTCGTCACCGAGACCGCCATTGCCCGGGTCTGGCGGGTGCGGCGGGGCAGAGGGCTGGCGGCGCTGAAGGTTTGGCATGATCCCGGAATGGCGAACGAAGCGGGCGGGGTGGAGTATCTGTCGATCCGCCGTCAGCACGGTGCGGTGCGTCTCTTTGCCCGTGCGGAGGGCGCGGTGCTGATGGAGTGGCTCGACGGGCCGTCGCTTGGTGATCTGGTGCGCGCTGGGCGTGACGGGGAAGCAACGGGGCTGCTGGCGCAGGTGGCCTCGCGGCTTTGGCGGCAGCCGACGGTGTGGCCCGGGGCGCGGGTTGTTAGCGAGGAGGACTGGTGCCGGGCGCTGTTTGCGCTGGAGTTCGGCCCGGCGCTGGGCGCGGAAGATCGGGCGGCGGTGGAGCGGGCGCGGGGGCTGATGCGGCGGCTTATGGAGGGCGCGGGGGACCACATCGCTCTGCATGGGGATTTGCACCATGACAACGTGAAGGATGGCCCGCGTGGCTGGACGGCCTTTGATGCGAAAGGGATCGTGGGGCCGCGGGCCTTTGACCTTGCCAATGCGTTTCGCAATCCGAAGGGGGCGGAGGCGCTCATTGCCGATCCGGCGCGAGCGCGGGCTTTGGCGGCGGTGTTTGCTCCGGCAGCGGGGGTGAGCGAGGCGGAAATGCTGGGCTGGGCGGCGGCGAAGGTGGCGCTTTCGATCTCGTGGCGGGCGCAGGGGCGGCTGGACGCGGACGGGGAATTGGGGCTGTTGCGGATGTTTCTGGAATTGGCAGGGGCGTGATGGTGGGCAGATTCCCCACCCTACGGTGGGGTTGAGTTGGGCTTGGGCTTTGGCGCGCTGGGTGCGGCATTGCAGCAAACAAGGTGCGGCTGGCTGTGGATAACTGTCACGCCCCTGTCACGGAATCGGGCCATTTATCCAACACACACCGCATGTTGCGGGGGTTGCGCGGGGTAAAACCCCAGATATAGTCGGGGAAAGACTCACAGAGCGCGAGACGCAGGCAACGACAGGCAGACGAGCACGGAGAGACGGCACGATGGACGGTGACTTCAGGACGACTTTCGTCAGGGAACCCACAAACCTCAAACACCACCCCGCATTGGTGCTGAACGCCGATTACCGTCCGCTCTCTTACTATCCGCTTTCTCTCTGGCCGTGGCAGGAGGCCATCAAGGCGGCCTGGCTCGACAGGGTGAGTATCATCGCCGAATATGACGAGGTGGTGCGAAGTCCCTCAACCGAGATCAGGATCCCCTCCGTCGTCGTTCTCAAAGACTATGTAAAACCCCAAAAGCGCGTGGCCTTCACGCGCTTTAATTTGTTTTTGAGGGACGAATTTCGCTGTCAGTACTGCGGGGCGAAGGGGGATTTGACCTTTGACCATGTGGTGCCGCGGGCCCGGGGTGGGCGCACCAGCTGGGAAAACGTGGTGGCCGCATGTGCACCCTGCAACCTGCGCAAGGGCTCGCGCCAGCTTGCGCAGACCGGGATGAGCCTGCGCAAGCCGCCCCGCCCGCCCAGCGCGGGGGAGTTGATGAACATGGGCCGCCGCTTCCCGCCGGGCTATCTGCACGACAGCTGGGTGGACTACCTGTATTGGGATGCCGAACTGGAGGCGTGAGGCCCGCAGCGCGGCCCTTCGCTATTGCGCCTTTGGAAAGTCCCGCTCGAAGAGCTTCAACTGCGAGCGGAAAATCACCAAGGCTTCGTCCATCAGCGCGGCGTCGATGCCGGGCCGCAGCGGCAAGCTCATGATTTGCGTCAGCCGCTTGTCTTCCTCCGACCAGACCGCCTTGCAGCAGAAGCTGCGGGCCGTGTAGCGCGCGATGGCTTCGTCGGCTGGTTTCTCGAGAAGCCGCCGCGAGGAGGTTAGCAACAGGAAGCGGCAGCCTGCCGGGTCTTTCTCGTTCTTGCAGCCTTGGTAATAGATCAGGATCAGGCCACCCCTGCCGGGTACGCGGATCACGTGGTGGCCCCCGCTTTTGACGGCGGCGGCATCGCTTCCGAGCGCGCGGATCAGCTGCGCCACATCCTCCGGCTTGCGCACCGTCTGCTCAAGCGGATCGGGCGCGGGCGGGGCCTCGGCGAGGGCCGTGGACAGCTCGGTGATGTAGCGGTGGAAGGTGGCGAGGTTGGCCTTTAGCCGCTCTGGATCCTCGGCCATTTCGGGCCAGACATCGGTGTTGATTGTCACCACCCGCAGGTTGGCTCGCACGTTGTAGGGCAGCTCGGTGTCGCTGATGAAGGCAAACTGCCCATCGTCGTAGATCGCGTTGAACTCCGGCCCGGTCAGGCGACCGGGGTTTTCGACCACGGCTTGTAGGGTGAGGCCGGTGCAGCCCTCGGCCCGGCAGCCGGTGAAGGTGGCGAGGTAGGAGAAGTCTTTGCCGGTGACGAGAAAGCTCTTTTCGGTCTCGGGCAGGCGTGCGCCGCCTTCGGTGTCGGGCTTCATGGTGGCGTCGAGGGCCGCAAGTGTTTCGGTCAGTGCCTCGGGGCTGAAGACGGCGGACAAGCTCTTTGACGGGTCGGGGCGCGGGGTGGCGAGCAGCTCTGTGAGCTGCAAGATGCCGTGCCGCCAGCGGCCGATGGCCTCTTCCAACGCATCGGGCTCGGAAGATTTGAAGGTGGTTTCGATCCGCAGGCTATCGGCTCGGACGGTTATGCGGTGGTGTAGAGGTGGGGCGCTGAAGGCGCTGTAGCGGCCCGTGCTCATCTCGGCTCCGAATGCCCTACCATCCAGATTGGCAATATTGGGCAGGATCGAGGTGATGGTGATGCTGGCGCAGCCCGCTTCATCGCAATCGCCGAACCTCAGGGTGTGCGTGCCTCCTTCCAGCGCCAGCTCATAGGCCGTGATTGTGCCACCGGGGCTTAGGGTGCCTGCGGCGGGGTTGAAGGCGAGGCCGTGCTTGGCGGCGATGTCGGCGAACCCCTCGGGCAAGGTGGCCGGGGCTGTTTCGGCGGCGAGTGGCGCGGTAAGGAGGAGGGTGAGGACCGTGGCGGACAGGGTGTGGCGGAGGAACATGGACTTTCCTTGAATGGCTGGACCGGGCCTGGGCGCACGGTGGGAAGGGTTTGGTTTCAAATCGAGACCGGCGCGCTGAATGAGTGCTGCCGGTCGGGTCGGTGAGCGGGGCGGGGTGTGTGCCCCCGCCCGTGCCTCAGCGCATCAGTTCCTCCAGCGAGAAGCTGCCCACGCCGACGCCAAGCGAGGGCGGGTTTTTGGGGGCGGAGGCGTCAATGTCGGCCTTGCCGATTCCGAGGCCGGGCGCTTTGGGCGCATCGGCGGGGGCTGCGGGGGCCGGTGCGGCGGCGGCCGTGCGCGGGCCGCGCTCGTGCCACTCTGTCAGCATTTTGAAGGCGTTCCCGTGCATCGCGTAGACGGTGGCGACGCTTTCAACGAAATACTCAACCGTCATCGCTTTGCCGAAGGGCAGGGTCATCGTCATATGCACCTTGCCGGGCGCGGGCTGGATCATTTTGCAGCAATAGGAGCGCTGGTTGAAATCCTCCATGTCGGCGGCCTCGAAGGCGGTGGGGTAGTTGTAGCGGGTTTCGAGGGTGATGAAGCGGCAGCCCTTGCCCTGGGTGCAACCTTCGGGGCGCACGATCATCTTGGTGCTTTTGTACTCGGCGAGAAAGGCCCAGGGCGCGTTCATGTCGATCGGCGAAACCTTGAAACCCATTTGGGTGAGGGTGCCGGTGATATCGGCGACATGGACGGGTGAGGACTGGTCGATCATCGGCGGCGCGGATTGGGCCAAGGCCGGTGATGCCAGCGCGAAGCTGAGCAGCGTGGCGCGAGACAGGCGGATCAGGGCAGGGGACATGCGGGGCTCCTGTGAATTGGTCATAAAATCAACTTGTTTCAGTATGACCATGGCCCGGCCCTCGGGCAACGGCGCAGGTGTGACAAATACGTTCATCTTTGCCTCCGAGACGTTCGGCAAGGGGCGGGATTTGCGCACAAGGGCTTGACCTGCAAGGCAGTTTTTGCCACCTCCGGTAGAGCAAATACAGGGATCGAGTGTGCGCGCATGAGTGGAAGAAGTGAGCTTCCGGGGGCGGCAGAGGAACTGGCCGCTCTGATCGAGGCACGCGGCCCCTTGGAGATGAGGGCGCCGGTCACGGCTGCCGAGATCACCCTGCATGAAGGGCGCGTTGCGCCGATCCTGCTGGACCTTTGGGAGGATCACGGCGTGGGCGATCTGGCCGACGGCGGCTTGCGGCTATGCGTGCCCGGCGAGCTGCGCAGCGCGGTTGACAAGCTCTTTTCCGGCGACCCGGATTTCAGCCTTCCCGAAGAGCGTCGGGTGGATGTGCATGCCTTCGCTCATACCGCCTTCGGCAACCTTTTCCTGTGGAGCGAGCGCCACTGGCTGATCTATGTTGATGTCGTGCAGGGCCTTGTAGAGGCGCCTTTTCTGCACCGCCCCGAGAGCCGCAGACAGCCCGACCGGGTGGCGCTGGACTGGGGGCTGGCCGCCGAGGGTCCGCTGCTGGACATGGTTGATAGCGGAGGACAGCCGATGCTGGAGCGCGCGCAGGAGGCCTTTGACCCTTTGCCGCGCATGGTGATCTATGCGCCCGGCGCGGCGGCCAGCGCGGAGCCGATCCCGGACTTTGAAGATCTTTACGCGGCCCATTACCCGGAGTGGCTGGAGGAGCGGGCGGCTTCGAAGGTGTGGTATCTGTCGGATATGGCGACGCGGCGGTTCAACATTCGTGAAATCGGGGCAGCCGCATGAGCCGCCGGGCCGCACGCCTGACGCGCGCCGCCGCTGCGTTGGCCGTGGCACTGCTGGCGGGGTGCCTGGGAGGCGCGGCGCCTTCCGAAATCGAGCTGACGCGCGGCACCTATCGCGCCACGCCCGCCTATTTCACCGAAGTTTCGCTAGACGGCGGGCAATACCTGCCGCTCCCCAGTGCGATGGCGGGCCATGCTGATGAGATGGAGCCGCGCACGCAGAACTCGATGTATCTCGGCTGGCGCGGTGGCAGCGGCAAGGTGCCGGTGCGGGTGAGCTGGGTGGAGCTGTTGAGCGGGCGGGCTTGGGTGGCAGAGACCGCCGTGGACATGGGCGCGCTGGAGCGCAGCGCTTCGGGTGCGGCGCGGATCGGGGTGATCGTTGGGCCGAACGGGCTGCTGCTGGTGGCCAGTGACCCGCTGCCGACCGAGGGCGGGCCACGAAACCTTGCCCGCACCTGCGGCAAGCGCGCGCCGGACAACGACCGCGATCTGCGGGCCGAGACCGGCAGCGAGCCGAAACTCGCGCGCCTGTTCAGCTATAGCTACCCGCCCGTCCCCGAGACCACTGAATGCCCGGAGCCTGCCCGATGAGCGTGACCTCTCGATCCGCCGAAGCCTCTGCCGGGATGGACAATGCCGCAGGCACCGTGGCGCAGAGCTGCCCGAGGGTGACGCTGGAGATTGGCGTGTTTTTCGACGGCACCGGCAACAACGCCGCCAACGTGCGCGGCCCGTCGAGCCGGATTTCCGACAGCTACAACTCGGCGCTCTCCAATGTTGTGCTGCTGCACGACCGTTACATCATCGATTCTGCCAGCTGGCCGCGCAACAGTTGCGGTTACGCGATCAAGCGTGGGGCGATCTACAAGCAGGGGATTGGCACCACCGCCGGAGAATCCGACTGGTGGCCCACCAACAAGTATGGCGCGGCCGTGGGGATGGGGCCGACGGGGGTGGAATCGCGGGTTTATGCCGCCTGCCTCGACGTGGGCACCAAGATCATGGAGCTGTCGCCCGGGGTGGAGCCCGAGGAGGTGGTGCTGGATGTCTTCGGCTTTAGCCGGGGCGCTGCGGCGGCACGGTACTTCGTCAACTGCTTCCGGCAGGGCTACATCGTTTACAACGGGAACAAGGCCTCGCTGCCGGAGGGCCGCAATGTGCGCATCCGCTTTGTCGGGGTCTTCGATACGGTTGCGGCGATCGGGGACGGGACGGATGACGACAACGGCGATGTGAACGTGCATATGAAGACGGCGCAGGCGGATGCGATCATGCATCTGACCGCCGAGCACGAGTATCGCACCAACTTTCGGCTCAACCACAACCACCCGGGCGGCGGCCCCTATCAGGAGTTGCCGGGGGCCCATTCTGACATTGGCGGCGGCTATTCGAGCACCGAGGATGAGGTGTTGGTGGAACGCGCCCGCACCCGCACCTTTTACAGCCGCGAGCAGGCCGAGGCAGCGCGGGCGGTTGATGCGGCGCGGGCGCTTCGGGAGCGGACCTCGCTGGAGAGCTTCTATGTCAGCGAGGGCTGGATTGAGCCGGGCGACCCGCAGGGGGCCTTGCGCAACGAGCCGAGCCAGATCATCGAACGGCGCACGCCGGGCCTCGCGGGGCTGGTTTCGAAGACTTACACCTACACGACAGGCGCATGGCTGAAGCGCGAGGTGCAGCTTGGCCTGTCGCGTATCGCGCTGGCGATCATGCATGACAAGGCGCTTGCCGCCTCGGTTCCGCTGGACGGGCTGCCGGGCACGGAGGCCTACACCATTCCGGGGGATTTGCAGCCAATGGCGACGATCCTGCGCGCGGGAGGCCGCCCGTCAGAGGCAATGAAGCGCACGGCGCTGCGGAAGTTCGGGCACATGTCTTCGAATTATGACAGCATCGGCATGGCCCCTACGCCGGCCCCCAATGGCGCGTCGGGGTTCAAGCGGGTGATCTACTGGAACGAGGCCGGCAAGGCCAAGTAGCGCGCGCTGGCTCAGGCCGCGTTGAAAGCGCCTTGCGCCTCCAAGGCTTCCATGTGCTTGGAAAGCCGGGTGAAGCGCAGCTCGGGCGGGGCGTCATCTGCGAGGATCCGGGCGGCTTTGCCGGTTGGGTCGCGGGTTTCGAACTGCGGGCCGAAGTGCAGCTCCCATGCGCAGCAGGAGAAGAGCGCGGCGAGGTGGCGCAGCCCGTAGCCGTGCATCCGCCGCATGACATCGTCGCACAGCCCGTTGAGCGCGGCCCCCTGATGCGCCTCGGCGGGCTCGGGGAAGGTGGCGCGCAGGCGCTCGGCGATGCCCTCGCAATCGCGCTTCCAGCGCAACGCAGCGAAGGACGAAATATCGCGCTCGGAGAGGGTGAAGATACCGTAGTGTTTGCGCTCTTCGGGCAGGTCGGGGTGGGGGCGGAAGGCTTGCAGCACGGGCGTTGTGCCATCCTTGAGATAGGGAAGAGCGAAGAGGTCGATCTGCCCGGTTTCACGCGGGAAGACCCAGCGGGCCACGGTTTCGGCGCGGTCGGTGAGACCCGCGAGATAAGTGGCCATGGAGCGTGGCTCCCAGAACCGCAGGAAATACCAGCGCTCGTCTTCATCCTGCACCCGCATCAGGCGACGCAGGTGGCGGCGGAGGCCGTCGATGTCGAGCCCGCTGGTGCGCAGCAGGATGCCCGGCTCGGCCCGCCAGTGGCCCAGCACGGTGCCGCCCTCTGGCCCGGCATCGGTGAGCAGGCGGAAGAGCAGGGGGCAGTCCTTTGGCAGTTCGACCAGCCACGGCGCGGCCTCGCCTGCGCTTTCGGCAAGGTCACCGAAGAACAGGCAGCGGCTGTCCAGCTCCAGATTTTCGATGATGGATTGCAGCGCGGGCAGCCGGGCGGCATCAAGCACTGCGAAAAGGCGGGTATCCTTGGTAAAGAGCAGCCGTTCCAGCGTGGGCGGCAGCTTGCGGTCCACATCGGTGGACTGACCGAGAGGGAGGCCGTCGGAGAGGGTCTTTTGTTCGATCATGCTCTGGCGTCCGGTCCCTGCCACTCATCAACGTGGCGGCTTCTAGCAGCAGGGCGGCGAGGGCGAAAGGGGCGCAATGATGTGGGGCCTTGCGTGGCGTTTGCGCCGGGGCCTGTAGGCAAAAGTTGACCGACTGCCTGTGGCGAGGTCTTTCAACCTGCGGATTGCCCAGTGCGGCGTCTGTCTTCCTGTAGCACCGCTTGCCGCCATCTCGCGGGTTGTCGGACCGGGGCAGGGTGCTAGACTTTGGTGAGGTCTGCGGATAAACCGAGGCCGTTAGCGCTAACGCCACCCAAAAGGCACCGTTCCGCAGGGAGATCCCATGGTATCACGCGTCATTCCCGTCGATCCGTTCGACTTGGTGATTTTCGGGGGCACGGGCGACCTTGCGCGGCGCAAGATCCTGCCCGGGCTCTATCGGCGCATGGCTGCGGGGCAGATGCCTGCGGAAGCCCGGATCATCGGCGCGGCCCGCTCCGACCTAGACCGCGCGGGCTATCAGCAGATGGTCAAGGAGGCGATCGAGGAGTTTGGCGACCCCAAGCACGCCAGCGATGTGGCCGGGGTGAGCGACTTTTTGGACCGGCTCGACTATGTGGCGATCGACGCGCGTGGCGAGGCTGGTTGGGAAGAGCTGAAAGGCAAGATGCGGCCCGGTGTGATCGGGGCCTATTACTTCTCGGTCGGTCCGAGCCTGTTTGGTGATCTGGCCGAGCGGCTAAAGAGCCACGGGATTGCCACCGAGCGCAGCCGCATCGTGGTTGAAAAGCCCTTTGGACATGATCTGGCTTCGGCCAAGGCGCTGAATGCCGATCTGGCTGCGCATTTCGACGAAACCCAGATTTACCGGATCGACCATTATCTTGGCAAAGAGACGGTGCAGAACCTGATGGCTGTCCGCTTTGGCAACATGCTCTTCGAGCCGCTGTGGAACAGCCAATATGTTGATCACATTCAGATCACCGTGGCCGAAACGGTCGGCGTGGGCGGGCGCGGCAGCTACTATGACAAGTCGGGCGCGATGCGCGATATGGTGCAGAACCACCTGATGCAGCTGCTCTGCCTGATCGCGATGGAGCCGCCCGCAAAGTTTGACCCGGATGCGGTGCGCGACGAGAAACTGAAGGTGATCCGCGCTCTGGATGAGGTGGACCCCCATCACATCGTTCGTGGCCAGTATGACGAGGGCCCTGACGGCCCCGGCTACCGCGAAGACGTGGAAGACCCGCGCAGCCGCACCGAGAGCTACGTGGCAATGAAGGTGGGCATCTCCAACTGGCGGTGGGCGGGGACGCCATTTTATATGCGCACCGGCAAGCGGCTGAAGGCGCGGGCAAGTGAGATTGCCGTGGTGTTCAAGGATGCCCCGCATTCGATCTTCGGCCCCGAGGCCGGGCTGCACCGCAATATCCTGACGATCCGCCTGCAGCCCAATGAGGGCATGGAGCTTGGCGTCACCATCAAGGAGCCCGGCCCGGGGGGCATGCGCCTGATGGATGTGCCTCTCGACATGTCGTTTGCCGATGCGCTCGGCCCGGATGCCGAGGATGTGCCCGACGCTTACGAGCGGCTGATCATGGATGTGATCCGGGGCAACCAAACGCTCTTCATGCGGGGCGACGAGGTGGAGGCGGCCTGGGCTTGGACCGATCCGATCATCGAGGGCTGGATCAACCGGCATGACGTGCCAAAGACCTATGACGCGGGCAGCACCGGGCCGGAGGATGCGCTGGCGCTGATGCACCGGGACGGGCGCAAGTGGCGGGATATCAAGGTATGAAACTGCGCGAATATCCAGACTCCGAGATGTTGATGATGGATCTGGCCGACCAGATCTCATCGGAGCTGACGATGGCATTGGAAACCCATGAGCAGGCCAGCTTTTGCGTGCCCGGCGGCACAACGCCGGGGCCGGTTTTTGACATGCTGGCGGGGCGCACATCGCTGGAATGGAGCCGGGTGACGGTTTTTCTGAATGACGAGCGCTGGGTGCCCGAAGACAGCCCCCGCTCCAACACCCGGCTGATCCGGCAGCGGCTGTTGACCGGCCCGGCGGAGGCAGCAAACTACGTGCCGCTCTATGCCGAGGCCGAGCGGCCAGAAGATGCGATGGAGGCGTTGGCCGAGGGGATCAAGCCACATCTGCCGATCTCTGTGCTGCTGCTGGGGATGGGGGCGGATTTGCACACGGCCTCGCTCTTCCCCGGTGCGGACCGGCTGAGCGAGGCGCTCTCGGACGATGCGCCGGTGCTGCTTCCGATGCGGGCCGAGGCGGCCGATGAGCCGCGCATCACCCTCTCGGCACCGGTGCTGCAGGGCGCCCTCTCGACCCATATTCTCATCACCGGAGAGGCCAAGCTGGCCGCGCTGCATCGTGCGCGCGGACTCTCGGTGGAGGAGGCGCCGGTGCGCGCGGTTTTGGGTGATGCCACGGTGCATTGGGCACCGTGAACGGGGGGCGTTAAGCCTTCCTGCACTTATTTGACGCAATAGAGGCCGTAAGGCGGATTGAAAGAAGGACGAGAACCCATGTGGGAGAAACTCAAGGCCTATCAGGCTGAACATGCCCGCCGTCCCATCGCCAAGCTTTTCGCCACACCCAACCGGGCCAAGAACTTCTCGGCCCGCTTTGGCGACATGCTTTTTGACTTCTCCAAGACCTCGATCGACACCGAGGCGCTCTGGCTGCTGATGCAACTCGCCGAGGAGGCGGGCGTGGCGGCCAAGCGCGATGCGATGTTTGCCGGTGCTGAGATCAACGACACCGAGGGCCGCGCCGTGCTGCACACCGCGCTGCGCAACATCGACGGCGGCCCGGTGATGGTGGACGGGGCCGATGTGATGCCGGGCGTCAAACAGGTGCTCGGGCGGATGGAGGCCTTTGCCGATGAGGTTCGCGAGGGCCGCTTTGCGGGTGCGGGCGGGCGGATCACCGATGTGGTCAACATAGGGATCGGCGGCTCTGACCTTGGCCCTGCGATGGCCTGCCTTGCGCTCGCGCCCTACCACGACGGGCCGTGCACCCACTTCGTGAGCAATGTGGACGGGGCCGATGTGCACGACACGCTCAGCGGGCTCGACCCCAAGCGCACGCTGGTGATTGTGGCCTCAAAGACCTTCACCACCATCGAAACCATGACCAACGCCGCCACCGCAAAGGCGTGGATGAGCGAGGGCGGGGGCGACCCGAAAGCGCAGTTTGCCGCGCTCTCGACCAACCTTGAGAAGACGGCGGCCTTTGGCATCCCGCCCGAGCGGGTTTTCGGCTTCGAGGATTGGGTGGGGGGGCGCTACTCTGTTTGGGGGCCGATCGGGCTTTCGCTGATGCTGGCGATCGGGCCGACGGGCTTCAAGGCCTTCCTGCGCGGCGGGCAGGCGATGGACAGGCACTTCCGCGCCGCCGAGTTCAAAGAAAATCTGCCGGTGCTGCTTGCCCTCGTTGGCATCTGGCACCACCAACTGTGCGGCTACCCCACCCGCGCGGTGCTGCCCTATGATCAGCGGCTGGCGCGGCTTCCGGCCTACCTCCAGCAGTTGGAGATGGAGAGCAACGGCAAGCGGGTGCGGATGGATGGCGAGAAACTGAAGGTGCCCTCCGGCCCCGTGGTTTGGGGCGAGCCGGGCACCAACGGGCAGCACGCTTTCTATCAGCTGATCCATCAGGGCACCGGTGTGGTGCCCTGCGAGTTCATGGTTGCCGCGCGGGGGCATGAGAGCGAGTTGGCACATCAGCATGAGTTGCTGATCTCCAATTGTCTCGCTCAGGCCGAGGCGCTGATGAACGGGCGGTCACTTAAGGAGGCCACCGCGCTGATGGCCGCCAAGGGCTTTGAAGGCGAGGAGCTGGAGCGGCAGGCGCGCCACCGTGTCTTCCCCGGCTCACGCCCCTCCACCATGCTGCTCTACCCCGAGCTGACGCCAGAGGTGTTGGGCATGATCATCGCGCTCTATGAGCATCGGGTCTTCGTGGAGGGTGCTATCCTGGGCATCAACAGCTTTGACCAATGGGGCGTGGAACTGGGCAAGGAACTGGCGCTGGCGCTGCAGCCCGTTGTGGCGGGTGAGGCCGACGGGGCAGACAAGGATGACAGCACCCGGATGCTGGTGGATTATATCCGCATGCGGCGGTGAGCCATTCTGCCCCGGCCTGCGACGCAGCCGGGGCGATGCGCCTCATTCGGCGCGGATATTTTCACTCTCTTCAACCGTTACTTCGACCGGCTCTTCCACCTCGACCGCGGCGACCACTTCGGCCGGTGCGGGCTCTGCCCGGGTGGGGTGATCGACCTTGGGGTTACAGCCGCTCGAATAGACGGTGCGGGCGGGGTTGATCGGCATCTGTGTGGCCAACCATGTCAGCGCCTTGTCGCGGGAGTAGGTGGCATTTTCAGAAAGCCCGGCAGCCCCGGAGGGGTGATAGCTGCGCCCTTGGGCGGTTGTCACCCAGAGGCCACTTACATATTTGCCGCCGCCGACATGGGCGTTGCAGCGCTGAATCAGCACATCGCCGGCCATGGCGGGGGCAGAGAGCGCGAGAAGGGTGGGGAGGGTCAGGGAAATCCTGGTCATGTTATCTGTCCTGTTGATCAAAATTGGCAACGCGCCGCTGAAATCAGTTGCGGCGCAGGACAGAGGGTAGCAGTAGCCGCACGCCGGCGGTTGCGAGAAATCTGTTAAAAAAGCGTTAAGGGGAGCCGGGGGAGGGCTGGAGCGGGTAGCGGGAATCGAACCCGCGCGTTCAGCTTGGGAAGCTGACAGGCTACCATTACATCATACCCGCCGCGAAGGCTGAGATACGTCTCGGTGGGGGCGTCGTCAAGGTTGGAAAAAGAGGCGGGGCGGAGGGGCAGGGCCTGACCTGCCACGCTCCACCCCGCAAGGTCCGGCGCGGGGTGCATCCCCCGGCCCGCGGAGATGTCGGGCCATTCAGGGGAGGATGACTGGGGGAATGCCGCCCGTCAGCCGCCGGAGGGAGAACTCAGTCTTCGCCGGGCATGCCGTCGAGCTTCATGCCGTCGCGGGTGGGAGATTTCACCACGTCCTTGGTGCCCGAGATCGTGCCGCGCTCCTTGATGTTCGAGGTGGAGCCGGTGCCAGAGCCAGAGCCGGTGCCGGAGGCAAGCGCCGGGGCGGCGGCGAGGGTGAGGGCGGTGAGGGCGGTGATAAAGGTCTTGGTCATCGGGATAACTCCTTGAAAATGTTTCACTACAATCGCTCTTTGCTGCGATGAAACAGATATGGGGGAGTGGTCGGCGCTTTACCAATGACAAAGCCCGTCATGTTCCCAAAACCCGCGATTTCGGGCGGTTCAGCCCCTGCGACGCCGCCTGCGCCCGCCGCTTTCACCACTGCCGCCGGTGTTGAAGGACGGGTCGGGCAGGGGGGCCACCTTGGCCAGCTCGGGGAAGGGCGCGGCGGCATGGGGGATACCGTTGGCGGCCACGAAATGCTCCTGAAAGCGGGGCTCGATGGCGGTTTCGACCTTGGTGATCTCGCGCACGATCTTCTGCACCTCTGTCCGCGCACCCCGGTTGAGCAACGCGATGCGTGCGCCCGTGCCGGCGGCGTTGCCCGCGCTCGTCACCTTGTCCAGCGGCGCATCGGGGATCATGCCCAGCACCATCGCGTGCTTGGGGCTGATATGCGCCCCGAAGGCCCCGGCCAACACGATCCGGCCGACTTCATCCACGCCCAGCTCGTCCATCAGCAGCCGGGCGCCGGCGTAGAGCGCCGACTTGGCGAGCTGGATCGCCCGGATGTCGCCCTGGGTGACGGTGATGCGCGGGCCGCCCTCGGCGGTGCCATCTTGGATGAGATATTCATAGGTGCGGCCCTGGGGGGTGATCCGGTCCGTTCCGGTGGCCTCGGCGGAGCCGATCAGTCCCGAGCGGTCGAGCAGGCCGGCCATGCGCATTTCGGCCACGGCCTCGATGATGCCGGAGCCGCAGATGCCGGTGATGCCGGTGGTTGCCACGGCAAGGTCAAACCCGTCTTCGGTGTTCCAGAGATCACAGCCGATGACCTTGAAGCGCGGCTCCTTGGTGGCCGGGTCTATCTCGACGCGCTCGATGGCCCCGGGCGCGGCTCGTTGGCCGGAGCTGATCTGTGCCCCCTCGAAGGCCGGGCCGGTGGGGGAGGAGCAGGCCAGCACGCGGCGCTTGTCACCCAGCAGGATCTCGGCGTTTGTGCCGACATCGACGATGAGGGTCAGCTCCTCGGCCTTGTGCGGGGCCTCCGAGAGCGCCACGGCGGCGGCATCCGCCCCGACGTGCCCGGCGATGCAGGGCAGCACGAAGGCGCGGGCGGCGGGGTGGATGGCGCCGGGCAAGAGGGTGGCGGCGGGCAGTTCCATCGCGTCGGAGGTTGCGAGCGCGAAGGGGGCCTGGCCCAGCTCGACCGGATCAATGCCAAGCGCGAGGTGATGCATGACCGGGTTGCAGACGAGGGTGATCTCGAAGATCGTGTCCGGCTCGATCCCGGCTTCTGCGGCACAGGCGCGGGCAAGGTCGGCGAGGGCAGAGCGGACAGCCTCGGTCATCTCCTTGTCGCCGCCGGGGTTCATCATGGCGTAAGAGACCCGGCTCATCAGGTCTTCGCCGAAGCGGATTTGCGGGTTCATCACACCGGAGGAGGCCAGCACCGCGCCGGTTTCGAGATCGCAGAGATGGGCCGCGATGGTGGTTGATCCAAGGTCAATCGCCAACCCGTGCAGCGGCCCTTCGTGAAACCCGGGCCAGAGGGCGAGGAGGCGCGGCGCATCGCCCGGGTCATGCACGGCGCAGGTGACCTGCCAGTTGCCTTTGCGCAGCGTGGGTTGAAGTTGAGGCAGGAGTTCAGGTGCAACCTGCAAGCCTTTGATTGACCATGCTTTCTCTAGCGCTGCCTTGAGCCGCTCAAGGTCGCCGGTTGGCGCGTGCATGTCGGGCTCTTCAACATCAACCAAGTAGAGCCGGGTGGCCGGATCCATTTGAATGGCGCGGGTGCCGGCGCTCTTGCGGATCACCTGCTTGTGCACCTGGCTCTCGGGCGGCACGTCGATCACGACGTCTTTGTTGATCTGGGCCTGGCAGCCAAGGCGGCGACCCTGCTTGAGGCCACGCACCCTTTCGTACCGCGCTTCAACATCATTCCAGTCCGAGAGCGCGTCTTCGGCCACTGTCACGCCATGCTTGGAAAACTGGCCATATCCCGGGCTGATCTGGCATTTCGAGCAGATTCCGCGCCCGCCGCAGACGGAGTCGAGATCGACGCCGAGTTTGCGGGCGGCCGAAAGCACCGATGTTCCGGCGGGCACCCGACCGCGTTTGCCGGATGGGGTGAAGATGACGAGGGGGTCTGTCATTGGGCAATACATCCGTCAATTTCGGCCCGGATCAGGCGGGAGAGGTCATCGGGCCGGTCGGCCCAGAAGGGGGGCAGCTGAAGCTCGGCCTTGTCGCGGCTGGCGGTGGGGCAAGGACCGCCCGCGAGCAGCTCGCAACGCACCTGAGCGCCGGGGCGGGTGTGGAAGGTGAGCAGGCCGGGCAGGCCGAGCACGGGGTTGCGCGAGGTGGTTTCGATGCGCTCCGGGTCCAGCGCGGTGAGCGGGGCGATGAGCACGCGGTTTTCAGCCTCAAACCCTTTTGGGTCAATCACTTGCGTTGTGATCCTCAACTCGCATTTGGCCAAGGTATAGTCGGTCTGGTAGGTGAACTGCCCGGCGCTCCACTGGGTGGGAAAGGCCTCGTCTTCGCCCGTGCCGGTTGTTTGGCTGCGGCGCGCAAGGCCGAGGGCCAGCGCGGCGACCACGCCGAGGACGAACAGGGCAGAGATTGAAAGGATGGCGATTTTCACGCGGCGGGCCTCCGGGCGGACGGCCCTTGGATGCCCGCTTGGGGACCGTCTGGCAAGGGGCGGATTAGATCGGGCTTGCGCAGCGGTCGAGCTGGCGATTGAGCGCGGCCAACAGTGCCTCGGCCTGCGCCAGCGCCTGCGGCGGAACCGGAATGACGGCGCGAGCCACCTCCTCCGGGCAGGGGGCATCGTTGGCCGTGCGGCAGCTGTGGACCTCCTGATGATGCAGACGGGGCGAGGTCAGTATGGCCGCCGAAAGCCCCATCGGCGCTTCGGGCGCGGTCACGAGCCGAGCCGGCGACAGTTCGGCCATGATCATCCGGTGCTCGCGCCCCTCGCCGCGCCGCTCGGGTGGAGAAAGCACTTCGAGGGTCACGTCCAGGCTGCAGCGGCCGATGTACATGTTGGCCTCGAATTCCGTGCCTTCGTGGCTCCAGCGATAGGGCAGGTGCAGGGCTTCGCGGGTAAAGGGTGGCCGGTTGAGCCAATTGATGATCTGCGGCACCGCAACGGCCAGCAGAGCACCAACCAGCAGAATGACCGCCCCGACGATGGCAAGAGTGGCGGTGGAGGAGCGTGCATCTTTCATCGCGGCCGAGCTTGGAAATTTTCGAGGGCGGTGGCAAGAGGCCGCTGTGGAATGAGGGAGCAAGCCAGAGTGGGCCGCATTGCCCCCGGTCAGACACAGCTGAGCGGTGCGGGGGTGAAGTGCAGGCCCGTTCTGGGCGACGAAGGCGATGCGGCCCCCCATGTCCATGGTGTCTAACTTGCGCCTCAAGAGCTAACGGGCGGTTAACCGTGCCTGCCGCCGTGGGTGTTTTAGCCCTGAAAACTTGCATCAAATCCCGCTCAGGCGCGCCGCCGACGACGCCCGCCACGGCCCGTGCCGCTTGCGGAAGCTGCTTTGGACGCCTCTGCAAAGCTCTCGCCGCCTTCCACCGCGTCAAGGATGCGGGAAAAGCCGATCCACGCGCCGCCGTTCGGGTCGTGGTTCATCAGCAGGTTGGCGGCGCGGATGGCTTCCATTTCGACGGCGCGCACGGGGTTCATGATGGCCGAGGTCATGCCTGCGCAGATCGCCATTGGCAGGAAGGCTGCGTTGACGCCGTGGCGATGGGGCAGGCCGAAGCTGATGTTGGAGGCGCCGCAGGTGGTGTTGACGCCGAGCTCGTCACGCAGGCGGCGCACGAGGGTGAAGACCTGATGCCCGGCGGTCGCCATGGCCCCGATGGGCATGACGAGGGGGTCGACCACGATGTCATGCGCTGGGATGCCAAAGTCGGCGGCGCGCTCGACGATCTTCTTGGCAACCGCGAAGCGCACCTCGGGGTCTTCGCTGATGCCGGTGTCGTCATTCGAGATCGCCACCACCGGAACGTTGTATTTTTTAACCAGCGGCAGCACGAGTTCGAGGCGTTCTTCCTCGCCCGTCACCGAGTTGAGCAGGGGGCGGCCCTCGGCCATTTCGAGGCCGTTTTCCAGCGCACCGGGCACCGAGCTGTCGATGCAGAGCGGCACGTCGACCACGGCCTGCACCTTTTCGATCAGCTGCTTCATCAGCATTGGCTCGACGAAGTTGTTATCGGCGTAGCGCGGGTCTTCGGCCATCTTGTTGGTGAAGACGGCGCCCGAGTTCACATCCAGCACCGTTGCCCCGCAGGCGACCTGCTCCAGTGCGTCGCGCTCGACGGTGGAAAAATCGTCCATCTCCAGCTCGGCGGCCAGCTTCTTGCGGCCCGTCGGGTTGATCCGCTCGCCGATCACGCAGAAGGGCTCGTCGAAGCCGATGGTAACGGTCTTGGTCTTGGACTCGATGACAGTGCGGGTCATGTGGCTCTTTCTGTGGGGTCAGGCGGTTTGGGCAGTCGCAGGCGCGCCGTTCTCGGCGGCCCATGTGGCGCAGGTCTTGATCCCGCCGAGCGGGAAGAAGTGGACCTGTTCGATATTGGTGGCGCGGCCCTCGGCGCGGGCAGCGGCAAGGCCGGAGAGCACCTCGGACGGTTCGAAGGGCATGACCAGCTTGGTCACATCCTTCGCGCGGCGTTGCAGCACGCGCAAGGAGGGGCCGACACCGCAGGCGATGGCGAATTTGATCATGGTTTGCAGCTTGGCCGGGCCCGCGATGCCGATGTGGATCGGCAGGGTGATGCCTTCGGCGGCAAGATCATCGGCCCATTGCACCACCGGGTCCGCCTCGAAGCAGAACTGGGTGGCAATGGCCATTTCGGCATCTGTGCGTTCGGCAAATTTCTGTTTCCAACGAAGGGCTTGCATGACGTTCTTAACGCCGCCGTCCGGGTCAATGTCGCGGTTGCCCTCGGGGTGGCCAGCGATGTGCAGGCGCTTGAAGCCGGCGCGGTCAAACAGGCCGGTTTCCATCAGCTGCATGGAGTCGGAGAATTCGCCGTGGGGTGTGCTGATCCCGCCGCCGAGCAGCAGGCCCTCGGTCACACCGGCCTCTCCCTGATAGCGGGCGATCCAGTCTTCCAGCGTGGCGGCATCGGGGATGATCCGCGCCGGGAAGTGGGGCATCACCTCGAAACCCTCATCGGCGATCCGGGCGGCAGTGGCCACCATGTCATCAATCGGGGTGCCGTCGATATGGGCGATGTAAACCCGGGTGCCCTTGGGCAGGAGTGCGCGGAAATCCTCCACCTTCTCGGCGGTGCGCGGCATCACCTCGATCGAGTAGCCCTGAATGTAGCCTGCCACGTCGCCGGTTTGCGGGGTGGGGCTCTTGCGGCGGAAGTTGAGGATGTTCATGGCGCGCTCCCAGAAACGGATCATGTCAGGCCGATTTGGCCCAGCCATCATTCGCGATCAGGACGCGGATCACATCCGGCCCATGCTCGCTGTCCAGACGCTCGGCGGTTTCCTTCGCCACGGCATCGGGGTCACCCTCTGCCGTGCCCGAGGGCACCTTGCGCCACTCCGAGAGGTAGGCATCGCTGTCTTTCGCGCCGATCTTCATGGCACAACGGTCAATCGCCTGCTCAAAGCGCTCGGGCAGCACCGCTTTGGATCCGCGCCGGCCCTTGCCGACGATGACCTGTGCGGGGATGTCCCGCCAGTAAACCACGGTGATTTCGGCCATTCAGCCCGTCCCTTCGCTTGCCCAAATGGGCACCTCTCAAATCCCGTCTACGCGGAATCACCGCCTGCCCACGCGCGAATTTCGACATGGTGAGAAGCGGAAACGACAAGCGCCCGTCGCATTCGATCCTACCGGGGGTTGCGGTGTGGTTAAAGGCGGGAGGGGTGCCAAAAATTTCATGTTAATCATGAGGTGGCTGCGCCCCGGCAAAACAGTTGCTATCGGCACGCAATGGGCGTTACGCTGGAGCCAACTCGAAATGGAGGGCGTCATGCCCGCGAAGCGTCCCACTGGTGCGGGCGCGTTCCCCAAAGCGGTCGAACCACCTGCACCGCCGGTTGCCGACCCAGTTGCCACATATGCGGCGCTGGACCTTGGCACCAATTCCTGCCGGATGCTGGTGGCCCAGCCAAAGGGCAGCCAGTTCCACGTGATTGACAGCTTTTCGAAGTCTGTCCAACTGGGGCAGGGGCTTGAGGCCTCTGGCCGGATCAGCCGTGCGTCGATGGGGCGGACGGTGCAGGCGATGCGAATCTGCCGCAAGAAGTTTCAGAAGCACCGGGTTGAGCGGATGCGGCTGGTGGCGACAGAGGCCTGTCGCCGCGCTGAAAACGGGGTTGAGCTGATCGAGGCGGTGCGGCGCGAGACGGGCCTAGAGTTGGAGATCATCCAGCCTGAGGAAGAGGCCCGCCTTGCCGTTGTCAGCTGTGCGCCGCTGGTTTCGACCCGCACCGAGCAGCTGCTGGTTGTCGATATCGGCGGTGGTTCGACCGAGTTGGTCTGGATCGACATTTCCCGCGTGCCGCGTGCCGACCGGCCCAAGGCGATCATGCGGCTGCACAAGGGTTTCGTTGCCGAGCCGGGGCCGTTTGCCGCCGCCAAGGTGGTGGATTGGATCTCGATCCCGCTCGGCGTGGCGACCCTGCGCGACCAGTTTCGTGACGTGAAAGGGGATGGCGCGCGGTTTGCGCTGATGTCTTGCTATTTTGAGGACATGTTGGCCGAGTTCACCCCCTATCAGGCCGGTGTGGGGCGCGAGGGCTTTCAGATTATCGGCACCTCCGGCACGGTGACCACGGTTGCCGCCTCCCACCTTGGTCTGCGCCGGTATGACCGCAACAAGGTGGATGGGCTGCGAATGACATCGACCCAGATCGACTCGGTGATCCGGGGATATCTGATGCTGGGCGATGCCGGGCGGCGGGCCGATCCGCGCATCGGGCGGGATCGGCAGGCGCTGATCATGTCGGGCGCAGCGATTCTGCAGGCACTGATGCGGGCCTGGCCGACCGACCGGCTCTCTGTGGCCGACCGGGGGCTGCGCGAGGGCCTGCTGTATGCCCAGATGAGCGCGGATGGGGTGCTGGAGGACGGGCCGTTTTGACGGCTGGCGGGGTGGCTCCCACCTTACTGCCTGCCCTGAGGGTGGGAGACCCCCACCGATCGACGGAACTTGCGCCAGCCCGGACTCCACGCTAACCCGCAATCATGGCCAAGAAACCCACAGGTAAGAACAGCTCCGGACGGGGGATGCGCGACCTTCGTGTGAAGGTGAAGTCTGCGCGCGGGCGCAAACTGTCGTCGACGCTCTGGCTTGAGCGGCAGTTGAACGACCCCTACGTGCAACGCGCCAAGCGCGAGGGCTATCGAGGCCGCGCGGCCTTCAAGATCATGGAACTGGACGACAAGTATCGGTTTCTCGTGCCCGGTGCGCGGGTGGTGGACCTTGGCTGCGCGCCCGGTGGGTGGTGTCAGGTGGCGGTGCCCCGGATCAACGCGCTTGGCGAGAAGAGCGGCAAGGCGCAGGGGCGGATCATTGGGGTGGACCTTCAGGAGGTCGAGCCGATTGCCGGGGCCGAATTGCACGTGCTGGACTTCATGGAAGACGGCGCGGATGACACGGTGAAGGCCTGGCTTGGTGGCGAGGCCGATGTGGTGATGTCCGACATGGCCGCCGCCTCCTCGGGCCACAAGCAGACAGACCATTTGCGCATCATCGCGCTCTGCGAGGCGGCGGGCTATCTGGCCTTTGACGTGCTGGCCAAGGGCGGCACTTTTGTGGCCAAGGTGTTGGCCGGCGGCGCGGAAGGGGAGCTTCAGAAGCTGCTGAAGAAGCGCTTTACCAAGGTTGTAAACGTCAAGCCGGGCGCCAGCCGCGCCGATAGTTCCGAGAAGTTCGTGGTCGCGACCGGCTTCAAGGGGCGCGACGAGGACGAGTGACTTCCAGAGGCTGAGGGGCGGGTAGGGGCTTTTGCGGCCTGCGCGCGCGATGCCTCTGCCACCAAGTCATGCCAAGGGATCAGTGCGACAGCCCATTGATCGGCAGCTTTCATTCGCTGGCATTAGGGAAGAACAGCTGTTTGCCGTTGGGGGCGAAGGCCTCGATGGCGTTTTGTCCCTCGGGGCCAAGGAGCCAGCGGGCAAAGCTTTGTGCCTCGTCGATCCGGGTGGCGGGGCAGGCGGCGGGGTTGACGATGATGATGCCGTATTGATTGAAGAGCCGGGGATCGCCTTCAACGAGAATCTCGAAGTCGCCCTTGTTGGCGAAGGTATCCCAAGTCGCCCGGTCGGTTAGCACATAGGCCCCTTGCGCCGTGCCAAGGTTGAGGGTGGCGCCCATGCCGGAGCCGGTTTCAAGATACCACGCGCCGGAGCCTTGTGTTGGGTCGGTGCCCGCTGCCGCCCAGAGCGCCCTTTCGGCCTTGTTGGTGCCGCTGTCGTCGGCGCGGGAGGCGAAGGCGGCCTGCGCCTCGGCGATGCGGGTGAGGGCGACGACGATATCTTCGCCCGCCGCGCCAGCCGGGTCTGCCTTTGGGCCAACAAGCACGAAATCATTATACATGAGCGGATGCCGCGCCAGCCCCTTGCCCTCGGCCACAAAGGTCTCTTCGGCGGCTTTGGCGTGGGTGATGAGCATGTCGCCGTCGCAATTGCCTGCGTTCTTAAGCGCTTGCCCGGTGCCAACGGCAACCACGCGCACGTCAATGCCGGAGGAGGCTTCGAAAATGGGAAGGATGTGCTCGTAGAGCCCCGAGTTTTGCGTGGAGGTGGTGCTCTGAACGGTCAGGTGGCTCTGCTGGGCAGAAACGGGGGCAGCGGCGAGCAGGAGGGCGGCGAGGAGGGGGCGGATCAGCGAAGTCACAGGATGAGTCGTCCTTCAAGATAGGCCTGCGCCTGAGGCGAGGCAGGGGCAGAAAAGAAGCGGGAGGCGGGGGCGTGCTCGGCCACACGCCCTTCGTGGAGGAAGGCCACATCACCGGCCAGCCGCTCGGCCTGCGCGCGGTCGTGGGTGACTAGAAGCACCTTTACCCCGTTGCCGGCGGCCCGCAGGGTGATTGCCTCAATCGCTGCGGTCGCCTTCGGGTCCAGCGAGGCGGTGGGCTCATCGAGTAGCAACAGGGCAGGGTCGGCGGCGAGGGCGCGGGCCATGGCCAGCCGCTGTTGCTCGCCGCCCGAGAGCGTGCGGGCCGGGGCCGTGGCAAGGGCGGTGAGATCGCATTGTTCGAGCAGCTGCGCCACGCGAGGTGCGCGCAGGGCGCGAGGCAGGCCCGCCAGTTTGAGCGCATGTGCAAGATTGGCCCGCGCGGAGCGGCGCAACAGCACGGGCTTTTGAAACACCAGCGCGGGGCGCGCGAGGCGCGGGGCAAGGTAGATGTCGCCCAGATCCGGGCGGATCATCCCTGCAATCGCGCGTAGCAGGAGGCTCTTGCCCGCGCCGTTGGGGCCGAGCAGCGCGGTGATGCCGTTGGCCCCCAGCGACAGATCCACACCGCGCAGCAACGCGCGCCCGCCGAGTGCGAGGTGGAGGCCCTGCACCGCGATGCCGGGCTCGGTCCCTTCCACCTCCGGGCGGGCGAGGGGGATGACGCGGCGCTCAGCCATGAGCGGGCTCTCCGATGCGCTGCCGTAGCCCCATGAGCGCGGCATTAATGGCAAGCGAGGCGACCAGCAGCACTATTCCGAGCGCAAGGGCGAGGGCAAGTTCGCCGCGCGAGGTTTCCAGCGCGATGGCGGTTGTCATCACCCGGGTCAGGTGGTCGATATTGCCGCCCACGATCATCACCGCGCCGACTTCGGCCATGGCGCGCCCCAGCCCGGCGAGAGCCGCCGTGACCAAGGCTGGCCGCGCCTCCCACAGAAGGGTTGCCATGGCTTGCGCACGGGTGGCCCGCAGGGCGCGTAGGGTTTCGGAGAATTCGATATCGAGATCGGCCACGATCTGGCGGGTGAGGGCCGCGATGATGGGGGTGACCAGCACAACCTGCGCAATCACCATTGCAGTTGGTGTGTAGAGCAGCCCGAGCGCTCCAAGCGGCCCGGCGCGTGAGAGCAGCATGTAAAGCACCAGCCCGACAACGACCGGCGGTAGCCCCATGGCCGATGACACCATCAGCGAAAGCGCCCCGCGCCCGCGAAACCGGCCCACCGCAAGCAGCGCGCCGAGCGGAAAGCCGATGGCGCAGGCAATGAGCACGGCAAGCCCAGTGACCTGCACGGAAAGCGCCAGAATTTCGAGGAAATCGGCATCGGCCCGGACGATCAGCCCGGCCGCTTCGGAAATGGCCTCGCGGAATGCAGACATGGCAGCGTGCCCCTCCCTCGGGCCCTCAAGCGGCACTCTAGGAGGAAATCACACGAAGCGGAAAGCAGACTTTCGACGGTGTTGCGCAGTGATGCGACATGGAAAAGGGGCGGCACCGTGGCACCGCCCCTTTTTAGCATTGTCATGTCGCCCGGTTTAGAACGCGTAGTTCAGGCCCAAAGAGAAGGTGTCGGCGGAGACGTCGTTGCCCGAGGTATCACCGAAGTCATCAAACTGATGGTTCAGATACTCGCCGCGCAGGCGAATGTTCTCCGTTGCGGCATATTCGAGGCCCGCGCCGAGCACGTAGCCGTCGCCGCTTTCGCCATCGGCGTTGAGGTTGGCAAAGCCTGCAGTTGCATAGGGCAGGAAGTTGCCAGCGTCATAGCCAAGGCGCCCTTTCAGGGCGAGCACGTCGCCATCGGATTCGCTGCCGCCGGAATCAAGCTGCAGGCTCTGGTAGGCCAGTTCGCCGCCGTAGACGAGCGAGCCGTTGTCCCAGAGATAGCCGGCTTGTGCACCGAAAGAGTTGTTGATGTCGAAGTCGGCTTCGTCATCGTCGCCTTCAACCGAGCCGCTGCCGGTGCCGAGCGAAAGACCGGTGTAAAAGCCGGTCCAGTCTGCGCCGAGGTCAACGACGGGGGCCGGAGCCGTTACGACTTCTTCCACGACGGGCTCTTCGAGGTTGCCTGCAAGGGCGGGAGCGGCCAGCACCGCGGTCAAGGCGACCGGGGTGAGGCTTGTGAGAATGATCTTACGCATAGGTATGGTCCTCTGTCCTTATTGCTGCGTCGAATGGAGAACGCTGGCGGGACGGGACCGTTCCTTCACGAAATCCGGCGATTGCGTGAAGTGACGCGAGGGCAGGGGAGGCATGGGAGAAGGGCGGCTCGAGGCCGTGGGGGGAATGGCGGAGAGACAGGGATTCGAACCCTGGGTGGGCTTGCACCCACAACGGTTTTCGAGACCGCCCCGTTCGACCACTCCGGCACCTCTCCGCGTTCCTGTGGTCTCAGGTGGCGCGGATGTATAAGAGCGTCGCGGCGGGCGCAACCCTATTGATGCGCCTTCCGGCGTGTTGATTTTCAGGGTGTGTGTTCTGCCAAGATGCCGGGGCGAGCGATTGGAAGCATCTTTCTCAAATTATTGGCATTGGCTTGGAAATGCGCCGCCAAGGGCCTATTGCATAACAACTGCACGACAACCTTGCCCTTTTTCGGGAGCTCCATCGCTCATGTTGCGTTTTCTTGCCCATTCCTGCTCCGCCGCTGCGCTTGCTCTGGCGGCCCTGCTGGGTGCGCCCGGCCAATTGGCCTTTGCCGAGACAGCAGGCAGCGAGCAGGCCCAAGCCGGTGCGGAGCCTGCACCGCTGGCGGCGGATGAAACGCAGGCGCTGCTTGAGGCGCTGGGGATGGACAAGCTGTTTCCGATCCTGCGGGAGGAGGGGCTTGCCTATTCCAAGGCGCTGGAGAGCGAGCTGTTTCCCGGTGCAGGTGGAGAGGCGTGGCAGGGGATGGTGGGCGAGATCTACGCCCTCGACCGGCTCGACAAGGTGATGGCGCGGCATCTGGCAGAGGAGATGGCCGGGGTCGACGTTGCGCCGCTCATGGAGTTTCTCACAAGCGAGCGTGGCCGCAGGATCGTGACGCTGGAAGTGACCGCCCGCGAGGCTTTGCTGGACGAGACGGTCGAGCAGATGAGCCGGGATGCCTATGACGAGTTGCGTGGTGAAGAGTCGCCCCGGCTGGACGCCCTGCGGGGCTATATCGAGGCAAACGATCTGGTTGAGAGCAACATTGCCGGTGCGCTCAACGCAAACTTCGCTTTCTATCAGGGCCTTGCCGCTGGCGGGGCGCTGCCGGCGGAGATGAGCGAAGAAGACATGCTGCGCGATGTCTGGATGCAGGAACCTGATATTCGGGAAGAGACGGAAAGCTGGGTTTGGTCTTACCTCGCCCTGGCCTATCGTCCGCTGGAAGATGCCGACATCGAGGCCTACACCGCTATTTCGAAAACGCCGGAAGGGCGGGCTTTGAACCGGGCGATGTTTGCCGCTTTCGATAAGCTCTTTGCCGATATCTCCCGCGACCTCGGCCTTGCCGCCTCGCGCTTCATGGTCAGCGAAGACATCTGAGGCCCCGGCGCGAGGGGGGCAGATTGCCCGCCCTAGGGTACGACGCCCCCTTGACAGGAAGGGCTTTCCGCCCGATAAGCCGCGCTCTACCCGGTAAAGGGTGGAAAATGCACGTAACAAGGCCCATTTGAAGGGCACGCTGTTCGAGGTGGCCGATAGGCTGGCAACGCCCCGTGAAGGGGGACCGCAGGAACGCGAAAGAGTAAGGAAGATCAGATGTTTGCGGTTATGAAAACCGGCGGCAAGCAGTACAAGGTGGCGAGCGGCGATGTGCTGCGCGTCGAGAAGCTGGCCGCAGAGGCGGGTGAAACCGTCCAGTTCAACGAGATTCTCATGGTTGGTTCCACCGTCGGCTCCCCGATGGTTGACGGCGCTGCAGTGCAGGCCGAAGTGATCGACCAGATCAAAGGCGAAAAGGTTATCCATTTCGTCAAGCGCCGCCGTAAGCACGGCTCCAAGCGCACCAAGGGCCACCGCCAGCAGCTGACCCTGCTGCGCGTCACCGACATCCTCGAAAAGGGTGGTGACAAGTCTGGTGTGAAGGCCGCCATCGGCGCTGGCTCCGTTTCGGGTGCCGCCGTGGCTGCTGCCGTGAAGGACGCGCCGAAGAAGGCCGCCAAGAAGGCCGAAGAGAAGCCCGCCGCCAAGAAGGCCGAGGCTCCGAAAGAAGAAAAGAAAGCCGCTCCCAAGAAAGCCGCTAAGGCCGAGGGTGGCGACGATCTCAAGCAACTCTCGGGTGTTGGCCCGGCGCTTGAGAAGAAACTGCATGAAGCGGGCGTGACCACTTTCGCCCAGATCGCCGCCTGGACCGCAGACGATATTGCCGCAATGGACGAAAAGCTTTCGTTCAAGGGCCGTATCGAGCGTGAAGGTTGGGTCGAGCAGGCCAAAGATCTGGCCTGAGCCGAGAAGGAGTAGAGAGATATGGCACACAAGAAAGCAGGCGGTTCTTCCCGTAACGGCCGCGATTCCGCAGGCCGTCGCCTCGGCGTCAAGAAGTTCGGCGGCGAAGCCGTCATCCCCGGCAACATCATCGTGCGTCAGCGCGGCACCAAGTGGTGGCCGGGCGAGGGCGTGGGCCTTGGCAAAGATCACACCATCTTTGCGACGTCCGAAGGCAACGTGAAGTTCCACAAGGGCATCAAAGGCCGCACCTTTATTTCGGTTCTCCCGGTGGCGGAGGCCGCTGAGTAAGCCGGACCCGAAGCGAAATCACATTTCCGGGGGGGACGGCAGGCGCCGATCCCCCCCGCTGCGTTTTTGGGCCATAGTTGGCCCGGCGGAGAGGGAAGGGGACCCTGCCGCACGCCGGAAACCCGGCACACCGGAGGAGTAACGACCGATGCAACAGGACCGGATCACCGGACAGCCCGTCATTGCCGCAGAGCGCGTGACATTGCGCCCGCTGCAACAAAGCGATGCGGGCCTGATCACGCTCTATGCCAGTGATGAGCGTGTGGCCCGCGCCACCCGGCATTTGCCGCACCCCCTGCCGCCCGGCACCGCTGAAGCGTTCATCCGGGGCTCCCATGCCGAAAACCGGCGCGAGCATGTTTGGGCGATTGATGGCACCGCCGCAGGCATGGGCGAGCTGGTGGGGATTGTCGCATTGGCGCTGATGGAGGCCGAGAAGGGCCGCAAGCAGAGCGAGATCCGGTATTGGGTTGCGCCTGCGATGTGGAACACCGGCATTGCCTCCGAAGCGGTGGCGGCCATGGTGGAGGCCAACCCGCAAGACTCCGACACCATGTTTGCCGAGGTCTTTCAGGACAACCCGGCCTCGGCGCGGGTGCTGACCAATGCGGGCTTTGAATACCTTGGCGATGCCGAGGCCTTCTCTGTGAGCCGCGCGGGCACGGTGCCAACCTGGACCTATCTCAAGAAATTCGGCTGAATCCATGACTGAGGAGCGGCTCGACATTCAGACCGAGCGGCTCCGCCTTCGTCCGCTGGAGGCCGCCGACGCGCCGCGCCTGTCGCGCCTCGGGGGGACGCCAGATGTGGCACGGATGATGCTCAGCTTTCAGGCACCGTGGCCTGAAGAGGCGGTGCTGCGCTGGATCGAGGCGTCACGCTACCGCGGCCGCTTGGGCTTTCGGCTCGCCATTCAGGAACGCGGCTCACCTGACCTTGTGGGCATCATCGGGCTTGGCGGCAGGCCGGCCACGCTGATGTATTTCATAGCCGGTGATTACACCGGGTGCGGCTATGCGAGCGAGGCGGCGCGGGGCCTGCTGGCATGGGCCTTCCCACGCTTCGAGCTTGATGCGGTGGAGGCTGACCATTTTCATGACAACCCCGCTTCGGGCACCATCCTGCGCCGTCTGGGGTTTGTGCAGACCGGATATGACCGCGCGACAAACCCGCTGAGGCTTGAGCCTGAGCCCATCACCCTATATCGCCTGACGCGAAACGCTTTCGAGGCCCAGCAATGCAATTCCTAGATTTGGCAAAGGTGTACATCCGCTCCGGCGCGGGCGGCAACGGGTGCATCTCGTTCCGCAAGGAGAAGTACATCGAATACGGCGGCCCGGATGGCGGCGATGGGGGCACCGGCGGCGATGTGATTGCCGAGGCGGTGAACAACCTCAACACGCTGATCGACTTTCGCTATCAGCAGCACTTCTTCGCCAAGAACGGCCAACCCGGCATGGGGCGCCAGCGCACCGGCGCGGATGGCGGAGACATCATTCTGCGGGTGCCTGTAGGCACCGAAATCCTTGAGGAAGACGAGGAAACGGTGATTGCCGACCTCACCGAAGAGGGCCAGCGCGTGGTGCTGGCCAAAGGCGGCAACGGCGGCTTTGGCAACCTGCACTTCAAGAGCTCGACCAACCAGGCCCCGCGCCGCGCCAACCCGGGCCAGCCTGCGGTAGAGCGCACGATTTGGTTGCGGCTCAAGCTGATTGCCGACGCCGGGCTGCTGGGCCTGCCGAATGCGGGCAAGTCCACCTTCCTTGCGGCCACCTCCAACGCCCGCCCCAAGATTGCTGACTATCCCTTTACCACGCTGCACCCCAACCTCGGCGTGGTGGGCGTGGATGGGCATGAGTTTGTCATGGCCGATATTCCGGGGTTGATCGAAGGCGCGCATGAGGGCCGTGGGATTGGCGACCGTTTCCTTGGCCATGTCGAGCGCTGTGCGGTGCTGCTGCATCTGGTCGATGGCACGTCGGAGATGGTGGCGGAAGATTACCACACCATCACCCATGAGCTGGAAATGTACGGCGGCCACCTTGCCGACAAGCCGCGCATTGTGGCGCTCAACAAGGTGGATGCGCTCTCAGCCGAGGAGCGGGCCGAAAAGCAGGCAGAGCTTCAGGAGGCTGCGGGGCAGCGGCCATTTCAGATTTCCGGTGTCGCGGGTGAGGGCATTCAGGACGTGCTGCGGGCGCTTCGGGCGACCATTGAGCGAGGCCGCAAGGCGGAGGTCGCCGAAGAGGAAGAGGACGCGCCGTGGAAGCCGTAGCAGCGGGGCTGAGCACGGCACGGCGTCTGGTGGTGAAGATCGGATCGGCGCTGCTCGTCGACCGGAAAACCGGCGCGCTGCGGCAGGAGTGGCTGGTGGCGCTGGCCGAGGATATTGCGGCGCTCAGAAAACGCGGCTGCGAGGTGCTTTTGGTTTCGTCCGGCTCCATTGCGCTGGGGCGCGGTGTGTTGGGCCTCGGCGTGGACGAACTGGCGCTGGAGCAAAGCCAGGCTGCGGCGGCGGTGGGGCAAATTCGGCTGGCGCGGGCCTATGAGGAGGCGCTGGCGCCGCATGGGCTGACAGCTGCGCAGGTGTTGCTGACGTTGGAAGATAGCGCCTCGCGGCGCCGCTACCTGAACACCCGGGCAACGCTGGAAACGCTGATGAGCCTTGGTGTGCTGCCGATCGTCAACGAGAATGACACTGTGGCCACCGACGAGATTCGCTTTGGCGATAACGACAGGCTCGCCGCACAGGTGGCGGTGACAGTGGGAGCCGATACGCTGGTGCTGCTTTCGGATGTGGACGGGCTCTACACCGGCAACCCTGCCACTGATCCGGCGGCGGAGCGGTTTGACGTGGTCAAAGAGATCACCCCCGAGATTGAGGCGATGGCCGGGGACGCGGGCTCTGGCTTGTCGCGCGGTGGAATGAAAACCAAGCTGATGGCCGCCCGCACCGCCACCCAAGCGGGCTGCACCATGGCGATCACGCATGGGTTTGCGCTGAACCCGCTGCGGCGGCTGGAAGAGGGCGCGAATGCCACGTGGTTCACCGCCCAAACCACGCCGCAAGCCGCCCGCAAGGGCTGGATCGGCTCGATGAAGCCGCGCGGAGTGGTGATGGTGGATGCAGGTGCGGCCAAAGCGCTGACGGCGGGCAAATCCCTGCTGCCCGCCGGGGTGCGCGGCGTTGAGGGCGCGTTTTTGCGGGGCGATCCGGTGGAGATTGTCGGGCCGGATGGGCACTTGGGGCAGGGGCTGGTGCGTTATACCGCGACGGAGGCCGGGGTGATTGCAGGGCACCGCTCGGAAGAGATCGAGGGGCTGCTCGGGTATCCGGGGCGGGCCGCGCTGATTCACCGGGATGATATGGCGCTCTAGGGGCAGCTCATTGGCCCTTGCGGGTCTCTTCGCAGCTTCTGCGTCACTACCCCGCCCATGCGATGAATGGCCATGAGGCCACGAAGAGCGGCCCGGCTTACGCCTTCGCCAGCGCCACCTCCAAGTCTTCATAGCCAGTGAACCGCCGCTCGAAGATGAGGCCGAGGGTATCGGCGTGTTTTTTCGCCAGTTCGGTCAGTTCTGGGTCATCCGTTTGCGCCTGATACACCAGTTTTTCGTAATGGCCGAAGTACATGTCTTTCAGCTCTGGGTGCTTGTCGAACTTTAGCGGCTTGGTCACGAAGGCATCGAATTGGCGGACGAGGAAGTCGGTCAGGTAGAAGGCGGTGATTTCGTCGTCATGGGCGGCAAAGGCGGCGTTGCCTTCGAAGAAGCTGTAGCAATGTGGCCCTGGCACCATTTCGACGCCCAGTTTCGCGCAGCGCGCCTCCAGCAGCCCGCCAGTGCCGCAATCGGCGTAGACCACGAAGATACGTTCGAAGTTTTCCCGGTGTATGCGCACTGCCGCCTCCACCGCATCGGGGATCCCCTCGGGGCGGTTGTGCAGGATCGCGGGCAGGCAGGTGAGCGCCATGTGGTGCCAATGGTTGGCTTCGATCAGCGTAAGGATCTCGCGGGCGAGGGCACCGCAGGCGATGAGCAGCAGTTTGCCTTGGCCTTCCGGCGCAAGGCCCTGTTCCGTGAGTTTGCTATCGCTGGAAAGTTTCATTGCGGGGCTCGCAGAATCGAATTGACCGCGGTCATATTTAGCGGCACGAAGCGGGCATGACAGAGCCTATTCAGCCCCGTGCCCGCGCCACCCGTGCAAATCTGACAGCCGCCGCAGAAGCCATCGTGGCCCAAGAGGGGTTTGGCGGTTTGCGTGTGGAGCAGGTGGTGAAGGCGGCGGGTGTGGCCAAGGGCACGTTTTTCACGCATTTCGCGGATAAGGACGTGCTGATGGAGCGGCTCGTGGCCGGGCGCATTTCGCGGCTGCTCGACGCGCTGCAAACCGCGCGTCGGCCCAGCAGCGCCAAGGGGCTGGCGGCCACGCTTGGCCCGATCATCGATCTGCTGACCTGCGAGCGATATGTCTTCGATCTGGTTCAACGGGCCTCCCTTGCAGATGGGCCGATTGCAGAGGCGCTTTCGCGGTTGGATATCATCCTGACCGGCTGGTTTGGCGGGCTTTTCGGGGCACCGCCCTTTCGCACCGATCTGCCACCGAAGGTGATGGCGGAGGGTATACGCGCCTTCACGCTCATGGCGATGGCCCGCCACGTCGCCCGGCCCGGAAAAGCAACGGATCCGGGCAAGGCACTGGCGGTCCATGTCGAGGCCTTTCTGATGCCGCCGGGCTGACCCGGCAGGCATTCAGCCCGCCATCTGGTTGTGCTTGCGCGAGATGAACTGCTTGGCGGTTTCCACCGCCACGGCGGCATCGCGGCAATAGGCATCGGCCCCGATGGCCTTGCCGAACTCTTCGTTCAGCGGAGCACCCCCGACGAGCACGATATAATCCTCACGCATGCCTTGTTCGACCAGCGCGTCGATCACCACCTTCATGTAGGGCATGGTGGTGGTGAGCAGGGCGGACATGCCCAGAATATCGGCCTCTTCACGCTTGAGCGCGTCGAGATAGTCTTCGACCGGGTTGTTGATGCCGAGGTCGACCACCTCGAAGCCCGCGCCCTCCATCATCATCGACACGAGGTTCTTGCCGATGTCGTGGATGTCGCCCTTCACCGTGCCGATCACCATCTTGCCCATGCGTGGCGCGCCGGTTTCTACCAGCAGCGGCTTGAGGATGTGCATGCCGGCCTTCATCGCGTTGGCCGCCAGCAGCACCTCGGGCACGAACAGGATGCCATCGCGGAAGTCGTCGCCCACCACTTTCATGCCTGCAACAAGGGCTTGGGTCAGGATGTCATAGGGGGTCCAGCCGCGCTCCAGCAGGATGTTCACACCTTCTTCGATCTCCTCCTTGAGGCCATCGTAAAGGTCATCATGCATCTGGGCGGTCAGATCCTCGTCGGAGAGTTCCGAAAGAATGATGTCGTCTTCTTCATCCGCAGACATGGGCATTTCCTTTGTGGGGCCCGGGCGGGGCCTCTTGCGGTTTGTACTATTCTGCCATGGCCAGAATGTTGTGCGGGCACTTTCCGATTTGCGACATGGCACGCGCTTTTGCCGACTTATAGCGGGGATTTGCACCAGTGTGGCGCGAAAAATATGCATGAAGGTCATGCGGTTCTTTCAAATGTTCGCCGTATGTTCTATATTCACCCCAAGCAGCGAGGTGCGGCTATGGGATTTGAGGAGTCAGCGGCTGGCGGGTGGACCATGCCAGAGCATCGGCGGCGAGGGCGCGCGGCGCTTTCGAATGTGGCCAATCGGTTTGACGCCTACGCGGTTGAGCGTGTGGACGACGGCTGGGAAAGCGGGGCGGAGGAGGGGCTGCCACCGCTGCGCACCGAGGTGGCGCTGGAGAACCCGCGCAGGATCATCAGCCGCAACAGCTCGCCCGATCTGAGTTTCGATCGCTCGGTGAACGCCTATCGCGGTTGTGAGCATGGCTGCATCTACTGTTTTGCTCGCCCGACGCATGCCTACCTCGGCTACTCTCCGGGCCTCGACTTTGAAACCAAGCTGGTGGCCAAGCCCAGTGCGCCGGAGCGGCTGGCGGCCGAGTTGCGCAATCCACGCTACGAGGTGGCCCCGATCGCCATGGGCACCAATACCGACCCGTATCAGCCAATCGAGCGGACGCATCGGATTACCCGGAGGCTGCTGGAGGTGCTGCGGGCGCATAATCACCCTGTGGGCATCGTCACCAAGGGCAGCCTGATTGAGCGTGATCTGGATATTCTGGGCGATATGGGCTGGGAGGGGCTGGCGCGGGTTGGCATCTCGATCACCACGCTGGATGACGGGCTGGCGCGCAAGATGGAGCCGAGAGTGCCCGGCCCGGCGCGGCGGCTGAAGATGATTGAGCGGCTGGCCGGGGCGGGGGTGCAGGTGCGGGTGATGGCCTCGCCGATGATCCCCGGGCTGACGGACCACGAGCTGGAAAAGATCATGGAGGCGGCGCGAGATGCGGGTGCGGTGGCGGCGAGCTATATTGTACTGCGGCTGCCGCGCGAGGTCTCGCCGCTGTTTCGTGACTGGCTGGAAGCCAATGTGCCGGATCGCGCCAGCCGTGTGATGGCGCGGGTGCGTGAGATGCACGGCGGGCGCGATTATGACCCGGAGTGGGGCCGCCGGATGAAGGGGCAGGGCACCCATGCGGCGCTGCTCTCGCATCGCTTTGAGGTGGCCAGCAAGCGGCTGGGGCTGAAGCGCAACCTGCTACCGCTGCGCTGCGATCTGTTCAAGGTGCCGCCAAAGCCGGGGGATCAACTGGACCTGTTTGGCTAGGTTGGATGCGCCTCAGGCCTCGCTCTGGCTGTCTTGCCATTTGGCGTGGCGCTTTTTCGAGACTGATATGACAACAAGGGCGAGGGTGAAGACTGCCCCAGTGATCAGGCCGGGCGCGACGACGAGCAGAAGGAAGTCTTCACGGCTCAGATCCATCGACGAGGTCGTGGGGCAATGCGCGGCGTAGTTGGTATGGCCGCAGCTTAGGCCCGTCATCACGTTGTAGGCGATGATCCAAACGATGATGCAAACGCCGGTAAGAAGAAACAGCGTGATCCCCGCGATTTGCAGCAGCAGGTGGCCGAGCGGGCGGCGCGGCTGATTGGGCATCTCAGCCCCGGCGGCGGCCACGGCGTTGGCGCTCCGGAGCGGGCTCGTCGCCGGTGCCGTCAGAGGCTGAAGAGAAGCCGCCGAGCTTCTCTGCGATTGTTTCCAGCGTCGGTGCAGGGGCGGCGGGGCGGGTATCGAGCGCTTCGCGCATGGCGGCGAGGTGCTCGGGCGTGGTGCCACAGCAGCCACCGATGATGCGCGCACCCATGTCACGGGCCATGCAGGCGTAATCCGCCATCAGCTCGGGCGTGCCGTTGTAGTGGATGTGGCCATCGACATATTTGGGGATGCCCGCGTTGCCCTTTGCGATCACGGGGATCTCGGGGCCTTCGGCGAGGAAGCCCTTTACCGTGCGTAGCAGATCAGACGCGCCAACGCCGCAGTTGGCACCGAAGGCGAGCGGGGGCGTGGGCAGTTTGGTGGCCAGTTTGACCATGTCGGAGGAGGTAACACCCATCATGGTGCGCCCGGCGGTGTCAAAACTCATGGTGCCGACCCAGGGCATGCCAGCCAGCGCGCAGGCCTCGGCAGCGGCCTTGTATTCCTCGGGGGCGGAGATGGTTTCGACCCAGAGCACATCGGCCCCGCCTTCCTTGAGGCCCTCGGCCTGCTCGTGGAACATCGCCACCGCGTCTTCGTGAGACAGCGTGCCGATCGTGCCCATGATCTCGCCGGTCGGGCCCATGGAGCCGGCCACAACAACCGGGCGGCCCGCCTTGTCGGCCACCTCACGCCCGATTTCGGCGGCTTTGCGGTTTAGCTCGCGCACCCGGTTTTGCGCGTCGTGCAGCTTGAGGCGGGAGGCATTGCCGCCAAAGCTGTTGGTCAAGAACAGATCGGAGCCCGCATCCACGGCACCCTTGTAGAGTGCGGCGATCCGGTCAGGGTGTACGTCGTTCCAGAGTTCGGGCGCGTCGCCGGATTGCAGGCCCATGTTGAAGAGCGTTGTGCCAGTGGCACCATCGGTCAGCAGAAACGGGCGATCAGCGAGCAGGCGGGAAAGGGCGTCGGACATCTGGGGCTCCGGTGATAGGATGGGCGCTGGGTGCCACAGGCAGGGCCGGGGCGCAATGTTGAATGGCTCAAGATGATGTTGAGGTTGCGCCTCGGCTTGCGGCTCTGACGGCAACGCCGGTTGGTGTGATCTTGCCTAAAGAGGCGGTGGGCTCAGGAGGCGCGGCGCAATGGCACTGCATCCCGGGTCTCAGTCTCTGTTGGGATAGCATTGCGCATGGGCGCGCGATGTTCATCGCCGAGCTGCGGCAAGGGGCGGGGCCGGGCAATACGGCGGGCAATGTCGATTGCGGCGAAGGCGAGGGCAAGGCGGTTTGGCGCTGCGAGATAGAGCCGCTCCCAGCGGGGAGCAAAGCAGGTTTTGAACTGGCGAAGCCCCGCACCGCCGGTGGCTTGGTCGAGACGCTGGCGAAGCGCGGCAAAGAAGGCGGGGTCGGGCTGTTCTGGCTCGGCCCCCTCGGCGGGGGATGCACTGTGCAGCGGCACGGCAGCGAGGGAGAAGCGCTGGCAGCCGTGCTTTGCGGCCTCCTCGATGGCGCAACATACCAGCGCGTGCATTGTGCCATCGGGCGCGCCCGTAACATCCTCTGCGTTGCCGGGGTGGGTGCGCATCAGGTCGAGCACCCATTCGCGGGTGGACACGTGAAAGCTGGCAAATCCGATGATGCGGCCTCCGGCGCGGGCCACGAAACGGTGTTGGTGGCCGATGTAGACCGGGCAGAAGCGCCCCATGGAAAACCCGCGTGAACCGCCGCGCCCGGCCTCCCATGCTGCGGAGATCTCGTGCATTTCGGCTGCGCATGCGGGGGCCAGCGGGCCACGATCAAAGGTGATCTCGATGTCTGCCTTCTCGGCCCGGCGGAGTTTGCGCCTGAGTTGGCGATGATCCGGGCTGTCCAGAGAGAAGCGCATCGGGTCCAGCACCGCCTCCTCGGCCACGGGCAACAGGGCAAACCCGGCGCGACGGGCGGTGGAGGCCATGCGCCCTCCGGCCTTGTAGATGACAGGGGTGAGCCCGCGTGATCGGGCCTCGGCGCGCAGGGCGGCCAACCAGTGCCGCCGCTCGCCCCATGGGCCGAAGGGGGCACCAATTGCAACGAGGGCCGAGCCGGTCGGCCCGGCGGCCCAGCCTCCGCCCGCGCCTGGTGCCTCAAGCCAGCCCAACTCACCCTGGCGGATCAGCCCGGCTTCGGCGCGGCGCGCGGTGGCGAGATGCCAGCCCATATCGGGCGAAGGTGGCGCCCCGGCGCGGCGGAAGGTGGGCCGGTAGCTGGCCCGATCCTCCCGTTCTGTGCGCAGGGTCGCCAGTGAGCGCCCCGGGCCAACCGCCGCCGCCAAGAGTCCCAGCCCGGCTGGAAGCGCGTAATACACAAGCCGGAAGCCCAGAATCGCACAGGACAGCGCGGCACCATCGACCCCTACCAGAAGCAGCACAAGAGCCGCCTCGAATGGCCCGGCACCGCCCGGCGTGCCGCCAATTATGCCCGCGCCGAGGGCCAGCAGGAAGGCAGGCAGCAGCGCGAAATAAGCCAGTTCTGTGCCCGGTGGCAGCAGCAGCCAAAGTGCCAATGCGGCGGCGGCGCAATCCACAGCGGCAAAGAGGGCTATGCGTGCCGCGAGCCAGATCGAGGGCAGGCGGGGCAAGCGCGACAGCCCGCCCCAGTAGGGCGGCCAGAGGCAGAGCGCGACGATGAACACACCAAGGCCCAGCCCGGCAATGCCGAGCGCCTCTGCGTAAGGGAAGGCAGAAGGCAGCACCAGCAGGCAGAGTGAGGTGAAAAAACCCCAACCGGCAAGGAAGGACAGCGCCACCGCAGCGGTGACGCCAAGGGCACGGGCAAGTCCAAGGCCCGGTAGCATGCGCCAGCGCAAAAGCGCCCCGATGATAAGACCGAACCCGGTTGACTGGCTGACGGCAATGGCGGTGACACCTGCGCCCTGCACAGCATCCTCGTTTTGCCCGGTGGCGAGCCAACGGTGAATGGCTTGGTCATACCGGCCGAGCGCCCAAAAGCTGACCGCGGTCATGCACAGGGCGCCTACCCAGCGTGACCCCGGCAGATCAGAGAGGTTGGCCCAACCGCCGGAGAGATCCAGCCCCTGCAACCATCCAGCCATCAACGGTAACAACGCCAAGACAGCCAATATGGGCAGCCCTTGCCGCAGGACCAGCCGCCCGAAGCCTGCTTGCTTTAGCGCGCCCGCAGTGCGGTGCAGCCCGTGAGAAACCTTGCCCATTCCGCCTCCGCCAGAGGTGCGTTGGGCGCGGTGCTATCACCCGCCGGTGACCAAGGGCTTAACCCCGGCCCGAAAAAGCAGAACGGCCGGGCAGGGCCGGCCGTTGTTCGCAGTTTAGAGGGGCGGAAGGAAGGCTCAGTTCTCTTCCATCAGCTGGGCTTTGGCCTCGGCCATCATCGCCTTCATCTGTGCGCGAATGGTGGCCTCATCGGCCAGATCGCCCAGGTCACCGGCGACCTTGCGATACACGTCCTCATCGCCCGCTTCTTCAAAATCGGCCTTCACGACCTCTTTTGCATATTCAACAGCCTCGTCGCCGGCTTTTCCCAGCAGGCCCGCAGCCCAGAGGCCAAGCAGCTTGTTGCGGCGTGCTTCGGCCTTGAATTGCATCTCGGCATCGTGGGCGAACTTGTTTTCAAAGGCGTTTTCGCGGTCGTCGAAGGTGGACATGGGGGCCTCCCGGTTTGAATCCTTGCCCCTATGTAAGTGGCTGACGGCGGGATGGGAAGGCATGAATGGCCGCAGAAATGGCCTGAAGCGCGGTGCGGCTCACTCCTCCAGCCCGAAGAGCTGCGCGAGGCGCTGCGCTGCGGCCCGGCGCAGGGCTTCTGGCCGGTTGCCGCGGGCCAGAAGCTCGCGGGCGCGCTCCAGCGCGGCCCGGGTGTGGCCAGCCTCAAGATCTGCGGTCAGGGCATCGAGCCAAGGCACCTGTTCGTGCTCGGGCAGGGCATCGCCCACGGCGTCGACGAGAAGCTGCGTGACCTCATCCTCCCATGATCCCCGGTCTTGGGTGTCGGCTTCAGGAGAGGCCGGGGTTTGCTCGGGCAAATTGGCAGTCGGGGTTCCGCCGGGGCGGGTCGAAAGCTCCAGCACCTCAGCGTAGGCGTTTCGGTTGACCAAGAGTTCATCTGCGTCGATGCCCAACTGCGCGAGCAGAGCGGCTTGCCGGCTTGGTGGGATCAGGTCGCCCGGGGCGTCACTTTCGGGCTGGGCTTTGGCCTCCAGCGGATGGGCCGCGCCGCTTTGTGAGGGCTGCCATTCGGCTTCGCCGCTCGTGCGGTAGACCTGAAGGCGCCGGGTAACACTTCCGCCGCTGTAAACGGTAAAGGCAAACTCGCCGCCCGAGTGGCGGCCTCCGCTGAGACGAAAGGCCAGCACCTCTGCCTTGCCAAGCGCGCGGCTGAGGGCGAGGAGCCGGGGCGAGGGGGCGCCATCGGTGCGTTCACGCAGTTCGATCAGTGTCAGACCGTCGGTGCCGACCGGGGCAGAGAGCCGGGCCTCGTGATCGGTGCCACCAAAGCCCATGTCATCCAGCATCTCACGGGCCAGCACGCCTTGGGGCAGGGTGCCATGGGGCTGAATTAGCAGAGCGGCGGGCTCGGGGGCTGCTTTGTTGCGCCGACCACCAAACAAACGCCCGAGCAGGCCGGTGCTGGCGGCCTCGGGGGCATCGCCCGCCGGTTCGCACTTTGCCATGGCTCGCGCCACCTCGCGTGGCGGCGCGTCGACCAGTGCAAAATCAAGCACTGCAAAATCTTCTGCCATCTCCCCCTCCGGATGCCAGCATCATAAACCAGCGCGACCCTATCCGCCTTGCGCCGCGCCGCCAAGGCCTCGCCGCGCCCCCGGCGCGCCTCGCTCTGCTTGCGGCGGGCCAGCCCTTGCACTATAGCCCCGGAGGACAGCCGCGGCCCTTTCCGGTGCCGCCACAGCCCGCATCTGGAATGGACCCCATGGCACGACGCAAGCTCGTCTACGAAGGCAAGGCCAAGATTCTCTACGAGGGCCCCGAGCCGGGCACTCTGGTGCAGTATTTCAAGGACGACGCCACCGCGTTCAACGCTGAGAAGAAGGCGACGATCGAGGGCAAGGGGGTGCTGAACAATCGCCTGTCCGAGTTTTTCATGACCGGGCTGAACAACATCGGCGTGCCGACGCATTTCATCAAGCGGATCAACATGCGCGAGCAGCTGATCCGCTCGGTCGAGATCATTCCGCTGGAAGTGATCGTGCGCAACTTCGCCGCAGGCTCCATGGCCAAGCGGCTGGGGCTGGAAGAGGGCACGCAGTTGCCGCGCCCGATCATCGAATTTTCTTACAAGGACGATGCACTCGGCGATCCGCTGGTGCCCGAGGAATACATCATCGCCTTCGGCTGGGCGACGCAGCAGGATCTGGATGACATCGTGGCGCTGGGACTGCGGGTCAACGACTACCTGAGCGGCGTGATGTATGGCGTCGGCATCAAGCTGGTGGACTTCAAGATCGAGATTGGCCGGATCTGGGACAATGACTTCATGCGGTTGATCGTGGCCGATGAGATCAGCCCCGACAGCTGCCGCCTGTGGGACTTGGAGACCGGCCAGAAGCTGGACAAGGACGTGTTCCGCCGCGACCTGGGCAACCTGACGGATGCCTACACCGAAGTTGCCCGCCGCCTTGGCGTGCTGCCAAACGGCGGCCCCGCGGCCATGGGCAAGCCCACCCTGATCAACTGAGGAGAACGCGCATGAAGGTTCGCGTTGACGTGATGCTGAAACAAGGCGTGCTCGACCCGCAGGGCGAAGCCGTCAAATCGGCGCTTGGAGCGATGGGCTTTGACGGCGTTGAGGGTGTTCGGCAGGGCAAGGTGATTGAGCTGGAGCTGGCCGAGGGCAGCACGGAGGCCGATGTGAAGGCGATGTGCGAGAAGCTGCTGGCCAACACCGTGATCGAGAGCTACGCGATCCACATGTAGGGGCCTTGGCGCCGCGGGGAAGGGCGAGCACGCAGGCCCGCCCAACCTCCTCATGCCTTACTTGCCCTTTTTCTCGCCAAGCGAGATGGGCTTGCTTGCGCCGAAATTTGCAGTCGCCAGTTGCTTTGGCTTTTCCTGCTTGGGTTTCTTCGCTTCCTTGTTTCCGCGCTTGTTGTTGCCTTTTCCCATTACGACCTCACAGGTTGAAAACCGTGCCGGCGTCATGCCGGACGGACCGATCCTCAGGAAAATCAGGGTTGCCTGACACGCTTCAGGGCGATGACTTCGATGAGTCTTGCGCGGGGGCCTTTGAGGGCTTGTCGCGATACCCATGCAGATAAGCCTCTTGGGGCCTTCCGACAAGGCTCTTGCAGAGGCGTTTGGCACGCGCTGAACGACCATCTGGACGCGGCCCGCCGAAGACGCCAAACTTCGGCGAATGTCAGACGCCTTTTTCATGCGCACACGCTATGACGGGGTCCGCGAAATTTCGGGCCGGATGTGGCTGTTGGTTTGGGTCACGCCAGCGCTGTTTTTGGGCGCAGCGCTCTATTTTGCGGCCCAAACGCTGATTGCCCCGCTGGGCATGGTTGAGGTGGAGGGCGAGGTGGTGGAGCTTCGCGAATATGAGGGATGGTCGCCGTTGGAGGGGGACGTCACCAATTACGCTCCGGTCTTCAGTTATACACACGCAGACGGGCGAGAACTGCGCGCCAGCGCCGGCATGTCTCATAGCGCGTGGAACTTCCCCGTCGGCTCGCGCCGCACCATCCTCCACGATCCGGACGTTAACGGGGACGTGCGCATTCCCGGCCCTTGGAACTGGATCGTGCCCGGCGCGCTTGCCGTTCTCGGGCTGGGCACGGCGCTGCCTGCGGCGCTTGTCAGCCTGTTTCTGCTGCGCTGGCGGCGGCGAGGGGTGCAGGGCTGAGGCGGGACACGGGATTTGTCACTTTGTCCGTTGCCGCCCATCGCTTAGGCTAGCCGCGTCGATCATCATGGCTGCCTATGAGACTCCTCGTCTTTCTCTTCGCCTTCCTGTGCCTTACCGCGGCCGCGCGGGCTGAGGAGGCGGCCCCCTTCGATTTTCCGCATCTGCCCGGCGCGGCGCAGGAGTTTTATGAGACGGCAAAGACGGGTGAGCCCACTGCGGCGTTCAACTACGTCCTGCCCCTGATCAACCAGCCCGATCTGACCGATTTCGAGCGGCGGCGTATCATTGGCTATCTGCGGGTTGCCTATGACGGCTATGACGTCGACGATCCGACCGGGGCCCATTATGCCGCTATGGCCGCGGGTCTTCTGACGAATGTATATTCGGCCCTGGCCGAACACGGACAGGCCCTGGCCTGGGCGAACGCCTGCATCGGCCTGATCGGGGATCGCTGGGAGGAGCGGGCTGTCAACCTCACGCTGGGGGCCTGTGTCGAAACCGCTGCCGTGGCCTTCAACGAGCTGTCAAACTACGCTCAGGCGATCGAATACGCCGGCCTTGCGCGGCAGGTGTACCGGCTGTTCATCGAGCAGGAGCCGGAGCGGGAGTTTTACGTTGCCAACACGCTGATGCTGGAGGCCAATGCGCTCGATGGGCTCAAGCGGCACCGGGAGGCCATTGGGCTGAACGAGGATGCACTGGAGATTTACGAGCGCGTGGCTGGGCCCGAAAGTGAGGGGGTGGCCAATATTACCGCCAATATCGGCGCCTCCTACTGGTATCTGAAGGAGCTGGAGCCTGCGCGCGCTTGGTCAATGCGGGCGCTGCCGCTGATCGACAAGCACTGGGGGCCACACAGCTACGGGGCCTCGGTGGTACGGGTGAACCTCGGGCTTATCGCTTTCGATATGGGACGCGAGGAGGAGGCGATGCGACGGGCCGTGGAGGTGCTGCCCTACATCGCGTCCAACCCCAGTTCGTCGTTGAACAACCAGCGTTGGACCTTTGAGCTCATGCGCAACATCTTCGCGGCGCGGGGGCAGCGGGAAAAGGCCATTTTGTTTGGCAAGATGGCGGTGAACGCCCAGCAGGAGATCCGCGCGCTCAATCAGGGGCTATCCGACGAAGACACCGAAGGGCTGCGCGCCGAGTGGAGCCGGCTTTACCGCGACCTTGCCGATTTGATGATCGAAGAGGGCCGGTTTTCCGAGGCGCAGGCGGTGCTGAACATGGAAAAGGAGCAGGAGGCCTTTGAGTTCCTGCAACGTGATGGCGAGGCGGATCTGCGGGAGACCGTGGCATTGCTGACGGATGCCGAAACCAGCGATGCCGAGAAGCTGGCCGCGCTGGCGTTGAAGCCGGTAGAGGCCCGCGCGGCCTGGGAAGCCCTGTCGGCCCGGCTCGATGCGGGCGAGGGGACGGCGGAGGAGGAAGACCAGCTCTTTCTGCTCGAAGATGCGATTGCCGAGGCCGAGGCTGCCTTTGAGGCGGAGGTTGGAGCCTTTCTCGCTGATGTGGAAGAGACCCGCCGGGCAGGCTTTGCCGCAAGGTTTGATGCCACCGGGGCCTATCAGGCCATTCTGGAGGCCCGCGAGCGCCCAAGCGCCATCTTGCAACTGGCGATGCTGGAAGACGCCACCCATCTCTTCCTCACGTTGCCCGGCGCAACGGTGCACGAGCAGGTGGAGATCCCGCGCGAAGAGATGCACCGCAAGGTCTTCAACGCATTGCAGGCCATCGAGGCGCGCAGCCCGGAAGCCGAGGTGCATTTGCGGGGGCTTTATGAGCTGCTCTTCGCCCCCGTGCGAGAGGCACTGGAGGTGGCAGGCACGGAAGTGTTGATGATCAACGCCGATGGTGTGCTGCGCTATGTGCCCTTTGCGGCGCTGCATGACGGAGAGCGCTATCTGGTAGAGGACTATGCCTTTGCCCTCTACGTGGCCGCAGTGCAAACCCAGTTCGCGCGCGCGCCGCGTGCGCCCGACAGCGCGGCAGGCTTTGGGGTGACGCAGGCGCATGAGGGCTTTTCGGCCTTGCCGGGCGTGGCCGCCGAGATCGAGAGCCTTTTCACCGCATCGGACGGGGAGGGCGTTCTGGCGGGCCAGACTATGCTCGACGGCGCCTTTGACACCCGTGCCCTGCGCCGCACCCTGCGCAACCCGCCCGAGCTGCTCCACATTGCCTCGCATTTCGCGCTGAGGCCGGGGCAGGATGATGACAGCTTTTTGCTGCTGGGCGACGGCACGCGGCTGCCGCTTTCGGAGCTGCGGACCAGCAAGTTCCGCATGACGGGGGTGGACCTGCTCACCCTCTCGGCCTGCCAGACGGCGCGGGGCGGGGATGGCTCGGAGATCGACGGTTTTGGCGCGGCGGCCCTGATGGGGGGCGCGAGCGCCGTGCTTGCTTCGCTTTGGCCGGTGGCCGACGCGGCAACCCCGGTGCTGATGGGCGACTTCTACGCCGGCCTCTACGAGCGCGGCGAGGACAAGGCCGAGGCGCTGCGCCGGGCGCAGATCGCCATGCTGCGGGGCGGCGGCGAGGGGCAGGGGGCCAATCGCGCTGCATCGGCCCTGAACGCAGGCACCGGCGCGGGGGCGGTGGATGATTTTGCCCATCCCTACTTCTGGTCGGCCTTTGTGTTGATGGGCAACTGGCTTTAGCCCGCGATCCGGGCTAAGGGGAGCAAAAGCGCCATACATGCCAGAGGAATCGCCATGAAAGCTGCCGTCATCACCTTTCCGGGCTCCAACTGCGACCGTGACCTTGCGGTGGCCTTCGAGCAGGCGGGGTTTGATGTGACCCGGGTCTGGCACAAGGACACCGCACTGCCCTCTGGGGTGGATGTTGTGGGCATTCCGGGGGGCTTTTCCTTTGGCGACTACCTGCGCTGCGGTGCCATTGCCGCCAATTCGCCGATCTGCCGCTCGGTGGTGGGCCACGCGGAGGCGGGCGGCTTTGTGCTTGGCATCTGCAACGGCTTTCAGGTGCTATGCGAAACCGGGCTGCTGCCCGGGGTGCTGATGCGTAATGCGGGGCTCAAGTTTGTTTGCCGCAATGTCGGGCTGACGATCGCCAGCGACGAAAGCGCCTTTACTTCGGGCTATGGGCTGGGAGACGAACTGGTGATCCCGGTGGCGCATCACGATGGAAACTACAACATCGACGAGGCCGGGCTGGCGGCGCTGGAGGCCGACCGGCGGGTGGCCTTCCGCTACACCGACAATCCCAATGGCTCGATGGGCGATATTGCCGGCGTGCTGTCGGAAAACCGGCGCGTGCTTGGCATGATGCCGCACCCGGAGCGGGCGGTGGATGAGCGCCACGGCGGCACTGGCGGGGCGGCGATGTTCGCCGGTTTGGCCGAGGCTCTTGTTTCGGCCTGAACGGGGGCGAACAGGGGCAGGCTCGTCGAGCCTTCGTGCTTTCCTCGCGAGGTAAGCAGCCGACGTTGCGCCTCACCTCTTCGGCACCTGAGGCGGGATCGGCTTTCCCAATGCAGCGGCAGCGCTTAGACTTGCGACATGAGTGAGGAGGCCACACGGCGGCGCGGGCTGCGCCGGTATCTGATGCGGCTGGGCTGGGTGTTGATCCTGGCCCTGGCCATTGTCACGGTCTGGCTGACGAACCACTACCTCACCCTGCGCTTCACCGAGACCACCCGCAATCAGGCCGAACTGCGACAAGCGCTCTACGCGGGCAACATCATCTCGGAGTTGCAACGCAGCCAAGTGGTGCCGCTGCTGCTCTCGCGCGACCCCTCGTTGATCGGGGCGCTCAACACCTCGGATTTTCTGACAACCTCGCAGCGGCTTATCGAGTTTCGCGACGAGATCGGGGCCAAGTCGATCCTGATGCTGGATACGTCGGGCCGCGCCGTGGCGTCGACCGACCGTAACCTGCTGGGCTCCAACCACCGCACCGCGCCCTATTTCGTAGAAGCGCAGCGCTCCGATGGCACCGTGTTCACCCTGCATTTGCAGGAAAACAACGCCATGGAGTTCGCCTATTCCCGGCTGATCCGGCATGACAATCAGGGTGTCGGGGTGATCGTGGTGGAGGTCGATCTCGGTAAGTTCGAGCGGCAGTGGGCCGGAATTTCTGATGCGGTTCTGGTGACGGACAGCACCGGCATGGTCATCCTGTCGACCGAGCCGCGCTGGCGCGGGCACCCTATAGACGAGGCACTGGCCGAGCAGGATCCGCCCTCAGCGATCGAGCGCGCCATCGAGGCCACGGCCGACTGGAGCTTCATTCCGCCGGATGCCTACCTCTTTGGCGAGGCGGTCATGCGCACGGATGCGCGGATCACCTTTCAGGGCTGGCGGATGACCTCTTTCACCGCCTACAGCTCGGTGCGTGAGCGAGTGAACGGCGTGCTGGCGCTGGAGATCATGGGCTTCGCATTGCTGCTCGCGGGCTCGTTCTGGGTGCTGTCGCGCAAGGCTCGCTCCGAGCGCCGTGTCGCGCTGCGGGAGTCGGCAGAACTTCGCCAGTTGAACCTGAGGCTGCAGCGGGAAATCGCTGAGCGGGAAAAGGCCGAGCGTAGCCTCGAAGTGGCCGAACAGACGCTTGCGCAAAGCTCCAAGCTGGCCGCGCTTGGCGAGATGTCGGCAGCCGTCAGCCACGAGTTGAACCAGCCGCTTGCCGCCATGCGTACCTATCTCGCCGGGGCCAAGCTGCTGCTGCAACGCAAGCGGCCGGATGAGGCGCTCTCGTCCTTCCAGCGGATCGACGATTTGATTGGTCGGATGGGGGCCATCACCCGCCAGCTCAAAAGCTACGCGCGCAAGGGCGACGTGGCCTTCGAACCCTTTGATCTAAGGGATGCGGTGAGTTCGGCGCTCTCGATGATGGAGCCGCAACTGCGCTCGCGGCACGTGGTGATTTCTCGCAGCATTCCGAGTGCTCCGGTGATGATCCGGGCCGATCGGTTGCGGGTGGAGCAGGTGCTTGTCAACCTCTTCCGCAACGCGCTGGATGCCACCCGCGAGGTGGCCGAGCCCGCGCTTGAACTGATCCTTGCCACCGGCGATACGGCCACGCTGACGCTGCGCGACAACGGCCACGGGATCGAGGATCTGGAGCATCTGTTCGAGCCATTTTATACCACCAAGGCCCCCGGCGATGGCGTCGGTCTGGGGCTTGCCATCTCCTCGGGGATCATCAACGAGTTGGGCGGACGTCTCACGGCACGGAACGGACGGGCAGGCGGCGCCGTTTTCGAGTTACAATTGCCGATGCTGCAACAAGACAGCGCCACGGCGGCGGAATAGAGCAGGACACCAGCAACAACATGGCACAGGCTATGAAAATCGCGATCATCGACGACGAACAGGACATGCGCCAATCTATCAGCCAATGGCTGGCGCTTTCCGGATTCGAAACAGAAACCTACCCCTCCGCCGAAGAGGCGCTGAAGGGGATTGGCCCAGACTTTCCCGGTGCCGTGGTCTCCGACATCCGGATGCCCGGCATGGATGGCATGGCGCTGCTTAAAAAGCTCATGGCGCAGGATAGCGCCCTGCCTGTCATCATGATCACCGGCCACGGCGATGTGCCGATGGCGGTGGAGGCGATGCGGGTGGGGGCCTTCGACTTTCTGGAAAAGCCGTTTAACCCCGACCGGATGACAGCGCTTGCCAAGAAGGCCACCCAGCGCCGCCGGATGAGCCTTGATGCCCGCGCACTGCGCCGGGAGCTGGGCGGCGGCACCACGATCATGAAAAAGCTCATCGGGGCCTCCCCGGTGATGGAGCGACTGCGCGAGGACATCCTCGATCTTGGTCAGGCTGACGGCCATGTGCTGATCGACGGCGAAACCGGCACCGGCAAAACACTTGCCGCCCATGCCCTCCACGCGGTGGGCTCTCGCGCCTCCAAGGAGTTCGTTATCGTGTCCTGCGCCGCCTTTGACGAAGAGGAACTGGCCGCGCAGCTGTTTGAGGGCAATTCCGACAAGGGCCGCCTGCCGCTGGTCGAAGAGGCGCGTGGCGGCACGCTTTGCCTTGAGGATATCGAAGCCCTCTCGCCTGCGCTGCAGGCCCGCCTCCTGCAGTTCATCAATGAGCAGGGCACGCCTGCCGAAACCCGCATTGTGGCGGTCAGCAACCTGCAAGAGCAGGGCAAGACCAGCGAAGACATGCTGCGCCCCGATCTCTACTATCGCCTTGCGGCGATGAAGATCACCCTGCCGCCGCTGCGCCAGCGCGGTGAGGACATCCTGATGCTTTTCACCCGCCTCTCCGAGAGCTTTGCCGAGGAATATGGCTGCGAGGCCCCGGCGGTGACGGCGCAGGAGGCCGCACAGCTGCTTCAGGCGCCTTGGCAGGGCAACGTGCGCCAGCTCATCAACATCGCCGAGCGCGCCGTGCTACAGGCCCGCCGTGGATCGGGCACCATCGCTTCGCTGCTGATGAACGACGAGGGCGAGGTGCAGCCGGTGATGACCACCGAGGGCAAGCCGCTCAAAGAGTATGTCGAGGCGTTTGAACGGATGCTAATCGACAACACCATGCGCCGCCACAAGGGCTCCATCGTGAACGTGATGGAAGAGCTGTGCCTACCGCGCCGGACGCTCAACGAGAAGATGGCGAAGTACGGGTTGCAACGCTCAGATTATCTCGGCTGAGCTGCCAAAGCAGGGGGCGGCTTGCGACCGCTCCCTGCTTGCCGCATCTTGCGGCCAGATGAGGCACGTTTGAGCAGAGCATGAAATCCAGCGGAATATTCTGGCCCGCAGTCGGAGAGCTTTGGCAGCGGCGCGGCACGGCGTTGCGGGTGATCTGGCTGCCATTCCTCATCTCCGCATTGACCTACGAAATCTACTATCGGCTTCAGCCGGACGGCTACGGGTTTCTGCCGGCCATCCTCGACTTCTGGGTTTTCTCTTGGGCAGCGGTCGGCTGGCATCGCGCGGCGCTGTTGGAGGAAACCCCGGGGCCCGTCGGCACGCGCCATCGCGGGCCGGTGACGCGCTATGCGACCGGCTGGTTCCTGGCCGTGTGCGGGGCGGCGATCGTTGCCCTGGGGGTGGGCGTCTTGCTGCTCTGGATCATCGGCCTGGTGAAAGGCTTCGTCAGCGCCAGCCCTGACCTGGGCCTGGCTCCCTATGAGCCAGAACTGAGCTTTCCGTTTTCGCTTTTGAGCGGCCCCGAAAGCCTGTTGGCCCTGCTTCCAGTGGCCTGGGTTCTGATTTTCGTGTTTTTCAACCTCGCCAAATCGCTGCCTGCGGTGGCGATCGAGCAGGAGGATCAGGTGGCGCCGCAGGCAAGAGCCGCCCGCCGCCGTTGGTTTGCCTCCGCCGCCGCTTGGTCCTTGTTGCTGTGGCTTCCTGTGGTGGCGGTGTTCTTTGTGGCCTTTCTCGCGATCGACACGGCGGCTTGGGAACTCGGACAGGAGGCGCCGCCGCGTGGGTGGCTGTCCGTGCTGGATTTCGCGTTGAGCGCCGTCTACGCGCTCAACGTGTTGATCGGGGCCAGCGTGTTGACCCTCGCCTACCGCCGCACCGCCCTGCAGCCTTCAAGCGCAGGGGAGGCCGGTGCACCGTGACGGCGGATGCGGCCCGGCGGCTTGTGGTGCCTGCGCGCGCGGTTTAAGGCCGGGTTATGGCTGTCTTTTATTTTCTCGCCGTGGCGCTGCCGTATATCTCGGCCTTCCTGCTGACCCTCGCGGTGGCAGGCGTGCTGGGCCTGCTGATCTGGCTGCTGAATGGCCGTCATTGGTGGGGGTGGCTGGCGGGGCTGGCGCTTGCGTTGGCGGCAAGCTGCGTGTCACCGGTGCTTCAGCGCATCGAAGATGCGCGCATCACCGCCCGCCTCACCGCCGCAGAGCCTCAGCCTGCGCAGCTGGCGCTGGAGCCGGGGGCGCTGATCCACCTGCATGACGGCAACCACTATGGCATCACCTGCCGCCCCTGCGACTTCACGGCGCTGCCCTTCGTGACCGAGGCCGAAACCGTCAGCCTCTATCCGATGCTGATCGACAACCGGGGCGAGTTGGTGGAGCGCGTCAACCTCAACGCCCCCACGCCCGACCGCGCCACGCGAGGGCGCTTTCGCTACGCTTTTATCTCGGTGCCTCAGATCTGGTATGAGGGCGCGCCCTTTGATCCGCCAACATGGTATCCCGCACCGGTCCCGGCGGGGCTCAAAGGCGTTCATATGCTGGTGGAATTGCCGCCAACGGGCATCATTCGCCCGGCGGAGTTGCAGCCGCTCTACCTAAGGGTCAATCGCCAGTATGAGAGCGAGGCGCTGTTTTCCTGGGGCTTCGTCACCGAAACCGTGGCGCGGCCCGAGCCCGAAGATATTTTTACCGACCTTGCCGCGCGCGTCACCGCCCGCTGACCACCAGATGCAGCGGCGCTTAGGCAGGCAGCCACAATAAGCCCTTTTGCTTTTGCAGCATCCATGAAATAGGGAAGCGCCAACCGAACCCTCACAAGGAGAGCCGTGATGGAGATTCGCGAGGCGCTGACCTTCGATGATGTTTTGCTCGTTCCGGCAGAGAGCCGGGTGCTGCCCTCAACCGCCGATACGGCGACGCGGGTGACGCGGGCCATTTCCATGAACATTCCGCTGCTGAGCTCAGCGATGGACACGGTGACAGAGAGCCGCATGGCCATCACCATGGCGCAGGCGGGCGGGATCGGGGTGATCCACAAGAACCTGAATGTCGAGGAGCAGGCCCGCGAGGTGCGCCGGGTCAAGCGATTTGAGAGTGGCATCGTCTACAGCCCCGTCACCCTCACCCCCGATCAGACCCTCGCGGACGCCAAGGCGCTGATCGAGCGGTATAACTTCACCGGTTTTCCGGTGGTGGACGACCAGCATCGCGTGGTTGGGATCGTGACCAACCGTGACATGCGCTTTGCCACTTCCGACGATACCCCGGTGAAGGTGATGATGACCTCCAATGATCTGGCGATCCTTCGGGAGCCCGCCGACCGGGAGGAGGCGATTTCGCTCATGAAGGCCCGTCGGATCGAGAAGCTGCTGGTGACGGATGCCCAAGGCAAGCTCACCGGGCTGCTGACACTGAAGGACACCGAGCAGAGCGTGCTGAACCCCACCGCCTGTAAAGACAGCCTTGGCCGCCTGCGCGTGGCGGCGGCAACTTCGGTAGGCGATGCGGGCTTTGAGCGCACCGAGGCGCTGATTGATGCTGGCGTGGATATCGTGGTGATTGATACCGCCCATGGCCACTCCGAAGGCGTGATTGCCGCCGTAGAGCGGGCCAAGCGGCTCTCCAACGAGGTGCAGGTGATTGCGGGCAACGTGGCCACGGGCGAGGCGACAAAGGCATTGATCGGTGCAGGCGCGGATGCGGTGAAGGTGGGCATCGGCCCGGGCTCGATCTGCACCACGCGGATGGTGGCGGGCGTTGGCGTGCCACAGCTGACGGCGGTGATGGATTGCGCAGCGGCGGCGGGCGATGTGCCCGTTATTGCTGACGGCGGCATCAAGTTTTCCGGTGATTTTGCCAAGGCCATCGCAGCCGGGGCAAGCTGCGCCATGGTCGGCTCGATGATTGCCGGCACCGACGAAAGCCCCGGCGAGGTGATCCTGTACCAGGGGCGCAGCTTCAAGAGCTATCGCGGCATGGGCAGCCTTGGTGCCATGGCCCGTGGCTCGGCCGATCGTTACTTCCAGAAGGATGCGGCCTCCGACAAGCTGGTGCCTGAAGGGATCGAGGGGCAGGTGCCCTACAAGGGGTCGGCAGGCGCGGTGATTCACCAGCTCGTCGGTGGCCTGCGGGCTGCGATGGGTTACACCGGCTGCGCCACCGTCGAGGAGATGCGCCGCAATTGCAGCTTCGTCAAAATCACCGGAGCGGGGCTAAAGGAAAGCCATGTGCATGACGTGCAGATCACCCGCGAGAGCCCGAATTATCGCATTGGGTGAATGCTTTGCGGATTGCAGTTGACGTAGCATGACCCCCGCTGCCCGCATTGCCGCCGCCGCCGAGGTGCTGGACGCCATCGCCGGAGGCCTCGCTGCCGAACCGGCCCTCAGCCGCTGGGGCCGGTCCAACCGCTTTGCGGGCTCGGGCGACCGGGCGGCCATCCGCGATCACGTGTTTGATGCGCTGCGCTGCCGTCGCAGTTTTGCGGCTTTGGGTGGGGGCACGTCTGGCCGTGCACTGATGCTAGGGATGCTTCGCGCGCAGGGCCGCGACCCGGCGGAGGTTTTCTCGGGCGAGGGCCACGCTCCTGCACCGCTGACGGCTGATGAAGCGGCTGCTGGCCACCTCCCAACCGGGGCCGAGGCGCTGGATCTGCCTGATTGGATCGCCGCCGATTTGGAAGCTTCACTTGGGGCAGAATTTTCCCCTGTTTGCAGGGCCATGCAGGCCAGAGCTGATGTGTTTCTTCGCGTCAATGCGCTGAAGGCAACCCGTGAGGAGGCTCGCGACGCGCTCTCGGCAGAAGGGATCGCCGCTGAGCCTCATGCGCTCGCCCCGATGGCGCTCCGCGTTACCTCGGGCGCGCGCCGATTGCGCAATTCAGCCGCGTTCAACGAGGGGATGGTAGAGCTTCAGGACGCAGGCTCTCAGGCGCTTTGCGAGGATATTCCCCTGCCAGACGCCGGGGCCGTGCTGGATTACTGCGCGGGCGGAGGGGGCAAAAGCCTTGCGCTCGCTGCACGTGCGCCCTCGCTGCGCTATGTCGCCCATGACGCGCACGCGCAGCGGATGAATGATTTGCCCCCGCGCGCGGCCCGTGCAGGCGCTCAGATCGAGGTTTCGACCGGCCCGCAGGGGGAGTTCGAGCTGGTGGTTGCCGATGTGCCCTGTTCCGGCTCCGGCGCGTGGCGGCGGCAGCCCGAAGCCAAGTGGCGCCTTGATCGTGATGGGCTGGTGGCGCTGACAGAGTTGCAGGCGCAGATTTTGGATGAGTGCAGCGCCTTCGTGCCGAAGGGCGGGGCGCTGGCCTATGTCACCTGCTCTTTGCTGGCCGCCGAAAACACCGCGCAGGCCGACTCCTTCCTGTCGCGGCATCCCGAATGGGAGCTGGAACATCAGCGCCGGTTGACCCCGCTGGATGGCGCAGATGGCTTTTTTCTTGCGGTGTTCCGGCGTTCAGGGAGAAGTTGAGACTCTTCGAGCAGGCAGAACCGTATCAGTCTTAATCGCCGATTAACGATTTTCGGGCGACTCTGCTGTGCAACGAATCGAAGGGAGAACATACCTGTGTCGCACCCAGCGCTGACGCCCACTCCGCTTGCGCGTATCGCGCGGGCCTTTCAGGGGCGGGTCTGGTATGTCTTCGGAGCAGCCGTTCTCTGTGTCGGCGCCGGCATCGCGCTGCCGGCCCAGCCGGTGTCGCTGGTCTTTTTGGCTTCCGGTTCGACGTTGCTGGCGCTGGTGGTGCTGATGCAGTTGCTGGCCGGGCGTCAGGCGACTGCCGAGAGGGCGCTTGCAGAAACGGTCGCCGGGTTCACAGAGCTGGATTCCGCGCCCTGTTTCACCACGGATCCCGACGGGGCCGTGACCCATCTGAACGCGAGCGCGCGCAAGCGGTTCTCGGCCGAGCCGGGGGAAACACTGCCGCGCATTCTGCGGGAGCTTCTTGCCAACCCTGCCGCGCTGCTCAGCCGGCTGGAAACCCGAGCCGAATCCCGTGGCAATTCCTGTGAGGATGTTGTGACCCGCAAAGGCCACATGCGGCTGGTGGTGCATCGGCTTGGCGATGACGGCTACCTGTGGCGGATGGAAGACCTGATTGAGCGCGAAGGCGGGCGCGGCGCCGAAAGTCTCAGCCTGCCGATGATGACGATCAACAAAACCGGTGCTGTCCTCTTCATGAACGAGGCCCTTCGCAGAGTGCTTGGCGGGCGGGCCAAACGCTTGGAAGACGTGCTGGTTGACCCAGACAACGAGGGGCTGACGGGCCCACAGCGCATTATCGGCCCGGCGGGGGAGTTGAAGTGCTACGCGGTGGAAATCGCTGGCCAAGCGGGGCGCCGCGAAGTGTATCTGCTCCCTGCCGCGCAGACTGCCGATCGACCCGCGGCCACCGCGCCCGTAGCTGCGGCCTCGCATGCTCCCCCCGATCTTCTCGATCACCTCCCCGTTGCATTGCTGCGGATCGGCCGGGATGGCACCCTGACAATGGCCAACCGCCTGGCGCGGGAGCTCTTGGGGGATGAGAATGTCATCGGCATGCCGGTGTCTGATCTGGTCGAAGGGCTTGGGCGCTCCGTGCGGGATTGGATCACCGAGGCCGCCGAGGGGCGCGGCCCGTTGCGCGCAGAGGTTGCGCGAGCAAAGCTGCCGGTGAAGGATATTTTCCTGCAGATTTCCCTCAGCCGTGTGGTCGAAAATGGTGAACCTTCACTGGTGGCCGTGTTGAACGACGCAACCGAACTCAAGACGCTCGAAGCGCAGTTCGTGCAAAGCCAGAAAATGCAGGCCATTGGCCAGCTTGCGGGCGGTGTGGCGCATGATTTCAACAATCTGCTCACGGCGATTTCCGGCCATTGCGACCTGCTGCTGCTGCGGCACGATCAGGGCGATCCGGATTATGGTGACCTTGTCCAGATCAATCAAAACGCAAACCGCGCCGCCAGCCTCGTGGGCCAGCTTCTCGCCTTCTCACGCAAGCAAAACCTGCAGCCCGAGGTGCTCGACATGCGTGATACGCTGTCTGACCTTGGTCATTTGCTGAATCGGCTGGTGGGGGAGCGCGTGAGCCTGACGCTCAACCACGACCCGGAACTGCCTGCGATAAGGGCCGACAAGCGGCAACTGGAGCAGGTCATCATGAACCTCGTGGTCAACGCGCGGGATGCGATGAAGGAAGGCGGCACCATCACCGTTGAGACCCAGACCCGCACGCTTGATGAAGAACTGCACCGAGATCGCGCCACCGTGCCGCCGGGCTCTTACGTCGTTGTTTCGGTCGCGGATGAGGGCACGGGAATCGCCCCCGACAAGATAGAGAAAATCTTCGAACCCTTCTGGACAACCAAGCGCCCCGGTGAAGGCACGGGCCTTGGGCTCTCAACCGCCTATGGTATCGTCAAGCAGACCGGCGGATACATTTTTGCCGATTCCGTGCCGGGGCAGGGCAGTTGCTTCACGCTATTCTTCCCTGCTTACGAGCGCCCCCAGGAAGCACCTCGCCAAGCGCTCGACTCCCTCCCGACCGAAGCCTCCGGTAAAGGGGAGGGCGTTGTTCTGCTGGTCGAAGATGAAGCCCCCGTCCGCGCCTTTGCATCACGGGCCCTGCGCATGCGCGGCTACACCGTGCTGGAGGCCGAGAATGCCGAAGAGGCACTTCGTGTATTGGAAGATATCGAGCTGAAGGTCGATGTCTTCGTTACCGACGTCATAATGCCCGGAATGGATGGCCCCAGTTGGGTGAAAAAGGCACTGGAGATGCGGCCCGATGTGAAGGTCGTCTTTGTATCGGGATATGCGGAAGACAGTTTCGACAATGAACAGGCGCTGATTCCAAACTCCGTCTTCCTGCCGAAACCCTTTTCGCTGAACGAGTTGACCGCGACTGTTCACGACCAGATCCACTAGCAGCTGCGACCGATATGTAGCCGCCGCAACGCCCTTGATAAGTTCAACCGCAGGACCGGATCAGACGTTCTTCCAGTCGCCCCCGCCGATCAAGGCGTCATAGAGCCGGAAGTCCTTCTCAAGGGCCTTCGCCAGCGGCGGGGCGAGCTCCGGGTCAACCTCCAGCTCCGCCTTGGGCGAAACGTTCTCCTGGTCCAGAGTGATCTTTCGATCGAGCCGATTTTCGAGAAACTCGACCATCTCGCCGAACTGCTCGTAGGCAAATAGATAGTCGACCCCGACCCGATTGTCTTCGCGGCGCAGGAACTTCCACTGTCGTCCCAGCCGGGCGTAGTCCGGTTGCGGATCCTTTAGGTAGCCGCGCAGAAACTTTGAAAAGTTCATGTCTCGCGTAGAATTGCTCTGCCCGACCAGATCATTGCGCCGCCGATAGCGATACCAACTGCCCAACCAATCGAGCGGCTCGCGCATGGCGGCCACGGTGCGAAAGGTCGGCCACTCTTTTTCGCCCACGATCCGCGGCATCAACCGGTTCGCCCAGGCCACGCCCATGTGCTTGACCAGCGGCGGATGACGGAAGGCGATATCGGCCTCGTTGCCAAGGGCCGTTTCCAACGCGTGCGTGCCCGTTTTGGGCGTCGCCAGAAGCACCAGTCGTGCGTCCCAGAAAACCAGCATTCAAACCCTCATCACCTGCAGTCCGGAGCATTTGGTAAACGTTCACGCTTCATTAACCAAGGGGAGTCCATGATCAATGTCAGCAAGATTCACCTTGCTTTGTTCTCGTTTTGATCGCATAACCTGCGGAACAAGGGGTGAACAACAGCAGTCATTGCCGGTGCAACCGGCATGTGGAATAAGGACGGGAACAATGGCCACAGCGAAACTTCTGGACATGGGCAAAGCAGGCAACAGCGATAAGCAAAAGGCGCTCGACAGCGCACTTTCTCAGATCGAGCGGCAGTTCGGCAAGGGCTCCATCATGAAGCTCGGCGGCGACAATGTGCTCAAGGACATTGAAGCCACCTCGACCGGCTCGCTCGGCCTCGACATTGCACTGGGAATCGGCGGCCTCCCAAAGGGCCGCATCATCGAAATCTACGGCCCGGAAAGCTCGGGGAAGACAACGCTCACGCTGCACTGCGTGGCTGAAGAGCAGAAAAAGGGCGGCGTCTGCGCCTTCGTCGATGCCGAACACGCGCTCGACCCGCAATATGCCCGCAAACTCGGCGTTGATCTTGACGAGTTGCTCATCTCGCAGCCCGACACTGGCGAACAGGCGCTTGAGATCACCGATACGCTGGTGCGCTCCGGTGCCGTCAGCCTCGTTGTCGTCGACTCGGTGGCGGCGCTTACGCCGAAGTCCGAGCTGGAAGGCGACATGGGCGACAGTTCCGTTGGTGTGCATGCCCGCCTGATGAGCCAGGCCATGCGCAAGCTCACCGGCTCGATCAGCCGTTCCAACTGCATGGTGATCTTCATCAACCAGATCCGCATGAAGATCGGCGTGATGTTCGGCAGCCCCGAAACCACCACCGGCGGCAATGCGCTGAAGTTCTACTCCTCTGTCCGTCTCGACATTCGCCGCATTGGCTCGATCAAGGATCGCGACGAGGTGGTCGGTAATGCGACGCGGGTGAAGGTGGTGAAAAACAAGGTCGCACCGCCGTTCAAGCAGGTTGAGTTCGACATCATGTATGGCGAGGGCATCTCGAAGATGGGTGAGCTGGTCGATATGGGCGTGAAGGCCGGTATCGTCGAGAAGTCCGGTGCCTGGTACTCCTACGGCGACGAGCGGATCGGCCAGGGTCGCGAAAACGCCAAGCAGTTCCTGCGGGACAACCCCGACATGTCGCTTGAGATCGAAGACAAGATTCGCGCCTCCCATGGGCTCGATTTCGACATGCCGGGCGGTGAAAAGGCCGCCGCTGGCGAGGATGACGACCTTTTTGAAGGCTGATCTCCAGCAATAGATGTTTTGAAAGGGCGGTCCGCTGGGGCCGCCCTTTTCGCATTCGCCCGTGGACAGTGCCGGGGCAGGGGGCTAAACCTGCCCGAACCCATTTCCGCCCTTTCGGAACAAGAACATGCGCACGCTCAACGACATCCGAACCACCTTTCTCGACTACTTCGCCCGTCAAGGGCACGAGGTTGTCGACAGCTCGCCACTGGTGCCTCGTAACGACCCCACCCTGCTGTTTGCCAATTCCGGCATGGTGCAGTTCAAGAACCTCTTCACCGGGGTCGAGCACCGCGACTACACCCGCGCCACCACCGCGCAGAAATGCGTGCGCGCCGGGGGCAAGCACAACGATCTCGACAACGTTGGCTACACGGCGCGGCACCATACCTTCTTTGAAATGATGGGGAATTTCTCTTTCGGCGACTATTTCAAAGAGCAGGCGATCCCCTTTGCATGGGAGATGGTCACCAAGGAATTGGGCATCGACCCCTCCAAATTGCTGGTAACGGTCTATCACACCGACGACGAGGCGGCGGAGCTCTGGAAGAAAGTGGCCGGGCTGCCGGATGAGCGGATCATTCGGATCGCCACGAATGATAATTTCTGGATGATGGGCCCCACCGGACCCTGCGGCCCGTGCTCGGAAATCTTCTATGACCACGGCGAGCAGCATTGGGGCGGCCCTCCGGGAACGCCCGAGGAAGATGGCGACCGGTTTGTCGAAATCTGGAACCTCGTCTTCATGCAATACGAGCAGTTTGAAGATGGCACGCGCCGCGAGCTGGAGGCCCAGTCGATTGATACCGGCATGGGCATCGAGCGTGTCGCTGCGCTTCTGCAGGGCACGAATGACAACTATGCCACCGACCTGATGCGCGCCCTGATCGAGGCCAGCGCCAATGCGTCTTCGACCGATCCGGATGGTGAGGGCTCGGTGCATCACCGCGTCATTGCCGACCATCTGCGCAGCACCTCCTTCCTCATCGCTGATGGGGTGATGCCCTCGTCGGACGGACGCGGATATGTGCTGCGCCGGATAATGCGCCGCGCGATGCGACACGCCCACCTGCTGGGCACCAAAGACCCGATGATGCACCGCCTTGTGCCTGAACTGGTCCGGCAGATGGGCGGCGCCTACCCGGAGCTTGGCCGTGCCAAGGCGCTGATCGAAGAAACCCTGCTGGCCGAGGAAACGCGGTTCCGCACCACGTTGGACCGGGGCCTGAAACTTCTGGACGATGAGCTTGGCAGCCTGCCTGAAGGTGCGGAACTGCCGGGCCAGACGGCGTTCAAGCTCTATGATACCTATGGTTTTCCGCTCGACCTCACGCAGGACGCTTTGCGTGAGAAGGGCCGTGCGGTGGATACCGCGGGCTTTGACACGGCCATGGCGGAGCAAAAGGCCAAGGCCCGCGCGGCTTGGTCCGGCACCGGCGAGGCGGCCGATGACGCGCTTTGGTTTGACCTTGCGGATGAAAGCGGCGCAACCGAGTTTCTTGGCTATGACACCGAGGTTGCCGAGGGCCAAATCCTCGCGCTGGTGAACGGCGGGGAGCGGGTGAAATCTGCCAAGCCCGGTGACGAGATTCAGCTGGTGGTGAACCAGACACCGTTTTACGCCGAATCCGGCGGGCAGGTGGGCGATACCGGCACGGTAAAAACCGAGACGGGGCGCGCGGTGATAACGGATTGCCGCAAGGTAGCCGGCGTTTTCATCCACTTTGCCCGCGTTGAGGAGGGCACGCTGGACGTGGGGCAGGGCGCCGAACTGACGGTGGATCACAGCCGCCGCAGCCTGATCCGCGCCAACCACTCGGCCACGCACCTGTTGCACGAAGCCCTGCGCGGCGCGCTTGGCGACCACGTGGCACAGCGCGGCTCGCTCAATGCGCCCGACCGGCTGCGGTTCGATTTTTCGCACGGAAAGGCGCTCAGCCCGGAAGAAATTTCGCGCATCGAGCGCGAGGTGAACGCCTATGTGCGCCAGAATACGCCTGTTGAAACCCGGATCATGACGCCGGATGACGCCCGCGCCATCGGGGCTCAGGCGCTTTTCGGCGAGAAGTATGGCGACGAGGTGCGTGTTGTGTCCATGGGGCGCGCTGATACTGGCAAGGGCAGCGACGGTCAGACATGGTCGATCGAGCTGTGCGGGGGCACCCATGTGGCCCGCACGGGGGATATCGGCGCTTTTGCCCTCACCTCCGAGGCGGCCAGCTCTGCCGGTGTGCGCCGCATTGAGGCCCTCACCGGCGAGGCGGCGCTGGCCGAACTGCGGGGCCGTGACGTGGCCCTTAGCGAGATCGAAGGCCTGCTGAAAACCTCCGGCCCCGATGTGATCACCCGGCTCAAGGTTCTGCTGGATGAGCGCAAGAGCCTGACAAACGAGGTTGCGCAGCTGCGCCAGCAACTGGCCATGGCTGGTGGGGATGCGCAGGTTGAAGTGAAGGATATCAATGGCATAGCCTTCATCGCCCAAGCGCTTTCTGGCGTAACCGGCAAAGATTTGCCCGGCCTCATTGACGCCCATAAGGAAAAGCTCGGCTCCGGCGCGGTGCTGCTGGTCGCAGATGCGGGAGGCAAGGCCGCCGTCGCTGCCGGCGTGACTGCCGACCTGACAGAACGCGTCTCTGCCGTCGATCTGGTCAAGGCCGCCGTGGCAGAGCTTGGCGGCAAGGGCGGGGGCGGACGGCCTGACATGGCGCAGGGTGGGGGCGCAGACCCGTCCAAATCCGCCGAAGCCATTGCCGCTGCCGAAGCCATCATAGGAGGATAAGATGCCCGCACTCTGGATCGCTCATGTAACTGTCACCGACGCCGAGGCTTACGGCAAATATGCCGAGCTGGCTGGCCCTGCGATTGCCAAGCACGGCGGCAGCTTTGTCGCGCGCGGCGGGAAGTTTGTGCAGCTTGAAGGCAAGGAACGCCCGCGCAATGTGGTGGCAAAGTTCCCCTCCGTCGACGCTGCGGTGGAGTGCTACAACTCTCCCGAGTATCAAGAGGCGCTCAGCCACGCGCGCGGCGCCTCCGAGCGCGAACTGGTGGTGGTGGAAACCTCCGAGTAAGGCTTTCAGCCGTAGGGGTTTTTTGCGCTCCTGTCAGTTGAGAGTGAGACCGTACTCCGCGCCACCAGCGCTTCGATGGCATCGGCGAGGTGCACGTCGCCAATCGCCTCATCCCCAGCCGCAACCCTCAAGCGGTGTGCCTCGGCCAGCACCTCGGCGTGGGTGCATCCCGCTGGAGGCTCGAATTTGTAGCAGGCCAACTCGATCAGCAGGCCAAGCGGATCCTTGAAATAGAGCGAGTCCATAAAGCCCCGGTCCTTCGGGCCGGAATGGCCGATGCCGCGTGATTCCAGCCGGGCCTCGGCCTGATTCCACGTGGCCTTGGAGACGATGAAGGCGATGTGATGCACGCAGCCCGGCTCGGTGGGCGTGCGCCGCCGGTCGGCCCTGCGGCTCTCGTTGGTAAAGATGGTGATCAGCCGCCCATCGCCGGGGTCGAAGTAAAGATGGCTTTCGTCGGCATTGTCGAGGTTGGGCTGCTCGAAGAGGAAGGGCATGCCCAGCACGCCCTCCCAGAAATCGATCGAAGTTTGCCTGTCGGCACCGGTGAGCGTGATGTGATGCACGCCCTGGGATTGGATTTTTTGCATCGCGGCCTCCGGATGGTGGGTTTTACCCACCCTACAACCATCCGAAGGGCAGGTGTTAGCCCTCTGCGCGCGCAGCCTTCTTGCGCTCATGCGGATCAAGGTGGCGCTTGCGCAGCCGCACCGCGTTGGGCGTGACCTCGACCAGCTCGTCGTCGTTGATGTAGGCAATGGCCTCTTCGAGCGAATGGGTGATGGGCGTGGTCAGGCGCACCGCTTCGTCCGAGCCAGAGGCGCGCACGTTGGTCAGCTTCTTGCCCTTCAACGGGTTCACCTCAAGGTCATTCTCGCGGCTGTGCTCACCGATGATCATGCCCTGATACACCGGTGCCTGCGCCCCGATGAACATCCGGCCCCGGTCTTCGAGGTTCCACAGCGCATAAGCCACGGCCTCGCCTGCATCCATCGAGATCAGAACGCCCGCGCGGCGGCCCGGGATAGAGCCCTTGTGCGGCGCCCAGCCGTGGAACACACGGTTAAGCACGCCGGTGCCGCGCGTGTCGGTCAGAAACTCGCCATGGTAGCCAATCAGCCCGCGCGAGGGCACGTGAGCGATGATCCGGGTCTTGCCCGCGCCCGCCTGCCGCATTTCCACAAGGTCGCCCTTGCGTGCGCCGGTGAGCTTTTCGATGACCGCGCCGGAATGCTCGTCATCCACGTCGATGGTGACTTCCTCGACCGGCTCCAGCCGCTGCCCGTCTTCTTCGCGCATCAGCACCTGCGGGCGCGAGATGGATAGCTCGAAGCCCTCGCGGCGCATGTTTTCGATCAGCACGCCCATCTGCAATTCGCCCCGACCGGCGACCTCGAAGGCCTCGCCGCCCGGTGTGTCGGTGACCTTGATCGCCACGTTCACCTCGGCTTCGCGCATCAGTCGCTCGCGGATGACCCGGCTTTGCACCTTCTTGCCGTCGCGGCCCGCCAGCGGCGAGTCGTTGATCCCGAAGGTCACGGAAATCGTCGGCGGATCAATCGGTTGCGCATCGAGCGGCTCTTCGACCGCGAGCGCACAGATGGTGTCGGAGACGGTAGCCTTGGCCATGCCGGCCAGCGTAACGATATCGCCTGCCACGGCCTCGTCGATCTCTTGCAGGCCGAGCCCGCGGAATGCCTGAATCTTGGAAACGCGGAATTGCTCGATTTTCTGGCCGTTGCGGGTGAGGGCCTGCACGGTTGCGCCAGCCTTGATGCGGCCCGATTCAACCCGGCCCGTCAGCGTGCGCCCGATAAAGGCATCGGCGCCCAGCGTGGTGGCCAGCATGCGGAAGTCTTCATCCGCGTGCTTCTGCTGCTTGGGGGCGGGCACGTGGTTGACGATCAGCTTGAACAGCGCGTCCAGATCCTTGCGCGGGCCGTCTAGCTCGGGGTCGCACCAGCCGGACCGGCCAGAGGCGTAAAGGTGTGGGAAGTCGAGCTGGTCTTCGTCGGCATCGAGCGCGGCGAAAAGGTCGAACACTTCGTCCAGCGCGCGGTCGGGCTCGGCGTCGGGCTTGTCGACCTTGTTGAGCACGACGATGGGGCGCAGGCCGAGGGCGAGCGCCTTAGAGGTAACGAACTTGGTCTGCGGCATCGGCCCTTCGGCGGCATCCACCAGCAGCACCACGCCATCGACCATGGAGAGGATGCGCTCCACCTCGCCGCCAAAGTCGGCGTGGCCGGGGGTGTCGACGATGTTGATGCGGGTGCCCTTCCACTCGACCGAAGTGCATTTGGCAAGGATGGTGATACCGCGCTCGCGCTCAAGGTCATTGGAGTCCATCGCCCGCTCGGCCACCGCCTGGTTCTCGCGGAAGGCGCCCGATTGCTTCAGCAGCTCGTCCACAAGGGTGGTTTTCCCGTGGTCGACGTGGGCGATGATGGCGATGTTGCGCAGGTCCATTTTCTGTCCTCAAAAGCGTTCGCGCCGCGCATATCCTGCGCTGCGGCGAATGGCCAGCCTCAAGTGACGACGTACCAGTCTCGTCGGTGGTTGAACGCCACGACAAAGTTGAGGATGACCGCGCCCAGCAGCGACCAGAGCACCGCCGTGAGCGGCAGGACGAGGGCCGCGACGGAGAAGAGCAAGATATCGTGGATGAGCTGGGTCCAACCGGCGCGAAAGCCGTATTTGTCTTGCAGGATCAGCGCGATGATAGACACGCCGCCAAGCGAGGACGAGTGCCGGAACAGGCCGAGCAGGCCAACGCCTGCCGCAACGCCAAAAAGCACGGCCGCCGCCGCCGGGTGCACATCGGCGATGATCAGGAGCGGTGCGAGTGCTGTGGACATGAGCGAAAGCAGCGTGACGGCGGCGAGCGATTTCAGGCAAAACACCGGGCCACGCGCGCGCCATGCGAAGGCGTAGAAGGGGATGTTGATGACAAAGAACACCAGCCCGAACGACCACCCCGAGAGGTAGGAGATGATCAGCGCCGTGCCCGCCGTGCCGCTTGAGATCAGCCCCGCCGCGCTCAGAAGGTGCACTCCAAGCGCGGCCTGTGCGGAGGCGACCAGCAGCCCTTGGGCATCCTCGATGGGCGTGTAATGCGGGGTGTCGTCAGGGGTGGTCATGGGGCGATCTGGCCTTTGCAGCGATGCGCGGTCAAACCCTGCCGGTGGGGCAGGGCGCGATGGCGGGGGTGGCTGCCTGCTAGTGCGGCGTTGCCGATGAGAAAAGATGCAGCACGAGCACGCCGGCAAGGATGAGGGCGAGGCCGACCACTGCCGGAAGGTCCAGCTTTTGCCCGTAGATCAGCAGGCCCATGACCGCGATCAGCACAATGCCGAGACCCGACCAGATGGCATAGACCACGCCCACAGGCATCACCTTCACTGTCAGGGACAGAAAGTAGAACGACACCGCATAAGCCGCCACAACCAGCGCTGCCGGAGCCAGTCGGGTGAAGCCGCGCGTGGCGGGCAGGGCGACGGTGCCGATGGTTTCGGCAAGGATGGCGAGCACGAGGAAGAGGTAGGTCTTGGGCATGAGGGCACCGGTGCTGAATGGGGCTGCGGGCGGGCACCACCGCGCCGCCTGTTGCCTCCCTAGCTCACAGCGCTGGCAGAGGCGAGTCGCTGACGCCTGCACTGTGCGGCAGGTCGCACGGTTTCTCCGAGAAACTGTGTGGAAACCCACACATTGGCTTTGGGCTGTGAGATGAGGATGCCGCTGCAACCCATTGATAGAAGGGCCAATCATCAAAATACCTGCTCTCAGCACGGAATTTGATTGTCACACACCCGAGAGTTGCGGAAGGTTCTGCCACACCGCCTGCGACCAACGCAGGCCACCCAAAGGGAGGAAACCTAATGATCCGCCGGACCATGCTCCGAGCGGCCCTCGTGGCCGCATGTCTCACGCCCCTCACGCTTCAGCCAATCGTGGCGCAAGACCTCATCCCCGAGGTCACCCAGCCGCAGGCCGAAAATCCAGCTCGCGTTCTGCTCGTGGGCAACAGCTACCTGTATTACAACGACAGTCTGCACAATCACCTGCGCCGGATGGTGATGGCGGGCACCGAGGTGGAGCCACAGTACAAGTCTTCCACGATCGGCGGCGCGCGGATCGACCATCACAACATGGACTGGCTCACAACGCCGGGGGCCATCGGGGTGGAAGAGCCGTTTGAACTGGTTCTGCTTCAGGGCCATTCCAATGCGGCCCTCTCTGAGAAAAACGCCAAGCGCTACATGGATGGGGTGAAGGCCGCCGCGGCGCTGATCGAAGAGCGCGGTGGCAAGGTGGCGCTCTACATGCCACATGCCTACGTGGAGCCGCACAAGAGCGCAGATCCGGAAAACATCCGCACCAACGCGCGCTTCTATACCGAGGCAGGCAATGAGATTGACGCTATCGTCATCCCGGTAGCATTGGCCTTCGAGGAGGCCTACAAGCGCCGCCCCGAGATCGCGCTGCACAAGGATTACGACGGCTCACACCCCAGCCTGCTGGGCAGCTTCCTTGCGGCGGCGACGGCCTATGCAACGCTCTACGGCGCGGATCCGGTGGGCAACGAGTATGACTACTTCGGAAAGGTGAGCGCAGAGGATGCGGCCTTCCTGCAGGAAGTCGCCCGCGACACTGTAAACGCCTACTTCGGGCGATAGGCAAAGGGCGGGCCGGGGCACACTGGCTCCGGCCCGCACCGCATCTTATCCGCCGAGCGCCTTTTGCAGGTTCTCGTCGATCTTTTCGAGGAAGCCGATCGTCGTGAGCCAGCCCTGATCGGGGCCGACGAGCAGGGCGAGATCCTTGGTCATATGGCCGCTCTCCACCGTATCGACAATCACCTGTTCCAGCGTTTCGGCAAAGCGGGTGAGTTCGGCGTTGCCGTCCAGCTTGGCGCGGTGCTTCAGCCCGCCGGTCCACGCATAGATCGAAGCGATGGAGTTGGTGGAGGTGCTCTTGCCCTCCTGATGTTGGCGATAGTGCCGCGTCACCGTGCCGTGCGCTGCCTCGGCCTCCACAATCTGCCCATCCGGCGTCATCAGTTGCGAGGTCATCATGCCAAGCGAGCCGAAGCCCTGCGCGACAGTGTCAGATTGCACATCGCCATCGTAGTTCTTGCAGGCCCAGACGAACTTGCCGTTCCACTTGAGCGCGCAAGCCACCATATCGTCAATCAGCCGGTGCTCGTACCAGATGCCAGCGGCCTTGAATTTCTCTTCAAATTCAGCCTCGTAGATCTCTTGGAACAAGTCCTTAAAGCGCCCGTCATAGGCCTTGAGGATGGTGTTCTTGGTGCTCAGATACACCGGCCAGCCAACGTTGAGCCCGTAGTTCAGCGAGGCGCGGGCAAAGTCGCGGATGCTCTCATCCTGATTGTACATGCCCATATAAACGCCGGCATCGGGCGCATCGTAGACCTCGCGCTCGATCACCTCGCCATTCGCGCCTTCCCACTTCATCGTCAGCTTGCCGCCGGAAGGAAAGTGAAAGTCGGTCGCCTTGTATTGGTCGCCAAAGGCGTGGCGGCCCACCACGATGGGCGAGGTCCAGCCGGGCACGAGGCGCGGCACGTTCTTGCAGATGATCGGCTGGCGGAAGACCACGCCGCCGAGGATGTTGCGGATGGTGCCATTGGGGCTGCGCCACATCTTCTTGAGGCCGAATTCCTCCACCCGCGCCTCATCGGGCGTGATGGTGGCGCATTTCACGCCCACGCCCACTTCCTTGATCTTCTCGGCGGCGTCGATGGTGATCTGGTCGTCGGTCTCGTCGCGCACCTGAATCGAGAGGTCGTAGTAGAGCAGGTCGATGTCGAGATAGGGCTCGATCAGCTTCTTCTTGATGAAGTCCCAGATGATCCGGGTCATCTCGTCGCCGTCGATCTCGACCATCGGGTTCTCGACTTTGATCTTCGACATTCGCGCGTCTCCTTGAGGCCTTCGGCATCCTTGGCGCAACCTGGTTAAGCGCCGGTAAAACTGCGGCGGCCGAATGGGCCGCCGCGTGTGATTTATCCGATGATCGCGTTCAGCGTTTCGCTGGGGCGCATCACCGTGGCCAGTTTGCCCGGCTCGTTCATGTAATAGCCACCCGTGTCGGCAGGACTTCCCTGCGGTGCGGCCAGCTCGCCGGTAATTTGAGCCTCGCCCTCGGCCAGTGCCTTGGCAATGGGCGCAAACTCTTCGGCCAGCTCGGCGTCGGCGCTTTGCGCGGCCAGCGCCTCGGCCCAGTAGCGGGCAAACCAGTAGTGGCTGTCGCGGTTGTCGGGCTCGCCCACCTTGCGGGAAGGCGAGCGGTCATGGTCGAGGATGCCCTGCGTGGCCGCATCCACCGCATCGCCCAGCACCTTGGCCTTGGCGTTGCCCTTCACGTCTGCGAGGAAACGGAAGCTCTCGCCCAGCGCGCAGAACTCGCCAAGCGAGTCCCAACGCAGGTGGTTCTCTTCGTGCAACTGCTGCACGTGTTTGGGGGCCGAGCCGCCTGCGCCGGTCTCAAACAGCCCGCCGCCCTGCATCAGCTTCACGATGGAGAGCATCTTGGCGGAGGTCGCCAGCTCGAGGATCGGGAAGAGGTCGGTCAGGTAGTCGCGCAGCACGTTGCCGGTGATGGCGATGGTGTTCTCTCCTCGCGTGATCGTCTCCAGCGACGCACGGGTGGCCTCGCGCGGGGCCATGATCTCGAACTTGTCGGCCACGCCCTTGGCTTCGAGGATCGGCTTCACGATGGCGATGAGCTGCGCGTCATGGGCGCGGTTTTCGTCGAGCCAGAAAATCGAACGATAGCCGGTCGCCCTCTGCCGTTCGATGGCCAAGTTCACCCAGTCTTCGATGGGGGCCTTGCGGGCCGAGGCGGAGCGCCAGATGTCGCCCTTCTTCACCGCATGCTCGTGCAGCACCGTGCCATCCTCCAGCACCATCTTCACCACCCCGTCCTCGGGGATCTCGAAGGTTGTGGGGTGAGAGCCGTATTCCTCGGCCTTCTGGGCCATCAGCCCGAGGTTCTGCACCGTTCCGGCGGTGGCGGGGTTCAGCTTGCCATTGGCTTTGAAGAACTCGATGGCCTCGTCATAGACCGGCGCATAGCTGTTGTCAGGGATCACGCAGACGGTGTCATGCTCCTTGCCGTCCGGCCCCCAGCCCTTGCCGCCTGCGCGGATCAGGGCGGGCATGGAGGCGTCGATGATCACGTCGCTCGGCACATGCAGGTTGGTGATGCCCTTGTCGGAGTTCACCATATACATCGGCGGTCGGGCGGCGCGGCACTCCTCGATGGCGGCCATGATCTCGGGCTCGTCTTTCACCTTGTCGAGCAGCGCACCCATGCCGCCGTTGGGGTTGACGCCGAGCGCCTCCAGCTTATCGCCGAACTTCTCGAAGACCGGCGCGAGCCAGGCTTTCACCGCGTGGCCAAAGATGATCGGGTCGGAGACCTTCATCATCGTCGCTTTCATATGCAACGAAAACAGCACGCCCTCGGCCTTGGTCTTTTCGATCTCGGCGGCGAGGAAATCATCCAGCGCAGAGGCAGACATGAAGGTGGCATCCACCACCGTGCCTGCCGGGTAGCTCACGCCGTCTTTCAGCACGGTTTCGCCGGAGGCCCCCTCCAGCACGATCTTCGCCGTCGCCGCACCCTCAAGCGTGGCCGAAACCTCGTTGGAGCGGAAATCGTTGCCCTCCATCGAGGCCACGCGCGTCTTGCTCTCTGAGGTCCACTCGCCCATGCGGTGCGGGTTGGCCTGGGCGTAGTTCTTCACCGCGCTCGCCGCGCGCCGGTCGGAGTTGCCCTCGCGCAGCACCGGGTTCACCGCCGAGCCCTTGATGGTGTCATACTTGGCGCGCACCGCCTTTTCTTCGTCGGTCTCGGGCGCATAGGGGTAGTCTGGCAGGGCAAAGCCCTTGTCCTGAAGCTCCTTAACCGCGGCCACAAGCTGCGGCTCGGAGGCCGAGATGTTGGGCAGCTTGATGACGTTGGCCTCGGGGGTCTTCACCAGCTCGCCCAGTTCGGCGAGGTCGTCGGCGATGCGCTGATCGTCTTTCAGGTGCTCGGGGAAGGTCGCCAGGATGCGGCCCGCGAGCGAAATATCCTTGGTGCCCACCGAGATGCCCGCCGCTTTGGCGAAGCGCTGGATGATCGGCAGAAGCGAGGCGCTGGCCAGTTCCGGGGCCTCGTCGACCTTGGTGTAGATGATGTCGGGCGTGTTGCTGTCGGCCATGTTGGAGCCCCCTCGCTAGCTGTTGTTAAGGCCCGCCGCGCACCTGCTGCGGCGCGGAATCGGGATGTTGCGGCTGTCCTATCCCATATCCTTGGCGCATGGAAGGTATGCCGTTGTATACCGATTGTCGCAGGCCTCAGCTTTCCGAGGCGCGCAGGGCTGCCGCAAGGGTCTGCCCAAGCTCCACAACCGCGTCGATCTGTTCGGGGCGCTTCAGGGCGCCGTGCAGGCGGATTGACAGGCCGTCACGGCCCCGGATGATCGCCGGGCGCGCGCTGCGGGGCAGGGGGCTGGCCGGGATGGCGGGGTGCAACGCTATGGGGCGCAGCGCATCCTCTGCGCCGGGTGTCGCCATCAGCAGTGCCGGACTGCCCTCCAGCGGCACTGGCTTCAGGTCGGGCACCTCCTCGGCCATGCTGCCCAGCAGCCGGCCCAACATGGCCTGCGCCAGCCCGCCGCCCAACATGCCCGCAAAACGCTCCACATCCGCCGCGCGGCTGCCGTCGATGTCGAGCGGCAGGATAGACAGGCCGTGGGGTAGGGCGAGGCTTGGGTCTTGCCACTCGGTGTAGCGGGTGGTGTTGCTGGAGCTTGAGCCGCCCGAGCGCTGCACCACGATCTGCAACACCCAGCCTTCGCGCGGGCTGCTGATGCGGGTCACGGTCTTGCGCCCCTCCCGCCCGGTAGAAAAGTGCCACCCCGCCGCAGCGCAATGAGCGCGCAGCAGGGCCTCGCGCTTCTTTGCCCACCAGAGCAGCGCGCCCACCAGAGCGATCTGGCCCAAGAAGACCACCGTGACCAAAATGATGATGGCCGTGTTCGACACGCGCGCGCCTCCCGCAAGTTTCGCCGTCACCCTAGCCACGCGCTGCCGCACTGTCACCCGACCGGCGACAGCGCGCACATCCTATGGTAGAATGCCCCCATTTCCCGCCGGGCCCGCCCGGATCATTTGACCTCGGAGCATTACCCCATGAAGCGCATCGCGATTTTCTGCGACGGCACCTGGAACACACCAGATGCGCCCTATCCGACGAATGTCTTCCACCTCCACAGCATGGCCCGGCGCACCGCCGCCGATGGCACCTCCCAGATCCTCAAATACATCCCCGGCGTCGGCACCGGCTTTGGCAAAACAGGCTGGCGCAAGAAGCTCGACAAGGTGACAGGCGGGGTGTTTGGCGTGGGCGTCACCAAGAACATCCTCGCAGGCTACACCTTCCTGATCGAGCAATACGAGCCGGGCGATGAGATTTACGTCTTCGGCTTTTCTCGCGGGGCCTTCACCGCCCGCTCGCTGGTGGGGCTCATCCGCGCCTCGGGCCTGCCGCGCCACACCGAGGCATGGAAGGCCCCCGAGGCTCTCAAGCGCTATCGCGACAACGCCCCTTCCACCAAACCCTCCAGCGAGGAAAGCCACCGCTTTCGGCTCGGCTTCTCGCCCGATGTCGTGACCTCTCAGAAGGAGGCGGACTGGCGCGCAGCGCAGGGCCATCCGGTGCCACCGATGCTCACGGTCACCTATCTCGGTATCTGGGATACAGTCGGCGCGCTCGGGATTCCGAGCTATTACAAATGGTTGGCGCAGGTGTTCAACCGAAGCCAAGGCTTTCACGACACGCAGCTCAGCTCTATGGTCATGGCCGCCCGTCATGCGGTGTCGATCGACGAGCGGCGGAAGGCCTTTCCGCCCACGCTCTGGGGCAACCTTGGCGAGCTCAACCGTGAAAACCCCGACCGCAAGCGCAGCTACCAGCAGCTCTGGTTCGCGGGCGACCATGGCTCGGTTGGCGGCGGTGGCGACATTGTTGGGCTGTCTCACGTCACCCTGCGCTGGGTTGTGAAGGGGGCGCAGGACCAAGGGCTGGAGTTTGACCCAACCCAGCTTGCCGTCTTTGAGGCGCAGGAAAACCCGCTGGAGCCGTCGCTCTTCAACAAATCCGCCACGCCCGGCTTATTCACCCGCATGCTCCGCCGCCGCGTGCTGGATCGAGTGGGCCGCATGGAGGTGCCAGACCCGGCCACCGGGCGCACCACAGAAGTGGCGATTGGGCCAGACTACGTGTGGGATATCTCCAACCCCGCCCGACGCCGCTACAATGAACTCCCGTCCTACCGGCCCCCATCGCTCCGCCCCTTCGAAGCGGACCTGCGCGCACCGGACGGCTAATGCCGCTTCGCCCTCTCAGAACGGCCAAAGCGTGTCTGCCGGCCTATTCGTCTGGTTCGATCAATCCCAAACCGCGTAGATAAATGCCAATCCCGGTTTCCAGCAGCTCCTCGGGCGGGAAGGGTGCGCGGGTTCCCGGGCTGCCACGGGCAAAAAGCTCCACCACCCCGTGCGACATGGCCCAGATATGGGCGGAAAACATCGCCGCGGGCGGGCGCTTTTCGGGGGGCAGCCGCTCCGCGAGGCCCGCTGCGGCGCGTTCCAGCACGGCTTGGGCGCGGGCGGCCCCACGGGCAAGATCGGGATCGCGGGCCAGCGACAGGCCGGCTTCGAACATTGCCTGATAGTGGCCGGGGAACTTGCGGGCAAAGGCAAGGTAGGCGCGGCCCGTGGCCTCGAAACTGCGGATCGCCGAAGGCTGGCCGGTTTCATAGGCGTGTTCCATCAGATCCCCGAAGATCGCGTAGCCCTGCTTGGCCACCTCGGCCAACAGGTCTTCGCGCCCTTCGAAGTGGCGGTAGACGGCAGCAGGGGTCACGCCCGCATCCTTTGCGGCCTCCGAGAGGGTAAAACCCTGCGGCCCTTTCTCGTCGATCAGGCGGATTGCTGCTTCAACCAGCGCCTGTCGGAGATTGCCATGATGGTAGCCGCGCCGGGGCATCAGGCCGACCAGATCTCCGGGCCGCCGCAGATTTTCGGGTCTGGCGTTTTGACAAGCGCTTCGTCCTTGCCCGCGTAGTCCAAGCGGCAGAGCACCGCGCGGATCGCGGCGATACGGGCGCGGCGCTTGTCGTCCGAGCGGATCACTGTCCACGGGTTGCGGGCGGTGTGGCTCATGGCAAAGGTCTCGCGGATGGCCGCCGAATACTCCTCCCACTTCTTCAGCCCTTCCACGTCGATCCAGGAGAGCTTCCACTGCTTCAGCGGGTCTTTCTCACGCGCCAGAAAGCGCCCAAGCTGCTCGGCGCGGCCCACGTTCAGCCAGATCTTGAAAAGGTGGATGCCGTCCTCCGTCAGCATCTGCTCAAAGCCGGGAAGCTGGGTGAAAAAATGCTGCCGCTGCGCGTCGGTGCAGAAGCCAAAGACCTTTTCCACAACGCCACGGTTGTACCAGCTGCGGTCGAACATCACAAACTCGCCACCCGCCGGAAGCTGGCGCACGTAGCGCTGGAAATACCATTCGCTGGCCTCCTTGTCGGAGGGCTTGGAGAGCGCAACAACACGCGCCGAGCGCGGGTTGAGGTTTTCGCGCATCCGTTTGATCGTGCCGCCCTTTCCGGCCGCGTCACGCCCCTCAAATACCACCGCCACGCGGGCACCGGTCTCCTTGACCCAAGCGAGCATCTTCACCAGCTCGATCTGAAGCGCCTCCAGCGTGTCTTCATACTCGTCCTTGTCCATCCGCTTTTCGTAGGGATAGCCCTCGAGGATGGTCTTGCCCTTGGCGTCCTTCACCGCGTCGCGCACGTCCTTTGGCGCGTCTTCCTTGAAGAATTTCGAGATCGCGCCGTCAAAGGGGAGTTTGGTCATGGGTCACGTCCAAGCGGTTGAAAAGGCTTGGGCAGTATGGGGGTGGCAGGGCCTCAGCGCAATCCGGCGCGCTGCGCTGCGCGGTCGATGGCTGCGAGTGTTGCGCCCGGGTTGGCGTGCTGAGGCATATGGCCGACGCCGGGCAACTCGGTAACACGCGCCGTCGGGATGAGTTTGGCCATGGGGCGGGCGTGGATGTCGATTCCCACGGTGGTATCGGCGGTGCCGTGGACGATTTCGATGGGGATGCGTAGCGACGAATAGGCCGGGCGCAGGCGTTGGAGAGAGGCCTTCAGCTTCAGCACCTGCTGGCCGTTGTTGCGCAGCGTAGAGGCCCGCACGGTGAGCGGCGCGCCGACATGCTGAAGGTAGCCCGGCGGTGGGGCTTGAGGTTTGAAGATATCGGCCAAGGCACTTTCAATCCGCGCCTCGGAGGCGAGCGCCGAGATCACTGGCACGGCGAAAGTGCGCCCTGCGGGGGAGCCGGTGAGCGAGTAGAAACCGTCCAGCGGGCCTTCCCACGGCATTGTCGCCCCAGCGAGCGATACCACGGCGGCCACGCGCTCGGGGTGCTCCACGGCCCAAGCCATAGCCACCGCGCCGCCGTAGCTGTGCCCCACGATCACCGCGCGCCGCACGCCCAGCTTGGCGGCCAGCGCATTGAGGATGGCCGCCTGCTGCTGCGGCGTGCCACCGCCCGCGATGGCCTCGGAATGGCCAAGACCGGGGCGATCAACGGCAATAACGCGGTAGCGGTTATCGAGCGCGCCGACCATGCGGTAAGTGAAATCCCGCAGGTTTCCGCCCGCGCCATGGATCAGGATAACAGTCGGCCCGCGTCCGGCTTCAACGTAGTGCACGCGCTTGCCCGCAACCTCCACCACCGGCCCAACGGGCGGATAGGCGGCTTCGGCGCTGCGCTTCTGGCTGGCGCTGCACCCGGCCAGCGCCGCAACAACGGCAGCAAGGCTCAACACGGCCACTATCGCTTTCGGCATCATTTTCTGTCCGTCCTCACTTGCAATGCTGTCCCTGATGTTACGCTGGACAGGCACGGATAGTTTCATTCTGGCGATTAAAGCCGGTTCGCCGCCATAGCAAATTGTGCATCAACAGGGGAGGCCGCGCGGGGTTTCGGGCGAAGCAAATAACCTGGGCGGCACGCGCCACCGCCAGTCGCGCGCCCTTGGAAACTGGCCAAATTTTCCGTTGCCTTCCGCCGCCGCGCGGCCTTTCGTATCCACATGCCCATGGAGGAGACGTCAGCGATGCCCCCCCGAAAGCTTTACCTCGGCCCGTTAACCGACAACCGGCGCTGGGATATGGTCAAGATCCGCCCCGACGATGTCTTCGTTGTCTCCCCGCCAAAGTGCGGCACCACATGGATGCAAACGATCATCGCCCTGCTGTTCACCGGCGATCCTGAGGTTGAAACCGAACTGTCGGTCAAAATGCCATGGGTCGACTTTCGCCTGCGCGAGATGCCGGAGGTGGCCGCGCGGCTGGAGGCAATGGAGCACCGGCGCAGTTTGAAGAGCCACACGCCAATGGACGGGCTGCCGCTGGATGATCATGCGCAGTATATCTGCGTCTTCCGGCACCCGCTCGATGCGCATTTCTCCTATCGCAAGCACCTGCGTAACCTGCCCATGCCGTTCTTCGGCCTCTGGTATCCCGAGGACGATACCGAGGGCACCACCTTCCGCCGGTTTCTGGATGGCGGGCCGGAAGGGTTTGACGGCGATGCGATGGCGCTCGCGCATATCATCAGGCACTACCAAGCCGCTGTGGCCCTTGCTGAGCGGCCCAACGTGGCACTGTTCCACTACGCAGACATGACGCGGGATTTGGCGGGCACCTTCGCCACGCTGGCGGAGATGCTGGGCATAACCCATTCCGCCCCGGTCATGGAGCGGCTGGTACAGACGGCGCGCTTTGACAATATGAAGGCCCATGCGGCGCGTTTTGCCCCATCAGGGGGCAAGGGCTTCATGAAGTCCGACGCAGAGTTCTTCCACAGCGGAACGAGCGGCAAGTGGAAGGGCAGGTTGAGCGATGCAGAGTTGGCGGCCTATGACGCGATGATGGATGCCCATCTGACGCCCGAGCAGCGGACGTGGCTGGAATATGGCTCAAGCGGGCCAGCCTAGGGCTGACCCAACCGCGCGGTAGAATCCGCCTCAGCCCTGACCGATCTGCGCGATGTCATAGGGCGTCGATTGATAAATCTCGTTGATCCAGTTGCCATAGAGCAGGTGAGCGTGGCTGCGCCATCGGTTGAGCGGCTGCCGCGAGGGGTTGTCCTCGGGGTAGTAGTTCACCGGCACGTTGATCGGCGTGCCATTGGCGACGTCGCGGTCATACTCTTCTTTCAGGGTGCCGCTGTCGTATTCAAAGTGGTTGAAAATGTAGAGAGCGCGATGCGCCTTGTCTTCCACCAGGCAGGGGCCAGCCTCGTCGGAGCCGACCAGAATGTCGAGGCCCGCCGCTTCCACCTCATCGGCTCGCATTTCTGTCCAGCGGCTGACCGGGATCAGAACGTCATCGGAAAAGCCGCGAAGGTAGGGGGAGGCGGGCGCAAGGTTGGCGTGGCGCAGGCAGCCAAAAAGCTTTTGATCCAGCAGGTGTTTTGGCACGCCGTGGAAATGGTTGATCATCGCCATCCCACCCCAGCAAACGCCGAAAGTGGAATGCACATTGGTCTGCGTCCAATCCATCACTCGGGTCAGCTCATCCCAATAGGTAACCTCTTCGAATGGCAGATGCTCAATCGGCGCGCCGGTGATGATGAGCCCGTCAAACTTTTCGCCACTCTCCTCCACCTCGGTGAAGGGGCGATAGAAGGTTTCCATGTGCTCGGCAGCGGTGTTCTTGGTTTCATGCTCGCTCATCCGGATGAGCTGAAAGTCGATCTGCAACGGCGTGGCACCGATCAGCCGGGCAAACTGCGTCTCGGTCTGGATCTTCTTGGGCATCAGGTTGAGCAGCCCGATGCGCAGGCGGCGAATGTCCTGCCGCTCCGCTTGTTCATCTCCCATGACCATAACGCCCTCACGGTCCAGAACGGCGAAGGCGGGCAGGTCTGATGGCAAGGTTATGGGCATGGGTTCGGGCTGCTTATCCGGGGAATGATGAATTTAGGTGCGGGCGCTGCGGGCATCAATGGCACGCGCGATGAGTGCGTTGAAGTCGTCGGTCGTGGTCACATCCTTTGCCTCTTCGGCAGTGATGCGCACGCCCCAGTTGCGGGCCATCGCCTCATAAAGTGGCTGACGGTGGGCAAGCGCGCGGGCGTAAGTGAAACGGATGAAGTCATCAGGGTCGACCTCATCTTCTTTCAGGCTGTTCTCGCGCAGATACTCGCCCCAAACGCGGGCGAGGAAATCGGGGCGGTAGCTCATTGGCTTGGGGGCTTTGTCGAAGCGGCGGATCAATTCGGCGGTATGGGCCTCGCTGCCCTCAATCCAGACCATCAGGCATTGCTGCGACAGATCGCTGAGCAGCGGGTCGGCCATATCCTCCGGGTCCACCCATTCGCAAATCGAGCCGCCGGTATCGCAGATGAAATGCGGGTAGCCATAGAGCGCCTCGGCCCGTTCAATAAAGTAGCCGGTGTCGCGCAGGGCGTTCTCCTCAGCCTCGCGAAACTGCACCTGACGGCGGGTGTATTCAGCCATCTCCATGCCGCCCTTGGCCACGCTGCCCGGCTTGCCGAGGTAGGTGGAGACGGGGGCGAGGTTGTGGAAGGTGATGTTGGAGCCGATGTAGATGCTGTCGCTCATCAGCAGCTCACGCAAAAACGGCACCTTCATCGCCTCGCGCTTGGCGTTGTCGGTGATCCGCTCGCCCATGTAACGGGTGCCAATGCGATAATCTATCGAGTAGTGAAACCAATCGCCACTGTCGCGCAAAAGCTGGCTGAGGTGGGTCTTGCCGAGCCCCGACATGCCAAAGAGCAGCACCTTCTTGCGCGGCGCATCCAGCCAGTCTTGCGCGGTGTCGTAGATCATGCCGTCCCTCGTCTTTTGCCCTGTTGGGTAGCGCGGGGCAGGCGGAGCGTCCAGCGGTTTCAGGATGGGGCAGGGCGCAGGCGGCGCAGGAGCCGCCCATCGAGCACAAGGAGGCCTGCCGCCAGCAGGGCAAAGCCCGCATAGGCGCGCGGGTGCAGCGCCTCATCCAGCACCAGCGCCCCGAGGCCGATGGCCACGGGCGGGATCAGCAGGGTCACCAGCAACAGGTTGCCCGCGCCCGCCATGGCCAGCACGCGGTAGTAGAGCAAGTAAGCACAGCCGGTGGCGATCAGCGCGTAATAGGCGATGGCGGCGGTGCCGCGGGCGGTGGCGGGCAGGTCGATGCCGCCCTCCAGCGCCAGCGTCAGCGGGATCAGGATGAGGGTGGAGCTGGAGAGCATGCCCGCCGCGGCTACCAGCGGCGAGAGCCCGCGCAGCCGCACCCGCGCCCAGGCCCCGGCAAATGCATAACAGAGCGTGCCCGCCAGCACCGCAAGCTGCGCCAGCGAGCGCAGCGAAAACCCCGCCAGCACCGCCGGGCCAACGGTGACGGCGACACCGGCAAACCCGAGGCAAACGCCGGTGAGGCGGCGGGCCGTGAGGCGCTCGTCGGCAAAGACCAGCGCGGCCACAAGCACCCCGGCCACAGCGGTGAAGGCGTTGAGGATCGAGGTCAGCCCGCTTTCGATCGAGAGCTGCCCCCATGCCATCAGCGTAAAGGGCAGCACGTTGTTCAGCAGCCCCATCACCGCAAAACTCCCCCAAATCGCCAACCCGCGCGGCATTGCCTCACCACGTAGCCAGACCACCGCCCAAAGCGCCAGCGCCGCCCAGCCCACCCGGTGACAGACGGATGACAGCACGCTCACCTCATCAAGCGCGACCCGGATCGACAAAAAGGAGGCCCCCCAAATCAGGCCCAGCAGAAGCATTTCGGCCCACGCGCGGGTGGAGATATCGGTGGATTGGGTCATGCGGCGGATCTAGCGCGGCGCGCATGGCGGAGCGACCCGGAAATTGCGCCAAACGAAAAAGCCCCGGGCGTGCTGCCCGGGGCCTTTCCCTGTTTCTTTCTGCCGCGACCGGCGGTCAGAAGTTGTAGCCAACGCGGAGGCCGACACCTACGGCGGTGTTGCCGGAGAAGTCGCCAAAAGTGGTGCCGGGGGCGGTGGGGTTCTCGGTTTTGGCGTCGCCGATCCAGCTGTAGTTCACGCCGCCGGTGATGGTGGCGTTGCCAACGGTGTAACGCCCGGCGAGGCCGATGGATGTGCGGCCATCTGTTGGGCCGAGGTTGCCCGCGAAACCGCCGTTCTGGGCCTCGTAGCTGACGGTGGCGATCCCGGCGAAGTTATCGGTGAAGCGACGGGCCACACCCACGGTGTAGGTGATCACGTCATCTTCGTAGTCCACCAGCGAGCTGCCGGTCTGGAGGTTGTAGCCGTAGGGCGTGATATCGAACTCCGACCAGTCGACCCAGCGGACCGAAGCGAGCAGCAGTGTGCCTTCGGCAATGCCGGTCTGGGCTTCAAGGTTCAGAGACTGCGGGAAGGTGGTTTCAAACGGAAGCGAGGGGCTGCCGTTTTCGATTGCCGTCAGCTCATGGGTGATCGCGGAGTGGTATGTCAGCGCGATCCGCATGGCGATTTCCGGCTTCTCATAGGCCGCACCGATGAAATAGCCCAGCTCGGAGCTCGTCGGGGCCTGAAGAGTGTAGCCATTGAAGAGCGCCACGTTGCCCTTGACCTGCTGCATCCGCAGGCCGCCGTGGATCGAGAAGCCACCATCAAGATTATACTTGGCGATCAGCTTGATCTCGTCGACGTTGAGGTCGGCGTTGGAACCTGCATAGGCATAGCCGGTGTTTGCCGGATAGTAGACGTCTGCACCGTAGGGCATCTCATAGATGAAGCCGATGGAAAGGCGGTCGTTCACATCGGTCTTGAAGGCGAAAGAGAGCGAGGTGTAGTCGCCCGTCATGTCACCCGAGTCAGGGCCGGCCGGAAAGGGGCCAACGCCACTGGTTGCGACACCAGACACATCGGGGCTGACCCGGCTGATGGAAAATTCGCCGTAGCTGCCCGGCTCATACATGAAGCCGATGGATTGAGTGGTCCGCTCGATCCCGCCGGCAGAGGCGGCGGTGGCAGTGGCCATAAGGGCCGTGGCGGCACATATGGTGCGTTTCATTTCGGTCTCCTCCCCGAAGTATTTCCCAACTAACACCTTTTTGAGCAGCGCGTGATTTGTCGTCAATTTGTTACCCTGCGTCAGAGCGCAAAACTGCCCCGAGGTCGTGCCAATTCTGCACTATGCGTGCCTTTGGGCACACATGCCGGCCCGCGTGGGCGCTATCGTGCGTTCGCGCGTAGGTTGATGAAGTTGCCGGTCAGGATCAGCGCCGCGCCCAGCACCACCCAGATATCGAGCGACTCGCCATAGAAGGCCATGCCGACAAAGGCCAGCAGGGGCAGCCGCAGGAAATCCATCGGCATGACGATGGATGCAGGTGCCAGAGAGAGTGCGCGGGTGAGACAAAAGTGAGCCGAGAGCCCGGCAATGCCGATGAGCACCACGAAAGGCATTGCAGCGCTGGAGGGCCAAGCCATCTCACCGTCAAGAAAGCCGCAGATCAGGCCAAAAACGGCCTGCATTGTGGTGATGTAAAACAGGATGCACAGCACCGAGGCTTGCCGGGTCAGCACCTTGGTAAAGACGGCAGTGAGCGCAAAGCCGATGGCAGCACCGGCCGCCGCCGTCAGCCCCGGGTCGAGGTTGGCAAAATCCGGGCGGGCGACGACAAGAACGCCCAAAAATCCCATACCGGCGGTTGCCAGCTTCAAGGCGGTAAACCGCTCGCCCAAGAACAGCGCGGCCAGCAGGATCACCCAGATCGGCGAGGTGAACTCGATAGACACCACCTGCGCCAGCGGAGCCGAGGCGATGGCGAAGAACCACAGGTTCTGCCCGGCGAAGTGGAAGACATTGCGGGCAAAGTGCAGGTGCAGCTTGTGGGTGCTGATCTGGCGCAACTGCCGGGTCGCCAGCCCGACAATCACCACGATGGCGATGCCCACAAAGCTTCGGTAGGTCATGATCTCGAACGTGTCGAGCTCTTCGCTCACCGTGCGCCCGGCCACGGCCATGGTGGCAAAAGAGGCAATCGCCCCCACCATCCACGCCATCGCGGGAAGCACCGCATGCGCCTCCGGGCTGCGGGGGCGGGTTGCCGTGCCTGCAGGGGCGATCTCGCCGGGCGATGGGGGCGTGGCGCTCACGCCTCTAACTCGGTGACGGTAAAGTCCCGCGTGATGCTGGCAGAGGCCCGGCCCCACGCGCTGTCTTTTGTGCGTTCCTTATGCGCCTCAAAGGCTTGCGGGCTCTCAAACAGCTCATCGAGGTGCCAGATCATCGGGTCATCGCCCTGGGTCAGATCAAACCGAATATTGCCCGGCTCGGCTCGTGACAGACGAATATGCTCCGGCAAATGGGTGCGGGCAATCTCTGCATCGGCTTCGGACGTGCAGATGAGCCTGCCGGTGACTTGGATCTTTCCCATGATGTCCTCCCTCTGGTGGCGCGAAGGTGGGGCGGGCTGCGGTGAAGGTCAAGCCGAAGGCGAGGGGCCGGAAGTGCACTGACCCGCTGGTGGTGGCAGCCCGGCGGCGTCTTCGGCCCGCAGATGCGGGGTGGGCGGCAGCGAGACCCGATGAAATGCAAGTTGTAGAGCAACAGAGTTCGCGGCAGATTTGCCGCGAGGAGGACGGAGGATGCTGCAAATCGAAGGTCGGCTCATCGGCGAGGTCTTTGCCGAGGCGGTGGCACGGGCCCCCGCGGCAGAGTTTTTGGCCGCGCCCGGCGGCGTTTCACTGAGTTACCGGGAGGTGGCCGACTCCGTCGATGAAATGCGGGCGGTGCTGGCAACCGCAGGCTACGGTGCGGGTCATCGCGTGGCGGTGCTCGTCGGCACCCAGCCCGCTCACTACCTGCTGAAACTGGCGATGAACGCCCTCGGCATCTCCTTCGTCCCGATCAACCCCGATTACCGCCCGGGCGAACTGGCCTATGTGCTGGAGGATTCCTGCGTGGAGCTGATCATCGCCGCGCCACTCCATGAGGCGCTGGTGCGCTCTGCCACGACGGAGATGGAAAAACCGCCCCTTATCAGCACCTTCACGGGCGGCCTTGATGTTCCAAATGCCCGCACCCCCGCGCCGGGCGGCGCTCTTACCCCCGAGAGCGAGGCCAGCCTTCTTTATACATCTGGCACCACAGGGCGGCCCAAGGGCTGCATCCTCAGCCATGATTACGAGCTGCTGATGGGCGCCTCTTACCTTCGGCCCAAAGGCGCAATGGCGGTGATGGGAGCCGACCGGGTGTTCAATCCGCTGCCCGCTTTCCACGTGAACGCGGGGGTGCTGACGTTCTTCGGCGTGATGCTGGCGGGCGGCTGCCTGATCCAGCCGGAACGGTTCTCGGCCAGACGGTTCTGGGAAGATTGCGCCGAGACGCAGGCGACTGTCTTTCACTATCTCGGCGTGGTGATCTCGGTGCTGATGGCTGACCGCGACGCCGGTCCGGAAAAGCTGGGCAGGCTGCGAGCCGGGTTGGGCGCGGGAGTGGAGCCAGCGCTGCACCTTGGCTTTGAGGCGCGCTTTGGCATCCCGCTGGTGGAGCTCTGGGGAATGACCGAGATGTGCCGGGTGCTCTCGATGGAGGAGGAGCCGCGCCACCCCGACACCCGCGCCATGGGCCGGGCCCGCGATGATCTTGAGGTGCAGGTCTGGGATGACGAAGGCCGCGAGTGCCCGCGCGGCACCCCCGGCGAGATGGTCATCCGCCACTCCGCGCTTACCCCGCGTCGCGGCTTCTTCTCCGGCTACCTCGGCAAGCCGGAGGCAACCGAAGAGGCCTGGTCAGGTGGCTGGTTTCATACCGGTGATACCGTCATGATGGGTGAAGATGGCGTCATAACCTTCGTGGATCGCAAGAAAAATATCATCCGAAGGGCAGGGGAGAACATCGCCGCCGCAGAGGTGGAAAACGTGCTCTTCGAGCATCCGGCGGTCCAGAATGTGGCGGTGGTGCCATGCCCCGACGAGACCCGCGAAGAAGAGGTGCTGGCCGCAATCAAGCTGGCTGACGGGCACGCGCCAAACGCCGAAACCGCCCGCGCCATCTTCAACGCGGCTTTCGCCCGCATGGCCTACTACAAGCCCCCGGGCTGGGTGCTCTTCGTCGAGGATATCCCGGTCACAGGCACCCAGAAAGTGCAGAAACACGCGCTTTTTGCCCCCGGAGAAGACCCACGCCAACGGCAGGGAATCCATGATCTGCGCAGGTTCAAGACGCGAGGCTAGGCGATCGCAGCGCTTGCTTCACGCCCGGGCCGGTGATCTTGGTCAGCGCGTCGAGCTCTTCGTGAAACCAATGCCACCAACTGGCGTTAGGCTCGCCCGCAGGCGGCGCGGCATGAAGGTGGGGCTTTGTGTCTCCAACAAAGTGGAGCAGTTTCGGCGCACGCATCGCCTCTCGCACCTCCGCCCGATCGTGCGCGGGCAGATGCTTGAGCTTCCGCGGCTCGATCGAAGCAAGAAGGTTCCACGCATAGGGCAAACTGGCCTTGTCGCCCTCCAGCCGATAATTCAGCCAATCCTGATCGTTGTAGATTGACTGCGTCTTGAACTTGAACTCGAGCGCGGCAGGCAGATCGTTCATCGCGTGATGTCGTGCCCGGCTTGCCTCGCTTTCGAGGTCGAGGAGCAGAACGCCTGTATTCACGTAGTGCGCCAGATCGACCCATTCGCGCAACAACGCCGCCTGCTGGTCCGTGCCGGTGCGTTTGTGTCCGAACGGCAGCCAACGGCGTTTCTCCCGCTCGATGGCGCGCAGCAGAATAACATCTTGCACCCCGCCTAGGGGATGTCCGCCCAGATCGGCGTCAAAAAGCTCACTTACATCCGCCCGCAGCAGCGTATCGCCGTCCAGATAGAGCGTGCGCCTGTCAAAGAACTCCACGAGCCGTAGCCGGAGGTAGGATGAAATCGGCAGTCGCCCTTGGTAGTTCGGCGGAGCAGGCTCCAGATCGACCTGACGCGTGCGCACCGTAGCGGCAGGGAAGGCGGCATCGAGGCGTCCGGCCCATTCACAGGCTTCGGGGCAGTCCTCCGAGAGGAAGATCGTCACCTCTACGGGTCGGCTGCAGCGTTGAAGCAGGGAATAAGCAGACACCATCGTCAGCGCGGCAAATCCGCCGTCGCACATATAGGCAACGTTCACTGTTCCCATGGTCCACCTCTCCCCTCGATCCAAGGCAAACCGAGCAAGGCCGCTTTTTCGGCGCTAGGCGCGCAGTGCAAGCATATCATAGTGGTGCCCTTCACCATGCCGATGCAGCTTGGAAAATCCCCGCTCGGTCAGCAAGGCCCTGATCGGCTCAATATCATACCAGGTTTCGTCCACCTCAAAGAAGATCTCGGCTATGCGCCCGGCAAAATGGGTCTGGAGCAATTGCTCCAATACAACGGGCTCATGCCCCTCCACATCAATCTTTACAAAGATCGGCGGGCCGTCTTGCGGCAGCAAAGCATCTAGCTCCTTCGCTGTGAGGGTCTGAATTTGCAAGCGGCTCTTGGAGGGCGCATTAGCTGCGCCCTGTGCGTGGTTGAGGCTCGCGGCGCCGCTATGCGCTGGCTGGATAGCAATTTCGGCGGTGCCTGCGTTGCCGGATACTGCCTTGTTGATTAGGGTGCAGCGTTCGGTCAGACCATTGAGAGCAACATTTGCTTTCAGAAAGCGGAAAGACCGGGGCACGGGCTCGAAGGCGAAGCAGCCAACGCAATTCGGGTTCTGCGCAGCGCCGATTGTATAGAGGCCTTGGTTGGCACCAATATCAAGGTAAACGAAAGCAGTGCTGAAGGCCGTGACGCGATCCCAGTAAAAACTGCCGTAGCTGCCGCGCAGGTAGAACTTGAAGGTCTGGTCAACCCGGTTCGAAACAAGCTTGGGGCCGTAGTAGGAGCTGGTTACGAACCACCCAAAGCGTTCAGCCAAATAAGGTTTTACTGCGCCAAGGCGAATGCGCACCCACGTGACTAACCGTTTCCAAACGGACGTCTTTTTGCCCCCCATCTCGCCTCCACCCCTCCCCAACACGAGGTTCCCGGCGGCGACGAACCAGAAACACGGTTACGCTTACTTGGTCACTCCCACTCGATCGTGCCCGGCGGCTTCGAGGTGATGTCATAGGTCACCCGGTTGATCCCCGGCACTTCGTTGATGATCCGGGTGGCCGTTTCACCTAGGAAGTCGTGGCTGAACGGATAGTAATCCGCCGTCATCCCATCCACGCTTGTGACCGCCCGCAGAGCGCAGGCGTAGTCATAGGTGCGCCCGTCGCCCATTACGCCCACGGTGCGCACCGGCAGAATGGCCACGAAGGCCTGCCAGATCTCGTCATAGAGCCCGTGCTTGCGGATCTGGTCGATATAAACCGCGTCGGCCTCGCGCAGGATGTCGAGCTTGGCACGGGTGATCTCACCGGGGCAGCGAATGGCGAGCCCGGGCCCGGGGAAGGGGTGGCGCCCGATGAAGCTGTCGGGCAGGCCCAACTCGCGCCCCAGCGCACGGACCTCATCCTTGAACAGCTCGCGCAGCGGCTCCACCAGCTTGAGGCCCATCTTCTCGGGCAGCCCGCCCACGTTGTGGTGGCTTTTGATCGTCACAGAAGGCCCGCCGGAGAAGCTGACACTCTCGATCACATCCGGATAGAGCGTGCCCTGCGCAAGATACTCCACACCTTCGATCTCGTCGGCATGCTTCTGGAACACGTCGATGAAGAGCTTGCCGATGATCTTTCTCTTTGTTTCCGGGTCACTTACGCCGTCAAGTTCACCCAAGAAAAGGTCGGCCTCATCGGCATGGATGAGCGGCAGATTGTAATGCTCGCGGAACATGCCAACCACTTCGGCGGCCTCGTCCTTGCGCATCAGCCCGTGGTCCACAAACACGCAGGTCAACTGATCGCCAATCGCCTCATGCAGCAGCACTGCCGCCACCGAAGAATCGACCCCGCCCGACAGTGCGCAGATCACCTTGGAATCGCCAACCTGCTCGCGGATCTTGGCCACGGCCTCTTCGCGATAGGCCCCCATCGTCCAGTCGCCGGCAAACCCGGCCAGCTTCACGAAGTTCTGGTAGAGCGTCTTGCCGTTGGGCGTGTGGTGCACCTCGGGGTGGAACTGCACGGCAAAGAAGTTGCGGCTCACATCGGCGGTGATCGCATAGGGCGCGTTGGGAGAGGTGCCGTACACGGCAAAACCGGGGGCCAGCTTGGCCACGTGGTCGCCATGACTCATCCACACCTGCTCCGGCCCGTCGAGGAACCAGCCCTCAAGCAGGGGCAGCCTGTCGTCCGAGGGCGTCACCTTCGCCCGCCCAAATTCCGCCGTGCCGCCGCCGCCGGTGTTCTTGCCGCCATGCACCGTGCCGCCGAGGTCGTCCATCATGGCCTGCTGGCCGTAACAGATGCCCAAGATCGGCACGCCAAGCTCGTAAACGCTGGCAGGCGGGCGCGGGGAGCCTTCGCGGGTCACCGAGTCCGGCCCGCCGGAGAAGATCACGGCCTTGGGCGCGAACTCGGCCAGAAAGGCATCGTCCACCGTGTTGAACGGGTGGATCTCGCAGTAAACATTCAACTCGCGCAGGCGCCGTGCGATCAGCTGCGTCACCTGGCTGCCAAAGTCGATGATGAGAAGGCGCTCGTGGTGGCGCTCGGGATGGATCGTGCTCATGGCTCAGGCAATATTGCGCTGCGGGGCAGGGTGCAAGCCTGCAAAGCACAGGGCGAGGCCCCGTAGGGTGGGCAATCTGCCCACCACGCCGCTAGCCCATCGAGCTGGAGCTCTCCTTGCCCCGCCGCTCGGCAAGCGCCGCATCGTGGCGATAGCTCCAAAACGCAATCCCCGCCCAGCTCAGCACGTAAAACAGGCCCACACCAATCACCACCTCACCGGGCAGCGGCCCCACGTCGGCCCGCGCGATCACCTGCTGCCAGCTTTCAACCGAGGTCGGATGCACCACCAGCTTGCCACCATAGGCCAGCGACTGAATCAGCAGGATCCACAGGTAGTTGCGCCGAATGCGCCGCCCGAGCGCCACGAACATAGACACATGGTAGCGCGGGCGCAGGTAATCCTCGCTGAGCACTTTCTGCCACTCGTCCTCCATGTGCAGATCGCCGTCATAGAGCATGGGGGCATAGAAGTGGGTTTCCATCCACCGCGCCCGTGCCCGCCAGACGTTGAAGTAGCGGTAGCGCCGGGCCTCCAGCATCAAAAACAAAAGGATAAGCACGCCCACAAGCACCAGCGGCAGCGGTGAGGCACCGGGCGAGGAAAACGAAATCGACAGCGCCACGCCCAGCGTGACCACCGCCCAGTTGGTGGTGGTATCGAGCCGGGTGCGCCAGATCGTGCTGCGATAAACCTCGCCGCGATAGAGGTGCGCCAGCGCGGTGATCTCCGAGGAGGTCAGCGTCAGCCGCTCCTCGGTGCCGCGCCGCGCTTCCTGCGATGGCGCGGTGGTGGCGGGTGCTGTCATGGCGGCCTCCCTCCGCGATGGAGGGCCATTGTGCACAGGCGGAGGGCTTCGGTCAAAGAGGGCGGGCCGGGCCCACATGTCGCATTTCCCCCTGAGGTGGCGCAATCCGGCCTCGGTGCGGCCCCGCCATCGGCTATCAGGCTCAAAAGGCAACCCTTTTCAGGGAGAGGATTCGCATATGGTCGAAGCAGCGGCAGGCAGGCGGCGCGGGCGCTCGGGCGGCGGGGCGGCGCGCCGGGCCGAGCGGACGGGGATGAAGATCGAGGCGGCGAAATTCATCACCCGCGCCATTCCCAATCTCGAAATCCTCAACGAGGAAGCGCTGGAGATCATCGAGGCCAACGCCGAAACGGTGCTCGAAGAGATCGGCGTGGCCTTCGTGGAGAACCCCAAGGCGCTGGAGCGCTGGCGGGAGGCCGGGGCCACGGTGGAAGGCGAGCGCGTCCACATTCCCCGTGGCCTTGCCCGCAAGCTCTGCGCCACCGCGCCCGGCCAATTCACGCAAATCGCCCGCAACCCCGAGCGCAACGTCGAGATCGGCGGCAAAAACCTCGTGCTCGCCCCGGTCTACGGCCCCCCCTTCGTGCGCGACAATTCGGGCGGCCGCCGCTACGCGACGATGCATGATTTCAACTGCTTCGTGAAACTCGGCTACATGAGCAAATGGCTGCACCACTCCGGTGGTACGGTCTGTGAGCCAACCGATGTGCCCGTCGCCAAGCGCCACCTTGATATGCTGATGAGCCACATCACTCTCAGCGACAAACCCTTCATGGGATCCGTCACCGAGCCGTCCCGCGCCGCCGATTCCGTCGCCATGGCCGACATCCTGTTTGGTGGCCTCGATGGGCGCTGCGCGATGACCTCGCTCATCAATATCAACTCGCCGCTCACCTTCGACTCGGTGATGATGGGCGCGCTGGAGGCCTATGCCGAGGCGGGGCAGGCCTGCATCATCTCGCCCTTCATCGTCGGCGGGGCGATGGCCCCCGTCTCGGTCGCCGGCACGCTGACGCAGGTGCTGGCCGAGGTGATGGCAGGCGTGGCCTATTCCCAGCTCATCAAACCCGGCGCGCCGGTGATCTTCGGCGCCTTCGTGACCTCGATCGACATGAACTCCGGCGCACCCACCTTCGGCACCCCCGAGGCCAGCCAGGTGACCTATGGCGCGGGCCAGCTCGCCCGCCGCATGGGCCTGCCGTTCCGCTCCTCGGGCTCCTTCAACGGCTCCAAGCTACCCGACGCGCAGGCGGCCTACGAAACCGCGAACTCGCTGAACATGGGCCTGCTCTCTGGCGTCAACTTCATGCTCCACGCCTGCGGCTGGCTGGAGGGCGGGCTTGTCTCCTCCTACGAGAAGTTCGTCATGGACGCCGACCAGCTCGGCATCCTCCACCGTCTCGCCGCGCCGGTGGCGGTGGATGACAACGGTCAGGCGATGGACGCGCTGCGCGAGGTCGGCCCCGGCGGCCATTACCTCGGATGCGCCCATACCCAAGCCAACTACCAAACCGCCTTCTGGAAGTCCGAAGTGCTTGATTACAAACCTTTCGAGACCTGGGAAGAGGAGGGCGGGCGCGATACCGCAGCCCTCGCCTCGGAGCGCGTCACCAAACTGCTCGCCGCCTACGAGGCCCCGCCGCTCGACGCCGGCATCCGCGAAGAGCTCGAGTCCTTCGTCGCCAAGCGCAAGGAAGTGCTGCCCGACTCCATGTCGTAACCGTTGTTGATGCAGAGCACTGAGGCGGAGAGAACTTGCGCTCTTAAGCCCTTCATATCCAAAAGCAATCCACGTCAACTGGATATGAGGTATCCGCCTACGGCACCCGCACCAGCCGCGTAGTGGCGCGGGCATGGGCTGCGCCAGACAGCGCGCAGCCGTGCAATCTGACAGAGCCTAGCACCGCATGTGAGGCGGCTCCGCGGCTGTCTGGGCGTCAGCTTTCCACCGGACCATGCGGCAGCAGTCGGGCCTCGGCCATCAGCGCGATCATCACCTCAACGTGGCGGATGACCGAATAGGTCGAAAGGCCCTCCTGGCGACCTTCCTCCATCGCGGCTTCGGTTTCCAGCAGGTCACGCACCGCGCGGGTCGGGGCGGGCAGGGTGGTGACGCGCATGATCCGCTTCAGGTCGCGGGTGCGGGAGTAGTCTGTCAGCCCGAGCCGCGCCGCGCGGATCAAAAGGCTTGGGCGGCGCAGGCCGCTGAGCGGGCCGAGGGTTTTGCGCTTCTGGTTTCCGGTTTTCGCGTCGCTGGTGCAGGTGGGGGTGTCGTTGGCCATGGTCTATCTCCTGTGCTTGACCATCGCATCCTCACACAACCTAAGCGGGTGTTGCGCGATCTGTGGGAGAGCGCACGGACCTGCAGGGATTTCTCATGAATTTTAGACAATTCTTAGCCTTACGACGCATTGTTAACTTCTGGGTAACCAATTCGCCTCTAGGTTGTATATGCTGGAGACATATATAAAGAGTTAAGACTGCCGAAGGGGACGGACGGAATGACCGGAATTCACGGAGACGTGGAGGACTCCGAGATGGTGCCAGATTGGGTGCCCAGAAGTGCCTTGAACTACTTGAGCCATATCGAGGCAGGCCGGACGATCCGCGGGCTCGCGCGATCGGAAGGGGTACACGCCTCCACCATGCTCAGGCGGATCAGGCGGTTTGAACAGCGTCGTGATGACCCGCTTGTCGATGAGGCTCTTGCCAGCCTCGGGCAAGCTCACTTCAAGTTCAGCGACGCCACGGGGCAGACCCGGGCCGCCAAGGAGACCCTGACCATGAGCCGCCACTTCACCCCCGACCGCAAGATCTGTGACGAAGAAACCGTGGCCCGCGAAGGCCGCCGCATCCTGCGCCGCCTGTCCGAGAGCGGTGCGGTGCTCGCCATCGCGGCCGATATGGAAAAGGCCGCTGTTGTGCGCAGCCTCGCCGATGGCCGCTCAACCCGCACCGCGGTTGTTGACCGTGAAGTGGCCCAGGCCTTCGCGCTGAAAGAGTGGATTGCCCTGCGCAAGCCGGGCCGGGTGGCCAGCTATGCCATCACCGCTGCGGGCCGCACCGCACTCAAGCGGATGCTCGCTGAAACCGACTGCGGGGCAGGGGGCTTTGCCGAAGCGATGACACCCTTCGCCATGCAGCACGCCGATATGGAGGCACGTGACGCGGGCGAGGACCGGCCCCGCAAGATTCGCTACAACCGCGCCGAAAGCCCTGTCACCGCGCTCTCCCGCCGCCGCGAGAAAGATGGCAAACCCTTCCTCTCCGCCGATCTGGTCGCCGCTGCCGAGCGTCTGCGCGAAGACTTCGAGATGGCCCAGATGGGCCCGCGCGTTGCTCAGAACTGGGATAATTTCCTCACCGCAGGCACGCGCGGCCAGTTTGGCGGCTCCAGCGGCCCGGCCAATGGCCCGGCGGCCAGCCGTGAGCGCGTGGCGCAGGCGCTGCGCGATCTTGGCCCCGGCCTTGGCGATATGGTGCTGCGGTGCTGCTGCTTTCTCGAAGGGCTTGAGGCTGCAGAAAAGCGGATGGGCTGGTCTGCCCGGTCCGGTAAGATCGTGCTCCGCATCGCGCTGCAACGGCTGAAGCGCCACTATGAAGAAACCTACGGCCCCGAGGCTCATATGATCGGCTGATCGCTTTGTTTAACGAATTGAGGTGAGCAGCCTCTTCCCCAGAAGCCCGCGCGGGGTGCACCCTGCGCGGGTTTTCAGCCAACCAAAGCCCCAACCGCAAAGGCCACAAGGCCGCAGAGGCACCCCACGCCCAGCACCTCTGCCAATGCCAGCCACAGCGCCTCGCCGGTGGCCCGGGCCCGCAAGGCACCAAGCGCGATCAGCGCCGCCAAGGACGCGGCAACAGAGGCGCCAAGGCTGCCCGCCTCCGGCCCGGCCAGCAAAAAGGGCAACAGTGGAACAAAGCCGAAGGCGATGAAGGCCAGAAAGGTCACAAGCCCATCCAGCGCGGGCCGCGCGCCGCGCATGTCGGGCATGGCCACGCCCGCGCCGGCCAGCAAGTCGGCCACAAGCGAGGGGCTTTCTTTCAGGTGTGCGGCGGCCTGCGCGGCTGTTTCTTCTGTCAGCCCACGCGCCTGCAACATCCGCTCAAGCGCTGCCGCATCTGCACCTGCCAGCACCTGCGCCCGCTCTGTCCGGTAGAGCGCCCGCGCCGAGCGGGTTGATAGAAATTCGCCAAGCCCCATCGACACCCCATCGGCAAAGAGATTGGCCAGCCCAAAAACCAGAACCGCCAGCGCGCCAATCCCGGCCGCCCCGTCGGCCCCCGCGCCGGCAAAGCCCGCCACGATGGCGAAGGTGGTGACGATGCCGTCATTGCCACCATAGGTGATCTGTTTGAGGTGTGGGGTCAGGCGCATGACGGGAGGATGCCTCGCTGTATTGGTCAGAGCATCTGCAGCTTTGCTCACTCCCGTGCATAGCACCTTGCGCGAGGTCAAGCGACGGGTGCCCCGCAAAGTGCTCCGCGCATTATGCCACGCGCCGATCATAATCAAAAATTGCATATGATGAGCCAGGCCATTAGACGGCCTTATGAACCTCACGCTTCGCCAACTTCGTTATTTCGTGGCCCTTGCCGAAACCGGCAGCTTCGTGCGTGCCGCAGAGATCGTGCATGTCTCCCAGCCCGCCCTGAGCCAGCAAATCAAGGAAATGGAGAGCCAAACAGGGCTCCGCCTTGTGGAGCGTCAGCCACGCCGCGCAGTGCTCACCCCGGCTGGCCACGAGCTTCTCACTCATGCCAAGGCGGTGCTAAACGCGATGGACGCGCTGGAACAGGCCGCCCGCTGGCAGGAGGGGCTGGGCGGTCGGCTGTCTCTGGGGGTGATTCCCACCATCGCGCCCTACCTGCTACCGGTTGCTCTGCCCCTGATCCGCTCACGCAATCTGCGGCTGGAGCTTCGCGTGCGCGAGGCCCAGACCGAGCGGGTGCTGGATGCGCTCGAAGCCGGACGCCTGGACGCGGCAGTGGTTGCGCTGCCCTCGGGGCGTGCCGGGCTTGTGGAAGAAGAGCTCTTTGAAGATCGCTTCCTGCTCGCAGGCAATTCCGCCACGCTGGCAGGGCAGGGCGCGGGCCTGCGCCCCGAGGCGCTTGATCCGGGCCGCCTAATGCTGCTTGAGGAGGGGCACTGCCTCGCCGATCAGGCGCTTGAAGTCTGCGCCCTGCGCCGCACCGATACCCGCGTCGATCTTGGTGCATCCTCCCTCGCAACCCTCTCCGGCCTCGTGGCCGAGGGGTTTGGCTTTACCTTCCTGCCAGAGCTCGCCGCCGCAGCCGAATGCGCGGCCTCCCCCAATCTCGCCCTTCGCCGCTTCGGTGCGCCCGAACCTGCCCGCCGCATCGGCCTGCTGCGCCGACGCACCGCGATGGATGACGGCTGGTTCAGCGGCCTTGCACAGATTCTGCGAGAAGCGGGGCAAACCCGGCTTGCGCAAGCCCCGGTGTGAGCCGAAGTGCGCGCCGCGTCAGGCCCTGAAATGCTTTGAAAGCTTCAGCCCCTGGCCCTGATAGTTCGAGGCAATACCAGCGCCATAAAGCTGCTCAGGCCGCTCAGCCATGCGCTCATACACCAGCCTCCCCACAACCTGCCCATGCTCCAGCACGAACGGCGCTTCATGGCAGCGCACCTCCAGCACGCCCCGCGAGCCAGCGCCGCCCGCCTCCGCGTGGCCGAATCCCGGGTCAAAGAAGCCCGCGTAATGCACCCGAAATTCTCCAACCAACGCAAGGTAGGGTGCCATCTCGGCGGCATACATCGGTGGTATCGTCACCGCCTCGCGGCTGACCAGAATATAAAACGCGCCGGGATCAAGGATGATCCGGTGCTCGTCGGTCTCGATCCGCTCCCAGAACTCCGCCGCGCGGTATTCGCCGATCCGGTCGAGGTCGATGATGCCGGTATGCGGCTTGGCGCGGTAGCCCACCAGCCCGGCCTCTCCCGGCTGCAGATCGACCGAAAAGCCGAGGCCCTCGTCGATCACCGCAGGCCCGTCCACCAGCGGCACCTCTTGGTGCAGGGCGCGCAGCGCGGCGTCATCCAGCACAGCTTGGCCCCGGCGAAAGCGCAGCTGGTTCAGCCGCATCCCGGGCCGCACCAGCACCGAAAAGCTGCGCGGGCAAATCTCGGCATAAAGTGGGCCTTCGTATCCCGCAGGCACCCTGTCAAACTCCACGCCTTCGTCGGTCACAAGTCGGGTCAGCAAATCGAGCCGCCCGGTGGAGCTCTTGGCATTGGCCACCGCAGTCAGCCCCGGCTCCAGCGCGAGGCTCTCCATCAGCGGCACAAGGTAGACGCAGCCCTTTTCCAGCACAGCCCCGTCTTCCAACGAGACCTCATGCATGCCGAACTCATCCAGACGCTCCGAAACCTTGGCACCCTTGCCCGGCAAAAAGGAGGCGCGCACCCGGTAAGCCACAGTTCCCAAACGCAAATCCAGACTAGCGGGTTGGATCTGGGCGTCACCCACTGCAGGTTCTCCGCGCAGGCTGCCCCGCGCGATCATCGCGGCAATCGCTTGTCCGGGCAGCACGCCCAAGGGCTCGTCGCTCACCTATCGCTCCCCTTCAAAGCGAACGCCCGCAACCCTTTCGGGTGCGGGCGTTCGTGAAACTGTTGGTCGGGCTAGCAGGACTTGAACCTGCGACCTTCCGTCCCCCAGACGGACGCGCTACCAGACTGCGCCATAGCCCGACGTTCGGGCTTTTTAGACGATTCTGCGTCCCATGCAAGGGGAGATCGGCAGCCCTCGTTTCTCTGCCGTCCGCTCATCCCATCCGCGCCCGCAACGCCAGCAAACGCTCGTAGAGCGGGAGGATCTGAGCCCGGTCAATGTCCGGCTCGGGCGTGGCGCTTGATGGCGGTGGCACAGGCATCTCCGTGTCAGGTGAAGCAGCGGCAGCAAAGTCTACCGGCGCGAGGGCAGGGGCGTCAGCCTCGTGCTCCACACTCTCCTCAACCGCCTCGGTCTCCTCCGGCGGCTCACGGTCTGGCACAGACCCGGCCCCAACGCCCTCAAACCGCGCATCCTCCTCGGCTGTTCCCTCTGTCTCCGCCAACGGTGGCGGTCCGGGGGTAACGGGGGGGATGGTGGTTTCGCGCCCCTCCATCGGCTTGCGAATGAAGCTGGGCAGCTCCAGCTCGTCTTCGTCGTCACCGTCCACGTCGCCGAAGATGTTGGCCTTCTGCTCTGGCGCAGCCTCCGCCTCGCCCGCATCAAGAACAAGCACTTCAGCAGCAGGCGCTGGCTCTTCGCCGGTGATATCTACCGCCTCCTCCGGCCCATCGCGCTGAATATGCACCTCCGCAGCCGGGGCGGGCTCCTCGCCCTCCATGCTGACGGCGCTATCGAATACATCGGGTTCCGGCTCCACAGCGGGCGCAGGCTCCTCGCCCGTGACATCCACGGCCTCCTCCGGCCCATCGCGCTGAATATGCACCTCGGCAGCCGGGGCGGGCTCCTCGCCCTCCCTGCTGACAGCACTGTCAAACACATCGGGCTCCGGCTCGCTGACCGCAGGTGCAGGGTCTTCTCCGGCAACCTCCACGTCAGGCGCGGGCTCCTCCGGCGCCGGGTGCACATGCACCTCAGCCTCCGTCTCCGGCACCATGGCCGCCGCAGCTTCTACGCCAGAGGCAGGGGGCTCCACCGCAGGCGCTTCGGCCCCGTCCACGGGTGGCGACAGCTCGGCCACCGCTTTCACACCGTTCTCGCGGATAAACTTCTGGGCCCCTTTGATCGTCAGCCCGTCTTCATGCAGCAGCTTGCGGATGCCGCCCAGCAATTCCATGTCGGCAGGGCGATAATAGCGCCGCCCTCCGGCCCGCTTCAGCGGTTTGACCTGCGAAAACTTGCTTTCCCAGAAGCGCAGAACATGGGTCTGCACGCCCAGCCAGTCGGCCACCTCGGAGATCGTGCGAAAGGCGTCGGGCGCTTTTCCCATGGGCTATCCCTTGCTCTGTTCCCTCATGCCAGCCTGCGTCTGCGGCAGGATTATTTGCGGTTCCCGTCGGCCACGCGATCTTTCATCAGGTGCGAAGGGCGGAAGGTGAGAACACGGCGGGGGCTGATCGGAACTTCCTGCCCGGTCTTGGGGTTGCGGCCCACACGAGCGGCCTTTTCGCGCACCGAGAAGGTGCCGAAGGACGAGATCTTCACGCTCTCACCGGCCACCAGCGCGTCTGACATATAGGCCAGAACGCTCTCTACCAGCTGCGCGCTTTCGTTTCGGCTGAGGCCCACCTCGCGAAACACCGCTTCGCTCAAGTCCATCCGCGTCAGTGTCTTGCCGGCCATGTTCAGTCCCCCGTTGGTTTCGGGAGAGGATGGGGCAGAGGAAATTCCGAGTCAATATCAGCAGGTTGGAAGGTGCTGTTTATTCACTGGATTTAGCCGGTTCACGCCCCTCGGGGCCGGCGTGTTCACAGATTGTGCCGAAACGGGCTGCGCTGTGAGCATGGAATCAAGCGAAGGCCCGCCGATGGCGGGGCCTACCAGCGCAGCACCACCGCGCCCCACGCCAGACCGCCGCCGATGGCCTCGCAGACCACAACCTGCCCCGGCTGAATCTTGCCTTCGGCCACGCCCACCGACAGCGCCAGCGGGATCGAGGCGGCAGAGGTATTGCCGTGGTCCTGCACCGTCACCACCACCTTCTCCATCGGAAGGCCCATCTTCTTGGCGGTGGCGCTGATGATCCGCAGGTTGGCCTGATGCGGCACCAGCCAGTCTACGTCTCCACCAGCCAGCCCGGCCTTATCCAGCGCGGTATGCGCGGTGGCAGCAAGCTTCTCCACCGCGTGACGGAACACCTCCTTGCCCTGCATCCGCAAAAAGCCGGTGGTGCGGGTGGCCGAGGGGCCGCCGTCAACATAGAGCAACTCGCGATAGCGCCCGTCGCTGTTGAGGTCGGTCGCCAGCACGCCGCGGTCCTCCGAGGTGCCAGCGCCTTCTTCGGCCTCCAGCACCAGCGCCCCGGCGCCATCGCCAAAGAGCACCGCTGTGGAGCGATCTTCCATGTCGAGGATGCGGCTGAAGGTTTCGGCGCCGATCACCAGCACCCGCTTGGCCTGACCACCGAGGATCAGCCCCTGCGCGTTGGACAAGGCAAAGACGAAGCCCGCGCAAACCGCCTGGATGTCAAAGGCAAAGCCGTTCTCCATGCCCAGCTCGGCCTGCACCATCGTCGCGGCAGAGGGGAAGGTGAAATCGGCCGTTGAGGTGGCGACGACGATCGCGTCGATGTCCGAAGGCTCAAGCCCGGCCTGCGCCAGTGCGGCGCGCGCGGCCTTGGCCGCCATCTGGCTCGTGGTTTCGCCCGGCGCCGCAAAGTGCCGCCGCTCAATGCCAGAACGCGAAACGATCCACTCGTTGGATGTATCCAGTCGATCCTCGAACCAAGTGTTCGGAACCACGCGGTCGGGCAGATAATGCCCGACGCCCTTTACAACGGCCCGAACCACCATGCTCTCAGCTGCCTCTTCTCATTCGTTATGCGGCGCATCCTGCCCCGCGTGGCCCACCGATGCAAGGCGTGCGGCGAGGCGCTCGGTAAAGCCCGACTGGGCCAGCTGGAAGGCCAGTTTGATCGCGGAGGAGACCCCGGTCGCATCAGCGCTGCCGTGGCTTTTTACGACCGTGCCGTTCAGCCCGAGGAAGACGCCCCCGTTCACCCGGCGCGGGTCAATCCGCTTGTTGAGCCGCTTCAGCGAGGTCAGCGCCAGCAGGGCGGCAAGGCGCGAAAGCGGGGTGTGCTTGAAGGCCTGCCGCAGCAAGTCCCCGATCAGCTTGGCGGTGCCCTCACCGGTTTTCAGCGCGATGTTGCCGGTAAACCCATCGGTGACGATCACATCAACCCGGTCACTCGGGATGTCGCCGCCCTCGACAAAGCCGACGAAGTCGAAATCGTTCTTCACCGCCGCTTCGTCGATAAGGTCGTGGGCCACCTTCAGCTCGGCGCGGCCCTTGGTCTCCTCGGTGCCGACGTTGAGCAACCCCACACGCGGGCGCGACAGCCCCATGCCGTTGCGGGCATAGCTCATGCCCATTAGCGCATATTGCAGCAAGTCCTGCTGGTCAGCGCGAATATCGGCGCCGACATCGAGCATGATGTTGAAGCCGTTGGGGTTGCGTGAGGGCCAGAGGCAGGCAATGGCGGGGCGGTTCACGCCCTCGATCTTGCGCAGCCGCAGCATGCTCACGGCCATCAGCGCGCCGGTGTTGCCGCAGCTCACAGCCACAGCGGCCTCGCCCTTTTTGACGGCCTCGATGGTCGACCACATGGAAGTGCCCTTGCCGTGGCGCATCACGTGGCTGGGCTTGTCGTCCATCTGCACAACGCCCGTCGCATCACGAATCACAACGCGCGACGCCAGCCGCCGCTTCTCGATCAGCGGGCGCAGCTCGTCAGCTGGGCCATGCAGGATGAAACCGATGTCGGGGTTCTTGTCTGCCGATTGCGCAATACCGGCCACAACGGCAGCCGGGCCGAGGTCTCCCCCCATCGCATCAACAGAAATGACAACCCGGCCCGAAAGGGCCGGGAGCATCGGAGCTTGGGTTTCGGCGGCGTCACTCATGTCCGCGCGCGCGATCCTTCACACTCAAGCAGCGTCTTCGTCGAAGTCGATCTCATCGGCCGCGGCGACAACTTCCTTGTCGGCATAGTGGCCGCAGGCACCGCACACGTGGTGCGGACGCTTGAGTTCGCCGCAGTTGGAGCACTCGGCGGGATTGTCGGCCACGAGCGCATCATGCGAACGGCGCATGTTGCGGCGCGACTTCGTGATCTTATTCTGAGGGACAGCCATGTCTCAACCTCGGGTCTGGGCAGGGCACATCATCTGCGGCCCCGGCGTCTTCGGGAATCTCGTCCGGCGCGTCATACGCCGCCCCGCAGCACCGATCAAGCGCCGATCCGCAGGGAGGCGGCAAAATACGAAAGTTTTCTTGAAAAGCAAGCCCGGAGTTTTGGTGGGCGAGCGGGCGTGGCACCCCGTTCTCAACGGCGGCACCCGGCCGATTTGGCGGCCTCACCTATCCGCCGCGAGCCAGCCGCATCAGCAAGGCCCCGCCGCCTGCCTATTCTTCCATCCGTTTCTTCAACTCGGCCAGCCCGGCAAAAGGCTTCACCTTCTCCTCGGTCATCGGCTCCGCGCCCGGCTCCGTAAACACCGCTTCTCCCAATTCCACGCCCTCGGCGCGGGGGAAGGCGGGCAGGGCAAGCGCGAGCGCCTCGCGCATCACCTCGGTCAAATCGAGCACGGCCGGCAGCGGCTCTGCCTCGTCATCCTCGCCCATCTCCGCCTCTTCCTCTTCGGGGAAGGAAAACTCGGCGAGGTAGCGGCGCACCACCTTCTCTTCGATCCGCGTCGTCACCGGCTCCAGTGTAACCACGCAGCTTTGCACAACCGTTGCACCCAGGTCCGCTTCCAGCGCCCAGTCCTGTCGGCCCATGGGCGAGAGCGTTCCGGCAAAGCGCATCTTGCGCAGGCCGAGCAGGCCCAGCCCATCAGCGATCTTCGCAAGCTCGCCTTGCTCCGGCTCCAGCGCAAATCGCGTGGGTCGCTTCACAGGCAGGTCTGAGAGGCGGATCATATCGGGATTCCCGGCCGGATCACGTGCAGAGGCCATGTGCTTCCTTTCTTGATGTAGGCACCATCCTTCTGTAAGCCGATTACCAGACAAAAGAAACTGAGGCACGAGGGGAAGATGGCGGCTTTGTCGAGGGCAGGCTCCGGCGCAGCAAGAGGGCTGGTGCTTCTGGCACTTGTGCTGTCGCTTGCGGCGTGCACGGCGCGCATGCGCAATCACGGCTACACGCCCTCCGATGCCGATCTTGCAGCGCTGCAAGTGGGGGTGGACACCCGCGAAAGCGTGATCGAGGCGGTGGGCTCGCCCGCGGGCTACGGCGTGTTGCGCGAAAGCGGCTATTACTACCTCTCCGCCCGTACCCGCACATGGGGCCCGCGCGAGCCCGAGTTTGTTGACCGTCAGCTTGTGGCAATCTCCTTCACCGAGGCTGGCCGCGTCAGCAATATTGAGCGGTTCACCCTGCGGGACGGCAATGTTGTGGCCCTGTCGCGGCGTGTGACCGTCAGCAACGTCAAGGGCGTCAGCTTCCTGCGCCAGCTGCTGGGCAACCTCGGGCGCTTCCAAGCTTCCGACTTCCTCGACTAAGCGAAATCCGCCCCAACCCGACGCATCTGCGGCAGGTTGGGGGCCGAGCCACACTCACGCGTCCGGCTCAAACTCCAGCGCCACCCCGTTGATGCAATAACGCAGCCCGGTCGGCTCCGGGCCGTCAGGAAAGACATGGCCCAGATGCGCCTCGCAGCGCGCGCAATGCACCTCGGTCCGCGTCATGAAAAACTTGCGGTCCACGCTCTCACCCACTTGGGCCCCCTCCTTGGGCGCCCAAAAGCTCGGCCAGCCGGTGCCGCTGTCAAACTTCTGACCTTGGTCAAAAAGCGGCGCGCCGCAGCAGGTGCAGGTAAAAACGCCCGGATCCTTGGGAAAGTCGTCATGGGTAAAGGCCCGCTCGGTGCCGTGCTTGCGCGTCACCTTATAGGCCAGATCGCCAAGCTGCGCCCGCCATTCCTCGTCCGTTTTCTCGATCTCGGCCATGCTCGCCCTTCCATATTCCCGTCACAACTTGCGCCTATCTTCGCGCCCAACCATATCTAGGGGCACACCCAGATTTCGCAAACACGCGAGGAGGCCGGGCAGATGAGGGCGCTGACAAAAGGCCGTTACCAGGTCCGACTGGCCGGTGAAGAAGATCTGCCTGCCATTTTCGCCCTGCGCGGCGCGGTGTTTCGTGGCGATCCCGAGGCCCCCGACGCTGATGCGTTTGATGCCCGTGCGCTGCATGTGCTGGTCGAAGACCTCAGCCAGAACAAGCTCGCCTGCTGCTTTCGCCTCCTGTCGCTCTCAGGTGGGGCCGAAATTGCCTCGGGCTATACCGCGCAGTTCTACGGCACCGCGCCGCTGGCCAGCTACGAAGGGCCGGTGCTGGAGATGGGCCGCTTTTGCATCAACCCCGATTTCCGGGGCGACCCCCATATTCTGCGCACCGCTTGGGTCGGCATGACCGACTATATCGACAGCCATGATGTGCGCTTCCTCTTCGGTTGCTCCTCGTTTCACGGCACGGATCTGTCGGAGCATCTGGATGCGCTCGCCCTGCTGCGTGCCCGCCACATCGGCCCGCCGGAGTGGCGCCCAGAGATAAAATCCGCTCAGGTGCATCGCTTTGCCGATCTGCCCGACCACACCCCCGACAAACGCCGCGCAACCCTGCAAATGCCGCCGCTTCTGCGCAGTTTCCTGATGCTCGGCGGCTGGGTTTCCGACCATGGGGTGGTGGATGAGGATCTTGGCACCTTCCACGTCTTCACCGGGCTGGAGATCGAGGCAATCCCCCCCAACCGCGCCGCAGCCTTCCGCGCCACCGTCTGATAGCCCCTCAGGCCGGGCCTCGTCCTGAAGCGCGGAACGCAAAAGAAAAGGCGCGAAGCCAAAGCCCCGCGCCCGTAGGGTGGGCAATCTGCCCACCACAGCAAAAGCCCTTAAGCCGCGACGGCCGCGTTGGCCTCTTTCAGCCAGTTCAGCACGGTTTCCGGCGAGCTCACGCCATACGGGTCTTCCCCGTGGTTGTCGCACAGCCCCGGCTCTTCAAACCACGCTTCCACCACGCCGTCCTTCACCACGGCGGCATAGCGCCACGAGCGCAGGCCGAAGCCAAGGTTGTCCTTGCGCACCAGCATCCCCATGCGGCGAGTGAACTCGCCCGAGCCATCGGGGATGACCTGCACGTTCTCCAGCCCCTGCGCCTTGGCCCATTGGTTCATCACGAAGCTGTCGTTCACGCTCATGCAGTAGATCGCATCCACACCCTCGGCGGCGAAATCGGCAAATCCATTCTCGAAACCGGGCAGCTGGTAGGTGGAGCAAGTTGGGGTGAAGGCGCCGGGCAGGGAAAACAGCACCACGCGCTTGCCGGCGAAGTAATCCGCCGTTGTCTTGTCTTCCCAGCGGAACGGGTTGGGGCCGCCCACGGCCTCGTCGCGCACGCGGGTGTGGAAGGTGACATCGGGAAGTTTCATTCCGGTTTTCATGGGCTTGCCTCGCATAGCTCGTCCGGCGCAACCCATAGCGAGAAGCAACCGGACCTGTTTCATCCGATACGCCACCCCATCGGGGCGGCACTCCTCCTCGCGCTCTGCCTAGAGCGATTCCAACGGCCCCGCAACCGCTCCACCGCAACCCATGCAGGCAACGCATGGCTTGCGCGGCGAGCGTCCCGCTGTAGACCGGGCGAGGGCGGCGCAGTAGCCTGCAACCATGCCCGTCACCTACCGCCCCGGCACCGCTGAAGACGCAACAGCCTGCGCCCGCATCATCCGCGCGTGGGGCGCAGAGGTGGATTGGATCGACCCGATGGATGCGCTGGAGCCGATGGCCGCGTTCTGGGCCGAGGTCTTTGCCGCGCACCCCACATGGGTCGCTGAGGCGGCGGGCGAGGTCATCGGGTTCTTCAACCGGGAAGGCCACCACCTCTGTGGTCTCTACGTGGCCCGCGCCGCGCGGGGCAGGGGTGTTGGCCTGCAGCTGTTGACCCTTGCCCGCGCCGGCCAAAGCCAAATGGTCGCCTGGTCCTATGAAGAGAACCGCACCGCCCGCCGCTTCTACCGCCGCGAGGGCTTTGTCGAGCTGTGTCGCGAGCGCGAGGAGGGCTCCGGGCTGATGAATGTCGAGCATCTCTGGACAAGCCCTGCCTAAGCCTCGCCCCAGCCCTGCACCCCGCGCATGGCCCCCGTTGCAGGCCCTTTCCCCGGGCCTGCCCACGCGCTATCTAGGGACCAAACGCGCCCCGAAAGGCCCGACAAGATGACCGACCAAAGCCCACCCCGCCTGCGCCACCCCGAGAAGGCGAAGAAGCCCGACAATCCCCAGCCGAAAAAACCGGCATGGATCCGGGTGAAGGCCCCGACCTCAAAGGGCTATGCCGCCACCGCCAAGATCATGCGCGAAAACCGCCTGACAACGGTGTGCGAAGAGGCGGGCTGCCCCAACGTGGGCGAATGCTGGAGCCAGGGCCACGCCACCATGATGATCATGGGCGATGTCTGCACCCGCGCCTGCACCTTCTGCAACATCGCCACCGGCAAGCCGCCCGAGGCGCTCGATGTGTTCGAGCCCGGCCGCGTGGCCGATGCGGTGAAGAAGCTGGGGCTGAACCACGTGGTCATCACCTCGGTCGACCGGGATGATATCGAAGACGGCGGCGCCGAACACTTCGCGATGACGATCCGCGCCATCCGCAAGCAGGCCCCCGGCACCACCATCGAGATCTTGACGCCCGACTTCATCCGCTGTGACCCCTCGGTGCTGGAGGTGGTCGTCGAAGCGCGCCCCGACGTCTTCAACCACAACCTCGAAACCGTGCCTGGCCTCTACCCCGAGGTCCGCCCCGGCGCCCGCTACTTCCACAGCCTGCGCCTGCTGCAACGGGTGAAGGAGCTGGACCCGACGATGTTCACCAAGTCGGGCATCATGGTCGGCCTCGGCGAAGACAAGCAGGCCGTTCACGCCGTGATGGACGATATGCGCGCTGCCGACATCGACTTTCTGACCATCGGCCAATACCTCCAGCCCACCCCCAAGCACCACGCGGTCGACCGTTTCGTGACGCCGGAAGAATTCGCCGCCTACGAGAAGGCCGCTTACGGCAAGGGCTTTCTCATGGTCTCCGCCAGCCCGCTCACCCGGTCGTCCTACCACGCCGGAGATGACTTTGCCCGCCTGCGCGAGAACCGTCTGGCCAAACTCGCCGGAGCATGACGGGCAGGGGGCTCATCGCTGCGCTCGTCGCGAGCGCCGCGCTCTTCCCTTCGCTCATCGCCCCGGTCACGGGCCAGAGCGCCCGTGCAGGTTGGGCGGTAAGCACCGATTCCGCCAAGGCCACCTGCACCGCTGCGCTGACCTCTGAGGAGGGCGCAGCACTCGCCATTCATGCCCCCGCTGTGGCAGAGGCCCGGCCAGATACCCCCGGCTTCGCGCTGCAACTCTGGCTCACCCCCAGCCTGCGCGAGCTGCTGCCGCTGCCTGATGGTGAGGTTGCGCTCGCCTTCCGCCCCGCCGGCTCCCCCGCCGTGCAGCTTGAGGGAACGCTCGCCCCCGATGCCGCCTTCTGGCGCTTCAACCACCCCTTCGCCTCCGTCCAAGATGCGGCCCGCTTCATCCTCGCCACCCGCTCGGGGCGGCTGACGCTGTTTCACCCGGAGGCCGGAGTGCTGGCCGGGTTCGACACCAAGGGCGCCGAAGAGGCGCTCGCCCTGCTGCTCGCCTGTGATCCTGCCCCGGAACCCGCCGAATGATCCGCCTGCTTACCCTTGCCGTAACGCTCGCTCTCGCCCCGGCCGCCGCATCCGCCGAGCGCTGGATGCTACACAAACGCCCCTCCGCCGCCCCGGGCGCGGGGGAATGCGCGCTTTCGGCTTTGGGCGAGAATGGCGCACGCATCGAGCTTACGATGCGCGATGCCAACCGCCGCAAATCCGATTTCAGGCTCGTGCTCTGGCTCGCCCCCGGCAGCCGCGCCACCATCCCCGTGGCCGATGGTGAAACCTTCCTCTCCTTCGCCTCCAGCGGCCAGAAGAGCACCCCGCTCACCGGCAAGCTGCGCGGCACCGGCAAACGGGGAATATTCTCGCACGACTTCCCCAGCCTCGACGCCATGCGCGCCTTCGTCACCGAAACCGCCCGCGGCCCCGTGCTCTACGTCGCCGGGCCGCATGCCACCCCGCATACCGAGCTGCTCGCCCGCTTCCATGTGTCCGAGGGCACGCGGGCGATGAATGCGCTCCTCTCCTGCAACTTCCCGATCCGGTAATACCCAATGACAGACACGCCCACCAAAGCCGCCGAACTCCTGCACTTGCGGGGCCAGACCCTCACCAAGGGCGACCCGATCGCCCCGCCGATCACGATGGCCTCCATGTATCACCTGCCTGGCGAGCCGGGCGGCGTGCCTGGCTATGGCCGCGCTGACCAGCCGACATGGGAGGCCACCGAGCACCTGCTCTCGCATCTGGAGGACGCCCCCGCGTTGCTCTTCCCCTCTGGCATGGGTGCAATCTCGGCGGCGCTCTTTGCCACGCTCCACGCGGGCGACAAGCTGCTGGTGCCCTCGGATGGCTATTACAACGTGCGCAAGCTGGCCGATCTCTTCCTGAGCGGCCTTGGAGTGGAGATCATCGAACGCCCCACAGCCGCCTTTGCCGAGGGCGGCTTCGAGGGCATTTCTGTTGTTTTTATCGAAACACCTTCCAACCCCGGCCTCGATCTGGTGGACCTTGCCGCCACCTGCGAGGCCGTGCGCGGGGCAGGGGGCATCACCGTGATCGACAACACCACGATGACCCCGCTCGGCCAACGCCCGCTGGAGCTGGGGGCCGATGTGGTCGTCGCGTCCGACACCAAGGCCCCCGGCGGACATTCCGATAACCTGATGGGCCATGTCGCCAGCCGCGATCCCGCACTGATGGAGCGGGTGCGCAGCTGGCGCACCGTTGCGGGCGGCATTCCCGGCCCCTTCGAGGCCTGGCTGCTTCACCGCAGCCTCGAAACCCTGCCGCTCCGCTTTGCAACCATGTGCGCCACAGCAAAGGCGCTGGCCCCCCGGCTCGCCGCCCACCCGGCCATCGCCCTCTGCCGTCACACCAGCCTGCCCGGCGACCCTTCGCACAATCTCGCGGCCACTCAGATGGAAACCAACGGCTTCCTCATCGGTCTCACCCTCAAAGACGCCGCAACGGCCGAGGCTTTCATCGACGGCTGCCCCTTCCTGCGCCCCGCCACCTCCTTCGGCGGCGTCCACAGCTCCGCCGAACGTCGCGCGCGCTGGGGCGATGAGGTTGCCCCCGGCTTCGTGCGGCTTTCAATCGGCTGCGAGCCGCAAGAGCCGCTTTGGGCTGCTCTGAAAGAGGCGTTGGATAGGCTCTAACGTGAGGTCGTTGCTACTGGGCGTCAGTTGCATCGAAAGGGCTGGCCGCTTCAGCCCGTGGCCTGCGCCATCGCTTCGGCGGTGGCCTCCAGCGCCAGCATGATCGAGGCATGGCGGTTCTTGTAGCCACGCGCCGGCAGCAGCACCTCGTACCCCTCAAACGGGGCCTCCGGCACAGGCCCGTCTTCCGTCAGCATGGCCTTCAGCTGATCGCGGGCGGCGGTGATCTCTTCCGCCGTGCGCCCAATCACCTGCGCACCAAGAATTGCCGCCGAGGCCTGCCCCAAGGCGCAGGCTTTCACATCCTGCCCAAACGCGGCGATCTTGCCGCCCTCCAAAACCAGATCCACCGTCACGGTTGAGCCACAGAGCGGCGAGCGCTTTTTCACGGTCGCCTGAGGCTCGGCAAGCCGCTCTGTCAGCGGGATATCCCCCGCAAGCGAGAGAATCCGGCCCGAATAGAGCTTTATCAGGTCGTTTTCGGCGTTCATGGCTGGCCTCCGGCACGTGCTCCCCATAGATAGCGGCGGGCGCAGCGATTGCAAAGGAGCGGGCATGTCGTTTGACACCGAGACATTGGTCTATGACGCAAAGGGGCTGATCCCCGCCATCGCGCAGGATGCCGCAAGCGGCGACGTGCTGATGATGGCCTGGATGAATGCCGAGGCGGTGGCCAAAACGCTGGAAACCGGCAAGGTCACCTATTGGTCACGCTCACGGGCGGCCTTTTGGGTAAAGGGTGAAACCTCGGGCCACGTGCAAAAGCTGGTGGAACTGCGGGTAGACTGCGACCGCGATTGCCTTCTGGTGCTTGTGGAGCAGGAGGGGCCGGCCTGCCATACCAACCGTCGCAGCTGCTTTTACACCGCTGTGCGAGACGGCGCGGAGGTGGAGATCATGGCCCCGATGAAGGGCTAAAGCCCGACCTTGCGGCGTATCGCATCAGGGCTCAGCCCGTCATCCCGGTAGCGTGCAATGGCGCGGGCATCATCGCGCTTTGCCAGCCTCTTTCCGGCCTCATCCCGCACCAACGGATGATGATGGTAGCGCGGCACCGGCAGCTCCAGCAGCATCTGGAGAAACCGGTGGAGGAAGGTGGCGGTAAATAGGTCTTCGCCCCGGATCACATCCGTAACCCCCTGCGCCGCGTCATCCACCACCACCGACAGATGATAGCTCGCGCCCATGTGGGGGCGGGCCAGCACCGGGTCGCCTATGCCAGTGAGCAGGTAATCGGGCGTCAGCAGATGCTGGCCAGCATGGGCGGCGCCGGTTTCGGTAAATCCGGGTAGTGACCCCTCGCCAAGAGCCTTCTGGATGTCGAGGCGGATCGCATCGCCGGGCTCGGCCTCGCTCATAGCGCGCCCACGACAAGTGCCGGGGTAGATCAGCCCGTCTGGGCCAAAATGTGCCGCGCCCTCCTGCGGGGCCGAGGCCGCGCTGGCAATGTCGCGCCGCGAACAGCGGCAAGGGTAGGTAAGGCCCTTGGCGCTCAGCCGCTCAAGTGCTGCCCGATAGTCTGGCAAATGTTCGGATTGGCGGCGGCAAGGCTCGGGCCATGTAAGGCCGAGCCAGGCCAGATCACCCTTCAGCTGGGCTTCCCACTCGGGCCGCGAGCGGGATTGGTCCAGATCATCAATCCTGAGCAAGAAACGCCCACCCGCTTGCCGGGCCATGTCATGCGCGAGCAGCGCCGAATAGGCATGGCCCAAGTGCAGCGGGCCGGTGGGCGATGGGGCAAAGCGGGTAGTAAATGTCACGCGGGCTCAACGGGTTGGGCGGCCGCGTTCAGCCAGCCCTGCCAATCAACCTTGGCCCGGTCTGTATAGGCCTTGTACCGGTCCTTGCGCCCGCGCCGCCCGCCCTTGGCCTCAACCGGCGGAAACAGCCCGAAGTTCACGTTCATAGGCTGAAAGGTTTTCGCCTCGGCACCACCGGTGATATGGGTCACAAGTGCGCCCATCGCGGTGGTTTGCGGCACCGGGGGCAGCGTTTCGCCGCGCAACTCGGCCACCGCAAGGCGGCCCGCAAGCAAGCCCATCGCGGTGCTTTCCACATAGCCTTCCACCCCGGTGATCTGGCCTGCGAAGCGAATGTGAGGCTGCGATTTCAGCCGCATCTCGGCATCCAGCAGCGTGGGCGAGTTGAGAAACGTGTTGCGATGAATGCCGCCAAGGCGCGCAAAACTGGCGTTCTCCAACCCGGGGATCATTTTGAAAACAGTCGTTTGCGCCCCATACTTCATCTTGGTCTGAAAGCCGACGATGTTGAAGAGCGTGCCCAGCTTGTTGTCGCGCCGCAGCTGAACAACGGCATAGGCCTTTTCTTCGGGGTTGTGCGGGTTAGTCAGCCCCACAGGCTTCATCGGCCCGTGGCGCAGCGTCTCGCGCCCCCGTTCGGCCATCACCTCAATCGGCAGGCAGCCGTCAAAATACTTCGCCGTCTCGCCTTCACGAAACTCGGTCTTGTCGGCCTCCAGCAGCGCGTCGATGAAGGCCTCATACTGCGCCTTGTTCATTGGGCAGTTCATATAGGCGGTGCGCTCTTCTTCGGTCTCGCCCTTGTCATAGCGCGATTGCATCCATGCAACCGACATATCGACGGTATCGGCATGGACAATCGGGGCAATGGCATCAAAGAACGCGAGCGCCTCAGCGCCGGTTTCGGCGGCAATTGCCTCGGCCAGCGCCCCTGAGGTCAGCGGACCGGTCGCGATGATGGCAGGCCCATCCTCCGGCTTCGGCAGGGCGGTGATCTCGCGCTCCGACACGGTGACAAGCGGATGGTTCCTGAGCTGCGCCGTCACCCATTCCGCAAAGGGCTCACGGTCGATCCCAAGCGCCGATCCCGCAGGCAGCGCATGGCGATCAGCGGCAGAAATCACGAGGCCCTGCGCGGCGCGCATCTCCCAATGCAGCAACCCCACAGCGTTCTGCTCGTCATCGTCCGAGCGAAAGGAGTTAGAGCAGACCATCTCGGCAAAGTTGCCGGTCTGGTGGGCAAAGGTGCCAACGTGAGGGCGCATCTCGTGCAGCACAACGGGTTGGCCGGCTGTCACGGCCTGCCAGGCGGCCTCGGAGCCGGCCATGCCTGCGCCGATGATATGGAGTGGTTTGGTCATGGGGCGGAGATAGGCGCTCCGCCCCGATTTGGAAAGCCCTCAGCGGGTGCCGACAAACTCCCACACCATCGCGCGCTCCAGCAGGGGGCGAAGGGGCCGCACCGGGGCGAAGTTGCGCGCCGCAGCCGGGGCACTGGCACCGCGCGGCCCGCCAATGGCGGCCGTCAGCCCCACCGCAAGGCGGGTGTCTTCTGCGTCGCGCGTGCCGGATATCCGGGTGTGGTTGGCCCCAACATGCAGCGAAACCGGCGCCTGAGGCAGCACATAGCTCAGTCCAACATCCAGGGTGATCGCCGTCAGCGCGGTCTTCGCCTCCTCTGTATCAACCACCCCAAGCGCACCGTTAAGGGCGAGGTGCTCTGTCACGGCAAGGTTGGTGCCAAGCGAAGCGAAGAGATAGTCGATCTCAGAAGGGTCGGCCCGGCCCAAACCTGCGCGCGCATTCAAAGTGGCACTCTCCGATACGCTCCAAATCCCTTCCACCCCCATCTCCGTGGTGCTCGCCTCGGTGTCATTGGCGTCCGAATAAGCGAGGAACAGGCCGTATTTGGCGCTGAGATTTGGTTGAAGGTAGAGATGCGCGGCGAGGTTGCCAAACCAGACATCCCCGTAATCCGCAATCCCGACATCCAGCTGAAAGCCATGCTGGGAGGTAATCATGAAATCGGCAGTGCCGTCGAACGTCGAAACGGGAGTGTCACCCGAAAGATGGCCAAGAGATAGCTCCGCGCCCGAAAAGCCGATGCCGGAGCTTTGGGCCTCGGCGGTTCCAGCAGGCAACAGAAGGGCGGCCACGGCAATGGCTGCCGCAGAGATGCGGGTTTTCATAGACTTATCCTCAATTCGAGAGACGAAGCCCCGTGCCACCAGCTCCGTCGTGCGGCCCCAGTTTTGCCCCAATCCTTGCCAAATTTGAACGGATTTTGAGAGAGTTGGTTAACCTCTGCGGGATATGACTGCAGTCACCTTTCCCGGCGCTGCCGCGTGACAGGGGGCGGGCAGGGCCTTCAGAGGCCTGTTGCAACCCTCTGCCCCAAGAGCCACGAACCGGTTGCAATTGGTGCCAACCAATCAGCCCGCCTGTTCGGAGATGGCGACGGCACAAGCCACCGTCAAAACAAAAAAAGGGGCGTCGCAAAACACGCGACACCCCTGAGTAAAGTCCGTTCGACCAGTGCGGTTATGATGCTAGAGATCAGTCAAGCCGGACCATCCTTTACGATAGAGAGCATAGGCCCCGCCGCCTGCCACGATCAGCGGCAGCGCGAGCCCGAAGGCGACGAAGATGCCGATGCCGAGGTTATCGGCTTCGAACCCGCCGTTTGAAAGAGTGTAACCCGTGTAGATCGTCAGGCCGATGGCCGCGACGAGCCGCGTGCGAATGCCAAAAGCGACCCAGATCGCAATAACGATCAGAAGCGCATTAACGGCGATAAATTGTGCTGTCTCAATCGGGGCCCGGAACTCGGAAGTTCCAGTGGAGGCCTCGGCCGCGAGCGAGGGCACGACGAGCGTTGATAGGGATTGGTTTGCCAGGAGGAAAGCAAACGCGAGCCGGAAGGCACATTGCACCATTGGGGTTAGGGTCATCTCTACACTGCCTCAAGTGATGATTTTTCATCGTTGAGTTGAGCATGAACCCAGAAGGTGCGCCTGAAAATAGAAAATAATGCAAACCTGAAAACGCAAAATGTGTATGCCGCACATATCTGTGCTCACAACATGATTCCGGAGCCCTTGTTTTTAAGGCTCCGGCGGCACTCGTGCTTAGGCTGTTTTCAGCCGAACAACATCGCCTCTGTTAGACGGCAACCGGGCGAAACTGTCTTTGATCCAGGCAATCGTGCCTTCAACAACCGGATCACCCTTGCGAGAGGCGTGGTAAATCAGCCAGAGGTCGGTGCTGCAAATCTCCTCGCCCCCTTCCACCGGCTCGAGTTCCGGGTTGTTGCTTGCGATCGCGTCAAGAAGGGGGCCGGCCATGTCGGCGGCTGCCACGAGCTCGTAAAGCTCGTACATCGACTGCACCCTAACGGAGGGCTTTTCGTCGAAGAACGCATAGGCGCTCTGGTTGAACGGCGAGGCGTCGTAATTCTCGCTGAGCGAAACCCATCCACTGTCAGGCTTACCGCCCTTGCGGCGGTAGATACTTGAGGTCAGGCTTACGATCTTTTGGGTAATCACGCGGCCGGACTCTGGCCGCTTGTATTGGATCACCAGATCATTCTCCCCCATGCCCTCTTCCATCACCCGCTGGGTGAAGGTGTAGTTCACGTTCCTCAGGCTCGGGTCACGGTTGCTCATGTTGGGGAAGAGCATGAAGAGCGAAATGATCGGCGGGCAGCCGATAGAGAGCGAGCTGCTATGGCCCGCGGTGCCCGCGTGAATGCTGTTCATCTCCGCACCCAAACGCTGCTCGATATCCTCGGCAATCTCCAGCAGTCCGGCGATCATCGGGCTCGCCTCCCAGCCATCGGCCTTTTTGACGAAAGGCGGCTGGCCCAACTCCTCGCCCAAGCGCTCGATCCGCCGTGACATGGTCGCGACATTGATCCCGAGGCTTTGAGCCGCCGAATTCATGCGGCCATGGCGCGAGAGGGCGAGCGCGTATTTGAGGTCATCCCAACTGGGCATGATCATTTCCTGACTAGCGATTCCTACTGTACGCAACCGGAATACCGATTCTTCACATTCCGCTTTTGCATTATTCGAGGCTCGCCGACAACAGGGTGTTTGTAGGGAGCCTTACACAACTACATGATGTGTTGCCCAAATGCGGATTCTGGGTTCAACTTTACCATACGTAAGGTTTGGAGCTGCGACCGACAGGTCAAAAACTCAGCTGCGTTCGCCCGAATTCAGCGCCGTTTCGACCCGCTTGAGAAGAGACGTCTGGCGCTCATTCTCCTCCAGCAAACGCTGAAGGAGCTTGGCTTGTCGCGCAGCGCGCTGGCCGGTCACAAAGAGCACGCCGCCAATGATGGCGAGGAGCAGCAGCAGGGGGATGAATGCCATCACGATCTGAAGCGCGCCGCCACTTGCCATCATTCCTGCTCGCTTCCCTCGCTGCCGTCCGCAGTGTCGGCGCTTGCCTCTTCCACGTCCTCATCCTGCTCGGCGATCCAGGCAACCGAAACCACCTCTTCGCCTTTGCCGGTGTTGAACACCTTCACCCCGCCCGCAGAGCGCGACCGGAACGAGATGCCATCTACAGGGCAGCGGATGGATTGGCCGGTGGATGTGGCGAGCATCACCTGGTCCGACATATCCACCGGGAAGCAGGCCACGATCGGGCCATGGGGCATGCCCTTGGTCCATGCAGTCACGCCCAGGCCGCCACGGCCACGGATCGGGTAATCATGCGAGGATGAGATCTTGCCCGCGCCACTCGCGGTGATCGTCAGGATCAGGTCTTCCGCAGCCGACATCTCTGCATAGCGCTCCTGCGAAAGCTGGCCCTCGGCCACAGCTTCCTCTTCCTCGTCGGGCTCTTCCTCCTCGGTCAGCCCGGCCATGAGGCGGCGCTGTTTGAGGTAGGCCACACGCTCTTCGGAGCTGGCCTCGAAGTGCCGGATCACCGACATCGACACCACCTTGTCACCCTCAGCCAGCTTGATGCCGCGCACACCGACCGAGTTGCGCGAGTTGAACACCCGCACATCAGTGGTCGGGAAGCGGATGGCCCGGCCAGCGTCCGTCACCAGCATCACGTCATCGTCTTCCGAGCAGATGCGGGCATTGATCAGGCTCATGCCCGCGTTCTCATCCTCGAACTTCATGGCGATCTTGCCGTTCGCCTTCACGTTGGTGAAGTCGCTCAGGCGGTTGCGCCGAACGGTGCCCTTATCGGTGCAGAACATGATCTGAAGGTCGTTCCACTCTTCCTCGGGGCGGTCCACCGGCATGATGGCGGCAACCGAAACGCCCTGCGGGATCGGCAGGATATTCACGATCGCCTTGCCGCGCGAGGTGCGCCCGCCCTGCGGCAGGCGCCATGTCTTCAGCTTGTAGGCCATGCCATCGGTGGTGAAGAACAGCAGCTGCGTGTGGGTATTGGCGACAAAGAGGTTGGTAACAACATCCTCTTCCTTGAGGTCGCCGCCCGAAAGGCCCTTGCCGCCACGCTTCTGCGCGCGGAAATCGGCCAGCGGGGTGCGCTTGATGTAGCCCGATTGCGTGACGGTCACGACCATCTCTTCGCGTTCGATCAGGTCTTCGTCGTCCATGTCGCCGGACCAGTCGACAATCTCGGTGCGGCGCGGCACGGCGAACTCGTCGCGCACTTCTTTCAGCTCGTTGGAGATGATCTCCATGATCCGGTCGCGCGAGCGCAGAATATCAAGGTAATCCTTGATCTTGCCGGCCAGCTCTTCCAGCTCGTCGGTGACTTCCTTCACCCCGATCTGGGTCAGCCGCTGGAGCCGCAGCTCAAGAATGGCCCGGGCCTGCATTTCCGACAGGTTATAGGTGCCATCATCGTTCATCGTGTGGCTGGGGTCGTCGATCAGCCGGATGTAGCCCTCAATCGCCTCAGCCGGCCAACGGCGCGTCATCAGCTTTTCGCGGGCCTCTGCGGCATCGGCACTGGCCCGAATGGTGGCCACCACCTCGTCCACGTTCGAGACCGCCACAGCAAGGCCACACAGAATGTGGCTGCGTTCCCGCGCCTTGCGCAGCTCATAAGCGGTGCGGCGCGCCACAACCTCTTCGCGGAAGCCGATGAAGGCCGTGAGAAAGCCGCGGAGGGTCAGCGTTTCAGGCCGCCCGCCGTTCAGCGCCAGCATGTTGCAGCCAAAGGAGGTTTGCAGCTGGGTAAAGCGGAACAGCTGGTTCAGCACCACCTCAGGCGTGGCATCGCGCTTCAGTTCGATCACCACGCGCACGCCATGCCGGTCGGATTCGTCGGCAATGCCCGAAATGCCTTCAAGCTTCTTGTCGCGCACCAGTTCGGCGATCTTTTCGATCATCGCCGCCTTGTTGACCTGATAGGGCACCTCGTCGACGACAATCGCGTAGCGGTCCTTGCGCACTTCCTCGGTGCGGGTCTTGGCACGGATAACAACCGAACCACGCCCCTCCAGATAGGCCTTCCGCGCGCCGGAGCGCCCAAGGATGATGCCGCCGGTGGGGAAGTCGGGCGCAGGCACATATTCGGTGAGCGCCATTGAATCGAGGTCCGGGTCTTCGATCAGCGCCAGCGTCGCGTCGATCACTTCGCCAAGATTGTGCGGCGGGATGTTGGTGGCCATGCCCACGGCAATGCCCCCCGCGCCGTTGACCAGCATATTAGGGAAGCGGGCAGGGAGGACGACAGGCTCTTGGTCCTTGCCGTCGTAGTTGTCGATGAAATCGACGGTGTCTTTATCAATGTCAGCCAGCAGCGCGCCGGCTGACTTGTCCATCCGGACCTCGGTATAACGGAAGGCCGCGGCCTTATCGCCGTCCATCGAGCCAAAGTTGCCCTGCCCATCGAGCAGCGGCAGCGACATCGAAAAATCCTGCGCCATCCGTACCAGCGCGTCATAGATCGCCTGGTCGCCATGCGGGTGATATTTGCCCATCGCATCGGCCACGGGGCGCGAGGATTTACGATAGGGTTTGTCGTGGGTGTTGCCCACCTCGTGCATCGCAAAGAGAATACGCCGGTGCACCGGCTTCAGCCCGTCGCGCAGGTCGGGAATTGCACGGCTGACGATCACGCTCATCGCATAATCGAGGTAGGAGGCCTTCATCTCCTCCTCAATCGTAATCGACGGCCCGTGGTGTTCGGGCCGTTCGGGCGGATTATCCTCTGTATTTTCAGGAGGTTCTGGCGTGTCGCTCATAAGGTTTCCCGCATCGGCGCCGCATGGCTTGGGCGCTTCTAGATTTTGTTGGCGATTTATACAGTCAACACGATATGGGGTGCAACCTGCGCCGCCTTATTAGGCAAAACTGCAACGCAGCGGCACAGTAGAACATTGTTTTTATTGAAAAGTAATTGGTTCGTGGCAAGCTTTGTAACAGGGGGGAGACATCGAGAGGCGGATAGGAGACGCAGAATGGCGGAATCGGAAACCGAACTCATGCTCAAAGGATACGGGCTCACCACGGCAGAGCTGTTCTACCGGATGCCCGATTTTCAGAGCGTTATCAATACCTTCATCTGGCAGGAGTATGACCTCGCGCCAGATCACCCAAGGCTCTTCAAGTTCATCGAATTCTGGCAGGACGAGATCGAAGGTCCGCTCCATTCGGTGCGCTTCACCCATCGCAAGATGATCGCATCGGGCGAATGGCGCAATGTAACGGGCGAGTTCACCCTGCACTGAAGCGGCGGTGGGCAGGATTGCCCACCCTACGCGCGGCGGGTTGCGGCGCGGATCCAGATCGCCACGAGGATCAGCGAGAAGATCGCGTTCCAGCTTGGCATCGACAGCATCAAAAACTCGCCTGCGGACTGGTCGCACATCACCGGAGCCGCGCCCGTCGGGCTGATCAACGCGCCGCCGTCCAATTCTCCCAACCCCGATCCGGTGCAGGAGGAGGGGCCGGGCCACCACTTGCGCTCAACCCCGGTGTGAAACACCCCAAGCCCCGCCGTGGTCGCTGCCGCCAGCGCGCCCAGCCAGGCCAGCACCCGGTGTCCGGCATGCAGGCCGGGCAGCACGACGATCAGCACCGCAATCCCGAAGGCCGCCCAATGCGGGTAGCGCTGCCAGAAGCACATCGCGCAGGGCGCCATGCCAAACCCGTATTGAAAGACCCATGCGCCAAGCACCATGGCCAGCGAGCCGAGACCGGCGAGGGCAGAAAATCGTTTAAGCATCAGATGTATTTCACCAGAAAGAAGCCTCCGACGAGGATGACGACGAACAGCGTAAACATGAGCCCCAGCCGCTTCTCGATGAAGTCACGAATGGGTGTGCCAAACTTCCACAGCAGCGCCGCCACGATAAAGAAGCGCAGGCCCCGCGCGATGATCGAGGTGATGATGAAGGTGGCCAGCGGCATGCCCGTCCAGCCCGACATGATGGTGATCACCTTGAAGGGGAAAGGCGTCAGCCCCGCCGTCAGCACCGCCCAAAACCCGAAGTCATTGAAACGGGTGTTGAACTCGGCCACCGCATCGCCTTTGCCAAGTGCTGCGAGGATCGGCTGGCCCACGCTGTCAAACAGCAGCGCCCCGATGGCATAGCCAAGCAGCCCACCCAGCACCGAAGAAACAGTCGCCACCCCGGCGATCACCCATGACCTATGGGGCGTGGCGAGGATCATCGGGATCATCAACACATCGGGCGGAATCGGAAAGACCGAGCTTTCAATAAAGGCCACCACCGCAAGCGCCCAAAGCGCATAGCGGCTTGTCGCCAGCGAAATCGTCCAGTCATAAAGGGAACGCAACATGCGTGTGGCCTGTTATTGATTTGCGGCCAGTGACCATGCGGGCCCCGAGAGGTCAAGGGCGGCGGTGCCCGAAGGGAGAATGCGATGAAGTGGAGAGGGCGGCGCGGCAGCCGAAATGTGATCGACCGGCGCGGGGTGAGCGCGGGCAAGGCGGGCGGCCTCGGTGGCATTGGGCTAGTGATCGTTCTGGTGGTCGGCTGGTATCTCGGCATTGATGTCACCCCCTTCCTTGGCGGCGGCGGCGTGCCGGTGCAAACCAGCGAAAGCCGCGAGCTGAGCCCGCAGGAAGAGGCCGCCGGACAATTCGTATCGGTCGTGTTGGCCGATACCGAGGAGGTCTGGAGCCAGATCTTTCCCGAGCAGTTGGGGCGCGAGTATCGCCCGCCGCAACTCGTGCTCTTCTCTGGCAGGGTCGCCTCCGGCTGCGGCGGGGCCAGCGCCGCAACTGGCCCGTTCTACTGTCCATCCGACAGGCGCGCCTACCTCGACACGCAGTTCTTTGCCACATTGCAAAACCGCCTCGGTGCCAAGGGCGATTTTGCCGCCGCATATGTCGTCGCCCATGAAATTGCCCATCACGTGCAAAACGAGCTTGGGATTCTCGGGCAGGTGAATAAGGCCAAGGCCGCCGCCGGCGAGCGGCGGCGCAACGAGTTGAGCGTGCAAACCGAGCTTCAGGCCGATTGCCTCTCGGGCGTCTGGGCGCGCTACGCCGAAGACCGGCTGGGCACAGTCGAGCCGGGCGATCTGGATGAGGCGCTCAACGCGGCACGCTCGATCGGCGATGACGTGCTCCAGCGAAACGCCGGACGCACGCCCATGCCGCACACCTTTACCCACGGCTCCGCTGCACAGCGGCAAAACTGGTTTGCCCGGGGGTATAAACGCGGCTCGGTGGAAGACTGCGACACTTTTAGCGCTTCTCAGCTCTAAAAGCCCGCAAGCGAGTCGTTGACGGGGCAGGGAGCGCAGCTTAGGAAGCACCCGCTGGCCGGTGTGGCGGAATGGTAGACGCAGGGGATTCAAAATCCCCCGATGGCAACATCGTGAGAGTTCGAGTCTCTCCACCGGCACCAGCTTTTCCTTATTGAAAAAAGCCTATCCGCTCCCTCTTGCGGCCCCATTACCGCTGTGGTTGTGCAAAAAAGCTGTTTCTCGCCAGTGCCTTGCAACGGCCCGGTCCTTCCCTAGCGGAAACGCCCGGGAATCGATTCGAGGAGATTTTGCCGTGCCTGGCCGCCAATCGGCGCCTTGTCCGGGCATTGATGCAAAATAGAGAACATTTCTGGCGGCCACAGTCTTGCCGCAATGCGCTGCACCAAAATTGTGATCCGCACGGTTAATTGTTGCCAGAGGTGCAACAGAGCTCGGTCAATCCTCCACATTGTTTGCCGCGCCGCAGCGGGCGGAAAGTTGCCGGTTATGTGGTTAACAATCTGTAAATAAAACATAAAACTTGAAAATTTTCGTCAATTTTCGCCGTGTCTCTTAACACAGCAACGGCCTCTAATGAGCGTCAGAAAAAGGTCAAGATCAGGGCAAAACCGGCGAAGCCCGGCATGCTTCCGCCCCAATCGCGCCACTTTTCGCTTCCGGCGCAGCGCTACCCGAAGGTATACCGACCTTGCCCAACTGGGGGGCGATGTTTGCTGGCTGCGGGGGCGGCCGCACGACGACGCAGGAAAAGTTTCTGCGGGATCGGTGCGTGTCCGCTGTCCTGAAATGACAGCCGAACACGATTGGTAGCGGAAGCGATCGGCCCCTGGGCCGTGGGCTTCCCATAACCAAACCGGCGCGTTTGTTCGCGCTCTGGTCACCGCTCCCCTTTGGCTTGTGAGTGCACGTCGCGCGGATCCGCTATTGGCCGGAAACGCCGCTCGATCGGGTGAAGGTGAAGGAACGTTTGGATGACGATGGAAACGGCAGAGAGAGCAAAGCTCATTTCAGCGGAGGTGCCAGGCGCACACGCCCAGCTGCCTCGATCCCAAAGTATTCAATCCGGTTTCGCTGGAGAGACCGAACTAGAGATGAAACGCGCGGGGTCGCTGCTGACCGTATCCGCTAGACTGCAGGGGAAAATCTGATGACCTACAACTTGACCTGGGACCATCATTCTGGCGGCTGGAGCAAGTGCTTCGACGGTAAAAACTACGTCGGATACGACTGGAAGTCTTCGGGCTCCTACCACGGCGGCTGGTGGAGCTGTAAAGGTGGTGACGCCAAGATCTTCGAAGTCGACTTCGACAAGCCCGTCTGTGACGTCAGCTTCGACCTCGACTGCGTCGACTTCGATTTCGGCAAGCTGGACGACTACAAGATCGTTGCCTACGGCCCCGACGGCGAGAAACTCGATGTGACCGTTACCCAGACCAAGGACGGCTGGGGCGGTGGTGCAGTGGACAGCGGCACCGTGACCATCGAAGGCCCGGTGAGTTCCATCGAGATCATCCAGACCGAGTTCGGCTATGAGGACTACGGCATCAAGATCGGCGAGATGACCTTCGAGTGCGATGATCCCCACCAGGAAGGCGACGGCATCGTTTCCGGCACGGGCGGCGACGACCTGATCGACGTCACCTACACCGGCGACCCCGAAGGCGACATGATCGACAACAACGACGCGCTGATCGGCAACGTCGGCTCCAACGACGATATCGTGGTGGCCGGCGACGGCGACGACACGGTGCTGGCCGGTGAGGGCGACGACGAGGTCTACGGCAACGGCGGGTCCGACCACCTTGAGGGCGGCGACGGCAACGACATTCTGATCGGCGACGACGGCGGGGCCTATGGCGACGGCGCTGGCGCTGGCACCGAGACCCAAGAAGTCTTCAAGTGGTCCGAGCTGGACGACAAAGACGGCGGCCACCTGTCTGACGGCGAGAAAATCACCAGCCAGACCCAGGACACCGGCGAAAACACGCTAACGCTGACGCTGGAAACGTCCTACGACAACCGGTTCTCGACCGACCAGCAGAAGGTGCACTCGATCGACACCGGTGAGCTGCCCGGCGCCAACCCGCATTCCTCGCTTGAAAGCGAGCTGGATCACGAGGGCGACAGCCAGACCTACACGCTGGAGTTCGATAAAGACGCCGAGAACGTGTCGTTCCGCGTCAATGACATCGATTTCGACAGCACCGTGGTGGTGACCGCCTACGATGCCGATGGCAACGAAGTGCCGGTCGATATCTCCGCGGGCAGCGGCGTGACCCTGCAAGACAACGATGGCGTGGCCGGCTATGAGACTGCCGTTTCCAACGGCGGCGGCGCAGCTGATACCTCGCCGGATTACTCCGGTCTGGTGAGCATCCCCGGGCCGGTGGCGAAAATCGTCATCACCCATGTTCAGGATGGCCACAGCGACAGCGGCGTGAACGTCACCGACATCTACTTCGACACCATCACCGAGGGCGAAGGCTCGGGTGAGGCCGGTGACGATGTGATCCTCGGCGGCGCTGGCGACGACTACATCGAAGGCAACGGCGGCGAAGACACCCTCGACGGTGGCGAAGGTGCCGACACGGTGCTGGGCGGCGATGATGCCGACACCATCATCGGCGGTGCAGGCGATGTGGTCGACGGCGGCGCCGGTGGCGACGACAACGACACCCTCGATCTGTCCATCGGTGATCCCTTCTACCTGACCGATCTGGAAGAAGACTCCAACGGCAACGGCTGGAACGGCACGGTTGTCTATCTCGATGCGGACGGCGAGCCGACCGGCGAGACCATGACCTTCACCGAGATCGAAAACATCAACGGCACGCCGGTCAACCAGCTGCCGGTCGCCAATGACGATCTGGCCGAGGTGGATGAAGACGGCTCCGTCACCATCCCCGTGCTCGCCAATGACAGCGATCCCGATGGCGGCACGCTCACCGTTGAAAGCGCAGATGCCGACAACGGCACCGTGACCGTCAACGCCGATGGCACAATCACCTACGAGCCGAACGCAAACTTCAACGGCACCGACACGATCACCTATGAGGTGAGCGACGGCCAGGGTGGCACCGATACCGCCACCGTCACCGTCACCGTGAACCCGGTGAACGACGATCCGGAAGCCAATGACGATCTGGCCGAGGTGGACGAGGGCGAAAGCGTCAACATTCCGGTGCTCGAGAACGACACCGACGTGGACGGCGACACGCTCACCGTGTCCGATGCCTCTGCCGAGAACGGCTCCGTCACCATCAATGGCGATGGCACCATCACCTACACGCCGGACGACGGCTTCACCGGTGAAGACACCATCACCTACGAGGTGAGCGACGGGCAGGGCGGCACCGACACCGCCACTGTGACCGTGACCGTCAATGACGTGAACGAAGATCCCGACGCGAAAGACGATGTTGCCAGCGGCGACATTCTGAACTCGGTCACCGTCAACGTGCTCGAAAACGACACCGACGCGGATGGCGACACGCTCACCATCGACAGCATCACCCAACCCGCCGAGGGCGGCACCGTGGTGGACAACGGCGATGGCACCGTGACCTTCACGCCCGATGGCACCGTCGATGGCGATGTGACCTTCGAATACACTGTCAGCGACGGCAACGGCGGCTTCGACACGGCCACTGTAACGCTGACCCTGAAGGACGGCATCGTCGAGGGCACCTCGGGTGCCGACGTGATCGACACCAGCTACACCGGCGACCCGGAAGGCGATGTGGTCGACGGCGGTGACAACATCTTCGGCGGCAACCCCGATGATGACATCATCCACGCAGGCGCTGGCGACGATATCGTGATTGCCGGCGAAGGTGATGACGAGGTCGACGGCGGCGAGGGCAACGACACCCTCGACGGCGGCGCTGGCGACGACTTCATCCGCGGTGGTGGCGGCAACGACACCATCGACGGTGGCACCGGCAACGACGATATCCGTGGGAACACCGGCGATGACACCATCGACGGCGGTGAGGGCGACGACATCATCTACGGTCAGGGTGGCAACGACACCATCGACGGTGGCACGGGCGACGACTGGATTCGCGGCGGCAAAGACGCCGATGTGATCGCAGGCGGTGACGGCAACGACACCATCGACGGCATGTCTGGCGATGACACCCTCACCGGCGGTGAAGGCGATGACTACATCCTCGGCGGCGGCGGTAATGACTACATCGACGGCGGCGCAGGGGACGATGAGCTGATCGGCCACAACAACGTCGACACCATCATCGGTGGTGATGGCAATGACACGGTGGATGCCGGCTCCGGTGACGACTACATCGACACCTCCGGCAATATCGACGCCTTCGGCGTTTCCGGTTCGCCCGATCAGGGCTACCCCGGCATCTGGGCGCCCGATGACAACCCGAACGATGACAAAGACATCGTCTATGGCGGTGCTGGCAACGACACCATCATCACCGGCGACGATGACGACTACATCGAAGGCGGCGACGGCGACGACACCATCGACGCGGGCTTCGACGACGACACCGTGCTTGGTGGTGCCGGCGACGACACCATCGTGGGCGGTGAAGGCAACGACATCATCGACGGCGGTGACGGCAACGACACCATCTACGGTGGTCTGGACCCGGCCTTCCCCGATGTGCTGAACATCCCCGATGAAGAGGGCGACCTTCGCCCCGACAACGGTGATGACGTCATCCACGGCGGTGCCGGCAACGACACCATCTACGGCCAGGACGATGATGACTTGATCTACGGTGACGAGGGTGACGACATCATCGACGGCGGCGTGGACGACGACGAGATCTACGGCGGCACCGGGAATGACACGATCATCGGCGGCGAGGGCGAAGACGAGCTCTATGGCGACGACGACCGTGACACCTTCATCGGCGGCAACGCGGGCGACCACGTTGACGGCGGCGACGGCGGCGATGACTTCGACACGCTCGACCTGACCGGCTCCAATGTCGACTACATCGAGTACACTTCGCCCGATAAAGAAGACGGTATCGTCCACTTCGAGGACGGCGGCACGATGACCTTCGAGGAAATCGAAAATGTCATCCCCTGCTTCACACCCGGCACGCTGATTGCGACGCCGCGTGGCGAAGTGGCCGTCGAAGAGCTGAAGGTCGGCGACAAGGTCATCACCCGCGACAACGGCATCCAAGAGATCCGTTGGCTGGGCCGCACCGATGTGGACACGGTTGAGCTGTTGAAGCGCCCCGCACTCCGCCCGGTTCGCATTGCCCAAGGCGCGCTCGACGGCAACCTGCCTGAGCGTGACATGCTGGTAAGCCCGCAGCACCGTGTGCTGGTGGCGTCCGATCGTGCGGCGCTCTACTTCGAAGAGCGTGAAGTTCTGGTCGCGGCCAAGCACCTGATGAACGGTGAAGGCATCGCCGAAGCGCAGGATGTGGCCTCCGTGACCTACATCCACTTCATGTTCGACCAGCACGAGGTGGTGCTGTCTGACGGGGCCTGGACCGAAAGCTTCCAGCCCGGCGACTACACCCTCGAGGGGCTCGACAACGAGCAACGCGAGGAACTCCTGTCGCTCTTCCCCGAGCTTAAGGAGAAAGAGGGCCGCGAAGGCTACACCGCCGCACGCAAGACCCTGAAAAAGCACGAGGCTCTGCTGCTCAGCGAGTGACGGAGCACGCGCCCGGCGACCCCAGTTAATCGCCGGGCGCACCACACCCCCACGCCGGATGTTTCGGCTGGGGTGACTTCCAACTCATCCGCGCCCCGGTTGCCTTGGGGCGGGCTCGCAAGGGCCCATGGTAGGCAGCCGAAACGGGCGATCCCCGAGGGGACATATGCAGCTTGTCCGCGTGGTGAGAGCCCCGCGGACATCTGCGTTTCATGGCATAGGTCTTGGGCGGCTGTGCCGTCGCTGCAGCGCCGAAAAAATGACCTTCCAACCCAAGCCTCACCGGCAATTGAGCGAACGTGAACTGATCCAAACGAGATTCCGTAACGTAACTAAAATGAGCGATATTCACAGCAACTTTGCGGTGTATTAGAGGCATCTCTGCTCCGGGCCGGTTTTTGCTGGGCTGTACCATGTATCTACGATTGAGGGGGCTCTGCCATGGCCACTATCAACGGAAATGACACCAGTGAGAACATCCAAGGCTCGCCCGAGGATGACGTCATCAACGGGAACGGCGGAAATGACCGCATTTCCGGCGAGGGCGGCGATGACGTGATCGACGCGGGCAGCGGCGACGACACCGTGTTTGGCGATGCGGGCGAGGGGACCGCGCCGGGCAACGATGCGACGCCCCTGAATCTGTCGATCAACAATGTCCGCCCGGGCAGCGAAACGGCTGGGCGTGCCAATGACGCGCAGCCGGGCGACTCGGTGATCTATGACAACGTGGCCACGCTGGAAGATGGCACCAGCGTTTCGGCCCGGCTCACCCTTGTGAGCATGTCCAACTCCCGGCTGGATGTGGACCTCGCCAGCGGCCAGGGCTTCGAGATCCTGCTCAACGCGTCTGGCAGAAGCTCCCGTGCGGGCGAAGAGGCCACCTTCCGGCTGGATTTCTTCGATCCGGCAACCGGGGAGCCGATTGCGCTCAACTCCACCGCCACCTTCAACGACCTCGATCAGAACAGCAGCAACGATTTTGAGGCCGTCACGCTGGATGCAAACAGCTTTGGCGCCTACGGCACATCCGCCGACACCTCGCTTCAGGTCAGTTCCGGCCCCGGCTTCGTAACGGCGCGGGGCACCGAACAGAACAGCCCCGGCGACCAAGACGGCTGGTTCTCGGCCGAGTTCGACAACCGCAGCTCCATCGAGTTCACGCTAACCACCCGCGGCACTCCGTCGGGTTTCTCGATGAACGGCGATCTGATCGACGATGCGGTGGTCGAGCCGATCCCTGATGGTGACGACACGATCTTTGGCGGCGACGGCAATGACACGCTCTACGGTCAGGGCGGAAACGACACCATCGACGGCGGCACCGGCAACGATGTGATCGACGGCGGCTCCGGCGATGATGTGCTCACTGCGGGCGAGGGGACCGACGAGGTCGAAGGCGGCGCGGGCAACGATACGATCTACGGCGGCGGCGAGAATGATATGCTCTCGGGCGGCGATGATCGTGACACGTTTTTCGTCGACACCCCGGGCAACACGACCGTCGATGGCGGCGCGGGTGGCGACGATTATGACGTGCTCAACCTCGGCGCGCTCCGCAGCGAGGGGTACCAAATCACGAACCTCGTGCAAAACCCTGAAAACAATGGAACTCCCGGGTTCAGCGGCCAGGTTCAAATGGTCAATCCCGACACCGGCGAAACGGTGAATATCAACTTCACCGACATCGAAGAGGTGATCCCCTGTTTCACCCCCGGCACCCGCATCGCAACCGCGCGTGGCGAGGTGCTGGTGGAAGACCTGCACCCCGGTGACATGGTGATGACCCGCGACCACGGGATGCAGCCGATCCGCTGGATCGGACGGCGCGATCTGTCCGCCGCCGATCTGCTGCTGCGCCCCGCACTCCGCCCGATCCGGATTGCCAAAAGCGCGCTCGGCGCCAACTTCCCTGAGCGTGACATGCTGGTAAGCCCGCAGCACCGTGTGCTGGTGGCGTCCGATCGTGCGGCGCTCTACTTCGAAGAGCGTGAAGTTCTGGTCGCGGCCAAGCACCTGATGAACGGCGAAGGCATCGCCGAAGCGCAGGATGTGGCCTCCGTGACCTACATCCACTTCATGTTCGACCAGCACGAGGTGGTGCTCTCCGACGGGGCTTGGACCGAAAGCTTCCAGCCCGGCGACTACACCCTTGAGGGGCTCGACAGCGAGCAACGCGAGGAACTCCTCTCGCTCTTCCCCGAGCTTAAGGAGAAAGAGGGCCGCGAAGGCTACACCGCCGCACGCCGCTCGCTCAAACGCCACGAGGCGCTTCTGCTGACGGCGTGAAACGAGGCTCTTAATCGCCCGTAAATGGGGCCGTTAAGACCTTAGTCAAACAATGCCTGGAGCGGCGCGAGGCAACTCGTGCCGCAATACTGCTTTGTGCCTGAAAAATAAGCGAATTTTCCGGCCGCGGCCACATTTCTGCCGCGTAATTGTCCGGCCATTTTCAGGTTTTATCAAAGTCTTGCCGCTTTAGTCCTCCATATCCCCCCGGAAGGGGGCTCTTGTCGTGGGCCTAACACGGAAAACCGGACGTGACGAAAGCAGAGCGATTCGCGAGCGGCCGTTGATGAAAGCAGGACTGAACAACAATGCCGATTGGGTATCGCGTAAGCCTTGGTAACGGAACGCTGAACAGCGGAGACGCCATCCTGAGTGGGATGGAGGCATTTTCGATTGACGAAACGATCGGCACCGGCAGTTGGACATGGTCCGGCACCTACACCGGAAACGGCGCAAACTATAATAATATCACCGATTCCGGCACCTACTATCTTGGGTCCGACGGCTTCGTCTATTTTGTGCCGAACAATTACTTCGTCGAAACAGTCACTTCGGCCACAGCCAACTCTGCGCCAACCTACACGCCCAACGCGCCCGGCCCGGTCGATGGCACCGGCGGCAACGATGTTATCGACGGGCGTTTTGAAGACGCTCAGGGCGATGAGATCAACGACACCGGCCAGACGATCAACGCAGGCGGTGGCAATGACACCGTCGTTGCGGGCGCGGGCGATGACACGATCAACGGTGGCACCGGCGCAGATACCATCTACGCCGGTAGCGGGTCTGACACGATCTCGGGCGGCAGTGGCAATGATGTGATTCATGCCGACAACGCCCCCGTCAGCGCCACTAGCGAAACGCTCAGCTGGACGACCCACGCAGGTGACGGCATCGACGTGAGCGGCGGCTTCACCCAGAACACCGGTACGATGAACGTGACCGTCGGCATCACGGATGATGGCGGCCTGAACAACGCCGAGGTATCGAGCGACACCCAGTATGTCGACACCGGCGCCGGCGAGACCTTCGCTACCAATTCGTCGCTCTATCTCGGTGGCAGTGGCAGCAACACAAGCGGCTTTGCCAACACCGCGACCGTTACGCTCGATTTTGATCCGGTTGCCGGGTCGGGCATGGCCAATGAGGTAGGCGATGTCACCTTCCGGATCAACGATATCGACCAAGGCGGCTGGGACGACCTTGTCACCGTTGTCGCCTATGACGCTGACGGCAACGAAGTGCCCGTCACGTTTCAGATCGACGGCGACGAAACCATGTACGACGCCGACACGATCAACGGCGCAGGCAGCGATGACCACGACGAGGCAGGCGGTTCGGTCCTTATCACGGTAGAGGGGCCGGTCGCTCAGGTTGTCGTATCTTACCAGAACGGCGGTGGTCAGGGGCAGGCGCTCTGGATCACCGATGTTGAGTTCACCACCATCCCCGACGACACCGCAGGCGGTGATTCCGTCACTGGCGGCGCTGGCGATGACGAAATCTATGGCTACGGCGGCGATGACACCCTCGATGGCGGCAGCGATGATGACACCATCGACGGCGGCACGGGCGATGATGATATCTCCGGCGGCACGGGCGACGATATTCTGACAGGCGGGTCAGGGGATGACAGTTTCATCCTCGAGAACGACTTCGGCAATGACACCATCACCGGCGGCGAGACCGGCGAAACCTTTGGCGACGAGATCGACGCCACAGCCGTGACCGACGATCTCGCAGTCACCTTCTCCGATCCGGAGAGCGGGACCATCAGCGATGGCACCGGCATCGCCGGCTTCGCCGAGATCGAGAACGTGCGCCTCGGCGCGGGCGACGACAGCGTCACCGGCTCCACCGGCAACGACTACATCGAAACCGGGGCAGGGGCCGACACTGTCGAGATGGGCGCGGGCGACGATACCGTGGACCTCGGCGCAGCCGACGGCGCGGTGGATACCGTGGTGATGGGCGATGGCGGCGGTGCCGATACCGTCTTCGCGTTCGAGGCCCCCACGCCCAACGGTGACGGCACCTTCACCGGCGCCGACCAGATCGACGTGAGCAATATGCAGGACGCGGGTGGCGACCCGGTTTCGGTCCATGATGTGGTCGTCACCGATGATGGCTTCGGCTCGGCCGTTCTGACTTTCCCGAATGGCGAGAGCCTGACGCTGGTGGGCGTGAGCGCCACCGATGCGGCCGATCCCAACTGGCTGATCGCGGCGGGCATCCCCGGTGACGGCATCGTCAGCGGCACCGCAGGCGATGATGTGATCGACACCGCCTATGCCGGCGATCCGCATGGCGACATGGTCGACAGTGGCGATGCGATCCTTCCCGGCGAGGCGGCGAACGACGACATCATCGAAGCCGGCGCAGGCGATGACACGATCTATGCCGGTCTGGGCGATGACGAGGTGTTCGGCGAGGCGGGTGACGATACCGTCATGCTCGAAGATGGCTTCGGTGCCGACAGCATCGTCGGCGGCGAGACCGGCGAAACTGATGGCGACACCCTGAGCGCCGTGCAGGTGACGGGCGATCAAACCGTAACCTTCACCGGCGCTGAAGCAGGCACGCTGAGCGACGGCACCGACACCGCCAGCTTCTCCGAGATCGAAAACGTGGCCACCGGCGCGGGCGACGATACGGTCACCGGCGACGCGGGCGACCAAACGGTCGATACCGGCGCAGGCGATGACACCATCGCCCTCGGCACCGGGGCAGATACCATCAATGCTGGCAGCGGCGACGATGTGATCACGCTGGGCGAGGCCTTCGGCAACGATACCATCACCGGCGGCGAAGGCGGCGAAACTGCGGGCGACCTGCTCGATGCGGGCGGCATGACCTCTGGCGTTGACGTCACCTTCACCGGCGACGAAAGCGGCACCGTGACCCAGGGCGCGAATGCGGCAGATTTCTCCGAAATCGAGCGCATTGCGACCGGCAGCGGCAACGATACCATCGACGCAAGCACCACCACCTCGGGCGTCAACCTCGACACCGGGGCAGGGGATGACGGCGTTATCGGCGGCTCCGGCGATGACGTGGTTGTCACCGGCGAGGGCAACGACAGCCTGCAACTCTCCGATGGCTTCGGCAATGACAGCTTCACCGCAGGTGAAGATGCTGGCGATGGCGATACCGATGCGCTCTGGGCCGCAGATGTCACCGATGACCTGACGGTCGATATGTCCGGCGCGCCAGAGAGCGGCACGCTGACCGACGGCACCAACACCGTGACCTTCTCCGAAGTCGAGGTGGTCGTGACCGGCTCTGGCGATGATACCGTCACCGGCTCTTCGGGCGACGATATGTTTGCCACCAGCACCGGTGCAGACACCATCGAAGCAGGCGCGGGCGACGACGAGATCGACCTTGGCGATGGCACCGGGCAGGGTGACGGCGACGTTGATACCCTTGTGATGGGCGACGGCGACGGCTCCGATACCGTGCACTACTTCGACGCCCCCACATCCAACGGCGACGGCACCTACAACGGCACCGACCAGCTCGATGTGAGCGGCATGACCGACGCGGGCGGCGATCCGGTGTCTGTCCACGATGTGACCGTCACCGATGACGGCTCCGGCAACGCGGTGCTGAGCTTCCCGGGCGGCGAAAGCGTCACCCTTGTCGGGGTAGATCCGGTGGAAGCTGCCGATCCGATGTGGCTGATCGCAGCGGGCATCCCGGGCGATGGCATCGTGTCCGGCACCGCAGGCGACGATGTGATCGACGCCTCCTACGATGGCGATCCGCACGGCGACATGGTGGACGCGGGCGACGAGATTCTGCCCGGCGAAGGCGTGGATGATGACATCATCGAAGCGGGCGCCGGAGATGACACCATCTATGGCGGCGCGGGCGCTGACGAGATCGACGCTGGTGCGGGCGATGATACCATTGTGCTCGAAGACGGCTTCGGCGCCGATGACATCCTTGGCGGCGAGACGGGCGAAACCACGGGCGACACGCTCGATGCCACCGCCCTTACCGGCGACGCCACCGTAACCTTCACCGGCGCAGAAGCAGGCACCATCACCGATGGCACCGACACGGCCAGCTTCTCCGAGATCGAGAGGATCGAAACCGGCGCGGGCGACGATGTGATCACCGGCACCGCCAACACTGCAGGCTTCACCGCAGATGCAGGTGCAGGCAATGACGTGCTGGTGGGCGGTTCAGGCGCCGATATCCTGCTCGGCGGCGATGACGCCGATACCTTCATCGCGGGCAACGGCGACCACGTGGCAGGCGGTGAAGGCGGCGCGGATGCCGACGTGCTCGACCTCACAACAGCAGGCCCCACCCGGGTTCTCTACGACGAGAACGATCCCGAAAGCGGCACTGTCCAGTTTCTCGACGGGTTCGGCAACGTCACCGGCACCATGACCTTCTCCGAGATCGAGACGGTCAATTTCATCCCCTGCTTCACGCCGGGCACCCTGATTGCCACGCCCGATGGCCCGCGCCCGGTGGAAGACCTCGGACCGGGCGACAGGGTGCTGACCCGTGACAACGGCGTCAAGCGCCTGCAATGGGTCGGCCAGCGCCTGCTCAACACCCACCACCTCACCGCCAATCCGCGCCTTCAGCCGGTGCGGATCAAGGCCGGTGCCCTGGGCTATGGTCTGCCGGAGCGTGACATCATGGTCAGCCCGCAGCACAAGATGCTGATCTCCGACGCCCGTGCCGAAATGCTCTTCGGCGAGCATGAGGTGCTGGTTTCGGCCGCCCATCTGGTCGGGCTGCCCGGGATTGAACAGGTGACGGTGGATGAGGTGGTTTACGTCCACATCATGTTCGACGCCCATGAAATCGTCATGGCCGAAGGCGCATGGACTGAAAGCTACCAGCCGGGTGCCCATGTCATGGGCGAGATGGATGACGCACAGCGCGAGGAAATCTTCGAGATCTTCCCCGAACTGCGTGAAGATGCAAATGCGGTCGTCACCGCCCGGATGTCGCTGAAAAAGCGCGAAGTGGCCGCGCTCCTCTACTAACCGGGCGGCTCTCGGCCCGCCCGGGCCTGCCTGCGCTCACTCGGCGCAGGCAAACACCCCTTCCGAAAACCGCAAAACCTGCGGCCAGGGGCACAGCATACGCTCGCCGCCCGCATTCTCGCCGGCCTCCACGTTTCCGGCCCGAAACGTGGTTGGCACGGCCTGCGGCGGCGTATCGCCCTCCACCCAATCTATCAGCGCCCCCAGCAGATCGGCGCTGTCGGCAGCGTTGCCCCCGCGTCCGTGAGGCATGCCGGGGATCGCGTAGAACCGCGCAAAGGCGCTGGCCCCGGGCGTGTTTGCTGTCAGCTTCTCGAACCAGGCGGCGGTGTCGTTGAACGAAAACACCGGGTCAGCTGTGCCGTGAAAGACAACCAGCTTGCCGCCCGCTGCTTCCAACTCTTCAAGCGTCGGGTTGCTCGCGCCCGGCGGGCTCATCACCTGCATCGGGCTTTCGGGGAAGGCCTCCGTCACCGCATCCACCTTGGCGGCTTCGCTGTCAAAGTCATAGCCCATCAGGTAGGCCTCCAGCGCTTCGGGGCTGCCCTCCACCATGGTTGGCGGGGTGGAGAACACATGCGCAAGGCTGCCCGCGCCCATCACCGCGATGATCGGCTGCATCCCCCAAGGCGGCACGGTGCTTTCAATCTTCCAGAACCGCCAATTGCCCGAAGCAATGCCGGGATCCCACGGCCAATCGCTATACAGCGCGGTGCCAGCCCCGTCCGTCGGCCCCGCGTGCATCGCCTCCAGCGCCGCCACCTTCTCGGCGCTCAGGCAGGCGGAGTTCTGGCCCGTTTGGCATACCATATCCGCCGGGTTGAAGGCCTGCTGGCACCCCGCCGTATCGGCCACCACGCCATCTTCCAGCCCATCGAGCCCGTCGCAGGCCGCATTGATCTTCCCGGCCACCAGCCCCAATTCCGCCGGGCTGAAGCTCTCGGCCAAGGTCGGCGCAACCGAGCGTAGCTGCTGCACATCCCACGCATGTTGAATCGCCGCGCGGGGCAGGCGGAAGCCGGGGTAGCCCGCCAGCAGCCCGTCAAAGGCCTCCGGCATCCGCTCAGCGGCCACCATCGCATGACGCCCGCCATTGGAGGTGCCGTACCCGTAAACATAGGCGGGTGCCGTGCCGTAATGCGCTTCGGTCAGTGCCAGGGCAACCGGGTGAAGCTTGGCCACGGCCCCATAGCCGTAGTCTCGCCGCGCCTCAAAATCGAGGCCAAAGAGGTTGCCGCCCACAAGCCCGGCCTCTGGGTTGGCCTTGCCATCATGGCCCGCGTCCGAGCTGACAACCGCAAACCCTCGCTCCAGGGCAGGCGCGCCCACGCCGGTGCCTGCGCCGGTTGCAGGCTTTACCTCACCATCATTGCCGCCGTTGAACTGATGCAGAAAGCGCCCCTCCCAAGCCGCTGGCAAGCGCAGCTCGAAGCGCAGAGCATAGGGTTTGCCATCCGCGCCGATACGTTCCGCCATCGTGCCGCGCAGCAGGCATTGCGCCACCATCGAATGGTCATCGCCCTCGGGCAGCGCGGTGGCTTCGGTGATCGTCACCCCTGCGGGCGCGGTTTCGGCCATATCGGCGCAGTCCGTGGCCGCCACTGCGGTGCCGGGCAGCACAATGGCGAGGGCGCAGGCGGCCCCTGCGCGGCGTGGGGCAAGTCTCATGGCAATCTCTCCTCCCGGTTGTACTTTAGCGCCCGCGCCGGGCCTTGTCAGCGCGAATTCGGGCCTCACTGGGAGGGAAGATGCCTAGCTCTTCCCCCGGTGCGGCTTGCCCGTGGGTTTGCCCGTGGGTTTGCCGCCCGGCTTCCCGAAAGACTTGCCACCGGGTTTGCCAAACGGCTTGCCACCCGGCTTACCGGGGCCCTTGCCGGAGCGGCGCGGCGGCCCGTCGGGGCCTTTGCCAAACTCGGCGCGGCCCTCTGCGCGCGCCTTGTTCTTCTTGCTCGAAGGCTTGCCCTTCGGCGGCGGCGGCCCATTGCGCCCCGGCTTCATCGAGGCCGAGGGGTTTGCCGCACCGGGGCGATGGCGCGTCGCGTCCGCCCCGCCGGCTTTGGCCCGGGGCTTGCGTTCCTTCTGGCGCGGCACATGCGGGGCCTCCGGCTCGGGCGCAGGCGCAGGAGCTGGCGACACGGGCGCCTGAGGCGCTGCCTTGGCCTCGCTCTGTGGGCGAGGGGCGCGTGGCGGGCGGGCAGGCTTCTCCTTGCGCGTAGGTTTGTCGCCGCGCGGGGCAGGGCGGCGAGCAGGCGGACGGTCAAGCCCCTCGGGCGGGCCATCAAGCTGGCGCACCTCGGCCCCCTCAACCTTCCGCTCCTTGCCCAGATGATCCAGAAAGCCCTTGAGGCTCGGCTGCCGGATCTCGATGAAGCTTTCGTCGCCCGCGATGCGGATCGCACCGATGTCGCCCTTGGTCAGCCCACCGGCCTTGCAGAGCATCGGCAAAAGGCGGCGCGGCTCGGCCTGCTGGTTGCGCCCAAGCGCAATGCTCACCCATGCGGAGGGGCCAAATTCGGCGCGCGGCTTCGGGGCCGGGTCTTCGCCCGAAAGCTCCTCTGGCGCGGAATGCTGGGTGGCATGCAGGCGCATGTAGGCCGCAGCGATCTGTTCAGGCGAGAAACGGGCCACAAGTTCGGCCACAGGCGCGGCCTCGCTGTCCGATACCGGCTCCTGCCAATCGGGGCTTTCCAGCATCCGCTCCCAGTCGCGCGCGGCCACAGCCTCGGCAGAGGGCGGCTCGGCCCAGCGTGCGGTGAGCTTGGCAGCCCCAAGCACCCGCAGCGCCTTTTTGCGCACGCGGGGCGTGACGATCAGCGCCGAGGTGCCCTTGCGCCCGGCGCGGCCCGTGCGCCCGGAGCGGTGAAGCAGGGTTTCATGGCTGCCGGGAAGCTCGGCATGCACCACAAGGTCCAGATTGGGCAGGTCGATGCCACGCGCCGCAACGTCAGTGGCCACGCACACACGGGCACGCCCGTCGCGCATGGCTTGCAGGGCATTCGTGCGCTCCTGTTGCGACAACTCGCCAGACAGCGCCACCACACGGAAGCCCCGGTTGGAAAGCCGCGACGTGAGCCGCGAAACCGTCGCGCGGGTGTTGCAGAAGACAATCGCGTTGGGGGCCTCGTGATAGCGCAGCAGGTTGATCACCGCGTTCTCATGGTCGCGCTCGGCAACGGCCATGGCGAGATAGTCGATATCGGCGTGTTGCGAGGTCTCGGCGCGGCTCTCCACCCGAACGGCATCGCGCTGATAGCCCTTGGCGAGCGCCGCGATAGAAGCCGGAACGGTGGCCGAAAACAGCAGCGTCTGGCGCTCTTCTGGCGCTTGGGAGAGGATGAATTCAAGATCTTCGCGAAAGCCCAGATCAAGCATTTCGTCGGCCTCATCCAGCACCACAGCACGCAACGACGACAGGTCGACCGAGCCACGCTCGATATGGTCGCGCAGTCGGCCCGGGGTGGCGACGACGATATGCGTTCCACGCGCCAGAGCGCGGCGCTCATCACGATAGTCCATCCCGCCCACGGTCGAGGCCAGCACCGCGCCAGTGCGGGCATAGAGCCACGCCAGCTCGCGCTTCACCTGCATCGCCAGCTCGCGGGTGGGGGCGATGACAAGGCCAAGCGGGGCGGCGGCCTCCTCAAAGGTCTCCGCCTCACCCAGAAGGCGCGGGGCGATGGCAATCCCGAAGCCCAGCGTCTTGCCAGAGCCGGTCTGCGCCGAAACCAACAGGTCACGGCCTTCATGCTCGGCAGCGCCAACGGCCTCCTGCACGGGGGTCAATTGGGTATAGCCACGGTCTGCGATGGCGTCGGCGAGAGCTTGTTTCAAGGTAATTGTCCGGGGAGAGAGGGCGTAAGCCGCGCTCTCTACAGGCTGGCACGCGCTTTGTATAGCACGAAGACGCCGCACACCCTCGCTGGGGTGCGCAGCCTGTGCCTTATCGCGGCCTCAAGAGCAGGATCAGGGGATGATCCGGTTGTATTTGGAGCCTTCCAGCGTCGCGCCCAGGATCAGCCCGGCTTGGCCAAAGACCACGGCGATAACCGGTGCCAGCGCGGTGAGCGTCTCGGCAGAGAGGTTGCCAGCATTGTCGTTCAACGCATATTCGGCATCCGCGCCCACCGACCAGCCGGTCGAGGTGCGAAACTCGCGCAGCGCCGCCGGGGTCATGAAAAACAGCGCATGGGCATATTGCTGTGCCCCGATCTGCAAGCCGAAGTTGGCCTGGATCGCGTTGTAGTAATCGACCGTCACATTATCGATCCGCAGCGCCCCGCGCCCGTAGCTGCCACCCACGCCAAAGCCCGCCTTGGTGACCAGCGGCATATAGAGCACGCCCGCCGCCTTCTGCTCGAGTTCGGCCGTGCCGGGGTAACGCGAGAACAGGTAGTTCCGCGTGCTGTTCACCCGCGCGTCGATCTTCGCGCCATTGTTGGTGCCCACGCCATTGCCGCAGGCCGAAAGCGCGGTGGTCGCACCAAGCCCTGCAAGAAATACACGTCGATTGGGGAATTTGCTCATGGTATCCGCCTGTCCTTAAGCCTCACCCGGCTGTTTTCGCCGGTTTTGTCTATCTATAGGGGCGTCAGGCAGGCTTGTCACCACAAGTTGAGGTGATATGGGCGGTTTTTGGCCGTTGCCCCGTGCCTTGCAGGCGCAACTTGGCAGGCAGTATCGGCAGGTTTGTTTTTAACGCGCCAGACGTGGGCTACCCCGCCTTCAGCCGCCTTGCCATCCGCGGCGCGAAATAGGTCAGCACCCCCATGCACCCGGCGCGTTTGAAGGCCATCAGGCTCTCCACCATCACCTTCTCGCCGTCGATCCAACCGTTCGCCGCCGCCGCCTCGATCATCGCGTATTCGCCGCTCACCTGATAGGCGAAGGTCGGCGCGCCGAAGCTGTCGCGCACCCGGCGGATGATATCGAGATAGGGCAGGCCGGGTTTGACCATCACCATGTCGGCCCCTTCAGCAAGGTCGCGCTGCACCAGCCGCAAGGCCTCGTCACTGTTGGCCGGGTCCATCTGATAGGTGTTCTTGTCGCCGGTGAGCGCTGCCGAGGCCCCCACCGCATCACGGAACGGCCCATAGAAGGCAGAGGCATATTTGGCCGCGTAGCTGAGGATAGAGACCTTGCTGTGCCCGGCCTCCTCCAGCGCAGAACGGATCGCGCCAATCCGCCCGTCCATCATGTCTGACGGGCCCAGAATGTCGGCCCCAGCCTCGGCCTGCGCCAGCGCCATCTTCACCAGCGCCTCAACCGTCTCGTCGTTGACGATCTCGCCCTCCACCACAAAGCCGTCATGGCCGTTGATGTTGTAGGGGTCGAGCGCGATGTCGGTCATCACCGCAACCTCGGGCGCAGCCGCCTTGATCGCGCGGATCGCTCGGTTGGTCAGGTTCTCGGGATCCCAGGCCATGGCGCAATCTTCCGTTCGCGCTTCTGGGCCGGTGTAGGGAAAGAGGCAGATCGCCGGAATACCAAGGCTCGCAGCCTCCTGCGCCGCCTCGGCCACCAGATCCACCGTCAGCCGCTCCACGCCCGGCATCGAGGGCACCGCAGTGCGCTCGCCCTCGCCATCGCGCAGAAACACCGGCCAGATCAGATCATCGACGGTCACCGCATTCTCGCGCACCAATCCCCGCATGGCAGGGCTCGTTCGGGTGCGCCGCAGACGTGCAGCAGGGTAGGGGGCGACGGTAGGACGCATGGGATTGCCTCGTTTTTCAGCCACACAAGCGGGTGCCATGGATTTTGCGCCGCGACAAGGCTTCCATTCCCGGCAAAGCTGGCTAGATTGCGCCAACTTCGACAAAAGGTCACAACAGGCCGAAGGGGCAGAAACAGGTGCTGGACTGGTACGAAACCGTATTCGAACTGATCGACATGCGGTCGTTCTCCAACCTGTGGTATTGGATTGCGCTGGCGGTGATGTGGTCCACCTCCTCGCATTTCGTCCTCGGCGTGCCGTGGGATCTGGTGCAAAGGGCCAAGCGCAACGGCGGCGATGCCGAGGCTGACCTGCATGACATGGTCCGCGTCAACGTAAACCGCATCCTCTACATCGCAGATCAGGCCGGCCTCTGGCTGATCGCCATCACCTTCTTCACCCTGTCCTCACTGGCCATCATCGGCTTCTGGTATGCGTCAGAGTTTAGCCAAGCGGTGTTCCTGATGGCCGCGCCCATGAGCCTCGTGCTGGGCCTTGGCGTGCGCTGCGCCCGCGGGATTCGCGCCGCCGATGGCGAGGGTCTCTATGACAGGATGCACCGGCAACGCTTCATCACCCAAGTGATCGGCGTGCTGTCGATTTTCGTCACCGCGCTCTGGGGCATGGCCCAGAACATGTCGATCGGCGCTATCTGAAGGTATTGGCGCCGGAGCCTGCCTGCGCCGCCCTTAGCTCTCTTCGCGCTCGAAGAAAGCCCGCACCTTAGGCCCGATCCACGCCCAAAGAGAGGGCGCCCCACGCTCCATCGTCGGCCGCAACCGGGCCTCCACGCGGGCATAATCCACGCCGTATGGCGTCCAACTGGCCCCGCCATTGGCGAGGTTGAGCAGCGGAGGCTGAAACCGGTCGAGCGCCTTGGCAAACCGCGCATCCGGCGTCTCTGCGGCTTCAAACTCGTCCCAAAGCGCGCGCAGCTCCGCGCCCTGATCGTCCGGCAGCATCCCGAAGATCCGGTCGGCCGCCTTGCGCTCTGCCGCCTCAATCGCCTCCTGGTCCAGACCGGCCTCAAAGATCGGCGCATCACCCGCGTCGATCTCCACAAGGTCATGGATCAGCGCCATCCGGATCACCCGGTCAATCTGCACCCCCTCAGGGGCCTCGCGCTCCAGTACCAGCGCCGCCAGCGCAAGATGCCAACTGTGCTCGCCGGAGTTTTCGTAGCGCGTCCCATCCGCCAGCTTCGAGGCCCGCTCGACCGAGCGCAGCTTGCACGCCTCGGTCAGGAAGGCCGCCTGCTGGTCAAGATCCGAGCTCAATGGCCATCATCCATAAGCTTCGGCCCGGTGTCCTTGGCCAGAAATCCCTGCTTGATCTGCTCATCCAAAAACTGCCGCGCCCGCCGCTCTGCAAGGCGCACGCGAACCGAGGTCATGAAGGTCTCTTCCATCGTGGTCGAGGAGGTGCCCAGTTTCTTGGCCACGGCACGAATAACCTCGTCCTCGTCGCCCAGCTTGGCCGCGTGGGCGATGGTGTCTTTCGCCAGATTGTCTGCAAGGTCTTCCAAAACGCCCATGGCTGCTCTCCCGGCTGTTTGTGATGGCCGTATTTGCTTGGAAAGCGCCGCCAAGTGCAACCCCTGCACCACGCCCCTCGTGCTGGCATGGCAACCGCCCTTTCTGGGTGCAAAAAGTAGTGACGCTGCGTCTCTTTGGCGTGCAGCCCGAATGGTCCTGCCCACGGCACGGCCCTGCCAGAGTTCGGTCGCATTTCTGAGGCTGAAGTGCCGCTGTTCGTACAGTACAGGCGGCAAGGGCACTCTCTGGTCGCATCAGGAGGAGTGAGCAAAATGAATGCCCATGCGGTCGTCGCGGCCTGTTTCGCGCTATGTTGCGCTGCCATCTCTCTCAGCCTCGGAGTGGCCGAGATCATCCTTCTGAGCACGATGGATCAAGGCCTGCCCGCTGCCGGGCTGATGGCCGCAGGCGTGGCCGGATATGTCGCCGGGCAATCCTATGCACGCCGCATCGGGCAGGGCCCGGCAGGCCCCGCGCTTCTGGGGCATCTGGGGGTCATGGCTGCTGTGCTCTTCGCGCTGGCGATCTGGCAGCCCATGCTCTTCACCGGGCTCTTCGGGGAGGCCGCGCCAGTGCCCTTGCTCCAGACCTTGCCGGCGCAACTCACCTACGGCCTCACCCTCGCCGCGCTCTGCCTCGCGCTCGCAACCTTCCGCTCCGGCGCGCGCCACGCGCTTGAGCGTGATATTCAGGCGGGCACGCGGCCCACCTGACATTCGTTCGCTTTAGCGGCTGGTCTCTGTCAGGCGGCGGCGCACATAGCCGTCAACCTCGCCCAGCATCTCATCCATATACGGGTCTTCAAAGAAGTGCCCGGCACCCTCAATCTCGGTGTGGGTGATGGTGATGCCCTTCTGCTCATGCAGCTTGTCCACCAGCGTATGGGTGTCCTTCGGCGGCGCAACGCGGTCGGCGGTGCCGTTCAGGATCAGGCCCGAGCTGGGGCAGGGCGCAAGGAACGAGAAGTCATACATATTGGCAGGCGGGCTGACGCTGATGAACCCGGTGATCTCGGGCCGCCGCATCAGCAGCTGCATCCCGATCCACGCGCCAAAGGAAAAGCCCGCAACCCAGCAATGCTTGGCATTGGTGTTCATCGACTGCAGGTAATCCAGCGCCGAGGCAGCATCGGAAAGCTCGCCAATCCCCTGATCATACTCCCCCTGAGAGCGCCCCACGCCGCGAAAGTTGAAGCGCAGCACGGTGAAGCCCATTTTGTGGAAGGTATAATGCAGGTTATAGACGACCCGGTTGTTCATCGTCCCGCCAAACTGCGGATGCGGATGCAGGATGATCGCGATGGGCGCATCTTTTACCGGCTGTGGATGATACCGGCCTTCGAGCCGACCCTCCGGGCCGGGGAAAATCACTTCGGGCATACCTGACCTTTTTTGTCCTCTTTTATGCCCGGGGGCGGTTGACGCTTTCGCGGGCTCAATCTAGAATTATTCTAAATCGGCGCGAACCCACCCGGACGGGTGCGATGGAGGTAATTGCCAAAGCCTTCCTCGTCAATGCAATTTGGCCTTTCAGTGGCCCTCAGCCAAAAGGATCGGAACTTTGAAGCTTTCGACCAAAGGACGCTATGCGATGGTTGCGCTCGCAGATCTGGCCATGGCGCAGGCCGGGCCGGAGGGGGGCGGGCTGGTCTCGCTCGCCGAAATCTCCAAACGGCAGAACATCTCGCTCTCCTATCTTGAGCAGCTTTTCGTCAAGCTCCGCCAAGCCGGGCTGGTCGAAAGCGTGCGCGGGCCGGGCGGCGGCTATCGCCTCGCGCGCAAACCGGCAGAGATCCGCGTGTCCGAGGTGCTGGAAGCGGTGGATGAAACCGTCAGCGCGTTGCACACCGGGGCAGGGGCCAAGGGCGCCGTTTCGGGCTCCAAGGCGCAAAGCCTCGTGAACCGGCTGTGGGAGGGGCTCTCGGCCCATGTCTACGTTTACCTGCACCAGGCCACGCTTGAGTCGGTGATCCAAAAGCCCATGGCCACATGCCCGGCCGTGCCCGATTTCTTTCTGGTGGTCGATGAGGAACAGGCGGAGGCCGAAGCGTGAGTTCTGCGCCCCGCCAAGGCAAGTTCACCGCAAATGTGGTGACCCCGTTGGTAACCGGGGCTGCGCCCTTCGTGCGGCGTTTCTCTGACTCCGCCGACACCGTCGGCATGGATGAGGGCTTGTCGCTGCAATACCTCCACCGCCGGGTGGCTGAAGGGGTGAACGCGCGGCGGCGTGCGTCTTGGCTGTTTGGGCGGCTCTACAACGCGATGACCGGGTCCAATCCTGCACAGGTCGAGTTGAGCGGCGCAGTGCTGCTGACGGTAACGCGCGTATTGGGGCATGACCGCCCCGAGGGCGTGGTTGCGGCCAGCCGGCTCTCCTTGCCGCTGGAGGCCGCCGAGCGTCTGTTGGCTGATTATACCGCCGCGGTGAAAAGCCGGGGGCTCGTGGCATGAGCCGAACCTACCTCGATTACAACGCCACCGCTCCGCTTCTGCCGGAGGCCGGCGCCGCGATGCTTCAGGCGATGGAAATTGCGGGTAACCCCTCTTCCGTCCACGCCGAAGGCCGCGCCGCCAAGGCTGCGGTCGAGCGGGCGCGCGCACAGGTGGCGGCGGGCGTTGGCTGCAAGCCGCAGGAGGTCGTTTTTACCGGTGGCGCAACCGAGGCCGCGCAGGTTCTGGCCGGTGGCGCGGTGGTGGATCCCACCGCCCATGATGCGCTCTGGGCCCACAACGCGCCCGAGGGCCGGATCTACGCGATGGGGCTGGCCAACAGCGAAACCGGGGTGATCTCGGAGGTGCCGCAGGAGCGCCCCTGCGAGTTGCTGCTGCTCGACGTAACCCAGGCCGTGGGCCGCATCCCCTTCGCCTTCGGATGGTCGGGCGCCGATCTGGCGATCCTCTCGGCCCACAAGCTGGGCGGCCCCAAGGGCGTGGGCGCCCTGATCGTCCGTGAAGGGCTCGACATTGCACCGCTGCTTAAGGGCGGCGGGCAGGAAATGGGCCGCCGCTCCGGCACCGAAAACGTGATTGGAATCGCGGGCTTCGGGGCTGCGGTTGAAGTGGCGCAAAAGCGGCTAGAGGCGGGCGATTGGGCGCGCGTCGCGCAGGTCCGCGACAAATTGGAAGCGATGGTGGAAGAGGCCGCGCCGGAAGCCATATTCGTAGGGCAAGAGGCCAGTGACGGCCCGGGGCGCCTGCCCAACACCAGCTGCTTCGCCCTGCCGGGCTGGAAGGGTGAGACCCAGGTGATGTCGATGGACCTTGCCGGTTTTGCTATCTCCGCTGGCTCCGCCTGCTCCTCGGGCAAGGTGAAAGAAAGCCGGGTGCTCCGCGCCATGGGGTTTGATGAGCCGACCGCCCGCTCGGCCATCCGGGTCTCGCTGGGGCCGGACACAACCGAAGAAGATATCGCCCGCTTCGCCAAGAGCTGGGCCGCCGCCTACAGGAAACACCAGGCGCGGGTCGCGTGAAGAACGCACCCCAAGCCGTTGAAAGGAAAGACGATGAACGATCTTGACGTGAAAGAAGGCGTGGACGCCGAAACCGTTGAAGCCGTGAAGGCCATGGGGGCCTACAAATACGGCTGGAACACCGATATCGAGATGGATTTCGCCCCGATGGGGCTGAACGAAGAGATCGTCCGCCTGATCTCCGCCAACAACGGCGAGCCGGAGTGGATGACCGACTGGCGTCTCGAAGCCTACCGCCGCTGGCTGCAAATGGAAGAGCCCGACTGGGCCATGGTCGACTACCCCGAGATCAACTTCCAAAACCAGTATTACTACGCCAAACCCGCTTCGATGAAGGAGAAGCCCAAGTCGCTTGACGAGGTCGATCCGGCGCTGCTGGCCACCTACGAAAAGCTCGGTATCCCGCTGAAAGAACAGATGATTCTGGCGGGCGTCGAGGGGGCCGATGAGGCTCCGGCAGAAGGCCGCAAGGTCGCCGTCGATGCGGTGTTCGATAGCGTCAGCGTGGGCACCACCTTCAAGGCCGAACTCGCCAGCAAGGGCGTGATCTTCTGCTCCATCTCCGAGGCCATCAAGGAGCACCCTGAGCTTGTGAAGAAGTATCTCGGCTCGGTCGTCCCGCAGGCCGACAACTTCTATGCCTGCCTCAACTCGGCGGTCTTCTCGGATGGCAGCTTCGTCTACGTCCCCCCCGGCGTGCGCTGCCCGATGGAGCTTTCCACTTACTTCCGCATCAACGCCGAAAACACCGGCCAATTCGAGCGCACGCTCATCATCTGCGACAAGAACGCCTACGTGAGCTACCTAGAAGGATGCACCGCGCCCCAGCGCGACACCTCGCAGCTGCACGCCGCCGTGGTCGAGATCGTGGTGATGGACGACGCCGAGGTGAAGTATTCCACCGTGCAAAACTGGTTCCCCGGCGACGAGAACGGCAAGGGCGGCATCTACAACTTCGTCACCAAGCGGGCCGATTGCCGCGGCGACCGCGCCAAGGTGATGTGGACGCAGGTGGAAACCGGCTCTGCCGTGACCTGGAAGTACCCCAGCTGCATTCTGCGCGGTGACGAAAGCCAGGGCGAGTTCTACTCCATCGCCATCACCAACAACATGCAGCAGGCCGACACCGGCACCAAGATGGTCCACCTCGGCAAGAACACCCGCAGCCGGATCGTCTCCAAGGGCATCAGCGCGGGCAAGGCGCAAAACACCTATCGGGGCCTCGTCTCGATGCACCCCAAGGCCAAGGAAAGCCGCAACTATACCCAGTGCGACAGCCTCCTCATCGGCTCCGACTGCGGCGCCCACACCGTGCCCTACATCGAGGTCAAAAATAACAGCAGCCGCGTTGAGCACGAGGCCACCACATCGAAGGTGGACGACGACCAGCTCTTCTACTGCCGCCAGCGCGGCATGGACGAAGAGGAGGCCGTCGCGCTCGTGGTCAACGGCTTCTGCAAAGAGGTGCTGCAAGCCCTGCCGATGGAATTCGCCATGGAAGCCCAACAGCTTGTGGCGATCTCGCTGGAAGGGTCGGTGGGGTGACACACGATCAACTCGCCTCAGCTTTGAAGCAGATGTGGGAGGCGGCCCCGGATGGTTCGAGAACTCCACAGATGCATCTCTTCGGAATTCGCTATGCGAGAGAACTTGAAGGGATGACCATTCGCGAACTGGGCGAGATCGCCGAAAGCGCTGTTCTGAAGGCCAGCTACGGTACGGAGCTTTCCAAAATGGTGAAGCTCGCTGAATTCGTGTCGGAGAAGTGAAATGATCACCACCACCACCCCCTCCGTCGAGGGCAAGTCCATCACCGGCTACAAGGGCATCGTCACCGGCGAGGCCATCCTTGGGGCCAATATCTTCCGTGATCTCTTCGCTGGCATCCGCGACATCGTCGGCGGGCGTTCGGCGGCCTATGAGCAGGAGCTGGGCAAGGCCCGGATGACCGCCCTGCGCGAGATGGAAGAGCGCGCCGCCGAGCTTGGCGCAACAGCGGTGGTCGGCGTCGATCTCGACTATGAGGTCATCAACAACATGCTGATGGTCTCGGCCTCCGGCACCGCTGTCACCCTCTCATAAACAAGGCCGCCCCATGCTTCCCTCCGCCTCCAACAGCCCCCGCTTGCGGCTCGCCCCGCCGGCATCGGCGCGCATCCCCCGGGATGTCGCGGGCGGAACTGTGCTGGCGGCAAATCCGGCGGTGGCCCGCGTCTCGAAATGGGGCCAAGAGGGCCGAAATGTGTCGCTCACAGGGTCGCCTCGTCCTCGTTTCGTGACGTCCAAACCAAAATCCCGCCCCAATCGTTTGGTAAACAGTTCGTTAACGCGAGAGTTGAACACCGAGGCACCCAGGGGTCGTGGCAAACACCGAAACCTTCCAGAACCGGATAAAACGGATCAACAAGGGCAAGCAGTGGGCGCCCGATGGGGTCGTGCACACGCCGGTGCAGGCACAGACCCGCAAGGGGCGTCACGGGCCGATCGCGCGGTTTTTTCACACGGTTTCGCTGCCCATGGCCTTTGGTATCGGCCTGATCGCCATGAGCATCGCCCGCTATGCCCGCCTTGCGGTCAGCGGTCTGCCCGAGGGTGGCAATGTGCTGACAGAAACGCTGCTGATAGATGCGGTTCTGGCTCTGGTCCTCAGTTTCGTTCTGGCCCAGATCGTTTCGATGCGCTCGATTCCGCAGGTCATCGTGTCCGCCCTCGGCGTCTCTGCCGGGGCAATGACAATGCATATGGCGGTGCATCGCGCGCCCGATCTCTTCATGCAGGTCTTCGGCCCGGCCTGGGTGAATGCGGTGGTCACCACGACCGACCCAAACATGGTGCTCTACGGGCACCTGCTGCAGCGCCTGCCGGTGTAACCGCAGCGCCCGGCCCGGCCGGCAACGGCCTATCGAAATTCGCACCGGCTCACAAGCCGGCACTCACACACACCCGGCGCCCCTTCGGGCGGTCGGGCATCCGCATATGAAAAGGTAAGAAAATGTTGGAAATCAAAAACCTCCACGTCAAACTTGAAGAAGAGGACAAGCAGATCCTCAAGGGTGTCGACCTCACCGTCGAAACCGGCAAGGTGCACGCCATCATGGGCCCCAACGGCTCTGGCAAATCCACGCTCTCCTATGTGCTCGCAGGCCGTGAAGGCTATGAAGTCACCGAAGGCAGCGCGATCATGGAGGGCGCCAACCTTCTGGAGCTCGAAACCGAAGAGCGCGCCGCCGAGGGTCTGTTCCTCGCCTTCCAATACCCGGTCGAAATTCCGGGCGTCAGCAACATGACCTTCCTGCGCACCGCCGTAAACGCGCAGCGCAAGGCGCGTGGCGAAGAAGAGATGAGCGCAACCGATTTCCTCAAGGAGGTGCGCGCGCAGGCCAAATCCCTCCAGATCGACGCCGACATGCTGAAGCGCCCGGTCAACGTGGGCTTCTCCGGCGGCGAGAAAAAGCGCAACGAAATCCTGCAAATGGCCATGCTGGCTCCCAAGATGTGCATCTTGGACGAAACCGACTCCGGCCTCGATGTTGACGCCATGAAACTGGTGGCCGAAGGCGTGAACGCGCTGCGCTCCGAGGGCCGCAGCTTCCTCGTCATCACCCACTACCAGCGCCTGCTGGATCACATCAAACCCGATGTGGTGCACATCATGGCCGATGGCCGCATCGTCAAAAGCGGCGGCCCCGAGCTGGCGCTTGAGGTTGAAAACAACGGTTACGCCGACATTCTGGCGGAGATGGCCTGATGGCAGTGCAATCCCGAAAAGACGTCATGGCCGCCGACCGCCGGGCACAGGCAGAGGCCCGTCTGGCCGCTACGCCCATGCCCGCCGCCGCTGGCTGGTCTGCCGCGCCGCGCCAAGAGGCTCTGAGCCGCCTCATCGACCTCGGCCTGCCGCATCGGCGCGATGAGTATTGGAAGTTCACCAACCCGACCACGCTCAGCCAGCCCGAGCCGGTCGAGGCCGCCACTTTCGATCCGCAGGAAACCCTGATCTTCGGCGATGTCGACAGGCTGCACCTCACCTTCGTCGATGGTGTGTTCGATCCCGATGCCTCCGACAGCCTCGAAGGCGAGGGGATTGAAATCGCAAGGCTGTCCGAGGCCGAAGGTGCCGATATCCACTGGGCCCAAGGGCTCTATGGTGCGCTGGAGGCCCGTGGCCAAAGCCCCGTGGCCCGCCCGCTCGCCGCGCTCAACACCGCGCTGGCCACCGATGGCATCCTGATCCGCGCAACCGACGTGGTGAAGAAGCCGGTCCACATCACCTACCTGCACCAGCAAACCGCCTCCGACGCGATTCTGCATCACGTCATCAAGGTGGAAAAAGGCGCAGAGCTGACCCTGCTGGAAAACGGCCCCGCCGCAGCCCGGTTCAACAAGGTGATGGAGGTGGACGTGGCCGATACAGGCACCTTCCACCACATCCGCGCTCAGGGGCGCGATCACGAGCGCCGCGCGGCCAGCCACATCTTCGCCCGTCTCGGGGAAGAGAGCACCTTCAAGAGCTTCACCCTCACGGTGAATGGCGTGCTCACGCGCAACGAGGCGGTCATCGAATTCACCGGCGACAATGCCACCGCGCACATCGCCGGGGCCTGCCTTGGTGATGGCGCCTTCCACCATGATGACACGGTCTTCATCACCCATGACGCGGTAAACTGCGAAAGCCGGCAGGTTTTCAAAAAAGTGCTGCGCAACGGTGCGGTCGGCGTGTTCCAAGGCAAGATCCTCGTCAAGGAAGGCGCCCAAAAGACCGACGGCTACCAGATCAGCCAGTCGCTTCTGCTGGATGACGACAGCCAGTTCCTCGCCAAGCCGGAGCTGGAGATCTACGCCGATGATGTCGCCTGCTCCCACGGCTCCACCACCGGCGCGATCGACGAAGACTCGCTGTTCTACTTCCTCTCCCGCGGCATCCCCCGCGGCGAAGCCGAGAACCTGCTAGTGCTGGCCTTCGTCGCCGAGGCCATCGAAGAGATCGAGAACAAGGATCTCGCCGAAGAGCTGACCGAGCGCCTCGCGGCCTGGCTCGAACGGCACCGCGGCTGAGAGGGCAGGGGCGATGGCCGTCACCACCAATATTCTGGCGAGCTGGCGCGCCCCGCGCGCCACGCTGCGCCGGATGCTTGCCGCCGGTCAGCGTGAAGACCGGGCGCTGATGCTGCTTATGGCTGGCTGCCTCGTGATCTTCGTGGCGCAATGGCCGCGCCTCGCGCGTGATGCCGAGTTGGCCCAGCGGCTGGGAGAAGAGGCCGAGCAGCCCCTGCAAATGCTCATCGGTGGCACCCTGCTGGCCTGGCTCTTCATCATGCCCATCGTGTTCTATGCCCTTGCGGCGCTCTCCCACCTTGCGCTCAAACCCTTCGGCGGGCGGGGCACCGGCTACGGCGCGCGGCTGGCCCTGTTCTGGACGGTGCTCGTCGTCTCACCTCTGATGCTGCTCTACGGGCTCACCCGGGGCTTCATCGGCGAGGGGCCGGAGGCCACGCTGGTGGGGGCGCTTGTCGTCATCGGCTTCTTCGCCCATTGGGCGATCTGCCTCACCGAGGCCGAATTCGGCGCAGCCGCAAACGGAGCAACAGCATGACAAATGCGCCCAGCCTGCTGAAACTGCTTGAGCTTTCCGCCCGCCGCCCGCGCGAGGCAATGGAAACCGTGAAGGCGCTCCAGCTGTCCTCTCCGGTCGCCTGGCAGGTCTTCGCACTGGTGCTGGTGATCGAGCTGATCTTTGCCCAGATCCTCGGCCTCATGCTCGGCCCCGTAGAGGTGCCAGACGGCGCGCTTGGCCCGGCACTCGCCCTCAACCCGATCCTCCTCGGAGCCATTCAGGGCTGCCTGCTGGTGCTCATGGTCTTTGGCATCCACTGGGTCGGCCGGGCCTTCGGGGGCACCGGGCGGCTCGAAGATGCAATCCTGCTGATGGCGCTGCTGCAATTCGCGCTCGTCGTCCTTCAGGCCATCGAGATCCTGCTGATGTTCATCATACCGGCCCTAGCTGCCGGTGTGCTGCTGTTCAACATCTTCGCCTTCTTCTACCTGCTCACCAGCTTCACCACCGCGCTGCACGGCTTCACCAAGCCGCCGCTGGTGTTTCTGGGCATCCTCCTCACCGGTCTCGGGGCCATCTTCGGCCTCTCCATCATCCTTTCCATCATCCTCGCCGCCGCAGGCGTCACCCTTCCCGGACTCCCGACCAATGTATGACGTCTCCACAATCCGCGCCGATTTTCCAATCCTCGCCCGCGAGGTCAACGGCAAGCCCCTGAGCTACCTGGATAACGGCGCTTCGGCGCAAAAGCCCCGCGCGGTGATCGAGGCCGTCACCCGCGGTTACGAGATGGAATATGCCAACGTCCACCGTGGCTTGCACTTCCTCTCCAATCTGGCGACCGACAAGTATGAGGCCGTGCGCGGCAAGGTGGCCCGCTTCCTCGGCGCCACGCGCGAAGAAGAGATCGTTTTCACCAGCGGCACCACCGAGGGCATCAACCTCGTCAGCTACGGCTGGGCCGCTCCCCGTTTTGAAGCGGGCGATGAAATCGTGCTCTCGGTCATGGAGCATCACGCCAACATCGTGCCTTGGCACTTCCTGCGTGAACGGCAGGGCGTGGTGCTGAAATGGGTCGAGCCCGAGGCCGACGGATCGCTCCCGGCGCAAAAGGTGATCGACGCCATCGGCCCCCGCACCAAACTCGTCGCCGTCACCCACATGTCCAACGTGCTCGGCACCGTGGTCGATGTGGCCGCCATCGCCAAGGCGGCCCGCGAGAAGGGCGTCGCCACCCTCATCGACGGCTCCCAAGCGGCGGTGCACATGCCCGTCAACGTCGAGGAGATCGGCGCCGACTTCTACGCCATAACCGGCCACAAGCTCTATGGCCCCTCCGGCTCCGGCGCCATTCACATCCGCTCCGAGCGCATGGCAGAGATGCGCCCCTTCATGGGCGGCGGCGACATGATCCGCGACGTGGGCCGCGACGTGGTCACCTACACCGACCCGCCGATGAAGTTCGAGGCCGGCACGCCTGGCATCGTCAGCACCATCGGCATGGGCGCCGCGCTCGACTACATGATGGACCTGGGGATGGAAAACATCGCCGCCCATGAAGCCACCCTGCGCGACTACGCGCGTGAAAAGCTCTTTGGCCTCAACTGGTTGACGGTGCAGGGCGATGCGCCGGGCAAGGGCGCCATCTTCTCCTTCACCCTCGAAGGCGCAGGCCACGCGCATGACATCTCCACCGTGCTCGACAAGCGCGGCGTGGCGGTGCGCGCTGGCCACCACTGTGCCCAGCCGCTGATGGAGCATATGGGCGTCTCCGCCACCTGCCGCGCTTCTTTCGGGCTCTACAACACCGAAGAAGAGGTGGATCGGCTGGTCTCCGCGCTCGAACTCTGCCACGAGCTTTTCGCCTGATTGCGACATTCGGGGTCGTATTCAGGCCATCACCTGCTAGTCTTGCCGCATTGCAGCAAGACAAGAGGCCCCAATGGCGCTGACCGAAGCCAACGAAATCTCCGAAATTGCCTTCGGCTTCATGGGCTCAAAGGCGCTCTTTGCGGCCATCGGTGAGGATGTGTTCAGCCACCTCGCCACCGGCCCCAAGACCGCCGCCGAACTTGCCAGCGCCACAGCCCTCGATCCCCCGCGCGCCGAAACCTTGCTGACCGCGCTCGCCGGGCTGGGGCTGGTGACGGTCGCCAATGGTCGCTTCGCCAATTCCCCCGCCGCCGAGAGCTTTCTGGTTCGCGGTGCCAAATACGACTTCTCCGACTATCTGCACCGTCAGGTCGCCCAGCAGATGTATCCGCTGATGGACCAGATCGAACAGGCGCTCACCGGCACCCTCCCGAAAGAGGCCACCGCCTCCTACGCCCAATGGTTCTCTGATCCGGAGGAGGCGCGGCTCTATTCCGAAAGCCAGCACGCAGGCTCACTCGGTCCGGCGCGGCAAATGGCCAAAATGCTCGATCTCTTCGGCGCGCGGCACCTGCTCGATATCGGCGGCGGCACCGGCGCCTTTGCTATCACGCTCTGCCGCGCCAACCCCGAGCTAACGGCCACCATCGTCGACTTTCCCAATGTCGCCGCGCTCGGCAAGGCCTATGTCGCCGAGGCCGGGCTGTCAGATCGGATCTCCTATATCGAAGGCGATGGCCGCGAAGATATCTGGCCGCGCGAGAATGACCTCGTCCTGATGTCCTATCTCTTCTCAGGCGTCCCGGCAGAGGCCCACGCCGGCCTCATCTCCCGTGCCTTCGCCCACCTCGCCCCCGGCGGGCGCTACCTGATCCACGACTTCATCGTTGAGGCCAACCGCACAGGCCCCAAGCTCGCCGCCCTCTGGCAACTCCAGCACACCGCCTTCACCCCCGAGGCCCGCTCGCTCGACGCGGGCACCCTCGCAAACCAACTGGGCGAAGCAGGCTTCAAGGCCGTCACGGTGGCCCCGCTGATCCCGAAGATGACCATGCTCGCGCAGGCCAGCCGCCCCTGAAATTCCCGATTGCGGCAGCTGGGCGGGCCAGCTATACGAACCCCCACGCGGACCCATAGCTCAGCTGGATAGAGCGCTGCCCTCCGAAGGCAGAGGCCAGAGGTTCGAATCCTCTTGGGTCCGCCAGATCTCCCACTCACTTGCCAAAATAAACCGCGCCCTCAGGCGACCGGGCGTTGCGCTTCGCTTGGGGTCTCTCTGATGCGGCTCATAAGCTCGCGGTAATCGGGCCGCTCCAGCAGGGCCTTGGCGCGATTGCGGTGCCACGAGAGCGCGGCCTCGTGGAGGCTGCGCAGTTCGGGATCCTTCAGCAATTCGCTCACCGCATCGCGCAGGCCGGGCAGCTGGGTGAAGCTGTCGTCCATCACATCGTTGCGGTTGAACTTATTCCAGTAGCGCATCGCGTTTTCCAGATCCAACCCCACCGGCGGCGCCCCCTTGATGGGGTTGGCATTGCCCCGGTCGCGCTGCACCAGAAAGCCCTGATAAGAGCGGATCGTGTAGTGCGCCACATCCGCAAGGCCAAACCCCGCCAGCATTGGTGACAGCGCCTTGAACGGCGAGGCAATCCTCTCGCGGGGCAGCGATTCACCATCGCCGTTCACCCAAGTGACCCGGTCAAGGTCTTCCTCGGCAATGACGGGGGCGTTGTTGTGGAACTCCTTCCACCCAAAGCCCCCGGTCGCGAGATATTTCACCGGGCTCCGGTTCGTTTCGCTCGCACCGCGATAGCGAAAGGTCTCTGTCACCAGCTTCCCCTCGGGCGCAATCTCGTCAACCCAGCCGCAGCCAAAGGTATGCAGCGACAGGGTGATCGCATCGGCGCCCGGCAGCGCGTTGGCCAGGTCTTCCACGCGGCCCTTGCCGGTTTTGATGCGCAGAAATTCGTCCGCATCGAGGTTGGTCACCCAGTCCGACCGGCGCAGGCGGCCCATCTCGTTGACGTAGCGGATCAGCTCGATGTGGTGGCGCGGATTCTTCATCCGCACCGAGGGGTTGGGCATGTGGCGAAGCAGGCCCATCTCGTCCAGCCGGTCCAGAATATGGTCGGTCCCGTCGGTGCAGTCGTTGGTGAAGACCATCATGTCGTTGATGCCGATCGCACGATTGTGCGCCACCCATTCAACAATGTATGGCCCTTCGTTTTTCATCGGGGTGATCGAGGTGACGCGCATGATGTCGCTGCTCCTGGCTACTCTCGCCACGCGTGGTGCCGCGGGTCTTCGGGCCAGCCTACACGAGCGCAGGGCAGGGGGCCAAGGCAGGGCGGGGCCGCGCGGGGTGTATTCGCGCAGGCCCCGGGCATTGGCGCAACATCAGCTCAGCCCGCAAGCACCTCGGCGGCAATTTCAAAGCTGCGCAGCCGGGCGGCGTGATCGTGGATTTGCCCCGTCAAAATCACCTCATCGGGCGCGTAGCGGGCAATCAACGCGTCCAGCTTGGCGGCAACGCTCGCCTTGCTGCCCACCGCGCTCACCTTCAGCGCCTCCTCCACCATCGCCAGTTCTGCCGGGCTGGCGATTGCGGCAATGTCCTCCACGGGCGGCGGCAGGTATCCCGGTGTGCCCCTGCGCAGGTTGAGGAATGCCTGCTGCATCGAGCTGCGCAGCCGCACGCCTTCCGCATCCGTATCGGCGGCGAAGACGTTGATCGCCAACATGAAATACGGCTCAGGGTGTGCCTGCGATGGGCGATAGTTGCGCCGGTAGGTGGCCAGGGCGTCATCCAGCGCGCCGGGGGCAAAATGCGAGGCAAAGGCATAGGGCAGGCCAAGGTGTGCGGCCAGTTGCGCGCCGAACAGCGAAGAGCCCAGCATCCACACCGGCACCTGCGTGCCCGCGCCCGGCACGGCCCGCACCTTCTGGCCCTCTTCGGCCTCGCCAAGAAAGCCGATCAGGTCCACCACATCCTGCGGAAACTCATCGCCCCCCGAAAGGCCGCGGCGCAGGGCGCGGGCGGTGGCCATATCGGTACCCGGGGCGCGGCCAAGGCCAAGGTCGATGCGGTCGGGGTAGAGCGTCGCCAGCGTGCCAAAGGCCTCCGCGACCATCAGCGGCGCGTGGTTGGGCAGCATGATGCCGCCCGCGCCAACCCGAATGCTCTGGGTTGCGCCCGCCACATGGCCAATCAGCACCGCCGTTGCCGCGCTGGCGATGCCCACCATGTTGTGATGCTCCGCCAGCCAGTAGCGCCGGTAGCCCAAGGCCTCGGCGTGGCGTGCGAGGGAAACGGTGTTGGCGAGCGCCTCGGCGGTTGTGGCGCCTTTGGGCACCGGCGCGAGATCAAGCACGGAAAAGGGGGTCATCAGCTGGCCTTCTGTTGCGTCGCCCGCAATCTAGGGCCACCCGGGGCAAGGGCAACGCGCCCGGGCAAAGCGATGCTCAAAATGAAAACGCCCGGTCGAAACCGGGCGTGTTTTCAGCGAGTTGCAAGGGCAGGGGTCTTAGCCGCCCCAAGTGCGCACCACGCCGCAATCCATATGCACGAAGTTCGAGCCGTGGTATTTGCCAACACCGCCCGCGCGGCAGGCTGCGGCGGCACGCGCCACCTGATTCACCGACCGGGAGTTCAGCCGCAGGTCAGCGGCCTGGCCCTTGAGGTGCAGCGAGTTCTTGGCCACGCCGGAGGAGCGAGAGCGCAGCATCCGGTTGGTCGCCGGCGAGCGGTAGCCCGAGAGCAGCATGTAGGGCTCGCGAACGTCCAGCAGGTTGTGAGCGGCGGCGATGATGTCGAGGGTGCGCGTATCAATCGCCTTCACCTCGTCGCGGCGCCAGTCCCGCATGAAGTAGTTCACTTCCTTGATCGAGTCGCGAATGTAGTCGCCTTCGATCCAGTAGATCGCATCCATGCTTTCGCCGGTGCGGCCGTTGTACATCTTGAGGCGGCGAATATCGCCCGCGCCCCGAAGGAACCCAGCGGCCTTGGAATACGTTGGTGCAGCAACAACGGCTGTGGCAGCAAATGCCCCAAGCAGCCCGCGCCGCGAGATTTTGGAAGATCCTGTCTCGGTCGTCATGCCTGTCCCCGTGCCCCTGGTCGCCTTTTCGGCTGACCGCGTTGTCATCTCATCCCCAGATGCAGGATTTTTATGCCACAAAGCGATTCTCCGGCCAAGACGCAATTCTGTCGCGCCACGATTTCGGGCCCGAATAAGCAGGAAATTGCTTAAAATGTCGTTGCTTGTGCCCGCAAAAAGTCCGCCGGGCGGCGCGACTTTGGCGCAACAGCCGGATGCGCCATCTTTTGGCCCCAATCTGCTGATTCGAAACGGTATTTTTCTCCCGCCCCTGTTGCAGTCCTGCCAAACTGCCCCGCAGACGACTCAAATGTGAATCGACATTCATGGAAGCATCGGCAATCTCAAGGTAACGATATTGCTGAACACACGCTTAGTCCCGAGGACGATATGACCCTTCGCAAGACGTTGCGCCCCGCGCACGCCGGCCTTACCGCCCTTTTCATTGGATGCGCCGCCCTTACCGCCCTTCCGCAGCCCGCTCAGGCCACCGAAACCTCTTCTTTCGAGGTCACCGCCTTCAAGCAGGCCGTGGCCGAGGCCGCCGCGCGCAACGAGGGTGTTGCCGCCTTCTACCGTGCCCGCAACTACGCTCCGCTCTTCACCGGCGAGGCCGACGGCGCACGCCGCGCGGCGCTGCTGCGGGCGCTGGAAATGGCCGATGATCATGGTCTTCCCTCCACCCGCTACGAGCCCGCAGAGCTGCGCGCCGCCTTCGGGTCCGCCCGCTCGGTGCGCGATCTTGGCCGCGTCGAGGTTCTCGCCGCGCAGATGCTGGTGCAATTCTCGCGTGACCTGCAATCCGGCGCCACCGAGCCCCGCAAGATAGATAGCGGAATCGTCCGCGACATTCCCCGCCGCGCGCCCGACGCGCTGCTCGCCGCCTTCGCCAAGTCCGAGCCCACCCAGTTCTTCCGCACCCTCATGCCCCGCACGCCCGAGTATGTGCGCCTCATGCGCGGCAAGCTGGAGTTGGAAAAGACAGTCGCCCGTGGCGGTTGGGGCCCCGAGGTGCAGGCCAAGGCGCTGGAGCCCGGCCAGCAGGGGCCCGCCGTGGTGCAACTGCGCAACCGGCTCATCGCCATGGGCTACATGACCCGCTCGGCAAGCCAAAGCTATGACACCGCCATCACCCGCGCCGTCCAGACCTTCCAGATCGACCATGGCCTCAACCCCGATGGGGTGGCCGGGCCGGGCACGATCTCTGCCATCAACGTCTCGCCGGTCAAACGCCTGCAATCAGTGATCGTCGCCATGGAGCGCGAGCGCTGGCTCAACCGCCCGCGCGGCAAGCGCCACGTGCTGGTGAATATCCCCAACTTCAAGGCCCAGATCATCGACGACGGCAAGGTCACGTTCGAAACCCGCTCGGTGGTGGGCAAGAACGTCCCCGATCAGCGCACGCCCGAGTTCTCCGACGTGATGGAGCACATGGTCATCAACCCCACGTGGAACGTGCCGCGCTCCATCGCCACCAAGGAATATCTGCCGCTCCTGCAACGCAATCCCCACGCCGTCGGCCACCTCCGCGTGATCGACCGCCGGGGCCGCGTGGTGCCGCGCGGCGCTGTCAACTTCCGCGCCTACAACGCCCGCAACTTCCCCTTTGCCATCAAGCAGCCGCCGTCGCGCAGCAACGCGCTCGGTCTGGTAAAGTTCATGTTCCCGAACAAGCACAACATCTACCTGCACGACACGCCCTCCAAGAGCCTTTTCAAGCGTGATGTCCGTGCCTTCTCCCACGGCTGCATCCGGCTGGCAGATCCCTTCGATTTCGCCTACGCGCTGCTCGCCGTTCAAACAGACGACCCAAAGGGGGCCTTCCACTCGCGCCTGCGCACCGGGGCGGAAAGCCTTGTCAAACTTGAGGCCCAAGTGCCCGTGCACCTGATCTACCGCACAGCCTTCACCCAGCCGAAAGGCCAGATGAACTACCGCAATGACATCTACGGCCGCGACGCCCGGATCTGGAATGCCCTTGCCGACATGGGGGTAAAGCTGCGCGGGGTCGAAAGCTGATCGCGTGACCTCACTCCGCATAGAAGACATCGCCATCGCCCTCGGAGCCCGCTTCGAGGGCGATGGTGCATTTACCGTTACCCATGCCGCCGAGCCCGCGCGCGCTGGGGCCGATGCACTGGCCCTTGCGATGGACCCGAAGTTCGCCGCCGGGCTGGGGCAGGGGGCCGCAAAGGCGGCGATGGTCTGGGAGGGGGCCGATTGGCAGGCGATGAACCTGACCGCGGTCATCTTCGCGCCCCGCCCGCGCTACGCCATGGCCGGGCTCACCGCCATGCTCGACGCGGGGCCTCGCATCGCCCCCGGCATCCACCCGTCTGCGGTGATCGACGAAAGCGCCCAGATCGGTGAAGGCGCGGCCATCGGCCCGCTCGCGGTGATCGGGGCAGGGGCCGTGATCGGCCCCAACGCCCGCATCGCCGCCCATGTCTCCATCGCCGAGGGCGCACAAATCGGCGCAGACTGCCTGCTGCGCGAAGGCACCCGCATCGGCCATTCCGTCACCATCGGTGACCGTTTCATCGCCCAGCCCGGCGCGGTCGTCGGCGGCGACGGCTTTTCCTTCGTCACGCCCGAGGCCGGGGCCGTCGAGGCCGTCCGCAGCACGCTGGGCGAGCGGGGCGAGGCCCGCCAGCAAGCCTATGCCCGCATCCATTCCCTCGGCGGCGTGATCATCGGCGATGACGTGGAACTCGGCGCTAACTCCTGCATCGACCAGGGCACCATCCACCCCACCGAAATCGGCACCGGCACCAAGATCGACAACCTCGTGCAGGTCGGCCACAACGTGCGCACCGGGCGCGATTGCTTGCTCTGCGGGCAGGTCGGCATCGCCGGCTCTACCCGTCTGGGCGATCGCGTTGTTCTGGGCGGCCAAGCGGGCGTCACCGACCACCTCGATATCGGCGATGATGTCATCGCCGCGGCGGGCACGCTCCTGCGCACCAACCAGCCCAAGGGCCGCGTGATGCTCGGCAATCCGGCCATGGAGATGAAAGCCAGCATCGAAGCCTACAAGGGCCTGCGCCGTCTGCCAAAGCTTCATAGAGACGTTACAGAACTGAGAAAGAACCTTTCCAAACAAGACCCGAACACATAAATGAACAACGGAGCGTAAGAGACAGGTGGGCGGTATGTCGGACGCAGTGAAAGACAAGGTCATCGAGATCATCGCAGAGCAGGCCGTGCTCGACACATCCGATGTGAAGATGGACAGCACCCTCGAAAGCCTCGGAATCGACAGCCTCGGGCTGGTCGAAAGCATCTTCGCCATCGAAGAGGCCTTCGACATCCAAGTGCCCTTCAACGCCAACGAGCCCTCCGAGAGCGATTTTGATATCTCCTCGGTCGCGGCCATCGTTTCGGCGGTGCAGGGGCTGGTCAAGGAACAGGCGGCCTGAACGGGCGCATCTGCAAGGCAGGCCAATGAAACGCGTTGTCATCACCGGCATGGGCACGATCAATGCCCTGGGCAAGACCGTGCCCGAAACCTTCGCCGCAATGGCCGAGGGCAAATGCGGCATCGCCCCCATCAACATCCGCGACGTCGAGCGCCTCTCGGTGCAGATCGGCGGGCAGGTGCGCAACTTCGATCCCGAAGCGCATTTCAACCGCCAGCAAATCGCGCTCTATGACCGTTTCACCCAGTTCACCATGCTCGCCGCCAAAGAGGCGCTCGGGCAGGCGGGGCTGGAGTTTCACGGGTTGCTGGCCGACGAGGCCGGGGCCATCTTCGGCACCGCCGGCGGCGGGGTGAACACATGGGACGAAAACTACCGCACCGTCTATGAAGATGGCAAAAACCGCGTGCACCCCTTCGTCGTCCCCAAGCTGATGAACAACGCCGCCGCCTCCCATGTCAGTATGGAATACAACCTTAAAGGCGCGAGCTATTCCGTCTCCACCGCCTGCGCCTCCTCCAACCACGCGATGGGGCAGGCCTTCCATATGGTCCGTTCCGGCGCCTCCCGCGCGATGGTCACCGGCGGGGCCGAGGCCATGCTCTCCTTTGGCGGGGTGAAGGCCTGGGAGGGGCTGCGGGTGATGAGCAAAGACGCCTGCCGCCCGTTCTCGGCCAACCGCAACGGCATGGTGCAGGGCGAGGGCGCGGCGGTCTTCGTCTTCGAAGAACTCGAACACGCCAAGGCCCGCGGCGCCGAGATCATCGCCGAGGTGGTCGGCTTCGCCATGAGCTCGGACGCCGCCGATATCGTCATGCCTTCCAAACAGGGCGCGGCGCGCGCGGTCCGTGGCGCACTGCGGGATGGCAAGATCAACCCCGAAGAGGTGGGCTACATCAACGCCCACGGCACCGGCACGGCAGCCAACGACAAGACAGAATGCGCCGTGGTGGCCGACGTCTTCGGCTCCCACGCCGACAAGCTGATGATCTCCTCCACCAAGTCGATGCACGGCCACCTGATCGGCGGCACCGGCGCGGTGGAGCTTCTGGCCTGCATCATGGCTCTGCGCGACGGGGTGATCGCCCCCACCATCGGCTATCAGGAGAACGACCCGGAATGCGCGCTCGATGTGGTGCCCAACGAGGCCCGCGATGCCAAGGTTAAAACCGTCCTCTCCAACGCCTTCGCCTTCGGTGGCCTCAACGCCGTGCTCGCCCTGCGCAAAGCGCCCTGACCGCTAAACTGCCCTTCGGCCCTTGCGGTCCCTATCGTAGCCCGTAGGGTGGGCAATCTGCCCACAAACCCTGCGAAGAGGGGCCGAAAGGCCCCGATGAGCTGCCCCCGGAGCGCCCGATGCACCCGCGCGATGACCCGCCCGTCCCGAAAGCCCTCGCCGCCGTCCTGCGCGGTCCGCCCGGCACACGCGAGCTGCTGATCTTCCGCCATCCGCTCACCGGCGACCAACTCCCAAAAGGCACCATCGAGCCCGGCGAAGACCCTTCCTCGGCAGCCATCCGCGAGCTGCATGAAGAATCCGGCCTGCGCCTCGCCGCGCCCAGGGCCATCGGCACGTGGCACCGCCCATGGGAGGAGGGCTATACCGCCCCCCAGCTCTGGCACCTCTTCACCTTCGAGGCGCCGCCCGACCTGCCCGAGGCCTGGGACCACGTGGCCGAAGGCAGCCCCGCCGAAGACGGCCTCATCTTCTCCTACCGTTGGGCGCGGCTCACCCCGGCACTGGCACAGGCCATGCGCCCACTCTTTGCGCCCGCCGTCCTGCGGATTCTGCAGGCCGACGCGGGTTAGGCTAGGTTTCCCACCCGGCATTCTGCAAAACCACGCGATAGCCATCGGCATCCTCGTAGCTGCGGCCCTGCCGGTCCCAATAGGGGTTGAACGCCACCACCGGCGCGTAGCCCGCCGCTTCCATCCGGGCACAGGCCCTTCGCCACGCGGCGCCATCCGGCAGGTAGAAGACAAGCAGGTTGTCCTGCCCCGGTGCCCGCCCGGCCGAGTGACCTGCCTTGCGCGTAAACTCCAGATGATAGGGAAAGCCCCGATGCCCCAGCATCACGCCGTCAAACCCGGCGTGATCGGTAAACTGGGCCAGCACCTCAAGCCCAAGCCCGTCACGGTAAAACCGCAGCACCGCTGCGATGTCATCGGTCGGGCGGGCAACCCGCAGGATCGGGGCGATGTGGGGGCTGTCTGTCATTGCGGGCTCTCCGGCAGCGAAGGTTTCGCCCATCCTGCGCCCTCAAGCGCCCTTGAGGGCAAGCCCCTTTTCCAACGCAAAACGCCGCCCCGAAGGGCGGCGCTGCCTGGGCCTCTAATGGCCTCTCAGTTCAGTTGTTCAGCGCGGCCAGCGCGTTGAACCCGGCGGTGAAGCCGGAGAGCGAAACCTTCAGGCGCACCCGCTCGTCCGGGGCCCCGGCGGGCACCAGCGTCAGCGTGGCCGCGCTGCCGGCCTTGAAGCCGTTCACATCCGCCTGGCTCATGCCAATCCGCGACACGCAGCCAATCCGGGTGCAGAAGGTGTAGGGGTAGCGACGGCCCTGACCGCCATCCACCGAAAGGGTGATCTGCTCGGTCAGCAGGGTCTCAAGCGGGGTGACGATATTGGCACCGGCCACGGCCTGCCCGCCTGCGGGGAGGGCAAAGAGGTTGATCTCGGCCACCGAGTTGCCCTGCTCGTCGTTCAGCAGTTGGTAAAGCTGGCACTGCTCGGGCTGATCTTCGGCGGGTTTGGCGCAGCGCAGCTGCCAGTCGCCGTGGGTTTCCTTGGTATAGGGAGCGCCGGGCTGTGCGGCGGCGGCCTCCTGGCCCTCGGGGGTGCCCATGTTCAGGTCAGAGCCGGGGGCCGGCGCTTCGCCGGTGGCCTCTTCTGCCTCACCGGTGGCAGCCTCTTCGGTTGCCTCGGCCGCGCCCTCTGCGGGCGCTTCGGTGGTGGCTTCCTCAGCGGGGGTTTCTTCGGTCGCGGCGTCCTGTGCCCAGAGGGGCGTGGCGGCGATCATTAGCGCCAGAAAACTGGCTTTCGTCAGGTTCTGCATGGTCCTCAACAACCTTCTCGCATTCTGAATTTCGTGGGGCCGTCTAGCACAGGGCGCAGGGGATGTCAGGGAGAAAAGCGGAGCCGCTGACGGGGCTGTGAACACGCCCGCGAGGCGCACGGCAACGCCGCGCCCGACCACTGAAAAAGGGCCCCGAGAGGCCCTTTTGTGCGGGTCCGTTGATCGGCCCGAACGACTGTTTACAGTCGCTATTTTAGGTTCTCCCTGCCGGACTGGCCGACTTGATGACCGGACGCTATGGCAACTTGCCGCAGCCGTCAACAGGTAAAAGAACACCCCTCAAGAATTTGAACACGCTAAGAAAAAAGCCGCGCCACCAAGGTGACGCGGCCAGTCTGACAGGGAGGAAGTCAATCCGGGCCAAGAGGACGGAGGCCCGGACAAGATGAACACTGGCAGAGAAAGGTTAATACTTTATGTTGGGTCCGAAAACGATCTGGAGGGCTATATGAGCGACAGCATTTTCGTGGGCGGCGGTGGCGAAAACTACGCCGATCCTCAGGCACTCCTGCTGAACTACGCCAATCGCCACGGGCTCATCGCCGGGGCCACCGGCACCGGCAAGACGGTCACGCTGCAAATCCTTGCCGAAAGCTTCTCGGCCAATGGCGTTCCGGTCTTCCTCTCGGACGTCAAAGGCGATCTCTCCGGCCTCGCCAAATCGGGCTCTCCCGAGGGCAAGCTGCATGCCCCCTTCATGGAGCGCGCCGCCAAGATCGGCTTCACCGATTACAGCTACGCCGCCTTTCCCGTCACCTTCTGGGACATGTACGGCGAGCAGGGCCACCCGGTGCGCACCACCGTGGCAGAAATGGGCCCGCTCTTGCTGTCCCGCCTGCTGGAACTCTCCGAAGCGCAGGAAGGGATCCTCAACATCGCCTTCCGCGTGGCCGACGAACAGGGCCTGCCGCTGCTTGACCTCAAGGATTTGCAATCGTTGCTCGTCTGGGTCGGCGAAAACCGCAGCACGCTGTCCCTGCGCTACGGCAATGTCTCCACCGCCTCCATCGGCGCCATCCAGCGCCGCCTGCTGGTGCTCGAAAATCAGGGCGCCACGCAGTTCTTCGGCGAGCCCGCGCTCTCGCTCGATGATCTCTTCCTGACCGATGAGCAGGGCAGGGGCCGCATCAACATCCTCGCCGCAGACAAGCTGATGGGCGCGCCCCGGCTCTACGCCACCTTCCTGCTCTGGATGCTCTCCGAGCTCTTCGAAAGCCTCCCCGAGGTGGGCGACCCCGACAAACCCAAGCTGGTCTTCTTCTTCGACGAAGCGCACCTGCTGTTTGACGATGCCCCCAAGGCGCTGGTCGACAAGGTCGAGCAGGTGGCCCGGCTGATCCGCTCCAAGGGCGTGGGGGTGTATTTCTGCACCCAGAACCCCGCCGATGTGCCAGAAGGCATTCTCGGCCAACTCGGCAACCGGGTGCAGCACGCCCTTCGCGCCTTCACCGCGAAAGACCGTCGCGAGCTCAAGCAGGCCGCCGAAACCTACCGCGACAACCCCCGCTTCTCCACCGAAGACGCCATCCGCGAGGTCGGCACCGGCGAGGCCGTCACCTCTTTCCTCATCCGCAAGGGCGCCCCCGGCGTGGTCGAGCGCACCTTGATCCGCCCGCCCAGCTCGCAACTCGGCCCGATCACCGCCGCCGAGCGCAGCAGCCTCACCGCCACCTCGCCCCTCGCCGGCAAATACGATGCCGCCATCGACCGCGACAGCGCCTATGAGATGCTCGCCAAACGCGCCGCCGAGGCTGCCAAGGCCGCCGAAGAGGCCGAAGCCGAGGAAGAAGAGGCCCCAATGGCCGAACGCGAGTTCAAGGCTGGCCGCCGCTACTCCGGCAGCCGCGTCTCCCGCTCCACCTCCAAGCCCACCCGCAAGCGCTCCTCGCGCTCCGATACCGTAGGCCAGACCTTCGCCAAAAGCTTCGCCCGCCAACTCGGCACCCGATCCGGCAAGGCGCTGGTGCGTGGAATTTTCGGCACGCTGTTCTCAGGGCGTTAGGGCGGGACTTATCCCGATGCTTCTGACACACCGTTAAAGAGTGGCCCCGCCCGATGTGCGCCGTAAACATGCCGTAGGGTGGGTGCCAACCCACCACTCGCCTAACGGACCCTGCAAGCCGGGCAGCGCCGTCCCGCGGGGTGGCGCTTCCAATAGTGAGAGATGGCACTTTATGGTGCAGCGGTCATCTTCCCTCAGAGGTGGCGACTGACCTCACCCAAGCGCCGCCCCGCGGGACGGCGCTGCCCGGCGCCTTACGGCGCGCACCGGGCGGGCACATTTCCGCACCGTCACGGCTCTTGCGGAATAACGTAGGTTGGGTGCCAACCCATCGCCTAAGTCAGATACTTGGTAAACCACTCCACCGTCCGCTCCCAAGCCAGCGTCGCGGCATCCTCGTCGTAGCGCGGCGTCGTGTCGTTATGAAAGCCATGGTTCGCCCCTGCATAGATATGCCCCTCATAGGTCTTGCCATGCTCCTTCAACGCCGCCTCATACTCCGGCCAGCCCGCGTTGATCCGCTCGTCCAACTCGCCGTAATGCAACAACAGCGGCGCCTGGATCTTCGGCACATCCTCCACCGCCGCCTGCCGGCCATAAAACGGCACGCTCGCCCCCATCTGCGGGTAGGCCACTGCCAGCGCATTGCACACGCCCCCGCCGTAGCAAAAGCCCACCGCGCCCACCTTCCCAGTAGAGCCCTCATGGCTCATCAAATGCTCGAACCCGGCAAAGAAGTCGTTCATCAGCTTCGCCCCGTCGAGCTCGCGTTGCATCGTGCGCCCATCGTCGTCATTGCCCGGATAGCCGCCCGCCGGGGTCAGCCCATCTGGGCCCAGCGCCAGAAACCCGGCCTTTGCGGTGCGGCGCACCACATCCTCGATATAAGGGTTTAGCCCCCGGTTCTCGTGGATCACCAGCACCGCAGGCAGCTTGCCCTCCACACCGGCGGGCTTCGCCATCAGGGCCCTGATGGTGCCATGCCCCTCGGGGCTTTCATATTCCACCCACTCGGTCTCGATGTCGGGGTCATCCGGCGCAACCTGCTGGGCCAGCGCATAATTCGGCTGCAGGCTCTCCAGCACTGCCGCCGCCGTCACACCGGCAGCCACATACTTGCCCGCACCGGCCAGAAAGTCGCGCTTGGTCATCTTGCCATGCACGTAGCCATCGTACATTTCCAACAGCTTGGGGTGAAAGTCTTTCGCCGTCATCCGGCGTTCTGGCTTGTTCATGTCGGTGTCTCCCTGTTCACGAAGGTCCGCTTCATCCCGCCAAAACGCTAGCACCATGCCGCCAATGCGCCGCCTCACGTTCCCGTCATCCGGAACCCCGGCGGCAGCCCGCCCGTTGAGCAGGCAAAGGAGGCCCAAGATGACCGAAGCGGAATTCTGGAAAATGGAAGAGAAATACTGGACCGGCGGCAGCGATTACGCCCGCAGCGTCACCCGTGATGACGCGGTGTTCGTCTTTCCCTACCCGGCGGGCATCCTCAACGCCGAAGCCTCGATGAAAGGGCTCGACGGCGCCGTGCCCTGGCGCTCCGTCACCTTTCACGATCGCAGCTTCACCCATCAGGGCCCGGTGGCCGTGCTGGCCTACAAGGCCCATGCCGAGCGAGAGGGCGAGGCCACCTTCGTGGCGCTCTGTGCCTCAACCTATGTGGATGATGGCGACGGATGGCGGCTGATGAGCCACCAGCAAACCCCGGCGGCGATTGCCGAAGCCGGGGCCTAGCCCGCCCGCGTGGCAAGCGGGCGCATCTTCAGCCGCGTCAGGCGGTTGTCCTTGCGCGCAATCACTTCAAAGCGGAATCCGTGGAACGAAAACACCTGCCCCACGGTCGGAATCGCCTGCGCCTCATGAATCACCAGCCCCGCCACGGTGTTGGCCTCGTCGTCGGGCAGGTTCCAGTCATTGGCACGGTTCAGATCGCGGATGGTCATGGCGCCGTCCACGATCCAGTCATCCGTATCGGTCTTGCGCAGCGGATGATCCTCGTCGATGTCGAACTCGTCGGTGATTTCGCCAACGATCTCCTCAAGGATATCCTCCAGCGTGATCAGCCCCTGCAGCGTGCCATATTCGTCCACCACCAAGGCAAAATGGGTGTTGCGGCGCAAAAACTGACGCATCTGGTCATCCAGCGTCGTGGTTTCGGGCACAAAATAGGGCTCCATCGCCACATCCAGCACATCAAGGCTGCTCAGCGCCTCCGGTGCGCCGCCCGAGGCAAGCGCAGCCCGGTGGATGGCGCGCAGCAGGTCTTTTGCGTGGATCACGCCAACGATGTTCTCCTTGTCGTCCTTATACAGCGGCAACCGGGTGTGGCGGCTCTCCAGCGCCTGCGCCAGCACCTCGTCGGGCGGGGCATCCACGTCGATCATCTCGATCTGCGAGCGGTGAAGCATGATCTCTTCCACCGTCCGGTCGCCAAGATCGAGCGCGCCCAACAGCCTGTCGCGGTCCTCCTTCAGCACCACGCCTTCCGAATGGCCCAGCGCCAGCGCCCCGGCGATCTCTTCATGCACCGAAAACATCTGCCCATCCGGGTCGGTCTGCACCCCGACAAGGCGCAGCAACACCCGCACCAGCGCGCGGATCGAGCCAACGATGGGGGCCAGAACCCGCACAAGCAGCTTGATCGGCCGCGCCACCTGGCTGGCCGCACTTTCGGCATTGGTGATCGCATAGGTCTTGGGCAGCACCTCGGCAAAGATCAGCACCAGCAGCGTCATCACCAGCGTCGCCAGCGCCACGCCGCTCTCGCCGAAAAGCCGGGTAAACAGCGCGGTGGCGAGGCTGGCCGCGAGGATGTTCACGAGGTTGTTGCCCAGAAGCACGGCACCAATGAGCTTCTCATTGTCCTCGGTCACCTCAAGGGCAACCTCGGCGCCACGCTCGCCCCGGTCCGCCCGGGAGCGCAACTTGCCACGCGACGCAGCGGTGAGCGCCGTTTCGGAGCCTGAAAAGAAGGCGGAGCAGACGAGCAACAGCAAGATGCCGCCCGAAGTGAGCCAGAATGCGGTGTCGATCAAGGGGTAAGCCGGGGTTGTGTCATGACCTACACGTTATGGGGGCGAGGCCGCGCAGGTTCAAGATGGCATACCGCTTCCGGGTGCTCGGCGCGCGAGCTACGCTGCGCTCATGCCAGAGGCCGCCTATAGCTTCCGCCGCGCCACGCTCGCAGACCTGCCGCTCTTGCGCGGCTGGCTGGCGGTGCCCGAGGTGCGGCTCTGGTGGGGGCAGGATGACCCCTTCGATGCGGCCGATCTGCAAGGCACCCGCGTCGTGCCCCGCATCATTGCCCTATCTGGCACGCCCTTCGCCTACATACAGGACTATGACGTGCACGGCTGGCCCGATCATCCCTTCCGCCACCTGCCGCCCGGCGCCCGCGGGATCGACCAGTTCATCGGCCTGCGCGCTCTGCTGGGGCAGGGGCACGGCCCTGCCTTCATCCGCCAGCACATGGCCGCGCTCTACGCCGCCGGTGCCCCGGTCATCTGCACCGATCCGCACCCCGAAAACGCCCGCGCCATCGCCGCCTACCGCAAGGCGGGGTTCGAGGTGGCCGGCGCCCCGCGTGACACCAAATGGGGCCGCATCCTGCCGATGGAAGCCCCGCACCCCTGAGTCCAAAATGAAAACGGCGGCCCGCGAGCCGCCGTTTCCCCATTCAATATCCGGCTGCGGTCAGAACCCGGCCTTGATCTTCTCGAACTCGGCAATCATCTGCTCGCGCAGCGCGTTGTCCATCGGCAGCTGCGCCAGCACCGGGGCGCTGACCTCGCCAAGGCCCACCTCGTCAAGCGTCTCGGTGTCGATCTTGGCCATCTCCTCGGTGTTGGAGTTGCCATAGCCCCACTCGTTCACGATGTATTCCACCGAAGAGGGCGAGAGCCACGCGTTGATGAAATCATGCGCCTTGTCTTCGCTGCCCGGCCCGTCGACAAGGTTCACGTAGCCGCAGAACCACACCGAAGATCCGCCCTCGGCCTCGCGCTGAAAGCCGATGTTATGGCCATCGCCGCGCATCGAGGCAGGCGTTTCGCTCCACGCCCATGAAAACAGCACCTCACCCGTGCTCATCAGCTGCGCCAGCTCCGCACCATCGGCCCAATAGGCCCGCACATTGGGGTGCACCTCGCGCAGCCATGCGCTGGCGGCTTCAAAGTCTTCCTGCGTCGCCTTCGTCCAGTCGCTCACGCCGGTGGCCAGATAGGCCAGCGCATAGATGTCATCCACGTTGTCGGGCAACGAAATCCGGCCCGCATATTGCGGATCCTTGAACACCTGCAAGCTGCCCACATCCTCGGCGCTCAGCTCATCGGCGTTAAAGGCAATCGCGGTCGAGCCATTGTCGGCGGGGATGAAGTAGACATCATCACCATCAGTAAAGATCGGGTCGCTCTTGTAGCTCTCGGCCACGGTGGCATAGCGCGGAATCTTCGAAACATCCCACGGCTCGATCAGCCCGGCCTGCCGCCACTTGTCCACCGATTGCGAGCAGGGGTGGGCGATGTCGGCCTTGAAGCCAGAGCGCAGCTTCTGAAACGCCTCTTCCTCTTCCCCGAAAAAGGTGAAGCTCGGGCTATCGCCGTACTTCTCGATGTATTCGCCAAAGAAGCCGGGCTCTTCAAACCCCGACCAGTCGAAGATCAACAGCTCTTCATCCGCCGCATGGGCAGTGAAGGCCGTCGAAAGAAGTAGCGCCGCAGCAGCAGAGAAATATCGCGCCATGATGTGGTGGTCCTTTGGTTGGCGGTGGGCTTTCGGATAGAAACGCTAGCCGCGCCGCGCCTTGCCCACAAGGGAAAATACGAGGAAAGGCCTCGGCGGGGCAGGGGCAGGGGCACGTTGATTGACACAAGCACAAGCCCCGGCAAAACTTGCACAAAATTCAGGAGACTTCGCAACATGATCGGTGTCGAATGGGTTCGGATGATGGCCCGCTACAACGCCTGGCAGAACGAGCAGGTGATGAGCTGCGTGCGCCACCTCCCGCCCGATGAGCTGACCAAGGACCGTGGCGCCTTCTTCGGCTCCATCCTCGCCACCCTCAACCACATGGTCTGGGCCGATACGTCGTGGATGAGCCGGTTCGATGGCGGGCCGGGCCCCGACGTGCCGGTAGAAGAAAACACTCGCTGCTGCCTCACCATCGGCGCATGGGAGGCGGCCCGCTTCCAACTCGACGGGCGCATCAAGGTCTGGGCCGCCGGTCTGCGCGAGCTTGATCTGGTCGGCGATCTCACATGGCACTCGCCCACCTATAACGCCGACTACCGCAAACCGATGGCAATCTGCGTCACACAGCTCTTCAACCACCAAACCCACCACCGCGGGCAGGTCCACGCCATGCTGACCTCCATCGGCCTCGATCCGGGCATCACAGACCTGCCGTTCCTGCCCGGAAGCTGAACGATCCTGCGGCCCCGCGCTCGCCTTCAATAGTGCCAAGACATTGCCCCATCATGTCGCCGTGAAATGTGCCGTGAGCTTACGCGACGACATATGGAACCCATTGATATGGCATCAAAAAACACCCGGCAACTCTCCGCCGATGTGCTGTTGATACAACGCGGTGCCCAAGCACAATTTCGTGTCCGCCCCGTGTCCTTATAACTCCCTCCAATCCTCTTACTTTCCAGCCATCCCGCAGCCCTCGTGGTTGCGGTCAAACCCTCTGAGAAGGATTAGGAGACAATGAAAAACACCACCACGTTCGCCGCCTTCGCGCTCGGCACCGTTGCAAGCTTTTCCGCCGGGGCCGCGCTGGCGCAAACCACGACGTTCGACAACCGCGACGCCGCCGAAGAGCGTCTCGAAGATCTGCAGGAAGACATCACCGACGACTACGATCGTGACGTCGACGCCTTCGGCAACAGCGGCCGCAAGCTCGGTTTTGATGGCTCGGTTTCGCTCCGCTCCACCGCCCAGTCCGGCAACACCGAAAGCTTCGACGTGGGCCTCGGTGCCAACCTCGGCTGGTATGACGGCACCAATGGCGTCGAGTTCAACGTGGTCTACGACTACGGCGAGAGCAACGATGTGAAAGACACCGAAAGCCTGCTCTACGGCCTCGATTACACCCGTGACTTTGGCGACCGCTGGTATGCCTACGGCCAGATCCAAGGCAGCCAGGACGATTTCGCTTCCTACCGCCGCGATACCTTCGCGGGCTTCGGTGTGGGCTACAAGGTCGTCGAAAACGCTCGCTCCACTTGGTATGTGTCGGCAGGCCCCGGCTACCGCTGGGCCGAGCTGTCTGACGGCACCGAGATCGAAGAAGAAGCCGCCTCCATCGGCTCCAACTTCTCGACCAAGCTCACCGAAACGGTCTACCTGACCAACGACACCGACTTCATCTTTTCGGAGTCCGACAACGTGATCTACAACGACCTCGGCGTGAACGTCTCGATGACAGACGCCTTGGCGCTGCGCACGTCCATCGCGACCGAATACCACACCGATCCGCTGCCGGGTGACGATAACACCGACAACACCTTCGGCGTGTCGCTGGTCTACAGCTTCAACTGATCCGATATCCCTCGTATCAGTGACAAGATTGGCTCGCCCAGAAATGGGCGGGCCTTTTTTATTGCGGCACCGCTGCGCTCAATGGCCTAACATGCAAAAACAGCGCAGCGATTGCCGCATGAGGGCAGGGGGTTTCAATGCCGCACGATAAGCCGGTGGCCCAGTCCGCCCACAGCGGCAACACTAGCCAAGCCCAGCCGCCCACAAAGGAAGTCACTGCCCGCGTGCTGGAGTGCTATGCACGCGGCTATTCAAGCCAACAGGCCGCCGACCACGTCGGTGTGGATCTGGCCACGGTCAACAAGATCGTGGCCGATGCCATATCAGAACAAGAGGGGCCGGGCTGAGCAACGCCCGATAAAGCAAACCTACGGGTCGCACACACCATCCCCGCGCAACGCTTAAGCGGGACGCGGATCAGCCAGACAGGTCCACCGACTTGCCGTCACGAGAAGAGGCCTCAATCGCCTCTATCAACCGATGCGCCGCCAAGGCCTCGCGCCCTGTCACCAGCGGCGCGCGCTCTTCGCGGATCGCGGCGGCAAAATCCTCAATCACCCTTTGGTGCCAGTCGTGCTTTTTCACCTCCTCGGCCCCCAGCACCTCCTCGCGCCCGTCACGCCAGTTCACCACCACCCCGTCACGGCCAATCCGCAACGACGCCTGCTCGAAATGCAGCGCAACCGTCTCGCTTCGTTGCGGAAACATCGCCGTGCTGGCCACCAGCGAGCCCACCGCACCATTGGCAAACCGCAGCCCCGCCACGGCAAAATCCTCGGCTTCCATGCGGTGCAGCTTCGATGTGGCCATCATCGCCTGAACCTGCGCCACCGGCCCGGTGAGGCTGAGTGCAAGGTCAATCGAATGGATCGCATTGGTTATCACCACCCCGCCGCCGTCCCGCGCATAGGTGCCGCGCCCCAGCTCGTCATAGTAGCTCTGCTCGCGCCACGCCGGCACGGCGATTTCCACCACGCCCAGCGCTCCGAGGGCGCCGCTGGCAATCAACTCCGCCGCCGCCCGCGATGAAGCGCGCACCCGATGCTGAAACACCACGCCAAGGGCCACGCCCGCCCGCTCGCAGATCTCCACAACCTCTTCGGCTTCGCCGAGCGTCCGCCCAACCGGCTTTTCCAGCAAAATGTGTTTGCCCGCTTCCGCCAGTGGCGCAATCACCTCGGCCCGCACGCTCGGCGGTGTGGCCACAATCACCATCTCGATTGCGGGGTCGTCGATGACCTCGCCAATCTGAGAGATAAAACTCGGCGCCGGCCCGTCATAAAGCGCCGCAAGGTAGCCCGCCCGCTCCGGATGGCGTGAAACCACCGCCTCCAGCCGCAGCCTGTCCCCCGCCGCCGACAGGGCCGCCACATGGCTCTTGGCGATCATCCCGGCCCCCAGCAAGGCCACGCCAACCCTTCGTTCTTCTTCCGCCGCTGCCATCTTGTCCCTCCCGCTGATGCGCCCCGTCACCAGACCAGCAATCTGCCCGCCCCGCAAACCCCATTGAGCCGCGCCCCCCATCGCGCTACATCCCTCCCACCAAAGGAGCCAACGCGATGAAAGACCTCAGCCACAACATCCCCGCCCTCGTCACCGAGATGGGTGAGCGCGCGCGCGCCGCCGCTGCGGAGCTGTCTTTCTCGCCGCCAGAGGCCCGCAATGCCGCGCTCAAGGCCGCCGGTGCCGCGCTTCTGGCCTCGCAAGCCGAGATCCTCGAAGCCAACGCCCGTGATCTGGACTTTGGCCGCGAGAAGGGCCTGACCGATGCGATGATGGACCGCCTCATGCTCGATGAGGCCCGCATTCAGGGCATGGTCGACGGGCTCACCGCCATCGCCGCCCAGCCCGACCCGCTCGGCGAGGTGATCGACGAGTGGGATCGTCCCTCTGGCCTGCACATCCTCCGCGTGCGCACCCCCCTCGGTGTGATCGGCGTGATCTACGAAAGCCGCCCCAACGTCACCGCCGATGCCGGGGCGCTTTGCCTCAAATCCGGCAACGCGGTGATCCTGCGCGGAGGTTCTGAGAGCTATCACAGCGCCCGCGCCATCCACGCCGCCCTGCAAGCCGGGCTGCGCGAGGCCGGCCTGCCCGAAGACGCGATCCAGCTCATGCCCACCCGCGACCGCGAGGCCGTGGCCGAGATGCTGCGCGCCACCGCCTATATCGACGTGATCGTGCCGCGCGGCGGCAAGGGCCTCGTCGGCCTCGTCCAGCGCGAGGCCCGCGTGCCCGTCTTTGCCCACCTCGAAGGCATCTGCCACGTCTATGTCGATGCCGCCGCCGATGCCGAAAAGGCCATGAAGGTCGTGCTCAACGCCAAGACCCGCCGTACTGGCATCTGTGGCTCCGCCGAGTGCCTGCTGGTGCACGCAAGCCAAACTGACCTCGGTCAGAAGCTTGTCGATGCGCTGATGGACGCCGGGGTAGAGGTCTACGCCCAAGGGCTAAACGGCACCCGCCCGGCCACCGAGGAGGATTTCGGCAAGGAGTTCCTCGACATGAAGATCGCCGCGAAAGTGGTCGATAACATTGACGAGGCCATCGCCCACATCCGCACCTACGGCTCGCAGCACACCGAGGCGATCCTGACCGAAGACGAGGCCGCCGCCGACCGCTTCTTCCAACGGGTCGATAGCGCCATCCTGATGCACAACGCCTCCACCCAATTCGCCGATGGTGGCGAGTTTGGCATGGGGGCAGAGATCGGCATCGCCACCGGCAAGATGCACGCCCGCGGCCCGGTGGGGGCAACCCAGCTGACCAGCTTCAAATATCTCGTCACCGGCAACGGCACCACACGGCCGTAACCCACGGGCGATCTTGCCCCAAATATCACAGCGCGCGGGGGTCATCCCCCGCCGCGCATCCCACGGCTTAAAACCGGATCGCAACCTCCTCCTCAAGCCGCGCAACCTCAGCCGCGCGCCCCAAGGCCGCCAGCGCCTTGGGCAACATCGCAAATTGCAGCTGTGCCGGGCTCAGCCCCGCGCCATCTCCGCGCTCCAGCGCCTCCCATGCGGCGGCCTCATTGCGCAACCGCGGCGCGCGCGCCACCACCTCCCAACTGGGCCGCACTTCGATCACGCCGCCATAGGCCAGCTCGATCTCAAGGCAGTTGATCGCCAAAAATATCGCCCGCAGCTCCGCCCGGCCAACCGTTCCGGGTGCCGGCCAATCCACCTGCACACGCCCGCCGCCAAGGTAGTCTGCCAGCGTGGCCAGTATCTCCGCCTCGCTCACCGCCTGTCCCTCTTCGGCGCGGCCAAAGGCGATGCGGAAAAACTTGATCCTGCCCTGCGCATTCTTCACGCTGTCATCTACAAGTGCCAGCTCCGGGCTGTTTTGCAGCCCTGCCATCGCCAGCAATTCCACCCCGTTGCCGATGGCCCCAACCGGGCTGATCAGGTCGTGGCAGATCCGCGACGCCAACCGCGCCGCCAGGTCGAAGTCATCGTCCATGGTCGCCCTCCGGAGAAAGCCCAATGGCCTCAGATCTCAACGCAATCCTCGAACCGGGCATGTTGGTGCGCCACCCTGATGAGCCCGATTGGGGGCTGGGACAGGTGCAATCAAACATCGGCGGGCGCATCACCGTGAATTTCGAGCACGCAGGCAAAGTGACAATCGACGGCAAGCGCATCCTCCTGGAAATCGTCTTTAACCGATGACCTACGCGGGTCTTGGTTAACATGACATTAATGCGACCCCCGTGCCAGCCAGAGCCCACCCGGGTTGCGCCATCGCGGCGGGCTGCCTAAAAGCCCGGAGACGGGCGGCAATGGAGGGCCGAAGGGCACGCAGGATGGACGCCGAAGCGCCGAAATTCGAGCTGCGACTGGCGGCTGACGAGGCCGACCTGCGCGCCGCCCAACGCCTGCGCTACGAGGTTTTCGTGGCCGAGCTGGGCGGCGATGGCGAGATGGTCGATCATGACGCCCGCCTCGAGGCCGACCCCTTCGATGCCCATTGCGACCACCTCTTGCTGATCGACCACGCGGGCGAAGGTGCGGGCGAAGGCGAAGGCAAGGTCGTAGGCGTCTATCGCCTGCTGCCCGGCACCCGGGCCGAAGCCGCAGGCGGCTTTTACACCGAAGGCGAATACGACCTCACCCCGCTCAAAACCTCCGGCCGCAATCTGCTGGAGCTTGGCCGCTCCTGCCTCGCGCCCGAGTATCGCGGCGGCATGGCCATGTTCCACCTCTGGGGCGCCCTGTGGGATTACGTCGAGGAGCGTGGCATCGAGGTGCTCTTTGGCACCGCCTCCTTCCACGGCACCGATCTGCAAGCCCTCGCCGCGCCGCTCTCGCTGCTCCACCACAGCCACCTCGCCCCCGCCGCGCTCCGCCCCGAGGTGCTGCCCCCCAATGGCCGCGCCATGAACATTCTGCCCGAAACCCAGCTCAACCGCCCCGAGGCCATGCGCGCCGTGCCCGCGCTGATCAAGGCCTACCTGCGCCTCGGCGGCTGGGTCGGGCAGGGGGCCTTTCTCGATCACGCCTTCAACACCACCGATGTCTGCCTCGTGCTCGACGCCACGCAGGTCAGCCCACGCCAGGTGGCGATCTACCGCAAAGACCGCGCCCCTTGAGCCAGCACCACACCGAGCAAAGCCCAAGCCAGGGTCCGCTCTGGCAAGGCGCATCCCCGCTGCCGCCTCCGCGCCTCGGTCCGCTCGGCTGGGCGCGGGTCATCCTGCGCGGTCTGCCCCTTGGCCTCATCACCTTCGGCTGCCTCGCGCTGCTCCTGCTGGTCCGCCTTGTCGAGCGTCCGCTCTGCGGCCACCACCGCCCGGTCACGCCCTTCATCACGCAGTTCGTCTGCAAGGCGGCCTTCCTCTGCCTCGGCATGAAGCACCGCACCCACGGCACCCCCATGCGGCATCGCGGCGCGATCGTCGCCAACCACGCAAGCTGGCTCGACATCTACGCCCTCAACGCGCCCCAGCGCATCTATTACGTTGCCAAATCCGAGGTGGCAGGCTGGCCCGGCATCGGCTGGCTGGCGCGCGCCACCGGCACCGTCTTCATCCGGCGCGACCGGCGCGAGGCCAAGGCCCAGCAAGCAGTGTTCGAAGAGCGGCTGCGGATGAACCACCGCCTGCTCTTCTTCCCCGAGGGCACGTCAACCGACGGTCTGCGCGTGCTGCCCTTCAAGCCCACGCTGTTTCAGGCTTTCTACACCCACGACATGCCCGAGATCCTGCACATCCAGCCCGTCACCGTCGCCTACCAAGCGCCGCCGGGAGAAGACCCGCGCTTCTACGGCTGGTGGGGAGACATGGACTTCGGCTCCGGCCTGCTTCGCGTGCTCGGCGCGCGGCGGCAAGGCGCGGTGGAAATCGTCTTTCACGCGCCAATCCCGGTTGCCGGGGCAGGGGGCCGCAAGGCGCTGGCAGCGGCCTGCGAAGCGGCGGTGCGCGATGGGCTGAAGCCCCGGCTCGGCTCCGGCCATCGGCCCTGACGCTCCACGTGGCACCTGCGACGAGCGGGGCAAAGGCCCCCAAAGAGTTGAGACACCGGAGGCCGGCCAATCCGCTGCGCACGCCTGCTTAACGCCCCCGGTTGTGCAAAAACCAAGGAGGTATCGGTTGTGCATAGGATGTGCATCACTTGTGCCTGTGGTATTTCTGCACTTAACGCCGTTTTCAGTGGGAGTTGTGCATCACCGCACAGCGCTCAGAGGGCACCCGCCATCAGACTCTTCAGCGCTTCCGCCGGGTCGTCCTCGCCCCAGATCTCGGGGCCGATTCCAAAGAAGTCCGTCATCCCGGCCAGCGCCGCAACGCGCCCCGCACTGAGGCCGCCCTCGGCCACCACGGGCACCTCGATCACCTGGCTCCACCACTGGAAAAGCTCGTCTTCCGCCTGGGTGCCGTCGCCCAGCGAAGTCGTTGATACCGGGCCAAAACTCACGTAATCCGCGCCCGCTTCACCGGCGCTCATCCCGTCATGCCGCGACGCGCCGCAGAAGGCACCAACGATGGCATCCTCGCCCAGCGCCTTGCGCGCGGCCCGCACGCTGCGCGCCCCATCCGTCAGGTGCACCCCGTCCAGCCCCAGCCGCTCGACCATCTGCACATGCGCCTCGATCACCAGCGCCACATCCCGGGCATGGGCCACTTCGCGCAGGCTGTCGGCCGCCTGTGCCACCTCGCGCTCATCCGTCGTCGCCAAAGCCAGCCGCACGCAGGCCACGTCCACGGCATCAAGAACACCGGCCAACTTACCGGGAAAGCTCGACAATTCCAGCGTCGGCGGGGTGATCAGGTAGATCTGCGGCACATCGGGCGCATCGGCCATTTTCGGCTCCATTATCTTCGGTTTCAGGCCCTATATCGGGGTTTTGCGGGCTTGGCTACTTTGCCGGCATCGGTTCCACGAAGCTCAGGCAAAGCCGCATCAGCCCATCGAAAATATCTTCCTCCTCCAGAGTGCCCCGGTCGACATGAATAAACCCGGCCTTCTCGGCCCCTCCCATCACCATCCGGGCTGTCCCCGGCAGCGCCAGCGCCTCGGCCTCGCGTGCCTTGCCCACCCTAAAGAACGCACCGCCGCGCCCCGATGCGACGCAGGCCATATTGCCCCGGATCATAAAGCAAATCCCGCCAAACATCCTGCGTTCGCTCACCTCCGGCACGCCCATGAGCCCCTCGCGCAGCCGCTCGGCCACCTCCTCGTCCCACGCCATTGTCGCTCCCTTCCAAAGCACCGCTTGTCTGGCCCTGCGTCCCATCGTATCACCCGCGCCGTGATGCGAGGCAAGAAAGGCGCAGCAAATGGCAGACCCGGTATTTGTGCTCGTGCGCCCGCAGATGGGCGAAAACATCGGCGCGGCAGCCCGCGCGATGTGGAACTTCGGCCTCGACAGAATGCGCCTCGTCTCCCCGCGTGACGGCTGGCCAAATCCGCGTGCGGCAGCGCTTGCCAGCGGCGCAGGGCGGGTGCTCGACGGCGCAGACCTGCACGAAAGCGTGGCCGACGCGGTGGCCGATTGCCGCATGGTCTATGCCACAACGGCCCGGGGGCGGGGCCTCACCAAGCCGGTTCTGACACCAGAAGAAGCCATGGCCGACGCCCGCCGCCGCGCCGCTGCTGGCCAGAAGGTGGCGGTGCTTTTCGGCCCCGAGCGGGCCGGGCTGGAAAACGAGGATGTCGCCCGCGCCAGCGCCATCATCACCGTGCCGGTCAACCCCGAATTCTTCTCGCTCAATCTCGGCCAGGCCGTGCTGCTGATGGCTTATGAATATGGCCGCCACACGCTTCCGCGCGGCACCGAGGCCCCCGCCGAGCCTGCCTCTGCGGTAGAGGTCGAAAAGCTTGGCGATCACTGGGAGGAGCGTCTTGAGGAGGCCGGGTTTTTCTTCCCCGCCGAGAAGGCCGCCGGGATGAAGCTGGTCCTGCGCAACATGTGGCCCCGCCTCATGCTCACCCGCCCGGATGTGCAAATGCTCCACGGTGCCCTGCGCCAGTTGCTGCGCGGCAAGTCGTCCGGCGGCGGCTCTTGAGGCCGCGGCCTCCCCGCGCTACCTGAGAGCGCGAAAGAGGCCCCGAGCATAGGAACCACCATGGCCGGAAAACGCAGCATCTTCGAAGAGGTCAGCGAGGGCGAGGCCCCGCGCACAGCACCCCGCGAAACCGGGCTGATCGACAAGGGCAGCCGGGGTGGCGCACGCCTTGCCATCCGGGGCTGGCTGATGCTGCTCTTCGCCCTCGTGGTGGTGATGATCATCGTCGGCGGCCTCACCCGGCTCACCGACTCCGGCCTTTCGATCACCGAGTGGAACGTGATCAAGGGCGCCATCCCGCCGCTGAACGAGGCCGATTGGGCCATCGCCTTCGACAAGTACAAGACGATCCCCGAGTATGAGTTGCAAAACAAGGGGATGAGCCTTGCCGAGTTCAAAACAATCTATTGGTGGGAATGGGGGCACCGCCAGCTTGGCCGCCTGATCGGGCTGGTCTGGGCGGTCGGCTACCTCTGGTTCCTGCTGCGCGGCCAAATCCCCACCGGCTGGAAGCTCCGCCTGCTGATCCCCGGCGTGCTCGGCGGCATTCAGGGCTCTATCGGCTGGTGGATGGTCTACTCCGGCCTCTCCGGCGAGATGACCGACGTTGCCTCCTACCGCCTCGCCACCCACCTGGGCCTCGCTTTCGCCATCCTTGGCTTGCTGGCGTGGTATATCCTGCTGCTGTCGCGCCCCGAGCGCGAGATCATGCAGGCCCGCCGCGCCCGCGAGCGCCGGGTCTGGGGGCTGGGCACCGGGCTGATGCACTTCGCCTTCCTGCAAATCCTCATCGGTGCGCTGGTGGCGGGCATCGACGCGGGCCGCAATTACATCGACTGGCCGCTGATGGCGGGCGGCTTCACGCCCCCCGGCATGTGGGAGATCGAGCCGCTTTGGCGCAACTTCTTCGAGAATGATGGCACTGTGCAATTCATCCACCGCATGGTGGCCTACGCGCTCTTCGCCTTCGCCATCTTCGCCTGGGTCCGCTCGCGCCGTTCCGCCTATGCCGCCACCCGCCGTGCGTTTGATTGGGCGCTGGTGCTGCTCTTCGGGCAGGTGGTGCTCGGCATCGTCACCGTGATGCACTCCGCCCCCTGGCACATCGCCATCACCCATCAGGCGCTTGGCGTGGCGCTTTGGGTCGTTATCATCCGTGCCCGCTTCCTTGCGGGCTACCCCAAGGCCGGAACGCTCCGCGAAGGACTCTGACATGACCGCATTTGAAGACCTCATGGCCCACAGCCGCGAGACCGAGGCCCTTGGCCAGGTCATGGGCCGCCTTGGCTGGGATCAGGAAACAATGATGCCCCGCGGCTCCGCCGAGCAACGCGGCGACGAGATCGCGGCGCTCTCCGGCGTGCTGCACGCCCGCAAGATCGACCCCCGCGTGGGTGAGTGGCTGGAGGCCGCCGAAGCCCCCGATGCGGCAGGCGAGGCGGCCCTCCGGCTGATCCGCCGCAGCTTCGAACGCACCACCAAACTGCCCTCCAAACTCGCCGCAGCGCTGGCCAAAACAACCTCCATCGCCCAAGGCAAATGGGCCGAGGCCCGTGCCGCCGAAGATGTGGCGGCCTTCGTCCCCGTGCTGGATGAGGTGCTCAAGCTCAAGCGCGAGGAGGCCGCCGCGCTGGCCGATGGCGGCGATCTTTATGACGCGCTGCTGGATGACTACGAGCCCGGCGCCAAGGCCGCCGACCTTGAGGCGATGTTCGGCGCGCTCCGCCCACGCCTCGTCGACCTGCGTGAGAAAATTCTCGGCGCCAGCCACCAGCCCGAGGCGCTCGCCGGCACCTATGGCGAGGCTGCGCAGCTTGCGCTCTCCAACAAGCTGGCCGAGGCCTTCGGATATGACTTCTCCCGCGGCCGGATCGACAAGGCCGTCCACCCCTTCAGCTCCGGCTCCGGCAATGACGTGCGCATCACCACCCGCGTCGCCGAGGATGACCCGTTCAACTGCTTTTATTCCACCATCCACGAGGTCGGCCACGCCTGCTACGAGCAGAACATCTCGCAAGACTACCTGCTCACCCCGATGGGGCAGGGGGTCTCAATGGGCGTGCATGAAAGCCAGAGCCGCATCTACGAAAACCAGATGGGCCGCTCCCGCGCCTTCACCGGCTGGCTGCACAGCCAGATGGAAGAGGCCTTCGGCCCGCTCGGTCTTGATGCCGATGCCTTCTATGCCACCGTCAACAAGGTGAAGCCCGGCTACATCCGCACCGAGGCCGACGAGGTGCAATACAACCTCCACGTCCTCTTGCGCTTCGACCTCGAGCGCGACCTCGTGGCAGGCAAGCTGGAAGCGGCAGACCTTGAAGAAGCATGGAACGCCCGCTTCGAGCGCGACTTCGGCTACCCGGTCGACAAGCCCTCCAACGGCTGCCTGCAAGATGTGCACTGGTCCGTCGGCCTCTTCGGCTACTTCCCAACCTACAGCTTGGGCAACGTCTACGCCGGTTGCCTGAACAAGGCCCTGCGCGACGCGGTGCCCGGTGTCGATGTCGCGCTCGCCTCGGGCGATGCCACCCCGGCCACAGCTTGGCTGCGCGAAAACCTGCAACAGCACGGCGGGCTGCGCCCCCCGCGCGAAACCATAACCCACGCCTGCGGCTTCGAGCCGTCGGAAGCGCCGCTGCTGGATTATCTCGAAGAGAAGTTCAGCGCGATCTACCGGCTCTAAGGCCGGCCCCAACGGCGCGGGCGATTCGCGGCGCGGGGGGGCGTGCCCCGCCATCCCGCACGCCCGTTTCAACCGATCGTAAACCTTTTGCGCGAGGTTAGTCCTGCCAATCGGGCGGGCGCTTCTCGATGAAGGCTTTGATCCCCTCGTCGGTGTCGCGCCAAAGCATGTTCTCGACCATCACCGCTGAGGCATGGGCATAGGCCTCGGCGGTTGTCATCGGGAGCTGGTCATAAAACGCCCGCTTTCCGATCTTCACGGCGGCCGTGAGCTTGCCCGCGACGGTCTCGGCAAGGCTGCGGGTCTCGCCCTCAAGCGCGGCTTCGGGCACCACGCGGTTTACCAGTCCCACCTCGCGGGCACGCGCCGCGTCGATGAACTCGCCCGTGGTCAGCATCTCAAAGGCCACCTTCGGTGCCACATTGCGCGACAGCGCCACCATGGGGGTCGAACAGAACAGGCCGATGTTGACGCCATTCACCCCAAACCGCGTGCCCTCCGCCGCCACCGCCATGTCACAACTGGCCACCAACTGGCAGCCGGCGGCGGTGGCGATGCCATGCACCTGCGCAATCACCGGCTGGGGCAGGGCCTGCAGCCCCATCATCACGGCGGAGCAGCGGGCGAAGAGATCCTCAAAATACGCCCGGCCCCGGTCCTCTGCCTGCCGCCCGGCCTGCATCTCCTTAAGGTCATGGCCCGCGCAAAACACCTTGCCCGCCCCCCGCAGGATCACCACCCGAATGCGGCCATCCTCTCTCAAGGCGGCGATCTCATCTGTCAGCGCCGCAAGTAGCCCGTCAGAAAGCGCATTGAGCGCGCCCGGCCGGTTCAGTGTCAGTTCCGCAACGTTTCCCCGGTCAACCCGGGTCAGCACAGGCTCACTCATCTTGCCATTCTCCCCATTGGCAGAAACTCTGGGCCGCAGCCCGGAAAAGCGCAAGGGGAGCGGAATGCTGGACAAAACGGTAATGGACAAGGCCGCGCTGGAGCGCTTCGTCGAAACCGAGTTTACACAGGTGATCGGCGACTTTTCGGTGGAGGAGATCACCGCCGATGGCGTGGTGGTTCGGCTGCTGACGCAAGACAAGCACCTGCGGCCCGGCGGCACCATCTCGGGGCCTTCCATGTTCGGCCTTGCGGATGTGGGCATGTATTTCGCCGTTCTGTCGCGCATCGGGCCGGTGGCCCTGACCGTCACAACCAATTGCGCGATCGACTTCATGCGCAAACCCGAAGCCGGGCGCGATCTGATTTGCACCACGCGCCTGCTGAAACTTGGTCGCTCCCTTGCCGTGGGCGAGTGCCATATTCGCTCCGAAGGGCAGTCGGCGGTGGTTGCCCGCGCCAGCCTGACCTATGCGATCCCGCCAAAACCGGCCCCAAATGTGGGGTAAAATAATACCTTAATTATAAGCCGCTGAAATAGCTTTATTTATTCCATCCTGCGCCTCTTGACTGGCCGCCCCGAATGCTTAGAACGGCCCAATCGAATGCTACAGCCGCACCCGCTCGTGCGGCGCAAGAGGACCGACACATGAAAACCTTTACTGCCACCCCGGCAGACATCGACAAGAAGTGGATCCTGATCGACGCCGAAGGCGTGGTTCTGGGTCGCCTCGCCTCGATCGTCGCCAACCGCCTCCGCGGCAAGCACAAAGCCACGTTCACCCCGTCGCAAGACATGGGCGACAACGTGATCATCATCAATGCCGACAAGATCCAGCTGACCGGCAACAAGCGTGAAAAGCCGAACTACTGGCACACTGGCTACCCGGGCGGCATCAAGTCCCGCACGACCGGCCAGATCCTCGAGGGCAAGTACCCCGAGCGCGTGGTGATGCAGGCCGTCAAGCGCATGCTGCCCGGCAACAAGCTGAGCCGCGTTCAGATGACCAACCTGCGTGTCTACGCCGGCGCCGAGCACCCGCACGAGGCCCAGAGCCCCGAAGTGCTGGACGTCAAATCCATGAACAAAAAGAACACGAGGGTCTGATAAATGGCTGACCAAGTGAATTCGCTCGAAGAGCTGGGCACGGTCGCCGAAGGTTCGGCCCCCGTCGCTGAAGAAATAATCAACCGCGAGCCCCAGCGCGACGAGCTGGGTCGTGCCTACGCCACCGGCAAGCGGAAAGATGCGGTCGCCCGCGTCTGGATCAAGCCGGGCTCCGGCAAGGTCATCGTCAACGGCAAGGACCAGGACAAGTACTTTGCCCGTCCCGTGCTGCAACTCATCCTGCGCCAGCCCTTCCAGGTTGCTGGCGTTGAAGGCGAGTTCGACGTGATGGCCACCGTCAAAGGCGGCGGTCTGACCGGTCAGGCTGGTGCGGTGAAACACGGCATCTCCAAGGCCCTGCAGCTTTACGAACCCTCGCTGCGTGGCGCCCTCAAAGCCGCCGGCTTCCTCACCCGCGACAGCCGCGTCGTCGAGCGTAAGAAGTACGGTCGGCCGAAGGCCCGCAAGAGCTTCCAGTTCTCCAAGCGCTGAGGCTGGTGTCAGAGATTTGGAAAGGGCCGCACAGTTGCGGCCCTTTTCTTTTGCGCTCACACGGGCGGTCGCAGCTCGAAAGCCAACGCAAGCAGCAACATCCCGGCGCACCACGAGGCGCCGGTGCGCCATGTGATCGCGAGCCACTTGTCCTCGCCCCGGCGGTCAAAGCTCATCCTGACAAGGGCGGTGATGGCGACGGCCAGAAGCAGGGTGGCAAAGCAGATCCCGGCGTAGATCGAAACCGGCAGTGTGCCGAAAGGGTGCTCATCCAGCGCGCCCAGCAGCACGGCCCCGCCCACGGCAATGCCCGCCCGCAAGCCCGAGAGCAGGCCGCCCGCCAAGCCCTCGCCGGTGTGCGCCAGCGCCGGGCCAGCCAGCACGGCGACCGCCGCAGTAGGAAAAAAAGAGAAAACGGTGTTGCGCTGCGTGGTATAACCCCCGGTAAATCGTTGCTCCGCATTGGTATATGGATTTTCTTCGCGCACAGCCCTTTCGCACCCGAGCGGGAGCCAGAGCCCAAACGGCGGCCCCACTCCAAGCATGCTCCTGACGCCGCGTCACATGACGATCCCTTGACAGGGCTGCATTCCTGACCTATATCTATTCACGATCTCCTGGGGCGTGTTTCATTGGAAGCACGCCCCATTTGATTCCTCCCCTATCTTCCGCTGCACTGCCGCAAATCAGCCCTTGAGCGTGCCTGTGTTTCGCATAACCTCAGGCGAACGACGGTAATGCTCTCGGGGGACGAAGGATTGAGCGCAGGCCATGGTCTGAGCGACGCGAAGAAGGGGTTGCTGCTGGCCGCCCCGCCGGGGCTCTATGCCGTGTTGCTCCTCGCCGTCCCGCTTGGGGCCGTTTTGCTCCTGTCGTTCTGGTCGCAGGATTTTCTAACGCTCGACCGCACCTTCACCCTCAAGAACTACCGCGAGGCCTTCACCGAGCCGCTCTACATGCTGCTCCTGGGTCGCTCGTTGCTGATCTCGGGGGCCGTCACCCTTGCCACCGTGGTGCTGGCCTTCCCCATCGCCTATTTCGTGTCCTTCTACGTTCGGCCAGAGCGCAAATCGCTCTGGATCTTCCTGATCACCATCCCGTTCTGGACCAGCTACCTGATCCGGGTGTTCCTCTGGAAGGTGATCCTCGGCTACAACGGCGTGCTCAACTCCTCGCTCCAAGGGCTTGGGATCATTGACGAACCGCTCACCTTCATCCTCTACAACGCCAATGCCGTGGTCATCACCCTGGCCCATGCCTTCGCCCCCTTCGCGATCCTGCCGATCTTCGTGGCGCTGGAAAAGATAGACCGCTCCCTGCTCGAGGCCTCCCGCGATCTTGGCGAAGGCATGTTTCGCACCTTCACCCGTGTCACCCTGCCGCTGGCGATGCCCGGGGTGGTCGCGGCCATCCTCATCGTCTTCATCCCGACCATCGGGGACTATGTTACACCCCGGCTGGTTGGCGGGCCGGACGGACTGATGATTGCCAACATGATCCAAACCCAGTTTCTCAAGCTCAACAACGCGCCGATGGGGGCCGCGCTGGCGGTGATCGCCATGCTCTCTGTCTCGCTCATCTCGCTCGGTATCGTGCTGGCCACGATGCGCTGGGTGAAGGGGGGCAAATGAGCGGCTGGCTGGCAAAGCGCGGCGGGTGGCTCTGGCTCTATGCAGTGGCCTATCTGGTGTTTCTCTACGCGCCGATCTTCCTGCTGCCGCTCTTCGCCTTCAACGAAAGCTCAGTCATCGCCTTCCCGCTGCAGGGCTTCACCACCGAATGGTTCAAGGGCCTCACCGGCGTTCCAGCGCTGACAGGCTCGGTCAAAACCTCGCTCATCATTGCCGTCACCTCCTCGGTGCTGGCCACGCTGCTTGGCCTCTGCGCGGCGCGGGCCGGGGTGCGCTATCGCTTCCCGGGCAAGGGCACAATCATGGGGCTTATCATGGTGCCACTGGTGCTGCCCGAGATCATCGTCGGCGTCTCGCTGCTGGTGGTGATCGTCTCGATCCTCGGCGCGCCGCTCTCCAGCTGGACTGTGATCCTCGGCCACACGCTCATCTGCACCCCCTTCGCCGTGGCCATCCTCAACGCCAGCTATCAATCGCTCGACACCTCGCTGGAAGAGGCCGCGATCGACCTTGGCGAAACGCCCGCCAGCACCTTTCGGCTGGTCACGCTGCCGCTGATCATGCCGGGCATCATCGCCTCGCTGCTGATTTCTTTCACCATCTCGCTCGACGAGTTCATCATCGCTTTCTTCCTCACCGGCGCGGAGCCCACGCTGCCGGTTTACATCTGGTCGCAACTCCGCTTTCCGCAAAAGCTGCCCATCATCATGGCCCTTGGCACCATTCTGGTGGCAGCATCGGTCGTGCTGCTGACGATGGCCGAAATCATGCGGCGGCGCGGGCTGAAGCGGGCAGGGGCCAAGGACACCGGGGGATTCCTCTGACATGAAACCACTCATCAGCCTTTCGGGCCTCACCAAGAGCTTCGGTGATGTCGAAGTGCTCAAGGGCATCGAAGCCGAGATCGGCGAGGGCGAATTTTTCTCGCTGCTCGGGCCATCAGGCTGCGGCAAGACCACGCTGCTGCGCATCATCGCGGGCTTCGAAACACCCAGCACCGGCGCGCTTCTGATCGACGGCCAAGATATGGCGGGGGTGCCTGCCAACAAGCGCCCCACCAACATGGTGTTCCAGTCCTACGCCGTGTTTCCACACCTTTCCGTGGCGCAAAACGTGGGCTTCGGGCTGCGGCGCTCTGGGCTGGCCCCAGCGGAGAAAGCCAAGAAGATCGAGGCCGCGCTGGAGATGGTCGGCCTCGGTGGCTACGGCGGCCGGGCGGCCCATGCGCTTTCGGGCGGGCAACGCCAACGGGTGGCGCTAGCCCGCGCCCTGATTCTCGAGCCCAAAGTGCTGCTGCTCGACGAGCCACTCTCTGCGCTCGACAAAAAGCTGCGCGAACAGATGCAAAGCGAGCTGCGCAGGCTCCAGCGGCAGGTGGGAATCACCTTCATCCTCGTGACCCACGATCAGGAAGAAGCTCTCATCATGTCCGATCGCATCGCCGTCATGTTCGACGGCCAGATCGCCCAACTCGCCCCGCCGCAGGAGCTTTACCGCCGCCCGGTCAACCGCCGGGTCGGGGATTTCATCGGAGTGATGAACTTCCTCCCCGCAGACGGGAAGCTGGAAGAGGGCCGCGATATTGTCGTTGATATCGCCGGTCTTGGGCGCACCGTCATCGAGCAGGATCAATGCCCCGCAGGTTTCGTCAACGGCTCCGGGGCCGTGGGCGTGCGGCCCGAGAGCCTTCAGGTGCTGTTCGAAGGTGAGCAGGCGCGGAGCGAAGTGGCCGAGGGCGAAGTGGCCGAGGTGATCTACTACGGCGACATGACCTATTACGAAATCGCCCTTCCCGGCGCACCAGAGCGGCTAACCGTTTCAATGAAAAACCGCGCCGGACGTCCGGTGCTGGAGCGCGGCACATCTGCGCGGCTGGAATGGGACGCTTCTTCGCTGATCTATTTTCCGCAATAACCGCAGTGGCTTACCCCCGCCAGCCGCGTTAGCCCTTCGCCAGCGGGTGGTGCTCCAGCACCAGCTCTTTCAACCGCTCTTCCAGCACATGGGTGTAAATTTCGGTCGTCGAGATATCGGCATGGCCGAGCAGCACCTGAATGGACCGCAGGTCCGCACCCCCGGCCAGCAAATGGGTGGCAAAGGCGTGGCGCAGGCGGTGCGGCGTGACCTTCGCAGGCGAAACTCCGGCCACCACGGCGATCTCCTTGATCAACGCGTAAAAGCGATGTCGGGTCAGATGGCCCTCTTTCGAGGTGGAAGGAAAAAGAAAGCGCGAGGGCACCACACCGCGCTCCTGCTTGGCCTGCTCCTGCGAGGTATCAAGCGCCTGCAGCCATGTCGAAAGGGCCGCGCGGGCAGGCGGCGAGAGGGGCACCATCCGCTCCTTGCCGCCCTTGCCGCGCACCAGCAACATCCTTGGGTCGCCGCGTGCGGCCTGGATGGGCAGAGAGACCAGCTCGCTCACGCGCATCCCGGTCGCATAGAGCAGCTGCATCAGGCAGGCGTTCCGCAGCCGGTCATCGCCGCGCCCGGTTTCCGGGGCCGCGGCGAGCAACCGTTCCACCTCCTCGGGTGAGAGCGTTTTGGGTAGCGCCTTGGAGCGGCCCGGCCCCTTGATCTGAAGCGCGGGGTTGTCGGCGCGCATGCCCTCTTCAAAGGCAAAGCGATACAGCTGCTTGATGGCCGAAAGCCTGCGCGCCCGGGTGGATTTGGCCAGCCCCTGCGCCTCGCAATCTACGAGATAGTCCTCAATCACCGCCCTGTCGGCACTGGCCATCTGGCTGGCCTTCCGGTCGAGAAACTCGGCAAAATCAGTGAGATCGCGGCCATAAGCCAGCTGGGTGTTCTTGGCGGCATTCAGTTCGGCGGCTTGCGCTGCGAGGAAGGCGCTGATCCAGCGGTGTGCGGTGGCGTCCATTGGCCTCAGGCCTGCCGGTCGAGCAGCATCAGTTGCAACGCATAGCGGCGTGCGGTGTCCTCAAGGCTGACGCTGCGCAGGAAGGCGATGGCGGCGGTAACATCATCCAGATCGCCCTCAGCCCCATTCTCCAAGGTTTCCATCGCCAGCAGGATGGCCTCGCCAATCCGCCCGTCCGCGATGGGGCGGGAGAGGGCTTCGGGCAGGGCCGTGCTGGTAAAGCCCTCGGTGATCGCCTCGGCAAGGCTGTTTGGCGCCTCGGCGTCTTGCGGCAGCCCACGGGCGAGCGCGGAAAGATAGGCATCTGATGCGCCGGGCGGTGCGGGTTGGGTGAGCGCAAGTCGCTCGTAGCCATCGGTCAGCAGACCAATGCGGAAGGCCAGCACGGCGCTTTGGCCACTCAGCACCACATCCTCCAGCCGGGTGCCGAAGAGGCCAGCAAAAGGCAGTTCCAGATGAGCGCTCTCGGCCTGCGCCCATGCCCCGGGCAGCAGCTTGGCCACCGCATCCGCGTCACCATCGCTCAGCGCGCCATCAAGGCGCTGCATCACATCAACCCGGTCCCAAACCCCGCCCGAAGCCGCAGGCTGCCGCTCCGACCAGATTTCAAGCAGCCGCTCGGGCGCAAGGCTGCCGACCCGTGCAAGCCGCTCCGCAGCCCCGATCCGCGCCCGCCAACCAGCAGTTTCACGCAGATCGGCATGGGCAAAGGCAAGCGGCAGCTGAGCCGTTGGCACCGGCTCTCCGATGGCTTCGAGCATCCGGTAGATCAGCGGCGACGGGCGTTTGAACGCTGGCAAGGGCGCGGCGCCATCGGCCAGCTCCGGGTCCAGAAAGCGGGCCAGCAGGGCGTCTTCCTCTGCATCGAGGTGCCCAAGCGCCTTGGCCGTATCGAGGGTGAGCGCGGCTGTCTGCCAATCGCCCGTGCGGGCGAGGCAAAAGATGCGGGTCGAATAGCTGGGCGAAATGCCCGGCGTGGCCCGAAGCTGTTGGCAACCCGCATCCTCATGCCCCTGGAGCAAGGCCACATCGAAACTGCGCTGAAAGATTGCCGGAGCCTTCGAGCCTGTCCGCTTCAGCATCTCGGCAGCCTCATCCACCGCACCGCGGGCCAGAAGCGCATCAATACGGGCCTGAAACAACAGCCCCTCCGGCCCGGCCCCGATGGGCGGGTCAAGCTCGGTCAGCAGCAGCAGGCGGATCAGCTCCTGCTGGGCCGGAAGCTGCTCTATCGGCATCTCCGCAATCAGCCGGCGCAATCTGTCCAGCTCGGAATCGCCCCAGAGGTTGCCCGGAAATCCCGCCTCCCGGCGTCCGATCAGGCCAATCCCATCAGGCGATGGCGCACCAAGGGGCGAGACGGTGACCGTCTCGATCCCGGCCGAATTGGCCACTGGCGGCTCATTGGAAGGCGCAACTGCCACAACCGGCGTTGAAAGGCTGTCAGACAGCCAGTCGATGGAAGAAATCGGCGCGTCCTGAGCCATTGCTCCTGTACCGAGGCTTATCACCCCGACCGTTGCCCACCCGAACGCATGCGAAATTTTCATCGTCAATCCACGTCGAGCTCCACCGGCTCGCGCACCTCTTCCATCTCGGGGCTGAGATCGCCCAGATAGGCAAACCCTACCAGCCCGATGAAGGCAAGCACCAGTAGTACCACGATGAGTTTGAGAAATCGGACCATATGCCCTGCTGTCCTGCCCTTGTTATTTTGCCTCGCCCCCCGATGGTCACGATTATATATGGCAATCCGCCCGAGTTCACGCCATTGAGGGCGACAAATTTTTTTGACCGGCAGGAAGGTGCCAAGAGATTGGCGGAACGGCTGAAAAAGACAGTGGCCCTCGTGGGCATGATGGGCTCGGGCAAGACGGCGATTGGCACAGCACTGGCCAAGCGGTTGGGCGTGCCGTTTCTGGATAGCGATGAGGCTATCGTGCAGGCGGCGAACATGAGCATTGCCGAGATCTTCGAGCGCGATGGCGAGGCCTTCTTCCGGGCGCGGGAGGCGGAGGTGCTGTCGCGGCTGCTGGAGGGGCAGGTGGGTATCCTCTCGACTGGCGGTGGAGCCTATCTGTCGGCCGATAATCGCGAGGTGATTCACCGCAAAGGGGTGGCGCTCTGGCTGAAGGCCGATACCGATCTGCTGTGGAGCCGGGTCAAACACAAAACCACCCGTCCGCTCCTGCGCACCGCAAATCCGCGCGCCACGCTGGAGGAACTTATCGCCACGCGCGAGCCCGCCTACGCCAAGGCCGAGCTTACCGCGCAGGCCCGGGCAGAATACTCCATCGCCGATATGGTGGAGCAGGTCATCAAGGTTTTGGCCACGCGTGAAGATGTGCTCGCAACAGACTGAAAGCATGAGGGAAAGCCTATGACCACCACCGTGCCTGTCGCCCTGCCGGGCCGCGAATATGACGTGCGGATCGGCGAGGGGCTGATTGCCGGAGCGGGCAAGGAGATTGCGCCCTTGCTGGCCCGAAAGCGTGTGGCCGTGGTGACCGACAGCAATGTCGCGGAGGCGCATCTTGGCGCGTTGGAGGCCGGTCTGAAGGCCGAAGGCATCGAGCTTGTGTCGCTTGTGCTGCCTGCTGGCGAGGCAACCAAGAACTGGGAGCATCTGGGCAAGACCGTTGAGTGGCTCATCGCAGAGCGAGTCGAGCGGCGCGATGTCGTCGTGGCCCTTGGCGGGGGCGTCATCGGAGACCTCGCAGGCTTTGCCGCTGCGGTGCTGCGCCGGGGCGTGCGCTTCGTTCAGGTCCCAACCTCGCTGCTGGCGCAGGTCGATAGCTCGGTGGGCGGGAAAACCGGCATCAACTCGCCATTGGGCAAAAACCTCGTGGGGGCCTTCCACCAACCCAGCCTCGTGCTGGCCGACATTCTGGCGCTGGAAAGCCTCACCACGCGGGATTTTCTTGCAGGCTATGGCGAGGTGCAAAAATACGGGCTTCTCGGCGACGCCCGGTTCTTTGAATGGCTGGAGCAGAACGGCCCCGCCCTTGCCGCGGGCGACCGCGAGGCACGGGCCTATGCGGTGCGCCGCTCGGTAGAGATGAAGGCCGAGATCGTGCTGCGTGATGAGACAGAGCAGGGCGACCGTGCGCTGCTGAACCTCGGCCACACCTTCTGCCACGCGCTGGAGGCGGCCACCGGCTATGGCGACCGCTTGCTGCATGGCGAAGGCGTAGCGATTGGCTGCGCGCTGGCCTTCGAGCTCTCCGCTCGTCTGGGCCTATGCGCGCAGGAAGCCCCTAGCCGGGTAAGGGCGCATCTGGCGGCGATGGGGATGAAGAAGGATCTGGCCGATATCCCCAGCGATCTGCCCTCCGCCGAGGCGCTGCTGGAGCTGATGGGACAAGACAAGAAGGTGGTCGACGGCAAGCTGCGCTTCATCTTGGCGCGCGGGATCGGGGAGGCGTTTGTCACCTCCGATGTGCCGCGCGAGGCGGTGCTCGGGGTGCTGCGCGATCAGCTGGAGCGATAGCTTCCCTTGGGGAAACTTTGTTGACGACAGAGCTTACCTTTCGCGCTAGGCTCCCCTTGGAATGGGAGACATGCCGAGGCTCGGCACGGGCCTCGGTCATTTTGATCAAGTAGTTATTTTCAGGCCAGGGCTCCGCGAGGAGACCATGAGACCACTCCCGATCCTCAACTCAACCCCGCGGGGACGCTCGGCAGGGCGTATTCCGTGATGTAAAAAATAGGGGGCGTCATGCCAGATCCTACAAATTTCATCGGCCAATGTATTTCCTACCAGATCGACCCGGGACAATCAGCTGCCGACAATCCGGGCCCGGTGGCACCGATGCCGGGCCAAACCACAATGGCGGCGGTCAACGTGGGCGCTGACCCCCGCAACCTCGTCGGCGGAACGCCGTGGATGTTTACCTTTCTGAAGTATTGCGCAGGCGAGGTGACAACCTGTGCCCTCGCTGGTGGTGTGCTCACCGGGCCGATGTCTGGCTGCTATCTGTTTCGCTATCAATCGGCCGGCGGGGCCTCTGTGGCCCATGTCGGCACCGATAACACGCCGGAATCCGACGGCACGATCCGCGCCAAGGCGGTCTGGAGCGGCATGATGGGCGCTCATGGGGCCACCGCGATGGGCGAAGCGCCGACAAAGGTCATCCGGCAAGACGAGCAGATCCGCATCGCGCGGGAGAACCAAAACCAACTGCCCAAACTCTGCGGTTACTTTGAGGGCCACAATGCCTGGGCTGTTCTCTTCGTTCCGGCGGTGGCGGGTGTATCGGTGGTGCCCGGTGTCTTGAGGATCGCTGCGGTCAGGCCGATGCCGCTGCTCAACTGGTCCGCCGTCTCTGGCATGCGGGAATGGCGCTGACGCACGGATTGGTTTGAACGTAGAAGTGGGCGCGACCTTGTTTAAAGTCGCGCCCGAAGTCTTTGATCAGAAGGGAATTTCGTCGTCGATGTCACCGCCCGCCGGGGCGTTGCCGCCGCCGTAGCCACCGCCCGAGCTGCCGCCCCGGTCGTCATAGCCGCCACGGTCATCGTAGCCGCCACCCGAGGAGGAGCCGCCGCCGTAGCCGCCGCCACCCCCGCCGCCGCCTTCACCGCGCCCGTCGAGCATGGTGAGCGTGCCGTCGAAGCCTTGCAGCACAACCTCGGTGGAGTAGCGGTCTTGCCCGTTCTGGTCTTGCCATTTGCGGGTTTGCAGCTTGCCCTCGATATAAACTTTGGAGCCCTTTTTCAGGTACTGCTCGGCCACCCGCACGAGCCCTTCCTGAAAGATCGCGACCGAGTGCCACTCGGTGCGCTCACGGCGTTCGCCGGTGTTCTTGTCTTTCCAGTTCTCGGAGGTCGCGATGCGCAGGTTGCACACTTTGCCGCCGTTCTGAAACGTGCGTGTCTCGGGATCACGGCCCAGATTGCCGATCAGGATAACCTTGTTGACAGAACCGGCCATGCTGCCGCCCTCCCCATATCTTGTGGTTCGAATCTTTCGCTGACGCTACACCACCAGAACGTGGTTAAAAACCAGTTTACGCCGCCCCAGAGCCTCTAACGGAGTTGTGCGGAATTGCGGGGTGGCAGCGAGAGCGATTATCGCTAGAATACAGGTTGCAAGGGGGCCCTCGGGGCCTGCAAGAAACGGGGCCGAGGGGCATGAAGCGAGCGATAGCGGCGGTGGTGTGCGTATGCATGGCCACGCCAGTGGTGGGCGAGAGCGTCTCTTCCAAATCACGCAAAAAGCTGTTTCTGAACCAGACCAAGCTGCTCGACAGCCGGGCGGCCAGCCAATACGCCGCCTCGGTGCGCTTGCAGCCGCCAACGGTGAACACCCCGTCGAAGAACGACACCGGACCGCGCTTTACCGGCTCCTACCGGGGCGTCTACCTGCCCATGGCCAAGGCCGCCGCGGCCAAACATGGGGTGCCGGAAGATCTGTTCCTGCGGCTGATCCAGCAGGAGAGCGGCTGGAAACCCAAGGCCAAGAGCCACAAGGGCGCAATCGGGCTGGCGCAGCTTATGCCCTTCACGGCCAAGAAGATGGGCGTGGACCCGCACGATCCGAAGCAAAACCTCGAAGGTGGCGCCAAATATCTGAAGCTCATGTACAATCGCTACAAGAGCTGGCGGCTCGCACTGGCGGCCTACAATGCCGGCCCCGGCGCGGTAGACAAATACGGCGGCGTGCCGCCCTACCGTGAAACCAAGAACTACGTGAAGGTCATCTGGGGCTCCTGAGCCGACCGTGATGCGCAAGTGGTTGATCCCTCTCGTTATTGTCGTGCTCCTTATCGGGGCAGGGAGCATCGCGTGGACGGTCTATCGCGGCGTGACCGGGCTGGTTGGTGTGTTCACCGAGGTGGACGATCCGGTGATCGAGATGCATGCGGCGATGAACGCCAACAGCGACGAAGAAGCCTATGGGTTTCTGGCGCAAGACTTGCAGCAGACCGTCTCTGCCGAAGAGTTCGAGCGCGAGTTTCGGGCCCAGCGGATCTGGGGCGATGCTGGCGAGTTCTCCTTCAGCAGTCGGAACATCGCGGGCAAGGTTGCGCGGATCAAGGGCAGCTACACCCGGGCTGACGGCTCGGTGCTGCCGGTTTTCGTGCAACTGGTGAAAGAGCGGGAGGCGTGGAAAATCGCACGCTTCCACTTTGGCGCACCGCCTCCGGGGCAGGAGGAATGGGAGATTTGACGCGCCAAGGCGCAGAAAATTTTTCCAGTATTATCAGATAGATTGGCCGATTTTAGCCGAAGGCACCCGGTGCCATCGGTCATTTATCGCTAAGCGGGTCTGACCCATCTGGCAGGTGGATGATCGCTCGACTACATGCCGGGAAGCACCTGCAAAGAGGTTTCCCATGGCCACACCGCCACCGCCCCGCTCCATGCCCGCTGATATGCGCGCAGAACTCTCAAAGCACGGCTTGCTTGCCCGCTACGGCGCCGCCCCGGCAGACCGGAGGATGAGCTACGTCAGCCGGATCGAAGCCGCCCGCGAGGGGCCGGAACGCAAGGCAAGGATAGAGCGGATGATTGAGGAGCTGAAGTGCGGTTAGGCGCTATTTATCAACCCCTTACAGTGCGGTCTTCACTCCGCCGCCATCTTGATCACCGGCTCCATCGAGGCAAATTCCTCTTCCGAGAGGTGGCATTTCACCTGATGTCCCGTCGCCATTTGGCGCATCGGCGGCACCTCTTTCTCGCAGAGACCGCCGGGCACCCGGCTCTTCCAGCCGCAACGGGTTTGGAAGGGGCAGCCGGGCGGCGGGTTCATGGCGGAGGGAATGTCGCCCTCCAGCACGATATGTTTCTTCGTCACGCTGGTGTCGGCAATCGGCACCGCCGAGAGCAGCGCCTCGGTGTAGGGGTGATAGGGCGGGGCGAAGACCTGATCCGTTGCCCCGATCTCGACCACATGGCCGAGATACATCACCATCACCCGGTCAGAGAGGTAGCGCACGATCGAGAGGTCGTGGCTGATGAACAGGAGCGTTGTCTTCTCTTCGCGTTGAATTTCCATTAACAGGTCGGTCACGGCGGCCTGCACGGAGACGTCCAGCGCCGAAACCGGCTCATCCGCAACCACGATTTTTGCTCCGCCCGCAAAGGCCCGGGCGATGCCAACCCGTTGCTTTTGCCCGCCTGAAAGCTGGCGCGGCATACGGTCGGCAAAGGCGCGGGGGAGTTTGACCAGATCGAGCAGCTCCAGCATGCGCTGCTCGCGCTCCTTGTCGTTGTTGCCGATGCGGAAAATCTCCAGCGCACGAATGATCTGGCGGCCCACCGTCATCGAAGGGTTCAGCGTGTCGAAGGGGTTTTGAAACACCATCTGAACAGAGGACACGGTATCGGGGTTACGGGCCTCGATTGGGGTATCCTGAATGTCTTGGTTGAACAGCAGGATCTGCCCTTCGGTCGCCGTTTCCAGCCCCATCAGCACCTTGGCGAAGGTGGACTTGCCGCAGCCGGATTCGCCAACGATGGCAAGGGTTTCGCTTTCGCGGGCCTCGAAGCTGAGTGTCTCGTTGGCCTTGACCACGCGGGTATCACCGCCGCCGAAAAGCGCGCTGGAGGCGACCTCGTAATACTTCTTGAGGTTGTCCATTTTCAGCACCACATCGCCGGGCTCGTTCTTGACGTGGGTGACCCCGGCCTCGATGGGGGCGTTCCAGTCGATCTCCTCGAACCGCAGGCAGCGGGTGGCGTGGCGGTCGTCTCCCTGCACGTCGAACATGGGGATCTCTTGCCCGTCGCACCGGCCCTTCTCGAAGTAGTCGCAACGCGGGCCAAAATTGCAGCCCGGTGGGCGCTCGTGGGGCAGGGGGAAGTTGCCCGGAATGGCAACGAGGGGATGGGCGTTTTTGTCGGCTCCGGGGAGCGGGATGGAGCGAAAAAGCGCTTGTGTATAAGGGTGTTGCATCTTGTCGAACACATCGGCGATGGAGCCGCGTTCAACCGCCTCGCCGGAATACATCACGCAAAGGCGGTCGCAGGTTTCCAGCACCAGCCCGAGGTTGTGGGAGATGAACAGCATCGAGGTGCCGTATTTCTTGCCCAAGTCCTTCACCAGCTCGACCACGGCGGCCTCCACCGTCACGTCGAGCGCGGTTGTCGGCTCGTCTAGGATCAGGAGAGAAGGCTTTGACATCAAGGCCATAGCGATCACGATGCGCTGCTGTTGGCCGCCGGAAAGCTGGTGGGGGTAGCTCTTGAGCATGCGCTCCGGGTCGGGCAGCTTGACGTCTGTTACCACTTCCAACGCGCGGGCCCAGGCCTCTTTTTCAGAGACGCCTTCGTGGATCATCGGCACTTCCATGAGCTGTTTGCCGATCTTCATGGCGGGGTTGAGGGAGGCCATAGGCTCTTGATAAATCATGGCAATTTCCTTGCCGCGAATATCACGCAACCGCTCGTCGCTCATGGTGCCAAGGTCTTCGCCCTTGAACTTGATCGAGCCGCCAACCACGCGGCCATTCACCCCCAAGTCCTGCATCACACCGAGCGCCACGGTGCTCTTGCCGCAGCCGGATTCTCCAACCAAACCAAGCGCTTCGCCCGGCATGACCTTGGCCGAAAAGTCCATAACCGCCGGGATTTCGCGCAAGCGGGTGAAGAAGGAAATGGAGAGCTTGTCGATCTCAAGGATCGGGCCGTCATAGGTTTCTTCAGCCATGAGGGCCTCCGGCGTTAAGTGGTTTTGAGAACACAGGCACAAGTGATGCACATCCTATGCACAACCCATGCATAGGAGAATTCAGGGGGTCGGAAGGCGTTAACCGGGCGTACGCGGCGGGTTGACGGGGGTTATTCATCACCGCCTCCTTTGCCGCCCATGGCAATGCCCAGCGCAATGCCGACGCCCGCGCCGAGGCCAATGCCAACGGCGATGTTATCCAGCGCCGCGCCGAAGGCGGCTCCGATGGCGATGCCGATGGCAAGGCCGGCGGGGTTGAAGCCACGCATCCGCTCAATCCCTCAGGCTCTCTTCGCGCAGGCCGTCGGCCAGAAGGTTGAGGCCGAGGACGAGGCTCATCAGCGCCAGCGCCGGGGCGAGGGCCGGGTGGGGGTAGATCGACAGCAGTTTGCGGCCCGAGTTGATGGTTGTGCCCCAGTCCGGGCTATCAGGCGGCAGGCCGAGGCCGAAGAAGCCGAGGGTGCCGAGCAGGATGGTGGTGTAGCCGATGCGCAGGCAGAAATCGACGATCAGCGGGCCGCGGGCGTTGGGCAGGATCTCCCAGAGCATGATGTACCACGGGCCTTCGCCGCGGGTTTGCGCCGCCGCCACGTAATCCCGCGTTTTGATGTCGAGCGCGAGGCCCCGGACAATGCGGAACACGGTGGGCGAGTTCACGAAGACCACCGAGACGAAGACGACGAGGATGTTGCCCTCCATCGAGATCATGCCGAGGGGGTCTGCGTCCCACGCCACGCCAAGGTAGATGTAGCCGCCGATCACCACCGAGAGCCCGATGTAGAGCGCCCGTTTGGTCGGGTCGGTGAAGTAGCGCGAGTTGAACAGCACCACGAGGAAGAGGATCGGGAAGAGGAAGAGCACGCCGGCCATGTAGCGGGGCAGGCCGCTTGCCACGATTTCGGGGGTGACGAGCAGGTAGAAGAGCAGGATCACCGGGAAGGCGAGGATGAGGTTTGCGAGGAAGCTCAGGAAGGTATCGAGCTTGCCGCCGTAGTAGCCCGCAGGCAGGCCCAGGGTGATGCCGACCATGAAGGCGAAGATGGTGGCGAAGGGGGCGATCTTCATCACCTCCCATGCGCCTGCGACCATGCGCGAGAAGACATCGCGGGCGAGGTTGTCGCCGCCGAGCAGATACCACTCCAACCCGTCGGTGCCCTCGGGCGTGGGGGTGCCGGGGATCTTGTTCTTGAGGCCCGAGACGGCGGTGAGCGGGTCATGCGTGAGGATCATCTGGTGGAAGAGCGCAGTGAAGACCCAGAACAGCACGATCCCGAAGCCGATCATGCCAACCGTGCTGTCAAACAGCTTGCCGTAAAGCCCGAGGCGGCGCTTGAAGGTGTAGGACAGGGCAAACACCAGTGCCATGGCCACCCAGACCGGCAGGAGCCGCGCCGAGACATGGCCGATGATCCCTTTCGCCTCGCCGGGCAGGAGCATGCCCACCAGCAGGTATCCAACCACGCAGGCCAAAGCCACGAGCAGGGCACCCATGGTGACAAAACCGATGTAATCCATCGGTGTGCGGGTGCGCAGGGCCGTGCCATCGGATTGGATCACCAGCTCGCCGGATTTCATTCCGAAGAGACCGAGGAGGAATTGCAGCAGGAAGGCGATGACGAGCAGCGCTCCGGCGGTCAGGAAGACCGGGTTGAGAAAGGAGAGCGAGCCTGTCCAGGTAAGCGGGTCCATGTCTCTCTCCTCAGGAAATTCGGATGCGGGGGTTGAGGTAGACGTAGCCGATGTCGGAGATCAGCTGGGTGATCAGCACCACCAGCACCGAAACAACAGAGACGCCCAGCAGCAGGTTGATGTCGTTGTTGCCAGCGGCCTGCACCAGCGCCCAGCCGAAGCCCTTGTAGTTGAACAGGCTCTCGACGATCACCACGCCGTTCAGCAGCCATGGGAACTGGAGCATGATGACGGTGAAGGGGGCGATGAGGGCGTTGCGCAGGGCGTGCTTCATCACGATGTTGGGAAAGCTCACGCCCTTCAGCCGGGCGGTTCGGATGTATTGCGCGGTCATCACCTCGGCCATGGAGGCCCGCGTCATCCGGGCGATGTAGCCCATGCCATAGAGCGCGATGGTGAGCACTGGCAGAAAGAAGTTTTCGAAGTTGGCGCCGTCCATCGCGGAGGTGGCCGTGCCCTTGAACCACTTGAGCCCCACGGCGGAACTGGCGAAGACCGCGATCAGGATCACGCCAGAAACATATTCGGGCATCGCGGTGGTGGCGATGGAAACGGTGGAGAGCGTGCGGTCGGTCCGCGAGCCTTCGCGCATCCCGGCAAGCACGCCAATCAGCAGGGCGCAGGGCACCATCAGCACCATGACCCAGAACATCAGCTTGGCGGTCAGCCCCAGCCGAACGCCGATGATGCTGGCCACAGAGTCGCGGAACACTGTGCTCTCGCCCCAGTAGCCTTGAAGGATGCCACAAAAGCCAGGGGCCTCGGCGGGGGTTTCGGCAAGGTCGGTGCAGCGCCCGGCAACCACATCGCCTGCCTCGTCCTCGCGGGTCCAGCCGGGCACCACGCCGAGCCATTCGCCGTAGCGCACCACCATCGGCTGCCCGAAGCCGTTGTTTTCGAGCCAGTTGCCGACCTCTTCATCGGTCATCCTGCTGTTGCCCTGAAACTTGGCCAGCTTCTCGAGATTGCTGTCGAGATTGGTCAGGTAGAAGACGATGAAGCTGAGGCAGAGCGCTGTGATCAGCATCGTCCCGATGCGTCGGGCGAGGAATAGTCCCATGGGTCGTCCCTGTCTGGCCGCGCGGGTTTTTGGATTGTCGTGAGAGGCGCGGTCTGGATGGGTGGGCAGGGCCTATGGTGGCCCCGCCCGGTCTTGGATGCGGCCGATCAGGCCTGTTCGATCCACCACTTGTCGTGGTGCATTTCGAAGGTCGGGTGCATCTCGGTGCCGTGGACCGTTGATTTGTGGTGGCGGAAGAGCGAGCGCCAGTACGGCTGGATGACAACGCCTTCGTCGACCATGATGGCTTCGATCTTGGCCATTACCTCGGAGCGTTTGTCGGCATCGGCGATCGACATGGCCTCGGCCAGCAGAGTATCGAACTCGGCGTTGGAGAACGCCGTTTCGTTCCAGGCCACGCCGGACTTGTAGGCCAGCCCGAGGATCTGCACGCCGAGCGGGCGCATGTTCCACTCGGTGGCCGACCAGGGGTAGGCCAGCCAGTCGTTCCAGAAGGTGGAGCCGGGCAGGATGGTGCGCTTGACGTTGATGCCCGCGTCGCGGCACTGGGCGGCGACCGCGTCACAGGTGGCCGACTGCCATTCATCGTCGATCGAGATCAGTTCGAACTCGGTGTCGGCATGGCCTGCGCCTTCCAGCAGCTTCATCGCCTCGGAGGCATCCGGCGCCGGGGTTTCGATCTCGGCGTATTCCGGGTGGATCGGGCAGACGTGGAAGTTTTCGGCCACGGTGCCGAGGCCGGAGTAACCCAGTTCGAGCACGACCGCGTTGTCGGTTGCCCGTTGCAGCGCCTTGCGCACATCGACGTTGTCATAGGGCGCATTGGACTGGTTGAAGCGCACGCAAACCGTGGCGGCGGTGACGGCCTCGGACTTGGTGAAGCCGATCCCATCAAGCACCTCGATGAACTCGCCGGTGGACTGATAGGTCATATCCACCTCATCGGCGTCCATCGCGGCCATCCATGAGGCCATGTCTGTGCCGAAGTCGATAAACTCGATCCGGTCGAGGTACACCTCGCCGCCCCACCAGTTGTGATCGGTGTTCTTCACGAGGGTCTGCTTGACGCCAACCTCGTTTTCTTCAGGCAGGAAGGGGCCGGTGCCGATCGGGGTCTCGGAGGGGTCGCCGCCATCGTAGCTCTGGTGGACAATCGCCGCCGGGTAGTCGGCCATCGAGGCGATGAGGGTGATGTCGGGGGCAGCGCAGGTCAGCTTGACGGTGTTGGCATCGACAACGGCAATCGCGCCTTCGCGGGCGGCGCCGGTCTCTTCGTCGATCAGCGAGGACATGCGGGAAGCCATCGAGTTGCCCTCGACGCCCTTCTCGCACCAGCGGTTGATGTTGAACACGACATCCTCGGCAGTGAAGGGATCGCCGTTGTTCCAGGTGGCGCCTTCACGCACCTTGAGCGTGTATTCGGTGGCGTCGTCGTTGACCTCCCAGCTTTCGACCAGCTGGCCTTCAAAGGTGCCGTCGTTGTTGTAACGCACGAGATACTCAAGCCAGCCGCGCGAGAAGTTGGCCATTTGCGACCAGTCGTAGTTGCGCGGATCTTTCAGGGCCTTGGTTTCCATCTGCACGCGCAGGGTGCCGCCCATCTGCGGCTCCATGCCGTGGCTCTCGGCGCTGGCGGGCTCGGCGCCGATCAGGCTGTAGGCCCCGGCGGCGGTGACGCCCAGCGCGGTGGCGCGGGTCAGAAATTCGCGGCGGTCGAGTTTGCCTTCGAGGTGCTCGGCGGCATACATCCGCGCGGCGCTGTGGACCGCTTCGGTGGTTTTGGTGGGGTGCGTCATCTTGTTCTCCCTGTGACACATGGCGTGGGGGCACCTTGGCGGCGCCTTGTGCTTTGTTGTCGGAGAATGCGCGGTGGCCGTGTTGGCACGGCAGCGCGAAAGCATCCAAGCCCGCAGGCAGCATCCCCCTGATGACGCCATGAGGCCTGACTGGCCTGCCTGCGTCAACGTCGCTTTCCGCCATAGGATGTAACAAATACGACATAGGTGCGAGCCAAAAACGACATGCACGACGGAATACACCAAAAACCGTCATACCCGGGTGGATGGGCGACATTTCAAAGGCTTGGCTGCGCTGGTTCGGCGGCGGTGCGCCCGCGTGGCGGAGGGCCTCAGCCGCGCCGGGTGGTGCGAAAATCGGTAGGGGTCTGCCCGGTGCGCTCGTGGAAGACGCGGGAGAAGTAGGCCGAAGAGCGATAGCCCAGCATCTCGGCCACCCGGCGCACGGGCATTTCGGTTTCCACCAGCAGGCGGCGGGCCTCGTAGCCCAGCCGGTCTGCGAGGATGGCCGAAGCGGGGCGCCCACAGCTTTGCCGACAGGCCCGCGAGAGGTGGGTGGGGGTGACGCCGAGGGTTTCGGCATAGTCCGACACCGACTGCCCGGTATAGAGCCCGCGCTCGACCGCATCGGTGTAGCGCCGCGCAAGGCGGCGGGCGGCGGTGTCGGCGGCGGCATCCTGGCTGCCGGCGTGCTGACGCTCGATCCAGACAGAGAGCAGCCCGCCGTGATGTGTCAGGGCCTTGTCACGCGCCGGGCGGTCGCCGTCGATCTCGCGCTGCATGTTTTCCAGGATGGTGGTCACCTCGCCCTGAGAGAGCGCATCGCGCACGCGCAGGTGGCAGGGGGCCTCGGGCAGGGTGATCTCGGCGTTCTCGTGAAAGAAGATCGCGGTGCCATAGGCCTGCGCCGTCACCTCGAAGCCAAACATGGTGCGCGCTGGAATGAAGACAGCGTTATGCGCCCCGTAGCCGCGCGTCAGCCCGGCAACGGTGATCCGGCCCTGACCGCGTGTGAACCAGAGCATCAGCGGCGTTCGGTAGCTGCGCATCGCCTCGGTGCGCCACTTGCCGCCGGTGGACAGCCGCGCCAGCGGCACCAGTTCGATCGGCGCTTTGGGCAGCGCTGGCGTGAGAGGCCCGGTCACGGGGCGGGAGGTGGAACGCGGAAGCATGGCGGCAGCAGGTTTCCCGGTGGCAGAACAGAACAATGGCCGCACTGTGGCAGGTTGGCGGCAAGCAGATGGCAGGATGATTGCCGCGCACCGCGGTGCGGATCAAGGGGCATGTTGGATTAGTGCAAATCGGCCGGCTTGGGCGGTTCTGTTGCGGTTTCGGGCGCAATCCACGGGGCGAGGGCGATATCTGGCGGGGCGCTGCGCCGGTGCCACCAGATCGGGTGGCTAGAGCGCTGCCGCTGAGACGGAATCCCACGTTTTCATCCGGGCGCGAAACCAGCTTCTTTGCCGTTTTGCGTAGCGCCGTGTTGAAATTTTGGCACGTTCGGCGGCGTCGGGGAGGCTGAGTTCGCCCCTGAGATGGGCAATCAACTCAGGTGCGCCGATGGCTTTGGCCGAGGGCAGGGTGGGCGACCAGCCGGGGAGATTCGCCTGCGCCTCCTCCAGCGCACCGGCTTTCAGCATCGTCTCGAAGCGGGTTTCGATGCGCGGGGTGAGCCACTCTTTCGGGGCGTCGATCAGGAAGGGCTGGGCCTTGGCAAGCGGCAGGCGCGGCGGCGGCGTTTCGTCCTGCCAGCGCCAGAGCGGCTTGCCGGTGGATTGCAGCACCTCCCATGCGCGCTGCACGCGGGCCCGGTTGGCGGTGTCGATCCGCGCCAATTGCGCCTCATCCAGCGCAGCGCGCAACTCGGGCAGGGGCAGGGCATCACCCTTGGCGCGCACCTCGGCGGGTGTTTCGGGGATTTCGGCCAGCCCTTCGGTGAGCGCGGTAAAGTAAAGGCCGGTGCCCCCCACGATGATCGGGCGGGCCTCGCCAGCCAGCAGGGGGGCGACATCGCGCAGCCAATGCCCCACGGAATAGGCCAGATCGCCGGGCACATGGCCATAAAGCGCATGGGGCGCGGCGGCCTCCTCCTCGGGCGAGGGGCGTGCGGTGAGCACGCGCCAGTTGGTAAAAACCTGCAAGGCATCGGCGTTTACAACAACGCCGCCGGAGCGGGCGGCGATTTCAAGCGCGAGCGCCGATTTGCCCGAGGCTGTGGGCCCGGCGATGAGCACCGGGCGCTCCGCGTCGAGCGATTTCCAGTCGATCATGCCGCTTGCCGATTTCCGCCGTTGAACCTGCTGCCAAATTCCGACATTTTGCGCGCCAGATGCAAGTGGCCCCGAGGAGAGCGTGATGATGGATGCAGGCACAGACGGGGCGAAGACGACGTATCGGCGGGTTTTGCTAAAAATTTCGGGTGAGGCGCTGATGGGCGATCAGGGCTTTGGCCTGCATCCGCCCACGGTGGAGCGGATCGCCCGCGAGGTGAAGAGCGTGCATGATCTCGGCGTCGAGATCTGCATGGTGATCGGCGGCGGCAACATCTTTCGCGGGCTTGCGGGCGCCGCGCAGGGGATGGAGCGCACCACGGCCGACTACATGGGCATGCTGGCCACGGTGATGAACGCGCTGGCGATGCAGGGCGCGATGGAAGAGCTGGGCGTGCACACCCGGGTTATCAGCGCGATCCCGATGGATCAGGTCTGCGAGCCCTACATCCGCCGCCGCGCCGTGCGCCACCTCGAAAAGAAGCGCGTCTGCATCTTTGCCGCGGGCACCGGCAACCCCTATTTCACCACCGATACGGCCGCGACGCTGCGCGCCAACGAGATGGCCTGCGAGGCGATCTTCAAGGGCACCAAGGTGGACGGGGTCTATGACATGGACCCGATGAAGCACGCCGAGGCCAAGCGCTACGACAAGGTGAGCTACGATGAGGTGCTGATGAAGAACCTCAAGGTGATGGATGCCAGTGCCATTGCGCTGGCGCGTGACAACAACCTGCCGATCATCGTGTTTTCGCTCGATGAGCCGGGCGGGTTCACCTCGATCCTCGCGGGCGAGGGCACATGCACGGTGGTGAAGGGCTGAGGCTGGCGAGTGGAACTTTCTCGTGAGGAATTCGAGGCGCTGAACGCGCTGACGAGCGCGGGAAAGGACGTGGAGCTTGCCGCCCGGATGAGGGCCTATCGGCCCTAGTGGCTGGCTGACAAGAGCGACGCAGAACTGGTGCGCGAGGTGCGCACGGCCCGGATGGCGGCGAATGATCTGGGCCTCACGGATGCCAGGATGCGCGCGCGGTTCATCATGATTCACGTGCTGATCGTGCCGCGCTTCTGGACGCACCCGGAAGCAGCGCAGCTTCTTGCCCGCCCCGGCGGCACGCCGGAGGTGGGCTTCGGTGACATTTGCGCCACGGTAAAGGCGGCACTTCGTCAGGCCGGACGGGTGGACGAGGCGTGGTGGTAGGCGTTGGTGAAGGAGTAGCGGTATGGCATTGGGCACAGCAACGGGATCGAGTTTCTTCGGCCACTGCTACGATGTGTTCGTGAACGGCCAGTATCTCTTTAACACCTGCGGTCTGCCGCCGCCTCCGCCGGTCCCGCTGCCGGAAACCCCCGATCTTGGCGGGACCGGGGTGGGGACGGGCACCGGCACCGGCACCGGTGCGGAGGTTGAGGACAAGAGCACCGCAGACACCGCGACCGACACCTGCACGGCAGGCTGCCCGAACTGCCCGCCGCAGGCTGGGGTGCCTAAACCGTTTGCGGTCAACGGGAAACTGACTGGGTTGAAGGGGGCTGCGTATCAGTTTCGGGTGAATACGATGTATGGGATTGCAGGGCAATTCCCCTACACTGGCGGCACGATCGTGGAATGGGTCTAGGCTGCTATCCGTTGGGATGGATTCATTCCGGGCATGTGCCACTTGATCGAGTCGAAGGCCGACCATTCGAGCTGGTTCATCGAGAATTGGGGGCCCGGTGGGCGCCCAGAACCCAAATCGCTTTTCCACAAAGATGTTCTACTGGCCAAAATTCACAAAGAAGCCACCGAGCAAGCCGGTGCCGTTGGTGGGTTGCCACAGGTTCGTTTGACTTGGCACTTCAGTGAAATGGTCTTCAAGATTTACTTTATGGAGTGGCTTCTTGCCAATGGGCTCGCGCTAACAATAAACACCGTTCATTTTCCGTAGGGATAGGCTGCACATGTCTTTCGATGCCACCGCCGACTATGTTCCCGACAACCCGAGTTTCGAAGAGGGCATTGGACAATACCTTGGGCTCCTTGAGGACCTTGGTCGCACAAAACGCCTGGATAACGGCTGGTTTGTGGGAACCCCGGCCGACGAACATGATCTTTCCGGGTTCGACCCCTTGGAAGACGGTCAAACAACCTACGAGCATTTCCTCGCGCGTTACAAATCCTCAGGCTACGAGGGTCAGCCGCCCAAGATGCCTCCGGATGCCTTTGCAGATGAGCCGGGCCCCTATCTGGAACGGTGCTACTCGGTGCAGTACAAATGGAGCGTTCCGGAGTGGAACCGCGCAAACGTGCCGCCGAGCCTTCCGGCGGCGAAACCGCTCTGTGAAGCACGGGTGGCGTTTCCGCTCCCCCACCCGAAATGGGGCATGGAACCCGGCCCGCTGATCGAGGTGGTGAAGGCGCTTGTGGCCTTCCGGGCCGCCCAGCATGTGGCGCTCTATTTCTGGAGCTACAGGACAGAGCATTGGCCGGTGGATATCACACGCCGCGCCATCGGCTGGATCGGCTGGGTGCCCTTTCCGCTCACCCAGCGCGATGTGCCCGAGGCGGCGCGGGTGGAGGCACTGGGGCGGGGGTCGCTGATCGTGACCAACGAGGCGTATTGGACCCCGCATGAGAACCCCGAGGCGCTGGCCCGCGCTCAGGCGGTGGACCGGCGGTTGAACCTGCTCGGGGTGCTGCCCACCGCCGACGATCTGGCACGCGGGGATTGGGGGCAGTAACCGCGCGCTGTTTGGCAGAGTCAACTGCTCGGCGCCGGGGCCGGGCAAGAGCGCTACGGACGGGCGATGGCAGCGCGCGCCGCAACGACCCGAGGCCGTGTTAGTTGCCTTCAAGCATTGCGAGGCCGGGTGCCTGCGCCCCAAGCGCCTCCACCAGCGCCGCCCAGCCCGACTCATCGCCGCTCAGCCGGGCGTGCAGGAAGGCGGCGATGGCGCGTTGCACCAGCGCGAGCAGGTCCGGGTCTTCATGGCCGGTTTCCTTGGCATCATATCCGGCGATCCCGCCAAGCCCGTGCTCGGCCCCGTGAAGGCTCAGCAGGTGCTGCACGCCCGGACCATCTTCGAAAGCCGCCCGATACCACTCCGGCCCGAGCTTCGTCATGAAGGGGTTCACATCCGCATCGCCGATGATGGCAAGCGTGGTCGTGGTGAGGTGGGTGTAGTCCGGGTTGAGCTCAGGGAAGTTCTCCCGCACGAAGTCGCTCAACGCGTCGCCGCCCCGGCCCGGCGGGGCCAGCAGCACGCCTGCCGCGATCCGGGGTTCGATCACGCTGACGTCGGTATCTTCCGCGACCTGCGGGTTTGTCAGCCGCGCGCCCAGCAGCAGCCCCGCCGTTTGCGCGCCCAGCGAATGGCCGACGGCTGCAATCTGACCGTGGTCAAGCCGGCCCTTCAGAAGCGGCGTCGCACGCTCGATCTCGTCCAGCCGGTCGATGACATGGGTCATCTCCTGCACCCGCATCCGCCAGAAAAGCGGGGCGCCGGGCTGGTCGTGGGGCAGGCCGCCGACCTTGGAACTGGCGTGGGTGGGCTGGATCACCGCAAAGCCCTGACCGGCAAGAAAAGAGGCCAGAGGCGCGTAGCCATCCTTTGACGAAAGGTAAAGCGACGGCCCGGCTCCGTGCGACAGGAGGACGACAGGCAGGCCCGTGCCCTCCACCGGCGCGGTGATCCGCAGGTCCAGCGGCTGGGGCCGAAACGGGGCGTCGAGGGTAACGGGGTTGATGGAGACGGTTTGGACGGGGTTGCGCATCGGCAGCGCGCGCGCCTTGTCGAGAAGGGTGTTCATTGGTGATTTTCCGGCTGTTCAGGTGAGGAGGGATCGGCTATCCGATGTGAAGTGGAACCATGTTCCGACTCGATATATGGAGCGTTGTTCCGGTTGTGTCAATAACCGGACCGGCGTTCCGCTTGTGTGCAGCCGAGAAGGAGACAGACCGGCATGACCGAGGCAGAGCCCCCCAAGGCCACCCCCAAGGCCACCCCCAAGGCCTCCGCGCGCGCCCTGCGGGCCGATGCCGCGCGCAACGAGGATGCCGTGCTGCAGGCGGCCAAGGAAGTGTTCCTGCGCTTGGGCGTGGACGCCCCGGTGCGCGAGGTGGCTGGCGCGGCCGGCGTGGGGGTGGGCACGCTCTACCGGCGATTTCCCAAGCGCTCCGACCTGATCAAGGCCGTGTTTCGTCGCGAGATCGACGCCTGCGCCGACGCGGCGCGGGAGCTGGAGGAAACGCGCGCGCCCGGTGATGCGCTGGCCGACTGGCTGATGCGCTACGCCGGGTTCATGGGCACCAAGAAAGGGCTGGCCGCCGCGCTCCACTCCGGCGACGAGGCCTATGCCGAGCTGCCCGGCTATTTCCGCCAGCGCTTTGAGCCTGCGCTGGCCCGGCTGCTGGAGCAGGCCGGCGCGGCGGGGGTGCTGCGCAGCGACATCGCCGCCTATGACCTGCTGCGGGCCATCGGCAACCTCTCCATGTCGGCGGGCGAGGGCGGGGAGGCGCATGTGCGCGAGATGGTGTCGCTGATCATCGGCGGGCTGCTACGGCCATGAGCGGCACAAGCGCGCGGACCGGCCCCTGCGCCGGGGTGGCCCCGCCCGCGCGTAACCATCTGGCATTCGCCCGCGCTCTGGCTTAGAACCGCAGCAGGATATTTGCGGGGAAGGACAGAGACATGTCTGACGATTTCGAGCTTGATACCGACGACCTTGAGCGGCGGATGGACGGGGCGATTGCCAATTTGCGCACCGAGTTTGCTAGCCTGCGCACCGGACGGGCCAGCGCCAGCATGCTGGAGCCGGTGCAGGTGGAGGCCTATGGCCAGATGACCCCGATCAACCAGGTCGGCACGGTCAACGTGCCCGAGCCCCGGATGGTCACTATCAACGTCTGGGACAAGGGGCTGGTCAACGCGGTGGAAAAAGCCATCCGCAACTCCGGCCTCGGCATCAACCCGCAGATGAACGGCACCATCATCATGCTGCCGATCCCCGAGTTGAACGAAGAGCGCCGCCGCGAGCTGACTAAGGTGGCCGCGCAATATGCCGAGAACGCCCGGGTAAGCGTGCGCAACGTGCGTCAGGACGGGATGCAGCAGATCAAGAAGGCCGACAAGCTGGCCGAGGATGATCAGAAGTTCTGGGAGCAGTCGGTGCAGGAAATGACCGACAGCCACATCAAGGCCATCGACGCGGCGCTGGAGAACAAGCAAAGCGAGATCATGCAGGTGTGAGCGGTCTTTTTGGCCGTTCGGGTTAAGGGGGTGTGTAATGGTTCTGGTGTTGTCGGAACAGGAGGTGGACGGGCTCAACGCGCTCGTCGAGCGCCCCGAAAATCTGGCCATGGCCCTGCGGATCAGGGCGTTTCGCCCCTATCCCGTGCGGGCCGTCAGCGATGCTTAGCTGGCCGAGATCGTTCGGCTTTCACGCCGCTCGGCCCGCAGGTTCGGCCTCAAGGAGAGGCGGCTGGTGCAGCGTTGGATCATGGCTGACGCGCTGCTCGCCCCGCAATTCTATGAGTTGCCCGACGTGGCGGAGCACTTCGAGAAGGCAAAGGGCAGCCCCGATGCGAAGGCGGAGGATGTGTTTCAGCTGATGAAGATCACCTACTGGCAGAATGGCCGGGGTGACGAGGTTTGGTGGTAGATGCTGGGATCGGGCACGTTTCTTCCGTTTTGTCTGCCCTACGCACGGCCGGTTCCGGGCGGGGTCGAGGTCGGGCTGGCCTGCTGGGGCCTTGCCCCGCCCGCGCCGGATGTGGAGGACATGCCGGACATCGAGATACCGGGCGTGCCCGGCTCGGGCGAGACCGGTGAGATCGACACCGGCGAGGAGGGCGGGAACACTGTCGGCCCCGATGCGCCGCCCGAGGAATGGCCCGAGGCGCAGCCCCACGCCGACGTGGCCGCCGAAGCGGCAGAGATGGCGGAAGATGGCACCGAGCCTTGCACCGCCGGCTGCGAAGAGTGCGCGCCTACTGTTCAGGGCTATCCGGACTGGACGAACTACGCGCCGGACGATGCCGAGTATGTGGAGGAATCCAGCTGGAATGGCTACTACTACCAGCACATGATATGCGGGCTGCCCTACAATCCGGCCCTCAGCAAGATCGTGGAGTGGAAATTCGCCGCCTACTCCTGGGACGGCCACCTGCCACCGGGATGCGTGATGCTGGAGGCCAAGTACGGGTATGGCGGCTTGCTCAGCCATACCTACGAGCAGGTGCCTACGGATGGAGGCGGCACGGACACCCGATACCGAACCATTCCACAGCCGGGGCGGGAGTGGCAGGTTAGGAGGACATTTCGCAAGCTCTTGGAGCAAGCTAGGGCGCAGATCGACAAACTCCGGCCCACCCCTGAAGTGGGGTTGATCTGGTCGTTTTCCCATTCGGATTCACGGGCCTATTTTCATGAACGTGGGGGCCTGTCACTCTATGGAGAGTGGCGTTTTGCGGCCCTTCATATTCCTGCTCCGGAGTTTTGAATGCTTAAGTCTCAAGTTTTTGCCCAGTTTACTCCTCACGCATTCGATATCGAAGCAGCGTTCGAAGAGTGTGTCGAGCTCCTGAATGCACTATCGCGCTTGGAGGCGTTTGCGCCCGGGTGGGAGGCCAAAGGGTTCGTGCTTGCCGCTGATAAATCGGGGTTTCTTGATGTTCAACGCAAGGAACTCACCTCGGAAAACCTCGAGTTTGAGCAGTACGGTGTGCTTGCCGAGAGCGCTCGACATATCGATAGTGTTGCCCTCCCTATAGAGCAGTACTTTGCGGATCTCTATGTCGGCGGAGCTAAGAGTCCGCGACGAGAAATGCGGCTCGATTTCCTACCCAAAGACATGACCCTCGCGCTCGCCCGGCAGATCGTGGCGGTCTGCCTGGACTGGGCGCCGCTTCAGCACCTCACGATCATGGACCCATATTACGCCATGGAGGAGTCCCCCATCGGGTTTCGGCGCACCGGCCTCGGCTGGGCGGGGTGGGTTCCGTTCCGGCCCGACCCGGCGGCGCTGCCGGAGGGCACCATCGTTGAGCCGATGGGGCGGGGGAGCTTCATTGCCACGCAGGAGCGGTTCTGGGACGTGCCGGACAGGGCGGGCGTGAAGCGCGGGCAGGCGCTGGAGCTGGCGTTGAACGCCTTGGGAATGCTGCCCACGGGGGCCGATTTGCGGGATGGCACTTGGGGCGAGCCGGAGTAGGGGCGGATGCTGCATTGGGCGTGTCACTTGTTTGCCCTCCACGTTCCCGCTCCGGAGTTCTGAATGCTGAAGTCACAGCTCGTTGCCGAGTTTTCGCCAGTCTCTCTAACCCTGGATGAGGGTTTTACGGCCTGCGCAACCTTGTTGAATACCCTTTCAACCATTCAGGCATTCGCGCCGGGATGGGAGGCCGATGGCGCGGTTCTGGCGAGTGATCAGGCAGCTTTCTTCGAGGTTCAAAGGCGGGAGCTCAGCCGCGAAGACATGGAGTTTAGCAGCTACGGCATCGTGGCTGAAAGCGCGCGGCGGATGAACGGTCAGGACATCGAGATCGAGCAATACATGGCCGCCGTGACGTTTGGGGGCACGCCGCGTTCTGATCGTCAGCTTCGCCTCGATTTCTTACCCAAAGACATGACCCTAGCCCTTGCCCGGCAGATCGTGGCGGTGTGCCTCGACTGGGCGCCGCTTCAGCACTTGACGATCATGGACCCCTACTACGCGATGGAGGAATCGCCCATAGGGTTGCGCCGCACCGGCCTCGGCTGGGCGGGGTGGGTGCCGTTCAGGCCGGAGCCTGCGGCGCTGCCGGAGGGCACCCTTATCGAGCCGATGGGGCGAGGGAGCTTTATTGCGACGCAAGAGCGCTTCTGGGATGTGCCCGACCGCGCGGGCGTGAAGCGGGGGCAGGCGCTGGAACTGGCGCTGAACGCCTTGGGGGTGCTGCCGACAGGGGCCGATTTGCGGGATGGCACCTGGGGTCAGGGTGGCTAATGGGGCAGGTGCTCCCCGCAAAAGCGCGCATTTGAACCGAAGTAACCCAATCGCAAGACAGAAGGTCTATGCCGAGCGTGTCAGCGCAAACTGGCAATGGCTCCCGTAGCGCGTTAAAGACGGCGGTGCCGATACAGCAGAACGTTCATCGGCAAGGAGGCCGCAGCATGGCGAAACAGGCGAGCGAAGGCTCTGCACCGCGACACGTCGCTATCATCATGGATGGCAACGGGCGATGGGCGACGCGCCGGGGGCGGCCGCGTCTGTTCGGCCACCAGGCGGGCGCAAAGCGGGTGCGCGAGATTGTGGAGGCCTGCCCCGATCTGGGGGTGGAATACCTTACCATCTTTGCCTTCAGCACCGAGAACTGGAAGCGCACCCAGGCCGAGGTGGCCGGGCTGATGCTGCTGTTTCGGCGCTACATCACCAAGGAGGCGCAGCGTCTGCTGGCCAAGGGCGTGCGCGTGCGCTTCATCGGCGACCGGGTGAAGCTGGATGCCAAGCTGGTGGCGCTCATGGATGAGCTGGAATCGCTGACGGCCCACAATACCAAGGTGCATCTGACCATCGCGCTCAACTACGGCGGGCGCGACGAGGTGACCCGCGCCACCCAGCGCCTTGCGGTGGAGGTGGCCGAAGGGCGGATCAAGCCCGAGGAGGTTGGGGCCGAAACCCTCAGCCGCTTCCTCGACACCTGCATGCTGCCCGACCCTGATCTGGTGATCCGCACCAGCGGGGAGGCGCGGATATCCAACTTTCTGCTCTGGCAGTCCGCCTATGCGGAATACGAATTTGTCGACACGCTCTGGCCGGATTTCTCGGCCGCGTGTTTTGCCGAAATCATCGAGGGGTTCGCCGCCCGGGACAGGCGGTTTGGGGCAGTGAAGGCATGAGCGCAAAATGGGACGATCTGGCACCACGGGTCATCGCGGGGGCGGTGATGGTTGTGGTGGGCGTTGCGGGGATTCGGGCCGGGGGGATCTGGTTTCAGATGCTGGCGGTCTTCGTCACCGCCGTCATGGTCTGGGAACTGGCCAGCATGATCAAGCGCGAGGGCGAAAGCGCCATGCTGCTCGCCGCAATCACCGCCTCCGTTCTCTCGGGGCTGCTGGCCCATGAGGCCAGCTGGGCCATGCTGCTTCTGCTCCTGCCGCCGGTGGTGGGCACGGCGATGATGCCGCGCGAACGGCTCACGTTTTTCCTGTTTGCGCTTGGCATCATGGCGGCAGGCTGGGGGCTGGTGACCTTCCGCGAGGAACACGGCGGCACATGGCTGTTCTGGCTGGTCTTCGTGGTCGTCGTCACCGATGTGGCGGGGTATTTTGCAGGGCGGATGATCGGCGGGCCGAAGTTTTGGCCCAAGGTTTCGCCCAAGAAAACATGGAGCGGCACGGTGGCGGGCTGGTTTGGCGCGGCGCTGGTTGGCGCGCTCTTCCTGACCTTCACCAATGCCGGGCGCGACCTGATCTGGATTTCCGCCGTGCTCGCCTTCGCCTCGCAGATGGGCGACATCGCCGAAAGCGCGCTGAAGCGGCGGATGGGGGTGAAAGACAGCTCCTCCCTGATTCCCGGCCACGGCGGCTTGTTCGACCGGTTTGATGGCCTGCTCGGCGCGGCGCTGTTGATGCTGGTGGTCGCGCTCATCGTCGACGTGCCCGAGGTGCGGATTTGAAACGGGTCAGCCTGCTTGGCGCCACCGGCTCCATCGGTGAGAGCGCGGTGGATCTGATCGGGCGCGGCGGCTTTCAGGCCGTGGCCCTGACGGGCGGGCGCAATGTGGCGCGGCTGGCCGAGCAGGCGGTGGAGCTTGGCGCCGAGCTGGCGGTCACCTGCTTTCCTGAATGTTATGAAGAGCTTCGCCAGCGGCTTGAAGGCACCGGGGTTGACGTGGCCGCGGGCGCAGATGCGGTGGCGCAGGCCGCCGCGCAGCCCGCCGATCTGGTGCTGAACGGCATCGTCGGCGCGGCCGGGCTGCAACCGTCGCTGGCGGCGGTGCGTGCCGGGGCCACGCTGGCGCTGGCCAACAAGGAAAGCCTCGTTTGCGCCGGCCCTCTGCTGATGGCCACGGCCCGGGAGGCGGGGGCGCAGGTGCTGCCGGTGGACAGCGAGCATTCGGCGGTGTTTCAGGCGCTAGTGGGCGAAGAGATGAGCGCGGTCGAGCGTGTGGTGATCACCGCAAGCGGCGGCGCTTTCCGCGAATGGCCGCTGGAGAAGCTGGCGCGGGCAACCCCGGAGCAGGCGGCAACCCACCCCAATTGGGATATGGGCCAGCGGATCACCATCGACTCGGCCAGCATGTTCAATAAGGCGCTGGAAGTGATTGAGGCGCATGAGTTTTTTGCGATCCCGCCAGAGCGGATCGAGGTGCTGATCCACCCGCAAAGCACGGTGCATGCGTTGGTGGGCTTTTGCGATGGGGCGATGATGGCGCATCTGGGCGCGCCGGATATGCGCCATGCTATCGGCTATGCGCTGCACTGGCCCGAGCGGGCCGAGCTGCCAGTGGCGCGGCTGGACCTTGCCGCCCTCGGGCGGCTGGATTTTGCCGCCCCCGATCCCGCGCGCTATCCGGCGCTGTTGCTGGCGCAGGAGGTGATGGCGGCCGGCGGGCTGATGGGCGCGGTCTTCAACGCGGCCAAGGAGGCGGCGCTGGACGGGTTCATCGCCCGCAGCATCGGCTTTACCGACATGGCCCGCATTGTGGAGGCGGTGATGGGCCGTATGGCCTCGCAAACCGGCCTTAACAATGACATGATGACCCTTGATAACGTGCTGCAGGCAGACCAGATGGCACGAGAACTGGCCCGCGAGGCCATGCAAAAAACGAGTGAGGCAACGGGCTAGGCATGGAATTCTTCGGCATTCTGGGAGGCACGGCGGGCTACGTCGTGGCCTTCATCGTGGCGCTTTCGATCATCGTGGCGGTGCATGAATACGGCCATTACATCGTTGGCCGCTGGTGCGGGATCCATGCCGAGGTGTTCAGCCTCGGTTTTGGCAAGGTGCTCTACACCCGGACCGACAAGCGCGGGACCGAGTGGCAGGTGGCCGCGCTGCCCTTTGGTGGCTACGTAAAATTCATGGGTGATGCCAATGCCGCCTCGGCCGGAGTCGATGGCGAGGCAATGGCGGGGCTCAGCGAGGCCGAGAAACGCCGCACCATGCCGGGCGCGCCGCTTTGGGCGCGTGCCGCGACGGTTGCGGCTGGCCCGGTGTTCAACTTCATCCTCAGCTTTCTCATCTTCAGCGCCATCGTCACGGTGCGCGGCGTGCCCAGCGAGCCGGTGCAGGTGGGCACGCTTCAGCCGCTGCCGCAACAGGTGCGCGTGCTGGAAGCGGGGGACACAATCTTGCAGATCGACGGCAAGGAGATCACCGATATCGGCAGTCTCTATGATGCGACCGCCGAACTCGATCTCACCCGCCCGGTGGCCTACCGGATCGAGCGCGACGGCGCGGAGATGATCGTGGAGGGCACCACGCCCTTTCCGCCGCTGATTTCCAGCGTCAGCCCCAACTCGGCGGCAATCGACGCGGGGCTCGAAGTGGGCGACGTGATCACCGCAATCGACGAGCAGCCGATCACCGCCTTCAAGGAATTGCAGGACATCGTGCGCGAGGGCGAGGGCAAGCCGGTGGCGCTGAAGGTTTGGCGCGAGGGCGAGGTGCTTGATTTCACCATGACCCCGCGCCGCACAGACCTGCCAACGCCCGAGGGCGGCTTTGAAACCCGCTACCTGATCGGCATCAACGGCGGCCTCGCTTTTGAACCCGCGACTGACAGGCTCGGCCCGCTCAAGGCGCTGGAATATGGCGTGCGGCAAACTTGGTTTATCGTCACCAGCTCGATCTCGGGCCTCTACAACATGGTCTCCGGCGCAATTTCGAGCTGCAACCTGTCCGGCCCGCTGAAGATTGCCACCACCGCAGGCCAGATGGCCAGCCAGGGCGGGCAGAGCTTTATCTGGTTTGTCGCGGTGCTTTCGACGGCTGTGGGCCTGCTCAACCTCTTCCCGATCCCGGTATTGGATGGCGGGCATCTGGTGTTCCACGCCTATGAGGCCGTCACCGGCAAGCCGCCGCCCGAGAAGCTGCTCAACGTGCTGATGGCCATCGGCCTGACGCTGATCCTGAGCCTCATGGTCTTTGCGCTTGGCAACGATCTGTTCTGCGAAGGCGGGATTTTCTGGAAGATCCGCAGCTGGTTCGTCTGAGCGCGGGGCAGGGGGCTGCTGCCTCAGTTTCGCCACATTCCACGGCTGGTTCGCCCAATTGGGGCCATAGTCGGCCATTAAGCACGTGCGGAACGTAAACCGGAGACGCAGGGCCCGCCCATGCACACCATGACCGAAGGATACCGCAGCCTGAGCCTGATCGTCCGGCTCAACTCGGATCGTATGCTCTATGTGGCAACCATCCTGACCGCCCTCGGTGGCGGCGCCTGGATCGGATCGCTCTTCAACTGACGCAAGGCTGCAAAACGCAATGCAGAAAAGCGCCCCGGGGCGCTTTTGCGTGCTTTGACACCACCCCCAATACCGGCTAGTGAAGTTGGATAACAAAAGGCGGTAATACTGAGGGCTGTGGGCATGTTTCGAGCACGCGAGACCGTGAAGGGGCTAAACGTGGCCAAGGCGCTTGCGCTGCGTTTCACGTTCCTGATTTTTTCTGCATTTGCAGTGGCATACACCGTGGCGCCGAGCCAGGCGGTGGCGCAAAGCTTTACCTTCAGCAGGGTTGAGGTAAACGGCAACCAACGGGTTGATGCGGCCACCATCGTCTCCTACGCCGGAATCGCTCGCGGCGCGACGGTGAGCGCGGGGCAGTTGAACGACGCCTATCAAAACATCCTCGCCTCCGGCCTCTTCCAGAGCGTCGAAGTGGTGCCGCGCGGCTCCACGCTGGTGATCAACGTCCGTGAACATCCGACGATCAACCGCATTGCCTTCGAGGGCAACAAGCGGGTGAAAGATGAGGCGATGGCCGGGGTGATCCGCAGCCAGTCGCGCCGGGTGTTCCAGCCCAGTCAGGTTGAATCTGACGCTGCTTCGATCGTGGAGCTTTACCGGGTGCAGGGCCGCGTGGCCGCGACCGTCACGCCAAAGGTCATTCGCCGCCAAGGCAACCGCGTGGACCTTGTCTTTGAGGTCACCGAGGGCCGGACGGTTGAGAATGAGCGCATCAGCTTTGTCGGCAACCGCCGCTTCTCCGACCGGCGCCTGCGCGGCGCGCTCGAAACCAAGCAGGCCGGTCTGTTCCGTCAGCTCATCCAGCGCGACACGCTGGTGGAAGAGCGCATCGACTTTGACAAGCAGGTGCTGCGCGACTTCTACCTGAGCCGTGGCTTTATCGACTTCCGCGTCCAGAGCGCCACCGCCGAGATCACCCGCAACCGTGATGCCTTCCTTGTGACCTTCAACGTGCAAGAGGGTCAGCAATTCCGCATTGGGCGGGTGACGGTAACGTCGAGCATGCCCGAAGCCGATGCCAATGAGTTCCGCAAGGCGCTGCGCATCCGCAGCGGTAAGGTCTACAACCCGCAGATCGTGGAAACCAACATCAGCCGTATGGAGCGGCTGGCCGCGCAGAAGGGCATCAACTTCCTGCGGGTCGAGCCGCAGATCAGCCGCAACGAGCGCGATCTGACCCTCGACATCAACTTTGCCATCAGCAAGGGCCCGCGTATCTTTGTTGAGCGGATCGACATCGAGGGTAACGCCTCCACGCTCGACAGGGTGGTGCGCCGCCAGTTCAAGGTGGTGGAAGGCGACCCGTTCAACCCGCGCGAGGTGCGTGAGGCCGCAGAGCGCATCCGGGCGCTTGGCTTCTTCGAAACCGCCGATGTGAACGCCCGCGAGGGCTCCGCGCCCGATCAGGTTGTGGTCGACGTCGACGTGGTGGAAGCGCCCACCGGTTCGCTCGGCTTCGGGGCCTCCTATGGCTCCGACGATGGGCTTGGCTTCAACGTCAGCTTCTCGGAGCGCAACTTTCTGGGCCGTGGCCAATCGCTCAACTTTGGCTTCGACACCACCAGCGCGGCCAACGGGCTGAACTTCTCCTTCCGCGAGCCGGCCTTCCTTGGCCGTGAGGTGACCTTCGGGCTCGATGCCTCCTACCGGGCGTCGGAGTCTGAGAACACGCGTTACGACTCTGCTGTCGGCTCCTTCCGCCCGCTCTTTGCCTTCCCGCTGGGTGATCGCAGCCGTCTGCAGGTGCGCACCACGCTGCTTTACAAGGAGCTTTCTGGGCTGGACCTCGGCGATCCCGAGGGCAACCCCGGCCCCGGGGGCGATACTGGCTCCTCCTTTATCCTGCGGCAGGAAGAGGGCGAGCGTTGGGATGTGAGCCTTGGCTACACCTACACCTACGACAGCCGGATCACCGGCCTGAACCCGAATGCGGCCATCCGCTTCACCTTCGGGCAGGATTTTGGCGGGCTGGACGGTGAGAACCAGTATATTAAGACCATCGCTTCACTGACCGCGCAAACGAAGGTGTGGAACGAAGAGGTGACGCTGCGGGCCGAGCTTGAGGGTGGTGCGCTGCACTACTCCACCGGCGGCTCGACGGTGCTGGACCGCTTCACGCTCAACGGCAAGATCCGGGGCTTCGAGGCCAATGGCACCGGCCCGCGTGACCTGAACGTCACCAATGAAGACGCGCTTGGCGGCAACTTCTTCTTCGTGGCGCGTCTGGAGGCCGAATTCCCGCTGGGTCTGCCGGAGGAATACGGCATCTCGGGTGGTGTGTTCTATGATATCGGCTCCGTCTGGGGGCTCGACAACACCGGCGGCGGCCCCACCGGTGCCGACCCGGTTGACGATGATCTGCACTGGCGCTCGGCGGTTGGTGTGTCGATCTTCTGGGATACGCCCATCGGTCCGCTGCGCTTCAACTTCTCTGAAGCGATCATGAAAGAGGACTACGACAAGGAGCGCAGCTTCGACATCTCGATCCGAACCGACTTCTGATGCTCGGGCCCGCACATAGGCGCGGGACGGTCGGGATGCGTGGTTTGGCCGCCGTTGTTGCGCTTTGCCTCGGGCTCGCGCCTGTTGCCAGCATCGGGCAGCAGGCCGGGGCCACGCCAAGTTCTGTGCTGACGATTGACCAGGAGCGTCTGTTTCAAACCACGCTGCTGGGCCAGCGTCTGCAGCGAGAGCTGAACGAGGCACGGTCTGATCTGATCGCAGAGAACGCCCGCATTCAGGAAGATCTGGAGGCCGAAGAGGCCAGCCTGACCGAGCAGCGCGCCGAAATGGACCCGGATGCTTTCCGCGAGTTGGCCGATGCCTTTGACGAGAAGGTCACCGCCATCCGCGCCGAGCAGGAGGGCAAAACCCGCCAGCTTCAGCGACTGCAAGACCGCAATCAGCAGATTTTCAACGCGGCCATCGGCCCGGTCGTGAAAGAGGTGGTCGAAGAGCGCGGGGCCGCCGTGATCCTCGACTCCCGCGCTATCCTTCTGGCGATCTCCGACATCGACGTGACCGATCTGGTCCGCATGCGGGTGGATCGGCTGTTGGGGGACGGCGGCGAAATCGCAGTTCCGCCCTTGCCGCCGGAAGACGACACCGAGCAAACATCAGAAGGCGACGGCAGCGAAGCGCCGACCGAAGAAGAAGGACAATAGCATGAGCGACGCCCCCGAAACCGTTGATCTGGAGATGATCCAGCGGATCATCCCGCACCGATACCCCTTCCTGCTGGTAGACAAGGTGCGCGACGTGAAGTTTTGCGAGAGCGCGGTTGGCATCAAGAATGTCACCTTCAACGAGCCGCATTTTCAGGGCCACTTTCCCGGTGCGCCGATCATGCCGGGCGTCACCATCATCGAGGCGCTGGCCCAGACGGCGGCGGTGATGGTGGGGGCCTCGCTTGGCCTGCAGGACAAGGGCATGCTGGTGTATTTCATGGGCATGGAGGGCGTGAAGTTTCGCCGCAAGGTGGTGCCGGGCGATGTGCTGGAGCTGCATGTCACCGTCACCCGCGGCAAGCCCGGCGGCAAGGTGTGGAAGTTCCGCGGCGAAGCCAGCGTAGAGGGCGAGATGGCCGCCGAGGCCGAGTTTACCGCGATGATGGATATGCCTGCGGAGGGCAAATGACCGTCGCCTCCAGCGCCACCATTCACCCCACCGCCTGCGTCGATGAAGGCGCGGTGATCGGGGCCGGCGTCGATATTGGCCCCTTTGCCTATATCGGCTCCAAGGCCAAAATCGGCGATGGCTGCCAGATCAAGAGCCATGCGGTGATCACCGGCGATACCGAGGTTGGGCCGGAGTGCACGGTGTTTTCCTTCGCGGTCATTGGCGAGATCCCGCAGGATCTGAAGTTTTCGGGCGAAGAGACCCGGCTGGTGATTGGCGCGCGCAACCGGATCCGCGAGCATGTGACCATCAACTGCGGCACCGAGGGCGGTGGCGGCGTGACCCGCGTGGGCGACGATTGCCTGATCATGGCGGGCGCCCATGTGGCCCATGACGCGCAGGTTGGCAGCCGGGTGGTGATCGTCAATTCCGCCGCCGTGGCGGGCCATTGCGTGATCGAGGATGACGTGATCATCGGCGGGCTCTCGGGCATCCACCAGTGGGTGCGGATCGGGCAGGGCGCAATCATTGGCGCGGTCACCATGGTGACGCGCGATGTGATCCCCTATGGGCTTGTCGAAGCCAGCCGGGGCAAGCTCGACGGGCTCAACCTTGTGGGCCTCAAGCGGGCCGGAGTGGCACGGGCCGACATCACCGCGCTGCGCGCCGCCTACCAGATGCTGGCACAAGGCGAGGGCGCCTTTCAGGATCGCGCCAAGCGCCTCGGCGAAGAGACCGAGAGCGACTACGTGCGCCGCATCGTCGATTTTGTCACCGGGGAGAGCGACCGCTCTTTCCTGACGCCGGAGTAGCCCCTTGCTGGCGCTGATCGCAGGGCAGGGCCAACTGCCCGCCCGGATTGCGCTTGCCGCAAAGGGGCCCGTGCGGGTGTGTGCGCTCGAGGGCTTCACCCCCGCGCATCTGGAAGTGGATGAGCGCTTTCGGCTGGAACGGCTGGGCAGCTTCATCCACGGCCTCAAGCAGCGCGGCGTGAGCGAGGTTTGCATGGCCGGGGCCGTCCGGCGGCCCGCGCTGGACCCCCAGCAGATCGACGAGGCCACCCTGCCGCTGGTGCCCCGTATCAAGGGCGCGGTCTTACAGGGCGACGATGCCGCGCTGCGCGAAATCATCGCCATCTTCGAGGAGGCCGGTCTGGTGGTGCGGGCCGCGCATGAAATTGCGCCAGCACTGCTGCCCGGCTCGGGCGTGCTCACCAAGGCGGGCCCGGGGGCACGCGATGTGTCGGACGCCGCGCGCGCCGAAGAGATCGTGGATGCGATGGGCGCGGCGGATGTGGGGCAGGCCTGCGTGGTCGGCTCCGGGCAGGCACTTGCGGTGGAGGCGATTGGCGGCACCGACTGGATGCTGCGCTCGCTGCTGCGCACGCCGGAAGAGGCAAAGCGCCGCGAGGATGAGGTGCTGAAGGGCGCCTCGCTGATGGATCAGGCGAGGGACTGGCTCGGCGACTTTGCCGACTTTTTCGCCCCCAAGGACGGCTCCCGCCTGCCAGAACGCGACCCGGCCCTGCCGCCCGGCGGGCTGCTCTATAAAGCGCCCAAGCCGGGGCAGGACCGCCGCGCCGACCTGCCGGTGATCGGCCCCGAAACGGTGATGCGCGCCGCCGAGGCCGGGCTGACCGGCATTGTGGTTGAGGCGGGCGGGGTCATGGTGATTGATGTCGACACCTGCGTTGCCATGGCCGACGCGGTGGGCATGTTCATCTGGATCCGGCCAAAGGCGCGGGCGTGAGGGTTTTCATCATAGCGGGCGAGCCCTCGGGCGACAGGCTGGGCGCGGCGCTGATTGGCGGGCTGAAGGCGCTGGCTCCGGGCGTGGAGTTTCGGGGTGTGGGCGGCAGCGGCATGGCGGGCGAAGGGCTGGAGAGCCTGTTTCCGATGGAGGAGCTTTCGGTGATGGGCATCGCCGAGGTGCTGCCCAAGTATCGCGCGCTGATGCGGCGGATCAAGCAATGCGCCGCCGAGGTGGTTGCGTGGAAGCCTGACGTGCTGATCACCATCGACAGCCCCGATTTTTGCCTGCGGGTGGCGCGGCGGGTGAAGGCCGAAGCGGATGTGAAAACCGTGCATTACGTGGCCCCCACGGTTTGGGCATGGCGTCCGCACCGGGCCGAGAAGATGGCCCAGGTGATCGACCATGTGCTCGCGCTCTTTCCCTTCGAGCCGCCCTACATGGAAGCCGCCGGGATGAGCTGCGATTTTGTCGGCCATCCGGTGGTGTCGGAGCCGGTGGCCAATGCAGAGGATGGCGCGGCCTTCCGCGCGGAACATGGCATTGGGGATGCGCCTTTGGTCATGGCGCTGCCCGGCTCGCGGCGCGGTGAGGTAAACCGGCTGGCCCCGATCTTTGGCGAGGCGCTGCGCCCCCTGGTGGCCGAGCAGCCTGACACACGGGTCGTGGTGCCCTGTGTCGCTTCCACGGCGGAGCTGGTGAAGGATCTCACCGCGCGCTGGCCCGGTGCGCCGGTTCTGCTCGATCCACGCGGGAAGGCCACCAAGGCGGCGCAGGCGGAGAAGCGTGTCGCTTTTGCGGCCGCCGATGTGGCGCTGGCCGCCTCTGGCACGGTGTCGCTGGAGCTGGCGGCCAATGCGCTGCCGATGGTGATCGCCTATGACATGAGCTGGCTCAGCCGCCAGATCATCAGCCGGATGCTGAAGGTAGATACAGTCACGCTGGTAAACCTCGTGGCTGAAAGCCGCACCATCCCCGAGTTCATCGGGGCCGAATGCAAACCTGCCAAGATCGCCGAGGGCCTCAAGGCCGTGCTCGCCGCGCCGGGGGCGCAGCTTGAGGCGATGGCGCTCACCATGTCGCGGCTGGGGCGGGGCGAAGAGCCGCCGGGGCTGCGGGCCGCGCGCTCGGTTCTGGAGCGCATCGGCTAGGCTGACTGCGGTCAGTTTCTCCCGGCAAGGCTCCATGCGCGGCCACGATAGCGCTTTGCCGTAGCGTCAACGCGCCCTAGGCTTGCAGCCAGCATGACCCCTTGGGAGGCGCGCTTTGCACTGGTTCGCCGGCATCACACTTGCCCTTTGCAGCCTCACCGGCCCGATGGCGCAGGCGCAGGGCATCGAGGCGGAGGGCACGCTGGCGGTGCTGCTCGATCTGCCGGTGGGCGAGGCGGGCGCGGTGCTGGGCGAGCTTGACGCGGCTTGGCGCGGCAGCCGGATCATCGGGCGCGGCCCCGGTCCGGTGACAGAGGGCGACCCGTGGTTTTGGAGTGCGGTGTTTCAGACCCCCGGCATGGAGGCCACGCCGCGCCACGGCCTCACCCTCACCTGTAGCCGCCACGGGCATGAGAGCCATCGCGCGATGATCGCCGCCCGCACGCGCGGCCTGCGCCCTTGGCCCGGCGGGGCGGTGGCGCGGCTGACATGTGAGGGGGCAGGGGTGTTTTGGGGGCGAAACCTCGGCCCGCTTATTTTGCGCGGGGCGCAGGACATGCTGGAAACCTGGGCCGTGGATACAGAGCCGGGCCAGCCCGGGCACCTGAGCTATCGCGGTGGCGATACGGCGCCAAGGGGCGGGCGGATGGTGGGGCGCTTTCGGCTCGATATGACCCGGGCAGGCGGGGCCTTGCCCGGGTCGGAGGTTTGGGTGGAGGTAGAGATATACAGGTTCGGGTCGCAATAGAGGCCTTGGAGGGCCCGTCCGCCGGCTCCGGTCGAACCGGTAAAGTCCCGGAACGCGGCGGACGGGTGGGAGAGGGCGGCGGGGGCCGCGCCTCTCCCGCACTGATGCTCAGGCAGCCTGGACCTGCGATGCATCAGCGACGAGCACAAGTGTAGGCATCCCGGCTGGTGCGGCCTTCTTGCAGGGCACGCTTGCCAGCTCGGGGCAGGCCCGGCGGCGGGCACCAAAGTCCAGCACCGGGATCGAAACTTCCGAGCCATTGCCAAAGTCGGGGCGGATGATGGTGCAATTCCGCTGCTCCGCGAGGGCCTTCAGAGCGGCTTTACGGTTTTGGCGGGCGAGGTTTTTGAGAGATTTCATCGTCGTCATTCCTTGATCTTATGAGGGTTGTTGAGGGGTGTTGGTTGGGGTCAGGCCGGGTCAGGCGGCCAGTGCCGAGAGGAAGGCGTTGGTGCGGTAGGGCAGGACCTGCCGCATCCCGAGATCGCCGGGAAACACCGGCCGCCGCGTGGGCTTTGCCTTGCGAGACAGTCGAACCACGTTGTCATGCTTGAAGAGCTTGGCCGCGAGGAGAGCCGTTTTACGGTTTTCGCGGGCGAGGTCGGCGAGGGGGCTCGGTGTGGTCATTGTGCGTTCCTTTTTGGCGCAGGGCGCGGTGTGATCGGAGCGCCGGGGCGGTGGTGGGGGGGCCGCGGCTGGTGATGACACAAGCTCGCCACGTCCCGGCCTTGAGAGATATTGTCCAATGGGGGGATGAGGCCGTTTTCAACCCTAGGGTTGATCGGGAAATCCTTAAAAACAAGGCATGTGCGCAGCTTCGGCCCGCCCGATTTCGCCTCATTTTGCCAATCATACCCAAGGTGGAGAGGCCCGAAATACGCCTTAAAGTCGATCTTATTTCATTCAAATACCGCAGGTCTGCCGCATTTCGGCGGCAACGTCGAATCGTCAGGAGGGATTGCCATGACCACCAAAGACCACACCCGCGTCGCCATCATTTGCACCGGCTTTGCACTCGCGATGAGCGTCTCAGCCAGCGGGCCTGCCCATGCAGCCGCCAGCGGCCTGCGCGACGCCCCGACCGAGCGGGTTTATATGGCGCGGCAAAACTACACCGATGTCATCGCGGTGCTGGAACGCAACGGATACCGCGTTGTCAGCATGTCGAGCACGATGCTCGGCCGCGTGAAGATCTTGGCGCAGAACAAGGTGCACCTGCGGGAAATCGTCGTCAGCCGGTCAACCGGCGAGATCAAGCATGATGTGATCCTCAAGGTGTTCAAGACGCGCCGTGAAGACAAGAAGACCGGCAAGCGCATCCGCGGCGCAGTAAACGCACCCGCCAACGGCGGCGGCGGCGGCAACACAGGAGGCTCCACCGGCGGCTCGACGGGCGGCGGTATTTCGGTTGGGGTCGGCAATGAAAACGGCGGCGGCGTTTCTGTCGATGTCGACAGCGGCGGCATTTCGGTTGGTGTTGGCGGCGCAAGCGTTTCGGTGGGCGGCGGCGGCGTTGGTGTGAGCCTTGGCAACTGACTTTCCAGCAGATTTCGGGCGCCGTAGCGGCTTCCCCGAAACAGGCGTGACCCCGCGCCTTTCCCCCGGATTTGCCCGTATGGCGGGCCGTGGCAGCCTTTACATTGCGCTCGCCCTGCAGGCCCTGGGCGCGCTCTTCTTCGTTGGCGACCTCTGGAGCGAAATCCTTGGCCTGCGCACCGCGCCAATCCCCTATGAATGGCAAGAGATCATCCAGCTGCTCGCCTCGCTTGGGCTGGTCATCGGCCTCGTTGTGTCGGGTCTCTACCTGCGCCGCAGCCAGCGGCGGGTGGTGGAGTTGAACCGGCAGGTCGATGTGGCTTCTGGCAACTTTTCACAACACTTGCAGGAGCTCTTTGCGCAGTGGGATCTGTCAGAGAGCGAAATGAGCGTTGCGGTCTATGCGATGAAGGGCTTCTCCAACGGCGAAATCGCCGCCTTGCGCGGCACCAGCGCCTCCACCGTGAAGAGCCAGATGAACGCGGTGTATCGCAAGTCGGGCTTCACCAGCCGGGGCCAGCTGATTTCCTGCCTCGTTGAAGAGCTGTTCGAGGGCGTGGCGCTGCCGGGTGAGACTGTAGAGCGCGCGCGGGTGCAGATGTCTCTCGCCGCGCGCTAGGCCCCGCGCCAGATCCAGCCGCCGCCGAGCACGCGTGTGCCCTCCGGCGCATAGAAGACGCAAGCCTGCCCGGGTGACACCCCTTCTTCCGCCGCCAAAAGCTCCACCTCCGCCGTGCCGTCCGCCAGCGGGCGCAGCAGGGCTTCTGCCGGGGGGCGGGTGGAGCGGATGCGGGTGCGGATCTCGATCTCCTGACCAGGCTCCAGCGGCGTATCCCCCAGCCAGTTGATCTCGCGCACCGGCACCGTCCGTTTGGCCAGCGCCTCCTTGGGGCCGACAATCACCTGCCGCGTTTCCGGGTCCAGCTTCACGACATAGAGCGGGGTGGAGAGCCCGCCGATGCCAAGGCCCCGGCGCTGGCCGATGGTGTAGTGGATCACCCCGTTGTGCTGCGCCAGCACTCGGCCCTCCATATTCACGATCTCACCCGGCTCACCCGCGCCCGGGCGCAGCTTTTCGATCACGCTGGCGTAGTTGCCGTTCGGCACAAAGCAGATGTCTTGGCTGTCGGGCTTGTCGGCCACCGCGAGCCCGTGCTTTTGCGCCAGGTCCCGGGTTTCAGCCTTGCTGGTCAGATGGCCCAGCGGAAACCGCAGGAAGGAGAGCTGCTCAGGCGTGGTGGAAAACAGAAAGTAGCTCTGATCCCGGTTCGGATCGCCCGCCATGTGCAGCTCAGGGCCGGTCGCGCCCATCTTGCGCTGAATGTAATGCCCGGTGGCCATACAGTCGGCGTCCAAGTCCTTCGCGGTTTCCAGCAGGTCTTTGAACTTCACCCGCTCGTTGCAGCGGATGCAGGGCACAGGGGTGGCCCCGGCGAGGTAGCTTTCGGCAAATTCCTCGATCACCGCGTCCTTGAAGATATTCTCATAATCCAGCACGTAATGCGGAAAGCCCATCTCCTCGGCCACGCGGCGCGCATCGTGAATGTCGACGCCCGCGCAGCAGGCACCCTTCTTGGCCAGCGCGGCCCCGTGGTCATAAAGCTGGAGCGTGACCCCAACCACATCATAGCCCTGAGACGCCAATTCGGCGGCGACAACAGAGCTGTCGACCCCGCCTGACATGGCAACGACCACCCGCGTTTCGGCGGGCGGTTTGGCAAATCCGAGGGAGTTGAGCGCATCAAGCGGCATGGGGTGGCCCTGAGTCGGAGGAAGAAGGAGGGAATATAGGAAAATCCTAAGCACTCTCAAGGGTGGGTTCACGACCCGTTAAGCCACGCGTGCGTAAGGTGCATCCGTTCAGGCGAATGACGAGACGAATATGTTCCTCAAACGCATAGATGGCCCCCGCGCGGTGACGCTGCCCGACGGCTCGGTAATGACCCGGGCCGACCTGCCGCCATCGGATACGCGCCGCTGGGTTGCCAGCCGCAAGGCGGCGGTGGTCCGTGCGGTGCAGAACGGGTTGATTTCCTTGGAAGATTGTATGGAAACCTACGGCATTTCCGAGGAAGAATATGGCAGCTGGTCCCACGCCGTCGAGCAACATGGCGAACAGGCCCTGAAGGCCACCAGCCTGCAAAAGTTCCGCTAAGCACCCGCGTGCAGCCATCTGGCCGCGCGCTGAACTTCTCCAAAGCCTACTCCCCAAAAATAGTGATCTGGACAACGCAAGGTTGTGGCCGGACACTGTTTACCATTGGTAACCGGCAATTAACCATTGTGTTGCATGGTCATAGCTGAACAGCAGATGAACGGAGCATTCCGATGCGTATACTCTTGGTTGAAGACGATCCCACCACCTCCAAAAGCATTGAGATGATGCTGACCCACGCCAATCTGAACGTCTATTCGACGGATCTTGGCGAGGAGGGGATAGATCTTGCCAAGCTCTATGACTACGACCTGATCCTGCTCGATCTCAACCTGCCCGACATGACCGGCCACGAGGTGCTGCGCCAGCTGCGCCTTGCGCGGATCGACACGCCTATTCTGATCCTTTCGGGGGCCGATGACACCGAGAACAAGATCAAGGGCTTCGGCTTCGGGGCCGATGACTACCTGACCAAGCCGTTCCACCGCGAAGAGCTGGTGGCACGCATCCATGCGATCATCCGCCGCTCCAAGGGCCATGCGCAATCGGTCATCAAGACCGGCAAGATCGTCGTCAACCTCGATGCCAAGACGGTTGAGGTTGAAAACCGGCCTGTGCACCTGACGGGCAAGGAATATCAGATGCTGGAGCTTCTGAGCCTGCGCAAGGGCACCACGCTCACCAAGGAGATGTTCCTCAACCATCTTTATGGCGGCATGGATGAGCCCGAGCTGAAAATCATCGACGTGTTCATCTGCAAGCTGCGCAAGAAGCTGGCCAGCGCCACCGGCGGCGACAACCATATCGAAACGGTCTGGGGCAGGGGCTACGTGCTGCGCGACCCGGAGCCGATGGAAGACGGCGGCGACAATCGGATTGCCGTGGGCGCCTGACCGGCCAGACAGAAACGCCTCGGGTGCCCTTGCATCCGGATGACAGGATAACGACTACCACTCACGTTCCCTCTCTGGACCTCCCCGGGGCTGCCTCCTATCAATCGGGGACAGCCTTCGGGGAGGACAGGGATGTCTGAGACCACATCCACCACAACAAAAGACGTGAAATCGCTGAGCCCCGCCGAGGCCGAGGCCGAGCTTGCCCGGCTCGCAGAGCTTTTGAACAAGGCGAACGCCGCCTATCATCAGGCCGATGCGCCCGAGATGGATGATGCCGACTATGACGCGCTGAAACGGCGCAATGCGGCGATCGAGTCCGCCTTTCCCGACCTCAAGCGCAGCGATTCCCCCTCCGACCAAGTGGGCGCGGCCCCCTCCGAGACCTTCTCGAAGATCCGCCACGCGGTGCGCATGCTCTCACTGGGCAATGCATTCGACGCCGAGGACGTGGCCGAGTTTGACCGCTCGGTGCGCAGCTACCTCGGGCGCGAGGACGGGCTGACCTATACCGCCGAGCCCAAGATTGACGGCCTGTCGCTTTCTCTGCGCTACGAGAACGGCAAACTGATCCAGGCCGCCACGAGGGGCGATGGTGAAACCGGCGAAAATGTCACCGCGAATGCCCGCACCATCGAGGACATACCGGAAAACCTGCAAGGCGCGCCGGAGGTGCTGGAGGTGCGTGGCGAAGTCTATATGAGCCACGATGATTTTGCCGCGCTGAACGAACGGCAGGAGGCCGCCGGCGCCAAGCGCTTCGCCAACCCGCGAAACGCCGCGGCTGGTTCGTTGCGGCAGCTGGATTCCGAGATCACCCGCGCCCGGCCTTTGCGTTTCTTCGCCTATGCCTGGGGCGAGCTCAGCGCTCCGCTGGCAGAAACGCAATATGACGCCATCCAGCGGCTCGAAACCCTAGGGTTTTCCACCAACCCGCTCACCGCCCGCTGCGATGGCACCGAGGCGCTGCTGGCCCATTACGTGCAAATCGAACAAAAGCGCGCGACCTTGGGCTATGACATCGACGGCGTTGTTTACAAGGTGAACGACCTTGCCCTGCAAGCCCGGCTCGGCTTCCGCTCCACCACGCCGCGATGGGCCATTGCCCACAAGTTCCCTGCTGAGCTGGCCTGGACCCGGCTCGAAAAGATCGAAATTCAGGTGGGGCGCACCGGCGCCCTCAGCCCGGTTGCGCGGCTGACCCCGGTGACGGTGGGCGGCGTGGTCGTCAGCAATGCGACGCTGCACAACGAAGATTACATCGCCGGGCGCGACGCGAAGGGCGGCCGCATTCGCGAGGGCAAAGACATCCGCGAGGGCGACTGGGTGCAGGTTTACCGCGCGGGCGACGTGATCCCGAAGATCGCGGATGTGGACCTGTCAAAGCGCCCCGAAGAGGCAACGCCCTACAGCTTCCCGACAACCTGCCCCGAATGCGGCTCCCCGGCGATCCGCGAAGAGGGCGATGCGGTGCGGCGCTGCACCGGCGGGCTGATCTGCCCGGCGCAGGCGGTGGAAAAGCTGAAGCACTTCGTCTCCCGCGCCGCCTTCGATATCGAGGGGCTTGGGGCCAAACAGGTTGAGGCCTTCTATGGTGACGACCAACTGCCGGTGAAGGAGCCTGCCGATATCTTCACCCTCCGGCAGCGCGACGCCGAGGCCTTCACCAAGCTCGCCAACCGGGATGGTTGGGGAGAGACGAGCGCAAAGAACCTGTTTGAAGCCATTGATGAAAAGAGAGAAATCGCGCTGTCGCGGCTGATCTTCGGGCTGGGCATCCGCCATGTGGGCGAGGTGGCCGCACAGGATCTGGCACGCCACTACACCAGTTGGGAGGCGATGGCGCAGGCGCTCGATGCGGCCCGCCCGGCCGCGCTGGCCCATCGCAAGGCCGATGAGGCGGCAGAGGCCGAACGCGCCGCCGCCGCCGAAGAGGGCCGCCGTGCAAAGCTGGCCGAGGCGCGGGCCGCCGTGGCGGGTGACGTGCCTCCTGAGGCCGCCGAGGCCTGGGCCGACCTGATCGGCACCGATGGCATTGGCCCCACGCTGGCGCTTTCGCTCTCCGACGCCTTCGCCAACCCCGACGAGCGCGCCGCGATGGACAGGCTCCTGCCGCAGCTCACCCCGCTGCCCCCCGAGGCACGGGCCACCGGCAGCCCCGTGGCGGGCAAGACGGTGGTGTTTACCGGCACGCTCGAAAAGATGACCCGCGCCGAGGCCAAGGCCCGCGCCGAGGCGTTGGGGGCCAAGGTTTCGGGCAGCGTCAGCGCCAAGACCGATCTGTTGGTGGCGGGCCCGGGCGCGGGGAGCAAGGCGAAGAAGGCCGCAGACCTCGGCGTTGAAACCATCGACGAAGACGGCTGGCTTTCTCTTATAGGCGACGCATGAGCACCCGTCCGGCGCGCCTCTTCCCGCTCTTTGCCGGGGTCGATACGCTGCCGGGCATTGGCGCAAAAACCGCCACCGCGCTGGAAGGCATGGGCATCACGCGCCCGCGCGATTTGCTCTTTACCCTGCCGCATGGCCTGATTGACCGTCGCCGGCGCACCACCGTTCAGGGTGTGCCGCCGGGCACTGTGGTGACGGTGGAGGTCACCGTGGGGCGCCATCGCGGCTCTTCCCGGCCCGGCGGGCCGTATCGGGTGGAGGTGGAGGATGCCGAAACCACCATCACGCTGGTGTTCTTCCGGGGCGGCAGCAAGTGGATCGAAAAGCAGCTGCCCACCGGCCAGCGCCGGGTGATATCCGGCAAGCTGGAGCATTTTGACGGGATGGCGCAGATGGTGCATCCCGATCATATTCTGCGCATCGAAGAGGCGGGCGAGATCCCCGAGCATGAGCCGGTTTATCCGCTCACCGCCGGGGTGACGCAGCGGGTGATGGGCAAGGCTGCCGAGGCGGCGCTGGAGCGCGCGCCAGAGTTGGACGAATGGATCGACGCCGAACTTCTCAAGCGCGAGGGCTGGCCTGCGTGGCGCGACGCGATGGAGGCGGCGCATCTGCCCAAGACAGCCGCTGACGTTTCTGATACCGCGCCCGCCCATCGCCGCCTCGCCTATGACGAACTCTTTGCCCATCAGCTCACCCTCGCGCTGGCCCGCTCCACCAGCCGCGCCAAGCCGGGGATTGCCACCAAGGGCACCGGCACCTTGCAGGACAAGGTGTTGAACGCCCTGCCTTACACGCCAACCGGCGCCCAGCTGAGGGCGGTGTCTGAGATTGCCGGTGACATGGCCAGCGACAGGCGGATGAACCGGCTGTTGCAGGGCGATGTTGGCGCGGGCAAGACGCTGGTGGCGCTGATGGCGCTGCTGATCGCCGTTGAGGCGGGCGGGCAGGGGGTGATGATGGCGCCCACCGAAATTCTGGCCCGCCAGCACCTTGCCTCGCTCACCCCTCTGGCCGAAGCCGCAGGCCTGCGGGTGGAACTTTTGACCGGGCGCGACAAGGGCCCCGAGCGCGAGGCCAAGCTGGCGGCACTGGCCGATGGCTCGGCGCAGATCGTGGTGGGCACCCATGCGCTGTTTCAGGATGCGGTGCGCTTTGACGATCTGCGGCTGACGGTGATTGACGAGCAGCATCGCTTTGGCGTGAACGAGCGTGCCCGGCTGGGGGCCAAGGGCGCGGCGGTGGATGTGCTGGTGATGTCGGCCACGCCAATCCCGCGCTCCCTGTCGCTGACGCAATATGGCGATATGGAAATTTCGGTGCTCGATGAAAAGCCGCCGGGCCGCACCCCGGTGGTGACCGCGATGGTCAGCGCCGAGCGGCTGGGCAGCGTGGTGGAGCGGTTGCGCAGCGCGGTGGCCGAGGGCCGGCAGTGCTATTGGGTGTGCCCGCTGGTGGGCGAGAGCGAGGTGAGCGAGGCCACGGCCGCCGAAGAACGCTTCAAGCAGCTGCGCGCAACGCTGGGCGAGGGCGTGGTGGGGCTTGTGCACGGGCAGATGCCCCCCGCCGAGAAAGATGCAGCGATGGCCCGCTTCCTGTCTGGCGAAACCGGGGTGCTGGTGGCGACAACGGTGATCGAGGTGGGGGTGGACGTGCCCAATGCCTCGATCATGGTGATCGAGCAGGCCGAGCGCTTCGGCCTTGCGCAACTCCACCAACTGCGTGGCCGGGTCGGGCGCGGCGCGGCGGAGAGCACCTGCATTCTGCTCTATACCGCGCCGTTGGGAGAGACCTCGCGCAAGCGGCTGACCACGCTGCGAGAAACCGAGGATGGCTTTCGCATTGCCGAGGTGGACCTTGAAATGCGCGGCGCGGGCGATGTTCTGGGCACAGCACAATCCGGACTGCCCCGGTTTCGCATCGCCGATATGGAGCGGATGGTGGGCCTTGCACAGGTGGCGCAGAGCGATGCGCGCGCCTTGCTGGAAGCCGATCCGGAGCTTTCGGGCACACGCGGCACGGCGGCCAGAATGCTGCTTTGGCTGACCGAACAAGACAGGGCGATCCGGCTGCTTTCGGTCGGTTGATTTGTTCTCTTTTTGCAGAAGGTTAACGCCGGAATGGCGTTTTGTTCACGAATGTTCTCAAAAAGTTCTGGACAGGGCAGCCCGCATATGAGAACAAAGGTGCAACGAAACGCCTGAAGGATCACCGACCATGATCGCCAAGTTCTCCTCCCGCATCACGCCTCTCGCGCAAGACGCTATCGGCGCCGTTGCCCTGATCGTCATGCTGGTTGGGGGGCTGCATCTGCCGTCGCTGCTTTAGAGTTTCTCTGCGGGGTGGCATCTGCCTCTTGTCACCCGGCTTGCCTGCGGTCCAGAGACCGGGCGCGTTGCATCCACCTGTCCCCAACTTAGGGATGCACGCGCTCACTTGCCTGTCCCGAGCGCCACTCCACGGGCTTCCCCGCCCGGCGTCCGGTCTCTGCATCCGTCCTTACCTTCCGCCGCCGCCTGAAAGGGTGTGCGGCGTTTTTTTTGGAAGGTCGAATGCGGGCGAACAGTCCGGCCCTGTGCGGGCCAGTAGCGCGATCACCTGCAGTGCTGCGCCAGCCGCACCCCGGCGTGCCCCGGCAGGGCGGCCAGGGCACGGCTGGCTAAGGATCAGTCACCAACCGCAGGCACGGCCTTGAGGTAGGCCGCAATCGCCGCGCGGTCTTCATCCGTCAGCTTCGCGGTGCTTTCCACCACAACGGCCATCTCGCCGCCTGCGGTGTCAAACTCGGGCGTAAAGCCGGATTTCAGATATTCGGCAATATCGCTTTCTGACCAGTCCAGCCCGCCCGGGGTGATGTTGGGGATGCGCCCTTTGCCGTCTGGCGAGGCCGCGCCGCCCAGCCACTCTCCCGTCCATCCGCCAAGCACGTTGCGCGGGGTGTGGCATTCGCCGCAATGGGCCAGAGCCTCAACCAGATAGCGCCCGCGCTGCTGCTGCTCGGTCAGGTCGCCCTCAACCTGCCAGCCGTCGCGCATGAAGAGCAGCTTCCAGCCCCCCAGCGAACGCCGGATGTTGAACGGAAAGCCAACCTCATGGGGCTGGCTCGGCGTGGTGTCGGGCGGCAGGGTTTGAATATAGGCGTGAATATCGGCCACGTCCTGCAGCGCCATGCCATCGTAGGAGTTGTAGGGGAAGGCGGGGTACAGGTGCTGGCCCTCGGCATTCACCCCCTTCACCATCGCGCGGGCAAGGTCATGCAGGCTCCAGCCGCCAATGCCTTCGTCACTGGGCGAGATGTTGGGCGCGAGGAAGGTGCCGAAGGGGGAGGGAAATTTCTGCCCGCCCGCCAGCACCAGCCGCGCCTCATCTTCCGTGCCCGGTGCGGCGTGGCAATTGGCGCAGCCCGCCGCCCAAAACAGGCCCTCGCCGCGTGCCGGATCGCCTTCCAGCCCGGCGAGATCCTCCTCGGGCACATCGCCCGGAATGGTTACAACCCAGAAAACGGCGGCGCCCACGAGCGCCACCGCGATGATCCAGCGAAACAGCGGATGCATTTATTCTTCCGGCGCGCGGTAGACCTTGTGGCAGCCGCCGCAGGCCCCACCCAGATCGCCCATCGAAGCCTGAACGGCCTGCAAGCCTTCACCGGTCGCCGCCTGAGCGCTTTCGATAGCGGCGATCAGCGTGGCACCCTTTTCCTGAAAATCTGCGTAGTTGTCCCAAATTTCAGGCATGGCGCGGCTGCCGTCGACCGACATGCTGTCAGAGTCTTCGCTCCACATGTCATCCGCAAGCGCCTTCTCGGCGGCCTCATGCAAAGCGGTGGCGGCGGCGCTGGCTGCGGCCCCGTCAAAATCAATCTCGCCCTTGGCCATTTTGCCGAGAGTGCCGAGGTTCTTGCCCATCTCCTTCATCAGGGCTTCGCGGGCTTCTTGCTGCTCCATCGCATGGCTGGCGGCAAAAGCGCTGCCTGCCGCGAGGGTCGCGGCAAGAACGAAGCTGATGCGCTTGGCTGTGGTCTTCATGAATTCCTCCAACTGTTGATCGACGTGGCCCGAGGCTACACCAGCACCCGTCCCTGCTCTTTCTGTCATTTCCGCAGCCAAATGGTGCGGTTATGCACAGCTTGGCCTCCACCCACGCACGGCGGCAAGCGGTTTCCGCTTCGGCAGGCGGTGGCTCGCTTAGATGTTATCTGCATGACATGACAGTGACTTTCACTTTCTTCAGCAGGGCAGGCTGCTACACTCGGGCTGAAATTTTAGCCGCTATTACGAGAGCTCTGCTTTGCACCGCCCGTTCACCATCGCCCCATCCAACACCGTGGCCAAGGCCGAGCGGGCCGCATGTGCCGAGTTTTCCAAGACCCTTTGAAAGGAGCCGCCCATGCGCGCCACAGCCCTTGCCCTCTGCCTTCTCGCCAGCCCGCTCGCCGCGCAAACTGCCGATGAGGTAGAAGCCGCGCGGCAAGCCTATAACGACGGACATTGGGATTTGGCGATGACAGTGCTGATCCCCGCCGCCGAGGCCGGCCACCCCGATGCGCAAAACGTCTATGGCATTGCCTTGAAAGACGGCGAAGGCACCGAGGCAAACCCGCCAGCGGCGATTGGCTGGTATGAAAAGGCGATCGCGCAGGGCCACCAGAAGGCCATGTATAACCTCGGCCACCTCTACCAGAACGGTGCCGAAGGGGTGCCGCAAGACTTCGACAAGGCCCGCGCCCTTTATGAGCAGGCCATCGAATCGGGCTATGGCGCGGCGGCCAACGGGCTCGCCCTGATGTATGAGCGCGGCGAGGGGGTGGAAAAAGACCTCTCCAAAGCCGTCGAATACTACCAGATCGGCGCCGAGGCGGGCGAAAAGCACGCGCTTTACAACCTCGCCAACTACTACCGGCTCGGGCAGGGCGTGGAGGAAGACCTCAATCGCGCGCTTGAGCTCTACACCGAATCCGCCCTCGCAGGTCATCCGCAGGCCTGGAATGCCGTCGCGCTGTTCAATCAGCACGGCATGGTTGGCGCGCCCAACCCCGAAGCCGCCTATCTGGCCTTCCGCAAGGCGATTGACGGCGGCCTCGCGCTCGCCGGAGTGAACCTTGGCGAATTTGCCACCTCCACCGAAGGCTGGTGGCAGGATCCGGTGGAAGGCTATGGCTACTGCCTCTGGGGCATCAACAACGCCGCCGACAGCGACCGTGAAAACTTCATCCAAACCTGCGAGCCGCTGGTGGAATACCTGACCGTGGAAGAGGAAGACGCGGCCAAACGCTTTGCCGAAAGCATTGGCGCGGAGTGATGTGATCACAGGGCCGCGCGATGGGTTGATTAATACGCCCTATGTCATTTGACGTGTGCATCGCCTGTGCATCACTTGTGCACAGGATGTTGCCCTTCGCTTTTTGGGGTTAACGCTGCGAAATTAACCTTCGTCCGGAAAGCGGACCTTGCCGATATAGGGCAGGTCGCGGTTTCGCTGGGCATAGTCGATCCCGTAGCCCACGACAAACTCGTCAGGGATGTCGAAGCCTATGAAATCGGCGGCAAAATCCACTTCGCGCCGCGATGGTTTGTCGAGCAGGGCAATGGTGCGCAGGCGGGCAGGCTCGCGGGCCTTCAGCATGTGGATGACGTGGTGCAGGGTAAAGCCGGTATCGACGATATCCTCCACCACGAGCACATCGCGCCCATGAATTTCGCCGCGCAAGTCTTTGAGAATGCGCACTTCCTTGCTGCTCTCCATCGCGTCGCCGTAGCTGGACGCCTCGATGAAATCCACCTCCAGCGGCAGGTCCATCTCGCGCACCAGATCGGCGATAAACACGAATGAGCCGCGCAGGAGGCCAATCACCACCAGCTTGTCGGTGCCGCTGAATTCGGCCTCGATCTTGCGGGCCAGTTCCTCGATTTTGGCGGCAATCGCCTTGGCAGAAATCATCTGGTCGATGACATACGGTCGCTGCGGCATGGCTTCCCCTTGCAATCCCCGGCGCGTTCGGGCTCATCATGGCCTATCCAGCCGCGATGATACAGGCCTCATGACCCGCCACGCAGAGACCCGCCAACTCCCTTATTCCGCTCAGGAAATCTATGATCTGGTTGCCGATGTGGCCTCCTATCCCAAGTTTCTGCCATGGACGGCAGCGGCGCGGGTGCGGTCGCGCCGTGAGGTGCCGGTGGACGAGCTGGAGCATGGTCAGCAGCGGTTTGGCCGCTGCGAGATCATGGAGGCCGATCTGGTCATTTCGTTTAAGGTTTTCCGTGAAACCTTTCTGTCGCGCGTTTGGCTCTTCGAGGAGGCGAAGCGGATCGAAACGCGCTACATCGACGGCCCGTTCAAGCATATGCGGTCTGTCTGGCAGATGACGCCTGCGCCGGGGGGCTGCGAGGTGCACTTCGAGGTGGACTTCGAATTCAAGAACCGTCTGCTGCAAGGGGCGGCCGGGATGTTCTTCAACGAGGCCATGCAGCGCATTGTAAGGGCCTTCGAGGCGCGGGCCGACGAGCTCTACGGGGTTAAGAAGGGCTCGTAACGCGCTGTTATTGCGGCGATAGTTTTGACATCATGAGCCGCAGGGCGTGGTTAACAGTTGCTTTGCGCACCGCGTCGCGCCCCGGCGCGCCAAACTCCCGCGTTTCTGTGATCACATAATCGCCCCACGCCAGCCCAAAGCACACCCGACCCTCCGGCTTGTGCTCCGAGCCGCCAGGCCCCGCGATGCCCGTGACCGACACCGCCAGTGTTGCCGCCGAGCGGGCGAGGGCGCCCTTGGCCATCTCTGCCGCAACTTCTTCGGAAACCGCGCCATGAGCTTCAAGGGTTTCGCCTTTAACCCCGAGCATCTCTTGCTTGGCGGCGTTGGAGTAGGTCACGAATCCCCGGTCGAACACATCCGAAGATCCGGCCACATCGGTAATCGCCGCCGCAATCATCCCACCGGTGCAACTTTCTGCCGTGGCAAGCGTAGCGCCAGATTTTCGTGCAATATCAAGAAGGTCAGAGGCAATGCTCACATCAAAATTCCATGGGCCAAACCGGCCAGCGCCATCACGGCCACCGCTGCGAAGACCCCGGCAATCACGTCATCCAGCATCACCCCCAGCGCATCCCCGCGCCGGTCTGCCCAGCCCACGAGCCAGGGTTTGGTGATGTCGAACAGCCGGAAGAGCACGAAGGCCGCGAGCCATCCGGGCCAGAGGCGATGCAGCTCCTGACCGGCGGCGATGGCCCCGTAAACCACTGGAAACAAGGCAATCCACTGGCCGACGACCTCATCGACCACAATCTCGGATGGGTCATGATCTGCCGCGCCCCGCGTCTCTTCCGCCGTGGCCCAAAGGCCGAGCGCGAAGGCCGTGAGCGTTGCCAGCGCCAACCCCCAAAAGCCTGCGTAGAGCGCAATCACATAGCCCGCCGGAAGCGCGGCGAGTGAGCCCCAGGTTCCCGGTGCTGGCCGCAGGTGGCCGACCCAGAAAAACGTCGCGATCCCGTGGGTTAGCACCTTCATTTCGGCACCAGTACAACCGTCGCCATCGCCGCGATCCCTTCTTCCCGCCCGGTAAACCCGAGCCGCTCCGATGTGGTGGCTTTCACCGAAACGCAGCCAAGCTCACACCCCATGATCCGCGCCATCTCTGCCCGCATCGCTGGCGCATGCGGCCCGATCTTGGGCCGCTCGCAGATCAGCGTGAGGTCTACATTGCCGAGGGCAAAGCCCCACGTGTCGGCCAACTCCACGGAATGCTTGAGAAAAATCTCGCTCGCTGCGCCCTTCCACTGCGGGTCGGAGGGCGGAAAATGTTGCCCGATATCCCCCTCGGCCAGCGCGCCATAGATCGCATCAGTCACCGCGTGCATCCCCACATCGGCATCCGAATGGCCCTGAAGCCCGCGCCCGTGGGGCACCGTCACGCCGCAAAGCACCACGTGGTCTCCTGCGCCAAAGCGATGTACATCAAACCCGTTGCCAACCCGGATAGCCATCTGATCTTCCTTCAAAATTCTCTCCGCGCGGGTGAAGTCCTCGGGGTGTGTCACCTTCAGGTTCCGCTCTTCACCCGTCACCAGCGCCACGCCCAGCCCGGCTGCCAGTGCCACCTCTACATCATCCGCAGCCGTCCCCTGAAATGCCGCATGCGCCGCACGGATGGCCGCCAATTCAAACCCCTGCGGCGTTTGCGCCCGCCACAGGCCATCACGCGGCTGCACCGCCTGCACCACGCCATCGCCGGCGCGCCAGAGCGCATCGGTGACCGCAAGGGCAGGCGCCGCGCCCGGGGACTGCTCCAGAGCGGAAATCACCCGTGAAATCAGCGTCTTCGACACCAAGGGCCGGGCGCCGTCATGGATCAGCACATGGGTCGCATCCTCCGGCAGAGCCGCGAGCCCCGCAGCAACAGAGCGGGCGCGGCTATCGGCCCCGACGACCTGCGCAACGCCGCCGGGCACCGCCGCGCGCGCCAAGGCTTCATCGTCCTCGCCAATCACGACCGTGACGCTTGCCACTTTTTCGTGCTGCAAGAAAACACCCAACGTGCGAGCCAGTAACGGCATTCCGCCAAGGTTCTGGTATTGTTTGGGAATCGCGCCCCCAGCCCGGGTTCCACGCCCGGCGGCGACAATCAGCGCGGCGATATGCACGGTGTCTTTTGGCACCAGACCCCTCTACGCCCTGCCGCTACCGGGGGCAACAGAAGACCCCTCAGCGCAAAGGGCTGCACAAAAATTAATCGCTTCATGTCTGGACCGTGAAAACCCACGCCCAAGCCTTTGCATTCGGGCGCGAACCGCCGATATGTAGCAAGAGTTGCTCAAGGATTAAGCATTTGTCCGTTTCCGTGGCAGATATAAAGTTAGACCCTCCGGTTCTCCTCGCCCCGCTCGCGGGCATCACAGACCTGCCGTTCCGCCAGTTGGTGGCCAGCTTCGGCGCGGGTTTGGTGGTGTCAGAGATGGTGGCGAGCCAGGAGATGGTGCAGGCAAAGCCCGGCGTGCGCGAGCGGGCCGAGCTGGGGTTTGGCGAACAGGCAACCTCGATCCAGCTGGCGGGCCGCGATGCCGAGTGGATGGCCCGCGCCGCCGCGATGGTGGAAGAGAACGGCGCAAATATCATCGACATCAACATGGGCTGCCCCGCCAAGAAGGTGACAGGCGGCCTCTCTGGCTCGGCGCTGATGAAGGATCTCGATCATGCGCTCACGCTGATCGAGGCGGTTGTCGCCGCGGTCCGCGTGCCGGTGACGTTGAAATGCCGCCTGGGCTGGGACGACGGGCAGATCAACGCACCAGAGCTGGCTGCCCGCGCCGAGCAGGCCGGTGTGAAGATGGTCACCGTTCACGGCCGCACCCGCTGCCAGTTTTACAAAGGCCGGGCCGACTGGGCCGCGATCCGAGCGGTGAAAGAGGCGGTGTCGATCCCGGTTATCGTCAACGGAGACATCACAGATGCCGCTTCGGCCCGCGCCGCGCTGGCCGCGTCTGGCGCCGATGGCGTGATGGTGGGGCGCGGGGCGCAGGGTGCGCCATGGCGGCTGGCCGAAATTGCCCATGCGCTGGGGCAGGGGCCGGCCCCGATCATCCCGAAGGGCGCGGACCTCGCGCAGATGATCTGCCGCCACTACGACGCGATGATTGCCTTCTACGGTGCCGCGCTCGGCAACCGCGTCGCCCGCAAACACCTCGGTTGGTACATGGATCGGGCTCAAACTGCGCCCACGCTGCGCCGCGAGATCCTGACGGAAACCGACCCGGCCCGCGTGCGCGCCTTCATCCACGATATCCCCGCCCGCCAGAGTGAGGCTGCATGATGGACCGCGAAAACATCATCTGGGTCTCGCTGCCGGTGCCTGCCATCCTGCTGGATGACAAGGACCAGATCGACGATATCAACCCGGCGGCAGAGACCTTTCTGAACACCTCGTTGCGCTCGCTCAAAGGCCACCACGTTTGGGAAAAGATCATGGTTGCCGCGCCTATTGAGGGCGGCTTCGAGCGGGTGCGCAAGAATCAATCGGCGCTCTTCGTCAATGATGTGGACCTTGGCACCGGAGAGCGCCCGCCGGTGCATTGCAACCTGCAGATCGCGCCGCTGAACGATGACAGCAAGCGCCTGCTCATGCTGATCTCGCCGCGAGAGATTGCCGGCAAGCTAGGCCGTGCGCATTCGGTGCATGCCACCGCCAAGAGCGCGATCGGCATGGCCGAGATGCTGGCCCATGAAATCAAAAACCCGCTGGCGGGCATCACCGGGGCGGCGCAGCTGATTTCGATGAACCTGCCCAAATCCGAGCTGGAGCTGACCGACCTGATCGTTGCCGAGAGCCGCCGGATCGTGAAGTTGCTGGAGCAGGTGGAGCAGTTTGGCAACGTGCGCCCGCCGCTGATGAAGCCGGTGAACATCCACGATATTCTCGACCGGGCCCGCAAGTCTGCCGAGGTGGGCTATGCGGCGGGGATGACCTTCATAGATGACTACGACCCCTCGCTGCCGCCAACATTGGGCGATTCTGACCAGCTGCTGCAGGTGTTTCTCAACCTCTTCAAGAACGCCGCCGAAGCGGCTGAAAAGCTTGGCCCAAAGCATGAGGGCGTCATCAGGATCCGCACCTTTTATGACCTGTCGCTGAGGTTGCGGGGCAAGGATGGCAAGGGCGCCGCTGTGCCGTTGCAGGTGGAGATCACAGACAATGGGCCGGGCCTGCCCGAAGAGATATCGGATGAGATATTCGAGCCCTTCGTATCGGGCCGCGAAAACGGCACCGGGCTTGGGCTGGCCTTGGTCACGAAAATCATAGGCGAGCATCACGGCTGGATTCAGGTGGATTCGGTGCCCGGCAAAACAGTGTTCCGGGTGTCACTTCAGGTGGCACCCGATCTGAGCAACAGCGAATATTACTAGGAGCAACGACCGATGGACGGAACGGTACTGGTAGCTGACGACGACCGCACGATACGCACCGTGCTCACGCAGGCGCTGACCCGGGCTGGCTGCCGGGTGCATGCCACCTCGTCGCTGGTCACGCTGATGCGCTGGGTCGAGGAGGGCAAGGGCGATCTGGTGATCTCCGATGTTGTCATGCCTGACGGCAACGGTTTGGAAACACTTCCAAAAATCTCGTCCGAGCGGCCCGGCCTGCCGGTGATCGTGATCTCGGCGCAAAACACCATCATGACGGCGATTCAGGCCGCCGAGGCGGAGGCCTACGACTACCTCCCGAAGCCGTTCGACCTGCCAGACCTGATGAAACGCGCCGCACGGGCGCTTGAGAGCAGGCGACGCCTGGCAACGCAGCGGGCCGAAGCGCCCGAGGTGCCGCAGACCGATAGTGACCTGCCGCTGGTGGGCCGCACCCCGCAGATGCAGGGGCTCTACCGGCTGGTGGCAAAGGTCATGAACACTGACCTCCCGGTGCTCGTCACGGGCGAAAGTGGCACGGGCAAGTCCTTGATTGCGCGTGCAATTCATGACTTTTCCGACAGGCGCACATTGCCCTTCGTGGTGGTGTCGCCCGGTGATCTGCAAGGGGCGGATGGCCCGGCGCAGGTGGTGGCCCGCGCCCGGGGCGGCTCGCTGCTCTTTGATGAAATCGCCGACCTCGATGATGAGGCGCAGGGACGGATCGTGCGCATGCTCGATGCCTTCGGAGATTCCGCGCCACGGGTGATGAGCACCTCGCAGGGCAACCTGATGGAACGGATGGAAAGCGGCGGCTTCCGGCAGGATCTGTTTTACCGGCTTGGCGGCGTGACCATCAATGTGCCGTCTCTGCGCGAAAGGGTGGATGACATCCCGCTTCTGGCCGAGCACTTCCTCTCACGCTCCGACAGGGAAGGGGCTCCTGCCAAGCGCATCGCTCCGCCCGCGATGGAGCTGATCCGCGCTTACAGCTGGCCCGGCAATGTGCGCCAGTTGGAAAATACCATTCGCCGGTTGGTGGTGACGGCCACCGAAGAGCAGGTTGGCCTTGCCGATGTTGAGGCGGTGCTAAGCTCGCAGCCGGAGATCGAGCCGCTTGTGGGCGGGGGCGACGGTGAAAAGCTTTCGTCTTCGGTTGCGAAACATCTGCGCCGCTACTTCGATCTGCATGGCGGCGCGCTGCCGCCGCCGGGGCTCTACACCCGGATTCTCAAGGAGGTGGAGCTTCCGCTGATCGAAATTGCGCTCGATGCGACCGGTGGCAATCAGGCCAAATGCGCCGATTTGCTGGGCATCAACCGAAATACCCTCCGCAAGAAGATAAATGACCTCGATATTCAGGTGACACGCCGCCGCAAATTGATGTAAAAGGGCAACATAGCCGTGGCAGAGGGGCCTCAGGCCCCCGGTGAGATCACGGGATATGGCGGTATGCCCTTTCGGGGGCACTAGATATGTGAGGCATGCGGTGGGATCCTCCGCACGAGCGTTTGGGTGGGAACGCCTTGTTAAATTGCGTAGATTGCGTCGTTTGCGCAATGCAGCGACGCTCGCGCTTGTCGTTCTTGGCCCTGCGCTGGCAATCGGTACATACCTGACGCTCGGCCCGTTCGGGCAGGGCGCGAACTCGCCCGCGCTTCGGGCGATTCTTCTGGCTGATATCGTTTACGTGCTCATCGTGGCCGCGCTCGTGCTCTGGCAGGTGGGCAAGCTGGTGGCTGCGCGCCGGCGAAAGTCGGCAGGGTCACGTCTGCACCTACGCCTCACCGGCGTCTTCGCGCTCATTGCGGCTGTGCCCACCGTTCTTGTGGCGGTTTTCGCGGGCCTCACCATCAACCTCGGCCTTGAAAGCTGGTTTTCTGACCGGGTGCGCGAGGTGGTGGGCGCGTCATTGGAGGCTGCGCAGGCCTACAAGGCCGAGCACCGGCACGATCTGGAGCAGGACGCCGCCGTGCTGGCCGGCTACCTCAACGTGGCCCGCGCGGCCCGTGGCGCAGTGAGCGACGGGCAAATCCGGCAGGTGTTGGGGCAGGGGCAGGCGCAGGTGCAGCGCGGGTTGCGTGAGGCCTATGTGATCGACGGCGGGGGCGATCTGCGGGCTCGCGGCGAGCGCTCCTATCTCTTCGACTTCGAGAAACCGACCGAAGCGCAGATGGAGGCGGCACGGGCGGGCGAAACCGTGATCATCGAAGATTGGGAGAATAGCGAATTTCGTGCGCTCCTGCGGCTGAGCGCCTTCCCCGACCGCTTCCTCTACGTGTCCCGCGAGGTGGATGGCCAGTTGCTCGGGCTGCTCGACGACACCGAAGAGACAGTGACGGTCTACAACCAGCTGGAGCAGGAGCGCGGGCGCAGGCTCTTTGAGTTTGGTGTTATTTATCTGGGCTTTGCCGCGATCCTGATCCTTGCCTCGATCTGGCTCGGCCTGTGGTTTGCCGAGCGCCTCAGCCGCCCGGTGGGCCGCTTGACGGGGGCTGCGCAGCGTGTGGGCGAGGGTGACCTTGACGTGCGGGTGATCGAGGACTCGGGCGATGATGAAATCGCCATGCTGGGCCGGATCTTCAACCAGATGACCCGCCAGCTGAAAGGCCAGCGCACCCGGCTGCTCGACAATTCGGCGCGGATCGAAGAGCGCCGTCGGCTTTTTGAGCAGGTGTTGTCTTCTGTCACCGCTGGCGTGATCGGGCTGGATCCGAACGGGCAGGTGGAGTTCATGAACCGCTCGGCCCATGCGCTGTTGGACCTCGGCGATGCGAGTGAGCCCCATATTGCGGTGGGGCAGGCGGTGCCGGAGTTTGCCGGATTGCTGGAGCGCCTGCGCACCGGTGAAAAGGAAGTGGCCCGCGAAGAGATCAAGATCAGCCGCAAGGGCAAGCTCGAAACGCTGCTGGTGCGGATGGCCCGGCGGCGCGGCGAGGAGGGCGAGATCGAAGGCTACGTGGTGGCCTTCGATGATGTGTCCGAGCTGGTGACCGCACAGCGCATGGCCGCCTGGGGTGACGTGGCGCGCCGGATTGCCCATGAAATCAAAAATCCGCTGACGCCGATCCAGCTATCGGCCGAGCGCATTCGCCGCAAGTTCACGCCCATGGTGGGCGAAGAGGCCGAGAGCCTTGATCAGCTTACCGGCGTGATCGTGCGCCAGACCGGGGATCTGCGCCGTATTGTCGATGAGTTTTCCAAGTTCGCCCGGATGCCCGAGCCGGACCGCAAGCCGGTTAATCTGGCGAAGGTGCTGCGGGATGCGGTGCTGTTGCAACGCGAGAGCCTTGGTGACGGGCTCCAGTATGAGGATGAAACCGGCGGCGTGATGGCTGATCTGGATGAAACCATGGTGAGCCAGGCGCTGATCAACCTGATCAAGAACGCCGGGGAAGCCATTGAAAGCCTGCAGGAAAAAGGCGCGCCCGAGGGCCACGTGCCCAATGTACGCGTCCGTCTATACACCGACGCCGGGGAGGCGGTGGTGGAAGTGGCCGACAACGGGATCGGCCTGCCGGAAGACCGCGGACGGCTCTTTGAGCCCTACGTGACGACAAGGGAAAAGGGCACCGGCCTCGGCCTGCCTATCGTGAAGAAGATCATCGAAGAACATGGCGGCAGCCTCGAACTCACCGATGCCGAGCCTTTCACGGAAGGGGCGCACCGCGGCGCTCTGGCCGTTGTCAGGCTTCCGCGCAGCGCCGAGATCAGCGCAGCCGCCGAATGACAGGAAAGGAAGGAAGAGCAGCGATGACCGATATTCTGATTGTAGACGACGAGCGCGACATCCGCGAATTGGTAGGAGACATCCTGCGCGACGAGGGGTTTCAGACCCGGCTCGCGGGCAACTCCGACGACTGCATGGCCGAGATCAACGAAGCGCCGCCTGCGCTGATGATCCTCGACATCTGGCTGAAAGACAGCCGGATGGATGGAATCGACATCCTGAAAACGGTGAAACGCGATAACCCCGATATTCCGATCGTCATTATATCGGGGCATGGCAACATCGAGATCGCGGTGGCCGCGATCAAGCAGGGGGCCTACGACTTTATCGAGAAGCCCTTCAACATCGACCAGCTGATGGTGGTGATCCGCCGCGCGATGGAAACCTCTCGCCTGCGCCGCGAAAACTCGCAGCTCCGCCGCAAGGAGGTGAGCGTCACCGATATGGTTGGCAATTCCACCGCCTTCAAAGCGCTGAAGAGCCAGCTGGATAAGGTCACCAAATCCAACGGGCGGGTGATGCTGACGGGGCCTGCCGGCTCGGGCAAGGAAGTGGCGGCGCGCTACATTCACGCCAACTCGTCACGCGCATCTTCGCCTTTCGTGTCGGTCAACTCGGCGTCTATCGAGCCCGACCGGATGGAAGAGGTGCTGTTTGGACGCGAGAGCGATGCCCGCGGCGTGGAGCCGGGCCTGCTGGAGCAGGCCCACGGCGGCGTGCTCTATTTCGACGAGGTTGCGGATATGCCGCTTGGCACCCAGTCCAAAATTCTGCGGGTGCTGGTTGACCAACAGTTTCAGCGGGTTGGCGGCGCCGACAAGGTGCGGGTCGATCTGCGGGTGATCTCCTCGACCAACCGTGATCTGGAGGCCGAAATTGCGCGCGGCACTTTCCGTGAAGAGCTGTATCACCGGCTCAACGTGGTGCCGATCCGGGTGCCGGGGCTGGAGGAGCGGCGCGAGGATATCCCGGAACTGGCGCGGCATTTCATCACCGAATTCAACGCCAGCCAGGGCCTTTCGGCGCGGGAGCTTTCGGAAGAAGCCGATGCGTTGCTGCAAACCATGCACCTGCCGGGCAACGTGCGGCAGCTCAAGAACATCATCGAGCGGGCGCTGATCCTTGGCGAAACCACCGACCCGATTGATGCGCGGGAGTTGCAGGGCGGTGAGAGCCAGGAAGACGACGATGGCCGCGTCGTGCTGTCGGGCGGGCTGGCAACCCTGCCGCTGCGCGAGGCACGGGAGCTGTTTGAGCGGGAGTATCTGCTGACCCAGATCAACCGGTTCGGCGGCAATATTTCTCGCACCGCGACCTTTGTGGGCATGGAGCGTTCGGCCTTGCACCGCAAACTGAAGTCGCTCGGTGTTGTGACCTCGACCAAGGCGGGCGCACGCGTGGCGCATATCGAGAGCCAAGCGGCGGAGTAGGGCAGGAACTTCAGGCGCTCTGAGGCGGGCAGGCTCCCGCCCGGGCGCCAAGCGATTGCGGTTACCACTGTCCGGGCTGGTAAACACATCACAAACTGGCGGAAACTCGCCCATTCGTTTGTTTTGTGCGTCACGTTTAACACGCTAACTTGAAATTTGTTCCTAATTCGGTGAACACAAAGACCAGCGAGAACAAATACTCGAGGGACAGATGAGGTTGGGCACTTTCAAGCGGGCAAATGCCCTGAGACTTCCGATGCTTTGCGCCGCGCTTTTGCTGACGGCGGCCTGCGGGGCCAAGCAGAGCAATGAGACCCTCTCCACCATGACTGCGCCGCAGCTCAAGCCCGAGCTGCTGGACTTTGCGATTTCCGAGGCCCGCAGCCTGCGGGCTACGGGTGCGCGCGTTTGGTGTGTGCCCTTTGCGCGCAACGCTTCGGGCATTCAGATCCGGGGCAACGCCGAGTTCTGGTGGGGCAAGGCCGCTGGTCTTTATCCGCGCAGCAAAGACCCCCATGTCGGCTCTGTCATGGCGTTTTCGGGCACCGGCAAGCTGCCGATGGGCCATGTGGCCGTGGTTTCTAAGATCCATGATGACCGTCTGATCGAGATCGACCACGCCAACTGGCACCGCAACCAGATCAGCCTTGGCATGAAGGTCAAAGACATCTCCCCGGCTGGCGATTGGTCTCTCGTGACTGTCGAGAGCAACCCGGGCCAGTTTGGCAGCCCCTACCGGATTGACGGGTTTATCCTGCCGCAGCCGGTTCAGATGGCCAGCGCCCAGTAAACCAGCCTTGCGCGGCGTGATGATGGTGAATGCCGGGCCTGTTTGCCCGGCACCCGTTTTTTGCCCGGCCCGTCCTTTTGCCCGGATTGACCCTGCCGCGCCGAAGTGCCAAGCAAAGGGCCAGCACAACGGCGAGGCCCGAACGGGGCAGGAGCATCCATGAAGGTCATCATCTGTGGCGCGGGCCAGGTTGGCTGGCAGATTGCGCGGCACCTTTCCGGCGAGCGAAACGACGTGACGGTGGTGGACAACAACGCCGAACTCGTGCGCCGCGCGACAGACTCGCTTGATGTTCAGGGCATTGCAGGCCACGCCAGCTACCCTGATATCCTCGACCGGGCAGGGGCCCGGGATGCCGATATGATCATCGCCGCCACCCACTCGGACGAGGTGAACATGGTCACCTGTCAGGTGGCGCATTCGGTTTTCTCGATCCCGCGCAAGGTGGCCCGGCTGCGCTCGCAAAGCTACCTCACGGCGATCTACTCCGACCTTTACCGGCGCGATCACATGCCGATCGACGTGGTGATCAGCCCAGAGCGCGAGGTGGCCGAGGCCGCGCTGCAGCGCCTCGCCGCGCCTGCCGCTTTTGACACGGAACGGTTTTTGGGCGGGCGGGCCCAGTTGCTCGGCATCCAGCTCGATGATGATTGCCCGGTTCTCAACACACCGCTGCGCCAGCTGACCGATCTGTTTTCTACCCTGCGGGCCATCGTTGTTGGGGTGCGCCGCCAGAACAAGCTGTTCGCCCCTGATCCGGGCGATCAGCTCTTCGCTGGCGATCAGGTGTATGTCTGCGCCAATACCGACGACACGACCCGCACCATGGAGATTTTCGGCAAGGTGCTGCGCAAGCAGGAGCGGGTGGTGATTATCGGCGGCGGCAACGTGGGCCTCGCCGTGGCCTCGGCGCTGGAAAAGCGCGTGGAGCGCATCCGGGCCAAGGTGATCGAACGCTCGCGCCCCATAGCCGAGCGGGCGGCCGACGCGCTGGAGCGGACCATTGTGCTCAACGGTGACGGGCTGTCACGCGAGTTGCTGATCGAAGCCAACATCGACAAGGCCGACGCGGTGCTTTGCGTCACCGATGATGACAAGGTGAACCTGCTTGCGGCGGTGCGGGCCAAATCCAATGGTTGCCCGATGGCGATCTGTCTGGTGAACGACCCAACGCTGGTGCCGCTGATGCGCCCGCTCGGGGTTGATGCCTATATCAACCCGCGCGCCACCACCGTCAGCTCGATCCTGCGCCACATCCGCCACGGGCGGGTGCGCGGTGTTTACTCGATCGGCGATGCGGAGGCCGAGGTGATCGAGGCGCAGGTGCTTTCGACCTCGCCGCTCTCGGGGCGGCGCATCCGCGATATCGAGTTTCCGGAGGGCGTTTGCGTTGGCGCCCTGCTGCGGGGCGACACATACATCAAGCCGGTTGCCGAAACACGGATCGACGAGGGCGATGTGATTGTTCTCTTTGCCATGGCAGACGACGTGCCCGAGGTGGAGCGGCTGTTGCAGGTCTCCATCGATTTCTTCTAAGGCCGCCGCCGGATGCGCCGCCTCCTCGAACTGCCGTTGATCGTGATCCTTATGGGGGTGTCGGCGCTGCTGATGTACCTGCCGGTCTTCCACGCAGTGACGGTGCGCGACTGGCTTTCGGCGCGCAGTTTTTTCTACGCAGGCACTCTGTTTTTGACCCTGGTCATTTTTCTCAGCATCGCCACCCACCACAAAAGGTCGCGCAGTGTTGCCCGGAGCCATCTGACGGCGCTGGTCGGGGCCTATGCGCTGTTGCCCGTCATGTTCGCCTGGCCATTCTATGAGGCGGTTCAAAACACGACGTTTTTTAATGCGTGGTTCGAGATGATCTCGTCTTTCACAACCACCGGCGCCTCCCTGTTTGAGCCTGAGCGTCTGCGGGAAACGCTGCACCTCTGGCGGGCCATGGTTGGCTGGATGGGGGGGCTCTTTATCTGGGTGACGGCTGCCGCGATCATGGCACCCCTCAACCTCGGCGGATTTGAGGTCACTTCGATGGCACGGCCCGGCTCCGGTGCGCGGCGAGACAGGGTGCTGGATGCCGACGCCCAGACCGACCCGCGTGAGCGGCTGTTGGTCCTGACCTGTCAGATGGGCCCTGTCTACATTGCGCTGACGGGGGTTCTCTGGGTGGCGCTCGTCGGGGCTGGCGAAGACCCGCTGATTGCGATCTGCCACGCGATGAGCGTGCTTTCCACCTCCGGAATTTCCCCCGTGGACGGGCTTTCACAGGCGCAGAGCGGCTTGGCGGGCGAAGTGCTGATCTTGCTGTTCTTCGTTTTCGCCTTCAGCCGCAAAACCTTTTCGCCCGGCTATGGCATGAGCGTTGACCGTGTGAGCGCCGTGTATCGGGATGTTGAGGCGCGGATTGCCTTTTACACCATCATCCTCATCCCTTCCGCGCTGTTCCTGCGCCATTGGATTGGGGCATTCGAGGTGGATGACGTGGCCGACATTGATGCCGCCCTGCGCGCGCTTTGGGGCGCGATCTTTTCGGTGGCGAGCTTCCTGACCACCACCGGGTTCACCAGCTCTGAATGGGGCGGCACCGAAACATGGTCGGGCCTGCAAACGCCCGGCATGGTGCTGATGGGGCTGGCGCTGGTGGGCGGCGGCGTGGCGACATCGGCCGGCGGGGTGAAGCTGCTTAGGGTCTATGCGCTCTACAAGCACGGCCATCGCGAGATGGAGCGGCTTGTGCACCCGCATTCTGTCAGCGGTTCGGGCGGGGCCTTCGGGCGGCACATGCGCCGACAAGGGGCCTATATTGCTTGGCTGTTCTTCATGCTCTACGCGCTGTCTCTGGCGGGCGTTTCGGCCATGCTGGCCGCGACGGGCCTCAGCTTTGAGCAATCCATGATCCTGTCTCTCTCGGGCCTTTCCACGGCCGGACAGCTGGCCGAGGTGGGCGGGGGCGACCCCATCAGCTACGTGCAGATCACCGATGTGGCCAAGGCGGTGTTGGCGGGGGCCATGGTGCTTGGCCGGATCGAGGCGCTGGCGCTTATCGCGCTTCTCAACCCCGAGTTCTGGCGCGCCTGAGGCCCTGCTGCCTCACCCTCTCTAGCGCTCTGAATTTGGGGGTGGAATCTTGCAGGGACAGCCTCCATAGTGACCCCGTGGACGGGGGCTCGCGGTCTGAGGCAGGGCGCCTGAATGCGTGCGTGACTGAACCAACGACAAGAACAAGGCATTGAAATGGCCAACGACAAACAGAATTTGCAGGATGCATTTCTCAATCATGTGCGGAAGACCAAGGTTCCGGTGACCATCTTCCTCATCAATGGGGTGAAACTTCAGGGCGTTATCACCTGGTTTGACAACTTCTGCGTCCTTCTGCGCCGCGACGGACAATCGCAGCTTGTGTATAAGCATGCGATCTCAACCGTCATGCCGGCCCAGCCGATCAGCCTTTACGAGGGCGAAGAATAGCGGAATTTCACGATACCGCGGAGCGGCCAACCCGGGCGTTGGTGCTCCACCCCGACATCCAGACAGACCCCGAGCGCCGTGCCGCCGGGCCCGCGCTTGAAGAGGCGATGGCCCTCGCGCTGGCGCTGCCGGGGCTGGAGGTTGTCGCCGGAGAGGTTGTGTCTTTGCGCCAGCCGCAGCCCGGCACACTCTTTGGCAGCGGCAAGATGGATGAGCTCAAGGCTCTGATGCAGGCGCAAGACATTGGCCTTGTGCTGATCGACGGGCCGGTCACACCCGTGCAGCAGCGCAATCTGGAACAGGCGTGGAAGGTCAAATTGCTGGACCGGACCGGGCTGATCCTTGAGATCTTCGCCGACCGCGCCGCAACCCGCGAGGGTGTGCTGCAAGTCGAGCTTGCCGCGCTGTCCTACCAGCGCACGCGCCTTGTGCGCGCCTGGACCCACCTTGAGCGTCAGCGTGGTGGCCTTGGCTTTGTTGGCGGCCCCGGTGAAACCCAGATCGAGGCGGACCGGCGGGCGATTGACGAGGCAGTTACCCGTATCCGCCGTCAGCTTTCCAAGGTGACGAAAACCCGCGCGCTGCACCGCGCAGCCCGCGCCAAGGTGCCCTTTCCCGTGGTTGCGCTGGTTGGTTACACAAACGCCGGAAAATCCACCCTGTTCAACAGGTTGACCGGGGCAGAGGTGATGGCGAAAGACATGCTCTTTGCCACGCTGGACCCGACGATGCGGGCGATTGAGCTGGACAGCGGTGACAAGGTTATCCTCTCAGATACCGTTGGGTTCATCTCCAACCTGCCCACCGAGCTGGTCGCGGCCTTCCGCGCCACGCTGGAAGAGGTGCTGGAGGCTGATCTCATCCTTCACGTGCGCGATATTGCCTCTGACGAGACCGAAAATCAGGCGCGCGACGTCGAAACCATTCTGGACGGTCTCGGCGTGCCGGAAACCGTGCCGAAACTGGAACTGTGGAACAAGGCAGACCTGCTGGCTGCCGAGGCCGCCGAAGCCCTGCGCAATCAGGCGGCCCGGCGCGAGGATGTGCTGGTGATTTCCGCCGTGTCGGGCGAGGGGCTTGGCGATTTGCAGGCCGCAATAACGGCCCATCTTGAAGGCGTGCGCACCGAAGAGGTGGTGACACTCGCGTTCAGCGAAGGCCGTGCCCGGGCATGGCTGTTTGAGCGCGGCGTGGTGGAGCGGGAAGAGGAAACCGAGGCAGGCTGGCAGGTGCATCTGCGCTGGACGCCGCGCCAGAAGGCCGAGTTTTCCAAGCTCTGAGCGGGGCGAGCCCGTAGACATTTGCAACACATCGCGCCAGCTTGGCGACACTGCAAAATCGGAGGCACTGTGCTCAAAAGCCAGAAACATTTTTACTGGATCGGTGGCGGTGTCTGGGCGGCGCTGATGCTGGCTGGCGGCGTTTTTATGCTGGTTGCCGGCCTGCGGGGCGAGGGCACCGGGCTGGGAGATGCGCTGGAGACGGAGGTGTTTTCCTCATCCGAGGTTATCACGGGCGATCCTGTGGCGCAGGGCGCGGTGGTGATCGAGGCGGGCGAGGTTGATGTGGGGCCGGAGGGGCTGACCCTGACCGACCCGATCGAAGCCGCTGATCGCCCCGCCTTTGACCTCGACGTGCCGGAAGGTCGCTACCGGGTGAAGATCTACCGCCCGGAGGAGGAGCCTCGGGTGATTGGCATGGTGGCGCTGCACCTGTCGCAGGCCCCGGTGGCGCGTTGGGAGAGGGCTGGCCGCAGGAACCGGCCGATTGACTTTGGTTTCTCGACCGATGAGCTGGTTGCCCTTGGTGATGTGGAGGCCGTGGCGGCGCTTGAGGGCGAGGCGGTGAAAGCGGCGCTCTCAGCCGCGTCCGGCCCGGTGCCGTTTGCTACCCTTTCAGCCGAGGGCCGCGATGTGCTGCTGTTTGATCCCAGCTTCGAGACGTTTTCTGCCGATATCTACGCGGGCTTCGACGAGAACGGTGATTTGGTCTTGGTGGTGAAGGATTTCGGCTATTTCGGCACGCGGAAGGCACTGGACAAGCGGGCGAGCGACGAGCGCTAGCGGCAGATTGCACCGGCTTTCACAGGGCCGATGAGCGCAGCGAAGAGGCCCAATGTCCGAGCGCAGCGAGGCCCCCTGAGAGGCTCATTCTGATGGCGTGAGCACCGTCACCCCCACGTTCGCCGCGCGGGCAAGCTCCGGGTCCAGCGACATCGGGATATATTCCCCTCGGCGCCAGAGCGCGCCAAGGTCGTCATAGTGCCGTGAGAGCGGATGGCCGGATTGGCCTGTGGCGGTGATGAAGACCGAACTGTCGGGATCCGAAAAGTCGTAGACACCACGATAGCCTGCACCATGGACGTTGGCATAGGGCTGGGGCCCCGTGCCCTTGGTGCGCCCGCGCAGCAGGGTAAAATCGCCGCCAGAGGTGCTTTGGTGGATGTTCACGATCCACTTCAGCACCGGCACGTCGCCCAAGACCTGATGGTCGTGGAGCGCTTCATGCGCATCGCCCCAACGCAGGCTTTCCAGCGCGGTGCCATAGTTTTCGCCGATCCAGAGCAAGGCTTCATCGAGCGCGATGCGGGCAATATCGGTGCAGGTTTCCTTGGCGGTTGATTGCACCACGTCGCACCACACGGCGGCTCCGTCGACATCGCGATACACCCGTTCAAGGAACAGTGGCTCAGGGTGGTTGAACTCGGCAGCGACCGGCCCCAGCTCGTCGCGGATGAGCCTGTTTTGCAGGTGCTTCAGCCAAGCGGCAAAGATCAGCGGTTCAGGCAGATGCTCGCTCATCTCGCCGTTCCAGTTGGCCAGCAATTCGAGCGCCCGTTGCCGTTGCCGCTCTGCGGTGCCCTCCGGCGCAGCCTCGCCGGTGAACCACAAGTCTTTGGCGATCAGAGGCAGCAGCGCACGCGCCGTAAAGCTCACCGTATCGAGCTGCGCGTCGATGAAGCTTTCGCGGGTGTGCACTTCGCGGGTCTGCATCAGCCGGGTCCAGCGCTGGATGCGTTGCGTGTCGCCCCAGCGGAAAGCGACGTGATCGGGGAAGGGCCTGTCGACCGTCTTGTTGTTGGTGTTCCCGAGAATGCCGCCGGGCGGGTCAATGAACTCGGGGTTCTTGGCGTAGGGGATGCGCCCCGACCATCGGTTCTCGGCGCGCCATCCAAGCGCTGGCATCCTGCCTTGGCTGGCGTGAGCGGGGTTTCGTTTGGGCATTGCGCCCACCATCTTGAGGGCGACACGCCCGGGCTCTGCGATGGTGAGGTTTTGCGCCGGGGCGATGTAGCCCTCCATCGCGGCGATGGCCTGCTCGATGGTTTTGGACTTTTGCAGCCTCAGCGCGGCTTGCATCGAGGTGTCGCGAGGCGAGAGCGCCGTCCACCCCAGCGCGGCAACATGGCCGGGCGGGGTGACGGTGGACAGGTTGTAATGCGAGCCGGGAAGAACCGGCCCGTTCTCCGTGCGGCGCAGGGTGATGGTGATGGGCTCGGCGTCCTTGATCCGAATGATCGAGCTTTTGGTGGAAAATCGCTTCCAGCCCGTCGGCGTGCGGTATTCCTGTTGGTTGGCCGGGTTTAGCTCTTCCATGAACACGTCCTGATCGTCGAGGTAGGCCGAGGTGACGCCCCAAGCCAGCGCGTCGGAGCGGCCCGAAAGCACGAAGGGGACGCCGGGAATGGTGGCCCCGATCACGCCGCCGGATGAAAGCTCGATCCGGGCGAGATACCAGATCGTTGGGGCCGTCAGCTCAAGATGCGGATCGTTTGCCAGAAGCGATTTGCCCGCCGCCGCCCGTTTGGGGGCTGCGGCCCATGCGTTGGAGGCCCCTGCAAAGGCGGGAGGTTTGACGGGGGAGAGGGGATCGAGGGCGAATTGCGTCCAGCCGCCTTGGGGGCCGTCGATCGGCACAAGGCTGGCGTAATCGGGAAGGGCAGCGGTGCCGCGAGAGGGGTCGTCGGGCAGTATGTCGGCCAGCCGGGCTTCTGGCAGTTGCAGCGAGACCCGGGCGCGCAGCACTTCGCTTGGCAATTGCCCGGAAAGCTGCAGGGCCATGACCTTGCCCAAGGCCACCGTATCGGTGGGCCGCCAAGGGGCTATCTCGCGGGAAAACAAAAAGAATTCTGGCGCGCCGCGCCCCAGCGCCCCTTCGTTGACCGCGTTGATCCACGCGTTGATCCCGGCTGAATAGGCCTCCAGCGCCGCGCGTGTTTCGGCATCGAGCGAGGAGAGGGAGGCGGAGGCGGCCTCGTAGAGCCCGAACCGGCGCAAGAGTTCATCTGTCTTGGCGGTGCGCACCCCGAACAATTCGGAAAGCCGCCCCTGTGCCGCGCGGCGGGCCATGGTGATTTGCCAAAGCCTGTCTTGCGCGTGGGCAAAGCCGAGGCCGAAATACACGTCTTCATCGCTGGAGCCGAAGATATGCGGCACATTGGCATTGTCGCGCACAATCTCGACCGGCCCCGACAAGCCCGCAACAGTGAGCCTTGCGTTGTAGTCGGGCAGGGAGCGCGATGCGAGGTAGTAGGTGATGCAGGCGAAGAGGAACGTAACCAGCAACGCCGCCGTGACGATCCGCAGGAGCCAGCGAAAGATGCGTGCCATGGATGTCCCTCGGTTGACCTTCTGCCCCTGCGGGGTAATCAGGGAGCAAGCGTAATGGAACCCCGCGGGAGGATAAAGACATGGCGAAAGTAGCATTTCTCGGACTTGGGGTCATGGGCTACCCCATGGCAGGACATCTGGCGGCGGCTGGCCATGAGGTGACGGTGTATAACCGCACCTTCGCCAAGGCGGAAAAATGGGTGGGTCAGCACGGCGGCAAGGCGGCGAAAACCCCTGCGGAGGCAGCTGCGGGGCAGGATTTTGTGATGGCCTGCGTGGGCAATGACGATGACCTGCGGGCCGTGTGCGTGGGCGACGACGGCGCATTGGCAGCAATGTCTGCGGGTGCTGTCTTTGTGGATCACACCACCGTCAGCGCCGCGGTGACGCGCGAGATGTATGCGGCTGCCAACGAGCGGCAGGTGAGCTTTGTGGATGCGCCGGTTTCGGGCGGGCAAGCGGGCGCCGAAAACGGCGCGCTTGCGGTGATGTGTGGCGGCGATGAGGGCGCCTATGCGCGGGCCGAAAAGATCATCGACGCCTACGCGAAGAATTGCCAGTTGATGGGCGAGAGCGGCGCGGGCCAGCTGACCAAATGCGTGAACCAGATTTGTATCGCCGGCCTTGTGCAGGGGCTGTCGGAGGGGATCAACTTTGCGCAGAAGGCCGGGCTGGATGCCAAGGCCGTGGTGCAGGTGATCAAGGATGGTGCAGCCGGAAGCTGGCAGATGGCGAACCGCTACGAGACCATGGTGGATGACCACTTTGCCCACGGGTTTGCCGTTGACTGGATGCGCAAGGATCTCGACATCTGCCTTTCGACCGGCAACGAGATTGGCGCTGCCCTGCCGGTGACGGCTGTGGTGGACCAATTTTACAAGGATGTTCAGAGCCTTGGCGGCGGACGGTGGGATACGTCTTCGCTGATCAAGCGGCTGAAGGCGTTCGACAGCTGAGAGGTGCTGCCAGTGGCGGGCGTAGCCTTTGGAGAGCCTAGCGCGGCGTGTTCGTTGCGGCGCGCCAGGCGGACCAGGCTTCTGGTGTGTCCAGGTCCAGCCGGGCGCGTTGGCCGGGTAGCGGGGTAAGGTGGACGCGGTCTTTGGCGGCGGCGACCACCGACTTGGCGCCTTCATCACCTTGAAGTTGCTGAATTTTCGGAAAGAGCACTGACGAGAAAATCACCGGATGGCCGGGCTTGCCGTCTTCCGTGGCGCCGCGCCAGATGAGGGCCTCGGGGTTGGCCTTGTGGCTTGCGATCACAGCGCGAAGGTCGTCCTCGGTGAGCTCGGGGAGGTCAGCGAGGAGGAGCATGAAGGCGGGTGCCTCGGGAAGCGCCTCAAGGCCTGCGCGGAGGGAGGCGTTCATGCCTTCGGCGGCATTCCGAACGGTGAGCGGGCGGGCGTTTGTGTCTTCTATCGCGGCAAAGCGGGCGGGCCGGTCTGGTGGCAGGGCGACGAGTGTGAAGTCGCTGATTTTGCTTGCCATTTCTGCCACGCGGGTGAGCAGCGGTTTGCCGTTGATCGGCTCCAGCAGCTTGTCGCGCGGGGCCATGCGGGTGGCGGCGCCGGCGGCGAGGATGAGGATGGGCAGGGTCATGTGATTGTGTAGCCCTGCCGGGGGTTTGGCTCAAGCGCGCAGGGCGGTGCCTTCCGGGTCGAAGAGCGGGGTTGTGGTGAGGCGCGCGGGGCGCATTTGCGAGAGGATTTCAATTTCGGCCCCTTGGCCCTCAACCGCGTATGCGCGGGGAATGAGGGCGAGGGCAACGGATTGGCGGGCGTGGTGGGAGTAGCCGCCGGAAGTGCAGAAGCCGACGACTTCGCCGTTGATCCAGACAGGTTCATAACCGTGAACATCGGCGTTGTCGGCCTCGACGAGGAAGGCGACGAGCTGGCGTGGGGGCGGGGTGGCGCGTTCGGATTCTGCGTGAGCTCTGCCGATGAAGTTGCTGTTTTTGTTGAAGGATATGAAACGGTCCAGCCCGGTTTCTGCCGGGGTGTAATCGGGGGAATATTCGCGCAGCCAGGAGCCGAAGAAGCGGTCCAGCCGCAGGGACATCATGGCGCGCATGCCGAAGGGGGTGATGTTGTGGGCTTGTCCGGCGGCCCAGAGGGTGTGCCAGAGGGCGCGTTGGTCCATGTGATCACAGTAGATCTCGTAGCCGAGGTCGCCGGTGTAGCTGACGCGCTGGACGGTGCAGGCGATCTGGCCGACGGTCATTTGCGCGACGCCGAGGAAAGGGAGTGCGGCAACATCGGCATCGGTGCAGGCTTGCAGGACCGCCCTTGAGTTTGGCCCCGCGAGTTGGAAGCCGGTGAGGCGGTCGGAGACGTTCTCGATGTTAATGCCTTCTTCAGCATGTTGCTCGAACCAGCGCTGGTGCATTGACTGTGCGCCGTAACTGGCTGTTAAGGCGTATGTTTCTGGCCCCAGGCAGGAGATGGTGAAATCTCCGATGATGCGACCTTTGGGTGAGAGCATGGGGCTTAGGGCGAGTTTGCCCTCCTTGGGGATGCGGCCTGCCATGATCTTGTCGAGCCAATCGCGCGCCTTGGGGCCGGTGACGCGGAATTTGCCGAAGTTCTGAATTTCATTGATGCCGACGCTTTCGCGCACGGCGCGGACCTCGCGGCCGGTTGCTTCGAAGGCGTTGGAGCGGGTGAAACTTGGGGTTTCAAACCCCGGTTCATCGCCTTGTGCGAAGTAGTTTGGCACCTCCAGCCCGAACTGGTGGCCCCAGACTGCGCCCATTTCGTTAAAAATGTCATACATAGCAGTTGTCCGGTGCGGACGGGCGGCGGGGCGTTCTTCGTTCGGGTAGCTGACGGAGAAGCGTTTTTGATAGAATTCAATGACTTTGGGGACGGTGTAGCCCGGGGTGACCCAGCTGCCGTAGCGGGCGACGTCGAGGCCGGTTACATCGCGCTCTGCTTCGCCTTCGATCATCCATTGGGCGAGGGTCAGGCCCACGCCGCCGCCTTGGGAAAAGCCCGCCATGACGGCGCAGGCGGACCAGTAGTTGCGCAAGCCGGGGACGGGGCCGACGAGGGGGTTGCCATCGGGCGCAAAGGTGAAGGGGCCGTGGATGACGCGCTTGACGCCTGCGCGCTCGAGGACCGGGAAGCGGTGGTAGGCCATTTCGATGCTGTCGGAGACCTTGTCGAGGTTGTCGGGGAGCAATTCGTGGCCGAACTCCCACGGCGTGCCGTCAAGCGCCCAGGGCTCGCAGGGCTGCTCGTAAAAGCCGATGCAGAGGCCGCGACCCTCTTGGCGGAAGTAGGATTCTCCAGCCGGGTCAAGCACATGGGGGAACTCTGTTTCGCGGTTCATGATCTCGGGGAGATCGTCGGTGACGAGGTATTGGTGGGCCATTGGCAGCAGCGGCAGGTAGACGCCCGCCATCGCGCCAACTTCGCGGGCCCAGAGGCCTGCGGCGTTGACGACATGCTCGGCATGGATGGTGCCCTTGTTGGTGATGACGTCCCAGGAGCCATCGGGGCGGGGCTGGAGATCTTCGACCTTGCAGTGGGTTTCGATTTCGGCACCGGCGAGCTTGGCGGCGCGGGCGTAGGCGTGGGTGGTGCCTGAGGGGTCGAGGTGGCCATCTAGGGGGTCGTAAAGGCCGCCTAGGATGCCATCGAGGTTCACCAACTCGGCCAGCTCGGCGATTTCATCCGGGGTGACGATGCGGGTATCGAGGCCCATGTAGCGGTGCTTGGCGCGCTCTGCTTTGAGCATGTCGAAGCGTTCCGGTGTCTCGGCCAAGGTGATGCCGCCAACGTGGTGGAGGCCGCAGGACATGCCGGTGATCTCCTCCAATTCCTTATACAAGCCAATGGTATAGCCTTGGAGGGCGGCCATGTTGGTGTCGGAGTTCATGGTGTGGAAGCCGCCTGCGGCGTGCCATGTGGAGCCGGAGGTGAGCTCGGAGCGCTCCAGCAGCATGACATCGGACCAGCCCAGTTTGGTGAGGTGGTAGAGCACCGAGCAGCCGACGACGCCGCCGCCGATGACGCAGACGCGGGTGGTGGTTTTCATGGGCTCCGACTCCTTTGGCTGTTGGGTCGATGCTGTGGGCCGCACGCGGCGTGTGCTGGCCGTTTTGCGACAACAGGTGTCGGATTTGGGGTGCGTTCAGGCGGGTTAACGGGGGGAGGTGTTACCGGAAGGTTAAGGGGCAACACCTCATGCACATCCCATGCACAACCTATGCATAGGAGAATTCTGGCCGCTTTGTGGGGGCAGCGAAGGTTAACGCAAGGTGCGAAGGCTGTGACTGCAGGCTTTGGAGATCCTCGGGTCGGGCCCGAGGATGACGTTGCGCAGGTGGCTGGGAGATCCTCGGGTCGGGCCCGAGGATGACGTTGCGCGGGTGGCTGGGAGATCCTCGGGTCGGGCCTGAGGATGACGTTGCGCAGGTAGCTGGGAGATCCTCGGGTCGGGTTCGAGGATGACGGCACGCGGGGTCAGCGCTCGGGGATCAGCCCGCGCGGGGAGAAGCGGAGCACCAGCAGGAGCACCACGCCCATGGTCAGCAACCGCATGTGCTGGGCGCTGTCGAGCAGGTGGGCCTTGAGCCAGCTTCCGTCGGGCATGGGCCATGTGATGGCTTCCATGAACAGGCGACCGAGCGGCTCGACCTGAATCCACAGCCACCAGACAAGCAGCCCGCCGAGCAGCGCCCCGAGGTTGCTGCCTGAGCCGCCGACGATGACCATGACCCAGATGAGGAAGGTGAAACGCAGCGGTTGGTAGGTGCCGGGCACCAGCAGCCCATCGAGCGTGGTCATCATCGCGCCGGCCATGCCGCAGATGGCGGAGCCGAGGATGAAGACCTGAAGGTGACGGCGGGTGACATCCTTGCCCATCGCGCGGGCGGCGGTTTCGTTATCACGAATGGCGCGCATCATCCGGCCCCAGGGCGATTTGAGCGCCAGTTGCAGGGCGATGATGATGAGGATGAGGACCGACGCGAAGAGGCAGCCGTAGAGCAGCTTGACGGTGAGGGTTGAGGCGGTTTCGACTGGCAGGTTTGCCGAGGCGGCCCAGCCTTGGAAGCTCTCGCTTTGTTGCAGGTCGATTTCATAGGGCACCGGGCGGGGGATGCCGTTGACGTTTTTGACGCCGCGCGCCAGCCAATCTTCGTTTTTCATCACGGCGATGATGATTTCGGCGATGCCGAGGGTGGCGATGGCGAGGTAATCGGAGCGCAGGCCGAGGGCGGTTTTGCCGACGATCCATGCGGCCCCGGCGGCGAGCAACCCGCCTGCGGGCCATGCGAAGATGACCGGCAGGCCGAGGCCGCCGAGGTAGCCGGTGGCGGCGGGGTTGATGGCCTCGACGGCATCGCGGGCCGGGTCGAAGGTGAGGCGGTAGAGCACGAAGCCGAGCAGCATCACCGCTGCGGTGGCCAGCAGGCGGGCACGGCCCGGGGGCATTCGGTTGAAGGTGAAGATGGCGGCGGCGACGGAGGCCGCGCCGAGGAGGAGGCCGCCATAGAGCCGCGCGCCGCCCGCCGCCCAGGCCTCGGGCACCGGGGGCATGGCGATGAGCACCGAGGCCAGCCCGCCCAGCGCGACGAAACCCATGACGCCGACGTTGAAGAGCCCGGCAAAGCCCCATTGCATGTTGAGCCCCAGCGCCATGATTGCCGAGACGAGGCCCATGTTGAGGATGGTCAGCGTGGAGTTCCAGCTTTGGACAAAGCCGGTGCCGATGTAGAGCGCCGCGACGAGGGCGAAGAGGAGGGCGGGGGGCAGCTTCATACGGATTTTCCCTTGAAGAGGCCGGTGGGCTTTATCAGCAGGACGATGACCAGAATGGCGAAGCTGACGGCGAATTTATACTCGGTGGTCAGCAGTTGCAGCAGGCCGGAGGGCGCGAGCGCGTCGGGGAGGACGTAGGTGGCGACCTTCTTGAAGGCGTAGGTCACCGTGACTTCGGAGAAGGCGATGACGAAGCCGCCGGCGATGGCCCCGAGCGGGGAGCCGAGGCCGCCAACGATGGCGGCGGCGAAGATGGGCAGCAGCAGCTGGAAGTAGGTGAAGGGTTTGAACGACTTGTCGAGCCCGTAGAGCACGCCCGCGATGGTGGCCAGCGCGGCGACGATGATCCATGTGACGGCGACGACCTTTTCGGGGTTGATGCCCGAAAGAAGGGCGAGGTCTTCGTTGTCGGAAAACGCGCGCATCGACTTGCCGGTGCGGGTGCGGTTGAGGAACCAGAAGAGCAGCACCACGCAGATGGCGGCCACGATCATGGTGAGGGCTTGGGTGGAGCGCAGGGCGAGGCCCTCGGCCAGCCCGGTCATCTCTTTGAAGTCGCGGGCGGATATGACGAAGCGGGCGCCATCGGCAAAGCGCTGGTCATCAACGCCGATGATGAAGCGGGTGAGGCCGTTGAGGATGAACATGACGCCGATGGAGACGATTACGAGGATCACCGGCGCGGCCTTTTGCCGTCGGTAGAAGCGATAAACGGCGCGGTCGGTGCCCAGCACCAGAAGCGCGGTGGCGGCGATGCCGAAGGGCAGCGCGAGCAGGGCGGTGGGCAGGATGCCGAGGGTGATGCCCATGCCCTGCAACGCCCATGTGACGAGGATGGTCATGGTGGTGCCGAAGGCCATCGTGTCGCCATGGGCGAAGTTGGAAAAACGCAGGATGCCGTAGATCAGCGTCACCCCGAGCGCGCCGAGCGCGAGTTGGCTGCCATAGGTGGCGGCTGGGATGATGACGAAGTTGAGCAGGGCCACGAAGGCGTTGAGCAGGTCCATCAGCCGGTAACCTCGCAGGTCATGATGTCGATCTCCGCATAGGTTTCGGGGTAGCGCTCGGTGGGCAGCCATTGGCGGATGCGCAGGGCCGAGGCCTCGCCGGTGAGCGACAGGGTGTGCAGGTGGCCATCGCCGGGCTGCCAGACCCAGGGGCCGGTGTGGGCGAGGCCGCGGGCCGGGGTCGCCTCGCCGTCGTTGAGCGCCACGGTCCAGTCGCCGGTGCCGTTTGCATCGGTGGCGGTCGGGGCGAGGGTAAAGACTTGGGTGCCGCCGAAGGGGTCGCAGGCCCCGGCCTCGTTGCAGCTGCGCTGGACCTCGCAGGTGAGGGTGAGGCGCGCGCCTTCGGCAAGGGCGGTGGTTGGCAGGGCCAGCGTGAAAAGAGCGAGGGCGCGGATCATGCCGGGGCCTCGCAGCTGCCAGTATAGCGGAAGTCGCCGGTGCCGCTGTCGAAAGAGATTTTCAGGACCACCCGGCCCTCTGGCGCGAGGGTTACAACCTCGCGGGCCGCGGCGATGCGCCGGGTGAGGGTGAGGCTGCCGTCATCGAGGGTTTCGAGCGTGGCGGGCGTTGGCTCGGCATCGCCAACCGCATATTGGGGCGCGCTCGGGAGGCCGGTGATGTGCAGGATGTAATCGGCGTTTTCTTCGGTGCAGGCGGCGTCCATCGCGCAGGCGCTGGTGAGATGGCAGCGCAGCTCTGGTGCTGCAATGGCAGGCGCAGCAGCAAGGCCCAGCAAAACGGTGGTTGGGATCAGCGGGCGCTTCACGGGGCGACCTTGCAGGTGCCGTGGAAGTTTTGGCTTTGGATGCCTTCCACCGAGTTGTGCATCGAGTAGCGGGTGATGCCGCGCTTGAAGATCGAGACGAGGTGGATGGAGTCATATTCCATCGCCGAGACGTAGCTGTGGCTGTCGCCCAGCGGGTCGCGGATTTGGCGGAGGGGGATGACCCGGGCAGAGGCCGCGCCACCGGTTTCCATCTCCCATTGGTCGGGGCTTTCGGCGCCGGGGCGCGGGCGGATGTGGAGCGTGAGGCCGGAGGGCTGGCAGGAGCGCTCTTCGACGCAGTAGCGGGTGAAGCTGCACTCGTAGCCTACGGCGAGCGCCGGGAGCGGCGCGAGGAGGCTTGCGAGACCGGTCAGGCTCCGGATGATTGTGAGGCGTGCCGTCATTTTTTGCGCCTCCAGTCGCCGCAGCGGCCTGCGTAGCCTTTTACGTGATCTTTGGCGGCGGGGGGGCGCTTGTATTGAATGTCCCATTGGGCGTGGCCGGTGGGCCGGATGCGAAGCGTTTCGCGGGTTGTGGCGGTGTCGAAGGTGATCACGTCGATCCCGTTGGAGAGGGTTTGGCGATCTGCGCCCCACGAGCCGGAGCGGGTGACGCGGACGCGGGCCTTGTGCCGTTCGGCATCAATCACGACCGAGCGGCGGATCTTGCGCGGTTGAGACTGGGTGTAGATTGCCAGCTCGAAGCGGCAGCGACGGTCTTCTGCGGCGGCGGCCTGACTGGCGGGCAGCAGCAGGGCGAGGATGAGGGCGGAGAAGGTGAGGCGCGTCATGGCTGGCCCTCGCAGATGCCGGTGATGGAGTTGCCCGTGGGGCGTTGACCGGCGCGGTGGCTGGTGAGCACGAAGGCGCCGGAGCGGGAGAGGGTGAGCAGCAGGGTTGAGCCGCCTGCGCCTTCGGAGCCAGCAAAGCTGCGCGGGCCGATGGGAGAGAGAGACAGGGTGCGGCCCGGCCCGTTCCAGCCGGTATCGGTGCTGGGGCCGGTTTTGCCGGTGCGCTTGTCGATCAGCGATTGCAGCTGATCCTTCAGCTTTTCGCTCGGGCGGTTCCACGCAAGCGTGAGGCCGGAGCCTTGCCTCTCAAGCTGGAACAGGGGGATCGGGTCATCCTGATTGCAGGCGCCGGTGTTGCGGCATTCGATTGTACCGGTGCAGAGCGTAGCCGCCGCAGCGCTGAGCGGGCAAAGCGCGAGGGCGAGGGCGGCGAGAGCGGTGCGGCTCATGATTGGGCCTCCAGATAGGTGACGAGGGCGGCGCGGCCTTGGCAGGTGGCCTGCGGGGGCAGGAGGGTTGGCGCGGGCATCAGAGTGCTCCCGTGCAGGGGCCTTCGGAGAGCAGGCCGAAGGGGGTGCCGAAGAGCTGGCCGTGAACAGAGAGGGTGAAGTGGCTCTCGTTGGTGAGGGTGAGCAGGGCCGCATCGCCTGCAGCGGAGGGGATGGCGGTGAAGACGCGCAGGGCCGCGTTGCTATGGGCGACCTCGGTAAAGACGATTTCGGGCGCGGTGGGCGGTTGCTCGGCTTCGGGCAGGGTGACGAAGGCCAGCGTGTCGCCCTGCAAGGAGAGGCGGAAGGGGCCTTCGTTGACCTCGGTTTCGCAGGTGCCCTCGACGGTGCAGGCGGTGCTGGGCAGGCACTCCAACGCGGCGGCCGCGGGAGAGGAAAGGAGCGTAATTGCAATGGCTTGGCGCAGCATCTTCATCCTCCCAGAAAGCTCTGGCGAACTTCCGGATCATTTAGCAGCTCTTGCCCGGTGCCGGTGTGGGCGTTGCGGCCCTGCACCAGCACGTAGCCCTTGTCGGCGATCTCCAGTGCTTGGCGCGCGTTCTGCTCGACCATCAGCACCGGCAGACCGGTGCGGGCGACTTCGATGATACGGTCGAAAAGTTCGTCCATCACGATGGGCGAGACGCCAGCGGTGGGCTCGTCGAGCATGAGCACCTTGGGCTGGGTCATCAGGGCGCGGCCCACGGCGACCTGCTGGCGCTGGCCGCCGGACAGCTCGCCTGCGGGTTGGCGGCGTTTGTCCTTGAGGATCGGGAAGAGCTCGTAGACCTGCTCCATCGTGCCGGTGATGTCATCCTCGCGGATGAAGGCGCCCATCTCGAGGTTTTCCTCCACCGTCATCGTGGTGAAGATGTTGTTGGTTTGCGGCACGAAGCCCATGCCGGCGCGGACGCGGGCTTGGGGCGTGAGGTCGGTGATGTCTTGCCCGTTCAGCCGGACGGAGCCCTTGTGGATGTTCAGCATGCCGAAGACGGCCTTCATCGCGGTGGATTTGCCCGCGCCGTTGGGGCCGACGATCACGGCGATCTCGCCCGGATCGACGGCAATGGTGCAATCGTGCAGGATGTCGGGCCCGCTGCCGTAGCCGCCTGTCATGCAGTCGCCGATCAGGAAGGCATTGCCGCTGGTCACCGGTTCGCCGGTGCCGGGTGAGGCGGTGAGGGTGCCTGCGGGGCGCGGGTTGGTGATGGAGCGGTCGGCGTTGCCGCGGCTGGAATAGTCGGTCATGTCAGCAGCCTCCCGGGCAACGTAGCTGGAGGGCGTTTGCCATTTCAAGGACGCCCTCTTCAAGGCTTTCGGGCCATGCATCCCACGGGGCACCGTAGATCAGCAGGATGCGGGTGCGCTCCAGCTCCACCACGGCCCGCGCGTTGCGGCGGGTGGAGTGGGGATCGTTTATCACCTCGATGAAGGCGGCGCGGTTGCTGGCTTCATGGGTTGCGCTGCGCAGCACGGCCTCTGCGGGGATCTCGAAGGCGGCGTTGAAGGCGGCCATATCTTCGGCCAGCGTGCCGGTGCCGCGGCCTGCGTAGGGTTCGATATAGTCGAGCGAGACTTCGGAGAGTTCGAGCCGGGAGCCATCGCCGAACTGTTCGATATAGGCGCCTTCCATGGTGGTGCCTGCAAGGCAGAGATCGAAGCTGGCGGTGATCTGGGTGCAGTCTTCGGCCTGCGCGGGCAGGGCGGTGGCGAGAATGAGCAGGGCGGCGCGGATCATTTGGCGGCCTTCCATGCGGCGAGGGGGGTGCCATCGATGGTGAGGTTGGCGGTGAGGCGGGCGATCACGTCTTGCATGTCGGGCGGCGCGGTCTCTGCCGAGTTATAGGCGCTGGCCTGAATCGTGAGGGTTTGGCTCTCGGTCATCACATCAATGGAGAAGTTCGACATGCCGTTGCCTGCTTCGGATTCGAAGGAGAAGCCGGTTTCGAGCACGGCGATGCCGTTGCGGACGGTGGCGGTTTCGCCCTCCATGTCCATGCCGGTGAGGAAGCCCACGATGGCGAGCATGACATCTCCGCCGGAGCCTTGGGACTCGATCTGGCGGTAATAGTCGAGGTCGCCTTCGTGGCCGTAGTCGGAGCCCAGCGTGAGGGTGAACCTGAGGCCGGTGGCCCTGTCGGTAAAGCTGTGCTCCTCGAACCCGTAGGCGCTGACGACCTGGTCGCCGGAGAACCCTTCAGGCAGGCCGCAATAGCTGACCCGGCCGTCGGAAGAGGAGAGGCAGCCGCCATCGGCGAAAGGGGTGACATCGGAGAGGGTGACGTTTGGGTCGGTAAAGGCCCAAGTGCCATCGGGATAGACAGTGACCTCATGCCCCCGGTACTCGGTGCTGAAGAGGGGATCGCCCACCTGCGCCGAAGCGGGCGCAGCCGCGACAAGGGCGGCGGCGAGACACATCGGGCGCAAAAGGGTCATTCGGCCTCCGGCACGGCGGTGCGTGGGCAGTGCCGAGCGACCGCGCGGGCCCCGCTGTGGAGGCGAGGCGTGTGGCGCCGGTCAGTCAAGGCGGGTGCTTTCCAACAAGTCAGCGTGCAGGGCCATGTGATCTTCGCTGTAGTCAGGGCTGATGGCGTAGGTGATGGCCTGCACGACGAGCGCCTCGCGGATCAGGATCGTGTTGGCGAACACCGCCTTCAGCCCGTCGAAATCGACCATGTAAACAATGGTTTCGGCCTCTTGTCCGTCGATCGTGGCGGGCTCCACCAGAAGGGTGGGAATGGAGCTGGCGGGCTGGTTGGTGGCGAAAGCGGCATTGTCGATGACAATCTTGCGCATCTGCTCACGGGTCAGCCCGTCTTTCGAGCCGAACCCCTCGATGATGAACTGCGCATAGTGGCGGTCATCGTGGCGCCATGCGGCGGCGACATCGGGGGTAGACGGGGTGGTGGCCTGCCACGTGGCCGGATCGCCGCAGAAGCTGGCGGCGCGGTGGATCTGCTTGCAGCCGGGGGTTGTTTGCCCGCTGTCGGCGTAGCGCCATGTTTGATTGTCGAGGATCTCCACCATCTTGCCCTCCACCAGTGCGCGCCCGATGACGTCTTGCCCGGAGGCGGGAAGGGCGATGGCCAGAACGGCGGAGAGGAGGGTGATCAGGAGGGTGGGCCTTATCATGCGGGAACCTCCTTTTTGTGCTTCAGACCGGTGCCCAGATAAGCCTCGATCACCTGCTCGTTGGCCTTGATCTCGGCCAGCGTGCCCTCGGCCAGCACCTTGCCCTCGGCCATGCAGATGACCGGGTCGCAGAGGCGCTCGATGAAGTCCATGTCGTGCTCGATGACGACGAAGGTGTAGCCGCGCTCCTTGTTGAGCCGGATGATGGCGTCGCCGATGGTGTTCAGCAGGGTGCGGTTGACCCCCGCGCCGACCTCGTCGAGGAAGACGATGCGGGCGTCGACCATCATGGTGCGGCCGAGTTCCAGCAGCTTTTTCTGCCCGCCGGAGACTTGCCCGGCCTTGTGGTCGGCCAAGTGTTCGATGGTGAGGAACTCCAGCACCTCGTCGGCCTTGGCCCGTAGCGCGCGCTCTTCATCGGCGATGCGTTTGCGGCCGAACCATGTATTCCACAGCGCCTCGCCCGACTGGCCGCCGGGGACCATCATCAGGTTTTCGCGGCAGCTCATGGAGGAGAACTCATGGGCGATCTGGAAGGTGCGGAGCAGGCCCTTGGAGAAGAGCGCGTGAGGCGGCAGGCCGGTGATGTCTTCCCCGTCCATCGTCACGCGGCCCGACGTGGGTTCAAGAACGCCCGCTACAACGTTGAAAAGGGTGGTTTTTCCCGCGCCATTGGGGCCGATCAACCCGGTGATGGAGCCGGGTTGGATGGTGAGCGTGGCCCCGTCGACAGCGTGGAAGCCGCCGAAGTGCTTGTGCAGGTTCTCGACCTGGATCATGCGATGTCCCCGATGGGATGCGGCGGGGAAGGCCCCCGCCGCATCTGTCTTGTCAGACCGCGATCAGCGGTATTTGACCGTGGTGATCTTGCCGTCTTCGAACATGATCTCGCGGTAGTTGCCCGCGCTCTCACCGCCACTGATCAGCTCGACGGCGGAGGCGCCGACGTAGTCGATGTCTGTGCCGGCTGCGATCAGCTCCAGCGCCTTTTTCAGCTCACCGGGGAAAATCTGCTCGCCCGGGGCGTTGGCGACATCCATCACCTTGTCCTTGTAGACGTTGGGATCGGTGGAGTCGGCGGCGGCCATGGCGAGCATGATCAGCGCGGCGGCGTCATAGCTTTCTGGCGCGAAGGGAGAGGTGGGATCAAACCCGGCGGCCTCGCCCAGCTCGGCGAACATGGCGTTGCCGGGGCTGTCGGTGCCCGGGTGCTGGCCGGAGGAGCCGTCGATCTCGGAGCCGAAGTTCTCTTCGAGCGCGGTGCCGATCATGCCATCGGGGAAGTGGAAGGTATCGAAGGCGCCGGAATCCAGCGAGGCGCGGATGATGCCGGAGCCGCCCTGATCGACGTAGCCCGCGATCACCAGAAGGTCGCCGCCTGCGGAGGCCAGCGAGGCGACCTCGGCGGAGTAATCGGCCTTGCCGTCTTCATGGGCCGCCGAGATGGTGACGGTGCCGCCCGCTTCTTCGTAGGCCGCCTGAAAGCTGTCGGCGAGGCCTTTGCCGTAGTCGTTGTTGGTATAGGTGAGGGCGACGGATTTGATGTCTTTATCCATCAGCACCTCGGTCATCACCACGCCCTGACGGGCGTCGGAGGGGGCGGTGCGGAAAAACAGCCCGTTGTCTTCGGTGGTCGAGAGCGCGGGCGAGGTGGCGGAGGGCGAGATCATCACCATGCCGTTCGGAACGGCGACGTTGGTGAGGATGGCGCCGGTGACGCCGGAGCAATCGGCGCCCATGATGCCCGAGATGCCGTCGGAGGTGATCAGGCGCTCGGCGGCGGCGGAGGCTGCGGCGCTGTCGACGCAGGTGGAATCGGCCTCAACGGGGGTGATCGTGGCACCGCCCATGAGCGCGCCGCTTTCGGTCACTTCGGCCATCGCCATCTTGGCGGCGTCGCGCATGTGGGGCGTGAGGCTTTCAATCGGGCCGGTAAAGCCCAGGATGATGCCCAGCTTGATTTCGGAGCTGTGGCTTTCTGCCAGGGCCGGGCCAGCGAGGGCTGCCAGCGCGGTGGTGGCGAGGATAAGTTTTTTCATTGTGGGTCTCCCTATTGGATCTGATGTCCTGAAACGGAGCCTAGACCGGGAAATTGTCTTTGGAAAGCACTGGCAACGCGGCGTTCTTTCGGAAAGTTGAATGGGCCCGGCGGCTGGGGCGGGCTAGCTTTGTGGAAACGGGAGATATGCAATGACTGGACGCATTGTGGGGCCGCTCGTGGCGGCGATGATGACATTGGCCGGCGCAGGAGCCGGAGCGCAGGAGATGAAGATCGAGCGGGTGATGCGCGGGCTGGATACGCCGTGGGCGCTGGATTTTATGCCCGGTGGCGGATTTCTGGTGACCGAGCGGGGCGGCAAGCTGACGCTGGTGAAAGACGGCGTGGCGCAGCGGGTGGGCGGCGTGCCCGAGGTTTATGACAGCGGGCAGGGTGGCTTGCTGGACGTGATGGTGCCGCGGGATTTTGCGCAGAGCCGCGAGGTCTTTCTCAGCTTTGCCAAGCCGCAGGGCGGCGGTGCCGGGACGGCGCTTGGCAAGGGGCGGCTCTCGGACGATGGCAAGGCGCTGGACGGCTTTGAGGTGATCTTCGAGATGGAGCCGGGCAGCTCTGGCGGGCGGCATTTTGGCAGCCGGATCGTGGAGGGGGCTGACGGGTATATCTACCTTACCATCGGCGAGCGGGGCGACCGGCCTGCGGCGCAGGACTTGAGCCGGGAGAACGGCTCGGTGGTGCGGATTGCGCGGGATGGGTCGGTGCCCGATGACAACCCCTTCGTCGACCAAGAGGGCGCACAGCCGGAGATCTGGAGTTATGGCCACCGCAACCCGCAGGGCGCGACGCTGGACGGGCAGGGGCGGCTTTGGGTGGTGGAGCATGGCGCGCGGGGCGGCGATGAGCTGAACCTGATCGAGAAGGGCGCGAACTACGGTTGGCCGGTGATTTCTTACGGGCTGCACTACTCGGGGGCGAAGATTGGCGAGGGCACGGCCAAGGAGGGCATGAAGCAGCCGGTGCATTACTGGGATCCGTCGATCGCGCCTTCGGGGCTGATGATCTACTCGGGCAAGGCCTTTCCGGAGTGGAAGGGGCAGGTGTTTGTGGGCTCGCTGAGGTTTGACATGATCTCACGGCTCTCGGCGGACGGGCGCACAGAGCTTGAGCGGATCGAGACGCCAGAGACGAGCCGGGTGCGCGATGTGCGGGAGGCGCCGGACGGGTCTATCTGGTTTATGTCGGTGGGACAGGGCGCGGTGTTTCGAATGGTGCCGAAGTAGGCCCGCGGGCCGGGGAGTGGGGGGGCAGGCCCCCCACCCGTGTCTGGTTTTCGGAGCGTCGAGAAGCGCAGGGCGCCCGGGCTTAGCCGAAGACGCGCTTGAAGATCGTGTCGACGTGTTTGGTGTGGTAGCCCATGTCGAACTTCTCGTTGATGGCCTCGACGCCGAGGGCTTTCACCACGTCATCGTCGGCCAGCAGTTGCTCGCGGAAATCGACCCGCTCTTCCCAGACCTTGAGCGCGTTGCGCTGGACCATGGCGTAGGCGTCTTCGCGGCTCACCCCGGCTTGGGTGAGGGCGAGGAGGACGCGCTGGCTCATCACGAGGCCGGGGAACTTGTTCATGTTCTCCAGCATGTTCTCGGGGAAGATCAGCATCTTGTCGATCACGCCGGTGAGGCGCTTTAGGGCAAAGTCGAGCGTTATGGTGGCGTCGGGGCCGATGGCGCGCTCGACGGAGGAGTGGGAGATGTCCCGCTCGTGCCAGAGGGCGACGTTTTCCATCGCCGGGACGACGGCCATGCGCACGAGGCGGGCGAGGCCGGTGAGGTTTTCGGTCAGCACCGGGTTTTTCTTGTGGGGCATCGCCGAAGAGCCCTTTTGGCCCATGGAGAAGAATTCGGCGCCTTCCAGCACCTCGGTGCGCTGCATGTGGCGGATCTCGATGGCGACGTTTTCGATGCTGGAGGCGATCACACCGAGCACGGCGAAGAACATGGCGTGGCGGTCGCGCGGGATGACCTGCGTGGAGATCGGCTCGGGGTGGAGGCCGAGCTTGGCGCAGACGTGCTCTTCCACCGCCGGGTCGATGTTGGCGAAGGTGCCGACGGCGCCGGAGATTGCGCCGGTGGCGATCTCTTCGCGGGCGGCTTGGAGGCGGGCCTTGTTACGGTCCATCTCGGCGTAGAAGCGGGCGAAGGTGAGGCCCATCGTCGTCGGCTCGGCGTGGATGCCGTGGGAGCGGCCAACGCGGACGGTTTCCTTGTGCTCCATTGCGCGCTTTTTGAGGGCGGCGAGGAGGCCGTCCATATCCTCCAGCAGGATGTCGGCGGCGCGGGTGAGCTGGACGTTGAGGCAGGTGTCGAGCACATCCGAAGACGTCATGCCTTGGTGGACAAAGCGGGCCTCTTCGGAGCCGACGTGTTCGGCAAGGTGGGTGAGGAAGGCGATGACATCGTGCTTGGTGACGGCTTCGATCTCGTCGATGCGGGCCACGTCGAACTCGACATCCTTGGCCTTCCAGACGGCTTCGGCATTCTCGCGCGGGATCACCCCTAGATCGGCCATGGCATCGCAGGCGTGGGCCTCGATTTCGTACCAGATGCGGAACTTGGTGGCAGGCTCCCAGATGGCTGTCATCTCGGGGCGGGAATAGCGAGGGATCATGGAGGCGCCTTTCGCGTCTGGTCAGCGGTCGGCGCTCGGATACACTGGGGGGCAGGTGGCAACAAGAGGGGTGCGGCGATGCGGGCTATCGTGGCGTGGGTGATGATGGCGGGGGCGGCCTGCGCGGCGGGGCCGGAGCGCGGGCCGGAGTTGCAGTTTTTCGAGGGGAACTACGAGCTGGTGGGGCGTGGGCCGGGTGGCGCGCTGATGGAGAAAAAGCTGGCGCTGCGGCGCGGGCTACTGGGGCTGACCGGGCTGACGGCAGAGGGCTGCGATGGCCCGGCGGGGCGGCTGGGCTGGGCGCGGGTGCATGAAAGCTGGCGGCTGGACGGGCGGCTCTTTGGGGTGGAGGTGAGTTGCACCTACGCGGTGGACGCGGGCAACTACCCGCAACTCATCTGCGCCGCGCCGGGGGGCGTGCGGCTGGTGGGCTGGCCGGAGGCGGAGTTTGGCGGAGAGCTGGACTGCGAGTGAGGCGGCGGGCTGGTGGGCAGATTGCCCACCCTACCGGCGCGCGCGTCTCTTCAGCCCTTCTCGCCGCGCGAGAGGGCGACGACGCCGGTGCGGGCGATCTCGGTGAGGCCGAGGGGGCGCATCAGGTCGGCGAAGGCGTCGATCTTTTCTGAGGGGCCGGTCATCTCGAAGATGAAGCTGGAAAGCGTGCTATCGACCACATTGGCGCGGAAGATATCGGCCAGCCGCAGAGCTTCGACGCGTTTTTCACCTTCGCCAGCGACCATGAAGAGCGCCAGTTCACGCTCGACGGCGGGGCCTTCGACGGTGAGGTCATGCACCTCGTGGACCGGCACCAGCCGCCCGAGCTGGGCCTTGATCTGCTCGATGATCGAGGGCGTGCCGGTGGTGACGATGGTGATGCGCGAGCGGTGGCCTTCATGGTCCACCTCGGCGACGGTGAGGCTTTCGATGTTGTAGCCCCGGCCCGAGAACAGGCCGATAACGCGGGCCAGCACGCCCGCCTCGTTCTCGACCAGCACCGCGAGGGTGTGGGTTTCGATCACCTCGGCGTTGGGATCCTTGAGGTCGTAGGCCGAGTGCTTCGACAGGCCTTTTTTCAGTTTAAGCGCGGCCATGGGTGGCTCCTCTTCGATCTGGGCGTGGTTTTGCGGCTGGGGCGCGGATTGTCAACCGCGCCCCGCTGGCCGGGTTACACCATCACCTTGCCGCCTTCCTTGATCGCATCGGCGGTGTTGGCGCCGTTGAGGATCATCTTGTTGTGCGGCTCGCCCGAGGGGATCATGGGCAGGCAGTTTTCGTGCTTCTCGACGAGGCAGTCGAAGAGCACGGGGCCGTCGTAGGCCAGCATTTCCATGATCGCATCGTCGAGGTCTGCCGGGTCGGAGACGCAGAAGCCCTTGGCGCCGAAGGCCTCGGCCAGCTTGACGAAGTCGGGCAGGCTTTCGGACCAGCTATGCGAGTAGCGCTCGCCGTGAAGCAGCTCTTGCCACTGGCGGACCATGCCGAGGCGTTCGTTGTTGAGGATGAACTGTTTGACCGGCAGGCGATACTGCGCCGCGGTGCCCATTTCCTGCATGTTCATCAGCCAGCTTGCCTCGCCGGCCACGTTGATGACCAGCGCATCAGGGTGGGCGATTTGCACGCCGATGGAGGCGGGGAAGCCGTAGCCCATGGTGCCGAGGCCGCCCGAGGTCATCCAGCGGTTGGGGTCTTCGAAGCCGAGGAATTGCGCCGCCCACATCTGGTGCTGGCCGACCTCGGTGGTGATGTAGCGGTCGTGATCCTTGGTCAGGGCCTCCAGCCGCTCCAGCGCGTATTGCGGCTTGATGGTTTTCTTGGAGGGCTCATAGGAGAGGCAGCGGACGGCCTTCCACTCGGCGATCTGTTTCCACCACTTTTCCAGCCCGGGTTTGTTCACCTTGCGGCCACGGGACTTCCAGATGCGCAGGGCATCCTCGAGCACATGGGCCACGTCGCCGACGATCGGGATATCGACGTGGATGACCTTGTTGATCGAGCTTGGGTCGATGTCGATATGGGCCTTGGCGCTGTTGGGAGAAAAGTCGGAGGTGCGGCCGGTGATCCGGTCGTCGAAGCGGGCGCCGATGTTGATCATCAGGTCGCAGCCATGCATCGCCAGATTGGCCTCGTAGAGACCGTGCATGCCCAGCATCCCCAGCCATTGCTTGCCGGAGGCGGGGTAGGCGCCGAGGCCCATCAGGGTGGAGGTGATCGGGAAGCCGGTGGCCTCGACGAACTCGCGCAGCAGTTGGCTGGCCGCCGCGCCGGAGTTGATGACGCCGCCGCCGGTGTAGAACACCGGGCGCTCGGCCACTTCCATCGCCTCGACCAGCGCGGTGATCATCTCGGCGTCGCCCTTCACCTTGGGCGCATAATGCGACTGCATCTGCTTGGGCGCGGTATAGGTGCCATTGGCAAACTGCACGTCTTTGGGGATGTCGATCAGCACCGGGCCGGGGCGGCCGGAGGTGGCGACGTGGAAGGCCTCGTGGATGGTTTGGCCGAGGTCGTCGGTATCTTTCACCAGCCAGTTCATCTTGGTGCAGGGGCGGGTGATGCCCACCGTGTCGGCCTCCTGGAACGCATCCGAGCCGATGGCGAAGGTGGGCACCTGCCCGGTGAGGACGATCATCGGGATGCTGTCCATCAGCGCGTCGGTGATGCCGGTGACGGCGTTGGTGGCGCCGGGGCCGGAGGTGACCAGCACTACGCCGGGCTTGCCGGTGGAACGGGCATAGCCCTCGGCGGCGTGGGTTGCGCCCTGTTCGTGGCGGACGAGGATGTGGCGGATGTCGTTCTGCTGGAAGATCTCGTCGTAGATCGGAAGGACGGCGCCGCCGGGGTAGCCAAACACGACTTCAACGCCCTGATCCTTCAGGGCCTGAACCACCATTTTTGCTCCGGTCATCTGACGTGCCATTTTCTCTCTCCGTTCTGGCGTCATCTATCTGCGATTCGCATAAAAAAACCCCCGAGGGCAATCGGGGGCGCATGGGATAAGGTGTTGAGCTTTCCGGTGATTACCGGCCCATGCGCCTTTCTCCTACAAGTACAAGAATGGATGCCATTCGAGGTGCCTCATGCGTTTCGCGTGTGGCGGAAACTAGGAGAGGTGACGCGGGGCGTCAACCGGGTTTGTGGAGAAAATTTCGCTGTGAGCGGATTGTTGGTAATTTTGTTTCAGGAGTCGCGGGCGGCCAACTCGAATCCTCTCGCGTCATTACGCGTATCCGCGAGACAGCCAGATGTCATAGGGCAGGAGATATTCTGAAATGTAGAGAACGGCAGAAAGCACCACATAGGGGAGATAGCATGCCAGTGCTCCGGGGCGACGCGTGATTGCGAGGTCCAACAGGGCAGCAAGCGCAACGATGTAGGAGAATTTGGTGAAGGGGAGGCCGGTATGGCCGCTGCTGTTCAGCAGAGCATAGCCTGCAAGCATGAGGGCAGCGGCCAGGGCCAAGGTTCGGGCGCTTATCCAGATCATTCCAAAATGTTCTCCCAGATCCGCGCGCCGGGCATCAGGCTGCCGTCGCGATTGATCGTGCGGTATCTGTCACTGTCGGCCAAACACGGAAGGCACTTAGGGGCGGACGATAATGCCACGTGCCTTCAAGAAGTCGATGTCGGCGGCGGAAACGCGCGCCGATCCGCGCAGGTCCACCTCTTCGAGGTTGGGAAGCCGGGCAAGGGCCGATACCTGCTGCAACTCGAAGACATGAAAACGGGCTGTCCTGACCTGTTTCGCGATCCGCACGAAGCCGGGCACGCCGGTCAGCCCCGAATAGTCGTGAAAATCGACATCCAGATGCGTACAGGCTGCGAACCGGCACCGAAGAACCTCCACCAGCAGACGATTTTCCGGGCTGCTGTTTCGGAAGGCGGGCAACCAGAGCGGTTTGGCAAGCCAGGCAAGGGCCAGCGTCGCCACGAGAGCCGCCGCTATCAAGGAAAAACGTCTCACCCGAGAACCCCCTCCCAAACCCGTGCATCTGACCCGAAATCGGTGATGTCCGGATCATCTCTGTTTTCTGATCCCCTTGCGATAGCGAGCAGGTAGAGATCCCCGACATTCGACGCCGAAGCCGTGCCGAGGGCGAGCCGCCAGCTCCGGTTGAAGCTGGCGTAGTCGTTTGAAAAGTACGAATACGCCTTGGAGTAGTAGTCTTGACCCCCTGGCGCTGATGAAATGCTCATGAGCTTGCGCAGCTTCCTGTGGGTAGATCTCGCGTAGCCAAGCAGAAAGACGGCTGATGAAGCCCGCAGTCTGAAGCGCTTTTAGGCCGCTGATTTCACTTTTTGATAACACCATCATACCTGAAAGACCCAAGCTGCACCAATTAACAGGTAGACCTGTGGCCCCGGGGGACGTTCTTCGCAAGGTGCATGGTGCGTCCTTGACGGGGTGTGGCGAGCGAGCATCGCCATGGTTCGGGTGCGCTTCGGTCACCACGTGCACACGCCGGGGGGAAATGCTGCGGGCGGGGCCGTCGGGGATTTGTGCATTTAGCACACATGTTTACGACACGATCCTCATACGGCCCAAACCGGTTTGATTCGATGGCCGGGCCGCAAGCGCCGGGAATGTGCGAGGATGCGGGATGTTTGCGGTAACGGGGCGGCTTGGCGCGGGCGCTGCCTAATAAATGCACCGGTAGGGCGCGGAATATTCTACATTTTGCGCAGAGCACGCCCGTCTTTTTGTTTTCAAACCGCTTTGCCACCACTAGGGTGCAAGCACTGTATAACCGGTCCGGGAGGAACCAGGCCGGAACAAAAAATGAGAGCAACTTAGGGGAGGATCATCTATGGATCGCCGCTCTTTTCTGAAAACTTCGGCCCTTGGTGGTGGCGCTGCCGCCGCAACGACGCTGGCCGCGCCCGCCTATGCTCAGGGCAACCGGACGCTGACCATGGTCACCACCTGGCCGCGTGGTCTGGCGGGCGTTTGGGACTCGGTTGAACGGGTCGCCAACAACATCACCGCAGCCACCGACGGGCAGATCACCGTTGAGCCGAAGGCGGCGGGCGAACTCGTCGGCGCGCTGGAGAGCTTTGACGCGGTGGTTTCGGGTCAGGCCGACATGTATCACGGCGCTGACTACTACTGGGTTGGCCAGCATCCGGCATGGGCCTTCTTCACCGCTGTGCCCTTCGGCATGACCGTGCCCGAGCTGATGACCTGGTACTACGGTCAGGACGGCATGGCGCTGCACCACGAGCTGGGTGAAGTGTTTGGCGTGCGCGGCTTCATCGCCGGTCAGACCGGCGCGCAGGGTGGCGGCTGGTACCGCAACGAGGTGAAATCTGCCGATGATTTCAACGGCATGAAGTTCCGTATGCCGGGCCTCGGCGGCGAAGCGCTCTCCAAGCTGGGTGCCTCGGTGCAGGTTCTTCCGGGCGGCGAGATCTATCAGGCCCTTTCGACCGGTGCGCTGGACGCGACCGAGTGGATCGGCCCGTGGTCGGACGAGAAGCTGGGCCTGCAGGAAGTCTGTGACTTCTACTATCCCGCTGGCTTCCACGAGCCCGGTGCGGCCCTGTCGGCTGGTATGAACCTCGAAGTGTTCAACAGCCTGACCCCGGCGCAGCAGAAGATCGTCGAGATTGCCTGTGCCGACGCTCACCAGGCCAACTACGCACAGTTCATCGCCAACAACGGCCCGGCGCTGGCCCGTCTGAAGCAGGGCGGCACGCAGGTGAAGGAATTCACCCCGGACGTTTGGGATGCCTTCGGCAAGGCCTCGGTCGAGCTGCTGCAGGGCTACACCTCGGACGATCTCTTCGCCAAGATCCACAAGAGCGCGATGGACAGCATGAAGTCGTCCTCGGGCTGGCTCTCGGTGTCCGACAGCTTCTACGCCACTCAGCGCGACCGCGTTCTGGCGGCGATGTAAGGGCGAAAGCTGCTTGAAAGACAGGGCCGCGCGCGAATATACGCGCGCGGCCATTTCACATAAAAGGGGCAGGGCGTATGGGGACCGCGCTCGTGTGGTTCATCCAGAATGTCGGGATGGGCTTTTACAACATCTTCTACGCGATCACGCACCCGGGGCTGTGGTTGGATTGGAGCAACGGCGAGAGCCTGATGCGCTTCATCTACTACGGGGCCTCGGTTGAGCTGTTTTTCGCGGTGTTCGACATCTTCCTGGTGCTGACCGTGGTGGGGATTGTCTGGCCGCGCATCATGTGGGGCGTCGTGCGCGGGCTGGAGTGGTTTGCCAACGGGGTGGGCCGCACGGTGGCGTGGATTGGCCTTGTGATGGTGCTCCAGCAGGTGATGGTTGTGTTCCTGCAATCGGTCTTTCGCTTTGGCGAGATCACCATTGCGCCCTTCGGCTTTGGCTTCACCCAATCGGTGGGTTGGTTTGCCGAGGAGCTCAAGCTTTACAACGCGATGATCGTCGCCCTCTGCGTGACCTATGCCTTCGTGCAGGGCAGCCACGTGCGGGTGGACCTGATCTACTCGGTGGTAAAATTCCGCACCAAGAAGGTGATCGACATGTTCGGTTCGCTCTTCTTCATGGTGCCGGTCGCGGTGCTGACGTGGCTTTACGCGTGGTTCTTCCTCTGGCGCTCGCTGATCACGCCGAAGGTGAGTGCCAGCGAGGGGCTGGACCTGCTGATGCGCAAGAGCAAGATCGTGAAGTGGAACGTGGAGACCATCGGCTTTTCGCCCAATGGCTTCAACGGCTACTTCCTCTTCAAGATCCTGATGGTGGCCTTCTGCGCGCTGGTGCTGCTTCAGGCGGTGGCCTACTTCTACCGCTCGCTGCTGGAGTTCCGCGAAGGGCCTGAGAGCGCCGACAAGTATCTCGATAAAGACACCCTCGGTGAGGGTGAAGAAGCCTATGAAGGCACGCACTAGGGGTAGGGCAGATGATTTTCGGACTTGATGGCGTCGAGATCGGCCTACTGATCGTTCTTGTCTGCCTTTTCGCAGGCATTCTCTCTGGCTTCCCGGTGGCCTTTGCCATTGGCGGGGCGGGGATCATTTCTTTCGGGATCATTGCGCTGCTCGACGGGCAGGGCATCTTGATACACCAGGCGATTGATACCGGGAGCGATGCCTATCGGGAGATACTTGCCACAGGGGTGCATCGAGACGATGTGAGCGTGTTCCGATACCCGGAGTTACCAAGGGTTGAGGTGCCGCTGTTTCCGGGTGGCTGGGAGCAGGCGATCAACCGGAACCTCTCTTTTGTCGTGAACCGGATGAACGAGCGGGTCTTTGCGGGCCAGTCGATTGAGACTCTGCTGGCGGTGCTGATGTTCGTGATGATGGGCATCGTGCTGGAGCGCTCGAAGATTGCCGAGGATCTGCTGACCACGATGGCGAAGGTCTTTGGCCCGCTGCCCGGTGGCCTTGCGGTGTCGGTCGTGGTTGTGGGGGCCTTTCTGGCCGCCTCCACCGGCATTGTCGGCGCGACGGTGGTGACGATGGGCCTGCTGAGCCTGCCCACGATGTTGCGCAACGGGTATTCGCCCGAGCTTTCGACGGGCGTGATCGCGGCCTCCGGCACGCTGGGGCAGATCATCCCCCCATCCATCGTCATCGTGCTGCTGGGCACGCTGGCGGGGGATCTTTACTCCACGGCGCAGGAAGCGCGGGCGCAGTCGCTTGGATGTTCGGATGCCTTGACGCTGCTAGGGCGGCCTGCGGTGGTTTCTGTCGGCACGCTGTTTCAGGCGGCGATGCTGCCGGGTGTCATGCTGGCGGGGCTCTATGCGCTTTATGCCTTTGGCTATGCGGTGGTGAACCCCTCCAAGGCGCCCTCGGTGCAACTGGAAAGCACCACCGGCGGTGAGGTGATTACCCGCCGCGAGGGGCTGACGTGGTTTTTGGCGCTGCCCGTCGTGCTGATTGGTGGCGTGGTGCTGCTTGGGCAGGTTGGCGTGATTGGCAGCCAGGTTGTGCGCGCGGTGCAGACGGAGGCTGGCGGCGTTAACGGTGGGCTGCTGCGCACCAACGTGAGCGAGCAATGTCAGGCGGCGATGATCGAGCTGCACGGGCAGGAGCGCTGGGATGCCTCGGTGGCCGCGCGGGCGGCTGGTGTGGAGCCGGTGCAGGAAACCGCCCCGGCGGAGGCCGCTGAGGGCACGGACGAGGCCGCGGCCGAGGCTGTTGCGCCGGTGCCCAACGCCCCGCCGATTGGCTCGGGTGTGGCGGTGCTGGCCGTGCTCTTTGGCCTGACGTTCATGGTGGCGCGGGGCGTTGCCCCCTCGGCCAGCCCGATGCCGCTGATTGTGGGCGCGGGGGGCATTGCGGTGATGCTGTTGGCGGATGCGCTGCTGATCCAGTCGGGGATGTCCTCGGCGGAGACGCTGGTGATCCTGCTGCTGCCGCTCATCGTGATCCTCTGGGCGATGCGGGATGCGGCACGGAGGCTGGCCAGCAATGAGCTGATCCGCGTGGTCTTTCCGCCGCTGGTGCTGATTGTGGCCGTGCTTGGCTCGATCCTTGGCGGCATCACCAACCCGACCCCCGCCGCCGCGCTCGGCGCGGCCGGGGCCATCATGCTGGCGGCCTATCGCAAGCTGAAGGAAGAGGGCCGCTCGGGGCAGATGATCCTGATTGCCACCTATGCGACGATCATCATGATCCTCGCGGGGGTGAACTTTGATCTGCGGATCAATCAGGAGACGGTCACCTTTGTGACGTGGATCGCCTTCCTCGTGGCCTTTGCCGCCTACATGGTGGCCTTCTTCGGGGTGCTCTACGGCGTTTGGGTGCTGTATCGCGGCGCGGTGATGTCACCTGTGGTGCGGGAGACGGCGAAGGTGACGAGCATGGTGTTTACCATTCTCATCGGCTCGCAGTTGCTGAACCTCGTGGTCATCAGCTTTGGGGGCGAGCATTACATCCAGCAGTTCCTCAAGAGCTTCGACAGCGAGTTCAAGGTGTTCCTGATCGTGATGCTGGTGATGTTCATCCTCGGCTTCGTGCTCGACTTCCTTGAGATCATCTACATCGTGGTGCCGATTGTGGGGCCGGTGATCTATGGCGGGACGATGGACCCGAAATGGGTGACGATCATGATTGCGGTGAACCTGCAGACCAGCTTCCTGACGCCGCCGTTTGGCTTTGCGCTGTTCTACCTGCGGGGCGTTGCGCCGCCGCAGGTGACGACGGGGCATATCTATCGGGGTGTGGCACCGTTTGTGCTGATCCAGGTGGTGGGCTTGGCGCTGCTCTGGGCCTTCCCGGGGATCGTTTCGATTGTGCCGGATTTGATCCCGAACTGATCGGGGCTGATATGCGAAAAGGGCGCCTTTCGGGGCGCCCTTTTTGTTTTGCGGGGCCGGGCATGGCACAGCTCCCGCCCACCCACCCCGCCGTGCCATGCCCGGCCTGCGATCATGGCGGCGTGGCTACAGCTCGGGACTCACCAAAGCAGGAACCTGCACGGGCGCTCGCCATCACCTGACCCCGGCATGGCCGACGCGCCGCCCGGCATCAACGAAAATAGCCGTATCCCCGGAGGGGCCCCTCGGCGATTTTCATTGACCCCGGTCCGCCCGCCGTCCTTTGGGGTGTCAGGCGACGGAGGGCTCCGAAGCAGGTTGGCTTGTGGCGGTTAGCCCTGTTGGGGGGCGGCTTCGAGTGCTGAGATGATGGCGGAGAAGTCGGTGGCCTTCAGGCTGGCGCCACCGACAAGCGCGCCGTCGACGTTGGGCACGGCGAAGATTTCGGCGGCGTTGCCGGGTTTCACCGAGCCGCCGTAGAGGATGCGGGTGGCCGCGCCTGTGGCCTCGCCAAAGCGGCTTTGAAGACGTGCACGGATGAAATCATGCACTTCGCCGATCTGCTCGAGGGTAGGCGTGCGGCCGGTGCCGATGGCCCAGATGGGCTCGTAGGCAACAACGAGGGTTTCGGCGGTGAGGTCATCGGGGATGGAGCCCGAAAGCTGTTCGCCGATGATGTCGAGCGTTTGGGCGGCGTCGCGCTCGGCCTCGCTTTCGCCCACGCAGATCACGCAGGTGAGTCCGGCGGCGAGGGCGGCCTTGGCCTTGGCGCAGATGTCTTCGTTTTGCTCGCCGTGGTCGGCCCGCCGCTCGGAGTGGCCAAGGATGACGTAGCTGGCGCCGGCATCGGCCAGCATGCTGGCGGAGACATCGCCGGTGTGCGCGCCGGCGGCAGCGGCGTGGCAATCCTGCCCGCCTACGGCAAGCGCGGTGCCCTCGGCGGCGGCGGCCATGGGGGCGAGCAGCGTGGCGGGCGGGCAGAGCAGGATATCGACGCCGGGGGCGCTGTGGGCGGTGGTGAGGGCCGTTACCTCGGTGAGGTTGGCCCGGAGGCCGTTCATCTTCCAGTTGCCTGCGGCGAGTTTGCGTCTCATGCCCAACCTTCCTTTGTCTCTGTGGTTGCGGGGAGTTAGCCCCGAACGGAGCGGGCTTGCAAGGTGTGGGGCGTGGGCGAAAGGGCGCGGGATCGGGCGGGGCCGTGCGAAAGGATTGGAACCGAAGGCGCGGGATGGTGTTGAGTAGAGAAGGCCGGGCACATTTGCCCGCCCCGAGGAGGCTGCCCTGATGACACGCTGGACCCCTGTTTTGACCGTTGTCGCGGCCTTGGCCGTGGTGCATGTGCCCGCCCCGGTGGAGGCGCAGGGCGGTGGATTTCTCAACCAGTTCAAACGCGACCTGAGAGAGGCGCGGCGGGATATGCGGCGCAAGATGGGCGTTGATATTCGCGTCGAGCGCAAGCGGGCGCCGCAACAGGCGGCGGCTGCGCCGCGCGGGCCGGTGATCCGGCGCGAGACGGGGTTGGTGGCGACCTCCATCCGCCCCGAGGGACGGCCCGGTGCGGAGATTGCGCAGGAGAGCGGCCCGAGCGCGGCGGAGGTGCGGCAGGAGGCGCTGCTGGCCGAAGCGGTGGAGGCCGGTGATCTGGCACCCGAAATTGCGCAGGTGATCCGCGCGGGGAGCTTTCCGACGATGGAAGAGCTGGAAGGACGCGCGGCGGGGCTGGGCAACGGCTGGTTGCCGGGCGGGGCCGAGATGGCGCTGCGTGGCACAGAGGTGATTTGCGAGGATGGCGGCGAAGGCGGATGTGCGGCGGTGGCCGGAGATCCGGCGCTGGCCGATGTGCGCGGCGAGGCCGAGGTGATCGAGGCGCAGGCCGAGGCGGTGCGCAGCGTTGCCGCTCTGCCGCGACTGGCCGCTGCGATGGCTGAGGTGCGCCGCGAGCGGGCCAGTGCCGAAGCGAACGCAGCCGATACGGCGCGGGAATACCCGGTGGCGCGCGGCGAGGAACTGCCGCCGATTGACAGCCTGCTGGACGCGCAGGGCAACTGAGCCCCACGCGCGCTTGCACTCCCCCCGGGTGCTGCGGCATCAGGGGGCGGAAGAGCAGGAGGTGCGCGGCGATGAAGACGATCCCCAGACTTGATGCAGAGGCGGTGCTGGCCAGTGAGGCGGAGGCGCTGGAGGCCGTGCGCGGTGCGGCGCTGGAGACGGGCTTCATGGTGCTGGAAAACACGCCCTTTGCGCCCGAGCGGATGGAGCGGCTGATCGAGACCTATCGCGCGTTTTTTCATCTGCCGGAGGCCGAGAAGGCGAAGGTGGATATGGCGAAGACCGGCTCCAACCGGGGCTGGGGCGGCATGCGTTCGGAGCAGGTGGACCCGGCGAGCAACCCGGACCTCAAGGAAGTGTTCGACTGCGGCTTTCTGTGGCCGGAAGCGGCGGAGGCGGGGGCCCCGGAGCGCTACTATGCGCCCAACCTCTGGCCGGATGCGCCGGAGGGCTTCCGGGCCGAGGTGGAGGGCTATTATCAGGAGGCTCTGGGCTTTTGCCGTCAGCTGTTGGGGGCGATCTCTGAGGCGATCGGGGAGGACCGGAGCTACTTTCAGCAGAAGTTCGTACATCCGATGGCGCTGTTGCGGGCCAACTTCTACCCGGCGCGGCCCGGTTGGGCGGGAGACAAGGATTTTGGCATTGCGCCGCACACCGATTATGGCTGCCTGACCCTGCTGGCGACCGATGGTGCGCCGGGGCTGGAGGTGCTGCGGCGGGATGGCTCATGGGAGCCGGTCGCGGCCGAGCCCGGTGCCTTCGTGATCAACTTTGGCGAGATGCTGGAGATGTGGTCTGGCGGGCGGGTGAAGGCGACGTTGCACCGGGTGAGGGGCGGCGGCGAGGAGCGAATTTCGATTCCGCTGTTCTTCAACCCGGAGTGGGATGCCGATGTTGCGCCGGCGGGCGCTGGCGCCCCCATCCGCGCGGGGGACCATTTGGCGAAGCGCTACGACGAAACTTATTTGCACATGGCAGACGCGCAAGACGTGGCAGGCAGCGGGGCGGCGACGCCTTAGAGCATCTTCTCCAGCGCAATCGTGGCAAACAGGCCGATGACCGCGAAGATCATGGCGTAGACGGCCATATATTGCAGCTTGTCGAGCGTGTTGCCGTTGCGGCGGCGGGCGTGAGTGAAGCCTGCGAGGGCGCCGAGGGCGAGGGCGGCGAGGACAATCATGCGTGTTGGCATCCCGAAAGGTTACGGGGCGCCTTCTAGTGCAGAAGACGCCCCTGTGAAAGCGCGGGTTTGAGGCTGCGGCGGAATGGCCGCAGGGCTCAGTTTACGGCGGTGCGGCCGCGCGGCTTGAGCGCCGAGATTTCGGACACCCGGGCGCGGACCACGGCATCGGAGCCAAAGCCGTAGCGGGCCCAGCCGAGGGCCTCGGTGCGCACGGCGGCGGCCTCGGGCACGCGGCCCATCAACTCGTAGGCCTCGGCCTTCAACAGCAGCAGCGTGGAGAGCAGCGCGGCATTCTCGGCGCGGCGCACGGCGGGCAGCACCTCGTCGATCAGGCCGATGGTGCCATCTGCCTGACCCGCAGAGAGCGAGAAGGCGGCAAGCTGCATGGCCACATGGGCGGCTTGGATCTGAGTCTCCGGGTTGTTCCGATAGAGGCGGGAGGCCTCAAGGAAACTGGCCAGAGACAGCTCGGGCTCCGCCGAGAGCGACAGCCGACCCAGCGCGTAGAGCGAGAAGGCGGCGCGGTTGTCGGACCAGCCGTGGCGCTTGGACAGGTTCACCGCGTTCTTGGCCGCCGCGAGCCGTGCGGCCGGGCGGGCGCGTGGGCCGAGGGCAGTTTCGATCGAGTCGATCCAGGCGCGGGGGGTGTAGCCCGGCTGGGCGCCGCGGCCACGAGTGCCCGCGGGGTTCACCCGGGCGAGGATGGCGGGCAGACGCGCGGCGACCTGGCTGCGCTCCATGCCGGAGCGGAGGGCCGGATCATAGTAGACCCGCAGCATCAGCATGTCGAAGCCGGTGAGGACGGTGTGGAAGTTATCGTCGTTGAACACGGAATCCGGCAGGCGGTAGAGATCGTTGAGCGGGCCGAGAGCCTGGGCGATTTCTTCGTGCAGGCAGTCGCGCACCTCTTGCGGGCTCACGTCGCCGGGCATGAAGACGGCGATCTGCTTGCGCTCGGCCAGCGCGGCCCAATCGACGGCGCGGGAGCGGCGGGCCTTGCGAAACTCGGACCAGCTGGAGACGTTGGGCACCACGAAGCAGGCGGCCTGCGGCACCAGCCGTTGCAGCTCGCGCTTGGAGACGACCTGAACGGTGATGGAGGGCGAGGGGTTGCCGGGTTTGGAGAGGCGGATATCAATGCCGGCCTCCGAGCGCAGGCGCGAGACCAGACGCGTGAGATCGCCGGTGAGAGAGGCGGGCGCGTTGCCCTTGACGGTGACTGTCACCGGCCCCTCGAAGCGGGAGAAATGCGGCAGGCGGCGGCCACTTTCCATTCGGAAGGTCAGATCAAGAAAATCGACGGCAAGCTGCGCGTTGGAGCGGTAGGTGGGCGCCACGCGGGGCGTGGAAAAGGTGCGCATGGGTGGCAGTGAGCCGGTGTAGCTTTCGCGCCGCTGGGGCACGTCGACATCCGGAACGGAGACAGAAGAACAGGCAGTCAGAAAAAGGGCGAGTCCCGCGGGCAGAAAGCGGTTCAACATCAGGCAGCGCTCCGTTGATATTTAATGAAAGGCGTCAGCTCTCCGACCCGGTCGTAGAGCTTTCGTGCCTCGGTGTTGAAATCCTGCGTCATCCAATAGACGTAAGGCGCCCCCAGCGCCTCCGCATGGGAATAGACCGCCTCGATCAGCGCCCGGCCAGCGCCGGTGCCGCGAAGCGATGGGTCCACGTAGAGATCGCCGAGGTAGCAAACATCCTCGACCCTCCAGAGGTGGCGGTGGATCACGCAGTTCACAAGGCCAATTGCCTCGCCATCCACTTCGGCGAGAAAGCCGAAGGTGCCGGGATCGGACGCATCCACAAGCCGGGAGAAGGTGGTGGCATACACCTCCTCGGGCCGGGTGGCCTTGTAGAACGTCAGATAGTCGGTCCAGAGCCGACGCCAAGCGACTTCGTCGCCGGGCGCGAGCGCACGGATCGTGGCAGTGGAGGGCATGGCGGTCCCTTATGTCAGGCGAGAGTCAGATTACCGCGAGATTGCCGCAGGGCGAGGAAAAATCACGCCTTTGCGACTTCTATATTGGCGGCGTTGCCAATGCGCCCAAGGGGTTACGGGATAAACCTCACGTAGTGGGGCAATTGTTGCCGCCCCCAAGATATTGCCTGCGCGCCTATGTTCACCGGCTGGAAACAGTCACTCCGATGTGCTGTTTCGGTTCAACCGGCGGGCGAATGGCGCGACGGTGAGGCCCTGGACGATGATCGAAAACAGCACGATCACGTAGGTTGTGGTGAGAATCAGGGGCTTCCATTCCGAATCGGGGAGCGACAGCGCGAGGGCGATGGAGATGCCGCCCTTGAGGCCGCCCCATGTCATCACCGGGATCACGTTTTCGGGCATGGTGCGGAAGGGGCGCAGGATGAGCACAGGCACCGCCACGGCGGCGAGCCGGGCCAGCAGGGCCAGCGCGATGGCGGAGACTGCAGAGACGAGGAAGCTGGCGTCGAAGGTGACGGCGAAGATCTCTACCCCGATCAGCAGGAAGAGCACGGCGTTGAGGATCTCGTCGATCAGTTTCCAGAAGGCATCGACATATTCGCGGGTTTCCGAGGACATCGCATCGCGGTAGCTGACCTCACCGACGAGCAGCCCGGCGCAGACCGCCATGATCGGGGCGGAGACGTGCAGCCAGATCGCCAGCTCGTAGCCGCCGAAGGCCAGCGCGAGGGTGATGAGCACCTCAAGCGAGTAGTCGTTGATCCGGCGCATGACCCGCCATGTAAGCCAGCCGAGGATCATCCCCAAGGCCGCGCCGCCCAGCGCCTCTTGGGCAAAGAGCACGGCGGCGCCGGTGAGCGCGTCGGCGGTGCTTAACGTGTGCTCTGCGCCGTGGGCCGCGGCTTCACTCTCGCCATGACCACCCGCGCCGGGAAAGGCGAGGCCGATGAGGACGAGGAAGACGACATAGCCCACGCCGTCATTGAACAGGCTTTCGCCGGCGATCTTGGTTTCCAGCCGCTTGTTCAGGTTGGCCTCGCGCAGCACGCCCAGCACCGCCACCGGATCGGTGGGCGAAATCAGCGCGCCGAACACGAGCGCGATCATCAGCGGCATGCCGGTGATCCACGAAAAGCCCACGCCCGCGATGACGGTGGAGAGGCCGACGCCGATGGTGGCCATCATCAGCACGGCGGGCCATTCGGCGCGCAGATCGGCGATTTTGACGTGGAGCGCCCCGGCGAAGAGCAGGAGGCCGAGCATGCCCTCAAGCAAGGCATCGGAAAACTCGATGCCTTTCACAACGGCAGTGATGCTCTCTTCGACGGTGGAGGCGGGATAAATGAAATCAAAGGCCAGAACGCCGAGCGAGGCCAGCAGCGCCACGACGAGGATGCCGATGGCGGAGGGCAGCTTGAACACCAAGTAGTTGATGGTGCCGAAGGCGGCGGCGAGCACGATGAGCAGCGAAGCGATCTGGAGGAGGGTCATGGAACGTCTCTTGCTTGCGCCCCCTCGGGGCTTGTGAACATCTGGCGGGGCTGGCCCGGGATTGGGCTGTTATAGGCGAGGGGGCGATGGAGCGGAAAGATCGAATTGATGCCTTCGGGGCCGCTTCGCTGGTGACCTTCTCGTTGGTGCTCGGGTTTGGGCAGGTCATCATCAAGGTGGGCAATGAGGGGTTTGGCCCGGTGTTCTTTGCCGGGATGCGCTCGGTCGTCTCGCTTGCCTTTCTGCTCGGCTGGATGCGGCTGAGGGGCCTGCCGCTGGAGGTGGCGCGGCCGCTTTGGGGTGTGGGACTTGCGCTGGGGCTGTGCTTTTCGCTGGAGTTCCTGATGCTCTTCATCGCGCTCGATCTCACCACCGTGGCCCGCTCGGCGCTGATGTTTTACACCATGCCGGTGTGGCTGGCGCTAATGGCGCATTTTCTGCTGCCCGGCGAGCGGCTGACGGCGGTGAAGGCGGCCGGGCTGGCGCTGGCCTTTGCGGGCGTGTCGATTGCGCTGCTGAGCGGGCGGAGCGGCGGGCAGGGTGCCATAATCGGGGATATTTGCGCCTTGCTGGGGGCATGGGGCTGGGCGGGGATTGCCTTGATCGCCCGGGGCACGCGGATGCGGGAGGTGCGGGCGGAGAGCCAGCTGTTTTGGCAGCTTGTCGTCTCTGCCGTTGTACTCTTGGCCGTGGCTCCGCTGTTTGGCGCGGTGCTGCGAGAGCCGGGCCTGCTGCATTGGGGCATTCTGGGCGTGCAGGGCGTGGTGATCTCGGGCGCGGCGTTTTTGTTCTGGATGTGGATCCTGAAGTATTACCCGGCGAGTTCGGTGGCGAGCTTTGGCTTCTTGACCCCGGTGTTTGCCGGTGTGCTGGGCTGGCTGGTGCTGGGTGAAGAGCTGCGGCCTGCGGTGCTGGTGGCGCTGGTGCTGGTGGCGGCGGGGCTTTGGCTGGTGAACCGCCCGGCGGGGCGGGTTCGGGTGGTTTGAGGGGCCGAAAGGCGGCTGGGGTCAGGTGCCGCAGAAGGTGGCCTGAACCTCCTCGTGGGGTGCGGGCGGCAGGCGCAGATCCTCGGTGCCCTCAGGGGGATCGAAGGGGGTGGCCAGAGCTTTGATCAGCCGGGCGGATGGGCCGAGATCACCTGACACGGCGGCTTGAATGGCCTCTTCTATGCGGTGGTTGCGCGGGATGATGGCGGGGTTGGCCCGCAGCATGACATCCTCGGACGGCGCACGGGCCTGCCATTTTGCGTGCCATGTGGCGAAGGGCAGGCTCTCGGGCAGGGGATTGTGGCCCTCGCTTAGCGCCCGGAAGGTGTTGGTGAAGTCGGCCTCTTCCTGTGCCATGAGTTCGAGCAGTTCGGTGATGAGGGGCAGGTCATCGGGCGTGGGCGTGGCAAGGCCGAGCTTGGCGCCGAAGCGGGCGAGGTAGGCGGCCTGATAGCTGTCGCGGAAGGTGTTGACGCAGGCGGTGGCCTCGGGAATGGCCTCTTCGCCGCCCATGACGGGCAGGAGCGCGGAGGCGAGCTGGGCGAGGTTCCAACCGGCGATATTGGCTTGCTGATCATAGGCATAGCGGCCCATCCGGTCGATCGAGCTATAGACGGTTTGCGGGTGATACCTGTCGATAAAGGCGCAGGGGCCGTAGTCGATTGTCTGGCCCGATATCGCCATGTTGTCAGTGTTCATCACGCCGTGGATGAAGCCGAGGGACATCCAGTGGGCGACGAGCTGCGCCTGCGCTTGGACGACGGCGGCGAGCAGGCCCATTGGCCCGTCGGCCTCAGGGTAGTGGCGGTGCAGCGCGAAGGCGGCGAGCGCTTCCAGCGCCTCGGCATCGTTGCGGGCGGCGAAATACTGGAAGGTGCCGACACGGATGTGGCTGGCGGCCACGCGGGTGAGGATGGCACCGGGCAGCGGGCCCTCGCGGCGCACGGTTTCGCCCGTGGCCACGGCAGCGAGGGCGCGGGTTGTGGGCACGCCGAGGGCGTGCATCGCTTCGCTGACGATATACTCACGCAGCACCGGGCCGAGCCATGCCCGGCCATCGCCGGAGCGGGAAAACGGGGTGCGGCCGGAGCCTTTGAGCTGAAGGTCAAAGGTGCCATTGGGGGTTTCGATGTCGCCCAAAAGCAGCGCGCGGCCATCGCCAAGCTGGGGCGACCAGCCGCCGAACTGGTGCCCGGCGTAGACCTGCGCGATGGGGCTGTGCTGGGCCGGGGGCGCGTTGCCGGACAAAAGCGCAACGCCCTCGGGGGATTTCAGCGCCTCCGGGTCAAGGCCAAGCTCCTGCGCCAGCGGTTCGTTGAGCAGCAGCAGCTCGGGGGCGGCGACGGGGTCGGCCTCCTGCGCGTGAAAGAAGCGGGGGCCGAGCGCGGTGTAGCTTTGGGAGAGGGGGAGATGCAGGGTCATGCCTTGGGTGTGTTTCCGAGTTCCTTTGACATGAGGAAATAGCGCTCGCGCGGCTGGAAGCCAGCGCGGGAGTAGAGCCGTTGGGCCTTGTCATTCTCGCGGTCGACTTCGAGATGCATGAACCGCACGCCAGCCTGACCGAGGGCGGCCAAGACCTTGTGCAGCGCTTCCATGCCGATGCCACGGCCCCGGACGGAGGGGCGGACCCAAAATTCATCAATGAAGCCGTCGATGCCGCCGAGCTCGATGGCCCAGCCGAAGCAGACGCAGATATAGCCGACCGGCGCGCGGCGGGGGCCGATGAGGTAGATGGCACCGAGCGGGTTGCCCTCCAGCAAGGGCATGATGGCGCGGGCGCGGTGCTCGTCGCTCAGGTCCAGCCCGAGTTCCTGATGGAAGCGGTAGACCATGGAGAGCAGCCGCTCGGCGTCTTCCGGGGTGGCAAGGTGGATTTGGGCGCTCATGGCAGGCGGGCCAGACGTTCGGTGAGCAGGGCGAAGAAACCGGGCGCGTCGATGGTGCCCATGAAGGTGGCGTTGGGTGCGCGGTCGGTGACGCCCCACCAATCGGCCACGGTCATGCCCCGGGTGAGCGGGCTTTGGGTTTCGATCTCGACGTTGATGTGCCGCCCGGTGAAGAGCGTTGGGTTGAGCAGGTAGGCGATGGTGGTTGGGTCGTGGAGGGGGCCGCCCTCGGAGCCGTATTTGGCCACGTCGAAGCGCTCGAAGAAGCCGACCCAGCCCGCCACGGCCCCGCCAGCGGCATTGCCGAGCGCCGCAAAGGCGGCGTGGCGGGGGCGGGTGACGAGGGCTTTGTGGGTGACGTCGAGCGACATGACGGTGATTGGGACGCCGGACTTGAACGTGATTTCAGCGGCTTCGGGATCGACGTAGATATTGAACTCGGCGGCGGGCGTGATGTTGCCGACCTCGAAGTAGGCGCCGCCCATCAGCACGATCTCGGCGATCTTTGGCGCGATATCAGGCGCGCGCTGGAGGGCGGTGGCGATGTTGGTGAGCGGGCCGAGCGGGCAAAGGGTGACGGTGCCCGGTGCCTCTGCCCGGAGCGTTTCGATGATGAAATCGACCGCATGGGCGCTTTGCAGGGGGAGCTGCGGCGCGGGCAGATCGGCCCCGTCGAGGCCGGTTTTGCCGTGGACGTGCTCGGCGGTGGTGAGGCTGTGGGCCAGTGGCTTTTCGCAGCCTGCGAAGACAGGCACATCGGTGCGGCCGGAGAGTTCGACCACCTTGCGGGCGTTGAGCGAGGTCAGCGCGAGCGGCACGTTGCCGGCGACGGCGGTGACGCCGAGAACCTCCAGCTCGGGCGAGGCGAGGGCCAGCAGGATGGCCACGGCGTCATCCTGTCCGGGGTCGGTATCTATGATGATCTTGCGGGGGGACATGGGTGCTCCTTTGGGCGCGGAGAGTGGCGGCGAGGTGGCGGGATGTCCAGTGGGGGTGCGCGGGCTCGGCGGGTGCGCGCGGCGGCAAGGTTTGGGTGAGGGCAAGAAAATCGGCGCGGGCGCGCGTAAACCTTGATTTGGGGTTAATGCGGGGCGATGGGGGCGGTAAAGGCTGCGGGAGACACAGGCAGGGGACGGGTATGCGGGCAGTGATGCGGGTGGTGGTGGTTTTGGGGCTTTTGGCCCTTGGGGCGAGCTTTGCCGGGCGCTGGTGGGCTTGGGGCGACAGTTTGGCGGTGGCGCGCAGCTGGGTGGGGCTTGGCGGGCTGGTTTGGCTGGCGCTGTGCGGTGCTGCAGGCGCGCTAACGTGGCGCTGGGTTGCTGCGCTGTGGCTAGTGGTGCTGGCGGCGCTTGCCCCGGTGGGGTGGGACAAGTGGCGGCCTGAGCCCGGCGGCGCGGCGGCGTTGGTGATCTATCAGAAGAACATGAACTTTCGGATGCCTTCGGTGGCACCGCTGGTGGAAGATGTCCAAGCTGTCGGGCCCGATATGGTGACCCTTCAGGAAGTGGATGCGGAGAACCAAGCGGTGATGGCGGCGCTGGTAGAGCGCTACCCCGGCCAGCATTATTGCGCATTCTCGGCGGTTGGGGGGCAGGCGGTGATGGCTCGCTGGCCTGCGCTGGAACGCCGGTGCGGCTATGGCTGGGCGGGGATGCAGGTGGATGCGCCGGGTGGCCCGGTTTGGCTGGTGTCATTGCACTTGCACTGGCCTGCGCCCCATTCACAACATGCGCATCTGGCCAAGGCCCTGCCGGAACTGGCGGCGCTGGAAGGGCCGGTGTTTTTGGGGGGAGACTTCAACATGGTGCCATGGTCGGGGGCGATGGCACGGGTGGAGGAGGCGATTGGCGCGCGGCACATGGGGCGGGCGCGGCTGAGCATTGAGCAGTTTGGCGGCAAGCTGTGGTTGCCGATCGACCATGTGCTGGCGCCGGAAGGCTGGGCCGGGCGGACGGTGATCCGGCCACAGCTTGGGTCGGATCACTTTGGGGTGGTTATGGAGTTGGTTGCGCCGTGAGCGCGGCGATGGGGTGGGCAGATTGCCCACCCTACGGGATTGCGCCTAGCCCGATCAGCCGTCGATGGCGGTGCCCATGATGGCGAGGCTCTTTTGGTAGACGGTGGCGGCGTTCCATTCCTTCAGGACGCGGAAGTTGTGGGTGCCTTCACCGTAGGGCTGGCCGGGCTTCCAGCCCTTGGCGCGCAGGTAGTTGGCGGTTGAGGCCAGCGCGTCGGACGGGTTGTTGAGATCAAGACGCCCGTCTCCGTTGCCGTCCACGCCGTATTTGAGCGCATTGCCGGGCAGAAACTGGGTGTGGCCCAGCTCGCCGTGCTTGGCGCCGATGGCATTGGGGGACATGATCCCGCGGTCGATCATTTTGAGCGCGGCAATGGCGTGGGGCAGGAAGAAGGCCGGGCGGCGGCAGTCATAGGCCAGCGTAACGGTGGCGTTCAGCACGTTGCTGTCGCCCATGAAATTGCCAAAGCCGGTTTCCATCCCGTGGATCGCGATGATGACGCCGGCGGGCACGCCGAAGCGGCTTTGCAGGCCGTTGTAATAGTTGGCATTGCGGGCGCGGCGCTTTTTGCCTTGGGCGATGATGGTGTTGGAGCCGCGGATCTGCATGAATTTTTGCAGGGAGTATTTGAAGCTCTTCTGGTTGCGGTCGGCGGCGATGGTGCGTTTGGCGTAGCGTGTTTGCGCGAGGGCTTGCAGGCCGCGCTGGCCAACGCCGTTTTGCTGGGCCACCTTGGCAAAGTCGGCCTTCCAGGCCTCAAAACCATTCGCGTTTTTGCCGCACCCGATGGCGGATGCGGCGGCTGGCGCAAGGGCAAGGAGGGCAGCGGCAAGGAAGGGTTTGAACATCGGAAAATACCTCGTGAAAATGACGTCTGTGACAGGTTAATCGGTGGGCTGTAAATGGCCAAGTCACAAAGCGGCTATGGCGGAAACTTGCCGGGGCGGCCCAGGCAAGAGAGGCACCAAGAGAGGCGGCGAGAGAGGCGTGTGGAGATGAGCGTGATTTTGCAGGAGCGGTTGGGCGCGTTGCCGCCGGCGTTTGGGCGGCTGCCGGGCGCGGCCCCGCTGGATATGGAGCGGTGGCTCATGGTCGATGAGGCTTATGGGGCGCAGATGGCCGAGCGGGAGCGGCTTTTGGCGGAGCGGCGCAACGAGGTTGTGGCCCTGGAGGCGGGGCGCGAGCCGGTGGCGCTGGAGGCGCTGGAGATGGTGCTGGCGCATATCGCTGGCCGGGACGCGTGGCAAGTGGAGGGGCGGCGCGTGCGCTGCCCCGATGGCCGCCGGGTGGAGGTGGATGAGGAAGATCCGCTGGGCAGTTTGGGGCGGCTGATTACCGAGGACATCTGCCTGCTGGAGGCGCGGGACGGCGCGCAGGTGCTGGTGGGGGCCGTGCTGTGCTTTCCGTCCCGCTGGGTGCTGGCGGAGAAGATGGGCCGGGCGATGCTGCGCATTCACGCGCCAGTGGAGGTGTATGGCGAGGAGCTGAACACGCGGGTGGAGCGGATGATGGTGGCCCTGAAACCGGGGCGGGGCCTGTGGCGGGCCAATGGGCATTTTCACTCTGACCCGAGCCTGTTTTATCCGCGCGCGGAGGTGGCGGAAAAGAAGTGGGAGCCGGAGGCGCGGTATTTCAGGAGTGAGCGGCAGGCGCTGATCCGGATGCCGCAGACGGGGGCAACGCTGTTTTCCATCCACACGACGGTGGTGGAGGCAACGGCGCTGAGCGCGGCGCAGCGGGCTTTGGTGGGCGGGTAGCGGAGAACCTAGCGCTTAGAACAGGCCGCCGAGAAGCGCGCCGATGCCGCTGCTGGTTTCGCCATAGGTTTCATATTGGTCGCGCTGGACGAAGTTGGTTGCCTCGCGCCCGGAGCTGGCGCCAAAGAGCGCCGCATCTTCGCCGAGGATCAGCGAGAAGATATCCATATAGCCAAGCGCGGGGTCGGCCCCGGTCAAGCTGGCCCCGAAAACCACGAGCAGGGCAATGCCGCCGTAGACGTAGTAGGGCAGCGGGCGGGCAAGGTGGATGGCGATGATGACCAAGGCCGCGATGGGGTGCACGAGGGCCACGGCAAAGGCGGCGAGCCAGGGCGTGAATTTTTGCATGCCGGGCGAGGTGGCGGCGGTTTGCCGGCCGGGCAAGCCAGCGCCGAAGAGGAAGCCGACCCATTGCACCTGTTTGACGTGGGCCTGGGATTTGCGCTTGTCGCGCTCGACCCGTTCGCGGGAGGCCTCGCGGAGCTTTTCCAGACCGTCCGGGGCGCTTATGGCAGCAGCGCCGCCGCCACCGCCACCACCAAGGCCGCTCATCGCCATGCCGCCGCCGGTGCCGGACTGCCCGATGCGCTCGCGGGCGGCGGCGTCGGGGGTGGAGAAAAAGTCATCCACCGCGTTGCCGGTTTTACCGCCGGTGGGCAGGGGGCCGGAGGGGGCGCTTTCGGGGCGGGCGTCGGCCATGCCTTCGGGGCTATGAGCGCCTTCCGGTTGCAGTTGAAAAACGCCTTCGCGATCCCGCAGGGTCAGCTCGATATGGCCTTGGGGATATTCCACTGACGGCGGTTTCATGGCCACGGCGATCACCTCGCCGGGCCCGGCGCCGAACTGGGCCCCATCGCCAAGGATGCGGCCAGCCTCGCGGCAGTGGTCGATGAAGGCATAGGCGCGGTCGAGCAGGTAGGGCAGGCGGGCCGGGGCCTCGCGGAAGAGCAGCGGGCGGCCAAGCACCTCTTCGGCGTGATCGAGGCGGAAGCCGATGACCTGTGTGCCCTCTGCCACGCGGCCCGAGGAGAAGGGCCGGGGGTGGCAGAACAGCGGCAGCGGAAACAGCACATCTGCCATGGCGAGGAACCGCTCGGGCGAGAAGAGCTGGTCGGACTGGCCCCAGTGGACCGCCAGAGGCTCGGCCTCGATGGCGATGTGGCTGGCGGCAATCTGGGTGAGGGCGAGCAGGGTTTCGAAGGTGTCCTGACTGCCGGCATTGAACCCCTTGGCCTCGGCCACCACGGCAATGAAGGCACCGTGGGCCGCAACATCCACGCCCGCGTTCATCCCGGTGAGGCGGGTATATTCGGAGGCCATCGCCTTGGTGAGGCGGCTCTCGGTGAGCCGTTTGCCCGCCTGCGCAATGGTGAGGCTGAGCCCCTCGGCCTCAAGCTTCGCGCCTTGGCCGGGCTTGTGCATGGTGGTCTGCAGATCAATGCCGGAGGGTGCCATGATTTCTTTGACACTGTTTGCAATGCCCTCGAAATCCACCTCCGGCGGGGCGGGATAGAGAAGCGCGGCATCGGTCCGGCTGGGGAGGGGCATGTTGTGTGCCTCTTTTGGTTCACTGCTTGGCCCGCGTGATGCCACGGCAATCTGGCCTTAGTTGGGCGAGGTGAGGGCAGAGGCGCGGCTTGGGATGGCGGAGTTACCCGTGCATGGCGTGGTGAAAAGCGATGAGCCCCTCGACCCAGTGGGTGAAGCGCGCGGGGCCGGAGGATTTGTCTTTCAGATGCACGGCGCAGCCTTTGTGGGCGGTGAGCGCGGCCTCCGCGATGGCGAGGCGTTCGGCCATGGGGGTGCCTGCGCCCATGATGACGGCATCGAGCGGGTGGGCGGCGATGGCGGCCTTTGCCTCGGCAAGCGTGGTGGCCGGGTGGCAATGGGCGCGGGTCGCGAGGGCGGCACAGGTTTGGGCGATGACGTCAGGGCGGGAGCCGACGAGCAGAAGGTGGAGCATGGGCGGGCCTTGCGTGTTGGATGCCGCGAGGGTGCCATGGCGGGGAGGGGGAGGCCAGTGGAGGAGGCGGTGCGGCCGCTATCGGACGTATCGGGCGAGAGCGATTCCGTCGTCGGCCAGCCTGAGCTGCCAGCCGCCTTGCCACAGCTCATAGAGCGCGGTGTGGAGGCGATCTTCTGTTTGGCCGTGCAGGGGGGCACAGATCCACTCGCCGGGCGTGTAGAAATTGCCGGCGGCGGCGTAAAGCGGCTCTGAGAGGAAAGACGATGCCGCTTGGCCGGGAAGGGCTTCGGGCGGCGTGGAGGCCAAGAGGTTGCCTTCGAGCAGGACGGTTATGTCATCGGTCTGGCGCATGGCGGCCTCGCCCTCCTGCGTCCAGCGTTCGATCACGGTCAGTTGGGTGAAATCCACCTCTTCGTTGGGGCCGACCTCTTTAAACAACGCGGCGATGGCCGGAATGCGGGCGCGGGCCTCGGCTTCGGGCAGGAGTTGGGGCGCTGCGGAGAGGAAGGCCTCCGTCCGGCGGAAGAGCTCGGCCCCGAGGGGCAGGAGGGCAAGGCAGGCGCGGCGGGTTTCCGGGGTGGCACGGGAAAACTCGTGGATCAGGCGGTTGTCCTGCATTAGATCGTCGGGAAGCGGATCGTCCCGGTGGCTGCCTTCGGCGGTCAGGGCCGGGTCTTGATCGAAGAGATCATGCCAGGCCAGTTGCCATTCGCGGTGGCGGGCCTTGACCCAGACGTTCTGCTCGGCGCGATCGGTGGGGAGGGCTTTGGTGCGGGCACCGGGGAAAAGGGCTTTGAGCCAATTGGGCATTGGGGGCCTTCGTCTGTTTGGTCGTGGGCATATGGAAACGGAGAGCGATCCGAGGCGCAAGGAGGAAAGCAAAAGGGGCACCCCGTGGAGCGCCCCTTTCTTGTTTCACTGTCCCTGCCGCGATCAGCAGCTGTAGTACATTTTGTACTCAACCGGGTGCGGGGTGTGCTCGTAGGCGTAGATCTCTTCCCACTTGAGGTCCATGTAGCCCTCGATCTGGTCCTTGGTGAAGACGTCGCCGGCGGTGAGGAAGTCCATGTCGGCTTCCAGCTCGGTCATGGCTTCACGCAGCGAGGCGCAGACGGTGGGGATGCCGGCGAGTTCTTCGGGCGGCAGGTCGTAGAGGTCTTTGTCCATGGCTTCGCCGGGGTGGATCTTGTTCTTGATCCCGTCGAGGCCGGCCATCAGCAGGGCCGAGAAGCACAGGTAGGGGTTGCCTGCCGGGTCGGGGAAGCGGGCCTCGACGCGCTTGGCCTTGGGGTTTTCGGCCCACGGAATACGCACGCAACCCGAGCGGTTGGACGCGGAGTAGGCGCGCAGAACCGGAGCTTCAAAGCCCGGGATCAGGCGCTTGTAGCTGTTGGTCGAGGGGTTGGTGAAGGCGTTGAGCGCCTTGGCGTGCTTCAGGATGCCGCCGATGTAATACAGCGCCTCGTCGGAGAGGTCGGCGTATTTGTCGCCGGCAAAGAGCGGCTTGCCATCCTTGAAGATCGACATGTTGACGTGCATGCCGGTGCCGTTGTCGCCCGCGATGGGCTTGGGCATGAAGGTGGCCGACTTGCCGTAGGCGTTGGCCACGTTGTGGATGACGTACTTGTACTTCTGAAGCTCGTCGGCCTGCTTGGTGAGCGAGCCGAAGATCAGGCCCAGCTCGTGCTGACAGGAGGCCACCTCGTGGTGGTGCTTGTCGACCTTCATGCCCATGCGCTTCATGGTCGAGAGCATCTCGGAGCGCAGATCCTGCGCGTCGTCGATCGGGTTGACCGGGAAGTAGCCGCCCTTGATGCCGGGACGGTGGCCCATGTTGCCCATGTCGAACTCGGCGTCGGTGTTCCAGGCTGCGTCGCCTGCGTCCACCTGGTAGCTTACCTTGTTCATCTCGACGGAAAAGCGCACGTCGTCGAAGAGGAAGAACTCGGCCTCGGGGCCCCAGTAGGAGGTGTCACCGATACCGGTGGACTTGAGGTAGGCCTCGGCCAGCTGTGCGGTGCCGCGCGGATCGCGGTTGTAGGCTTCGCCGGTGTCGGGCTCGACAACGGAGCAGTGCACGCAGAGCGTTTTCTCGGCGTAGAACGGGTCCATGTAAGCCGAGGAGCCATCGGGCATCAGCTTCATGTCGGATTTGTCGATCGACTTCCAGCCAGCGATGGAGGAGCCATCGAACATGAAGCCTTCTTCGAGGAAGTCCTCGTCGACCTGGTCGGACATAACGGTGACGTGCTGCAGCTTGCCACGCGGATCGGTGAAGCGGATGTCGACGTATTCGACGTCTTCATCCTTGATTGTCTTGAGAACGTCCTTGTTGCTCATGATGACTTCTCTTTCTCCTTGCTGAAAGTTTCTCGGGCGATGCGGCCGGGCGCTTAGAGCGCGTCTTCGCCGTCTTCGCCGGTGCGGATGCGAATGGCCTGCTCAATGGTTGAGACGAAGATCTTGCCATCGCCGATCTTGTCGGTCTTGGCGGCAGTGGTGATCGCCTCGATCGCGCCGTCGAGCTGGTCATCGGCCAGCACGACCTCGATCTTAACCTTGGGCAGAAAATCCACGACGTATTCGGCGCCGCGGTAAAGCTCGGTGTGGCCCTTCTGACGGCCGAAGCCCTTGACCTCGATGACTGAAAGCCCCTGGACGCCGATTTCCTGGAGAGCCTCCTTCACGTCGTCGAGTTTGAAGGGTTTGATGATTGCCTCGATCTTTTTCATGACAGACCGACTCCCTTGATGTCCGTTCCGCTAGGGGTGAGAACACTTATCGCAGGGGGCGGCAACGGGGCCGCCTCACGGGCGGGTGAGCGTCTCGGGGGAATTCTCGGGTGTGATGAAAAAATGTGCAAGTCGATTTGCGCATGGGCGTTTTGGAAACTTTTTGGGCGGAGAGCGCATGGAACTTCTGACATCTGCACAAATGCGCGCCATCGAGCAGGCCGCGATCGAGGCCGGAGAAGTCACCGGGCTGGAGCTGATGGAACGCGCCGGGCGGGGCGTGGTGGAGGCGGTGTTTGAGGAATGGCCGGAGCTGGCGGCCGGGTCGTTCCGCGCTGTGGTGCTCTGCGGGCCGGGGAACAATGGCGGCGATGGGTTCGTGGTGGCGCGGGTATTGAAGGAGTGGGGGTGGGCGGTCGAGGTGTTTCTGTATGGCGATCCGGCGAAGCTGCCGCCGGATGCGCGTGTGAATTATGAGCGGTGGGGGGAGATGGGGGAGGTGGTGCCAGGGTCCGCCTTTGAGGGCCGCGACGGTTGGCGCTGTGATCTTTTGGTGGACGCACTTTTTGGCACCGGGCTAACCCGTCCCTTGGCAGGGTATGGCAACCTGCTCTGGGAAATTGGGGATATGGTGCGCAGCTTCGTGCCTATCTTTGGTCACAAGCGCGGACGCCCGGCTGTTGTGTCTGTCGATGTTCCGAGCGGCATATGTGCAGATAGTGGTCGCACCCTGGAGAATGCCGAACCACAGAACCCCCATGCCGCTTGCGCGAACCTAACTGTGACGTTCCATTCCGAGAAGCTTGGGCACCGGCTCGGTGACGGGCCGGAAGCTTGTGGAAAGGTTGTTGTAAAAAGCATCGGTCTTGAGCGCGCGTTAATTGAGGGTGTGGTTTCGCTGAGCAAAGTTCCCAATCACCTCCTGAAGTGCGGCGGCGCGCACAAGTTCTCCCACGGGCACGCACTTATCCTCGCAGGCGGCGCGGGCAAGGGCGGTGCGGCGCGGATGGCGGCGCGGGGGGCGTTGAGGATCGGGGCAGGGCTGGTCACGGTGGCGCCGACGCCGGGGGCGTTGCAGGAGAATGCGGCGCGGCTGGATGCGGTGATGTTGCAGGCGGTGGGGGACGCAGAGGCTCTGGCGCGGGTGCTGGAGGATCGGCGGATCAATGCGGTGTGTGTCGGGCCGGGCTTGGGGGTTGAACGGGCGCGGGAGATGGTGCCAGTGGTTCTTGGTCGGGGTGGTGGGCTGGATGGTGGGCAGATTGCCCACCCTACGGTGTTGGACGCGGATGCGCTGTCGGCTTTTGCGGATGAGCCGGAGGCGCTGTTCGGAATGCTGCACGAGGGCTGTGTGCTCACGCCCCATGGCGGGGAGTTTGCGCGGCTCTTTCCGGACATTGCCGAGAAACTGGCGGCCCCGGCGGTGACCGGCGCGGCCTTTTCGAAGGTGGATGCGGCACGGGAGGCGGCGGCGCGGGCGGGATGCGTGGTGCTGTTCAAGGGACCGGATACGGTGATTGCGGGGCCGGATGGCGCGTGCTCGGTGAATGCGGCGGTCTACGAGCGGGCTGCGCCCTGGCTGGCGACGGCGGGGGCGGGGGATGTGCTGGCGGGGTTCATCACCGGGCTGATGGCGCGGGGGTTTGCGCCGATGCGGGCTGCAGAGGCGGCGGCATGGCTGCACGTGGAATGTGCGCGGGCGTTCGGGCCGGGGCTGATTGCAGAGGATTTGCCGGAGGTTTTGCCGCGGGTTTTGGCCGGGTTGGAGAATGGATAGGGGGTGACGGGCCACGGTTTGGGCCTGAGATCTCCTGGGGGGAGGTCCTCGGGTCGGGCCCGAGGATGACGGCCCGAGGATGACGGCCGCGGATGACGCTATGCGTCAGGCGGCTTGGGCGGCCTCGTCGGGCTCGAAGGCGCATTCGAGCATGCCGATGTAGAGGATTTCGGGCGCGTCGAAGAGCAGCGTTACCATCTCCATCCCCTTGAGCCGGGGCGTGCGGGTTATATAGCCGTTGTCGACCAGCGCGGCGGCAGGGGCGAGGGCGGCGGAACTGCCGTAGAGCAGCTTGGCGCGCCAGTCGCGCAGCAGCAGCTTTTGCGCCGGGGTGACGTGGACGAGATCAGACGGCTTGCCGTTGCCGAGGGCATGCGGGGCCAGCGCGATCGGGATGACATCGCAGGTGAAGCGCGACAGGCCTGCGAGCCGGACCATGCCCGAGCTGCGCGACACGAGCCTGTCACCGGGCTCCAGCTCGCCAAGACGGCGCTCGCCACGGGCGGTGAGAATCCGGGCGGAAGCGGAAATGCCCGCTGGCCCGAGATCGGGAGTGAACACCTGCGCTGCCCGGCGCAGGCCTCCCATGTTCATATCAGACATGGGGTGCTCTTTTGAAACTGCCTCGTTTTTCTTTCACGCTAGCGTAAAGAAACTGTTGATGGCCACTATTTTCCGAGGGGTGATCTGCATTTTCGGGCTTTCGTGCCGCGAGAGGCACTGTTAGATACCGCTCCCACGGAAAGCGGGTGTGGCGAAATTGGTAGACGCACCAGATTTAGGTTCTGGCGCCGCAAGGCGTGGGGGTTCAAGTCCCTCCACCCGCACCGAAATTCTTCCATAGCAGGTCTTTAGCACGGCCCGGGGCGCTGATAGCCTTGGGGCATGGGGATGACTGTTTTGACATTGACGCGCGGCCTTGCCGCATTGGTGCTTGTGGTGCTGCTGGCGGGCGGGGCGCGGGCGGAGGGGTCGATTTACGAAGAGCTGGGCGCGGCCTATGGGCAGATTGCGCAGGATGCCCCGGCCGCCGCCGCGCGGTTGGGTGAGCTGGTGGCGCGGTATGATGCCGAAGGGGTGCAAGACCCGTTTCTTCTGTCGGACATCTACCTTGCATTGGTGTTGGCGCATCACGCGGCCGGGCAGGCGAGCGCGGCCTTGGCGCGGCTTGATGAGGCGGGTGCGCGGCAGCCGATGCTGACGAAGCGCATTCCGGAGATGGCTTATTTGCGTGGGGAGATCCTTTCGGGGTTCGGGCTCTTTCTGCAGGCGAGCGTGGCCTATGAGCAGGCGGCGGATTTCATGGAGATGTCGGGCTGGTCGGCGCGGTTTGACGATGCGGCGCGGGCGCGGATGCGGCTGTTTGAGGTGCATGCGAAGGCGCGGGCCTCTTGGGTGGCGGATGGCGGCAAGCGGGTGACGGAGGCGGAGGCGTTGCTTGGTCCGCTTGCGCCGATGATCGCCCAGCCTGGGGGCGCGGTGCTGCGGGTGCTGCCGCTTCGGATGCGGGAATACCGGGGTGATCTGCTCACGGCGCGGGAGGGCTACATGGCGCAGGCGGCGGGCAGTGACAGCCGCGCCGGGCTGCTTGCGCTGGCGGCGCTGGCAGACTGGCGATTGGGGCGGAGAGCGTTTGCCCGCAAGGAGGCCGAGGCCGCGCTGGCGGATGGCGGGCTTGGGCCGAAGCGGCGCGCGCTGATGGAGGCGGTGGTGCTGCTGACGGAGGAGGGCGTGCCGGAGTTGGAGGCGCTGGCCCCGCTGATCGAGACGTTCCGCCCGGCGCCGGGGGCGGATTACCAGCATGCCGATATGGTCGATCTGCTGGAGTTGATGGCGATGCTTGTGGAAGTTGTGGCGCAGGTGCCGGAGGGCGAGCGGCCCGCTGTGGCTGCGCTTCAGGTGCCCGAGGCTTTGCTGGATTTCGAGACCATGGCGCAGGATGGCTATGGGCGGCGGTTGATCTCCGGGGTGCGGCTGGATCTGGCGCGGATGTTGGAGGCTGAGGGGCAGCATGATGCGGCGCGGGCGCATTATCAGGCGGTGCGGTTGCGGGCGGATGTGACGCTGAGCGAACTGGCCGCAGCACTTGGCGGGCTGTCACGCGTAGGGCTGGATGCGCCGCATGACCGGCCTGATGCCGTCTCTGGGCTGGCCTATAGTGCGGCGCAGGTGGCGCGGGGGCAGGTTGAGGCCGTGCCGTCGCGGCTGGGCGCGGAGGCGCGGCGACAGCTTGAGGCCTATGCAACGCTCTTTGAGGGGGGTGTTGATGCGCTCTACGACCAGATGGAGGCGCGCCCGCCGATTGGGCCGATGGGCGCGCCGCATGTGGAGGGCTTTGACCAGAAGGGCCCCTATGTCTTTCCGTGGCGCGAGACCGATGGCTATGTGCCGCTGGATGCGGGCGATTACTGGCGGGACAGGCTGGATGAGGCCTTCGGGATGATGCAATCGGCCCGCCAGAGCGCGGCGGGCCGGGCGATTGAGGCGATGACGGCGCGGCTGGCCGCAGGGGGCGGCGAGGTTGGACGGTTGCTGCGTGACAGGGATGCGGTGCTGGCGCGGCGCGAGGCGCTGGTTGCGCGGGGGCCGGTGGGGCAGGCCGAGGTGGCGGCTGTGGATGCGGAGCTTGACCGGATCGAGGCCGCGCTGGCCGAGGCGGCGCCGGAATGGAAGAGCAGCGCTGCGCCGGAGCCCTTGGGGCTGGAGGAGGCGCGGGATCTGCTTGGTGAGAACGAGGCGCTGCTGGTGCAATTGCAGACGGCGCGGGGCTTTCATGTGTTTATCGTGACGCCAGAGGCGGTTGTCTGGCAGCGCCGGGCGGTGACCGAGGAGGAGGTGAGCGGAGGCGTGCGCGAGTTGCGGCGGGCCCTGGACCCATCTGGCCCGCAGCGCTCTGCGGTTGCCCTGAAGGCTGCCGAAGACGCGCCGACCGCCTTCAATCCGGCCACCGCGCATGATCTGCACCGGGCTGCGCTGGGGGCAGCGGTGGGTTTTGTGCCGGAGGGAGCGGTGATCTTTGCGGTGCCTGACGGCGCGTTTCAGGCGCTGCCTTTGGGTGTGCTGGTAGCCAAACCAGCGGGCGACGGGGCCGCTTGGGGCGAGATCGACTGGGCGATCCGGCATCATGCCTTTGCCACGCTGCCCTTGCCCGCGTCGCTCAGGGCCTTGCGGAGGGAGGCTGGCGTGAGCGCGGGCGCGCTGCCGTTTCTGGGGATCGCGGACCCGGCCTTTGGCGCGGATATCGCCGGGCTTCAACTGGCGCGATTGCCGGAGTCGGTGGGCGAGGTGGAGGCGCTCAACCAAGCCGTTGCGGGCGGCGCGGGGGAGGTTGTCACCGGCGCAGCGGCGCGGGAGGCCGAGATGGGTGGTGCGATCCGCCTTGGTGCGGCGCGGGTGCTGGCCTTTGCCACCCACGGGCTGCTGGGCGGGGAGGCGGCGGGGCTTTCGGAGCCAGCGCTGGCGTTGGCGGCTCCGGGGGCCGGGTTTGACGGGCTCTTGAGCGCCAGTGAGATCGCGGTTCTGGACCTCGACGCGGATTGGGTGCTGCTCTCGGCCTGCAACACCGCCTTGGGGCCGGGCGGCGAGGGGGCAGAGGGGCTTTCGGGGCTGGCGCGGGCGTTTCTTTATGCGGGGGCGCGGCGATTGCTGGTGAGCCACTGGGCGGTGGATTCACTGGCGACGGTGGAGCTGACCACGGGCATGTTTGAAGCGATGGCGGAGGCTGAGCCGGGGCCAGGGGCGGGTGCGCGGGCGCTGCGTCGGGTGATGCTGGAGATGATCGACAGCCCGGCGCGTGCGCGATACGCGCATCCCGCAGCTTGGGGCCCATTTGTGACCGTGGGCGGATAGCAGGCGGCGGGAGGGGCCTCTGGCGAGGCCGCTCCCTTGAGTTGGCGCGCTTAAACGTGCTCGGGGTCGAGCGTGGTGGCCCAGAGCTCGGTATTGGCACGGTCCATCAGGCGCACGGTGAGCTGCTCGGTCGCGCCGTCGATCTCGACCAGACCGAAGAATTGCAGCCCGGCGGAGGGGGGCAGGTTGACCTGCCCGGCCTCGGGCGCCTTCACGTAGCGGACCTCGGGGCCGAAAGTCATATCGAGATCGTTGGGGCCGAAGGTGCCGGCGTGGATCGGGCCGGAGACGAACTCCCAGAAGGGTGCGAAATCCTGAAACTGGGCGCGATCGGGGCTGTAGTGGTGGGCGGCGGTGTAGTGGACATCGGCGGTGAGCCAGACGGTGTTTTTGACCTCCGCCGCCTTGATGAACCGCAGAAGATTGGCGATCTCCAGCTCGCGGCCCTTGGCGGTGCCGTTATCTCCATTGGCGACCGCCTCCGCGCCGCCGCCGACGACGAGGCCGATGGGCATGTCGGAGGCGATGACCTTCCATGTCGCGCGGCTGTTGGTCAGCTCGCGCTTGAGCCATGCCATTTGCTCGGCCCCGAGGATGCGGCTTTCATCCGTCAGCTCATCCTGCATGTTGTCGGTGTTGGGGCCGCGATAGCTGCGCAAGTCGAGGAAGAAGATGTCGAGCATCGGGCCGTAGCTGATTTTGCGATAAACGCGGCCCGGCTCGGCGGGCGTGTAGCGGATCGGCGCCATCTCGTGGAAGGCCTGAGCAGCGCGAGCGGCGAGGACGTGGATGTTTTTCTCCGAATAGCGCTCGTCTTCCATGATCGAGCGGGAGGAGGACCAGTTGTTGATGACCTCGTGATCATCCCACTGGAAGAAGGTGGGCACTTCGGCGTTCATCGCCAGCACGTGCTCGTCCATCATGTTGTAGAGCCACTGGCCGCGATATTCATCGAGAGTTTCGGCGACCTTGCGCTTGGCGTCGGTGTTGACCGTGTTGCGCCAGATCACGGCGCCGCTCTCATCGGTGACTTCATCTTCCAGCGGGCCGTCAGCGTAGATGGTGTCGCCCGAGTGCAGGAAGAAATCGGGCTGGTGGGAGGCCATGGTGCTGTAGCAGGCCATGCCGTCTTCGTTGATGCCCCAGCCCTGACCGGCGGTGTCGCCGGACCATGCGAACTTGACCGAGCGGCGCGAGCCGGGGGCGGTGCGGAAGCGGCCCACCAGCGGCTCGGAGGTGGCGTTTACGTCGTTCAGGTCCATCGCGGTGAAGCGGTAGAAGATGTCTTGATCGGAGGGCAGCCCCTCGACCAGCCGCTTGATCGCCATGTCGGAGCCGGGCAGGGCGTTCATCGGGGCGAGTTGACGGGCGTTGGAGAAGCTCTCGGTGGTGGCGACTTCCATCATCACCTTGGCGGGGCGGTCGGTGCGGGTCCAGATCATGCCCGACGACGCATCGACATCGCCCGACTGTACGCCGTGGGTGAACACGGGGCGGCTCTGGGCGCGCGAGATCGCGGGCATGGCGAGGGTGGTGGCGAGGGCGGAGCCCCCGATCAGGACGTTGCGGCGGGAAAGGGAATGAAGCTTGGGCATATCTGTCCTCTGGCGTGTGCTGCGATGCTGGTGACTGCGCTCTGCGCGGTGCCGGGACGCTCCACCCGGGCGATGACGGGAGCGTGACCGGGAGCCTACAGTTTTTTGAAAGCCCGCCTTGTGAGCGAAACGCCGCCGGAGGCGCTTGGGCCCGGCCCGTGGCTGCTGCGGGAATGTGGTTGCATCGGCGCAATGCTGCACATACAAGGCGCCTGATTTATCACCCCCTCGGGCACCGAGGGGGTTGCGGTGCTTATACGAAGAAGGATGCAGGAATGCAGGTCACCGAGACCCTGAACGAAGGGCTGAAACGCGGCTACGAAATCACCATTCCGGCCAGTGAGCTGGATGCAAAGGTGACCGGCAAGCTCGAAGAAGCCCGCCCCGACGTCGAGATGAAAGGCTTCCGCAAGGGCAAGGTGCCGATGGCCCTCCTGAAGAAGCAGTTTGGCCCGCGCCTTTTGGGCGAAGCCATGCAGGAAACCATCGACGGCGCGATGGAAAAGCACTTTGAAGAGAGCGGCGACCGCCCGGCGCTTCAGCCTGAAGTGAAAATGACCAATGAAGACTGGAAAGAAGGCGACGATGTTGTCGTTTCCATGTCTTACGAAGCGCTGCCCGAGATCCCCGATGTGGACCTCAAGGGCGTGAAGCTGGAGAAGCTCGTGGTCAAGGCCGATGAGGCCGCCGTGACCGAGGCGCTGGAAGGGCTGGCCGAGCAGGCCAAGTCGTTTGAGACCAAAAAGGGCGCGGCCAAGGACGGCGATCAGGTGCTGATGGACTTCCTCGGCAAGGTTGACGGCGAGGCCTTCGAGGGCGGCGCGGCAGAAGACTTTCCGCTGACGCTCGGCTCGGGCCAGTTCATCCCCGGCTTTGAAGAGCAGCTGGTGGGTGTGAAGGCTGGCGACGAGAAGAACGTGGAAGTGTCCTTCCCCGAGGAATACCAGGCCGAGCATCTGGCCGGTAAGGCTGCCGTGTTTGAGTGCAAGATCAAAGAAGTGAAGAAGCCTGCCAAGGCCAAGCTTGACGACGATCTGGCCAAGCAGTTCGGCGCTGAGGATATGGAAGCCCTGAAGGGCCAGATCAGCGAGCGGCTGGAAGCGGAGTACGCCGGGGCCTCGCGCGCGGTGATGAAGCGCACGCTGCTGGACGAGCTGGACAAGCTGGTGGACTTCGAGCTGCCGCCGACCCTGCTGGAGGCCGAGGCCGGGCAGATTGCGCATCAACTGTGGCACGAGGAAAACCCCGAGGTTGAGGGCCACGATCACCCCGAGATCGAGACCACCGAAGAGCACAAGACCCTCGCCGCCCGCCGGGTGCGCCTTGGCCTGCTGCTCGCCGAGATGGGCCGCAAGAACGAGATCGAAGTGTCTGACGCCGAGATGACTCAGGCGATCATGGCGCAGGCGCGTCAGTATCCCGGTCAGGAGCGCGAGTTCTTCGAGTTCGTGAAGAACAACGCGCAGGTGCAGCAGCAGATGCGTGCGCCGATCTTCGAAGACAAGGTTGTGGATTACATCTTTGAGCTGGCTGAGGTTTCCGAGAAGGAAGTTTCGAAGGACGAGCTGAAGGATGCGGTGGACAAGCTCGAAGACGAGTGAGCTTTGCCGGATTGATCTAGCGAAGGGCCGCCCGCTTGGGTGGCCCTTTTGCGTTGGAGGGAATGGGATGGATTTTTTTGAGGCGTTGACGGGGTTTGCGGAGCGCGGGCCGGAGGAGGTGCGCGAGAAGCTGGTGGTGGAGGATGGCCACCTGCGCTCGGTGGTGAACGGGCGGGTGATGCGGCCCGGGGTGCTGGAACTGGTGACCTCGGCCGATTTGGGGCCGGTGCCGCAGCGCGGGCGCAGCCGGTTTGCCCAAGTGGTGGGGGATGCGCAGGCGCTGCATCTGGCCCATCCCGGCGCGCTGTTTCAGGTGGCCTCGCAGTTCAACCTGCTGGAGATGGTGGGGCCGGATGTAAGCCCGGCTGATGGGATCACCCGCTACCAGTGGGACCGCACGCAGGGGCCGGCCTGTGCGATGGCCTGCGCCGCCGGGACGATCTGGCGGAACTACTTTGTGGAGCATGGTGGGCATGTCGGCCAATGTGAGCGGCAAATTGACTGCTTGGAACCGCTGGGGCGGGCGCTTGGCAATGAGTATGGGGCGCTTTGGGAGATGCGCAACGGCTACGCGCTGCCGCACCCGGGCGGGCTTGAGGCTGTGGAAGAGCGGCTGCGGGGGCAGTTTGATGCGTTTCGCGGGCGGCTGCAGGTTGGCTTGCAGCGCGATACGGAGGTGACGCTGGAGGGCGGCGGGCATGATGTGCACCAGGTCTATTGCTCGGCGCTGCCGGTGGCCTATGGCGGTGCGGGCGCGTGGCAGCTGTTTGCGCGGCTGGTGCTGGAAGAGGCCTATGAGATCACGCTGGGGCTGGCGGCAAGGTTGGAGGTGCCGGTGTTTTTGACGCTGCTCGGGGGCGGGGCATTTGGCAATGAGACATGGTGGATCACCGAGGCGATGCGGCGGGCGTTTGCGCTTTATGGAAATGCCGGGCTGAATGTGACCGTGGTCAGCTATGGGGCGCCGAACCGGGAGGTGACGGCGCTGCTGGAAGAGTTCGGCTGAGGTTGAAGCACTGGCGCGAGGGACGCGGGGGCGCTAAACCGAAGTATCCGGCCCGGTTGGGGCGCGGACGGCGGGGAGTGGGCCGATTACACGCGACTATTCGCAGTTTCTGACGCCGCCGACGGGGGCAGGCAAGACGCCGGGCTCGGTGCTACAGGGCCTCGGGTGGCGCAACTTCTTTGCCCAGCAGACTGATGCCGATGAGATGGCGGAGACCCCGCCGGTGCGGGTGACGCAGGTGCATCGCAACGGGCTGCATGTGGTGGGAGATGGCATCGACGAGCTGGTGCCGCCGGGGCCGGAAGCGACGGTGGGCGACTGGCTGATGCTGAACCGTGAGGCCCCGGCGCAGAGCCGGGTGCTGGAGCGGACCAGCCTGATCAAGCGGCGGGCGGCGGGGCTGGAGCGGCAGGTGCAGATGATTGCGGCCAATCTCGATACGGCCTTTATCGTCACCTCCTGCAATCAGGATTTCAACATCGCGCGGCTGGAGCGCTACATCGCGCTGGCGATGGAGGCGGAGGTTGCGCCGGTGATCGTGCTGACCAAGCCCGACATCGCGGATGATCCGGAGCGCTTTGCCGAGGAGGCGCGGACGATTTCTGACCGGGTGCCGGTGGTGGTGGTGAACGCCAAGGGCGAGGCCGTGGCGGAGGCGCTGGCGGCGTGGTGCAGGCCGGGGCAGACGGTGGCCTTCATGGGCTCGTCCGGGGTTGGCAAATCGACCCTGACCAACGCACTTTCGCAGGGCGAGGCGATTGAGACGCAGGCGATCCGCGAGGGGGATGCGCGGGGGCGGCACACGACCACGCGGCGGCAATTGCATTTTGTGCCTAGCGGCTGCGCGGTGCTGGACACGCCGGGGATGCGCGAGTTGCAGATGACGGATGCGGAGACGGGGATTGGCGATCTGTTCTCGGACCTGCGCGACTTGGGCGAGGCCTGCAAGTTTCGCGATTGCGCCCATGAGACGGAGCCGGGCTGCGCGGTGCTGGCGGCGCTTGAGCGCGGCGAGATTGACGCGGCGCGGATCAAGCGGTGGAAGAAGCTGGTGGCGGAAGAGCGGTTCAACTCCGAGAGCCTTTCGGAGCGGCGGATGCGCGACAAGAGCTTTGGCAAGATGGTGCGCAAGGTGGTGAAGAACAGCCGCAAGAAGTAGCGCCCCGCCGAAACGGGGCGCTGCTGGCTTAGAGGGTGATGCGGAAGGCGGCGAAACCGTCTGCGCCATCGCCTGCGGGTTCGATGGTGACGCCCTCGACGGAGGCGGCGTAGTCAGCGGCTTTGGGGCCGGTCTCGAACAGGACGGTGGTGTTTTCCAGCGGTGCGAAGGTCCAGTTGGCGTCGGCGGCGGGGGCGATCTCTCCCTTGTCGACGATGTAGCGCACGATCACGTCGCGGTTGGTGTCGGGGCCTTCGAAGATCACGGTGGAGCCATCGGCACCGGGGAAGCTGCCGCCGCCGGAGGCGCGGTAGTTGTTGGTGGCGACGACGAATTTTTGCGCCGGATCAATGGGCTGGCCGTTGAACTGGAGGTTCCTGATGCGGTTGGCATCGGGGTTTTCCAGCTCGCCCTTGGGGCCGTATTTCGACGGCTCGGAGAGGTCGATCTGGTAGGTGACGCCATCCATGATGTCGAAGTTGTAGCTCGGGAAATCGGGGTTGAGCAGGGTGGCGTCCTGCGCGCCGGGTTCGATCTGGTTGAACATGCCTGCGGAGCGCTCGAGCCAGTCCTTCACCATTGCGCCGTCGATCAGTACGGCGCGGACGGTGTTGGGGTAGAGGTAGAGGTCGGCCACGTTTTTGATGGCGACGGCACCGGGGGCGACATCGGTGTAATACTCCGGTCCGCCCCGGCCACCGGCCTTGAAGGGGGCGGCGGCGGAGAGGATGGGCAGGCCTTCCCATTCGGTGCCCTGCATCATCTGCTCGATGTACCAGGTCTGGGCATTGCTCACGATCTGGACCGAGGGATCATCGGCCACCAGCGCGAAGTAGCTGTGGAGCGGCACGGCGGTGGTGCCGACGGCGCGGCGGACGTATGCGAGCGTGGCTTCGTGGTCTGCTTTGACGGCTTCGAGCACGGCAGGATCATCCTCGACCAGCGCGGTGATCGAACGGTCTTCCTCGCGCTTGGAGATTGGCCGGGCCTCGGAGCTGTGGCCCGTAACGCGCCAGCTGCTGCCGTCTTTCTCCAGCATCAGGTCGATCAGGCCGAGGTGGCTGCCCCAGAAGCCGGCCATGGCGGCGGGCTTGCCGTGGATGGTGCCGGCCTCGGCATCGACCGCGGCAAAATCGGCGTAGGTGGAGGAGGGGAAGACGAGGTGGCTGTGGCCGGTGAGGATTGCGTCGATGCCCTCGACGGCGGCCAGCGGCACGGAGGCGTTTTCCATCATGTCGGCCTCATCCGCCGCGCCGATGCCGGAGTGGGAGAGGGCGATGACGATATCGGCGCCTTTCTCTTTCATCTCGGGGACGAGGGCGCGGGCGGTGGCGACGATATCCTTGGCTTCGACGTTGCCTTCGAGGTGCTTGCGATCCCAGTTCATCACCTGGGGCGGGACGAAGCCGATGATGCCGATCTTGATCGGGTGGGCCTCGCCTGCGCCATCGGTGATTTCGCGCTCAAGGATCACGTAGGGCTCGAGCAGGGTCTCGGAGCTGCCGGGCTTGGTGATGTTGGCGCAGACGACCGGGAAGCCGGAACCGGCGAGGGCCTTGGTGAGGAACTCGAGGCCGTAGTTGAACTCGTGATTGCCGAGCGTGGAGGCCTCGATGCCGACGGTGTTCATGGCGGTGATGACGGGGTGGCTATCGCCCTCCTTCATGCCGCGCTCGTAGGCGATGTAATCGCCCATCGGGTTGCCTTGCAGGAAGTCGCCATTGTCGAGCAGGAGGGAGTTGGTGGCCTCGGCGCGGATTTCGTTGACGATGGAGGCGGTGCGCGACAGGCCCACGGTATCGACCTCGCGGTCGGCGTAATAATCGTAGGGGTAGACGTGGACGTGCAGGTCTGTGGTTTCCATCAGGCGGAGGTGGGCCTGACCGGCAGCGGCGCGCAGCGAGAAGGGGTGGAGGGCGATGAGGCCCCCGGCGGCGGTTGAGGCGAGGAAGCTACGGCGCGAGAGATTGAGGGGCATGGGGGCGTCTCCTTGTTGGGCGTTGCCGCCGGTTTGGCCCGGCGTTGTAACGGGGGTGTGTCAGCTGCGCAGGCCAGTCTCGTAGAGTAGGCCGAGGCGCTTGGCCTCGTAGTAGTATCCGCGGGCATACCAGCCGATCGCCTCGTCAATGTCGCCACCGGACACGATCCATGCGCCTTTGAGATACTTCCCGGCGTATTTGAGGTTGGTCTCTGCATCGAGCAGGTCGGCAGGGGCGCCGCGAAAGCCCATGGTGCGGGCGGTCTGGGGCAGAACCTGCATGAGGCCATAGTAGGGGCCGTTGCGGGCGCGGGGGTTGTGGGTGCTTTCGCGGATGCAGACCCGGTGGATCAGCTCGCGAGGGATGTCGTGGATCTCGGCGTATTTGTTGATCAGCGCGCGCAGCTCGGGGGTTTCTTGCGGGTAGAGCGGCGGATTGAAATTGTCACGCGAGGTGTCCGGCTCTCGGTCCGAACTGCCACAAGCGGCGAGCGGGAGGGCGGCGATGAGGGCGAGGGCTGTGCGGCGAGTCGTCATGGTGCAAGGTTGGCACCGGGGCGGCGGCTTGGCGAGGGGTGCTGATGTGACAGGGGGGAAATTTGCCGAGGTACGAGCGCGGTTGCCCAACTAATGCCCCAATTCAAATGCTGGGATGGCCCAAAGAACGACTCGTAGGGGCAGAGCATGGGCATGGCGCAACACGGCACGGTTGAAGCATTTTTCGAGGCGGCACCGGCGGATAGTGGCGCCTGCCTTTCGGAATGGCTGGCTGCCCAATCCCAGGAAGTCTGGGCCCATGTGATCCGAGGGCTGGAGCGCCAAGGCGGAACGCCGGAGGCGCGGGCGCTGGAGTGGATGGTGGGGCGTAGGGAACTTGACCGCTCCAATGCGGTGCGGCTGTTTTGGAGCCTTTTCAACGCAGAGGTCTGGATGGGCACGCGCGAGGATGAGCGGCTGGCGGCGGTTATGACACGGCTGGTGGAGCGCTTTGAGGCCGGGTTTTACACGGTTCAGGCGCTGGAAGTGACGCGGGCGGAGGCCTTTTGTTTTCGACACCGGCTGCGCCGGGTGGTGCGGCGGGCGCGGTTTGAGGGATGGGATGAAGGCGGTGCGCTGTTTGTCATCCCCAATGCCTTCGTGCGACCGATGCCGGGCCTGCCGGTGGGCGAAGCGCCGGGGCTGCATCCCTCGCGCAGCCTTACGGGTGAGGCGCGGCGGGCGGCCGAGGGGCTGGGCGCCGGGTTGATGGTGGCCGGGCGCGGTGTGATGGCCGCGCGGCGACGCGAGGCTTTGCGGGGCTGGTGCAAGCTGAGGGTGCTACAGGGCGCGGCGCTGGCGGGGTTGGTTGTTGCGGGGGCCGGAAGCTGGGCGTTTTTGAACCACGACATGCGGATGATGCTGGCGATGGTGGGATATTGACCGCGGTCACCTTTAGCCGCAGCAGTTAACCACTCCCCTAAAAACGAAAAAGGCCGCCCCGGATGGAGCGGCCTTTTCTGTTCTTTGCCTGTTGGTCTCAGGCGTTTTCTTCGTCGTCCCCGGCGGTGTCTTCAACCGCTTCGGCAGCGGGGGAAGGCTCGTCGCCAAAGTCTTCGTTGGCGGCTTGGCCGATGTCGTCGAAGAGTTCGGAGATTTCGAACTCGGCAGCGGCTTCTTCCTCGGCGGCGAGATCCTGAATGGATTTGCCGGAGGCCTGAAGCTCGGCCTCTTCGTTGGAACGGGCCACGTTGAGCGAGATCGTGGCTTCGACCTCTGGGTGCAGCTGAATGTGCACGTCGTGCAGGCCCAGCTCCTTGATCGGTGCGGCGAGCGCGATCTGGCGCTTGTCGACCGAGAAGCCCTCGGCGGTTGCAGCATCGGCGGCGTCACGGGGGGTGACGGAGCCGTAGAGCGAACCGGAGTCGGAGGCCTGACGAATCACGATGAAGGTCTGGCCGTCGAGCTTGGCGGCGAGGCTGTCTGCCTCTTTCTTGGTTTCGAGGTTGCGGGCCTCAAGCTGTGCCTTCTCGGTTTCGAAACGAGCGATGTTGTCGTCGTTGGCACGCAGCGCTTTGCCCTGCGGGAGCAGGTAGTTGCGGGCGTAGCCTTCTTTGACGTTCACCACTTCGCCCATTTGGCCGAGCTTGGCGACGCGTTCGAGCAGGATGATTTCCATGGATATCTCTCCTTACTTAACGGCGTAGGGCAGCAGGGCGAGGAAGCGGGCGCGCTTGATGGCGCGAGCGAGTTCACGCTGCTTCTTGGCCGAGACTGCGGTGATGCGGGAGGGCACGATCTTGCCACGCTCAGAGATGTAGCGCTGAAGCAGACGGGTGTCCTTGTAGTCGATGGCGGGCGCGTTCTCACCGGAGAACGGGCAGACCTTGCGACGGCGGAAAAACGGTTTGGTAGCCATAGCTTACTGTCCTTTTCTCAGGTTTCGATCAACGGCGCTCGCGGCGCGGTTCGCGCTCGTCGCGCTTTTGCATCTGCACGGAGGGGCCTTCGGCGTGCTCATCGACCTTGATGGTCAGAACGCGCATCACGTCGTCGTGCAGGCGCATCAGGCGCTCCATTTCCTGCACGGCAGGCGCGGGGGCCTCGGTGCGCAGGAAGGCGTAGTGCCCCTTGCGGTTCTTGTTGATCTTGTAGGCCATGGTCTTCACGCCCCAGTACTCATGTTCGACGACCTTGCCGCCATTGTCACCGAGAACGGAGGAGAAGTGTTCGATCAGGCCCTCGGCCTGGGCGCCGGACAGATCCTGGCGCGAAATGAAAACATGCTCGTAGAGCGGCATGCGGCAGTTCCTTTTGTTTCGAGCGGGCTTCAAAGCCTGGGCGAGGTCTCTTCGCGGCCCCGGCACGAGTGGCTCCGCTGTGAATAAGTGTGCGAAGAGATGCGGCCTTATACGCGAGGCGGCGCATGATGCAACCCCGGCTGGGCGCAGGGGGCTGTTGCTCAAAGGACTCGCGTGGAAACGAAGCCGGGGGCGCGCGTTCATTTTGCCTTAAATCCGGCAGGTTAAGCGGCAAGATGGGCGCGAGAGCAGAGCTGACGACACAATAAGCGAGAGGATAATCTGGCGATGGCGTCTATTGAAATGCACAAGAGTGATGTGCGGGCTGCCTTGCAGTCTGCGGTGACCGGATTGCGCACCACCGAGCGCGCGGGCGGCTATGTGCTGTCGGAAGACGGTGAGATTGTGGCCTCGCGGGTGATGGGGCGGCTGATTGGTGTCAGCTTCATTCTGGCCGGGCTGGGCTTGCTGGCGTTGCCGGTGGTTGCAGGGGCGATCGGCAAGGCGATTGTGGGTGTGGCTCTGGTTGCGGGCGGCGGCTTTTTGGCCACCCGTTCTGGCAAGACACCGAGGGGCGAGCTTGAGGTGGACCTTGAGAAGGGCCTGCTGCGCAAGCGTGAGCTGACCACGGATGGCGGCACCCGGCTTGTGGCGCAGTGGAGCTTTGACGAGATCTCGGGGCTCGATCTGGACAGTGAGGCCGGGCGGGGCGTGCTGATTTTGGAGACGGGCAAGCGGCGCGGCACTGTGCTGCGCGGTGCGCCGGATGCGCTGCGGCATGCCGCGCAACGGATTGGGGCTGACCTGCTGCGGAGCCGGGCCGAGGGCTGAGAGGCTTTGATCACGCGCACATGATGCGCGATTTACAACAGCTGTTGTGCGGTGGCGCGCGTTGCATTCTGCAGCGCGGCGTCTGATGTCTCGGGGGAACACCCATTTACCCGAGAGGACCACAACGTGTTGAAATCCCACTTCCTTGGCGCTGCAATCGCCATTGCCGCCACCCCTGTTTTTGCTGAAGCAGAGAAATACGCGCTGGACGCCAGCCACAGCCAGATCGTCTTCAGCTACGATCACTTCGGCTTTTCCACCACCACCTCGATGTTCTCCGGCTTTGACGGTGAGATCATGTGGGACAAGGAAGACCCGGCAGCCTCCAGCGTGACCGTGACCTTCCCCGAAGCCAGCCTCATCACCGGCTGGGACGAGCGCACGCAGCACCTGATGGGCGGCGACTTCTTTGGGGCCGATGAGGGCGAAGATGTGAGCTTTGCCTCCACCTCGATCGAAGTGACCGGCGATGACACTGCGCTGATCACCGGCGATCTGACGATCAACGGCGTGACCAAGGAAGTGGTGCTGGATGCCAAGCTGAACGGTCAGACCGACAGCCACCCGATGGCCGGTGTGCCTTGGGCCGGTTTCAGCGCCACCACCACGCTGACCCGCAGCGACTTCAACCTTGGTGCCTTCGCGCCGATGGTGAGCGACGAGGTTGCGGTGGAGATTTCGGTGGAAGCCGGCAAGGCCGAGTAAGCCTGCACACGCGTTTGAAAAGAGAGGGCCGCCGGGGTGATCCGGCGGCCCTTTTTTGTTGCTGGTGACGGGGGGAAACGCGCCTTACCGGGTGGCGGTGATCTCGATGGAGATCTCGACCGGGAAGGCGAGGGAGCCTTCGTCTGTCATGCTGTCACCGATGTGGAAGGTGCGGCGATCGACGGTGGTGGTGCCGGAGGCGGTGGCTGTGTTGCCGTCGATGGTGAGGGTGAAGGGGAGCGGCACCTCGGCGCTGTGGCCCTTGATCGAGAGCGTGCCGTCAAGGCGCAGGTTGCCATCTTCGCCTGCGATGATCGGGCCGCTGTAGGTGGCCGTGGGGTGCTCGGCGCTGTCGAAATAGTCCGGACCTTGGGCCTGCGCCGCGACGGACCCGAGGACGAGCGTGGCGATGTTTATCTCGAGGGAGGCCTCGCCCTTGGTGGGGCCGGTGGCTTCGGGGTTGTAGCTGATGGCGGCTGTGAACTCAGGGAAGGTGCCGCTGACGGCTTGGCCCATTTGCTGGATGGTCAGGCCGATGGTGCCGCTTTCGACCGTCCAGACCGGGGCTTCACCGGTGGGCTCGGTGGTTCGCGCCGTTTGAGCAGGTGCCTCGGCGCTTTCGGCAGCCTCGGCGGAGGTTTCCGTGGTGGCGGCGGCCTCTTCGCCTGCGATGAAGGGGAAGGCGAGGGCGATGGCCAAGGCGCCGGTGGCGATGACCGCCGGGGCGGGTCCGTGGCCTTTGGTGGCGGGCGGTGTTGGCGGTGCTTTCTTGGTGAACCACATGCGAGACATGATGCCGTCCCGATCTATCAGCGCGTGCTTTAGCGCGCCTGCGACGTGGAGCCCGACAGCGCCGAGGATGACCCAGGTGAGGGCAACGTGCATATGGGCGAAGGCCACCGCAAGGTCGACGTCTTTGGGAATGAACGGCAGGCCTTGGCCGAAGGGCCAGAGAATGGGGGCGTAGCCGGTGGAGGCGGCGTGCTCGATCCAGCCGGTGACGGGCAGGGCGATGATGGAGCCGTAGAGCACCCAGTGAACAACCTCTGCGGCGAGGCTCTCCACCCGGTTTTCGCCGTTGAGCAGGCGGGGGTGGGTTTGGGTGAGGGCCCAGATCACACGCAGGATGGCGACAGCGAAGAGGATCACGCCGAAGGTTTTGTGCAGCGAGAACAGGAGCCACTTGGTGTCGAAGGCAGCCTGGGTATCATAGGGCCACCAATTGGCGAACCATCCGAGCGGCCAGAGGGTGAGAATGAGCAGCACGGTGAGCCAGTGAAAGGACTTGGCGACAGTGCCATAGCGGGTTTGGGTATTGGCGAGCGACATGAAAAACTCCGGTTGTTGGGCGCAAGATACCCTTGTGCGCAACCGCGGAGTAGTGGGAGCATGCGCGTATGACTTGTGCAAATACTCACCGAATAAATCGCAGGCATGGGACGTAAGCCCTCTGGCGCGGGGCGCACTTGTGGCACCATGCGCGACACGCTAGGACGGGCAGCAACTTACAGGAGGGGGCCATGAGAGCATTCGTATTTCCCGGGCAGGGGGCTCAGGTGATCGGGATGGGCAAGGCGCTGGCCGATGCTTATCCGGAGGCGGCGGCGGCTTTTGAAGAGGTCGACGAGGCGCTCGGAGAGAAGCTGAGTGCGCTAATCTGGGAGGGCGAGGCGGAAGAGCTGACGCTGACGGCCAATGCCCAGCCCGCGCTGATGGCAACCTCGATGGCGGCGATGCGGGCGCTGGAGGCCGAAGGCGTGGACGTGACGGTGGCCAAGTTCGTGGCCGGTCACTCCTTGGGCGAATATTCGGCGCTCTGCGCGGCGGGCACCCTGAGCCTTGCAGATACCGCGCGGCTGCTGCGCAAGCGCGGCGCGGCGATGCAGGCGGCGGTTCCGGTGGGGGAAGGCGCGATGGCTGCGATCCTCGGGCTGGATTTTGACGCGGTTGTCGCGGTGGCCAAGGATGCTGCCGAGAATGGCATTTGTCAGGCGGCGAATGACAATGACCCATCGCAGGTGGTGATTTCGGGCAGCAAGCATTGCGTGGAAGCGGCCTGCGACATTGCCAAGGAGCGCGGCGCAAAGCGGGCGATGCTGTTGCCGGTTTCGGCACCGTTCCACTGCGAGCTGATGGGGCCTGCGGCCGAGGCGATGGCGGTGGCGCTCTCTGAGGTGGATATGAAGAACCCCAAGGTGCCGCTGGTGACCAATGTGCTGGCCCATGCCACGAGCAACCCCACCACGATCCGCTCGCTGTTGGTGGAGCAGGTCACAGGCCGGGTGCGCTGGCGGGAATCTGTGCAATTCATGGCCCATGAGGGCGTGACGGAGATCTGGGAGATCGGGGCGGGCAAGGCGCTGAGCGGCATGATCCGTCGGATCGACAAAGAGGTGGCGACCCGTGCGGTGGGCTCGCCTGACGATGTAAAGGCGGCCGTAGCGTCGCTGAACGAGGAGTGAGCGAGAGATGTTTGATCTGACGGGCAAATGCGCCCTTGTGACGGGCGCGAGCGGAGGGATTGGCGGCGAGATTGCCAAGGCGCTGCATGGTGCGGGCGCGACCGTGGGGCTGAGCGGCACCCGCGAGGAGCCGCTGAAGGCGCTGGCCGCCGAGTTGGGCGAACGCGCCCATGTGCTGCCCTGCAACCTTGGCGATGCAGATGCGGTCAACGCCCTGCCCAAGCAGGCGATCGAAGCGATGGGCAGCTTGGATATTCTGGTCAACAACGCCGGTGTCACCCGCGACAACATCTTCATGCGGATGAGCGAAGAGGAATGGGCACAGGTGATCGAGGTGAACCTCACCGCGGCCTTCCGGCTCTGCAAGGGTGTGCTGCGCGGCATGATGAAGAGCCGCTGGGGGCGGATCATCAACGTGTCTTCGGTGGTGGGGGCCACGGGCAACCCGGGGCAGGCCAATTACGCCGCCTCCAAGGCCGGGCTTGTGGGCATGTCCAAGAGCTTGGCCTATGAGGTTGCCAGCCGGAACATCACCGTGAACTGCATCGCGCCGGGGTTCATCACCACCGCGATGACAGACAAGCTGAACGACGATCAGAAGGAGGGGATCATGAAGCAGATCCCCGCCGGTCGGATGGGCGATGCTGGCGAGATCGCCGCCGCCGCCCTATATCTGGCAAGTGACGAGGCCGGATACACCACCGGAACCACCTTGCACGTCAATGGCGGCATGGCCATGATCTGACGGCGGAGGGCCTGGTTTGGCCCCTCGCGAAAGCGTTTGCGTCCGTCTGAGAACATGCTATAGGCGGCGCACATTTCGAGCGGTCTGTCGATAATGACAGGTCAGCAGGCAGGGCCCGGCGGCACGAGAGAGCCAATGGGGCAAGGGACACGGACGGGGCGGAAGCTCCTGGAAACAGACGGAGATTTTTCATGAGCGATATCGCTGATCGGGTCAAAAAGATTGTGGTGGAACACCTCAGCGTCGAAGAGTCGAAAGTGACCGAGAACGCCTCGTTCATCGACGACCTGGGCGCCGACTCCCTCGACACTGTCGAGCTGGTCATGGCCTTCGAAGAAGAGTTCGGCATCGAGATTCCGGACGACGCAGCCGAGACCATCCAGACCTTCGGCGATGCGGTGAAGTTCATTTCCGAAGCTGCCTGAAGCCTCGGAAACCGCATAGACGGATTTTTGAAAGCGGCGTCCTTCGGGGCGCCGTTTTTGCGTTTGTCGCGGTGATGGCCGGGATTAGGGCTGGGCGGTGGCTGGCACCTCTGCGGTAACGCGAGGTTTGGGGCTGGCCTTGGCAAATACCTGTGATGAGGGCGGTTTGCCGCGCGGCGGCATGGATCGTGCCTTGCCGCGCCAGTGCAAATCCGTGTATTTGGAGCACCAGAAAAGAGCTTGAATGGGGGCCGAGCAGATGGCTGACAGCACGCGGCGTGTCGTGATTACCGGGTTGGGGATGGTTACTCCGCTGGCCTGTGGTGTTGAAGAGACGTGGAGCCGGATTTTGGCGGGCCAGTCCGGGGCGGGTACGATCACCCGTTTTGACGCCTCGCACCTTGCCACCACCTATGCCTGCGAGATCCCGATGGGCGATGGCTCGGATGGCAGCTTCAACGCTGATGACTGGATGGCGCCGAAGGACCGCCGGAAGGTGGATGACTTCATTCTCTACGGCGTTGCTGCCGCGATTCAGGCGGTTGAGGATGCAGGCTGGACGCCCGAGGACGAAGAGAGCCTGCTGCGCACTGGCGTGATGATTGGCTCCGGCATTGGCGGGCTGAACTCGATTGCCGATACCGCCGTGCTCCTCAAGGAGCGCGGGCCGCGGCGGGTGAGCCCGTTCTTCATTCCGGGCGCGCTGATCAACTTGGTGAGCGGGCAGGTGAGCATCAAATACGGGTTCAAGGGGCCGAACCACGCTGTGGTGACGGCCTGCTCCACGGGTGCTCATGCGATTGGCGATGCCGCGCGGCTGATTCAGTGGGGCGATGCCGATGTGATGGTGGCGGGCGGCACCGAGAGTCCGATCAGCGAGATCGGGATTGCCGGGTTCAACGCCTGCAAGGCGCTTTCCACCAAGCGGGGCGATAGCCCAGAGACGGCGAGCCGCCCCTATGACGAGGACCGTGACGGGTTTGTCATGGGTGAGGGTGCTGGCATCGTTGTGCTGGAAGAATACGAGCACGCCAAGGCGCGGGGCGCGAAGATCTATGCCGAGGTGATCGGCTATGGCCTGAGCGGCGATGCCTATCATATCACCGCCCCGAGCGAGGATGGCGAAGGCGGCTATCGGGCGATGGAAGCGGCGATCAACCGGGCCGGGATCAGCCCGGCGGAGATTGACTACATCAACGCGCACGGCACCTCGACCATGGCCGACACCATTGAACTTGGCGCGGTGGAGCGGATGATGGGCGATGCTGCGAGCAAGGCGACCATGTCATCCACCAAATCCGCGATCGGCCACCTGCTGGGAGCGGCGGGCTCGGTGGAGGCGATCTTTGCGACGCTGGCGATCCGCGATCAGGTGGCGCCGCCGACGATCAACCTCGACAACCCTGCGGTGACGCCCAAGCTGAACCTCGCGGCCAATGCCAAGCATGAGCGCGAAATCGACGTGGCGCTCTCTAACAGCTTTGGTTTTGGCGGCACCAACGCCTGCCTTATCCTGCGGAAAGTTAACGACTGATGTGGCGTTCATTGGCCTCCAATGGCCTGACAATCATCATCGTCTTGATGATCGGTCTCGCCGTGGGCGTGACCTGGGCTCAGAAGCAATACACCGGCCCCGGCCCGTTGGCAGAGGCGATCTGTTTGCAGGTCCGGCCCGGCTCGAACATGGGCGCGGTCAGTGACGAGCTTGTGGAGCGCGGCGCTGTCAGCAATGGCATGATCTTTCGGATGGGTGCGGAATATACCGACCGGACGCAACTGCTGAAGGCGGGCTCTTTCCTCGTGCCGGAGGCCTCCTCGATGCAGGAGATCGTCGAGAGCATCACCACGGCGGGCCGCAGCACCTGCGGGACCGAGGTGAACTATCGCATTGGCGTGTTGCGGGCCGAGCTGGTGATGCGCGAGCTGGACCCGGCGACGCAGGAATACGTTGATGTGGCCAAGTACAACCCCGCCGAAGAGGAAGCCCCTGCCGAATACGTAGAGGGCAGCGCTGGCGCCGATGTGCGGTTTCGGGTGACGCTGGCCGAGGGGGTGACGAGCTGGCAGGTGGTTGAGAGCCTGAAGGTCTGGGGCTTCATGGAGGGCGAAACCGAAGTGCCCGCCGAGGGCAGCCTTGCGCCAGACAGCTACGAGGTGCGGCGGGGGTCTGACATGGCCGCGCTGATCGAGCGGATGCAGACGGCGCAGCAGTCGATCCTTGCAGAAGCGTGGGCGGAGCGGGCGGAGGGCTTGCCCTATGACAGCCCGGAAGAGGCGCTGATTATGGCCTCGATCGTCGAGAAGGAGACCGGGGTTTCGGAGGAGCGGGGGCAGGTTGCCAGCGTTTTCGTCAACCGGCTTGAGCGGGGCATGAAACTGCAGACGGACCCGACGGTGATTTATGGTGTGACGCAGGGCCGGGGCGCGTTGGGCCGGGGCCTGCGGCAGAGCGAACTGCGGGCGCGGACGGATTACAACACCTATGTGATTGACGGGTTGCCGCCGACACCGATTGCAAACCCGGGCCGGGCGAGCATTGAGGCGGCGCTGAACCCGGATACCACGCCCTACATCTTTTTCGTGGCCGATGGCACCGGCGGCCACGCTTTTGCCGAGACGCTGGAAGAGCACAACGAGAACGTCGCCCGCTGGCGCGAAATCGAGGCGGAGCGGGCCGAGGGCAACAATTAGGACCGGCTGCTGAGGCCTTCTGGGGCACGGGAAAATGCTTACATAAAGAGAGGTCCGGCGGTTGCCGGGCCCTCTAGCCCCAAAGGGGATGGTTAAGAAACCCCTAACGAAACAACCGCTTAGCCCGCGCAACTCGCCGAATTGGCTTGACTCTGCGAACGGTCTCCTCTATAGGTTGTGACACGATGAGAGAGGTGGGCGCGGCAACCCTTGTGGGGGTGGGCCGCTTTTTTATTGCCGGTTACGCAGGACACCGGCCTCTAGCGAGACATGACCATGGATGATCGACCCGACCGCGAGGGCGGGGCCGCAGGCGGCATGCTTCCTGCGGCGGAGCAGCTTTTGGCCGACGGCGCGGGGGCGCTGGTGGCGAGCATCGCGCGCAAGGGCGGAGGCACGTCACGGCGCGCCAGAAGCGGGCTGGCGGAAATCCGTCAGCTTCGCCGGGTGCTTCTGGCGGCCTATCAGGAGAGAGAACTTGTTGAGGAACACCAGACCCGAGGCGGCGACAGCCGCGCCAGCGGGCGATCCGGCAATGGAGCGCCCGATGGAGACAAGTCAGACGGCGTGCTCGACCTCGACGCCGCAAGGGATGAGATCGGGCGCCGCCTGGCTCGCCTCCGCGCCGCAGGCGATGCAGGAGAGCTTTCTGGAGAGCCTGAGCCCTGAGGCGCTGGCGGCCCTGCCGTGGCTCTTTGAGTTTTGGGCGTTGCCACATCAGCTGCCGCCCGAGGGCGACTGGCGGGCGTGGGTGATCCTCGGTGGTCGCGGGGCAGGCAAGACGCGGGCGGGCGCGGAGTGGGTGCGCGCGCAGGTGGAGGGCTCTGGCCCGTTTGACGAGGGGCGATGCCGCCGGATGGCGCTGGTGGGCGAGACCATCGACCAGGCCCGCGAGGTGATGGTGTTTGGCGAGAGCGGCATTTTGGCCTGCTCGCCCCCTGACCGGCGCCCTGAGTGGAAGGCCGGGCGAAAGCAGTTGGAGTGGCCCAACGGCGCGGTGGCGCAGCTTTTCTCGGCCCATGATCCGGAGGCGCTGCGGGGGCCGCAGTTTGACGGGGCGTGGGTGGATGAGCTGGCGAAGTGGAAGAAGGCGCAGGAGGCGTGGGACATGCTCCAGTTCGGCCTTCGGCTGGGCGACAGCCCCCGGATGTGCGTGACGACGACGCCGCGCAAGCAGGCGTTGCTGCGAGACCTGCTGGAGCGGCAGAGCACGGTTGTGACCCGTGCGGGCACGGAAGCGAACCGAGCCTGGCTTGCCCCGGCCTTCCTTGAAGAGGTCAGGGCGCGGTACGGCGGCACCCGGCTGGGCCGGCAGGAGCTGGATGGCGTGATGCTGGATGACGTTGAGGGCGCGTTGTGGCGGCATGAGGCGCTTGAGGCGGCGCGGCTGGGCGAGGTGCCCGAGCTTGACCGGATCGTGGTGGCGGTGGACCCGCCGGTGACCGGGCATAAGGGATCGGACGCCTGCGGAATTATCGTCGCCGGGCTGGAAGCGGCTGGCTCGGAGCCCAAGGACTGGCGGGCGGTGGTGCTGGAGGATGCCTCGGTGCAGGCCGCGTCGCCGCTGGACTGGGCCGGCGCCGCGCTGAGGGCCGCCGAGCGCTATGGCGCGGATAGGGTGGTGGCCGAGGTGAACCAGGGCGGCGACCTTGTTGAAACGCTGATGCGGCAGATTGATCCGACGGTGGCCTTCCGCGCAGTGCGGGCCTCGCGCGGGAAGGCGGCGCGGGCCGAGCCGGTGGCGGCGCTTTATGAGCAGGGGCGGGTGCGGCATGTGGCCGGGCTGACCGAGTTGGAAGACGAGATGGGCCGAATGACGGCGCAGGGCTATCAGGGCAGCGGCTCGCCGGACCGGGTGGATGCGCTTGTTTGGGCGCTGACCGAGCTGATCCTCGACCCGGCGGCCACATGGCGGCGGCCAAAGATGCGGAGCCTCTAGGCGGGGCGGATGGTGGGCAGATTGCCCACCCTACGGACAATCGAAAAGGAGAGACGGATGGTCTTCGACTTCCTCAAGCGGGAGCCGGGCGGCAGCGCTGTGCCCGAGCAAAAGGCATCGGCGACCGGCCCGGTGATTGCCTACCACGGCGCGGGCCGGGTGGCGTGGAGCCCGCGCGACACGGTTTCGCTCACCAAGACGGGGTTCACTGGCAATCCGGTGGGGTTCCGGGCGGTGAAACTGATTGCCGAGGCGGCCACGGCGGTGCCGCTCATCTGCCAGGACGCGGAGCGGCGCTACGAGACGCATCCGGTGGCCGACCTGCTGCGGCGGCCCAACCCGGCGCAGGGGCGGGCGGAACTGCTGGAGGCGCTTTACGGGCAGCTGCTTCTTTCGGGCAATGGCTATGTGGAGGCGGTTGCGGGCGATGCCGGGTTGCCGGTGGAGCTGCATGTGCTGCGCAGTGACCGCATGAGCGTGGTGCCCGGCAGCGATGGGTGGCCGGTGGCCTATGAATACGCGGTGGCCGGGCGGAAACACCGCTTTGATGTGAGCGGAGAGGCGAAGCCGGTTTGCCATATCAAGGCGTTCCATCCGCAGGATGACCATTACGGCCTTTCACCGCTCAAGGCTGCCGCCAATGCGCTGGATGTGCACAACGCGGCATCGAAGTGGTCCAAGGGGCTGCTCGACAATGCGGCGCGGCCTTCGGGGGCGATTGTTTATCGTGGGGCGGATGGCAGCGGGCAACTGAGCGGCGACCAATACGACCGGTTGATTGACGAGATGGCCGCGCACCATCAGGGCGCCGCCAATGCGGGCCGCCCGATGCTGCTGGAAGGTGGGCTGGACTGGAAGCCGATGGGCTTCTCGCCCTCGGATATGGAGTTTCAGAAGACCAAGGAAGCGGCGGCGCGGGAGATTGCCACGGCGTTTGGGGTGCCGCCGATGATGCTCGGGATCCCGGGCGAGGCGACCTATGCCAATTACCAGGAGGCCAACCGCGCCTTCTATCGGCTCACCGTGCTGCCTCTGGTGGCGAAGGTGGCCGGTGCGCTGGGGGATTGGCTCTCGGGCCTTGCGAATGCGGCGGTGGATCTGAAGCCGGATCTCGACGGGGTGCCTGCACTGGCCGCCGAGCGCGAGGCGCAGTGGCGGCGGGTGAGCGATGCGGCGTTTCTGACAGCGGCGGAAAAGCGGGCCTTGCTTGGGCTTCCGCCGGTGGAGGCGGGCGATGAGTAACGGAGAAAGGCAAGTGATGGCAAAGGATTACGGGCCGCAGCTGGAGCATAAATTCTGTGCGCCGGAGGCCAAACTGGCGGTGGACGACAGCTTTGAGATTGCGGGCTATGCCTCGCTTTTCGGCGCTGCGGATCAGGGCGGGGATGTGGTCGTGTCGGGAGCCTATGGGCGCTCGCTCAAGGCGCTCGCCGCCAACGGCCAAGCGGTCAAGATGCTTTGGCAGCATGACCCTTGCGAGCCGATCGGGATTTGGGATGAGGTGCGCGAGGATCGGCGGGGCCTTTATGTAAAGGGGCGCCTGCTGAAGGACGTGGCGCGCGCGCGGGAGGCGGCGGCGCTGATCAATGCGGGGGCCATCGACGGGCTCTCCATTGGCTATCGCACCAAGCGGGCGGAAAAGGACACGCAGGGGCGCAGGCTGCTGCACGATCTGGAGCTTTGGGAGGTGTCGCTTGTGACCTTCCCGATGCTTCGCGAGGCGCGGCTTTCGGGGGCCAAGGGCGATGAGATGACGCCCGAGGCTGACGAAGGCTGGCAAGAGCTGGCGGAGGCGCTCCGCGCGGCTCGCCGGGCGCTGGCGGGCTGAGGCCGGCCTGAACCTTCGGAGGCCGCAGGGCTTTCGACCAATCTCAAGAAAGGAAGGGTTGCCATGAGCACTCCCGAGACTGGGTCCGGGGGCGGGCGGAGCGTGCCCGAAACCAAGACCCGAAAGCAGGCAACGCCGGTGGCTGAAGTGGCCTCGGCACTCACGGAATTTCTGGGCGAATTCAAATCGTTCCAGAACGACCTCGATACCCGCGTTCAGAAACAGGAAGAGCGACTGACTATGCTTCACAAGAAGAACATTTCCGCCGGGCGGCCCGCCCTTGCCGCCTCCAATGAGGCCGGTGCACCGCATCAGAAAGCCTTCAATGCCTATCTGCGCAACGGCGATGACGATGGGCTGCGCGGGCTGGAGTTGGAGGGCAAGGGCCTTTCCACCGCTGTGGCTGGCGATGGTGGCTATCTGGTGGATCCGCAGACGTCGGACACGATCAAGACCGTTCTGTCCAGCACGGCGAGCCTGCGGGCGGTTGCCAATGTGGTCACTGTCGAGGCGACCTCGTTTGACGTGCTGATCGACCGGGCCGACCTTGGCGCGGGCTGGGCCACCGAGACGGGGGCCAGCGTGGAGACCGATACGCCGCAGATCGAGCGCATCACCATTCCGCTCCACGAGCTTTCGGCCCTGCCCAAGGCGAGCCAGCGGCTTCTGGACGACTCGGCCTTCGATATCGACGGTTGGCTGGCGGACCGGATTGCCAAGAAGTTTGCCCGGGCTGAAGCCGCGTCTTTCATCAACGGGGATGGCAGCGACAAGCCGACCGGTATTCTGGAGCACACCATCGTGGCTGAGGGCACCCAGACCTGGGGTGAGCTGGGCTATATCGCGACCGGGGCGGATGGCGACATTGGCGACACCGACGGGCTTGTTGATCTGGTCTATTCGCTCGGGGCGGAATACCGCGCCAATGCGACCTTCGTGATGAACTCGAAGACCGCCGGGTCGATCCGCAAGCTGAAGGATGCGGACGGGCGCTTTATGTGGTCGGACGGGCTGGCGGCCGGTGAGCCGGCGCGGCTGCTGGGCTACCCGGTGCTGATTGCCGAGGACATGCCCGACATCGCCACCGATGCCCATGCCATCGCCTTTGGCGACTTTCAGGCCGGCTACACCATTGCCGAGCGCCCCGATCTGCGGGTGCTGCGGGATCCGTTCTCGGCCAAGCCGCATGTGTTGTTCTACGCGACCAAGCGCGTCGGCGGGGACGTGAGTGACTTCGAGGCGATCAAGCTCCTGAAGTTCTCGGCCTCCTAAGGGCCGGGGAAGGCCCGGGTGGCGCGGCTGCGCTGCCCGGGACGCGACACGGGCGTGCGCCGGGGCGGTCGGGTTTCCGGGCGCGCCATGCGGTGCCGATGCTGCTCCCCTCCGTCCGGGTGGCGCATGGGGCGTGCGCCCGTGGCCACCCGCGAGGTGCGGGGGAGGGCTGAGTGATTTCGGGAGACAGACACATGATATTGACCGAGCTGACCTCGGTGCAGGCGGCGGCGCTGCCGGTGACCGAGTTCAAGGCGCATCTGCGCATGGGCACCGGCTTTTCTGACGAGGGTGCGGAGGATGGGCTGCTTGAGTCGCTCCTGCGTGCGGCCCTTGCGGCGGTGGAGGCCTGGACTGGCAAGGTATTGCTGGAGCGGGATTTTCGATGGGTGCTCGCCCATTGGCGGGGCGATGACACGATGGCGCTGCCGGTGGCCCCGGTCAGCGGCATCACGGCGGTTAAGACCGTCGATCTGCTGGATTGGGAGAGCGTTGTTGAGCCGGGAAAATACCGGCTTGAACCCGATACCCATCGCCCGCTGATCCGGGCGACAGGCACGGCTTTTCCTTCGGTGCCGAAGGGCGGGAAGATCGTGATTGAGTTCGATGCGGGGTTTGGCCCGGCGTGGAGCGATATCCCCGCCGATCTGGGGCAGGCGGTGCTCCTGCTGGCCGGGCACTACTACGACTATCGCCATGAGGCGCGGCCGGGGGAAGGGGTGATCCCTTACGGGGTGTCTGCGCTGATCGAGCGTTGGCGCTCCATTCGGATCACCGGGGGGCGGACATGAAACGGCCCCCCGCGCTGAACCGCAAGCTGGTGCTGGAAGCCCCCGAGCGGATGCCGGACGGGCTGGGCGGCTGGAGCCAGACATGGGCCGAGTTGGGCCAGCTATGGGCTGAGGTCAAGTCGGGCAGCGGATGGGAGAAGGCGGATGAATTTCTGACGGTTTCATCCGTGCCCTACCGCATCACCGTGCGCGCGGCGCCGCCCGGCGCGACGAGCCGCCCGAAACCTGAGCAGCGGTTCAGGGATGGGCAGAGGATTTATCGGATCTTGGCGGTGGCCGAGCGCGATGAGTTTGGCCGCTATCTGACCTGCTACGCGCGTGAGGAGGTTTCGGCATGAGTTATGGAGCCTCTGCGGCGCTTCAGGCCGCGGTTTATCAGCATATTCAGGCCGATCCCGGTGTGGCGGCCCTTGTGGGCAGCGACATCTACGATGCGGCCCCGCCCGGCACGCCACCGGGCACCTATGTGAGCCTCGGGCCGGAAGAGGTGCTCTCGCGTTGCGACTGCACGGGGGAGGCGGCGCTGCATCGGTTTACGGTGAGCGTTGTCACGGATGCGGCAGGGTTTGGCAGCGCCAAGCAGATTGCCGGGGCGATCAGTGATGCGCTGCTCGACGCCGAGCTTTCGCTCAGCCGGGGCACTTTGGTGAGCCTGAAATTTGAACGTGCTCGCGCCCGCAGGGTGGGCGAGGGCGACCAACGTCGGATTGATCTGCGCTTTGCGGCGTGGATCGACGACTGACCTCTCATCCTGAAGGAGAACGCAAATGGTTGCCCAGAACGGCAAAGACCTTTTGATCAAGATGGACATGACCGGCAGCGGGCTGTTCGAAACCGTGGCCGGCCTGCGGGCGACGCGGGTGAGCTTTAACGCGGAGAGTGTGGATGTCACCAGCCTTGAGAGCCAGGGCGGTTGGCGCGAATTGCTGGCTGGTGCGGGGGTGAAGAGCGCCAATATCAGTGGCTCGGGGGTGTTTCGCGACGAGGACAGCGACGAGCGGGCGCGTCAGATCTTTTTTGACGGCGAGACGCCGGAGTTTCAGGTCATCATTCCAGATTTTGGCGTGGTGGAGGGAGCGTTTCAGATCACCAGTGTGGAATACGCGGGCAGCCACGATGGCGAGGCGACCTATGAGTTGGCGCTGGCCTCGGCGGGCGCGCTGAGCTTCACGGCGATCTGACCATGGTCAATCCTTGGGCGGGAGAGGCGGTGCTGGTGCTGGATGGCACGGAGCACCGCTGCAAGCTGACGCTGGGTGCGTTGGCGGAATTGGAGGAGGCGCTGGAGACCAGCACCTTGATGGAGCTGGTTGAGCGCTTTGAGGCGGGGCGGTTCAGCACGCGCGACGTGCTGGCGCTGCTGGTGGCCGGGTTGCGGGGCGGTGGCTGGAATGGCAGCGCCGCCGACCTGCGCACCGTTGAGATCGGCGGGGGGCCGGTGGAGGCCGCCCGTGTTGCCGCTGAGTTGCTGGCGCGGGCCTTCGCCTTGCCCAAGGGGGCCTGAGTGGATTGGGCAGGCCTGCTGCGACGGGGCCTGCAGGAGCTGCGGCTGAAGCCTGCCGAGTTTTGGGCGCTGACCCCGGTGGAACTGATGGTGATGCTGGGGCTGGAGCAGGCGGCCCCGCCGCTCACACGGTCGCGGCTGGCCGAACTGGCCGCCGCTTTCCCTGACCAACCGAAGGAATGATCTGATGGCAGATTTCGATGGGGCCGAGGCCCTTGAGGCGCAGGTGGATGCGCTGGAAGGCGCCTTTGTGGGCGCCGCACAGATGGCTGCGGCCTTTGATGGCGAGCTTATGCGGATGCAGTCGAGCCTTACGGTGACACAGGCAAATGTTGGCCAGCTCTCAAGCCAGATCGGGCGCGGGCTGCGCAAAGCGTTTGACGGGCTGATCTTTGACGGGATGCGGCTTTCGGAGGCGCTGCGCACGGTTGCCGAAGCGATGATCAACGCGACCTACAACGCCGCGATGAAGCCGATCACCAACCACTTTGGCAGCCTGATCGGGCAGGGGGTGGAGAGCTTCATCACCGGTGGGATGGCCTTTGAAAAGGGGGGCAGCTTTTCGCAGGGGCGAGTGCAGCCCTTTGCGCGGGGTGGGGTGGTTTCATCGCCTACCTACTTCCCGATGCGAAACGGGCGCGGGCTGATGGGCGAGGCGGGGCCTGAGGCGATCATGCCGCTGGCGCGGGGCGCGGATGGCTCGCTTGGGGTGAAGACCCAGGGCGGGGGGCGGCCTGTCAACGTGGTGATGAACATTTCGACGCCGGATGTGAGGGGGTTTGAGCGCAGCCGTGCGCAGGTTGCGGCGCAGATGACGCGGGCCTTGGCGCAGGGGCAGCGCAACCGCTGAGGCTTGCAGAGCAGCAATTGGAAGGATGGAGCAGATGGGTTTTCATGAGGTGCGGTTTCCGGCGAGCCTGAGTTTTGGCTCGGTCGGCGGGCCGGAACGGCGGACAGAGATCGTGACGCTGGCGAACGGGTTCGAGGAGCGCAATACGCCCTGGGCACACTCGCGGCGCAGGTATGATGCCGGGCTGGGCATGCGCTCAATGGATGATGTGGAAACCTTGCTGGCGTTCTTCGAGGCGCGGCGCGGCCAGCTTTATGGGTTTCGCTGGAAGGATTGGTCGGACTTCAAGACCGGTGCCGCCAGCGCAACGCCGGGCTGGCAGGACGAGGTGATTGGGACTGGGGATGGGGTGACCCGGAGCTTTCAGCTTTCGAAAACCTATGCCTCGGGTGGGGCCTCTTATACCCGGCCGATCCGCAAGCCGGTTTCTGGCTCGGTCACGGCGGGGATCGAAGGAACCTACTACCGGGAGGGGCTTCATTTTGAGGTCGATACGGCGACCGGGATGATCACTTTCGAGGATGCGCCCTCTATCGGGTTTACGGTGACGGCAGGGTTTGAGTTTGACGTGCCGGTGCGGTTTGACACCGACCGGATTCAGACCAGCGTGGCCAGCTTCAAGGCCGGCGACGTGCCGACGGTGCCGGTGGTGGAGTTGCGGCTATGAGCGGGGCGGAGGCGCTGCATGCGCATCTTGGCGGGGGAATTACATCGGTTTGCCGCTGCTGGTCGGTCACGCGGGCTGATGGCGCGGTGCTCGGGTTTACAGATCATGACGAGAGCGTTGCGTTTGATGAGATCTCCTTTCGGGCCAACAGCGGGCTGACGGCGAAGGCGCTGGTGCAGGGCACGGGGCTTGCGGTGGACAACACCGAAGCGCTGGGGGCTCTGATGAGCGAGGCGATCACCGAGGAAGACCTTTTGGCCGGTCACTATGACGGGGCCGAGGTGCGCGCCTGGTTGGTGAATTGGGGTGATCCCTCTGCCCGGATGATGCTGTTTCGGGGGACGATTGGCGAGGTGTCGCGGGCCAATGGTGCCTTTGAGGCGGAGCTGCGCGGCCTGACCGAGGCGCTGAACCAACCGCAGGGCCGGGTGTTTCAGCCGCAGTGCAGTGCTGTGCTGGGTGACGGGATGTGCCGCTTTGACCTTTCTGCACCCGGCTATCGCGCCGATCTGGCGGTTGAGGCGGTGGAAGACGGCAGGGTGTTTCGCTTTGCCGGGCTCGATGACTATGAGCCACGTTGGTTTGAGCGCGGAAGCCTGCGTGTTGTAAGCGGCGCGGCGGAGGGGCTTGTCGGGATCGTCAAGAATGACAGGCTTTCCAACGATGGGCGCGTGGTTGAGCTGTGGGAGCAACTGCCTGCGCAGATCGAGGCCGGAGACATGATCCGGCTTGAGGCTGGCTGCGACAAGCGAGCGGAGACCTGCAGGCTCAAGTTTGACAACTTCCTGAATTTTCGCGGCTTCCCATACATCCCCGGCGAGGACTGGCTGATGAGCTACCCGAAACGCGGTGGTGTGAACGAAGGCGGGAGCAAGTTCCGGACCCTTCTGTCGGAGGCATTTGATGGCCTGCAAGATGAATGAGCCGGGGGGCGTTATGCCTGCGCAGGCCGTGCGGGTCGCGCGCAGCTGGATTGGCACACCGTACCGCCACCAGGCGTCGTGCAAAGGGGCTGGCTGCGACTGCCTTGGGCTTTTGCGGGGCGTCTGGCGGGAGCTTTGGGGGCATGAGCCCGAACAGGTGCCCGCCTACAGCCGCGATTGGTCGGAGCCGACGCGCGAGGAAGCGCTTTGGGCCGCAGCGCGGCGGCATCTGCGTGAGAAAGCTCTAACCGAGGCGTCGCCCGGGGACGTGATCTTGTTTCGGATGCGCGATGGCGCCGTGGCCAAGCATTTGGGGCTGCAGGCGCGGGTTGGCGAGAGCGCCTCGTTCATTCACGCCTATTCCGGGCATGGCGTGGTGGAAAGCTCGTTTACCCGGCCGTGGATGCGGCGGGTGGTAGCACGATTTGAATTTCCCGAAGGGGGTGGCTGATGGCGACGATTATACTTTCGGCAGCGGGCGCTGCGCTTGGCTCGTCGCTTGGTGGCACATTTCTTGGCCTGTCGGGCGCGGTGATTGGCCGTGCGATTGGAGCAACGCTCGGGCGGGTGATCGACCAGCGCTTGATGGGGCAGGGCAGCCAGGTTGTGGAAACCGGCAAGGTTGAGCGGTTTCGGGTGACGGGCGCCAGTGAAGGTGCGCCGATCGGGCAGATCTACGGGCGGATGCGCGTGGGTGGGCAGGTGATTTGGGCGACCCAGTTCAAGGAGACCGTTCGTGAGGAAGACACTGGCGGCAAGGGGGCCCCGTCGGGCCCAACCGTGCGCAGTTACTCCTATTCGATCAGCCTGGCCGTTGCGCTTTGTGAAGGAGAGATCAGCCGGGTTGGACGGATTTGGGCCGATGGGGTGGAGCTTGCGCCGGATGATCTGAACATGCGGGTTTATACCGGGAGCGAAGGTCAGCTGCCGGACCCGAAGATGGAGGCCGTTGAGGGAGAGGGCCGTGTGCCTGCATATCGCGGGGTGGCTTACGTGGTGCTTGAGGATCTTGAACTGGGAGATTTTGGAAACCGCGTTCCGCAACTCTCATTTGAGGTTGTTCGCCCGGTGAGCGAGGAGGCCGATACGCCGGAAGCCCGAAGCCTGAGCCGCGTGGTCAAGGCCGTGGCGTTTGTGCCCGGCACCGGCGAATACGCCTTGGCGACAACACCTGTGCACTATGATTTCGGGCTTGGGGAGAGCCAATCGGCCAACGTCAACTCGCCAACCGGCAGGACGGACTTCTCGGTGTCGCTCGACACTTTGAACGAAGAACTGCCGGCCTGTGGCTCGGTTTCACTGGTGGTCAGTTGGTTTGGCGATGACCTGCGCTGTGGTGCCTGCCAGATCAAGCCGAAGGTTGAGCAGGCGAACCATGACGGTAAGCCGATGGCGTGGAAGGTCAGTGGGGTGAGCCGGGCGAGTGCCGAGTTGACGCCGCAAACGGAAGAGCGCCGACCGATTTATGGCGGCACCCCGGCGGATAAGGCGGTGGCCCAGGCGATTGCTGCATTGAAGGCATCTGGGCAGGAGGTTGTCTTTTATCCCTTCATCCTGATGGATCAGCTGGAAGGCAACGGCCTTGCAGACCCGTGGAGCGATGCAAGCGATCAGCCAAAGCTGCCATGGCGTGGGCGGATCACCCAATCCATCGCAGCGGGGCGCGACGGTTCGCCAGATGGCACCGCGAGCGCGGATGCTGAGGTTGCCGCGTTCTTCGGAACGGCCTCGGCTTCAGATTTCAGCGTGGCCGGAATGGCGGTGAGCTACACAGGACCGGCTGAATGGTCTTTCCGGCGGTTCATTTTGCACTATGCGCATCTTTGCGTTGCTGCGGGCGGCGTTGACGCCTTTTGCCTCGGTTCGGAGATGCGCGGGTTGACCCAGATCCGCGGGGCCAGCGGCTTTCCGGCGGTGGCTCAGATGCAGGCTTTGGCGGCTGAACTGCGCAGCATTCTGGGGCCGTCCTGCAAGATTGGCTATGCGGCTGATTGGAGCGAGTATTTTGGCTACCATCCGCAGGATGGGTCGGGAGATGTGTTCTTTCATCTCGATCCGCTCTGGGCTGATCCCAATGTCGATTTCATCGGTATCGACAATTACATGCCGCTCTCTGATTGGCGCGACGGTGATGAACACGCCGATGCGGCGGCGGGCGCGATTTATAACCTCGATTACCTGAAGGCCAATGTGGCAGGCGGGGAGGGGTATGACTGGTACTACGCCCATGATGCGGCACGCGACGCTCAGATCCGCACGCCGATTGTGGATCAGGCCCATGGTGAGGATTGGGTGTTTCGCTACAAGGATTTGAAGAGCTGGTGGCAGAACGAACATTTTGAGCGTGTTGGCGGGGTGCGACAGGCGCAGCCAACGGCATGGATGCCGCAGAGCAAGCCGATCTGGTTTACCGAGCTGGGTTGCGCTGCACTCGACAAGGGCAGCAATCAACCAAACAAGTTTCTGGATGCGAAGAGCTCTGAGAGCGGGCTGCCGCACTACTCGGATGGCACGCGCGATGACCTTATTCAGGCACAATACCTGAGGGCAATGTCGGCGCATTTTGATGACCCGGCAAACAACCCGGTGTCGGCAGAGTATGGCGGGGCGATGGTGGACATGAGCCGGGCGCATGTTTGGGCTTGGGATGCGCGACCTTTTCCCTATTTCCCGGCGGCGTTGGACCTTTGGAGCGATGGTGAAAACTACGCCCGAGGGCATTGGCTGAACGGGCGCGCGACGAGTGAGGCGCTTTCGGCGGTGGTTGCCGAAATCTGCCTGCGCTCGGGCGTCTCACTGGTTGCTCTCGATCTGGGCAAACTCTATGGCTTGGTGCGGGGCTTCACGGTGACCGATCTTGCCGGCGCGCGCTCCGCATTGCAGCCCTTGATGCTGGCCTTCGGCTTCGACGCGGTGGAGCGAGACGGCGTTTTGCGCTTTGCGAGCCGAACGGGCGTGCCGGTGGGCGGCATCAGCCGGGAGACGCTGGCGGTGACAGAAGATCTTGACGCCGACATCACGCTGGTGCGCGCGCCCTCGGCGGAGACGGCAGGCAAGGTGAGGCTCAACTATGTTGAGAGCAATGGCGATTATGAGGTGCGGGCGGCGGAGGCGATCTTTCCGGATGAGGCGACCTTTGCCGTTGCGCAGTCGGAGCTGCCGCTGGCGCTGACGCAGGCCGAGGCGCAGAGCATTGTGGAGCGCTGGCTTTCGGAGAGCAGAATTGCACGGGACACCGCGCGCTTTGCTTTGCCGCCCTCCCGTTTGAAAATCGGGGCAGGTGACGTGATCACGCTGCCGACGGAGGACCGTGCGGCCCACTACCGCGTTGACCGGGTGGAGCAGGCGGGCAGCCAGATTATTGATGCGGTGCGGGTTGAGGCCAACGTTTACAAGCCCAGCGATGCGGTTGAAAGCCCTGCCACGCTCGTGCCCTTCGTGCCTCCCTTGCCGGTTTATCCGCTGTTTCTCGACCTGCCGTTGCTGACCGGCGAGGAGGTGGAACATGCGCCGCATGTTGCTGCGACGGCGCGACCGTGGCCGGGAAGCGTGGCGGTTTATGGTTCCGCCACGGGCGATGACTATGAGCTTAACCGGCTGCTCACGGCCCGCGCGACGATTGGCGTAACAGAGACGCCCTTGGTTGCCGGGCGACCGGGGCAGTGGGAATGGGGTGAACCTTTGCGCGTGCGCCTCAGCGCGGGCGCGCTCTCCTCCGCGACCGAAGGCCAGGTTCTTGCAGGCCGCAATGCGGTGGCGATTGGAGATGGAACGCCGGGCAACTGGGAGGTGTTCCAGTTTGTTACGGCGGACCTCGTCTCAAGCCGGACGTATGAGCTGAAGCAACGCTTGCGGGGGCAGCTTGGCACGGATGGGCTGATGCCAGAGGTTTGGCCCGTTGGGAGCGAGGTGGTGCTGCTGGACAGCAGCCTTGTGCAGATCGACCTCGCCAGTTCCTCGCGGCGACTTTCTCGGCATTACCGGATTGGCCCGGCCGGGCGGCCCTATACGGATGCGTCATTTGTAGAACGACAAGAGGCATTCGATGGCAATGGGCTCCGGCCATATGCCCCTGTCCACCTCAAGGGCCGCCGGGATGAGAGCGGACATTTGCAGGTGAGCTGGATCCGGCGCACGCGGATGGACGGCGACAGTTGGGATGTGCCGGAGGTACCGCTCGGGGAAGCCAGCGAGGCCTATGTGCTGCGCGTCGTGCAGGCCGAAGCGGTGGTGCGGGAAGTGACGTTGGACGCGGTGGGTTGGACCTACACCGCCTCGCAGCAGGTCAGTGACAGCGTGACCGGCGCCTTCGAGATTCACGTGGCCCAGATCTCGGAACGGTATGGGCCGGGGCTTTTTGGAAAGGTAGAAATCAATGGATGAGACCACGCAGCTCAAGTTGCCGCTCTTGCAGGCCAGTCAGGCGCAAAAACATGTGACAGTGAACGCCGCGCTCATGCGGCTGGATGGGTTAGCGCAACTTCGGCTTCAGTCCGCCACAACCACAACGCCGCCGGGTGTTGTGGAGGATGGGGAATGCTGGTTTGTGCCGAGCGGCTCTGTCAACGCATGGGCAGGGCAGAGCGGGCAGATTGCCATTGGTGATAACGGTGGCTGGGCTTTTGTCGATCCGCAAGTCGGGTGGCGGGCCTGGATCATCGACACAGCAACCGACGCGCTTTGGGGCGGCACGGCGTGGCAGCCGCCGCTGATGGCCGCGAGCCCTCACGGCGCTGCGTCCAAGATGCAGATACTGGAGTTTGACCACAGCATCACAGCGGGGCCCTCCGACACGACGGCTGCGCAGGTGCCTGCAAATTCGATGGTATTTGCAGTCTCCGCGCGAGTTATTACCGAAATAACCGGGACGCTGACGGCTTGGACATTTGGCATCAACGGATCTGAAAGCCAGTTTGGCTCCGGGCTTGGGCTTGGGCAAGGGTCCTATTGCACGGGGCTGCTTGGATCGCCGACCACTTGGTATTCGGCGTCGCCGCTTAAGCTCAGCGCGGTGGGTGGTGACTTTGCAGGCGGGGCAATCCGCGTGGCAGCGCATTATTACACGATAGATCTGCCGAGCCTCTGATGCGCCCTCTACAACACTGTGACATCTGCGAGGTTGCCCGTGTGCTTTTGCCACTTGAGGCGGAGCAGCGGGCACCGGCGCTGGACCGGTTTATTGCTCTCGCGGATGCAGCGGATCGGTTTCGGCTGGCAACGGGGCGAGTGCATAAACATTGGGGCGACGGTACTCTTGGTGCCGCTGTTGGTCGGCAGCCGCGCGCTCCGGCGCGGAGCTTTGAGGATGTCGATTATGCGCAGTGTTGGGCGATGGTGCTGGATGGGGTCGTGCGGTTTCGGACAGGGCAGGGGGTGATGCCCTGAGCCTCAGCCACGGGCGCAGGTGATGCAGAGGGCGGCTGCGGGGTCATGCTCTAGGCGGGCAGAGGCGATCTCTTCTCCACAATCCACACAATAGCCAAACTCCCCCTCCTCCATCCGGGCGAGCGCGGCATTGATCCGCTGTTTCTCCGCACTCCGCATCCGGCTTGCGGCCTGAGCCATTGCCTGTGATTGCAAGGCATCCATACGGCTCAGCCGACCAACCGACTGTTGATCCAGTTCCACGATTTTCCTGCCTTCCTGGCCGAGCACCTCCCCGTCGGACAGTTCCTGCAGCCGCGCTTGCAGGCGCCTTCTGAAGGCTTGTTGCCTTGGGTCATCCATCACGATTGGTTTTCCTCCCCATTATTCTTTGCAATTGGCCCCGTGGCCCTATTTGCGTTAGAACGCTAGCAGCACGCGCAAGGACATGACCATGGCCCAGACGAAGAGCAAGCTCAGTGAGGTGGATCCCGTATGGGACCGGATCATCCGAGAGGGTGAGGAAGCGATCAGCTTGGAACCCCTCCTTGGAGGGCTGATGCACTCCTGTGTTCTGCACCATAAGTCGATGGAGCAGGCGCTCGCGTTTCGGGTTTCGATGAAGCTCGCATCGGGCGAAATGTCTGAGCAGCTTCTGCGTGAGATCGCCGACGAAGCCTATGCTGCGGATGTAACGATCGGGCAGGCGGCAAGGGCTGATCTTGTGGCTGTTTTTGAGCGTGATCCAGCGTGCCACCGCTTTTTGCAGCCGCTGATGTATTTCAAGGGCTACCAAGCTATCCAAGCCTACCGGATTGGCCACTGGCTCTGGAAGCAGGGCCGGCAGGACATGGCGTATTTTTTCCAGATGCGCATTTCGGAGACCTTCGGGGTCGACATTCACCCAGCCTGCCGCGTCGGCAAGGGCATCTTCCTCGACCATGCACATTCCATCGTCTTTGGCGAAACCGCTGTAGTGGGGGACAACGTGTCGATCCTCCACTCCGTGACGCTCGGAGGCACCGGGAAGGAAGACGAGGACCGGCACCCGAAAATCGGCGATGGCGTGCTCATCGGAGCGGGCGCCAAAGTGCTCGGTAATATCACGGTCGGCTGCTGCTCGCGCATTGCTGCTGGCTCGGTGGTGTTGCATGACGTGCCGCCAGAAAGCACCGTAGCCGGTGTGCCTGCCAAGATCGTCGGCAAGGCAGGCTGTTCACAGCCTTCGGTTTCGATGAACCAGCTTTTGGGCGGTGCTGATTAACGCAAATTCCCGAAAAGCAAAGAAAAAGGGCCGCTGTTGAGCGGCCCTTTTCGTGTTCTGTGGTGACGCTCAGGCGAGCATGACCATTGGATTTTCGAGGTTCTCGGTGAGCGCCTTGAGGAACTCTGCACCGAGCGCCCCGTCAATCACCCGGTGGTCGACCGAGAGCGTAACGCTCATAACCGTGGCCACGGTCAGCTCGCCATCCATCCCGACGACCGGCTTTTTCACCCCAGCGCCCACAGCGAGGATCGCACCGTGTGGCGGGTTGATGACGGCATCGAAGTTGTCAATCCCGAACATACCGAGGTTGGAAATTGCGAAGGTGCCGCCCTGGTATTCATGCGGCGCGAGCTTGCGATCACGTGCACGACCGGCAAGGTCTTTCATCTCGGCAGAAAGTGCGGAGAGGCTCTTGGTGTCGGCATCCTTAAGCACAGGCGTAAACAGCCCGCCTTCGATTGCCACGGCCACGGCCACGTCCGACGGCTTGAGCTTCAGCACTCGGTCTCCGGCCCAAACGGCATTGCAGTCGGGCACGGATTGCAGGGCGAGGGCACAGGCCTTGATGATGAAGTCGTTCACCGAAAGCTTTACGCCACGGCCTTCAAGCTGCTTGTTCAGCTGGCTGCGGAACTTGAGGAGCGCATCAAGCTGAATGTCACGCCGCAGGTAGAAGTGCGGGATCGTCTGCTTGGCCTCGGTGAGACGGGCAGCAATGGTCTTGCGCATCCCGTCGAGCTTGACCTCTTCGTACTCGCGGCCCTCGTACATCTTGATGACGGCCTCGGTGGAGGGGCCAGCGGGTGCTGCCGCAGCAGCTGCCGGGGTGGCGGCCTTGCTTTCCTCCTTGGCGGGGGCGGCACCGGGCTTGGCGCTTTCTACATCGGCCTTCACGATCCGTCCCTTGGGGCCGGACCCCTTGATGGCAGTCAGGTCGATGCCCTTTTCCTTTGCAATCCGGCGCGCCAGCGGTGATGCGAAGACACGCTCGCCATCTTTCTCGGGGGCTGCCGGGGCCTTTACGTCAGACTCTTCTGCTGCGCCGGACGACTTGGCGGCGGGCTCGCCCGAACGTTCCTGGCCCTCGGGTTTGGCCGAAGATTCCTCTTTCGGCGCGGAGCTGCCGGATGAGGCATCCCCAATGTCATCGGCACTTTCACCGTCTTCGAGCATCACCGCGATGGGCGTATTCACCGCCACACCTTCGGTGCCTTCCTCGATCAGGATCTTGCCGATCACACCTTCATCGACGGCCTCAAACTCCATCGTCGCCTTATCGGTCTCGATTTCTGCCAGCAGGTCGCCGGAAGAGACGGTATCGCCTTCTTTCACCAGCCATTTCGCAAGCGTGCCTTGCTCCATGGTTGGCGAGAGGGCGGGCATCAAAACTTCGGTGGGCATGGCTCAGGCCTCCCTCTCAAGCTGGATCATGTTGTAAGGCGCATCGGGCGATTTGCCGGAGGTCAGCGCCGTCATGGCTTCGGTCAAGTCGTGGCTCATCGCGGCGGCCCATTCCTCTGCCTGTGCGGTAGAGTAATCGGCGTTGATTTCGCGGGCGAGCAGGGCATTGGGCACCAGCGCGCGGGCTGGGCCAAGCCCGATCCGCAGCCCATCGGGGCCGGTTCCGAGTATGTCGATCTGGCTCATCACTCCCCCTTAGCGATAGGTCACTTTTTTCACCGCCTCAATCACCTCATCGGTGGTGACGAGCGCGAGCTTTTCGAGGTTGGCGGCGTAGGGCATGGGCACATCCTTGCCGGTGCAGTTGATGACCGGGGCGTCGAGATAATCAAACGCCTCTTGCATCAGAACGGCCGAGATGTGGTTGCCGATCGAACAGACCGGGAAGCCCTCTTCTATGGTCACGCAGCGGTTGGTTTTCATCACCGATTTGATCACCGTGGCGGTATCCATCGGGCGCAGGGTGCGCAAATCGACGACCTCGGCAGAAATCCCATCTTCGGCAAGCTTTTCAGCGGCTTCGAGCGCATACTGCATCCCTATACCAAAGCTGACCAAGGTCACATCCGTGCCCTCCCGCCAGATTTTTGCCTTGCCGAAGGGGATGGTAAAATCATCCAGCTTGGGCACGTCGAAGGACCGGCCATAGAGGATTTCATTTTCAAGGAAGACCACCGGGTTGGGGTCTCGGATCGCGGTCTTCATCAGGCCCTTCGCGTCAGCGGCGGAGTAGGGCATGACGACTTTGAGACCGGGCACCTGAGCGTACCATGCGGCATAGTCGTGGCTGTGCTGAGCGCCAACACGGGCTGCAGCGCCGTTGGGGCCGCGGAACACCATGGGCGCCCCCATCTGACCGCCAGACATGTACAGCGTTTTTGCGGCGGAGTTGATGATCTGGTCGATCGCCTGCATGGCGAAGTTGAAGGTCATGAACTCGACGATGGGGCGAAGGCCCCCGAACGCTGCACCAACGGCGATACCGGCGAAGCCGTGCTCGGTGATTGGGGTGTCGATCACCCGCTTGTCGCCGAACTCGTCGAGCAGACCTTGGGAAACCTTGTAAGCGCCCTGATATTCGGCGACTTCTTCGCCCATCAGATAGACGTTTTCGTCGCGGCGCATCTCTTCGGCCATAGCGTCGCGCAGTGCTTCGCGAACCGTCGTTTGCACCATCTCGGTGCCTTCGGGCCAATCGGGAGACGTGTCTACCTTCAACTCGGTCGGCGCTTCGGCCTGCGGTTTGGCAGCAGCCGGGGCGGCGGTTTCTTCCTTTTCTTCAGCGGGTTCGCTGGAGCCAGAAGAGACGCTTTCGGCGGCTGAGGCGTCTTCGCCTTCCTCAAGGATCACCGCGATGGGGGTATTCACCTTCACCCCTTCGGTGCCCTCGGAAACGAGGATCTTGCCGATGGTACCTTCATCCACGGCCTCGAATTCCATCGTGGCCTTGTCGGTTTCGATCTCGGCGAGGATGTCGCCCGAATTTACGGTGTCACCCTCTTTCACCAGCCATTTGGCCAGCGTGCCTTCCTCCATTGTCGGAGACAGGGCGGGCATGAGCAGTTCTGTTGCCATTGTTCGACCTCCTCCTCAGGCGTCTTCTTCTTGCGGCGCGACGTCCGCGTAAATGTCTGTCCAAAGCTCTTCGAGCGCGGGCTCCGGGCTTTCCTTGGCGAAGTCGGCTGAAGCGTTGACGATCTCTTTCGTCTCCTTGTCGATCGCCTTCAGATCATCCTCGGAGGCGTGCTTGCCTTCGAGCAGCATGGCGCGGACCCTTTCGATGGGGTCACGCTCCTCACGCATCTTCTGAACCTCTTCGCGGGTGCGATACTTGGCCGGGTCCGACATGGAGTGGCCACGGTAACGGTATGTTTTGACTTCCAGAATGTAGGGGCCTTCGCCTGAGCGGCAGTGCTCCACGGCTTTTTCACCGGCGGCCTTAACGGCCAGCACGTCCATGCCATCGACGATCTCGCCGGGGATACCGAAGGGCACGCCGCGGGTGTGGATGTCTTCGGTGGAGGTGGAGCGGGCCTGCGAGGTGCCCATTGCATATTGGTTGTTCTCGATGACGAAAACCACCGGCAGCTTCCAGAGCGCGGCCATGTTAAAGGTCTCGTAGACCTGGCCCTGGTTGGCAGCACCGTCACCGAAGTAGGTGAAGGTTACGCGCTTGTTATCCTTGTATTTGTCGGCAAAGGCGAGGCCAGCGCCGAGGGGCACCTGAGCGCCGACGATGCCGTGGCCGCCGTAGAAATGCTTCTCTTTCGAGAACATGTGCATCGAGCCGCCCTTGCCCTTGGAGTAGCCGCCTTCGCGGCCCGTGAGCTCGGCCATGACGCCTTTCGGGTCCATCCCGCAGGCCAGCATGTGGCCGTGGTCACGATAGGAGGTGATGCGTTTGTCGCCTTCTTCCGCAGCGGCTTCCAGCCCGACAACAACGGCCTCTTGGCCGATGTAGAGGTGACAGAAGCCGCCGATCAGGCCCATGCCGTAGAGCTGGCCAGCCTTCTCCTCAAAACGACGAATGAGCAGCATGTCCTTGTAGTAGGCCAGCAGCTCTTCTTTCGACGTGTTGGATTTTGCGGGTGATTTCCTGGTGGTCTTCCGAGCCGCCATTGCAGCTTCTCCTCCCCGAGTCAGAAAAGTAGTTTAACGTTGAACCATGTCTTATCATCGCCCATCCAGGGATGCACATGAAAATTTTACGCCGCGGTGAGCTGCAGCATTCCGCTTGTGTTGACAAGAGGTTAACGCCGCGGGCGCTTAAAATGAAAGTGTCGATTGTCGCGCAGGGGAATGCTGCGGCGCAGAGAGAGGCTTAGCGGATAACGATCTCGTCGGCGCGGATCAGGCCGAGCACATCGCGCGCTTGCTGATCGAGCAGGTCTAGGTCGAGGTAGGTGTCAGACATGCGGTGCGTCTTGTTGCGCAGCACCGCCACCTCCGACATCAGGCGCTCGCGCTCGGCCTTCAACTCACGCGCTTCGGCCTCAATCTCGACCCGGCGAAACAGGCCATAGTCGCCCTGAACCGCCGCGAAGGTGAAATAGAGCCCAAGCGACAGGGTGACGGCGAAATAGATCACCACACCGAATGCCGGCCGTCTGCGGGAAAATGCCATACCGTCGTGCCTCGTCTTCGCGGGCCTCTTTGCGGGCCTCGTCGCACCAGATTTGCACGAAAGCGCGGGCAAGTGAATCCCTTAATCACCCAACCTGATGAAAATACCACCTTTCCTGTGGCAATTTCGTTAACACGTCGGCCCGGAGCGGATCATCCGGGCCACGGGAACGGGATTTATCCCGCGACGGAGGCCGCGTGGATCGAGCTGATGGCTTCGCTGATGGTGCTGTTGAACTCGCCATCAGATTGGCTGTCTGAAAGCCCCTCGGTGAGCGCCCGGGAGAAACTGGCCACCATGCCGGTGTTTTGCGCGAGCTTGGCATTGGCCTCCTCGCGCGTGTAGCCACCCGAGAGCGCCACAACCTTCAGCACGCGCGGATGATCCACCAGCGGTTTGTAGATGTTCGCCTGCTCTGGCAGCGTGAGTTTGAGCATCACATCTGAGGTTTCTGGCAGTGCGTCGAGCCGCTTGGAGATTTCGGCGAGGAGGATTGCCTCGGCCTCGGCCTTATCGGGGGCCTTGATGTTTATCTCCGGCTCGAGAATTGGCACCAGCCCATGCTCCACCACCTGTGCGCCAAGCTCGAACTGCTGAGCGACATTCGCGGCGATGCCTTCGGCATTGGCGGCGTGGATCACCGAGCGTTCCTTGGTGCCGAAAATGCCTTTCTCAGCGGCGCGGTTGAGCAAGTCGGACAGGCCGGGAATGGGCTTCATCAGCTGCACGCCATTGGCCTCATCTTCGAGGCCCTTGTCGATTTTCAGAAAAGGAACAACGCCGCGATCCTCCCACAGGAACTGGGCGGAGGGCTTGCCCCCAATGTCCCGATCCATCGTTTTTTCGAAGAGGATCGCGCCGATCACCTTGTCACCTGTGAAGGCCGGGGCGGTGGCGATGCGCGAGCGCATGTCGTGGATCAGGTCAAACATTTCTTCATCGGAGCCATAGCGGCTTTCATCCACACCATAGAGCTTGAGCGCCTTGGGGGTGGAGCCGCCCGATTGATCGAGTGCGGCAATAAAGCCCTGACCTGCGGCGATCTTTTGTTTTTGCTCGGCGTTCGGCATGGGTCGTCCCTCGTAATTGACGTTTGCGCAGAGGGATAGCCGGGGCCGCCGGGGAAGGCAAAGGTGGTTGCGCTAACGTCCCGGCGGAAGCCGCAGCTAACCGAACGCGGCGTTTTGTGCTATCATGTCAGCCGACATTCCGTAGGCGTTAGAGGAGGGCGTACCATGGCAAATGGAGTCCACGAGCCGGAAGCGTTTTTCGAACAGGTCGAAGGCATCCTCAAGGAGACCGAGCGCTACTTCGCCGAAGCCGCGCTGGGGCCGCTGGCCGTGGGGCTGCGTGCGCCGGCGAAGGGCTGTATCGACGCGATCCGCGAAGAGATGAGCGAAGCGCTTGCGCTGGCCGAGGGCAACGACGAGGCCCGCGCCACGATGCTGCGCGGCCTTGCGTTGGCGGGCACCTCGCCGCTTCTGGCGCTGGCGCTGTCGCAACTGGGCGACGAGCTGGAGGATGTGGACTGGTCCAAGGTGCTTTCCACCGCCATCGACTGGATCGTAACGGCCCTCAAAAAGATTGTGGAGCTCTTGGGGGATGGCAGGCTCAAGACGGTGTTGAAAGACCTCACCATCCTGCTGCCCCAACTCAAGACCCTCATCGACAGCGGCCCTGACAAGGTCGACGAGCTCACTCTCGACGTGGAGGAACTGGAAGCCAAGGTCGAGCGCTTCCTGCATCAGGTGTTGGGCAAGCCGCTTGTGAAGGTGGACGACAAGAAGGGTGCAGAGCGCATTCCGCCGGTGGACGGGCCGGTGGAAGAACCCGAGTTGAGCGGTTCGGTGCTGTGGGTTCTGTGGGATATTGAGCGAAAGCTCGAATATCTCTGGGCCCGCGTTCATGGTGGCGACTTTCCTCGCGCCGGGGCTGACACGCTGATCACCGATCCGCGCGATGATACTGAGAACCGGGGCAATCCGATCGGGAAGGAGCTTGATGATCTGCGCCTGCAGATCGACTGCCTGACCAAGTTGCTCGGGCGCACGCTCTACAACACCGAATGGGACTGCCTTGGCAGCATCGCCCCGCCACCGCCCGCCCCACCTGAGGGCGAGCTGCACCCTGTGGGGCCAGACGGTTTGCGCCATGAGCGGGCTATACCGCCGGTGTCGATCAAGGACGAGATCCACGAGCTGGAGCGCCTGATTGTCTGGATCATCAACATCTTCCACCCGCCTGAATGGCCACCCGAGTGGCCACCGGGCTGGCCCCCGCCCGAGAAACCGCCCGAAGATCCGGTGATCCTGGCCGATTTGAAGCGGATCATGGTGTATGAAGAAGGCGTTTTTGAAGCCAGGCCCGGCAATGATGAAAAGACGGTTGAGGTGCGATCCGCCGCATTCGACCTTGCCGGGTGGGTCGACTTGACCGAGCTGGCCGATGGTCAGGCCGTTGTGGTGGAGATGCACGTGCTGTTGCCCGGCGGGGTGCGGCGGCTCTACCGGCAGGGGCTTTTCAGCGGCGCTGCGCAGGCGGGCCTGTATGCGCTTGGAGATATCATCGGCCCCAATATCGTGGTCGGGAACGCCATTGATATCGTGATGCGCCAAACTTCCGGGCCGCCGCTCGACGTGCCCTATCAATTCGTCATCGAAACCCAGCGCGTGCGGCGTTAACCCCCGAGCGCGGCGACGCCGGGCAGGGTCTTGCCCTCCATCCACTCAAGGAACGCGCCGCCTGCGGTGGAGATGTAGGTGAACTGATAGCTGGCCTTGGCGTTGTTCAGCGCCGCCACGGTGTCACCCCCGCCGGCCACGGTGATCAGCTCGCCCTTGTCGGTCAGCGCGCCGGCCTGACGGGCGGCGGCATAGGTGGCCGCGCCGAAGGGCATGATTTCGAAGGCGCCAAGCGGGCCGTTCCAGATGAGGGTTTCGCTCTCTTCGAAGACGGCACAGATGTTGGCGACCGTCTTGGGGCCCGCGTCGAGGATCATGCCTTCGGCCGGACACTCCTGCGCCGGGCAAACCTTGTGGGGCGCGCGGGCTTTGAATTCTTCAGCCACGACCACGTCGACAGGCAGGTGAATTTTGCACCCGGAGGTCTTGGCTTTTTCGAGAATTTCCAGCGCGGTGCCGGTCATTTCGGCCTCTGCGAGGCTCTGGCCAATCTCGTAGCCCTGGGCCAGCAGGAAGGTGTTGGCCATGCCGCCACCGATGATCAGGTGATCGACCTTGTCGAGCAGGTTGGAGAGCAGGGTGATCTTGGTCGAAACCTTTGCCCCGCCAACCACGGCGGCCACCGGGCGGATCGGATCGCCAAGTGCGCCTTCGAGGGCTTCCAGCTCTTCCTGCATGTTCCGGCCCACGCAGCTGGGCAGCAGGTGGGCGACGCCCTCGGTGGACGCATGGGCGCGGTGGGCGGCGGAGAAGGCATCGTTGCAATAGATGTCTCCCAGAGCGGCCAACTCCTTGGCGAACTCCGGGTCGTTGGCCTCTTCGCCGGGGAAGAAGCGCATGTTTTCAAGCAGAAGCACCTGGCCCTCGGAGAGAGTGGCCACGGCGGCATCCCAGCCGCCATCGGCGAAGGCGACCTTTTGGCCGAGCGCCTCGGAGAGCGCGGGCAGGGTGACCTCCAGCGACATTTCGGGCACCACCTTGCCCTTGGGCCGCCCGAAGTGGGCCAGCAGGATCGGCTTGCCGCCCTTGGCGAGAATGTCCTTCACGGTGGGAACGATCCGGTCGATCCGGGTGCTGTCTGTCACCTTGCCACCGTCTACGGGCACGTTGATATCGACCCGCACCAGCACTCGCTTGCCTGCAAGGTCCATGTCGTCAAGGGTTTTCCAGGCCATTGCCACCTCCATCTGTTGCCCCGTTCTCGCCGGTTTGAACGGCGCGGTCAACGCGGGCCTTTCCCTCCGGCCCGTGCGCGCATAGGGTGCGCGCGACTTTGAACATGAGGAGGCGAGCATGGCCGATATCAAGGATCCCGAGAACACCATTCTGATTGAGCTGGAAGGCGGCACTGTGACCGTCGAGCTGCTGCCCGATGTGGCGCCGCAGCACAGCGCGCGGATGAAGGAACTGGCGCGTGCCGGGGCCTACGACAACGTGGTGTTTCACCGGGTGATCGAAGGCTTCATGGCCCAGACGGGCGATGTGGCCCATGGCAAGGCCGGTGGTGACACCCGGCGTGCGGGCACCGGTGGCTCTGATCTGCCCAACGTGCCTGCCGAATTCAACAAGCTGCCGTTTGATCGCGGCGTGATCGGCGCGGCCCGCAGCCAGAGCCCGGACAGCGCGAACAGCCAGTTTTTCATCTGTTTTGATGACGTTCACTTCCTCAACGGCAATTACACCGTCTATGGCCGGGTGATCGACGGGATGGAGCATGTGGATGCGATCCCGCGCGGCGAGCCGCCTGCGAACCCGGGCGTGATGAAAAGCGTGAAGGTGGCCGCCGATGTCTGACGGCAAGGTCTTTGCGGGCGGCATCTTCGCCGTCGGGCTGGCCTTTTTGGCGGCGTTCTTCCTGTTCAGCAACGGCACCGTGAGCGAGGCCGAGGCGGCGGAAGACACCGATGGGCCGAACATCGTGATCACGGTGGCGGGCAAGGGCGATGTCGTGATCGACCTGCGCCCCGATCTCGCGCCGGAGCATGTGAACCGGATCACCGCGCTTGCGGAGGCCGGGGCCTATGACGGGGTGGTGTTTCACCGGGTGATGGAGGGCTTCATGGCCCAGACGGGCGATGTGGAGTTTGGGAAGGGCGATGACCTGAGCCGCGCGGGCACGGGCGGATCGAAACTGCCTGATTTGCCTGCGGAATTCTCTGACGAGCCCTATGTGCGCGGCACCGTGGGCATGGCCCGCATTAATGACCCGGACAGTGCGAACAGCCAGTTTTTCATCATGTTCGCCCCGGCAACTCATCTGAACGGGAGCTATACCGTGGTAGGCCATGTCATCGAGGGCATGGAGGTTGTTGACCAGATCACCCGCGGCGTGCCCGGCAGCGGTGTGGTGGAAAACCCCGACGTGATGCAGAGCGTCACCCTACAAGAGTGACCTCAAGCCTGCGTGAGTGGGCTATGTGAAACGATCAGCCCATGGCATCCTTGACCTGAACGAAGGGGAGGGTGCCATGGGTTTTCTTTTGCGGGCAATGGCTTGGCTGGTGCTGACGGCCGGGGTGGCGATGGCGGACCCGGGATTCTGGAAGAACGAGTGGCCGCGCACCGATTTTTCCAAGACGAGTGTTGAAAACTGGGTTGAGATCCTTTCTGGCGGGCCGGGGAAAGACGGGATTCCGGCGTTGACGGCGCCGAAGTTCATTGCGGTGAGTAAGGCGAAGCTCGCGGCGCGGGAGCCGGTGATTACACTGGAGATTGCCGGAAAAGCGCGGGCCTATCCGCTGCGGTATCTGATCTGGCATGAGATTGTGAATGACAGGTTTCAGGGCCTTCCGATTGCCGTAACCTATTGCCCGCTCTGCAATTCTGCGCTGGTTTACTACCGGAAGAACAAGCGGGAAACGCTGGAATTCGGGGTGACGGGCAAGCTGCGGAACTCGGATATGATCATGTATGATCGACAGACCGAGAGCTGGTGGCAGCAGGCCACGGGCAAGGCGATTGTGGGCAAGCTGACCGGGGCGCAATTGTCACCGCTGCCGAGCTGGATGGAGAGTTGGGAAAGCTTTGCCACCCGCAATCCGAGGGGCGAGGTGATGGCGGAACCGAACCACGGGCGGCCCTATGGCACAAACCCGTATGAGCGGTATGACAGCTCGAAAAAACCGTTTCTTTTCAATGGCGAAATGCCGCCGCATGGCATTCCGCCGCTGGTGCGTGTGGTTCGGGTTGGCCAGCGCGCATGGCCCTTGCCGCGGATCGCGAAGGCAGGCGAGATCCGCGAAGCCGGGGTTGTGATCAACTGGACGGGCTTGCAGGCGAGCGCCCTCGACAGCGGCACCATCGCCAAGGGACGTGATGTGGGCATGATCCGGGTGCGCAACGAGAAGGGAGAGGACGTGGCGCACGACCTGCTTTTTGCCTTTGCCTTTCACGCGTTTTATCCGCGGGGAGCCTGGATGTTAGGCAAAAGCGATTGAGATTTCGTGAAGGGAGAGGAATACCCTGCTTTAACAGGGCCTTAGATCCAGTTTGCAAACTTTCTGCGATGCGGCGCTGCGCGAACTGCTTGGGCTGCGCTTGATGCTGAATTGGTGATATTGGTCAGGGCATTGCCCAGTGATCTTTATGCAAATGGGGTATCAAGTTACCGGGGCAACATCCTATGCACAAGTGATGCACAACCCATGCATAGTCGAATCTTGCGAGGCGATGCTGCGGCTGCATTGCAAACTCCCCGCTCAGGCGGCGCAGGCCAATGAGGCCACCATTCGGGGGCGACAGGCCCCCGATCGCGGGCAATAACGGTTTACCGGGCCTGACGACGGCTTTCGTGCTACACTCGCCCAACAGTGGATGGGGGGAGGCGGGGATGGCGAAAGAGGCAGATCTGAAAACGGTCGGGATGGGGGCCTTGCTGTCGAGCGATATCTACAAGGATATTTGCTCGCGGTTTCACAAGCGCCATTTCATCAATCTTCCCTCCCATATCAGCGAAGTGAAATCGCTCGGCAAGACCCATGGCGTTGGCTTCAAATTTCAGCCGCGCGATGCGGACACCTTTGAAGCTGCGTTGAAACGCAGAGGCTTTGAGCCCGACAACCGGAACCATCTGTGCGATGCCGTTGCCGCCGGGGCCACGCAGGGCCAGGGCTATCGTGAGGTTGGGGTGCCGAGCCTGCATGTGGCGGTGTCATCGGGGAGATGCAGCGTGCATGTTGATACCTTCGGCTTTGTCGCACTGGGGCCGAATGGGGAGAAGATCTATAACCCGGATGCCATTCAGCACATCATCGACGAGCTGATCTGGCAGGATGTGCTGCTTGGCAAGGTAGAGAAGCTCTCTCCCATGGCGGCCAATGCGCTGCGGCGGGTGCATTTTGTTGGCCCGAGTTCCCGTAATCGCTATCGGCTGGAAGTTGGCGCACGCATCAACATTGTGGACAGGCCCGGGCTGCGGCTTGGGCTGGAGGTGACGCGCGATCTTTCGGGCGAAACGCGGGGCGGGGCGAACCTTGAGGTCTTTACCTTTTAGGTCGATGCACCGCCGAAGAGGCGGGTTGCGAAGGCAGCCAGCAGGGCGTTGAACCGCTCGGGCTCTTCCCAGAAGGGCGCGTGGCCGGAGTGTTCGAAAACATGCGCCTCGGCATGGGCGAATTCGTCGGCACATTCATCGAAAATCGGCTTGGGCATCACCCGTTCATGCGCGCCCCAGACCACGAGGCAGGGGTGCTGCGTGGCGCGGGCGGCGGGGCGGTAATCTGCGTGGCGTTGGCGGGTCTGGCCGCGAATTTCGGGCGGGCACATCATGTTGAAGCCCATCATCGCGGCAAAGTCTTCTGCGGCGGGCTGCTGGTGGAAGCAGGCGTGCAGGAAGGCCTCGGTGGCGGAGAGATTTTCGGCCAGCACCTCTGAGAGCATCCCTTTGGCCAGCACATCCGGATCGGCCATGCGCAACTCGCGCGCCTCGGGGGGGATGTATTTGCCGGAGGTGGGGCCGGTGCCGATCATCGCGGTGCCTGAGAGGGCCGCGTCACCATGCAGCGCGAGGTAGTCGCAGAGCGCCTTGCCGCCCATCGACCAGCCCAGCAGCAGCGGGCGGGAGAGCGAGAGCGCTTCGATCACCGCTGCAATGTCGCCCCCCCATGGCGCGGAGCCGGCATAGGCCTCTGGGTCGGTCGGCTTGCCGCTTGCGCCATGGCCGCGCAGGTCAAACCCGACCATGCGGAAGCCTGCCAGCGCGGGCGAGGTGAACTGCCGGGCAAAGGAGAGGTGCGCCTGCGACCAGCCATGCACGAAGAGGATTGGCGGGCCATCGGGGGTGCCATACTCGGCCACCGAGATCGGGCAGCCGCCGTAGCCCGAGATGAGGTGCGTGGCGAATGGGGCAGGGCGCTTGGTCATCCGCCGCATTTGTCAGCAGATGTATGACGAGAGCAAGAAATTTTCGGCCCCGGGCTGGACGGGGGGCGGCAAATCGCTAGGTTCCGCCGCGTGCCGCGATGCAGCCCGTCTGTGCGGCCCGTTTCTGAAAGGATAGACGATGCCGAAGCCTCAGGGGCTGTTTCGCTCCGCGTTGATCTTGGGCCTCATGTCGATGGTTGGCCCCTTCGCGATTGACATGTACCTGCCGCTGTTGCCCGAGATCGGGGTTGCGCTTGGCGTGGATGAGGCGGCGATGGGGGCCACGATTGTGGGCTATTTCATCGCCTTCGGCCTTGCGCAGTTGGTGTATGGCCCTTGGGCCGATCAGGCTGGACGGCGACTGCCGGTGTATTTCGGGCTCGGGGTTTTTGCGATTGGCTCGGTGGGCGCGGCAATGGCCGGAAGCCTTGAGGCGCTGGTGGGCTGGCGCGTTGTGCAGGGCCTTGGCGGCGCGGCGGTGATGGTGATCCCGCGTGCGATCATCCGCGATTTGCACACCGGGCCAGAGGCGACGCGCATGATGGCGCTGATCATGCTGGTGATCTCCGTGTCGCCCATGCTGGCCCCGCTGGCTGGCTCGGGCGTGGCCGCTGCTGCGGGGTGGCGGACGATCTTCTGGGTGCTGGCTGTGGCGGCGCTGGCCTGCGTGACGCTGATGCATTTTGCCCTGCCAGAGACGCTGCCGCCGGAACGCCGGGTGAAGGTGAACGTCAAGGCCCTGAGCCGGGCCTGTGGGGTGCTGTTGCGTGATGTGAAGTTCATGGGGCTGACCTTTGTGGGCGGGCTCGGGATGGCCAGCTTTTTCGTGTTCATCTCGCTGGCGCCCTATGTGTACCGGCAGGAGTTTGACCTGACACCAACCGGCTTTTCGCTCGCCTTCGCGGTGAATGCCGCCGGGTTCTTTGGGGCGAGCCAGATCGCCGGGCCGCTGGCGGAGCGTGTGGGGCTTTCACGCGTGGTGCTGGCCGGGGTTTCGGGCTTTGCGCTGGCGGCCTCGGTGCTGTTTGCAGTGGTGGCCTCGGGCGGCAGCAGCCTTGTGGTGGTGATGGCCGGGCTCTTTATTGCCAACGCCTTTTTGGGCCTCGTGATCCCCACGACCATGGTCATGGCGCTGGACGATCATGGCGAGATTGCCGGCATGGCCTCCAGCCTCGGCGGCACGTTGCAAATGGTGGCCGGCGGGGTGGCGGTGATGCTGGCGGGGCCGTTCCACGATGGCACCTCGGTGCCGATGGTGGGGGCCATCGCGGCCTGCGGCATTGGCGCGGCAATGCTGGCTTGGACGGTGCTGGCGCGGATACGGCAACCGGCCTGAGGCGCGGTGCCAGAATCTGGCGTTGGTTAAACCTATTTTAGCACCCTTGAGGCATTTCCGGAGCTGAGATCGGCCCGCCTGCAATGGGCGTGGGCCGCCTGCCACGGCTCCGGAGACCTTGAGACCCATGCTGAGCAACATGAAACTGCGGACAAAGCTGCCGCTGCTGATTTTTCTTATCGTCGCTGTCACCGTGGCCGGATTTCTCGGCCTTTTGGCCATGGAAGGGTGGAAGAACGCGGAGCGCTCGGCCTATGCCCGCCTTGATGCCGCGCTGGAAAAGGACCGTGCGGCCCTGCAGGGCTGGGTGGATACCATCCGCAGCGATCTCGTGGTGAATTCTACCGAAGCCACGGTGACCTCGGCGCTGCAAAAGCTCACCGGTGCCTTTGCCGCGATTGAAGACCCGGCCAGTGATCTGCAGCGGCTTTATATCGAGGAGAACCCGCATCCCGTGGGGGAGAAGCACCTTTACGACTTCGCCCGCGATGGGTCGGGCTATTCTATCGCGCACCGTCGCTATCACGGCTTCTTTCGGGCGCTCCAGCAGGTGCGTGGCTATTATGACGTCTTCCTCATGGATGCCGATGGCAACGTGATTTACAGCGTCTTCAAGGAGCTCGACTTTGCTACCAACGTGGTGGAGGGGCCCTGGGCCGAAAGCGGGCTTGGAGAAGTGTATCGCGGCGCTGTCTCCCAGGCAGGCGCAGAAGAGCGGGTGTTTTTCGTTGATTACGCCCCCTATGGGCCATCGAACGGCGCGCCAGCAGGCTTTGCCGGGATCGCAATTACCCGCGAAGACGGCACGTTGCAGGGTGTGCTGGCTGTGCAAATGCCAACCGATCAGGTCGCTTCGCTGATATCGCAGAGTGCAGGGATTCAGGAGATCTTCGCCGGAAGCGACATGAAGCAACGCAACACGGCGGGGCTGGCGGCGATTGAGCCTCTGGACGATGAGGCGGTTCGCCGCGCGCTGCAAGGCGAAGTTGGGCGCCTGACCGGGCCGATCCATACCGGTGAGACGGGGCTGGCCGCCTATGGGCCTGTCGACTTTGGCAGCTTTATCTGGGCCGTCTCGGCGCAAATGACCGATGAGGCTGCTTTTGGCGGGATCAATAGATTGCTGACCAAAGCCGCGATTGGCGGAACGATATTGCTGCTGCTGGCAACGGCAGTGGGGTTCGCCCTGTCTCGCGGGATCGTCGGGCCAGTGACGGCAGTGCGCAACGGGTTGCAGGGGCTGACGCGGGGCGAATACTCCCACGCCGTATCTGGCAGCGCACGCGGGGACGAGCTTGGCGAGATGGCGCGCAGCGCCGAAACCCTGCGCGACAAACTTCAGGGCGCCCAGGCCGCGGAACAGGACAACATCTTCCGTGGCGCCGGTTTTCAGGCCAGCTCTGCGCCGATGCTCATGCTCGATTCCGATCTTCGCGTCAGCTACGCCAATGCCGCCGTTGAAGCGTTCTTCGACAAACACGCCGATACCTTTGCGGCGGGCGGGCTCTATAGCGGCACTGGCGAGCTGACGGGGCAGGGAATTGACCAGTTGATGCCAAACCCGGACAGCCTGCAGCGGTCCCTCGATACGCCAGAAGATCTGCCGCGCACGCTGTTCTTCCGGCTCGACGACACCCGCTTTTCCATGCGCGTGGGCGCGGTGGTGGATGATCAGGGTGCCCCGATTGGCACCGTTGTGGAGCTGGCGAACGCGACACAGGAATTTATGGATCGGGCGCTGATGACCTCCATCAACCGTTTCCTGGCCACCATCAAGATGGACCGCAAGGCGAAGGTCTTCGAAGTCAACGGCACGATGGCTGAGGTTCTTGGCTGTGCCCCTGAGGATTTGCTGGGCAAGGGCGCGCCAGAGCTCTTCCAATTCGATCCGCAGAGCGATGCCAAAACCGGAACGGTTTTGGAGCGGTTGGAGCAGGGCGAGAACGTGTTTGGCTTGTTCAGCTTGCGCGGCCCGAATGGCGAGTTGCGCTGGCTTCAGGGCGGGTTTTCCCCGGTGCGCGATACCGATGGGCAGGTTGCGATGTTCCTGTTCATGGGCTCCGACGTCACGGAGGACCGCGAAAAGCTCGCAGAGGCCGAGCGGGAGCAGAGCCGCGTGGCCGAAGCACAGACACAGGTGGTCGACAGCCTGCGCGTGGGGCTCATGGCCTTGGCAGAAGGCAACCTGACCAAGCTGCTCGATGAGCAGTTTTCCGAGGGCTATGACGAGCTGCGCATCAACTTCAACGAGGCGGCCTCCAAGCTGCGCGAGGCCATCGCCATGGTGACGGAGAACGCGGGCGCAATACACCGGGAGGTGGGCGAAATTGCCACCTCTGCCGATGATCTTTCACGCCGAACGGAGCGTCAGGCGACGACATTGGAAGAGACCGCCGCCGCGCTTGATGAACTCACCTCCAGCGTCCGATCCGCCGCACAGGGCGCCGATCGTGCCAACCAGATGGTGACGGAGGCGCGCGGCAATGCGGAGCAGGGCGGCAAGGTGGTGAGCGAGGCTGTTGCGGCGATGGGCCAGATCTCCAGCAGCTCTGACCAGATTTCCAAGATCATCACGGTGATCGAGGACATCGCCTTTCAGACAAATCTGTTGGCACTCAACGCCGGGGTCGAGGCGGCGCGCGCGGGCGAAGCCGGGCGCGGCTTTGCCGTCGTCGCCTCGGAAGTGCGCGCATTGGCACAGCGCAGCTCGGATGCGGCACGGGAAATCTCCGGCCTGATTTCCTCTTCGGGAGATCACGTGAAACGCGGGGTCGATCTTGTGGGTCAGACGGGCGAGGCCCTTCGGGAAATCGTCACCAGCGTGACCGACATCGCAGGCCATGTCTCGGAAATTGCGAAATCGGCCAAGGAGCAATCGAGCGGCCTTGACGAGATCAATACCGCGATGAACCAGCTCGATCAGGTGACACAGCAAAATGCAGCGATGTTCGAGCAGACCAATGCCGCAAGCCAGTCCCTTTCTGGCGAAGCCGACCTCTTGAAGCAAACGGTAAGCCGCTTTGAAATCGGCAAAGTCGCTGACATCACAGAGGAAAGGGAGGCCACCGTAACCCCGGCTCCTGCAGCTGCCGCACAGCCTCTCGCCGCCAAAGAACCTGCCGGCGATAAGATGGAGGCAGATGACGCTGAGGCAACTGCTCAACCGTCTTCACCGGCAGAAAAGCCCGACCAAACAGCCCACACGTCAGATACCGCCACACCGCCCGTCGCCCCAACACCCACTTTCCGCAGTGGACGCCCCTCTGTTCCCCGGAGTGATGGTTCAGCCGCGCTGGCCATCCCCCCCGATGACGAGGACTGGGAAGAATTCTAGGGCGTTAATCCGCGTGGACTTGAATAAGAGGGATGACTTTGATGGTTGAAAAGAGGCGCGTTGTCATTGTGGACGACAGCACCACCATGCGCGCCATCCTTGGCCAGTTGTTGACCTCCGACGGCAGGTTTGACGTGGTGGGCGAGGCGGCAGACCCTTACGAGGCGCGCTCTGTCATCAAGGCGACAAACCCCCATGTGGTAACGCTTGATGTCGAGATGCCACGGATGGACGGCTTGAGCTTTTTGGAAAAGATCATCTCGCTGCGCCCGCTCCCCGTAGTCATGCTGTCTTCCGGCACCGGCCCGGGCAGCGACCTCGCCGTTGAGGCCTTGGCCAAGGGGGCAATCGACTGCCTCGGGAAAGACGGGTTTGGCCGACCGGATGGCGCGGCCGAGGTGACTGACCGGATTTTTGACGCCTCTCTCGCCCGCGTTGAGCCTCGCGCCTCGCGCCCTGTTCCGCGTGATCATTCAAGTTTCAGGTGGAACGGCCGATTGGTGTTGATCGGCTCCTCGACCGGGGGGGTGGAGGCGCTCGAACGCGTCCTCGGAGGCATGCCACCCAACGCACCGCCGATTGTGGTGGTTCAGCATATGCCGCCTCAGTTCATGGAAAGCCTCGCCCATCGGCTCTCAGGGCTGATCGCTCCACGTGTTGCGCTGGCCCGTGAAGGCTTGGAGGTGACGCAGGGCATGGTGGTCTTTGCTCCGGGCGGGGCTCATCACCTCGAACTGGTGCACACACCTCGCGCCGCACCGCGCTGCCGCATGGTGGAGGCTCCCCTGATGAGCGGCCACCGCCCTTCCGTCGACCGCTTGTTCTTCTCCGCCGAGCCGATGGCGCCGCAATGTTTGGCCGTCTTGCTGACGGGCATGGGGCGCGATGGCGCCAGCGGCATGCTTGCTCTGCGGGATGCAGGCGCCCGCAGCCTGGCACAAAGCCGAGAAAGCAGCACGGTTTGGGGCATGCCCCGCGTCGCTTGGGAAACCGGTGCCGCCGAAGCGCTGGTGCCTCTCGATGGCATGGGCGCCAAAATCCTATCGCTTTGCGGACGTGGCCGGGAGTCGATGCAATGACAGGAAGGGGGCCAACAATGCACGTCGCGCAGGGCGAGTTTGGGGTTTCTGGAGACCCCGAGATGATGCTGACCACTATCCTCGGCAGTTGCGTTTCCGTGTGCCTTTGGGACCGCCAGTCGCGTTTGGGGGGGATGAACCACATTCTCTTGCCCGGCGGTGGCGGCACCGATTTGTATCAGGCCGCCGCGGGTGCCAATGCAATGGAACTTCTCATCAATGGCATGCTCAAGGCCGGTGCCAGGCGCGAATGCCTCGAAGCAAAAGTGTTCGGCGGGGCACGAATGATCAAGGCAAGCTCCGACATCGGCGCACGCAATGGGGCCTTCGTGACAGAGTTTCTGGAGCGCGAGCATATTCCGCTTACCGGTCAGTCGCTGGGTGGAACGCTGGGGCGTCGTGTTCAGTTTTGGCCGGAAAACGGGCGGGCCCGGCAAATGTTGATTGCCAAGTTTGAAGAACCCGTTGCCGCCCCAGCGCAAGAAAAAGCCGCGGCGGATGACGCGCTCGAATTGTTTTGAAGGTTCTCGAACTGCATGATCCATGTATGCGGGGCCTACTTTACGCCCCTCCTCCTGCTCGCTGAGCTTCTGGTGAGTGCACATTTTCAGAGCGGATTTTGGGCTACGCACCGTTGAGGTCGGCCATCGGCTGATCCTTACGGTGTCAGATCGTCAAAGAGATGATAGCGCCCGGCGAGGGCAACGCGACTGGCGGTTTCAAAGAGTAGCCACGCCTTCGCGGTCTAACCTTGCACCGGGCAAGAGATTCCATGAACGCTACTGTAAAAAGAGCCCTCTTTAGAACAGGTCGACTTCACCGCAGGGGCGTTCTTCTTCCAACGCGGCTTCACCACCTTGGAGCAATGCGATCCGGCAGCTCTCTAGGCGGAGCAGATCCGCAAGGGCGACAATGTCGATGTGGTCGTTGCGGCCGGCCGCGTCTGCGGCAAGATGTGCGGCGGCCCGAAGATCATCAAGAGTCTGATGGATTAGATCGAGGCCCTGGAGTTCTCTCAGTTGTGCGCGGGAGGGGTGGCCGGCTTGCGTGAGGAAGTTGCCGAGATCGTCCTGCATCTGAAAAGTGCGGGCTGCCAACCCATCAAGCGTGTCGGCCAAGCGGGTCAGAAGGGCGGAAATCGAAAGATCCGCTGGGCCGGTTTGAATGGTCTCGACAGCGGTCATAGGCGGCCCACCACGGCTTCCATGCAGGCATGGAGATCCTTTGGCTGAAATGGCTTCTTGATGAAGTTGTTCATCCCGAGGGCCCGGCCGGTGTCGATGATCTGCTTGTCCGCCTTTCCGGTGATCAGGATGAAGCCGATGCCTTTCAACCTTGCATGGGTGCGCAGGGCCTTGAGCAGGTGCAGGCCATCCATCCCCGGCATGTTGTAGTCGGAGATGACAAGATGGGCCGGCTTTTTCTCTAGTTCGGCCATGGCGGCGTTGCCATCAGCGGTGTAGCGCACGTTGGTGACACCCATCGCATCAAGAGCCTGAAGGATCAGGCCGCGACTTGTGGACATATCGTCTACAACCATGACGTGGAGCTTTTCTCGGAGGGACATCTGGTTACTCCTGATGGGCGCTTGGGCGCGGCGAAACTGGGGGGTGGGCCGTTGAATCGAAAGCGAAGGTCGTTTGGCCCACCTGACAAAACGGGGCACCGGCCGCCGGATCGATCCGCTCGGAATGCCCGAGATAGAGGACAGCGTTGAAGGCACAGATGTCGGCAAAACGGTAGATCAGCCGGTTTTGCGTGGGTTGGTCGAAATAGATCATCACGTTTCGACAGAAGATCGCATCGAACTTGCCCCTCATCGGCCAGTCGCCCATGAGATTGAGGTGGCGGAAAGACACCAGGCTGCGGACGTCGTCGGACACCCTCATATCGCCTCCCTCAACCGGATGCAGAAAGCGATCCCGCCCGCCGGTTTTGAGTGGGGCCACAAGATCCGGTGCATAGGTTGCGGCACGGGCCGCGGCGAGGATTTGCTGATCAACGTCTGTGGCAAGGATCTTCAGGTCGTGACGTTGGGCATCGGGGAACTGCTCGAGCACCACCATGGCGAGGCTGTAGGGCTCCTGCCCGGAGGAACAGGCGGCAGACCAGAGCCTCACCCGCTCGCCTGCGCGGGCCTTCTCAATGAGCTTAGGCAAATGCCGGGCAGCAAAATGTTCGAAGTGATGGTTTTCGCGGAAGAAGCTGGTGACATTCGTTGTCAGGGCCGAGATCAGATGCTCGCGTTCCTCACCGGCCTCCGGACCCTGCAACAGGGCGATGTAATCATCCACCCCTGAAAGCTTCAGGGCGCGAAGCCGCTTGCCGATCCGTGAAAAAACCATCGCCGCCTTCTCGGGGACAATATTCAGCCCGGCAGCATCGCGGGCCATGCCCGCGATCGCGTCAAACTGGGCGCGTTTTTCTGGCGACATCGGCTCTGGCGCTTCCACACCGGCCTGCTGCGCCACGCGCGCGGGAGATATGGCTTGGGCTGTGCTCACGCGGCCTCGGCATCAATGTTGGGCAGAACGGCGGCCAGATCAAGCACGCGTAGCATGCGCTCTTCATGGATCGTGAGCGCGCGGACGCATTTCAAAGATCCGTCGCTGGACATGTCCGGCGGGGCCTGCAGCTCAGCCTCCGAGACGGCGAAGATATCAGAAACCGCGTCAACCAGCAGGCCAACGGTATTGTCGCCGGATTGGACCACGACGATGACATTTCGCTCGTTCTTTTCACCTGCGGGGATGCTGAGGCGTTTGGCGAGGTCTATGATTGGCAGCACCGTGCCGCGCAGGTTGATGACACCGCGCACATAGGGCGGGGCATGGGGCAGGGGGGTGGCCTCTGTCCAGCTGCGGATCTCGCGCACCGAGATGATGTCGATCGAATACTCCTGCGCGCCAACGTGAAAGCTGAGCAACTCCTGGCGGGTGGGGTCTTGGGCGTTGTCATCGGTTTGTGTCACGAGATTATCCTGCAAGATCGAAGGTTTGCATATTGCGGGAGGTGCCCGCCGAGGCGATCAGATCCGCCGGGTCGAGGATGAGGGCGATGCGGCCATTGCCGAGAATTGTGGCCGCCGCGATACCGGGCACGCGGCCATAACTTTCCTGCAGCCCTTTGATGACGACCTGGCGTTGCTCGACGATCCGTTCCACCACCAGAGCGGAGCGGGTGTTATCTTCCATCGTTATGAGCAGCACCGAGCTGCCCTCGTAGCTGTCGAGCGGGGTGCGGAAGCCGAGTTGCACCGCCATGTCGAGGATCGGGACGAACTCTTCACGGATGCGCACAAGCTGGGTGCCTGCGCCGAGCTGTTCCATGTCGCTGGACTGAAGCGTCAGGGTTTCGGAGATCGAGCCGAGCGGCACCACGAGGATCTCGCCTCCGGCTTCGACGACCATCCCGTCCAGCACAGCGAGGGTAAGGGGCAGCGATATGGAGAAGGTCGTGCCAACGCCCGGCTCCGAAGTGATAGTGACGCGCCCGCCGAGGGCCTGGATCGAGCTGCGCACGACATCCATGCCGACACCGCGACCGGAGAGGTCGGAGACTTCTTTTGCGGTGGAAAAGCCGGGCAGGAAGAGGAGGTTATCAATCTCCTGGTCCTGCATGGGCACGCCGGGTGGGATCAGGCCCTTTTCCTCGGCCTTGGCCTTGACCACGTCGCGGTTGATGCCGCCGCCATCGTCCTTGATTTCCAGCACCACGCGACCGGACTTGTGCGCCGCTGTTAGGGTAACAACACCATCGGCGGGCTTGCCGGCGGCGATGCGCCCCTCGGTGGTTTCAAGCCCGTGATCGACCGCGTTGCGGACCATATGGGTGAGCGGATCAGCGAGCCGCTCGATCACGGTTTTGTCGATTTCCGTTTGCTCGCCATCGGTGATGAAGCGCACGGATTTGCCGACCATTGAGGAACTTTCGCGCACGATCCGGCTCATGCGCTGGAACAGCGATTTGACCGGTTGGGCGCGGATCATCATCACGCTTTCCTGGATGTCGCGGGTGAGTTGCAGGAACTCTTCCAGCCCTGATGCGACGGTGGAATTTGCCGGAATCCCCGCTTCGGCGACGCTCTGGCTCAGCATGGCCTGATTGATGACCAACTCGCCGACGAGGTTGACCAGCCGCTCGATGCGGTCGAGGTCAACCCGGACGGTGGCCTTGGCCCCGGCGGCGGATTGCTTGCCGTCCTTTGCAGCGCCCGAGGGCGGTTTGGTGGCGGGGGCCGGTTTTGCGGCTGCGGGAGTGGGCGCGGGCGGGGCCTCTGGGGCTGGCATTTCACTCATTGGCTCGGGCTCCGGTTCTGACTCGGAGTCTTCCTCCGATGCTGTGCCCGGTGCCTCGCCATCATCGACCGTGCCGGGAATGACGATGGTGTCGAGGTTTGGCAGGCCTGCGGATGGGGTGCCGGTTTGCTCGATCGAGAGTTCGCACAAGCCGTCCACGAATTCGAAGATTTCGGCAACCTCGTCCTTTTGAGCGCTGCCGGCGATTTGCACCTCCCAGCCGATGGCGCTCTCTTCGGGCACCAGATCGGCGAGGGGCGGGAGGTTTGAGATGTCGCAGGTGGTGGTGACTTCACCGAAATCACCCAAGGCGGCCAGCATGTGGCGTGGTTCGTTGCCCGAGGCGAAGAGTTCGGCAGTGGGGTGAAACCGCACGTGGATGGCCGGGGCGGTAGAGGCATCTGCCGCCTCCGGCTCTTCCTCTGCGTCCAGCGGATCGAGGGAGAGCGTCATCGGAGCGAAGTCGATCTCTTCTTCGGCTTCTTCCTCCTCGATAACGCCACCGACCAGCGCTTCGAGATCGCCCAGAACCGCTTCGGTGGTGGCCTTGTCGAGGGTTTCACCATCGCGGGAAGCGCGGACGATATCGTAAAGCACATCGGCACCGCGGAAGAAGAGGGCGATGGTGTCTCGTGTGGGCTCCAGCCGGCCATTGCGGATTTCGTCCATCACGGTTTCAAACCGGTGAGCGAAGCGCACCAGCTCTTCCAGCCCGAAGGCCCCGGCACCGCCTTTGATAGAATGCACCGCACGGAAGCAAACGTTGATGGTTTCGGCGTCTGTGTCGCCATCGTCCATCGCGGTCAGCCCGTCTTGCAGGCTTTCGAGCAGTTCTTCGCATTCGATGAAGAAGCTGGCCCGGATTTCGGCCATCGGATCTGTTTCGGACATCATGCAGCTCCTTTGCCTGCGACCATGTTGATGGCGCGCACCAGTTTGACCGGATCGAAGGGCTTGACGATCCATCCGGTTGCGCCGGAGGTGCGGGCGCGGGCCTTCAACTCATCGGCGCTCTCGGTGGAGAGCACGAGAATGGGCACGGCGCGGTGCTGATCCTTGGCGCGCACGGCGTCGATGAAGCCGAACCCATCCATCCGGGGCATGTTGATGTCCGTGATGATCGCATCGGGCGGCGTGCCGTCATCGACCATATCTTCCAGCACTTCCAACCCGTGCAGCCCGTCTTCGGCCACCTGCGGGGCAAACCCGGCCTGGGAGAGGGCGAGCTTGAGCATGTCGCGGATGGTGCGGCTGTCATCCACCGCCAAAATGGAAAGGCTCATGCGGCGAGCTCCTTGCTGCAAAGGTCATCGGCGGTGAGCCCGAAAATGGCGAGCTGCGCCGCGCATTCCTCGCTCAACGCATCCACCGACAGGCTCACCCCGGCCTCTCGCCAGCTCTTGGCGGCAGAGAGCAGCACTTGCAGGCCGGGCGTGCCCAGGCTTTCGCAGGCGCTGGCATCAAGCACGAGCGGCTTGCCGGCATGACCGAGCAACTCATCGCGCAGCGGGGCGGCGGCGGGCAGATCGAGCCGCGCGGGAAGCGGCAGGCGTAGACTGGCATCGCTCATCGGGCAGGCCCCTTTTGGTATGGGGCGAAGGGCGGAAGCATGGATCGACTCCTTCATCCGGTCGGTTGGATGAGGAAGGGATGCCCGACAGGTCTTAAGATTAACTTACGCCAGATGAGGAAATCGCACGCCGGGCGAAGGATTTTTCAACCCCGCGCCGCGCAGCACAGATCAGGCGGTGTGAAGCTCGTGCAGATGGTTGGCACAGCCGATCAGCGGAGCCCTGTCATCGCGCACCAGTGTGACCGAAAAATCACCCATGAAGCCGGCAAACCGGCCCTTGTCACGGAAGCCCTCGGCAAAGGCACCGGTGCCCAGCAGCCGTTCAAGCCCAACGGCCACACCGCCGACCAGAAAGACCCCGCCGAATGGCAGATGCTCCAGCGCGAGATTGCCTGAAACCGTGCCCAGAAAGCGCAGGAAGGTCTGCACCGCTGCCACCGCCTGCGGGCTCGTGCCGCCCTCAGCCGCTGCAATGATATCGCTGCCACGCAGCTCGGGCGCGGCCCCGGTTTCGGCGCAATGCCAATGATAAACGTTCTCCAGCCCGCGCCCCGAAAGCACCTCTTCAACCGCGGGAAAGCCGTGACTGTCATCCACGTAATGCGACAGCCGAAGGTCGGCCTCGGTGCGGATCGGCAGGTTGACATGGCCACTCTCGGAGGGTGGCACGAAGCGGCCTGCGGGGGTGGCATGAACGGGCACCGCGTTGAAGCCCGTGCCGACGTTGACCACGAGCGCGGTTGCCTCAGGCGCAGCAGGCTGAGCCGCGGGGATCACCGGCACAAGGCCCTCGGGGGCGATATGGCCAATGGCATGGCCGGGGGCCTGAAGATCGTTCAGCAGCGCCACATGCGAAGTGCCTGCCGCCCGGGTAATGGTGGGGATATCGAGCGTCCAATCAATGTTGGTCAGCTCTGCCACCCCATCGACCACCGGCCCGGCCGCGGCCACGCAGGCACCATCAATGGCCGGCGTGCCGACCTGCGGCAGATAGGCGGCCACCACCGCCTCGAAATTGGCGAAATCGGCATTGCGAAAGCGCTTGATGCTGGCCACGTCCAGCTCGCGCCCGTGGGCCAGTGCAAGGCGGGTGTTGGTGCCGCCGATATCGGCGATCAGCGCGGCTGCGGTCATCCGTTCTTCCTCAATGCGGCTTTCAGCGCCTCATAGGAGGCTTTGGGGGTGCGCTGCAAGCTGTCGTAATCCACATGCACCAACCCGAAGCGGGGGCCATAGCCATGCGCCCATTCGTAATTGTCCATCAGCGACCAGATATAATAGCCCTTCACCGGCACGCCGGCCTCGATGGCGTGCAGCACCGCGCCGAGGTGGGCATCGAGATAGGCGATGCGGGCCTCATCGGGCACGCCGGGGGTGTCTGGCCAGGCCATGCCGTTTTCGGTGACATACAGCGGCAGGTCGCCGGTGTAGTTCGAAGCGGTGTCGGTGAGGAAGTGGAAGAGGCCCTCGGGGTAGATCTCCCAGCCGACTTGAGTTTTTAGCAGATCGCCCGCGCCTTCGGTGTAATGCGGCCAGGGCTCATTTGGCGCGGGGGAGATGAGCTTGCGGGTATAGTAGTTGAGGCCGCACCAATCGAGCGGGGCGGTGATGGTGGCGAAATCGTCCTGCCAGTTCGCGGGCATATGCAGGCCGAGGCCTTCCAGCACATCTTCGGGGTATTCGCCCTTGAAGATGCCGGAGCGGAACCAGCGGTTATAAATGCCGTCATAGCGCTGCGCGGCGAGGGCGGCATCGGGCGTGTCATCGGCGGGTTGGGCATATTCGAAGTTGAAGACGGCACCGAGGTTATCCATTCCGAGGCTGCGCATGGCGCCGATCGCCTCGCCATGGGCAAGGCAGACGTGGTGCATGGCGCGGGCGGTGGCGCGGATGTCGCGCAGGCCCGGCGCGTGGTGGCCCATGAAGTGAGAAAGCCAGCCGACGCACCACGGCTCGTTGATTGGCGCGGCCGACCAGATACGGTCGCCTAGCGTGCTCATCACGGTGTAGGTGTAATCAGCGAACCACTTGGCGATGTCGCGGTTGCGCCAGCCGCCCTTGTCGAGCAGGGGCGAGGGCAGCTCCCAGTGATAGAGGGTGGCGGCGGGTTTCAGGCCGCGCTCCAGCATGCCATCGACGAGACGGTCGTAAAAATCGAGCCCCTCGGGGTTGGCCGGGCCGATACCCTCGGGCATGACGCGGGCCCATGAGAGGCTGAAGCGATAGACATCAAGCCCGGCATCAGAAATCAGATCAAGGTCTTGCGGCCACTTGTTGAAGTGGTCACAGGCGCGCGCGCCATTCTCGGCGCCCACGACATTGCCGGGGGTTGCGGCGAAATCATCCCATTGGGTGCGGCCTGCGCCGCCGTGCTCATGGCCTTCGATCTGATAGGCCGAGGTGGCGGTGCCGAAGAGGAAGCCTTCGGGGAAGTCGGCGCGGGTGTGGCGGAGCATCGGGTTCTCCTATCGTGGGGCTGGGCCGGTGGACGAGCCAAGGGTCAACTCGGCTTCCATGATATGTTGGCGGGGGCCTGATTCTTCACTGTCAATCAGGCCGAGGAGCATTTCGGCGGTGATCCGGCCTGCCTCTCGCACAGAGCTTCGGGTGGCTGTGAAAACAGGCACTTCGCCGCCGTTCTTGAAGTATCCGAGATCATCGTCATGGGTGATGATCGACACATCGCGGCCCATGGCAAGGCCACGCTCTTCGACCGCGCGGCGCACGCCCATGGACGTGATCAGCGAGGACACGAGGAAGGCGGTGGGCGGATTGGAGTGGCCGAGCATCTCGGCGGCGGCCTCGTAGCCATAGCTCTCGGTCATCTCTTCAGAGCGGTGAAGCTCGGGGCGGAAGGTTAGCCCGCGCGCGGTGAGCGCGGCCTCGAACCCCTCGCGGCGGCGCATGGCGAAATCCATGCCTTCCAACCCGTTCAGCAGCGCGATCTGGTGGTGGCCAAGGTCCGCAAGGTGGAGTGTGGCCCGCTCGAAGGCGCGACGGTTGTTGACGTCGACCCAAGAGTAATCATGGTCGTCCACCGGCGCGCGGCCATGGACGACGAAGGGCAGGCCGACCTCCTTGAGCAGTGCGATGCGCGGATCATCCTTGCGGGGGCCGTGGATAACGATGCCATCGACCGAATTGCGCTGCGCCATGGAGCGATAGGCGGTGTCTTCATCGTCATCGGGCACCACGGTGAGCATCATGTCATAGCCGGCGCGGGCATAGATTTCGCCCGCGCCGCCGATGAAGTCGCCAAACACGGGGTTCATCATCTCGTGGTTGGTGCTGATCGGGATGACGTGACCGATGGCCATGGCGCGGCCCGTGGCGAGGCTTTTGGCGCGGGTGTTGGGGCGGTAGTTGTGCTGCGTTGCAGCGGCGAGCACGCGCTTGCGGGTGCTCTCGGCAACCTCCGGATAGCCGTTCAACGCCCGGCTGACAGTGGTTTGGCTCAAGCCCAGATTCGCGGCAAGTTGCTTGAGGTTCATGGGCGCGGAGCCTTTCAAAGCGCTTTTAACTTTGGCGCAGACTAGCGGCTGGAGCCGCCGCCGTCAAAGGCTTGCGGCCGCAGCGAAAAAATGCTGCAGGCGCGAAGTTGGTAATAAAAACAGGGGGTCGGCGGAGAGCTGCAGGTTGACCTGTGGGGTGGGATGATCCATGCTTGACCCATCCAAAGCGCTTTGAGGGCTGAGTCGTTTCGGGCTTCAGTCAAATTTGCGCGGGGGAAATCACGACACGAGCTGCGCGCTCGGCACCACAACCGGGAGGATATATCCATGAAGCATTCCATCAAGACGAGCTGCGCCGTTCTGGCCCTGATGAGCGGACCTGCGCTTGCCGAACAGATCACCGTGGCTGGTCCGTGGATCGGGGCTGACGAGGAGCATGTGCAGGCGGTGCTGGCCGCTTTTGCCGAAGCCTCGGGCCATGACGTGCGCTACACCGGCTCCGATAGCTTTGAGCAGCAGATCGTGATCGACGCGGAAGCGGGCTCTGCGCCTAACGTCGCCGTCTTCCCGCAGCCCGGCCTCGCCGCCGTGATGGCCGAGCGTGGCTTTCTCACCCCGCTGGCCGATGGCACGGGCGACTGGATCAAGGAAAACTACGCCGCTGGCCAGAGCTGGGTTGACCTTGGCACCTATGCGGGCCCCGATGGCAATGACGCGCTCTATGGCTTTTTCTACAAGGTCGATCTGAAGAGCCTCGTCTGGTACATCCCCGAGAATTTCGAAGATGCGGGCTACGAAGTGCCCGAGACGCTGGAAGAGCTGAAGGCGCTTTCGGCCCAGATCGTTGAGGACGGCGAGACGCCATGGTGCATTGGCATCGGCTCGCAGGCGGCCACTGGCTGGCCAGCGACTGACTGGGTGGAAGACATGATGCTGCGCACCCAGCCCCCTGAAGTGTATGACCAGTGGGTTGCTAATGAAATCCCATTCACAGACGAGCGTGTCGTGGGGGCGATTGAGGCGTTCGGTGAGTTCGTTCTGAATGACGAATGGGTGGCCGGTGGTTCTGCTGCGGCGGCTTCCGTCGATTTCCGCGAGAGCCCCAAGGGACTGTTTGATGCGCCGCCGCAGTGCTACATGCACCGTCAGGCGAGCTTCATCCCCTCCTTTTTCCCCGATGGCTCGGTCGTGGGCGAGGACGTCGATTTCTTTTACTTCCCTGCGAGCGGCGAGGGTGATCTTGGACAGCCGGTGCTCGGCGGCGGAACGCAGTGGGCCATCTCCAATGATAGCCCGGCGGCCCATGAGCTGATTGAGTTCCTCAAATCCCCAGAGGCCCATGAGATCTGGATGGCACGCAAAGGCTTTCTGACTCCGCACAAAGGCGTAAGTAAGGAAGCTTTTGGTGATCCGACCCTCGCCAAGATGAATGACATCCTGCTTGAGGCCACAACCTTCCGCTTCGATGCGTCCGACATCATGCCGGGCGCGGTCGGCGCGGGCAGCTTCTGGACCGGAATGGTCGACTATGTGGGCGGCAAGCCTGCCGATCAGGTGGCTCAGGAGATTCAGGACAGCTGGGACGCTGTAAAGTGATCTGAAGTGCCGCCCCGGGGCTCTCTCGGGGCGGCGCGCCAATGGTGGGCAGATTGCCCACCCTACGGGCGGGATTATCCGCCAGAGGCAACGGGGGAGGGGCGCCATGCATCCGGCATTCCAAGGGCTGATCACCATCTTTGTCGGCGTGGGGGGCTGTATCGGCTACTTCTGGGCGTCGAACCTGTTTATCGACAAGGTGCTCTTTCCTGCCCGCGGCCCCAATGCGGGGCGCAACATCAACCGCGCCAACATGATCCGGCCCTGGCTGTTTCTGGCCCCTGCCGTTTTCGCCCTTGGTCTTTATCTCGCCTATCCCGTGGTGGAAACGCTGCGGCTTTCGCTCACCAACAGGGTGCCCGGCGGCGGCTACGAATGGGCCGGGCTGGAGAACTACACCCAGATGGCGGGCGATCCGAAGTTTCGCGAGGCGCTCTTCAACAACATCCTTTGGCTGATCGTGGTGCCCGCGCTCTCGACCGCCTTTGGCCTGCTGGCCGCGCAGCTGACCGACCGGATCAAGTGGGGCGCGGTGGCCAAGTCGATCATCTTCATGCCGATGGCGATCTCTTTCGTTGGCGCGGCGGTGATCTGGAAACTGGTTTATGACTACCGCGCGGCGGGCGAAGAGCAGATCGGGGTGCTGAACGCGATCGTCGTGGGCCTCGGCGGAGAGCCGACGGCCTGGCTGACGGTGCCGTTCTGGAACAACTTCTTCCTCATGGCGGTGCTGATCTGGATTCAGACCGGCTTTGCCATGGTGATCCTCTCCGCCGCCCTGCGCGGCATCCCCGAAGAGACGGTGGAGGCGGCGATTGTGGACGGGGCCAACCCGTTTCAGATCTTCTTCAAGATCAAGGTGCCGCAGATCATGGGCACCATCGTGGTGGTCTGGACGACGATCACCATCGTGGTGCTGAAGGTCTTCGACATCGTCTTTGCCATGACCAACGGGCAATGGGAGACGCAGGTTTTGGCCAATTACATGTATGACAAGCTGTTCCGCGCGAACGACTGGGGCGTCGGCTCTGCCAGTGCGATGGTCATCATGCTGCTGGTGACGCCTATCCTTGTCTGGAACGTCCACAACGCCCGCAAGGAGATGCGCTGATGGCCCTCGACCGGACGGGAGAAAACCATGGATAACATTGCTGGCAAGAAATCGGGCCTGAGCTGGGCTGTCCAGATTTCCACCCTCGCGCTTGTGCTGCTCTGGCTGTTTCCGACGGTGGGGCTGCTTGTGTCGTCCTTCCGCACCAGTGACCAGATCAGCGCAACCGGCTGGTGGAAGGCGCTGTTTCCGACCGAGCAGGTGGTGCAGCAGCGCGCCGCCGACCCGGATGAGGCGCGCATCGACCTTGGGGCAGGGCGCTATGCGGTGGAAGGCAACTTCTTTGGCGAGGCTGGCTCGCCCGATGACATCACCGCATGGGGCACATCGAGCCGCGATGTCTCGGCCTATGGCCCCGGCGATGTGGCCGATCTGGGCGATGGTGAGAACTTCACGGTGGATGCGCAGGGCAACTACCGCTGGGAGGGCGATGACGAGCAGATCAGCGGGCGCGGGCAGCGGGTGTTTGTGAGCACCACGGTGCCGCCGGAGTTTACCACCGCCAATTATGAGCGGGTGCTGTTTTCGGGCGACCGGACAGACAGTATGGCGCGGGCCTTCTTCAACACGCTGACGGTGACGATTCCGGCAACGATCATCCCCATCCTCATCGCGGCCTTCGCCGCCTATGCGCTGGCTTGGATGGATTTTCCGGGCCGCGCGCTGCTGATCGCGGCCATCGTGGCGCTGCTGGTGGTGCCGTTGCAGCTGGCGCTCATTCCGCTGTTGAAGCTGCACAACGAGATCGGCATCGGCAAGGGCTACCTCGGGGTGTGGCTGGCCCATACCGGCTTCGGGTTGCCATTGGCGATCTACCTCTTGCGCAACTACATGGTGGGCCTGCCGCGCGACATCATCGAGAATGCCAAGGTGGACGGGGCGACGGACTTTCAGATCTTCACCAAGATCGTCCTGCCTCTCAGCTTCCCGGCGCTGGCCAGCTTTGCCATCTTCCAGTTTCTCTGGACATGGAACGACCTTCTGGTGGCGCTGGTCTTCCTCATCGACAGCTCGGGCGACACCACGGTGATGACCCGGCAGATCGTCGAACTCCTCGGCACACGGGGCGGCAACTGGGAGATTTTGGCCACGGCGGCCTTTGTCTCCATCTCGGTGCCGCTGCTGGTGTTTTTCGCAATGCAAAGGTTCCTCGTGCGCGGCCTTTTGGCCGGCTCGGTGAAGTAAGACGGATATGAATATGAAAGCGAGCATCAAGGGCGCCATTCAGGCGCGCGCAACCAACCCTGACTGGTGGCGGGGGGCGGTGATTTACCAGGTCTATCCGCGCAGCTATCAGGACAGCTCGGGCGACGGGGTGGGCGACCTTGCGGGCATTGCCCAACGGCTAGATCACATTGCCTCCCTCGGGGTGGATGGCGTGTGGATCAGCCCGTTCTTCAAGAGCCCGATGAAGGATTTTGGCTATGACGTCAGCGATTATCGGGATGTGGACCCGATGTTTGGCTCGCTGGAGGATTTTGATGCGCTGATCGCCCGGGCCCATGAGTTGGGGCTGAAGGTGCTGATTGATCTGGTGCTCAGCCACACTTCGGACCAGCACCCGTGGTTTGTGGAGAGCCGCACCAACCGGGCGAACCCGAAGGCGGATTGGTATGTTTGGGCCGAAGCGAAGCCCGATGGCACGCCGCCGAACAACTGGCTCAGCATCTTTGGCGGCTCGGCCTGGGAGTGGGATGGTGCGCGGATGCAGTATTATCTGCACAACTTCCTCACTTCGCAGCCGGACCTGAACTTTCATTGCCCCGAGGTGCAGGAGGAGCTTCTGCGGGTGGCAGAGTTCTGGCTGGAGCGCGGGGTGGATGGCTTCCGCCTTGATACGATCAACTTCTATGTCCACGACAAGCAGCTGCGCGACAACCCGGCGCTCGACCCGGCGCGGCGTAATTCCAACATCGCCCCGGCGGTGAACCCCTATAACTGGCAGGATCACCTGTATTCGAAGAACCAGCCCGAAAATCTTGCGTTTCTGGAGAAGCTACGCGGGGTGATGAAGCCCTATGGCGCGGCCGCCGTGGGCGAGGTGGGCGATGCGCAGCGCGGGCTGGAGATCCTTGGCGAATACACCAAGGGCGAAGACCGCATGCAGATGTGCTACGCCTTCGAGCTGCTCTCGCAGAACATCCCCAGCGCCGCCTATATCGCCGAAACCATGCATCACCTTGAGGATGTGGCCGCTGAAGGTTGGGCCTGCTGGGCGTTTTCCAACCATGACGTGCCGCGCCATATCAGCCGCTGGCATCTGAGCGATGAGGCGGCGCGGGCCTATGTGGTGCTGATGATGTGCCTGCGCGGCTCGGCTTGCCTTTATCAGGGTGAGGAGCTGGGGCTGCCCGAGGCCGAGGTGGCCTTTGAAGACCTGCAAGACCCTTACGGCATCCAGTTTTGGCCCGAGTTCAAGGGCCGCGATGGCTGCCGCACGCCGATGGTTTGGGATGCAGGGGTGCATGGCGGCTTTTCGCAAGGCAACGAGGCGCGGCCTTGGCTGCCGGTCTCGCCCGAGCATCTGCCCAAGTCAGTGGCCGAGCAGGAGGGCGACGACGCCTCGATGCTGGCGCACTACCGCCGCGCAGTGGCGCTGAGGAAGGCGCATGAAGCTTTAGCGACCGGTGCGCAGAAGATCGAGGCCGAAGACGACCTGCTGGTGATCCACCGGACGCTGGAAGGCCGCGAGGTGCTGGCGCTCTTCCATCTGGGCGAGGGCGAAGTTGTGCATGAAATGGGCGAAGGCTGGAGCGCGCTACAGGAAGCAGGCGCGCTGGGGGCGGTTGCCCTTGGCGAAGGCCGGGTAACGCTGGGGCCGTGGGGCTTTGCCCTCATGGGCCGCTAAGAGGATACGAGGGAGGACACCGCGATGGCGGAGCTGAAACTGACCGATGTGGCCAAGACCTATGGCGGCACCGTGGACGTGCTCAAGGATATCAACCTCGATATCGACACCGGCGAACTGATCGTCTTTGTCGGGCCCTCGGGCTGCGGCAAGTCCACGCTGCTGCGGATGATCGCGGGGCTGGAGAAGATCACCAGCGGCACGCTGGAGATTGACGGGCAGGTGGTGAACGATGTGCCGCCCTCCGAGCGCGGCATCGCGATGGTGTTCCAGAGCTACGCGCTTTACCCGCATATGACGGTGCGCGAGAACATGAGCTTTGCGCTCAAACTCGCCAAGAAAAGCCAGGCCGAGATTGATGAGGCCGTCGACGCGGCGGCCAAGAAGCTGCAACTGACCGAGTATCTCGACCGGCTGCCCAAGGCACTCTCTGGCGGGCAGCGCCAGCGTGTGGCGATTGGCCGGAGCATCGTGCGCGACCCGAAGGTTTACCTGTTCGACGAGCCGCTCTCGAACCTCGATGCCGCGCTGCGCGTGGCCACGCGGATCGAGATTGCCCAGCTCAAGGAGGCTATGCCCGAGAGCACCATGATCTACGTTACCCACGATCAGGTGGAGGCGATGACGCTGGCCAGCCGCATCGTGGTGCTGGCCAACAAGGGCATTGCGCAGGTTGGCACGCCGCTGGAGCTTTATGAGACGCCGCGCAACGAGTTTGTGGCGCAGTTTATCGGCTCGCCCGCGATGAACCTGATCCCCGGCAAGATTGTGGAGACGGGCGAGGTGACGGCGGTGGAGCTGGCCTCTGGCGTTGTGGCTCATTCGGCGGTTCCCACTCAGGTGGCGGACATGGGCATGGAGGTCAAGATCGGCATCCGCCCCGAAGATCTGAGCACCGGATCCGAGGCGGATTGTTGCTTCAAGGGCGTGGTGGAATACTCTGAGAACCTTGGAGAAGTCACGCTGCTCTACTTCGAGCCACAACACGGCGGTGAGCAGGTGATTGCCAAGCTGCCGGGCGTGCACCGCGAGATGCGCGGGCAGGAAGTGGTGTTGGCGGCGTCGCCCGAGAAGGTGCATCTGTTCGCAGGCGGGGAGTCTCTGCGCTATCGGTAAAGGCGCTAGGGGCGGAGTGGCCCGAGGTGGCTCAACCTAAACGTGCGCCATGAAAGCGCTTTTGCCATTGTCATTTCACGCCGCCCTCCGTTATGGTCGGTCCACGGACGGTCCGGGGCAGGTGCCCCGAGATGGTCCGGAGCGATTTCCCTGGCAGGGACGGGCCTACCGCGAGCCACACGCGCCGCTACCGCACGTCCGCCAGAGTTAACCGGCCCTGAGAGCAGTGACTTGAAGGGCCAATCGGCCCGGCCCGCACCACGCTGGCATGGCCCCCCAAACGGGCGTGACCGCCGAAAGGCCGGGACGCGTCGGAGACAAACCGCGATGCAACGCGTGAGGATAGTCGACGAGGCCAGGGAAGCTGCATCAGCACGCGTCCTGCCGCGCACGTCCCGCGCTCATCCCCTTTCCAGACACGGACATCCTCACCTCGGCCCACCAGGGCAAAGGCGAGCTTCGCCGTGCAATGAGTTAATATGGCTAAGAAAATGCTTATCGACGCCACCCACGCCGAGGAGACTCGGGTTGTGGTGGTCGACGGAAACAAGGTTGAGGAATTTGACTTTGAGACCGTCAACAAACGCCAGCTTGCCGGCAATATCTACCTAGCAAAAGTCACCCGCGTGGAGCCTTCGCTTCAGGCGGCCTTTGTGGATTACGGCGGCAATCGCCACGGTTTCCTCGCGTTCAGCGAAATTCACCCCGACTACTACCAGATTCCGGTGGCCGACCGTCAGGCGCTGCTGGAGGAAGAGCGGGCCTATGCCGAGGCGCAGGCCGCCGAGGAGGAGCAGCCCAAGCGCTCGCGCCGCCGCCGCTCGCGTTCCAAGAAGGCCGACACGAATGATGCCGTGGCCACCAAAGAGGTGGATGGCTCCATCGCCGGGATGGATGTGGTTGATCTTGGTGAAGAGGAAGAGGCCGACACGCTCCTGACCGAGGGGGATGCCGCCGCTGCTGACACGGCAAAGGCCGAGGCCGAGGACGCGCCTGCCGAAGAAACGCCTGCCGAACAGGGCGCAGAAGAGGCAAAGGCCGAAGCTTCCGCCAGTGAGGCACCCGCTGAAGATGAGGGTGATGATCAGGACGCGGGCGACGATGATGACGAGGCCGAGGAAACCTCTGCCTCCGACAAGGATGAAGACATCGAGTCGGTTGCCGATGAAGATGTGCAGGAAGAGATCCGCCAGCCGCGCAAACCCCGGCCCAAGCGCTACAAGATTCAGGAAGTCGTTAAAGTGCGGCAGATCCTGCTGGTGCAGGTCGTCAAGGAAGAGCGTGGCAACAAGGGCGCGGCTCTGACCACCTATCTCAGCCTTGCGGGCCGCTATTGTGTGCTGATGCCCAACACTGCCCGTGGTGGTGGCATCTCGCGCAAGATCACCAATGCCGCGGACCGCAAGAAGCTGAAAGAGATCGCCAGCGAGATTGAGGTGCCGCAGGGCGCCGGCCTGATCGTGCGCACGGCAGGGGCCAAGCGCACCAAGACCGAGATCAAGCGCGATTACGAGTATCTCAAGCGCCTTTGGGAGCAGATCCGGGAGCTGACCCTCAAGTCGGTGGCCCCTGCGCCGATCTATGAAGAAGGCAACCTGATCAAGCGCACCATTCGCGACCTCTACTCCAAGGAGATCGACGAGGTTTGGGTGGAAGGCGAGACCGGCTATCGCACCGCCAAGGACTTCATGAAGATGATCATGCCGTCCCACGCCAAGAACGTGAAGCAATACACCGAAGGGCTGCCGCTGTTTGCCCGCTATCAGGTGGAAAGCTACCTTGCGGCGATGTTCAACCCGACCGTGCAGCTCAAGTCGGGCGGTTACATCGTGATCGGCGTGACCGAGGCGCTGGTGGCGATTGACGTCAACTCCGGCCGGGCCACCAAGGAAGGCTCGATCGAGGAAACCGCGCTGAAAACCAACCTGGAGGCCGCCGAAGAGGTGGCGCGCCAGTTGCGCCTGCGTGACCTTGCGGGCCTCATCGTGATCGACTTCATCGACATGGAAGAGCGGCGCAACAACAACGCCGTCGAAAAGCGCTTCAAGGACAAGCTGAAAACCGACCGCGCCCGCATTCAGGTGGGCCGGATCAGCGGCTTTGGCCTGATGGAGATGAGCCGCCAGCGCCTGCGCCCCGGCATGCTCGAAGCCTCCACCCAGCCTTGCCCCTCGTGCCACGGCACCGGCCTGCTGCGCTCGGATGACAGCATCGGCCTCGCTATCCTGCGCCAGATCGAAGAAGAGGGCACCCGCCGCAAGTGCCGCGAGGTGCTGCTGAAAGCGCCGGTGGGGATCGTCAACTTCCTGATGAACCAGAAGCGCGAGCACATTGCCCAGATCGAAAGCCGCTATGGGCTGTCGGTCCGGCTTGAGGCGGATGCGCATATGATTTCGCCCGACTTCACGCTGGAGAAGCTGAAGACGGCAACGCGCTCGATTGCCGAGGTTACGGCCCCGGTGATTTCCATCGACACCACCGATCTGCCGGAGATCGAGGAGGAAGAGGAAGAGCAGGCTGAGGCCCGCTCCGAGACGCCCGAAGCCGAGGAAAACGGAGAGGACCGGCCCAAGCGCAAGCGCCGTCGGCGTCGTCGGCGTCGCGGTGGCGGCGGTGAAGGCTCTGGTGAGGAGAATGGTCAGGAGAACGGCAAGACCGACTCTCAGGGGGCCAATTCTCAAGAGGCCAACTCTCAGGACGCCAACTCCAGCGATCAGAGCTCCGAAGGCGATAGCCCGAAAGAGGCCCCGCAAAGCGAGGGTGCCGAAGCCGCAGAGGCCGGTGAGGCCAGCGAAGAGAAGCCCAAGCGCACCCGTCGTCGCCGGTCTCGCAAGAAGTCCGACGAGGCAGAGCAGCCTGCGCCCGAAGCGCCGGAGGCGGCAGAGGCCGCGCCTGCGGAAACCGCCGCCGAAGCCCCGGCAGAGCCAGTGGCTGCCGAAGAGCCGGTAGCCGAGGAGAAGCCCAAGCGCCGGCGCACCCGCAAGAAGGCCCCGGCCGAGGCGGCGCCTGCAGCGGAGGCCGAAGCGCCTGCAGCTGAGGCCGCGCCGGAGGAACCTGTGACCGAGGCCACGCCAGAACCTGCGCCCGAGCCCAAGCAAGAGCCGGAGCCGGTGCTGGAAACCACAGAGGCCGCGCCGGAAGCCGTTGAAGAGAAGCCTGCGAAGCCGAAGCGCAAAGGCTGGTGGTCTCTCGGGCGCTGAACCGGGCCCTTAGAAACAGAACAAAGGGGCGTGCCTTGCCGGGCGCGCCCCTATTTCTTTTGGATATGCCAGATGATCGCCTCGCCCATTTCTTCCTGCGATAGAAGCGCGTGACCGGATTCGGTGCAGAAATGCGGCATGTCGATCAGAGCCGCCGGATCATCGGTTTCAACCCGCAGCACCTCGCCGGAAGCCAGCGCCTGCAGCCGCTTGGCGGTTTTCAGAACCGGCAGGGGGCAAAGCAGGCCGGAAGCGTCGAGGGTGGCGTGGTGGCTGGTCATGGGGCAGGGGTAGCCGATGGGGCAGCGGGGCGGAAGAGCCACAGGGCGCAAATGGATAAGGGCGCGATGATGCGCCACGGTCTTGTGAGCGCAGCGGGGCTTTCGGCCCGCGCGCGGGGGGCTTAAAGGAAAAGACATGTTTGGCATCGATATCATGGACGCCGCGCTCTTGCCGGCCATTCTCATCGCGGTGGTCGGCGGGCTGATCTCTTTCGTCAGCCCCTGTGTGCTGCCGATCGTGCCGCCCTACCTCGCCTATATGGGCGGTATCTCGATGGATGAGATGGAGGGGGCAGGGCGCAAACGGGTGATGGTGGCGGCCGGGTTCTTTGTGCTGGGGCTTTCGACGGTGTTCCTGCTGCTCGGCGCGGCGGCCTCGGCGCTGGGGGGCGTGTTTTTGCAAAACCGCGAATGGTTCACCATGGCGGCGGGGCTCGTCATCATGGTGTTCGGGGCGCACTTTCTTGGCATCTTCACCCTACCGTTTCTGAACCGGGAGGCACGGATCGACGCGGGCGACCGGGGCGGCTCGGCTATGGGCGCTTACGTGCTGGGCCTTGCCTTTGCCTTCGGCTGGACGCCCTGCCTTGGCCCGATTCTCGGTGCGATCCTCTCGATGGCGGCGATGGAGGGCGACGTGGCGCGCGGGGCCTTTCTGCTGGCGCTCTACGCCCTCGGCCTCGGCCTGCCGTTCCTCGCCGTGGCGGCCTTCTTCCCCCGCCTCAAGGGGTTGATGGGCTGGATGAAGCGCCACATGGGGCGGATCGAGCGGATCATGGGGTTGCTGCTGTGGACGGTGGGCTTGCTGATGCTTACCGGCGCTTTCTCGGACTTCTCCTATTGGCTGCTGGAAATCTTCCCGGCGCTGGCGACCGTTGGGTGACTGGTGGGCTTATCCCACCAATCGGCTGTGTCTGCCGCCGGGCGGCTTCCAACTTTCGCCAAATTCCCTTGCTAAGAGCGCCGGAACGGCAAGGATAAGGCTGATGGCAAGTGAGCAGACACCGCAGGATGTGACGCGCCGCCGGGTGATTTATATCCCCGGCTATGACCCGTTTCATCCGCGCCGCTACCGCGAGCTCTATCGCAAGGAGAGCGCCGCGCAGGCCGAGATTTCGGGCTACCGGATCAGCCAGCATGCCACGAAGGGGCAGGGGCCTTTTGCCTGGGGCGTGCAAAGCGAGGTGGGCGGGGCGCAGACCGAGGCGCAGATCGAGGTGCTGCTCTGGTCAGATATCGTGAAGGCCTCGATGAACCCCTCGATCCCGGCGACCTATGCCATGCTCGTCCGCACCGCTTGGACCTATATCGCCTCCGGCGCGCTGTTCAGGCTGATGCGGCTGCGCAAGGGCCCGGTGATTGCCGCGCTCTACCCGATTGTCTTTTTGCTCGGGCAGCTCTTGCTGGCCTGCGCCCTTGGCTACGCCGCCGTGCGGCTTGGGGGTTGGGCACTGCTGCAACTGCCCGTGCCGGTGCACCTCGGGGTGACGGCGGCGCTTTTGGGCATCATCCTGTTCCTCTCCGTGGGCTGGGCCGTGCTGCATTGGTTTCGCAAGCGGGATAACAAGTTTTTCGCCTACTACCTGATGCATGACTACAGCTACTCGGCCCGCCACAAGGGGGCCAACCCGCCAGAACTTGAGGCGCGGATTGCCGAGTTTCGCGCTCGGGTGGAAGAGGCGCTGGCGAGCGATGTGGATGAGGTGCTGGTGGTGGGGCATTCGTCGGGCGCCCACATTGGCATTTCGGTTTTGGCCGACCTGATGCGCTCTGGCTGGACGCAGGGCGAGGGGCCGCGCCTCGGCTTCCTGACGCTGGGCCATGTGGTGCCGATGGTGAGCTTTTTGCCAAAGGCCGACAGGCTGCGCGCCGATTTGCATGACCTTTGCCAATGGGACCAGATCACTTGGGTGGATGTGACCGCGCCGGGCGATGGCTGCGCCTTTGCGCTTTGCGATCCGGTGTCCGTCACCGGGGTTGCGCCGGAGAATGGCAAGCGCTGGCCGCTGGTGTTTTCTGCTGCTTTCACCCAAACCCTCAGCCCTGAGCGTTGGAACGAGATCAAACGGCGGTTTTTTCGGCTGCATTTTCAGTATCTCTGCGCCTTCGACCGGCCCCGCGATTATGACTATTTCCTCATCACCGCCGGGCCGCTTTCGCTGGCGTCGCGGTATGCCGAGCGGGTGCCTTCCAAGAGCCGGATCGAAACGCCCGCCTCACGCTACACCTCGCGGGCGGCATGAGCTGCTGCGCGGCGCAGGCCATCCTCGGGCTTGACCCGAGGTTCTCCACCGGCAAGAGATCCCCGGGTCGAGCCCGAGGATGACAGCTCAATGACCTGCCCGCATCTGCCGCCCAAACCGCCGTCGCGTCCTGAGAAGACCACGTTGCGCAACTATATCCGCCTGTTCCGGCAGGATATTCTTTCGGCGCAGCCCGCCAAGCTTTACCGCGCGTGGATGGCGGAATTTCGCACGCCGTTCTTTCGCAGCTATCTGGTGAACGAGCCTGCGCTGGTGGATCTGGTGCTGAAGGAACGGCCAGACGACTTTCCAAAGTCCAACCGCGTGCGCGAGGGGCTGGCACCGCTGCTGGGTAATTCGGTTTTCGTCACCAATGGCGAGACATGGAAGCGCCAGCGCCGCATTATCGACCCGGCCTTCGAGGGCGGGCGGCTGCGCGAGACCTTTCCGGCGATGCTGGAGGCGGCGCAGGCCTGCGTGGCGCGGATGGAGGCGCGCGAAGGTGCGCTGGAGGTGGAGGAGGAGACCTCGCACGCCGCGGCGGATGTGATCTTTCGCACGCTGTTCTCGATCCCGATCGAGCATGAAATCGCGGCGCGGGTGTTCTCGGAGTTTCGCGCCTATCAGCGGGCGCAACCGATCCTCAACCTCGCCGCCTTCCTGCCGCTGCCGCGATGGTTTCCACGGTTTCATGCGCGTGAGGTGAAGCGCACGGCGGCCTCAATTCGGGCGCTAATCACCGAGTTGACGGCAGCGCGGGCCGAGGAGATTGCGCGGGGCACGGCGCCGGATGACCTTGCCACCAAGATCATGAGCACCGCCGACCCGCTGACTGGCGAGACCTTTGACACCGAGGAAATGGTCGATCAGGTGGCGATCTTCTTTCTCGCCGGACATGAAACATCGGCCTCGGCACTGGCTTGGGCGCTTTACCTGCTGGCGGCCTTTCCCGAGGTGCAGGCGCGGGCAGCCGAGGAGGCCGCGAGCTTACCCGAAAATCCAACATTCTCAGACATCTCCGGCATGAAATTCATCCGGGATGTGTTCCGCGAAACCTTGCGGCTTTATCCGCCCGTGCCGATGATGGTGCGAGAGAATGTGAAGGCCGAGACCTTCCGCAACCGTGCGGTGAAGCCGGGGGCGCAGATTGTGCTCTCACCATGGCATCAGCAACGCCATGAGCGGCTTTGGAGTGATCCGGACGGGTTTGACCCAGATCGCTGGAGCACCGAGGAGGGGCGGCGATGCGGGCGGGAGGCCTATATGCCGTTCTCGGCTGGGGCGCGCGTGTGCACGGGCGCCGGGTTTGCGATGGTCGAGGGGCCGCTCATTTTGGCGATGCTGCTGAAACGGCTGCGTTTTGAGACCATTGAGGGCAAGGTTCCACGCCCGGTTGCGCATCTGACGGTGCGGGCGGCGGATGGGATTCACTTGCAGGTGTCGCGGCGGTAGGCGGGGCCTCTCCTCGCAGTCACTCCGCCTTGGCGCGCGCCATATAGTGGCCCAGCACAAAGACCCGGATGGCCGAGGCAAGGCCGCGCTCGACGCCGCGATCCGCGTCGATGGCAGCGGCCAAAGCATTGATCGGTATATCTTTTTCTGCCGCGATCTGGCGAAAGCAGGCCCAAAACTCGGGCTCCAGAGACACCGAGGTGCGATGCCCGGCCAGTGTTAGCGAGTGTTTCTCTGGCCGGGCCATGGCTTAGGGCCGCGCGCGATCACGCAGCACGGGGCGCACGCGGGGGCCGTAGCAATCCAGCTCATGCTCCAGCTCGGGGAGGGCGGCCATGATCTCTGACCAGAGGCCCGCCTCTTCCTTTACGGGGCGCAGGTTGCCGGGGTGGAAGGTTTCCATCTCAAGCCCTTCCACGACCATCACCGCATGGCGCTCCAGCAGGATTTGCACATAGGTGATGCCGTTGCGCGGGATTGCCTTGCAAAATCCGTCGCGCCGGGAGAGCGCGGCAGCGGAAACAAGCTGCTCATCCTCGGGGTTGGCGTTGGAATGCATCACCAGCCCGGCGTTGGGCGAAAGCTCCAGATCCTGACGCGGATAGGTGCCGTCAATCGCGCCGGCCTTGACCCGGACGGGGCAGAGAGCGGGGCTTTGGCCGAGTTGCTCGCGCGTCACCCGCGTGAGCCCAACCCATTTGACCCTGAGCGGCCCCATATCCTTGGTTTCGACCATATCGCCAACGCGAAGTTGGCTCGCCGCCACGGCGCCCTCGGGGGTCAGCACCCGGGCCTCGCCTGAAATAGCGCTTTCAAGCCAGACGCCCGGCTTGGGGCTGGCGGCAAAACTCTTGAGTGTGGGCTTTAGCGCCCGGCTGAGGCGGCGCGCGTTGGGCAGGAGCTTGGCCAGCCCCGGTGCCACGTAAGCCTTTGCAAACTCGCCGGTTTCTACGGCGGTATGTGCTGTGAATTCTTCGATGTCAGCCTGAAGTTCGGCCCGCGTCAAACGCGGCGCCCGTGCCAGCTCGGTCCCCATTCCCATCTCCGTCTCGCGGGGAGTGGCCCCGCGCCTGCCTCATTGATATTGCCCGGTTTTCCGGGTCTCGGGCAAAGTTCGGGCCGAAATGCGGCAAGAATGTGGCAAGCGATTCTCCGCTCACGACACAAGGCGGCGCTGTGGTAAATTTGCATGGCTCCGGCGGCTTAAAACCGGCCCGGCAAGCGCGGCGGCTCACTCTTCGCCGCGTTTCGCGCCATCGTGCAGCCGGGCCACCCGCGCGGCCTCGGCTTTCGCCCGCTGCTTTTCGGCCCTGGTCATCCCGTGCAGGGCCGCATTCTCGTCGGCCCGGGCCTTCTTCTCGGCCCGCGCCTTCTCTTTTCGCACCCGGTTCAGGTTGACCGGCTTGCTCACTTGGCCTTCGGCCCGACCATCTCTTCGGGGCGCACCACCTTGTCGAAGGTCTCGGCATCCACGAAGCCGAGCGCGATGGCCTCTTCCTTGAGGGTCGTGCCGTTCTTGTGGGCGGTCTTGGCGACCTTTGTGGCGTTGTCGTAGCCGATGGTGGGGGCGAGGGCCGTTACCAGCATCAGGCTCTCTTCCATCAGCTTCTGGATGCGGGGCTTGTTGGCCTCGATGCCAGAGAGCATCCGCTCGGTGAAGCTGTCAGCCACGTCGCCCAGCAGTTGGATCGACTGGAGCAGATTGTAGCTCATCATCGGGTTGTAGACGTTCAGCTCGAAGTGGCCTTGCGAGCCGGCGAACTTGATCGCGGCGTCATTGCCCATCACGTGGGCGGCAACTTGGGTCATCGCCTCGGCCTGGGTCGGGTTCACCTTGCCGGGCATGATCGAGCTGCCCGGCTCGTTTTCGGGCAGGATCAGCTCGCCGAGGCCGGAGCGGGGGCCGGAGCCGAGGAAGCGGATGTCATTGGCGATTTTATACATCGCTCCCGCAACGGTGCTGAGCGCGCCGGAGAGGAAGACCATTGCGTCATGGGCGGCCAGCGCCTCGAACTTGTTGGGCGCGGTGACGAAAGGCAGGGAGGTGATGCGGGCCATGTTGGCGGCCACGGTTTCGCCCCAGCCCTCCACGGTGTTCAGCCCGGTGCCCACGGCGGTGCCGCCCTGTGCCAGCTCGTAGATGCCGGGCATGGCGGCCTCGATGCGCTTGATGCCGTTGCGGATTTGCGCGGCATAGCCCGAGAACTCCTGCCCAAGCGTGAGCGGGGTGGCATCCTGCGTGTGGGTGCGGCCGATCTTGATGATGTCCTTGAACTCTTCGGACTTCGCTTCAAGCCCGGAGGCCAGCTTTTCCAGCCCCGGCATAAGCACGTCGCGCACGCTCATCGCGGTGGCGATATGCATGGCGGTGGGGAAGGTATCGTTGGAGCTTTGCCCCATGTTGCAGTGATCGTTGGGGTGGACCGGATCCTTGGAGCCGATCTCGCCGCCGAGGATCTCGATGGCGCGGTTGGCGATGACCTCGTTGGCGTTCATGTTGCTCTGGGTGCCAGAGCCGGTTTGCCAGACGACGAGGGGGAAGTTGTCATCAAACTTGCCGTCGACCACCTCGGAGGCGGCCTGAATGACGGCATCGGCCAGCTTGGCGTCGAGCTTGCCGCTCTCCTTGTTGGCCTCGGCGCAGGCCTGCTTGATGACGCCGAGCGCACGGACGATGGCCACCGGCTGCTTTTCCCAGCCGATCGGGAAGTTCATGATGGAGCGCTGGGTCTGGGCACCCCAATACTTGTCGGAAGGAACTTCAAGCGGCCCGAAGCTGTCGGTCTCGGTGCGGGTATCGGCCATGATTGCGCCCTTTGCTGGTAATGTCGGAGGAGACATACCCGACCGGGCGCGGCGGTCAATGGCAGGTTAGCGCAAACTGTCGCTGGCGGGGCTGTCATCCTCGGGCTTGATCCGAGGATCTCTGCAGGTAGGGCTCCTCGGAGCGAGCCCGAGGAGACGGGGGCGGATGAGCGGGCCCGTTACTGCGCCCGGCGGGTGAACACCCAAACATGCGCGGGCGGCAGGTTGGCCCATGTGATGCCGCGGCGGCGGGCGGAGACGCCGAGTTCGGCCTGCATCTCGGGGCTGATCGGTGCGCCGGGGCTGTAGGTGATCTGCACGAAGATCCCGCCGGGGCGCATCACCTCCAGCGCACGGCCGACCACCTCGCGCTGGATTTTCGGACGGGCCAGCACCGGAACGCCAGAAATCACCGCGCCGACGCCCGAAATACCGACCTCCGAAATTTCCTGAGCGGGCCGGTTCAGCACGTTCACGCCCGGGAACTTTTGCCGCAGCGTCTCGCAGAAGCGGTCATTGGTTTCCATGCAGGTCAGCCGCGAGGGGTGGATGCCCCGCTTGAGGATCGCCTTGGTAAACACGCCGGTGCCCGGGCCGATCTCGACGATGGGGCCTTCGATGGCTTCCAGCCCCTCCGTCATCTTGCGGGCGACGGCGGCGGAAGAGGGCGCGATGGCCACCACCTCGCCGGGCTTGCGGAACATTTCGGAGAGGAAAACGGTGAAATCGCTGGGCATTTGGCGGACCCTCAATATCTGGTTGATACCCGCCAGATGCGCCAGCCCAACCGCCTCGGGCAAGGCTGAAATGCCTGCTTTACTGAAACTTCACCCCGGTGCCACGCGCGTGTCACCGGGCCGATTCAGAACTGTCATGTAGGGGCTATTTGCGGAAACTATCGAGGCTGACGACTTCGGCGTCGTGCTGCTCATCGCTCTCTTCGACATCCTCAGCCATGGGGGCCGGGGCGACGAACTCTTCAACCTCGTCCTCTTCGTCATCTTCCTCCTCGTCCTGGCTTTCAAAGCGCAGGCCGAATTCGACGGAAGGATCAACGAAGGTGGCGATGGCGTCATAGGGGATGACAAGCCGCTCGGGCGCATCGCCGAAGTTGAGCGTAACGGAAAACCCTTCATCGGTGACGTCGAGATCATCAAACCAGTGCTGCATCACCACCGTCATCTCTTCGGGGTAACGCTCTTGCAGCCAATCCGCGATTTCGACGCCCTCGGCGCGGGTGTCGAAGGTGATGAAAAAGTGGTGCTGGCCCGGCAGGCCCCGCTCCGCGACTTCAGACAGAACATCGCGGATCAGGCTGCGCATGGCCCGGTGCATCAGTCTGCCGTAGTCGATTTCTCGGGTCATCAGGGACGAAGGCCTCTTGGTGCTTGGTTGCCCTCAGCATAAGAGATTCGGGGCCGAATGACAGGGCCAATCGACGGCGATTTGGAGCGGTTACAGGAGGCTGCCCGCTACAGCGCCCGCCAGCGCCATGAGCCCCAGCACTGGGGCCATGCCGAGGCGAAACCCGAGCAGAAGCAGCGCGGCAAGCAGGGTGAGCCCCAGCGCCGCCTCATCGAGCGTGGCCCATTCCGGGGTGGCCGGGCGATGGGCCGGGGAGGCGGGCCATGCGGTGTGAACGCGGGCAAACAGCACATGGAGCGCAAACCAGAGCGAGAGGTTGGCGATGACCCCGACAACAGCAGCGGTGATCGCCCGCAGCGCCCCGGCAAGGCGCGGTTGGCGGGTGATCCACTCGATGTAGGGGGCACCGGCGAAGATCCACAAGAAACAGGGGATGAAGGTCACCCAGAGGGTGAGCGCGGCGGCGGCGAGGGCCATCGGCAGGCTGTGCTTGGCCCCGGCCAGCGCCGCAACGAACTCGGTCACGAGGATGAGCGGGCCGGGCGTGGTTTCGGCCAGCCCCAACCCGTCGATCATTTCAGCGGTGGTCAGCCAGCCCTGCGTGTTCACCACCTCCTGCGTCATATAGGCCAGCACCGCATAGGCCCCGCCGAAGGTGACAACGGCGAGCTGCGAAAAGAACAGGCCGATGTCGGTCAGAAAGGCAGAGCCGGAGACCAGTGCGAAGGGAGCGGCCCAGAGCAGCAGGAAAATGACCACGGTCAGCGCCGTGCGGCGCGCGGAGCCGGGGGGCAGCGCTATGGCGGGCTCTTCCGTGGCACCTGTTGAGCGCAAGGCTCCCCAGAGCGCGGCGAGGCCGACGATGAGCGGAAAGGGCAGGCCGAAGCCGTAGATCGCCAAAAAGGCGGCCCCGGCCAGAGCCAGCCCCTCGGCCATGTAGCCCGGGCCAAAGGCCCGTTTGGCCAGTTTGATCAGCGCCTGAAGGACGATCACCACCACGGCGGCCTGAATGCCCAGAAACAGGCTTTGCACCATCGGCACCTGCCCGAAGGCGGCATAGGCCAGCGCAAGCGCCAGCACCACCACAGCCCCCGGGGCCACAAAGAGCGTGCCCGCGATCAGCCCGCCAGGGATGCCCCGCAGCCGCCAACCGGCATAGGTGCACAGCTGCATGGCTTCAGGGCCGGGGAGCATCATGCAGAAGGACAGCGCGGAGAGATACTGCCGCTCGGTGAGCCAGCCGCGCTTTTCAACCAACTCCTCGTGCATCAAGGCAATCTGCGCCGCAGGGCCGCCAAAGGAGAGCAGGCCGATGCGCAGGAAGGCGCGTGTGAGGGTGGAGAAAGCAACAGTCATGGCTGGGGGCATGACGGGTTAATGTGTCGGGGAAGTAAAGTGCAGGCTTCTGTTGCCAGGTGCCTGCGAACCCCGCCTTACCTGGCTAGAGGCAAGGGCTTAAGATTTCGATCTATCGCGCTGCATTAAGCAGCGAGAGCGACCGGAGCACGATTGTTGTTGGCAATTGTACTTTACGGACCGATATCGGTGGTACCTCACCGAGACAAAGCAAACCCCTTTAGACGTTCGTCGATCCTGTTTCGGCCCCATGATCCCCCAACAAGAGATATTTGGTGGAGCCGCCGGGTACCGCCCCCGGGTCCGATCCGCTTATTACGAGCGCGTTTATGTCCATAGTCCCGTTGCCGGAACGCTTTATACATAGGCGCGGGGCGCGGCGAATTCAAGGCACTTTCCGGCAGCGGGCAGGGCGGCTACACTCCGCATATTACAATTTCAGACCAAGTTCTTCCGAGGAGTTACCAGATGAAAAACCGGATTATTCTCAGTGCCTTTGCCGCCTTTCTTGGCGCGCCTGCCGCGGCAGAATCCGTTGCCCCCGATTGCAGCAGCTACAGCTCTGACAAGGCGGGCTGGAGCTGCCATTGCGAGGCAAACGCCGCGCCCGGCTCGGTTTGGGGCTCTGGGCCCTATACCGCCGATAGCCACGTGTGCACCGCCGCTCGCCATGCCGGGGTGATCGGCGCTGAAGGCGGCATGGTGGCGCTGAAAACCGTGGAAGGCCAAGCGAGCTATACCGGATCTGAGGCCAATGGGGTTGTCACCCGCGACTGGGGCAGCTTTGCCAAATCCATCTCCTTCCCGCCGCCTGCGGCCAAATCGGACCTCGCGCAATGCGCGCGCTTTCCGACCGGCACCGAGAGCCACTCCTGCTTTTGCCCGGCCGATGCCAGCAAGCAGCGCGATGTCTGGGGTTCTGGCCCCTATACCGGCGACAGCGACATTTGCGCCGCCGCCTTTCATGCCGGCGCGGTTGGCGCCGGGGGCGGAGAGGTGACGGTGCTGCGGGTGCCGGGGCTGAAGGCCTATACCGCCTCTGAAGCCGAAGGCGTGGCCACCAGTGATTGGGGCGGCTACGACTTTTCGATCGTCTTCAACCGCAACTGAGCCCGCCAAAGCAGGGCCGGACGGGGGCTGCCAGCCAATTCTGCGCCGCCCGGCCCACACATCCGCCGGGATAATGTGAATCCGGGGCGCGAGGCCGGTTGACTTCCGTCTGGCGCAGGGTAGGTCAGACCACCTGATGGCCGAGACGACGCGTATAACGCTGGGCGGTGCGCCCGAGGGGTTTGATGCCCTGCTGATCGCCCGCGAGTTGGAGCGCGGCGCGCCCGTGGTGCATTGCGCCCGCGATGACAAGCGGCTGGCCGAGATGCGGGCGGCGCTGGCCTTTTTTGCGCCGAATGTGCCCGTCATCGAGTTCCCCGGCTGGGATTGCCTGCCCTACGACCGGGTGTCGCCCAACCCCGACATCTCGGCCCGCCGCATGGCCACGCTTTCGGCGCTGGCCAGCGGCATGTCTGGCCGGTTCGTGGTGCTAACCACGTTGAACGCGGCCACCCAGCGCGTGCCGGCCAAGGCGCTGGTGGAGTCTTCCAGCTTTGTGGCTGTGGTGGGCGAGCGGGTGGACGAGGCCGGCCTGCGTGATTTTCTGGTGCGTATGGGCTTTAGCCAGGCCCCGACGGTGCTGGAGCCGGGCGATTTTGCCGTGCGCGGCGGCATCATAGATATTTACCCGCCCGGCGATGGCGGCCCGGTGCGGCTTGATCTTTTCGGCGATGTGCTCGACGGGGCCCGCCGGTTTGATCCGGCGACCCAGCGCACCACCGAAAAGCTGACGCGGGTTGAGCTGTCTCCAGCCTCCGAGGTGGTGCTGGACGAGGCGGCGATTACCCGGTTTCGCCAGAACTACCGGATCGAGTTTGGCGCGGCCGGCTCGGATGACCCGCTGTACGAGGCCGTCAGCGCAGGCCGCAAACATGCCGGTTTCGAGCACTGGCTGCCGCTGTTTCACGAGTCGCTCGACACCTTCTTCGACTACCTGCCCGACGCATCGGTGATGCTGGATGACCAGTTTACCCCCGCCCGGCTGGCGCGGTGGGAGGGCATCGTGGACAGCTATGAAAACCGGCGCGAGGCGGCGGCGGTGAAGGCGCGGATGGGGGGCAGCTACAAGGCCGCCCCGCCAGCGCAGCTCTACCTTGATGACAGCGCTTGGGAGGCGGCGATGCAGCGCCGCCGGGTGATCCAGCTTTCGCCGTTGCCGCAGGGCACCGGGCCGGGCGTGCTGGATGCGGGCGGGCGGATCGGGCGCAACTTCTCTCCCGAGCGACAGCAAGAAACTGTTAGCCTTTTCGGGGCCTTGAAGACCCATGTTGAAGCGCAGCGCCGGGCGGGGCAGGTGGTAGTGGCCTCCTACTCCGAAGGCGCGCGCGAGCGGCTCTCTGGCCTTATGGCCGATGAGGGGTTGGAGGGCGCAACGCCGATCACCGACTGGCGCGACGTGCCCGAGGGCAAGGGCGGCGTTTACCTTGCGATCTGGCCGCTGGAGCATGGCTTCACCGAGCCGGGCCTGACGGTGATTTCCGAGCAGGATGTGTTGGGCGACAGGCTGATACGCGCGCCCAAGCGCAAGCGGCGGGCCGAAAACTTCCTGACGGAAGCGCAAAGCCTCAGCCCCGGTGATTTGATCGTGCATGTCGATCATGGCGTCGGTCGCTACATGGGGCTTGAGGTGGTTAATGCGCTTGGCGCGGATCACGAGATGATCCACCTCGAATATGCCGATGCTGCGCGGCTCTACCTGCCGGTGGAAAACATCGAGCTGCTTTCGCGCTATGGCCACGAAGAGGGGCTGCTCGACAAGCTGGGCGGCGGCGCGTGGCAGGCCAAGAAGGCCCGGCTGAAAGAGCGCATTCGCATTGCCGCCGAAAAGCTGATGCGCACCGCCGCCGAGCGGATGCTGCGAAAAGCGCCCGTGCTGGAGCCCGTGCCCCATGCGTGGGAAGAGTTCTCGGCCCGCTTCCCCTACACCGAGACGGATGATCAGCTGAAAGCCATCGCCGAGGTGCTGGAAGACCTTGAGGCAGGCCGCCCGATGGACCGGCTGATTTGCGGCGATGTCGGCTTTGGCAAAACCGAGGTGGCGATGCGCGCGGCCTTCGTGGCGGCGATGCAGGGCAAGCAGGTGGCCGTGATTGCCCCCACCACGCTGCTGGCCCGCCAGCACGCGCAGGGTTTTGCAGAGCGGTTCAAGGGTTTCCCGCTGAAGGTACGCCAGCTTTCGCGCTTTGTGCCCGCCAAGCAGGCCACCGACACCCGCAAGGGGCTGGCCGATGGCACAGTTGATATCGTGATCGGCACCCACGCGGTGCTGGCCAAGAACATCCGCTTCAAGGAGCTGGGCCTGCTGATCATCGACGAAGAGCAGCACTTTGGCGTTGGCCACAAGGAGCGGCTGAAGGAGATGCGGTCTGACATCCACGTGCTCACGCTGACGGCCACGCCGATTCCACGCACGCTCCAGCTTTCGCTTACCGGCGTGCGCGATCTTTCGATCATCGGCACCCCGCCCGTCGACCGCCTCGCCATTCGCACCTATGTGAGCGAGTTCGATCCGGTGACGGTGCGCGAGGCGCTGCTGCGCGAGCATTACCGCGGCGGGCAGAGCTTTTACGTGGTGCCGCGGATCAAGGATTTGCCGGAGATCGAGGAGTTCTTGAAAGAGCAGGTGCCCGAGGTCAGCTATGTGGTGGCGCACGGCCAGATGGCGGCGGGCGAACTGGATGACAAGATGAACGCCTTTTATGACGGCAAGTTCGGCATCCTGCTGGCGACAACGATTGTTGAAAGCGGCCTCGATATCCCCACCGCCAACACCATGATCGTGCATCGCGCCGACATGTTCGGCCTTGCCCAGCTTTACCAGATCCGGGGCCGCGTTGGGCGCGCCAAAACGAGGGCCTACGCCTACCTCACCACCCGACCGCGCATTCCGCTAACGGACACCGCCGAGAAGCGGTTGCGGGTGCTTGGCAGCCTCGACAGCCTTGGCGCGGGCTTCACACTGGCCAGCCAGGATCTGGATATTCGCGGCGCTGGCAATCTGGTGGGTGAGGAGCAGTCGGGCCATGTGAAAGAGGTCGGCTACGAACTTTATCAGTCGATGCTGGAGGATGCGATTTCCAAGATCAAATCCGGCGAGGCCGAGGGGCTGCTGGAGGATGACGGGCAATGGGCACCGCAGATTAACCTTGGCGTTCCTGTCCTGATTCCAGATGCTTACGTGCCCGATCTTGATGTGCGCCTCGGGCTTTATCGACGGCTCTCCTCACTGACCACCAAGGTCGAGCTGGAGGGCTTTGCCGCCGAGCTGATCGACAGGTTCGGCCCGCTGCCCAAAGAGGTGAACACCCTCATGCTCATCGTGCGGATCAAGGCGATGTGCAAACGCGCAGGCATTGCTAAGCTCGATGGCGGGCCCAAGGGCGGGACGGTGCAGTTTCACAACGACAAATTCGCCAACCCGGCGGGGCTGGTTGAGTATATTCAGGCGCAGAACGGATTCGCCAAAATCCGTGACAACAAGCTGGTGGTGCGGCGCGATTGGGCCAAGGCCTCTGACAAGATCAAAGGGGCCTATGCGATTGCCCGCGATCTCGCAGAGAAGGTGAAGGCCAAGGCGTAAGTGCCTGTTATTCCTCTGGCTTGCCCATCCAGATCATCAGACCAAGGGCAGCGATTCCACAGAGCAGACAGCCGATCATGATCGGCGTGGTGGTGCCATCAAAGAACTGGCCGATCGGCGTGCCGACCACCACCGCGCAGGCCGTGCTGATCGCGCCGATCACCGAGGTGGCCGTGCCCGCCAGCCGCCCCATTGGCTCCAGCGCAAGGGCGTTCAGGTTCCCCATGGTCAGGCCCATCTGGTAGAAGATGGTGATGATCCAGATCACATAGACAACGAAATGCGCGGTGGAGGCCTGTTGGAGCAAGCTTGTGATCACAAGCGACGTTGCGGTGATAATGAGCACGCCGGTCAGCGCCCGGATTACCATGCCGCGCATCCCGACTGTCATCACGAAGCGGGCGTTCAAAAAGCTACTGGTGCTGGCGCAGAGTGCGATGAGCGCAAACCAAACCGGGAAGCTATCGGCCTTGCCGAACACCTCGTCAAACACCGGCTGCGTGGTGGCGATGATGGCCAGAAGCTGTGCAAATACAAAGATCTGCACCGCAATCGTAAAGCGGACGGTGCGGTTGGCCACCACGATGCGAACATTCTGCCAGAGCGAGCGGGCCTGAAAGGGCACGCGGCCTGCACGTGGCAGGGTTTCGGGCTGGCGGAGGGTGAGCCAGAGCGTGGATATGCCGATGAAGAGCACGAACACGAGGAAGATCGCACGCCATCCGAACAGCGTGATCACGCCTGAGCCGATCAGCGGGGCGAAGGCCGGGAAGAGCGAGAAGACGAGGAAGATGAAGCTGACGATCCGCGCCATTTCGCGCCCGGCATATTGATCTCGCACGATGGCAAGGCCGACCACGCGCGGCCCGGCGGCACCGAGCCCCTGAAGCACCCGCGCGGCCAGCACAAGCTCCAGCGAGGGGGCGAGCCAGGCCAGCAGCGAGCCGCCGATGTAGAGCGCGGCGCAGGCGAGGATGGTTGGTTTGCGTCCGAAGGCATCCGAAAGCGGGCCGGTGATCAGCGTACCGATGCCCATGCCCAGCATGAAAAAGGTGATGATCAGCTGCGCACGGTTGGGCGCATCTGGCGTCAACTCTTCCACGATGGTGGGCATCGCCGGCAGCATCGCATCGGTCGAGAAGGCGATGGTGGCGAAGAGCATCGCCATGAGGGCGGTAAATTCCGTCCGGCCCAGCCTGCGCTCGGGCGCCGCGCCGTCGGCCAGACTCATCGAACGGTGCCGATCTGGCCGTTGATCTCGTCGATGAGTTTGGTCCAGAGCTCGGGCGGCTGGCAGCCGGGCACAACATGCTGGTTGGCGATGATATGCGTGGGCACCCCCGTGACGCCCCGCTCACGGGCGTGAGCATCGCGTGCGCGGATGTCTTCACTGTCGGCATCGCTCTCCAGTAGGCGCTGGATCACTGCAGCATCGCAGCCCGCAGAATCTGCGATATCGGCCAGAACCTCGTGGTCTTCAATGTCGCGACCTTGCATGAAGTAGGCGTCGAAGAGCATTGAAACCACAGGAATTTGTCGCTCTTCCAGCCCCGCCCAGTGGATCAGCCGATGGGCGTCCAGTGTGTTGGGTGTGCGCTCGATGGCCTCAAGGTTTAGCATCAGCCCGGCCTCTTCTGCGGCCTTGGCGATGCGCCCATATACCTCCAGCGCTTCCTTCTTGCCGCCGAACTTGCCTTCCAGATAGGCCCGCCGGTCCATGCCGCCCTTGGGCATGTCCGGGTTCAGCTGAAACGGGTGATATTCAATGGTGAACGGGTTCTGCGGGGCGTCGGCCAGCGCCCTGTCGAGCAGGGTTTTACCGATGAAGCACCACGGGCAGATCGGGTCGGAGAAGATGTCGAGCTTGATCATGGGGCGTATGTGTCACGCCCGCGCGGCGGGGGGAAGGGTGAAAGCCGTGCGCTCACGCAGGCCCGAGCGGGCGGTTGCGCAGAACAGAGCGGTTGATCTTGCCATTGGCGTTGGCGGGGAGCGCTTCAACACGGGTGAAGATACGGGGGCACTTGTAGCGCGCGAGCCGGGCGGCGGTGAAGGTGGAAAGCGCAGCATCATCAATACCTTCCGGTGCGACATAGAAGCATCTTATAACGGTGGTGCCGGGCTTTACCTCGTGCTCCACAGCCGCCGCCGCGCTGATCTGCGGATGCGTCAAAAGCGCTGCTTCCACCTCTAGCGGAGATACCCGGTAGCCGCCCGCATTCATCATGTCGTCATTGCGCCCGAGGTAGGTGATCGCGCCGTCCGGCCCCTCGGCCACCGTGTCGCCGGTCAAAAACCAGTCGCCATCGTAGCGCGCGGCTGTCTCTTCGGGCGCGTTCAGATAGCCCAGCATCAGGCCCGGATCGCTGCGGTGGATCGCCAGTTCTCCGCCCTGGCCCACCCGGATGCGCCGCCCGGGCTGCGGGTAACCGGTGGCCCCCTCCGGCGCGGGGCGGGCCGGGTTGGCGGAGATATAGGTGGAGCATTCCGACATGCCGAGCGCCTCGTATACCTCGGTGCCGGTGGCGGAGTTCCAGGCCTCGCGCAGCGCGTCGGGCAGCTTTTCACCGGCAGAAAGGCCGTGGCGCAGCTTGGGCGTGGAGAGTCGCTCATGGTGCCTTAACATTTGCCGATAAACCCCCGGCGCGGCGGCAAAAAGCGTGGCATCATGGCGGGCCATCAGCAGCGGAAGCTGGCGCGGCTCTGTGCCCGGCGCGGGGATCACGGCGGTGGCGCCCCGCGCCCAAGGGTCCATCAGGCCAGTGCCGAGGGTGTAGGTCCAGTTGAAGGCGCCGGCGTGCAGCAGCCGGTCCTCTTCACGCAGGTCATACCAGCCCTCCCACATCATCCGCCGCGCCCAAACGGCCCTGTGGGCGTGCATCACCCCGCGCGGGCGGCCCGAGGTGCCGGAGGTGTAGATGATATAGGCCAGCCGGTCGGGGCTGCCCATCTGGGGCGGTGCCTCGCCCTGCATGTCATACAGCGCCGCCTCGGGCAGAACCGGGGCCGGATGCTCGGGCAGGGGCACGTCCTTGCCGGCGATCACCAGCGCAGGGGCCAGCTCTGCGGCGATGGCGGTGATTTCTGGCACGGTCAGCGCGGCAGAGGTTGGCACCGGCACCAGCCCGGCCCAGATTGCCCCGAGGTAGGCCAGCGGAAACTCCACCGTATTGCCCAGCCGAAGCAGCACCCTGTCACCCGGCTGAAGGCCGCGCGCCAGAAGCCCGCCCGCGATGGCGGCCACATGGGCGCGGATCTCAGCATAGCGCCAGCGCTGCGCCTTGGCGGCCCCGGCAATGACCAATGCGGTTTTGTCCGGGGTTTTCTCAGCCGCGCCAAGCACATAGGCGGCCATGTTGAACGGGCTGGGGCAGGGGGCATGCATGGGCTTTTTGCTAGCGCCGGGCGCCCGCGCTTGCAAGGGCTCGCCCGCGGGCCTAAACCGCCTGTCCATGGGAGACGATCCAAAGAGCCTGATCCGCATCGCGCGGGAAAGCGGCCAGCAGGCCGAGGCCGCGCCGCTTGATCTGGGCGAGCGGGTGCGCAGTCTGCGCACGGCTCAGGGCTGGACGCTGGAGCAGGCCGCGCGGCAGGCGGGGTTGGCACGCTCGACCCTGTCGAAAATAGAGAATGGCCAGATGTCCCCCACCTATGATGCGGTGAAGAAGCTGGCCGAGGGGCTGAAGATATCGCTGCCACAGCTCTTTACCCCGCCCAGCGACACGCGGGTGAATGGCCGGATGGCGGTGACCACGGCGGGCGAGGGAGACCACCAGCTCACGCCCACCTACGAGCATGACCTGCTCGCCAGCCAGCTCACCCAGAAGAAGATGCTGCCCTACCGCGCCCGCATCCGGGCCCGCCGGATGGAAGAATTTGACGGCTGGGTGCGCCATGATGGCGAAGAGTTTCTATACGTGCTGACCGGTGTGGTCATGCTCTACACCGAGTTCTATGCACCGGTGGAGCTGCGCCGGGGTGACAGCGCCTATTACGATGCCACGATGGGGCATAACGTGGTGTCACAGAGCGACGAGGATGCCACGATCCTCTGGGTGACCTCGCTGGCATAGCCCTGTGCGCCGCGCAGTTAACCGGCCTCAGGCTGGCAAGCTTCAGGCGGCTTGTGCCATCTCGCTGCGGCCAAACCGGCGAAGCATTTCGTTCACCCCTTCATCCGCCTCACGCAGCGTAAGGTCGTGGGTGGCAGCGAGGTAGGCGACAAAGAGCGTTCGGTTGCCGCGAAACCTTTGCAGCGCGACTGCATCCACATGTGGGTATAGGTCCACGATCTTCGGTAGGGCATCCGCCCAGTTCTCGAAGAGCTGTTTCCAAGCCATCGATTGTCCTCCCAGATCATCCGAAGCGTAGCGCATTTGCCGATTCCCATCAATTCGCGTTGTGGTTGATGGGGGTGGAGGCTAGGCAGTCACGATTAATGGTGCGTTAACAAGCACAAGGCCCGCCCGCTGGTCGCTCAACGGGTGAAGGCGGCGATGGCTTCGGCAAGGCCACGCGTCAGCGGCAGGTCCGGATCTTCATAGGTGGCATAGGGCGCGCCCTCCACGTCATCCTTGAGCATATGGGTCATCTGCGGAAAGAGGCGCAGCTCGGCCCCCGGCGCGGCCCCTGCCAGCGCAGTGGCATCGACCCGGGTAATCTGAGCGTCCCGCTCGCCCTGAATCACCAGCACCGGCCCCGGGTAGGCGCGCGCCAGCGCCACCGGATCCTTGGCGAAAAGGTTGATGAGAAAGCCCTGAATACTGTCGCGCCAAGGCTGGCGCAGGGCGGGGCTGAGGCTGTCGATATCCACCCGCTCGCCGCGCTCCAGCGTAGAAAGGATGCGCTCCATTTCCTCCTCGAAGGGCTTGGTCTGCGGTTGCCGAGCCAGCTGCTCGCGCAGGATCACCGAAAGCCGCCGCCCCGGCGCAGCCAGCAGCACCAGCCCGCAAACCCCCGGCGCGCCAGCAGAGGCTACGGCGAGCGAAACCAGCCCGCCTTCCGAATGCCCGGCGAGCCAGACGCACTCTTTCCCCAGCCGCGCGGAGAGCAGCGCGGCCCAATGGCTGACATCCTCGCCATAGGCTTCCACAGTCACCGCCTCGGGGTCGCTGATGGCGGCCTTGCTGCCAAAGAGCCCGCGCTTGTCGATCCGAAGGCTCGCCACCCCCTCGGCGGCGAGCGCCTCGGCCAACAGGCGATAGGTCAGGGCACCGCGCCCGGTCGAAAACCGGCCATCACGGTCAATCGGGCCAGAGCCGGGCACAATCACCACCCCTGCCTGCGCGCCCTGAGGCAGCAGCAATTCGCCCTGAAGCGGGCCTTCCGGGCCGGGGATTTCCACGGTTTCTGACTGCGCGGCCGTGGCCATGACGCCGATCAGTGCCGCACGCAGGGCAGGGCGGATCATTCCTCTTCCCACCACCAGACATCGGGCAGGAACCCGGCCCAATCGCCATAGGCGGGCAGGTGGTCGGCGTTGTATTTCATCTCTTTCTTGAAGGCGAGCCGTGCCTCCGGGCTGTACCAGATCGGGATCACATAGCGCCCCGCCGTCAGCACCCTGTCGAGCCCGCGCACGGCTGCCAGAAACACCTCGCGGTCTTCGGTTTCCAGCATCGCGCGGATCATCGCCTCACCGGCGGGAGAGTTCATGCCCATCCAGTTGCGGGTTCCGGGCTCGGTCACGCCATCGGAGCCCCAGTAGAGCGTTTGCTCGTTCCCCGGCGACATGGAGAGCGGGCGGGTATACCACGTCATGTCGAAGTCATAGACGTTGGTGCGCTCGCGATATTGCGCCCGGTCAACGGCCTCGACTGTAACCTGCATCCCCAGCCGTTTCAGCCCTTCGACGTAGAGGTCGGCGATATTGGCAGGCTGCGGCGCGCCGGTTTGCAGCAGGATCTCGAAGGCAAAGGCCTCGCCCGCCGCGTTGCGCAGCACGCCCGCGTCATCCACCGTCCAGCCGGCCTCGTTGAGTAGGTTCATCGCAGCGCGCACATTGGCGCGGTTGCGCACAGAGCCATCGCCCTTGGGCAGCTCGTAGCCCTCGATGGTGCCCGGTGCCAGGTCGGCAGCGAAGGGGGCCAGAAGCTCTGCCACCTTGCCCTCTGCCGGGCCGGGTTTCATGGCGAGTTCGGAGTTGCAGAAGTAGGAGCAGATGCGCGGATCGCCCCCGTCATTCAGCTTGTCGGAGATGAACTCGTAGTTGAACGCGAGGATCATCGCCTCGCGCACGCGCCAGTCTTCAAACATCGGCTTGCGGGTGTTCATCACCAGCCCGGTGATGCCCGAAGGCCGCTCGTGGGGGATCAGCGCCTTCACCACGTCGCCCGATTGGACCGCGGGGAAATCATAAGAGCTGTTCCACTTGGCCACGTTGTTCTCGCGGTTGTAGCTGAGCTCGCCCGCGCGGAAGGCCTCGAAGGCCACGTCCCCATCGCCAAACCACTCATAGCGCAGCGTGTCGAAGTTGTGCTGGCCCCGGTAGAAGGGCAAATCCTTGGCCCACCAGTCCGGGTTGCGCTTGAGGGTGATCGAGCGGCCCGGGTCTATGCTGTCAATCACATAGGGGCCGGAGCCGACGGGCACGCGCATGGAGGCTTCTTCAAAGTCGATCCCGTCCCAATCGGCCTTCTTCAGAATCGGACGCATCCCCATGAGCAAGGCCAGCTCGTTATCGGGCTCGTTGAAGGTGAAGCGCACGCCGCGTTCGCCCACCTTCTCCATCTTGGCCACCTTCTTCCACGCCGTGTGATAGCGCGGGTGGCCGAGGGTGCCGAGGGTCTCGTAAGACCACATCACATCTTCCACCGTCACCGGCGAGCCATCGTTGAACCGTGCCTCGGGCCGAAGGTGAAACTCCACCCACTCCCGGTTCGGCCCGGTTTCCACCGTTTCGGCCAGCACACCGTAGAGCGTGAAGGGCTCGTCTTGGCTGCGGCCCATGAGCGTTTCGAATCCGAAAGTCCGCCAGGCCCAGGGCGCGCGGCCCTTGAGGATGAATGGGTGCATGGAGTCAAAGCTGCCGATCTCGCTCTGCACATATTCGCCACCCTTGGGCGCATCCGGGTTGACGTAGGGCAGGGCGGTGAAATCGGGCGGCAGCGCGGGCTCGCCATACATTGCAATGCCGTGTTTTGGCTCTGCTGCTGCGAATCCCCCTAGGGAAACTGCTGCGAGAACCGCGCAAACCTGCGTAGCTGTTCGGAAAAAATCGGAGGCCATTTTGGCAACAATCCCTGTCTGCCCTTGTTTATTTGAGCCAAAGCCTAACGGCGGAGTTCAGCCTTTTCAAACTTTTACCTTGGACATGAGCGCCTGAACGCGTATAAAGGGGGCACTGCTCGATAGGTTTCTTGCCTGTATGAAACCTGCCTCAATAACTTGCGCCCGCCTTGTGCGGGCGCTTTTTTTTTGGCTGCGGCAGACCCGCGTCTTTCCTCCATCCCGCGCAACATCACGATCCGACAAACTGACGCAGGGCGGGAACGTCTTGTGACATTCTCCGTTTCCTTTGCAGGTGCAGCATCTATGCTCTGCACCAACGGATTTTCGCAAAAGGAGAAGAGAGATGTCTCTCAAAGGCAAAACCGCCGTCATCACCGGGTCCAACTCGGGGATCGGGCTGGGAGTTGCGCGTTCGCTGGCTGAAGCGGGGGCCAATGTGGTGCTCAACTCGTTCACCGACCGCGACGAAGATCACGCGCTGGCCGAAGAGATCGGCAAGGCCCATGGCGTCGAGGCCCGCTACATCAAGGCCGACATGTCCAAGGGCGATGAGTGCCGCAAGCTGATCGAAGAGGCGGGCGCCTGTGATATCCTCATCAACAACGCTGGCATTCAGCACGTGGCCCCGATTGACCAGTTTCCGGCGGAGAAGTGGGATGCGATCATCGCCATCAACCTCTCTTCGGCCTTCCACACCACCGCTGCGGCCCTGCCGCTGATGCGCAAGGCCGGTTGGGGCCGCATCATCAACATCGCCTCCGCCCACGGCTTGCGCGCCTCGCCCTACAAATCGGCCTATATCTCCGCCAAGCACGGCATCGTTGGCATGACCAAGACCGTGGGGCTGGAGACGGCGAAAGAGCCGATCACCGCCAATGCCATTTGCCCCGGCTACGTGCTGACCCCGCTTGTGGAAGCGCAGATTCCCGACACGGCAAAGGAATACAACATGAAGGAAGACGAGGTGGTCGAGAAGGTCATCCTCGAAAAGCAGCCCTCCAAGGAGTTCGTCACCACCGAACAACTCGGCGGCCTTGCCATCTTCCTTTGCTCCGACGCGGCGGCCCAGATCACCGGCACCACGATCTCTGCCGATGGTGGCTGGACGGCCAGCTAGGCACGCATCATGGCACAGAAAAAGAAGATCGCCGTCAACCTCGCACTCCAGGGGGGAGGGGCCCATGGTGCCTTCACCTGGGGTGTGCTTGATCGGCTGCTGGAGACCGGCGATTTTGAGGTGGCGGCCATATCCGGCACCTCAGCCGGGGCGGTGAATGGCGCGGCGCTCAAGGCCGGGCTGGTGCGCGGGCTGGCCGATGGCGATGTGGAAGAGGGCAACCGGGTGGCCCGGGCCAACCTCGATTGGCTTTGGGAGCAGATGGGCGCGATTCCTGACACCCAGATCAGCCAATGGCTTGCCCCCTTTGCGCCGCCCGCCGAAGTGGTGAGCAAGTTCATGGAGTTCTCGCCCTATTTCTGGATGCAGGAAACCGCCGCCCGCGTGGCCTCGCCCTACAGCCTCGGCCCGTTTTACGACAATCCGCTTCGCAAGGTGGTGGAAGCCTTCGATTACACCCATGTCTGCCACGCGCGGGGGCCAGACTTCTATGTGTCTGCCACCAATGTGCGCACCGGGCGCATTCGGGTGTTTCGCGGCGATGAGATCACGCCAGAGGTCATTCTGGCCTCGGCCTGCCTACCCACGGTCTTTCGTGCGGTAGAGGCCAAGGATCCGGTAACGCTAACCGATGAATTCTGGTGGGACGGCGGCTACACCGGCAACCCGGCGCTGTTCCCGCTTTATGCGCACCATCTGCCCGATGACATCATCATCATCAACATCAACCCGCTGGAGCGCGAGGAGCTGCCGCAAACCCCGCAAGACATCGCCAACCGCGTCAACGAGATCAGCTTCAACGCCGCGCTGATGCAGGAGTTGCGCGCCATTGCCTTTGTCCATCGGCTGATCGACAGCGGCACCATCCCAGAGGGCGCGATGAAATACGTGCGGGTGCACATGATCTCGGATGACGATCTGATGAACGATCTGTCGGTCGCCACCAAAACCGTGCCCAACCCCTACGTGATGAGCGAGTTGAAAGAAGCCGGTCGCCGGGCTGCGGCGCGGTTCTTGAACGTCAATGGCGCCAAGGTCGGCAAGAAAAGCAGCGTCGATCTGGCCGCGATCTATGGCGACGGGCTCGGGCGGACCTTTCCGGAATGACAAACGGCAAACAGGCCGCTGCGGAAAGCTCCGAGCGGCCCCTGCCGGGCGACAATCCGGTTGGCGTCAGTTGGCGACGCTGATCCCGAAGAGGATAAGGGCCGTGATCGGCACGATGATGTCGTGGCTGCCACCTGCCGCGGTGTCGGCGGCAATGGCGTCACGGCTGACCAGCGTGTCCTGAGGGGCGGTGGTGTCTGCGTCGGCTGTCACAGTCGGCTCCATCACCGGCTCATTCAGGCCACCGGCAAAAGCCGGGGCGGAAAGGGCGACAGAAAGAAGGCCTGCGTAGAAGAGTTTCATCGGGTTTTTCCCATTTTTTTACCTGCTCGGAACTCAATTTAAGCTGTTTCCGTGCGGTCGCAACGGCAGCTCTCGGTTGCACCACAAGATGTGGCTGCAATGTCGCAATTTTAGCGCATATGGTGCGGGTGAGGGGCCTTGGAGGCGCCTCAGGCCGCCCCTTTCTTCTTTTGCATCTCTTCCACCGCCGCCGCGCCGCCCGGGATCGAGGCGGGGATTCTGTCGGAGGGGTAAACGAGGCCCGCCGAGATAACCAACTTGGCAGCGTCTTCCACCGTCATATCGAGTATGATGGCATCCTTGCGCGGAACGAAAAGCAAAAAGCCCGAGGTCGGGTTGGGCGTGGTCGGCAGAAAGACCGAAAGCAACTCGTCATCATTCGGATACTTCGCGGCGATTTCGCCTTTGGCCTTGGTCGAGACGAAGGCAATCGCCCAGATCCCCTCGCGCGGGTATTGCACAAGGCAGGCCTTGTCGAAGTTTGTCTCGGTCTGGGCAAACACAGTTTCTGCGATTTGCTTGAGGCCGTTGTAAATGGAACGGACCACCGGCATTCGGTCCACAAGGCTCTCAGCCCAACGCAAGAAGGAACGGCCCAGAAACCCCTTGGCCATCCAGCCAACCAGAATGGTGAACAGCAGAAAGACGACCACGCCAACACCCCGGATATTCACCCGGATCGGCTCACAGCCCTCGCAGTTGAAGAAGCGGTTCACCAGCGTTTCAGGGTGATAGGCGCCGGGCACAAAGGGCATCACAACCCCATCGACCCAGCCCACAACCGTCCAGATCAGCCAGATGGTCACGGCAACGGGGCCGACGACAACAAGGCCGGTGAAGAAGGAAGAACGCAACCCAGAGAGCCAACCGGGACGGCGGTAGGGCTTGGGATCGAGCGGGTTTTCCGGGGTCGGTGGCGTCTTGGCCATCGTGGGGTGGGCACTCCTTGGGCGATTGCATCAGAAGTATGCGCGCAAGTGGGGCGCGACAAGGGATGGCAGGTGTTAACGCACCGTTTCTGCCCGCATTTGGGCGATTTCGCCTGCGATTTCGGCAGCAAGCCGAGCGTTGTGGCGCACGAGGGCAATATTTGCGGTCAGCGAGCGCCCCTCGGTGGCGTGGAAAATCCTGTCGAGCAGGAAGGGCGTTACCGCCTTGGCGGCGATCTGCTCGGCTTCGGCAGCGGCCAGCGCCTCGGCGATCACTGGTGCCAGCTCCTCGGCGGGGATTTCGGCCTCGCGCGGAATCGGATTGGCGACCAGCTGCCCGCCCTCAAGGCCCATCTGCCCGCGCATCACGTGCGCCTGCGCCACCTCGGCGGCAGTTTCGGCGCTGAGCGGCGAGGGCAAGCCGGAGCTGCGCGACCAGAAGGCCGGAAACTCTGCCTGCCCCATGGTGATGACTGGAACGCCAAGGGTTTCAAGCACTTCTAGGGTCTTGTTGATGTCCAGAATGGCCTTTGCCCCGGCGGCCACCACGCTTACGGGTGTTTTGGCCAGTTCCTGAAGGTCGGCGGAAATATCAAAGCTCAGCTCGGCCCCGCGATGCACCCCGCCGATGCCGCCGGTGGCGAACACTTCGATCCCTGCCAGCCGCGCCCCGATCATCGTGGCGGCGACCGTGGTGGCCCCGGTGCCGCCGCTGGCGAGGCAATGGGCGATGTCAGCGCGCGAGAGCTTGGCCACGCCGGTTGCCTGCCCCAGCGCGTCCAGTTGCGCCTCGGTCAACCCTGCACAGAGTGCGCCCTCCAGCACCGCGATGGTGGCCGGAACCGCACCGGCCGCGCGGATATCATCCTCCACCGCGCGGGCGGTTTCCACATTCTGCGGATAGGGCATGCCATGGGTGATGATGGTGCTCTCCAGAGCAACCACGGGGCGGTTTTCAGCAAGCGCATCAGCGACTTCTTCGGTGATCTTCAACTTCACAGGCGGGTTTCTCCAGAAACATAGGCGGCCGTCACGGCCTGGGCATGAGCAAGCGCCTCGGCCCGGTTTTGCCCGGCGGCCTCGGCGGCGATATGGGCGGCCATAAAGGTATCTCCCGCGCCCGTCACCCGCTCAACCATCACCGGCGGCGGGGTGGACACGTGGGTTTGGGCCTCGGAGGCATCGCAGGTTTCCGCCCCGCCATCCGTCACCAGCACGCGGCCCGCACCCCGCGCCACAAGGGCCTTGGCGGCGCTCGCGGCATCGTCAAACGGCCTCTGGGCCAGCAGCCCGGCCTCTTCGCGGTTGAGATAAAGCGTGGTGCCCCGATGACCGAGCAGCGGCAGCAGGCGCTCGGCCTTGCCCGGCGAGGCGGGCGCAACCCGCAGATCGGCGGCGGCAAACAGGGGGCTTTCAGCGATTTCGGCCAGCAGAGTTTCTGTCAGATTGCCGTCAAGCGCGATGAGGCCGGGGTAGGGGGCCTGCGCCGAGCCGAGCCGCCCGTCTTCCAACGGTGCCAGAATGCGCGCCCCGGCGGCCTCCAGCGAATGGGCATCGGCCAGCGCCGCCACCAGCCCGCCCGCGCCTTCGATGGCCATATAGGTGTCTGTCGGTAGGTCATCGGAGCGGTGCAGGAAGCCGGTTTCCAGCCCCAGCAGGTCGCAACGCGCCACCAGTTCCTCGCCCGGCCCGTCGCGCCCCACCGAACTCAGCAGCACGGGCGACAGACCGGCGCGGCGCAGGGCCATGGCGATGTTGAGCGCAACGCCGCCCGGAATGCGGGTGATCCGGCCCGGCACATCCGCACCCAGCCGCATCGAGGCGGGGGTGCGGCCGATCACGTCCCAGAGGACGGAGCCGATACAGAGGATGGAGGGCGCAGCCATGCGCGCTTTGTGGCTCCAAGCGCGGGCCGAGGCAAGCCCCAGAAAGCAAGCCTATTTCCAGTCTTCGGGCCGCATGTCGGGGTTTTCGAGCATTTCCTCAAACCGCAGGATTGCGGCCTGAGGAGGCATCGAACTGGGCATTGGCACCACCGAGCCATCATGCAGCACGATGATCGGCGCGGTGCCCGGCATGATATCGCTCGGGTCGCCCGACGACAGGTAGGCCTTGGTGTTGTAAAAGAAGATCCAGCCGTAGGTGCGATCCATCGTGCGTTCTTCTTCAACCACAAAGTCATGGTCGCTGATCGTGGCGATTTTCTCCCGCACCAGTTCCAACGCCTGCTCTGGGGTGATCCGTTCTCCCGCCATCAGTCCTGCTCCCGGCTCAAGGCACAAGGCCCCAGCCAATATTGCTGCCGCCATCAGAGTTGTAGCGCGTGTTCGCTCTCGCCGCATCGGTGATCACCTCTCTCCGGTTGCCCGGCCCCCAGTCCTGGCTTTCGACGATCCCCACAGTGCCCCCGTCATTGGCCATGACGACGACGTGGGAGGCGGTGCCGCTGGAATAGCCGATCCCTACGATCGCCCGAGTTCCGGGGCCGCCGGCCTGAACCGCGTCGAACGCGTCCTGAAAGCTGGAGCCCCACTGGAGCGTGGTACCGTGCCGCGCCTCGATGTCAGAGAACGACCCGTCACCATGCGCCGGGGCGGTGGCGTTGGGGTCGGTGCCGTCCAGCCGGTCGAGCACCGCGTCGATGGAATGGCCGCAGTTGATCACGCTGCCCGAAGGGTTCACCCCGTTTGCCGCGCTTTGCAACATGCTACCGGGCACATAGGCCAGCCCGATCATCACCGTGGGGCAGCCCATGGTGATGACGCCGCCATGGGCGCAGGGGTCGCCCATGCGGGCGGCGGGCAGGTTATTGACGAGGACCGAGGGCGAACCGAAAACGATGGTGTCGGGCGGGCCGACACAAAACGCCATATCCGTCTGCCGGGCCTGCGGAAGGTTGCAGGTCAATACGTTGATCGAGCAGGCCGGCAGGATCGGGCCGCCGACATGGGGGATGGGAGGAACGCCCGGAGTAACCATCGGGCACGCGTGAAAATCACTCATTCTGGCGGCGGGGGGCATGGCCTGCGCCTTTCGTTAAAATGATCGGTCAAAAAATATTTGCCACGGTAACGCGCAGCGTCTGTCTGCTAAAACAGATAGGGGTTGCGATCCGGGGTTGCAAGTTTTTGCGCCCCGCGCTACATGCGCGAACACTTCACAGGCGGGGTTTGGGCCCTGCGGGGAGACATCCCGCAAAGGTCCGCCGGTTGGGCATTAGCCCTCACGCCCCGCCGAGGCGCAAACCGGAAAAGGAACATTGGACATGGCGCTCCCTGATTTCTCCATGCGTCAGCTGCTTGAAGCTGGCGTTCACTTTGGTCACCAGACCCAACGATGGAACCCCCGCATGGGCGAGTTCATCTATGGCGACCGCAACGGCATCCACATTCTCGACCTGACGCAGACCGTCCCGATGCTGGACGCCGCGCTCAACGTCGTGCGTGAGACCGTGGCCAAGAACGGCCGCATCCTCTTCGTTGGCACCAAGCGTCAGGCAGCTCGCCCGATCGCTGAAGCCGCCGAAAAATGCGCGCAATACTACATGAACCACCGCTGGCTCGGTGGCACGCTGACCAACTGGAAGACCGTCTCCCAGTCGATCCAGCGCCTCAAGAACATCGACGAGCAGTCGGCCATCGGTTTTGAAGGCCTGACCAAGAAAGAGCGTCTCGGCATGGAGCGCGAGCAGGCCAAACTGCAAGCCTCGCTCGGCGGTATCCGCGAGATGGGCGGCCTGCCCGACCTGCTCTTCGTCATCGACGTGAACAAGGAAGACCTCGCCATCGCCGAAGCCAAGAAACTTGGCATCCCGGTCGTAGCCGTGGTCGACACCAACTGCTCGCCCGATGGCATTGACTACATCATCCCCGGCAACGATGACGCCGCCCGCGCCATCGCGCTCTACTGCGACCTCATCGCCCGCGCTGCGCTGGACGGCATGACCGCCCAAATGGGCGCCGCCGGCGTTGACATCGGTGCGCTGGAAGAGGCCGCCGTTGAAGAGGCGCTTGCCGCTGAAGCCTCCGATAAGGCTCCCGCCGCCGAAGAAGCCCCCGCGGCTGAAGAGGCTGCGCCCGCCCAAGAGGCCGCCGAGAGCTGAGAGGCACCGGGGCAGGGGGCTTTGATGGCCCCGCCCCCTTGTCATCACACCGATAAACGGGCGGTGCATAACCGCCCGTACCTATTGCAATAAGATCTCCCGAAGGAGCATGACATGGCTATTACCGCTGCACTGGTGAAAGAGCTGCGCGACAAGACCGGCGCCGGCATGATGGACGCCAAGAAGGCGCTGACCGAGAACGACGGCGACATGGAAGCCGCCATCGACTGGCTGCGCACCAAGGGCCTCGCCAAAGCCGCCAAGAAATCCGGCCGCACCGCCGCCGAGGGCCTCGTGGCCGTCAAGGTTGAGGGTGGCAAAGGCGTGGCCGTTGAGGTGAACGCCGAAACCGACTTCGTTGCCAAGAACGCCGAATTCCAGGAAATGGTCGCCGGCATCGCCGATGTGGCCACCGGCGTTGATGACGTTGACGCGCTGAAGGCCGCCGACATGGGCGGCAAGACCGTTGAAGCCGTGATCACCGACAAGATCGCCACCATCGGCGAGAACATGTCGATCCGCCGCATGGCGAAGATCGAGGGCGAAACCGTTGTGTCCTACGTGCACAATGCCGCTGCTCCCGGCATGGGCAAGATCGGCGTGCTCGTCGCCCTCAAGGGCGGTGATGAGGCCTTCGGCAAGCAGGTTGCCATGCACGTGGCCGCCGCCGACCCGCGCCCGCAGGCCCTCAACGAAGACGAGCTCGATCAGGAGATCGTCGAGAAAGAGCGTCAGGTGCAGATGGACATCGCCCGCGAAAGCGGCAAGCCCGAGCAGGTCATCGAAAAGATGATCGTTGGCCGGATGAAGAAGTTTCTCGCCGAGATCACGCTTCTCAACCAGTCCTTTGTCATCAACCCCGACCTGACTGTGGCCGAGGCCGCCAAGGAAGCCGGTGCCGAGATCGTCGGCTTTGTGCGTCTTGAAGTGGGTGAAGGCATCGAGAAGAAAACCGAAGACTTCGCCGCCGAAGTCGCCAAGGCTGCCCAGGGCTGAGCCTTTCAATCTGAAAAACAGGGGCCGTCGAACGCAAGTTCGGCGGCCCTTTTTCGTTTTGGCGCACTCATAAAAACACTGTGGTGCGGCACCCTGGGAAGGGACCGCACCACAAAAACCGAACCGAATGACACCGCGTCATTTTGGGGATGAGGACAGGCTATCCTGTTCGGGGTGCCGACCCGGCAGGTGAAAATACACCCCCAGGCCAGCGATCCGGTTACCCGGTGTAGCCTGAGCTCCCCAGTATTGTGAGGCCGCTCCTGCCACGAGTTCCTTGGCTAATGCCACCACTCACGGAACGGTGTCAAAATGACAAATACCGTAGGGGAAGGAAAGCAGGGAAAAGCTTACCCCCAATCCTTTTCACGCTACATTCACGCTCGTTCACGGATCTACCGGATAGGCCCGGCTATCCGCTGCGTTCAACTTGATAAATCTGGTTAAGAAGGCTCGCCTTCAGCACCGCCTGTGCGGTGGTTTCCACCCCCAGAGACTCGCGTGCGAGCCGTAGGTGCTTCTCAACGGTGGCCGCAGTCAGCCCAACGATGGTTGCGATATCAGCGGTCGTCTTGCCATCACCAACCCATTCCAGCACCTCGCGCTGACGGGGGGTCAGCGGGCGGCGGGCGTTCAGGAGGGGCAGGGTGGTGATCTTGAGGTGCGCCACGTTGTTCAGCGCCCAGATCTCGCGGCCATGACGGTTCCAGATCTCGTCAACCTCATCCTGCTCTACGCCCGGATCGGGTGCCAGCCCGATCCCGGCACGCGTGCGCTGGCTGGAGTGCGGAAAACTCAGCGTAACACCGGTTAGCAGATCATAGCTGCGATTGAGCTCAAACAACCGCTCCTCAGCGGAATCCATCAGCCCGGCTTCCGCGCGCTCTGCAATCCACCGCCAAGAGCGAGCGCCCACATTGTCGATGCCCCAGCGCACCATCGGCGCATGAAAGTACAGCCCGCCATCAAGGAACCGCGCCATATAGTCGGGGTCGAAGGTCGACATGATGGTGATGTCTTGCCGGTCGCCCAGGTGCAGCCCCGAGCGGTGACTGGTCAGGCCATAGAGCAGGCGGGTAAACCCGAACTCCGCCATCGCACCGCGGAGATACGCCCAAACGTCCTCCAAGTTGCGGCAAGCAATGATCTTCTCAACCGTATCTAGCATTTTTGTTAAACTGACGCGCAGGCAGTAACACCTGCACCCATTCCTCGTTATCCCCAGCTTGACCTATGGGCTTAAACGCAGCTTGTCGATTGCTCAGGCAGAATTCTGCTGAAACAGTAACGGAGATGGTTAATTCGTGAATAAGTTGAGCGCCAACACCCATAGGGCGAATATGATGTTGTGGCAGATGGTTACCCGACATTCCTCAACCCTCGTTATTAACATAATACCGATTATAGGCATATCGGACACTACCAAGGTCATATAGGCTCAAGCGCCCCGTCACCCCCCTTTTCGCCGCATCAGCCCCCGCGCCGGGTCATAGCCCCAGAGCGCCAGAACAAAGAACGCAGCGAAGCAGACCGCTACGATGGCAAGCGCCCAAAGGTTTGGCGTGCCGTAGAGCGAGAAGCGGATCAGCTCGACAGCATGGGTGAACGGGTTCCACGCGCAGATGTCCCGCAGCAGCTCAGAGCTCTCGGCCATCTTCCACAGCGGGTAAAGTGCCGAGCTCAGGAAGAACATCGGGAAGATCACGAAGTTCATCACCCCCGCGAAGTTTTCCAGCTGCTTGACCGTCGAACTGATGAGCAGCCCCAATGCGCCCAGCATCAGCCCGCTGAGCACCAGCGCCGGAAACACCAGCAGATAGCCCTCCCAAGGCAGCTGGATGCCATAGAGCGCCGCGATGCCGAGAAAGGCGTAAACCTGCAAGATCGACACGGCCACACCGGCCATCAACTTGCAGAACAACAGCCACCATCGCGGCAGCGGCGAAGTCAGCAACAGCCGCATCGAGCCCATCTCCTGATCGTAAACTAGGCTCAGAGAGCTTTGCATCCCATTGAAAAGCTGGATCATTCCGCACAGGCCCGGCAGGATATACACCTCGTAGGTGATGTAGGTCTGATACGGCGGGATGATCGACACACCGAGCGCGGCGCGAAAGCCCGCGGCAAAGATCACCAGCCAGACAAGCGGCCTGACCAGCGCAGCAAAGAAGCGGGACCGCTGATTGACGAAGCGCGCCGCCTCGCGCCGCACGATGGCGACAAGGGCGGTGAAAAAGCCACTCATGCGCCCTGCCCCGCGCCTGTCATCTCCATGAAGGCATCTTGCAGAGAGCCATCGCCAGCCAACTCACTAGCCCGCTTTTGCGCCAGTACGCGGCCCTTGTGCAGCACCACCACGTCATCTTCCGGGGCGATCTCATCGACCAGATGCGTGCACCAGAGAACACTTAAACCGCCGCCCGCAAGTGCATGAACATGCTCGGTAATTGCCAGCCGTGAGGCGGTATCCAGCCCCACCGTCGGCTCATCAAGCAGCAGGAGTTCTGGGCCATGCACGAGTGCGCGGGCAATCTCCATCCGCCGCCGGTGCCCGCCATTAAGGCTGCGCACCTTTTCGCCGGCACGTTCGCGCATTTCCAGCCGGTCGAGCGCCGCGTCGATTTGCGCCTGTGCCGCGCGCCCGGAGATGCCGTGGAGCGCAGCAAAATAGGCCATATTGCGGGCCACCGTCATATCCAGATCAAGCGTCGGCTGCTGAAAGACCACGCCGATCTTGGCAAGCGCCGCCCTCGGCGCGCGGGCCATGTCATGCCCGGCGACCCGGATTTCGCCCTCGCGCGTCACCAACAGCCGGGTCAGCAGCGAAAACAGCGTGCTCTTCCCTGCCCCGTTTGGCCCCAGCAAGGCACAAAACTGCCCGCGCGGCACTGCAAAGCTGACGCCATCCAGCGCTTGTTTCGCGCCGTAGCGAAACGACACATCACGCAGGAGAAGCGCCTCGCTCATGCCGGAAAACAAAGCTCTGTCAGGGCTTTACACATCTGAGGTGGTCCTTTTCCTCAGGATGCAGCACCGCCGGGCTGCCTTCAAGGTGCAGGATGCGCCCCGTTAGCCGCTCTGCCTCCTCGCGGGCGTGGGTCACCAGCAGCACCGATGGCCCAACCTCTGCAATCAGCGCCTCTGTCAGCCGCATCATGCCCTCGGCCATCTCCACATCGAGCGACACGAAGGGCTCGTCCATCACCAAAAACTCCGGCTTGCCCGCGAAGGCCCGTGCGAGTGAAAGCCGCCGTTGCTGGCCAAGCGAAAGCTGCCCGGGAAAGAGCCCTGCCTTATCGGCAATCCCGACCCGCCCCAAGGCCTCGCGCGCCTCGGCGTCACCCAGCCCGCGATGCACCAGCGTCAGGTTTTGCAGAACGGTGCGCCACGGCAGCAGCGTGGGCTCTTGGAAAACAATCGCCATGCGCTCGGGCCGCTCTATATGGCCTTCAAAGCGCCGGTCGATCCCCGCCACGATCCGCAGCATGGTGCTTTTGCCCACACCGGACGGCCCCAGAACGGCGAGCGTTTCCCCCTGCCCCAGTTCAAACCGCACGCGGCCCAGCACCTGGCTCTCGCCGAAGTGCTTGGAATGGATATCGACCGAAATCATGCCGTCCGCCACCGGCGTGTGCGCCGCTCCCAGGGTTGCAGCACGGCCCATTCCACCGTCAGCATCACCGCGATGAAGGAGAAGGCATACACCAGCACCATCGCCACGTCGAAAAGCTGGAAGTAGAGGTGGATTTGAAAGCCCACGCCCGACGAGCGGCCCAGGAACTCCACCACCAGCACGATCTTCCAGATCACGGCGATGCCGGAGCGGGCGGCGGCGGCCATGAAGGGCGCAAGTTGCGGCAGCACCACATGGCGCAGCCGGTCGAAGAAGGGCATCCGGTAAACCCCTGCCATCGCGTCCAAATCCGGCGAGAGCGCCCGCGCGCCCTCCCTTATGACCGTGGTCACATTTGGGATCTTGTTGAGAGTTACGGCGGCAATGGCAGCCGCTTCGGTGAGGCCGATCCAGAGGTAGCAAAGCACGATCAGCACCAGCGCCGGCAGGTTCAAAAACACCACCAGCCACGGGTCCAGCCATTGGTTCACCCGCTCGCTGCGGCCCATCATCAGGCCCAGCACGCAGCCAATCGACATCGCCAATAAGAACGCCCAGGCCACACGCAAAAGCGTATGGCCCAGATGATATAGCAGCTCACCCGCGCGCAACTCGGCCCAGAATGGCCCGATCAGCGCCCAGGGCTGCGGCAGGATCGTCGGGTCGGCTGTCAGCGCGGCGGCAACGATCCAGAGGCAAACGAGCCCCAGAAGCGATAGCGCTGGCGTGCCGACCCCTTTCACGCGGTTATTCGGAGGTCAGGAACAGGCCCTTGGGCAGCTCCGTCGCTTCACCCACCAGTTCCGCTCCGCCGAGGCTGGCCATGACCTTCAGCAGCGCGTCCGCCCCGGCTTCCGAAACGGGTGCATCGGCCGGAATCCCGGCGCGAAAGTCCGTTTTCAGCGTTTCAAACTGCGCGTCGGTCTTGGCATTCATCATCGGGCGGATCGCCTCCCATGCGGCATCGTCAGAGGCCAGAAGCTCCTTTGCATCCCGGCTTGCGCGATACATGGCATGGCCCAGGTCGGGGTTTTCCGCAAGGAAGCTCTCTTTCATCACGTAGCCCAGCAGCGGCGTTTCCGGGTCGAGCCCCAGCGCAGAACTGGCCGTCTCCACCGAGATCACCTCGCGCATGCCCGCCGCCTTCATCTTGGCGAGGAAGTGCCAGAAGTTGATCGCCCCGTCGGTCTCGCCCGAAAGCCCGCTTTTGAAGATCAGCGGCGGCGCGCCAAACACCTGCTCGGTCTCGGCCTTCAGGTCCATCCCGTATTCTTGCTCGGCATAGGCGCGCAGAATGAGCCAGCTTTTGTCGAGCGGCCCGCCGGCAATGCCCACCTTCTTGCCCTTCAGGTCTTGAAGGCTCTGAATGTCGCTGTCAGCGCCCACAACGAGGCCGCCCACGGCCTTGGAATAGGGCACCACTACATAGTCCTTGCCCGCCGCACGCTGCCGGGCAACCCAGATCCAGTCGGCCACGGCCAGGTCTGCCTCGCCGCCCTCCAGCGCCACCCGTGTTGCGCCATTGTCGGCGAAGGGCTGCACCACAAGCTCAAAGCCGTGCTTCTTGTCAAAGCCATTGGCCTTGATCGTCTCAAGCTCCCAGTTCACCGTGCCGATCTTCAGCACAGCCGCCCGGATCTGCGGCAAATCCTGCGCAATCGCGCCCGCCGCCGTGGCAAGGGCAGCAGCCCCGGCCAGTGCAAGTGTTCTCAGCGTCTTCATGTCAGTCCTCCCAGAGTGTGGCCCCCTGCCCTGCTCTTGCACAGGCAAGGGGCCGATGGGCGGGCCTATTCGGCGCGCCGCCCGGTTTCGTTCAACTCCGCGTCGAGCGTGATGTCATATTGCTGACCGCCCTCGCAAATCACGTCATCCAGATCGTAGCCGCCATCCTCTTCCATCTCGATGTCGTCTTCGTCCATCTGGCACTTCATTTCCGTCAGCTTCATCATGATCTTCTCGACCGTCTCGGCATCGGGCCCGTCGCCATGGGCTTCGGCAAAGGCGGCACCGCCGAGCATCAGGGTCGCGGCAATGGTTGCAATCGTGCGTTTCATTCGGGGTTCTCCTCCCTATTGGATGTTAAAGGTGACCATCTGCGTTTCCCCGGTGCTTCCGGGGATGCGCAGCACGTGGCTACCCGGCTTGATCGCCACAAAGGAGATTTCCGCCGTTCCCGCTGCGTCGAATTCGAGGCTCTCAACCGCCATCGGCCGGATCTCGATCTGGTTGATGACGATCTCGTTCATCCAGATCGCCCTGAAGAAGTCCGGCCCGCTGATCGCCAGTTCGGCAGAGCCATCGGCGGTGATCAGCAACTTGTAATAAGCTCCCGATTGCAGCGTATAGGTGCCCTCGGCTGAAAGCGGCTGCCCGGAGGCCAGCGTCAGCTCGATCGGCTCGCCCCGGTTGCAACTGGCCAGCAGCCCGGCAAAGCCAAGGTCATCGCAAAGCGGGGCTGCCGCAGCAGGGGCCGCCATGAGCGCGGTGAGCGCCAGTGTCAGGTATTTCATTGTTCCTCCCATCATTCCGGCGTCGCCACGGCACCCCAGGGCTGTTGCCCCACCTGCACCGATTTGATCGCCTCCTGCGCCTCCACGTCGATGATCGTCACATCGTTGGAGTTGCCGTTCGTCGTCACCAAAAACTCCTCGCCGGGTGTGAAGGCCAGTTGCCACACGCGTTGCCCGACCAGAATGTATTTTTCCACCTCCATTGTATCGATATTGACCACCGCGACCCGGTTGGCCGGGCCTAGTGCGACGAACAGCCAATTGCCGTCGCTGGTGGCCTTCGCGCCCACGGGTTGCAGCCACTCGGGCTGCACGCCCGCCACCTCGAAGCCGATCTTTTGCGTCAGGTTCGGGGCCTCGCCCGTCATGTCGATCACGCTCACCGTGCCGCCGATCTCGGAGGTGACGAAGAGCCATTTGCCATCGGCGGTAAACTCCGCATAGCGCGGGCGCTGATCGACAAGGATGTTATGCTTGATCGAATAGTCCGAGGTGTCGATGAAATGCGCCATATTGGTGGTTTCGGAGGTGTTCACCACCCACTTGCTGTCGGCCGAAATCCCCATGCCTTCCGGCTCCACGCCCACGGGCACCTCGGCCAGCACGGTATGGCTCTCGGTGTCCACCACCGTCACAAGGTTGTCGTCCTCATTGGCAATGTAAAGCGGGTTGCCGGAGGGGTGCAGAACAAACAACTCCGGGTCCGGCCCACTGGGCAGCGAATAGAGTTCCTCATAGGTTTCCGTGTCGAACACACGGACGAGATCATCATCGCTGGCGCAGACATAAAGCAGCTTGCCGTCTGGGCTGATGGTAATGCCGCGCGGGCGGTTCCCTGCGGAAAACTCTTCCAGCACCTCCCAGCTTCCGGCGTCCAGCACTGTGACGGTGTTGCCCCGCTCGTTTGAAACAAACACCTTCTCCGCCATCGCGGGCAGCGCCGTTGTAGCCAGCAAAGCGGCCAGGGCCAATCCTCTCATACTCATCCTCCAAATGCCGTGCAGGCGCTTTCAGGCCGGTCCAGCCCGAGCGTGTCGAGCGGTGAGACCTGATGCAAAAAGCCGTCCTGCGGTGAGACGCTGGCTGTGATCCGCCCGTCAAAAAGCAAGACCGGCTGGCGTAATTGCCCGTTCCACGGGCGGAATGTGACGGGCACCCCCTTGAAGGCGGCCACTTCGAAATCGTCGCTCAAGAGGTAGTCGCGCAAGGCCGCCACCTCACCGGTGCTCGCCCGCGTCACCGCCTCGCCAACGATCCGCAAGGCGAGCCATGTGTTGTAATCCTCCTCGCGCACGTAGCGACCGGCGAGTTCCTCAAAGCGGGTCTGAAACTGGGTCGCACCCCAGGCCTCTTGCGAGCCGTGGAAGGTTACGGGCCGAAGCCCCGCCGCCCCCATCACCGGCGCGGGCGTCCAGAGGTGAAACGGCAGGTAGGGTGCGAAGTAGTCGGAGGCGTCGGCAGCGATGACAATGTCATGCTCTTCGGCCCCCTGCGTGGCGACGGGGATCTGGCGTTGCACAAGCACATGCCCCGAATCCGTGCGCCGTGCGCCGCCGGTGTCTTCAAACTCGCGCTCCTCCACGATCTGTGCGCCAAACTTCGCCGCGGCCCGGCGGTAGGCCTCGGCCTGCGCCAGATCGGCGGGGTTGGAGCCGTGGATCAGCATCCACTCCGTCCATTTTTTCCATACGGCGAATTGCGCCACGGCATCGGCCCTCTGGGCCATGGACGGCGCGATATGCAGCACGTTGGCACGGCATTCGCCGTCTCGCAGGGCCACGTCCCCGGCCAGCGCATTGAGCAACAGCACCCCCTCGCCCGCCATATCAGCAAGGCGCAGCAGGTCGTCTCCCGCGGCCATTACAACAATGATTTCATGGCCCGCATCGAGCAGCGCCTGAAAGGCGGCGTCGGCCTCTTCGGGCGGGGCGGCGACGGTCTCTACCTCGTAGGTATGGCCCAGAAAGCTGCCGGTGGTCATGTTGTCTTCGGTCGCCAGCACCGCGCCTGCAAAGCCCAGGTCTTCGGGCACGTCATCAAAGCGAGAAATCGGCGCAAGCGTTGGATAGTCGATCCGGAACACGGCAGAGCGCATCTCAACAGCCGCCGCAGGCGCGGCGACGAGCAGCCCGCACATGCCGAGTACCAGCATGATGGCAACGTTTCGCAAATTGTCCTCCCTGCACCGTCACATGCGGCGCTTGGCCTCAGCCTGCCACAGCCCAAGCCGCCACCAAACCGATACCTTTGGCGCAATTGCGCACCATGGTATACCCCTTAGCATTCTTCCCAAGATTGTGCCGCAGTTGCGCGCCGGGGCCTTGTTTTTCCGGCATTAATTGCCAAATCCCGCGGAGGAGCGGGCCGGCGAAAAAGCGCGCAGGCACAGCGTTCAAGGGAGGATCAGACCCCGTGCCAAACCGCACCCGCCGCGCGCTACTTCTTGCTGCGCTCACCGCCCCCATGATCGCCGCGCTTCCAGCCGCCGCGCATGGGCCGACCCGTCAGAAGGTGACGCTCACAACCGAAGTGCCCGCCCCGCCCGCAGAGGTTTGGGCGGTGGTCGGCAATTTTCAGGATATGAGCTGGCACCCCGCCGTGTTTTCGACGGAGGGCGAAGGCGGCAACGAGATTGACGCCACGCGCCTGCTGACGCTGGGCGAAGAAGGCGGCCCGACGATTGACGAGGTGCTCTACAAGTTCTCCGACGAGAAGATGAGCTATTCTTACCGCATCACCGAAGTCGCGGTCGAAACGCTGCCTGTCACCAACTACTCCTCGCACCTTACTGTGAAACCGGGCGCAAACGGCGGCTCAATCATCGAGTGGCGCGGCGCGTTCTACCGGGGCTACCCCAACAACGACCCGCCCCCCGAGCTCAACGACGAGGCCTCCATTGCCGCCGTCTCCGCTGTGTATCAGGCCGGGCTGGATGCGCTGGCCGAGCGCTTTGCCGGCTCCAACTAGCCTCCTCTGCCTCATCCTCCCCACCCTCGTCGCAGGCCAGCTTGCGGCGGGGGATCTGGCCTACGTCACCAACCAGAGCTCCTCTGATCTCTCGGTGATCGACCTCGCAACCCGCACCGAACGCGCCCGCATCCCCGTTCCCGGCCAGCCCGCCGGGGTGGTGGCGCATGGCGGCATGGTCTGGGTCGTCGCGCCTGAAACCAAAACCATCCGCCGCCTCTCCCCCGAGGGCAGCATCCAGGCCGAAACCACGCTCGAGGGTGGCCCAACCGGCGTGGCGCTGGACGCCACCCGCAATCGCCTGTTCATCTCCGACTGGTTCAATGCCCGCATCTGGGTGCGCGATGCCACCACCCTTGCCCCGGTGACGGAGCTGCAAACCGGCGCCGCCCCCGCTGGCCTCGAAATCTCCCCCGATGGCCGCTGGCTCGCCGCCGCTGCCCGCGATGCCCACGAGGTCGCCCTCTTCGACGCGCAATCCCTCGCGCCCCACGCTACCGTCCCCACCGGCACCCGCCCCTACGGCCTCGGGTTCGACCCGTCAGGCCGCCTCTGGGTCGGCAATGTCGGCACCAACGACGTGACGGTGATCGACCCGGAGGCCCCCAGCGCTATCACCACCCTCCCCGTGGGCGAGCGTCCCTATGGCATCGCCTTCGCCCAGGGCCGCGCCTTCGTCACAAACCAATACGCCGACACGGTTTCCGTGATAGACTTGGCCAGCCTCGCCCCCGTCGCCACCCTCGACGTGGGCGAATACCCGGAGGGGATCGACGTGGCCGAGGGCGGCGCGCAGGTGGTGGTGGCGGGCTGGTTCTCCAACACGCTCACCGTGATCGACGCGCAAAGCCTTGAAACCTTGGCCGAAATTCCCACCGGCGACGGCCCCCGCGCCTTTGGCCGCTTCGTGATGGAGGACAAATGAAAGCCCTGTTCCTGCCCGCGCTATTCGCGCTCGCCAGCCCCGCCTTCGCGCTGGAGCCCGCCTGGCCTGATCTTGAAGCCGCGCTCTATGAGGGCCGCACGCTCCTGCCCGGCGATGATGTCATCGCCATCGACGCCCCCTACCGCACCTATGACGATGCCCGCACCCTGATTGCCGCGCAGGTGGCCGCGCCCGAGGGGCGGCTGCTGTCGTCCGTCACCGTCATCCTTGATGAAAACCCAATGCCGGTCTCGGCAGTGTTCACCTTCCGCCAGCCCCTGCCCCGCTTCAACTTCGAGGCGACCTTCCGCATCAACGGCCCCACGCCGATGCATATGGTCGCCGAAACCACCGATGGCGCGCTTTGGATGGTGGAAACCTTCGTCAAAACCTCCGGCCAAGGCGCCTGCGCCGCGCCGCCGGGCACCGATCCGGAAGAGGCCTTGGCCACGCTGGGCAACATGGAGATCGCACTGGAGCCCGGCCCCTCCGGCTCCGCGCTCGACCGGCTCGGGGCGCTGGCGCATGGCGAGAAGCAGGTGGACATCGACGTGATGCACCCCAGCCATTCGGGCATGCAGATGGATCAGATCACGCTGCTCTTCATCCCAATGCGCTACGTCGAGAGCTTGGATGTGGAGCTTGATGGGGCGGGATATGTCGACATAACCGGCTCCATCTCGCTCAGCGAGAACCCGAGCGTCTCCCTCTCGGTGCCCCGCTCCGCCGCTCACCTCGGCGTCACGATGACCGACACCGAAGGCACCACCACCCACGCCGAGCGGGCGCTGGCCGACTATTGAACCGGCCTGCTGCGCAGATGCGATGAATGGCCGAAGGGCTTGAAGAGCAGCCCTTACCCGCCCGGCTCCGGCTCCACCACTTCTGTCGGGTAGTCAAAAAACGCCCAACCATCGGTGCCTTCGGGCAGCCAATACACGTCAGAATACCCCCACTCCAACGCCCGCTTCGCCGCGTTCCAGCTCATCCAGCACTCATCGAGGCAAAAGATCGTCACCGGATGCGCCTTGTTGCCCGCCGTGGCCTTCTCCAGACCGGCCCGGAAATAGGCCGCCGTCTCCTCGGCAATCGCGCCATAGCCGACGTTGGGCAGCCAGATCGCGCCTGGGATGCTCTCGCGCGGTTTCTCGCGCCAGATCGTGCCTTTGGGCAGGTTCTCCGGTTTGGGCGCGCGCGGCAGCACGTCGATAAAGGCCATGCCGCCCGCCGCCCAAAGCGCATGGGCCTCTTCGGGGCCAAGCACTGTGCCGCCCTCAAGCGTCTCGGGCACCGGCGCGCGGTAGTGGTCCATGCGGTAGTCTTCCGGCTCGCTCACCTGGGCGAGCGCGGGGGTGGCCAGCAGCACCAGCGCCAGCCACGCCGCCCTCATTTCTCCGCGTCCAGCATCCTGTCGCCCATGTCCGCCACCAGCGGCACACCGGCCTCGGTCAGGATCGCGTTGATCTCATCCTGATGCCGCCGGATCAGCGAGTTCAGCTTGCGCTGCCACACCTTATCCCCCAGCCGAACGCCCATGGTGATGCGGAAAAACAGCCGCGGCGGAAGCTCTTCAGCAATCAGCGGCACCACCGTCATGCCCGGATGATCCTGCTTCACCAGTGGCCCGCCTATCGGCCCCCAGAGAATGGCGGCGTCGATCTCGCCCGCCTCAAGGTCGTTCAGCATGTCTTCGGTCGGAGATTCCACCCGCCGATCAACCATGAGGTTGTAGGGTTTTGCCTTCCCGATCAGCCCGTTGCGGGCCATGTGCGTGGCGGGCGGCGAGCCCGCGATCACCCCGATCCGCTTGCCCTTTAGCGCTGGGTCAGAGAGGCGCGTCACCCCCTCCAGCCCGGTATCTTCCGGCAGGATCAGCACGTAAACCGAGGTCATGTAGTGGTTGGTGTTCAGCACCAGCTCGTGGCCCTGGGCATAGCCCATCACCACATCGCAGCGGTTGGCCCGCAGCGTCTGGCGGATGAAACCGGTGGCCATCGGAAACCACGTGTATTCCACCGGCAGTTCCAGCTTTCCGGCGATCAACTCGGCCAGCGCGTTTTCATAGCCGCTGCCGTCCTCCACCGACATCGGCGCATTGGCCGGATCGGCGCAGACCCTGAACGCCGTCTTGCTGACAAGGTCGGATGTTTGCGCGGCGGCGGCGGAGGCCAGCATCACCAGCCCCGCCGCCCATGTGAGCGCCCTACAGGCCAAGGCAGGCATTCTCCGCCTCGCGGATCGCCTCGGACTTGTCCTCCCGGCCGCCGGGGCGACCACGGGGCACAGCCTCGGTTCCGCGCGCCTTGAGGTAAACATAGATGTCGTCGAGATAGCACATGACATTGGGGTTATCGCCGAAGGCGGGCATCACCGAGTTTTCGGCGGCGTTGATCTTCTGGCGCCCGTTCACCACCACGTCCACGAAATCGTAGTAATCCATGTTGATGGCCGAGTCCTTCAGGGCCGGGGCGTAGGTAGAGCCCATGCCCTCGGGCCCGTGGCACACGTGGCATTCGGAGTGATAGCGGCGGAAGCCCGAATAGGTCAGCCAGTCCACCTTCGCCCCGTCTTCGGTGACGTTGTAGGTGGGGATGTCATCTTCGGTGTAATAGCGTCCGTCCTCCTCATAGGCGACGGAGATGTTGTCGAACTCTTCTTCCTCCTGCGCGGCCAGCGGCGCGGCCAGGGCGGCGAAGAGGGCGGAGGCGACAAGGGTGCGCGTCAGTTGCATGTATGTCCTCGGAGTGGTTAGGCGGTGCGGCACGGGCCGGGCCTCTGAGGGCCTGCCCGTGCCGATCGCTTTTATTGCTTGTCGGCACCGCCACCGGGGAGTGGCAGCGATGCCGGAGGCCGGGGTATCAGTCCGGCAGGGAGAACACGGTGAGCTGGCCACCAAGGGCGGTGTAATCGCTCAGCGCGGCATAGCCACCCACGGCGCCAAGGCCGTCATTCGGGTTGGTGAGGCCAGCCGCAAGGCCGATGCCCGCCCAGCCGCCAATGCCCGAGAGCACAGCGATGTGCTGCTTGCCGCCATGCTCATAGGTCATCACGTTGCCGATGATGCCCGATGGGGTTTTGAACTTGTAAAGCTCTTCGCCCGTCTCGGCATGGACCGCCTTCAGGTAGCCTTCCAGCGTGCCGTAGAACACCACGTCACCCGCGGTTGCCAAAGCACCCGACCACACCGAGAACTGCTCGGGCAGCGACCACTTGATTTCACCGGTGGTGTTGTCCCACGCGATGAAGTTGCCCATGCCGCCATGGCTGTCCGGCGCGGGATACATCGACAAGGTGGCGCCCACATAGGGCTGGCCTGCGGTGTAGCTCACACGGAACGGCTCATAGTCCATGCACACGTGGTTGGTGGGCACATACATCAGCTCGGTCTTCGGGCTGTAGGCCGCCGGCTGTTGGTCTTTGGTGCCAAGCGCCGCCGGGCAGATACCGGTCGAGTTCACGTCCTCGCCGTTCTGCTCGGTGGAGTATTGCGCCACCACTGCGGGACGCCCGTAGGTGTCCGACTCCGGGTCCATGTCAACGCCAGAGGTCCAGTTCACCGCCGGGTCATACTTCTCGGCCACCAGCAGCTCGCCGCTGACACGGTCCATCGTGTAGGCCAGACCGTTGCGGTCGAAGTGGGTGAGCAGCTTGCGCTCCTCGCCGTCGATCTCCTGCTCGGTGAGGATCATCTCGTTGACGCCGTCAAAGTCCCATTCGTCATGGGGCGTCATCTGGTAGACCCACTTGGCTTCGCCGGTGTCGATGTCACGGGCGAAGATGGTCATCGACCACTTGTTGTCACCCGGGCGCTGCGCGGGGTTCCACGTGCTGGGGTTGCCCGAGCCGTAATAGAAGAGATTCTCTTCCATATCAGCCGCATACCAGCCCCATGTGGTGCCGCCACCGATCATCCACTGGTCACCTTCCCAGGAGTTGATCGAGCTGTCGGCGCCAACCGGCTTGCCGAGTTCGGTGGTTTCTTCGTTGAACAGGATCTGGTCGTCCGGACCCACCGAATAGGCGCGCCAAAGCTGCTCGCCACTGTCGAGGTCATAGGCGGTCACATGACCTTGAACGCCGAATTCGCCGCCCGAGATACCCACGATGAGCTTGTCTTTCACCGGCAGAACCGTTGCGGTGTTGGTTTCACCCTTCGAAGGATCACCGTTGACCGCCGACCAAACCTCTTCGCCGGTCATCGCATCGAGCGCGACAACCTTGGTGTCGGCCTGGTGCAGGTAGATCTTGCCGTTGGCATAGGCCACGCCGCGGTTCACCGTGTCACAACACATCACCGGAATGACGTTCGGATCCTGCTTGGGCTCGTACTTCCAGATGATCTTGCCATCCTGGGTCAGGTCGAGCGCATAGACGATGTTGGGGAAGGGCGTGTGCACATACATCACGTCGCCAATCACCAGCGGGCTGCCCTCGTGGCCGCGCAGAACGCCGGTTGAGAACGTCCAGTTGGCTTGCAGGTCGCCCACGTTGTCGGCGGTGATCTGGTCAAGCGCAGAATATCGCTGGTTCTTGTAGTCGCCGGTCTGGATGGCCCATTGTTCGGGCTTCTCCATCTCCGCGATCAGCCCGTCGTTGGCCAGTGCGCCGGTTGCGCACATCGCTGCGACGGAAGTCAAAGCAAGTAGCTTTTTCATTGTCTTCTCTCCCATTTGGTTGGTGCCGCCAAAGCCCGGTGTCCCGGGCCCATTTCACTGGCTGGCGGTTTGGCCCGGCTTCACGTGTCCTCCTCGCGCCGGGCAGAATCTCTGGTCAGGAACCCTCCCCTTCTGCTGCCGTGCCGTCCTCGCCAAAGGTCGCCAGATAGGCGAGCACATTGGCCACGTCCTTCTCCTTGCGAAGCCCCGCGAAAGTCATCTTGGTGCCATCCATGAATTCCTTCGGCTTGGTCAGGAAGGCGGCGAGGTTTTCCTCGGTCCACTCAAGGCCACCCGCGGCGGCCTCCTGCATCGCGTCGGAATATTTGAAGTCTTCGTAACTGGCAGCGGCGCGCCCGATGATGCCGTTGAGCACCGGGCCTGTCTTGGCCTTGGCGTCAGCGCCAACCATGTGGCAGGCCTGACATTTCTTGAACACCCTCTCACCCTTGGCTGGGTCGCCGGCCATGTCCTGGGCTCCTGCAACGGAGGCGGCAAGCGTCAGGCTGGCGGCGGCGAGCAGTCTTGCGATCATTGTTGGTCTCTCTCCCTGTTTTGGTCGCGGCGCCTCAGCCGCAAAGTCGCTCCGCATGCCAGGCCACGTGGTCCCGGGCGAAGGTCGTGACGAAAAAATAAGAGTGGTCATAGCCCGGCTGCATCCGGATCGCGCCGGGTTGGCGGCGCTTTACCATGGCTTCGGCCAGCGCCTCGGGCTTCAGCAGATCAAGGAACTGATCACTGGCCCCCTGATCCACAAGAATCTCGCCCTTCCAGCCCTTCTCCTCCAGAAGGATGGTGGCGTCATGATCGGCCCAAGAGCTCTCGTCATCGCCCAGATAGGCGCTGAGCTGTTTGCGGCCCCAATCCGAGCGGGTGGGGTTGGCGATGGGCGCAAAGGCCGAGAGGCTGTCGAACATCTCGGCGTTGCGCATGGCGATCGTCAGCGCCCCATGCCCGCCCATCGAGTGGCCGGTGATGCCGTGGCGGTCCTGCAGTGGGAAGTTCTCCATCACCAACCCGCGCAACTCGCCGGTAATGTAATCATACATGCTGAAATGCGGCGACCACGGCTCTCGCGTGGCGTTCACGTAAAACCCTGCGCCCTGCCCAAGGTCATAGGCCTCGTCATCCGCCACCGCCTCGCCGCGCGGCGAGGTGTCGGGGAAGATCACCGCCAACCCGTGCTCGGCGGCATGTTCCTGAAACCCGCCCTTGGTCATGGCGTTCTCATGGGTGCAGGTGAGCCCGGACAAATACCAGAGCACCGGCACCGGCCCGTCTTCGGCCTGTGGCGGCAGGTAGACGGCAAAGGTCATCTCGCAGCCGCAGGCGTTGCTGGGGTGCTTGGCCACAATCTGCCGCCCGCCATAGCAGGCCGTCTCGGAGATCACCTCCATCGCCATCAATACTCCACCACCGCTCGGATGGATTTACCCTCGTGCATCAGGTCGAAGCCTTCGTTGATGTCGTCGAGCTTGAGGGTGTGGGTGATCATCGGGTCGATCTCGATCTTCCCGTCCATGTACCAGTCGACGAACTTGGGCACATCCGTGCGGCCCTTGGCGCCGCCGAAGGCCGTGCCTTTCCACACCCGGCCCGTCACCAGCTGGAACGGGCGCGTGCTGATCTCGGCCCCGGCAGGTGCCACGCCGATGATCACCGAGCAGCCCCAGCCGCGGTGCGAGCATTCCAGCGCGTCGCGCATCACCTTCACGTTGCCCGTCGCGTCAAACGAATAGTCGACCCCGCCGATCTGGTCGAACTCCGTTTGGGTGATCTTCACGATCTCCGCCACGGTATTCTCTACCTTCGAGGGGTTAACAAAATGTGTCATGCCGAATTTCTCGGCCATTTCCCGTTTGGAATCATTGAGATCCACGCCGATGATCTTGTCGGCCCCGGCCATCCGCAGGCCCTGGATCACGTTCAGGCCAATCCCGCCGAGGCCAAAAACCGCCGCCGTTGACCCAATCTCAACACCTGCCGTGTTAATCACCGCGCCGATGCCGGTGGTTACGCCGCAGCCAATGTAGCAAATCTTGTCGAAAGGGGCGTCTTCGCGCACCTTGGCGAGCGCGATTTCGGGCATCACCGTGTGGTTCGCAAAGGTGGAACAGCCCATGTAGTGATAGATCGGCGTGCCATCGAGCATGGAAAACCGGGTCGTGCCATCGGGCATCAGGCCCTGCCCCTGCGTGTTGCGGATCGCGGTGCAGAGGTTGGTCTTGCCGCTGAGGCAGGAGGCGCATTGCCGGCATTCCGGCGTGTAAAGCGGGATGACATGGTCGCCCGGCTTCAGCGTTGTCACGCCCTCGCCCACCTCCATCACCACGCCTGCGCCCTCATGGCCCAGAATCGACGGGAAAAGCCCCTCAGGGTCCGCCCCCGAGCGGGTAAACTCGTCGGTATGGCAAATCCCGGTGGCCTTGATCTCCACCAAAACCTCGCCCGCCTTCGGGCCCTCGAGGTTGACCTCCATGATCTCAAGCGGTTTGCCGGCCTCAAGGGCCACGGCGGCACGTGTCCGCATCAAATTCCTCCCAGACTTATAGGCACTTCTGTTTCCGATGAGGCTAGGAGCAGAGCCGATACGGAACAATGCAGACCAAAGGTGGTATTGGGCGCTGTAGACAAAGGTGCACCCGCGGATAGAGTGGCAAGCGGGAGGAACATCATGAAAACAAGGGCTCTGCTCGCACTGCTTTTGGCGCTTACCCCGGCCACCCCCGTGCTCGCCGCCGATTTCTCGGATCCGACATGGCCTTGCGTCCAGCGCAAGGTAGAGGCCCTGTCCCCCGGCCTGATGTGGCCCGTGGCGTTGGAAGAGCCCGAGCTCACCGAAAAAACCGAGGCTGCCGTTGCCGATCTGGTGGGCTACCTCACCCTGCGCCGCCTGCCGCTTGAAGAGGTGCAGCCCCGCCTCACCGCCTTTACCCAAGCGCATGGACACGACCCGGCCCTGCTCGGCCATGTATTCACTCGCGCCTTCGACCAGCTCAACAACCTGCGCAGCCGCATCATCACCGGCATCGGCGAATACTCCCTTGGCCAGATCGACCTCGCCGCCCGGATCGACGCCGCCCGCGTGGAGATGGGCAGTGAAATGGCCAAGGAGGCCCCCGATTACGACCGGGTGGATGAGTTGGAAGAGCAGATCGACTGGGATGAACGCATCTACACCGACCGCCGCCAAAGCCTCACCTATGTGTGCGAAACCCCGGTTCTGCTGGAAAAGCGCCTCTACGCCATCGCCCAGATGTTGCAGGGCGCGCTGCCCGAGTAGGGCCTAGTCCCACTCCAACTCCGTAAAGGCCACCGTCGCGTTGCGCTTGTTGTAGGCCTCGAAGAGCGCCCAATGCGCCCCCTCCCCAGCGGCCACATGCTCCACAGCCTCCCCAAGACGCTCACCCGCTGCAATCGCGGCCCGGGTGTCGTCGCGCAAAACCTCAAGATAGCGCCGCATCGGGGCAATCGCCTCTGTCATCTCAAGCACCGGTCTGCCGTGCCCCGGCACCACCCGAGCGCCCTGCCCCTCCAGCCGATCCAGCGCTGCGAGCCAGCCCAGCACCGAGCCGTCGAGCGCGGGCGTGTGCTTGTCGAACACAAGATCCCCGGCAATCACCACATCGCCCACCTTCACGGTCAGATCGGTGCCGGTATGCGCCCGTGGCCAAGGCTCCAGCTCCAGCGAAATATGACCAAGGTCAATTTCTACCTGCTCCGCCACCTCCACGGTCACATCAGGCGCGGCGGTGCCCAAAAATGCCTCCGCCCCGACCAACCCTTCAAGGCTTTCGCTGTAGTTCTCGGCCCGGTCCGCCAGCGCACGGGCCAGTGCCGCATGGCCCATCACCTGCGCCCCCTCGAACGCCGTGGCGCCGAACACGTGGTCGGGGTGCATATGGGTCAGCACCACATGGCGCACCGGCAGATCCGTCACCTCGCGCACTGCGCGCCACGTTGCCTCGCCAATCCACCGGGCCGACCCGCTGTCAACCACCGCCACAGCCTCGCGGCCCACGACGAAAGCGATGTTGGAAACATCCCCCCGGTTGGCCTCATCCGGCTCCGCCACCGCGCCGCTGTGCACAAACACCCCCGGCGCAACCTCCTCAAACGCCAGCGCCGCCCCGCGTGGCGCGCAAAACGGCTGGCCCGTGCTCCAGCGCCCCTGCGGCACCACCACCTGCGCCAGCTTTGCCTCGCATCCCGCCCGCGTTTCTGCCTCGCCGCCCACCACCAAAGCGTCGCGACACAGGCCCGGATCGGACAAGAGGCAGAGGGTCACGAGCGCTTCAAACATATCTCAGCGTGCGCCCCGCACGCGCCCGCGCACCATGCCGACAAACGGATCGGTGCGCGATGCGGCGCAATCTGCTATGCTCGCGCCACGCGCGACCACGGGAGGAGACCCAATGACGCCGTTTATCCGCACCGCCATCGCCGCGGCGCTCGTCGCCCTGCCCGCTCACGCGGCAGAAGATAACCCGCTCACCGCCAGCGAGAGCTGGGACGCGCTGCAATATGACGTGCTGGGGGAGGCCACCCCCACCGAAGGCGGCGCGCTCTTCACCGTTGATGCGCCCTACCGCGCCAATGATGCGGCCACCGTGCCGGTGCATATCGTGCAAACCGACGAGGCGGCAAAGATCGACACGGCCATCGTGGTGATCGACGAAAACCCCGCCCCGGTCGCAGGCACCTTCACCTTCGGCGCGGCGATGCATCCGCTCGATCTGGAGATCCGCGTGCGGGTGAATCAGTATTCCAACGTCCGCGTGATCGCCCAAACGGCAGACAGCCTCGTTATGGCCGGTCGCTTCGTGAAGGCCTCGGGCGGCTGCTCGGCCCCGGCCACCTCCGACCCGGAAGCGGCGCTGGCGGGAATGGGCGAAATGCGCCTGCGCAGCTTCGGGGCCCAGCCGCAGATGAGCACCCCGCGCCGCGAAGCCCAAATCATGATCCGCCACCCCAATTACTCCGGCCTCCAACGTGACCAGATCACCCAGCTCTTCGTGCCGGCCCACTTCATCGACACGCTCGAAGTGCATCAGGGCGACGAACTCCTGTTCACCATGGAGGGCGGCATCTCGATTTCCGAAAACCCGGTGTTTCGCTTCAGCTACAATGACAACGGCGCACCCGAGATCGTGGTGAAGGCGACGGACACCGAGGGCAACAGCTTTGAGCAGCGCCTGCCCAAGGATGAGGCCTCCTGAGCTAGAAGCACAAAATCTCCGCTTCCGCTTGCGCCCGGCGCAGCTCGGCCACGATGGCCTCTGCGCTGGCGGCGCTGCGGAAGATCGCCATACGCTCACCGCCCACCTGCCGCATAGACAGCACGGTTTCGGCCTCCACGTAATCCTCATAGGGCAGGATCGAGGCGACCACGTCGATCGAGCAGGCGCATTTTATCATCACGTCGCGGCTCTGGCCGTTGGTCTGCATGCAGGCAAACACATAGTCCGCGCGCGCCGCCGTGGGATAGTCATTCAGCCGCTCGGCCACGCTCTGGGCCTGGAGCGGCGCGGCGAGCAGGGCCAATGCGGCAAGCCACCTCATTCGGCCACCCCTTCAAACACCACCGTCGAGCGATAGACCTCACCAGCCTCGGCCGAGAGGCTGCTATACCAACCCGGCACCTCGGTCGACATTTCCACCGTCAGCGCAAGATCGCCAAAGCCCTGCATCCGCGCGACGTTCGGATCATCCTCAAAGGGGTGCATCACCACCGTCACGGTGCCGTCTTCGGCTTCAGTAATATCAGCCGGGCGCACCAGCGCCTCTTTCACCCGGTTGCGAATGTAAAACGGGCTGCCACCGGCGCTTTCGGCCATGTCGCGTACCACCGTCTCGACGAAATACATGATCACCGGGTTGCCCACGCTGGCCGGGAAGTTGCCCAGCGAGCGGTGCTTTTCATCCTGACGAAACTCCAGCCTGGCCACCGGCGGTGTGCCGCCCTCCAGCGTCAGTTCAATCTCGCCGGTGTCACGTGCGGCGGCAGCGGGCACCAACGTGTTGCTCACCTCGCGACGGTAATCCAGCACATCGCCCTTCTCAAATCCGTCGAGCGTGCCCTGCTTGAAGAGCAGATCATAGGCCGCCGTATCCACCGGGTCCGCAGCCTGCGCCGCGCTCCCCAGAGCCATCAGCCCGGCGGCCAGCGCCGAAATCACCTTGTTCATCAGTCAATCCTCCCGGCCTGAGCCTATCTCACGTCGAGCCGAGGTCACCGGATACTTTTGTCGGTGCCCTCACGCCCCCCGTCGTCCCCTCCTGCGCTCCCGCTCGGGCCTTCCAATGCATCAACGGGCGCAGGCGCGACAGTTCCACAGGCTTGGTCATCACCGTGAAATCCTCCTCAACCCCGGCCTGCGCCAGTTCGGGCGAGCGGTTGGCGGTGATCATGATGGCCGGCACATGCGCCCCGCTCGCTGCGCGGATGGCCCGGATCGCATCGGTGCCCAGCTCGTCGCCATCAAGGTGATAATCGGCCAGCATGATATCCGGCGGCAGGCCCAGCTCCCGCACCATCGCCAGCGCCTCCTCGGTGCCGCGCGCGCCAAGCACCGAGGCCCCCCAGCGCTCCAGCTTCCGGGTGGTTGCATCCAGCACCGTGGTGTCGTTTTCGACCACCAGCACGATCAGGTCCATCTCTGGGAAGTCCCCTGCCCCCGGGCTCATCACCGCCTCCGCCACCGGGGCCTGTGCCTCCACGGCGTCCATCTCGATCGAGAACACCGAGCCCACGCCCGGCTTCGAGCGCACGCCAACCCGATGGCCCAAGTGGCGGCAGGTGCGATCCACGATTGAAAGGCCAAGCCCCATGCCACTGCCCGGCGGCACATTGTCGGCCCGGGTGAACTCCTCGAAAATGCGCCGCTGATCCTTGCGCGAAATCCCGATGCCCGTATCCCAAACCTGAAGCTCCACCTTGCCGCCGGGTTTGCGGCGGCAGCCCACCAGCACCCGCCCGCTCTCGGTGTATTGGATCGCGTTCACCACGAGGTTCTGGATCGAGCGGAACAGGTAGCGCTGGTCAGAGCGCACCCACACGCTGGAGGGCACCGCACTGAGGCGCACCCCCTTGCGGTCGGCAAAGGCCTGCTGGTCCTGCGTTACCGTCTGCATCACCGAGGAAAGCGAAAATTCGGTCGGGTTGAGGTTGCCGGTGGAGCTTTCGAGGCGCGAGATGTCGAGCAGCGCGTGCAGAAGCTGCTCCATCGAGGTGAACGCCCCCTCCAGCCGCTCCACGGTGTCGGCCATGTCGGTCTGACGGGACATGTCAAAGAGCGTCGAGATCAGCAGCTTGGCGGCGTTGATCGGTTGCAGCAGGTCGTGGCTTGCGGCGGCCAGAAACCGCGTTTTGGAGGAGTTCGCCGCCTCCGCCTCCTCCTTGGCCAGCCGCAGCGCCTCCTGCACCCGGGCCAGCTCTTCAAACTGCGCGGTCAGCCGATCATTCGCGCGGGTCAGCTCGGCGGTGCGCTCCTTCACCCGCTTTTCCAACAGCTCCGTGGCGCGATATTCCAGCGTCACATCCTTGATGTCGACGAGAAAGCCCCGGTCGGGCAGCGCGTGGGTGTGCATGTCGAGCACCCGGCCAGAGGCGTGCCGCAGGGTCTGCCGCAACCGCCCGTCATTGCCCGCCCGCTCCATCCAGCCATCGAACAACGCAAGGTTTTCAAGGTCGATCAGATAGTTGGCGCGGATAAATTCCACCACCTCGGTGAACAGGGTGCCCGATTGCACAACCGTGTAGGGCAGGCCCAGCAGGTCATGAAACCTGTCATTGTGCAGCGTAATCGTGCCCTCTGCGCTGACCGTGCACAGACCAAGGCTCATGTGGTCGATCGCCGCCTGCAGGTAATGCGCCTGAAGGTCGATCAGCTGCGCCTTTTCCGAGCGGTTCTTACGGACGATATCGGTGATCTCGGTTTGCAGAACAATCACCGTCTCCCCGCCCGTGCCCTGCTGGGAAATCTGAAACCACCTGTCGCCCTTTAGCGCGATCACGAAAGACGAAAGGGCCGTGCCCGTGCGCTCCTCGCGGTGCGTGCGCAATGGCGGGGCAACCTGCTCCTCATCAGGCTCAAGGTGGCCGGAATGCTCCATTGCGTCAAAGTAGTCATCCAGCGTCAGCCCCGGCAGGATGCGCTCGGAAATATCGGGCAGCAACGTGCGGAACAGCTCGTTGCAAATCCGCAGCCGCCCCTCCTCGAACAGCGCAAAGCCCCCTTCCATCACCGAAAGCGCATCGCTCAGGTTCTTCTGGCTGCGCTCGCGGTCATGCCTGAGCTGGCTCAGCTCGCTGGAGGCGCGTTCCAGATCACGGGTCTTGTCCCAAACCTGCCCCTGCAGGGCGATGGCGGACTGAAACGCCGAATAGGCCTGATTGCCCACCTCGTTCTGCCGCCCCGCCCGGCGCACCAGCGCAGCGATGATCTTGGCCTGTTTCTCGACCTGCACCTCAAGCGGATCATCCGGGTCGATCATCAATGGAGTGCCCGCGCCTTCGGCTCAAAGAAGGCAACGCCCACGAAGGTCTGGTTCACATGCACGCCGCAATGCTGCTCGCCATAGGTGTTGAAGCCCAGCACCCGGCGCTCGCGCAGCACCTCAGAGGCCTGCCGGGTCAGCTGCTTGTGGTCAATCTCGATGCGCCGCAGCACGCAATCGAACCCGAGGATAAACTCCGGCGCCCGTCCGCGCCCGTCGCGCAGATCAAGCTCCTGCGCCATCGTCTTCACAATCTCCTGGCCCTTGCCCAGCGTCAGCAGCAGCCCCTCGTCAATCGCGCTGAGAAACGAGAGCGCCCCGCCCGCGTGCACCTCCTGTATCGCGCGCACATGGTAAAGCGCCGAGTTGCGCACCAGCACCGGGTTTTCGGCAAAGACCTCAGGCGACAGCGCCTCGCGCGACACCCCGACAAGCCGCGCGTATTCATCTGCCGCCGGTGCGCCGTTGATCTCATACACCACCCGCTCTTCCGGCTCGGCACCGGTCACCACCATCTGGTGGCCCGTGGGCAGAAAGTGGTCAAACCCGATGCCGGAGAACTCCAGATCGGTTTCCAGCACCAAGAGCAGCGCGGCATTGGTGTGGAACTTGCCGCCATGCAAAACCGAGGTTTGCTTGAAATTCAGTCCGTTGGCCGCCGATCCGCCAAAGATAGGCATGTCATCCAACCCGGCCTCCAGCGCGGCCACCAGCATATCTTCTTGCTTGGAAAGCCCATCACTGATGGTCAGGGCGAGCCGGTTCCAATGGGCGGTGTGCTGAAAGCGGGCCGCAAGGGCGCGGGCCTCTGTGGTGATCCGCTGGATCGAGAGCGGCTTGAGCGGCGCGATGAGCTGGGAGGCGCAGCGAAAATGGCTGCGCGGAAAGGAGAGCGCCAGCAGAGCGTCGTTCTCATAGCCCTCCGGCGTGATCTGACCCGCCGTGGTGCAGCCAAACACCGGGCTGCCCGGCAGATGCGCGGCCAGCCCGGCCTCGATTTCTGCAAGGTCCAGCGCCTCGGGTACGAAAAGCAGGATGAAACAGGCGTCGCGCGGGCTCAGCGCCGCCGCAACTTCGGCCACCGCTGTTGCGCCATCGAGCGCATGTGATACGGCAACGCCAACTAGCGTGTCCGGCTCTCCCCCTGATGGTGCGTTCATCACCTCAGTTGCTCAAGAACGCCTGCGCATCGCTCTGCTCGCCCACCCCGGCCCCGTCAAGGCTGGCGCTCTCGACCAGCACGGCCGCCTGAGTGCGGTTCTGCACCCCAAGGCGGCGCAGTAGCGCGGTGATATGCGCCTTCACCGTGGCCTCCGCAAGGTCCATCTCATAGGCAATCTGCTTGTTGGGCTTGCCCACGCAGATCAGCTTCATGATCCGGGTCTGCTGCGGGGTGAGTTCGGCAATGCGGCGGGCAATGTCATGGCTGTCGCGCTGATGCTCGGGCGCACGGCGCACCCGGGTAAAGCCCTTGGGCAGGTAAGTCATTCCGCCGCGCACATCGCAAAGTGCGGCCCGCAGGTCGGCCATCGGCGCATCCTTGGGCACAAAGCCCGCCGCGCCCGCATCCAGCACCGCCTGAATCACCTCATCGGAGGTGAGCGACGAAATCACCACCACCGGCACATCCGGCAATTCTGCCCGCAGCCGCAAAAAGCCGCTGATCCCGGTCACATCCGGCAGCTTGAGGTCTAGCAGCACCATATCGGGCGAAAACGCCTTGCTCAGCGCCTTCAAACCATCGCCCAAGGTGGTCGCGGTAACAATCTCGCAGCCCTCGAAAACGTGCTGCAGCGCGGTTTCCAGCGCCGCGCCATAAAGCGGATGATCGTCGATCACCAACACCGATCGGACCGGGCCGGCTTGTCGGCCAAGCGCCTCATGTCTCATGGTTCGTCCTCCCTATGCGGGAGGCTAACAGGAAAAATTCCGCCTGTGCAACAATGTCGCACAAGTTGAACAGCTTGGCTGTTTTCCGCCTTAGGATGCAACGCTCTGCCCGGAGCCGGGCCATCGCCCGCCTCCGGCTGTCTGTTGTGCCCGCTTGCCCGCTCGGGGCCTGCGGTCAGGCCGGTTCAAGCACCCCGTTCGCCTTGGCCACATGGGTCGCAATCGCGTCCATCAGCGGCGGTGACAGGCAATCATAGGGCGCCAATCCCAATTCTCTCAGCCGGGCGCGAATGCCGTCCATCCGTTCGGGATTCACCCCGCTCTCGATGACCGACGAGCAGAAGGCGGCAAACTCGGGCGCCGACCAGCCGGATTGGTCACTGAGTTCCGTATGCACAAAGTCGAGCCCGTGAAACGGATGCCCGGTGTCCTCGATCCGGCCATACATATGCGCCCCGCAGCCCGAGCAGGCATGGCGCTGGATCGCGGCGCTCGGGTCAACCACCGAAAGCTTGTTGGCCCCCTGTGTCACCGTCACCGCATCCCGCCCGACAACGGCAACCTGGCTGAACACGGCCCCATCGGGCTTCCAGCACTTGGTGCACCCGCACACGTGGTTATGGGCCGTCTGGCTTGCGATCTCCACAATCACCGGATCATTGGCGCAGAGGCACCTTAACGTGCCTCCGCTGAAGCCGGGGTTGCCGGGCTTCACGCCCCTGTCGACCGCCGGGTGTATCGTAACTTGGCTCATGGCAGGTTCCTCCTCCTTGCCACCAAACAGTCTGGACCACAGACTCATGGCACGTCCCTCTCTGTTGGGTCTGCCGCTGAGCGCTCCCCTCGCAGCCTCGGCAATGGTGGCGGGATGGTGCCGCGCCCCGGTGCATCTGGCAATTTAGCCATCAGTATCGGTGGGCCGGGCCAGCAGCGCATGGGCCAGCGCGCGCGGATCGGGCCGCGCAGCGCCCTTGCCGAAGAGTGCAGCGTCAAGCTCGGCCATCGCCCTTTGCGACGCCGGGCTGCTGCGCCCCTGCCGCGCCAGCGCCGCCCCTGCCCGCCTCAGCGCCGCAAGGTCACCCGCCCGCGCGGCCCGCCGCACCTGCCAGCGCAGCGGATCGGCAAAACCGGGCCTCGCCCACCGCCGCCCCCAGAGCAGCGCCACCAGCCCCACCGCAAGCGCCGCGCCGAATGCGCCGAGCGATAGCCCCGCCCGCACCGTTCCGGCCTTGCCCGGCGCGGGCACAGCGGCGATCGGCGCGGCATAGGCCACGCGCTGTGCCCCAATACGCACCCGCCTCGGCTGCCGTTCCGCCGTGTCGTACCAGTCAAACTCCATCGGCTCGGTGATCGCCGACACCCCGTTGCCCGGCTGGATCGTCCAGCGCCAGAACGCAACAGAGACAGGCCCCTCCGGCGAAAGCTCCACCAGTCGCTGCTCAGGATGCGCAAACACCAGCCCCGTGGGCGAGCGCAGGTCCGGCATCGGCGGGATCATCTGCGGCGCGGCGCCCGTGGCGGCCACCCGCACGATCCGCAGCACCCCTGCCCCCGGCGCAAGCTGATCGGGCGCGTTCGACCAGCTGTCGGTCACCACCAGCCGCCGCACCGGAAACCACCACCTCGCATCACCCGGGGCCTCGGCCACCTGCACCGTCACCGGCTCGGAGGCCAGATCATGGTCAAACCAATCGTCGTTTTCGTCGATCAGCGTCAGGTGATGGGTGAAGGCGCCAATCTCCACCGGGCCGGGCTCCTCGGCAAACAGCGCCATCCGCCGCCGGAAGTTCTTGACCGGCTGGCCCCGTTCGCGGGTTTCATACCAGTGGTCCTGCCCCAGCTGCATCCACGCAAATCCTTCCAGCTCCGGCTGCTCCAGCCGCTCACGGGCAATGTGGCGGCGGTAGACGCCGTGGATCGTCACCAGCACCATCTCGCCGGTGAGTGGCCCCGCCTCAGGAAAAGTGCCCACATCCTCCACGGTGACGGTCAGCTCAATCTCTCCGGGGCGCACCTCCGCGCTCTGCCCCAGCGCCGCCCCCGCCAGCATCATCCAGATCAGCAAGGCCCTCACTCTGGATCCTCCGCCTCGGGCTGGGCCTCCCCGGCCTGTGCCCGCCGCTTGGCCTCATGCCGGATACGGGCCGCGAGGAAGGCACCGGGCACGTCCTCCAGCGTCTCCAGCCAGCGCTCATCGGCGGTGATGTATTTGTCATCAAACACCTTGCGCACCTCGCGCGCACCATTGGTGACGACTTCAGGGAGGCCAACGAGTGCACCCACATTCGTCACCTCCGTGCCGGTCCCCGCCGCCCGCGCATTGCCCCGCGCCTCAAAGCTCTCCACCGCCTCCTGGTTTTGATCGCGCTCCGAGAACCATTCCACAACCGAGCCGGCCTCAAGCGCGAGCCCTGCATAGTAGGCCGCCACAAGGTCAAAATTCGCCCCCGCCGCACTGTCATCGCCTGCGCGGGCAAGGTCATAGGCCTCCAGCGCCGCAGCATATTGCCCGGCGCGCGCCAGGGCATTGCCCCGGTTGAACGGCTGCCCCGCCGCGCCAAACGCCTCTGCCGCCTCGTCAAAGCGCCCCGCGCGATAAAGCGCCACCCCGCGCCAACCGGGATCGGAAAAGAGCGCAGGCACCGGCACCCCGGCGGCCATCAGCGCCCGGCCAAAAGGCGCAAGCCCGCCCGCCAGCAGGGCCAGCGCGAGCAACGCCCCGGCAAGGATCGCCGCCCCCCTCATGCCAGCCTCCGCCGAAAGGCAAGCAGCAGCGGGATCAACGCAAACAGCAGCACCAACCGCCCGTGATCGGCCAGAAACAACAGCGGATATTCCGCCCGCTCCAATCGAGCCCGCCCGCCCTCGGCCAGAAACGCCGCCAGCGCTGGGCCCTCCAGCGGTGAAAACAGCTTGCCGCCCCCCGCGCGCGCCAACACCTCTGCCGAGGCCAAGCCCTCCGGCGCCACCACCGAAAGCCGCGCGCCCTGCCCGGCCAATCGCGCCGCCGCCTCCGCCGTCTCCGGCCCGAGGCCGCCACCATCGCTGAACAGCACCACATCCGCGCTCACCAGCCGCGCCTCAGCCAAAACCTCGCTCGCCTTGCCCAGCCCCAGCCACGGACGGCTGCCCCTGTCAGGCACGGTCTTGGCATCCACCAATTGCCACGTCTGGGCCAACTCCCTGTGATCGCTGGTCAAATCCGCTGCGTGATAGGCATCACCCGCCACCACCACCAGTGCGGCGGGCCGTGCGCCAAGCCCCGCCATCGCGGCACGGCCCGCGGTTTGCATCTGGCCCCACCCCTCTGCTCCGGTCATCGAAGGCGAGGCATCGAGCACAAAGATGACCCCATCGAGGTTGCGAAAGGCCGCCGCCTCGCGCCGGGTGGTTGCCGGGCCGGTCAGCGCCAGCACCACCAGCGCAGCGGCGGCCAGCGCGCCCAGCCCGCGCATCCCCCGCCGCCCGCTCTGCACATGCCCCAGCCGCCGCAGGGCCTCCATCATCTCGGGGCGCACCACGCGCTCCCAATCACCCAGCCGTGCGCGGCGCTGCCAGAGCAGCACCGCCACCACCGCCAGCACCGGCAATGCGAGCAGCCACCACGGGCGCAGCAGCACAAGCCCGCTCATCCCTGCCCCCGCCACGCCAGCCCGAGGCACAGCATCAACGCCAACCCCGCAGGCCAAACCCAGAACTCCCGCCAGACCTCCGCTGACAAGCCGTCACCCGCCGTTGCCTCCAGCCGGTCAAGCGCCTCGCCCACCGCCACAAGGTCTTCCGTTGTGCGCACCCGAAATGTCTCTCCCCCGCTCAGGCTCGCCACCGCCCGCAGGGTCGCCGCATCCACCACGCCGCGCTCGCCCTCTTCGGCCTCGTCCAGAGCCTTCGGCCCCATGGCGATGGTGTGGACCCGCACGCCCATCTCGGCGGCAAGGCTGGCCACACCGCGCGGGTTGGTCGCGCCCGCGTTGTTCGCCCCGTCCGACAACAGGATCACCACCTTCGTCGCCGCCTCGCTCCGCACCATCCGCTTCAACGCAAGGCCCACCGCATCGGCCATGTTGGTCGCCCGCCCCGAAATGCCGATCTGCGCCTCTTCGATCCGCCGCGCCACCGCCTCGGTGTCGAAGGTGAAGGGCGCGGCGTAATAGGCCTCCGAGCCGAAGAAGATCAGCGCCACCCGGTCCCCGGCGCGGCGGCGGGCAAATTCCGCCCCCACCCGCTGCACCGCCTCAAGCCGCGAAATTGCTTGCCCGTCGAGCGCAAAGTCCTCGCGCACCATCGAGCCAGAGAGATCTATTGCAATCGCAAGGTCGCGCCCGGTCACCCGCAACGCCGAAACCGGGGCGAGCACCCTTGGCCCGGCCAGCGCCACCACCAGAAGGCACCATGCCAGCGCCGCCATCCACGGCACCTCCCGCCGCCCGCCACCCGCGCCCGCCTGCAAAAAGCCCGCCGCCACCCGCTCTGGCATCCGCAGCGCCGCCCCGCCCCCGCTCGTCGCGGGCAACAAGGCCCAAGCGAGGAGCGGCACGGGCAACAGTAAAAACCACCAGGGCTGTGCAAATTCAGCCATTGGCCCCCTGCCTCTCACCGAGCCTCTCGCCCAGCCCCTCCGGCAGCCCATCCTGCGTGTAGAGCGTGGCGCGGCGGGCGGCATAGCCCGCCGGGTCCGCCTCGCGCCAGAGTCGCAGCAGGGCAATTTCCCGCTCGGCCTCAGGCAGCGCCTCTGCCGCCGCCAGCCGTTCGGCAAAGCTCGGCAGGCGCGCGGGCCTTTGCCGCCGATGCAGCATAGGCCGCAGCAGCGCGGCAAGGCAGAGCGCAAGGGCAAGGCCAATCCCGGCCCCGGCGGCCACCTCGGCCAGCCCGCCCCCGGCGGCCTCGCTTGGCAGGCGAATATCCAGCAGCCCGGCCTGCACCGCCTCTTCCGTCAGCGCCTGCCCGTCTGCCATCGCCTCACCGCCCCCATGCCGCATAAAGCTGCCGGGCCGTCTGCTCCAACGGCGCGGCGGCCTCGATCATCACATGCGGAAAGCCCTCCGGCGCCGCCGGGCCCGGGCTGCTGCCCGAAACCCGCAGCATCCGCACCACGCCGCTGCGCAACCGCACCGGGTAGCGCCCCTCCGGCAAGCCGCCCGGCCCCCGGTCGGCGACCTCCAGCAAGAACGGATGGCGCTTTTGGGCCAGCTCGCCCAGTCGCGCGGCCAGCCCGGAACCCGAGCTGTCAAACCCGCTGGCAATCAGCACCTCGGCCCCGCGCGGCGCGATCCGCTCCAGCGAAAGCAGCTGCGCGGCCAGCTCCGGCTCCTCCTCGTCTTCGCCGCTGGCCATGGCCGCATGAAGGGCCGCGCGATGTGCGCGCACCATGCCGCCGATCACGCCGAGCATCCCCCGTGTCCGGCCCCGCGCGCCCACAATCTCCGGCCCGCCCGCGCCAAGGGTCACAAGCCCAACGCGCCCGCCTTCCTCCACCGCACGCCACCCGATCAGCGCCAGCGCCTCTGCTGCAGCCACCGAGCGAAACGCCCGCCCCGTGCCCCAAAGCATCGAGGGGCGCAGATCCAGCACCAAAAAGCTCACCCGGTCGCGCTCTTCCTGAAACCGCCGGATATGCAGCACCCCGGTGCGTGCCGTGCTGCCCCTGTCGAGATGGCGAATGTCATCGCCCGCCACATATTCTCGCGTGTCCGCAATCTCTTGCCCGCTGCCCCGCCGCTTGCTCAAGAAGCCGCCCGGAATGGCGGCGGGCGGGGCCGTAAGCTCGCGCTCAACGGCCATCTCGCGCAGGGCAATCAGCCGCTCGGCATCGAGCGCCACGCCGGGGATAGAGAGCAAGGGCTCCACCGGGGGGCTCACAGCGGCTCGGTGGCAGCCAGCACATCGGCCACCAGCGCCCGCGCGCTGCGCCCCTCCGACTGCGCCTGCCACGTCAGCACCAGCCGATGGGCCAGCGCGTCTTCAGCCAGCACCTCAACATCCTCCGGCAGCACATGGTCGCGGCCCCGCAGCCATGCGCGCGCCTTGGCCGCCGCCGCCAGCGCAAGGCTGCCGCGCGGGCTGGCGGGATGGGCCAGCTCTTCGGCAAAGGGCGCGGCGCGTGTGGCGGTGACAAGTCGCACGATATAGTCGCGCACCGGGCCGGAAAGATGGGTGCCCATCGCCGCCACCCGCGCCTCGCGAATGTCCTCAACCTCGGGCAAGGCCCCGGCCTCGCTTTGCCCCTCGGCTTCCACCAAATCAAGGATCCGCCGCTCCATCGCGGCATCGGGCAGCTCCAGCATCACATGCAGCAAAAAACGGTCCAGTTGCGCTTCGGGGAGCGGAAAGGTGCCCTCATGCTCAATGGGGTTTTGCGTGGCCACCACCAAAAACGGGTCAGGCAGCCCATGGGTGGCATTGCCGCTCGTCACCTGCCCTTCGCCCATCGCCTCCAGCAGGGCCGATTGCACCTTGGGCGGGGCGCGGTTGATCTCATCGACCAGAACGAGGTTGTGAAAGATCGGGCCGGGCACAAACTCGAAATCCCCGGTCTGTGGCCGGAAGACTGGGGTGCCGGTGAGGTCCGAGGGCAGCAGGTCGGGCGTGCACTGGATCCGGGCAAAGGAGCCGCTGAGGGCCGAAGCCAGGCTCTTGACCGCGCGTGTCTTGGCAAGGCCGGGCGCCCCCTCCACCAGCAGGTGCCCCCCTGCGAGGATGCCGGTAAGCAGTCGCTCGATCAGCCGCTCATGGCCAACCAGCACCTGCCCAAGATGCGCAGAGAGAGCGGCCAGCCCGCGGGTGCCGGTTTCGGTATCCATGCAATCCTCCCAATTCGCAGCCCCAGCCTAGACCCTGCCCGCCGGAAGCGGAAACACAGCCCAAAGTCTTGGTTCTCAGCTCGGTGGTGCAATGCAAGGTTGTGCCCGTCGGGGCATGGGAGCGGCCTCGGCTTAGCGCGTTGCAGCCCCGAGGCGCTTAAATTTGCGCCCGCATGAAGGCACGTTTACCCTGTGTCCGGAAAATGATGGCATGCGCGTGATGCCCGGCCACGGTGCAAGCACGCCCCTTAACCGGAAAGCGCCCGCGATGATCGAACTTGCCTTTGTCACCTGCCTCGCCGCCAGCCCCACCGATTGCGAAAACCGCAGCCTGCTGTTTCAGGATGGCACGCCCACAACCTGTATGAGGATGGCACCTTCGCAACTGGCAAAATGGGCAAACGAACACCCCAACTGGACGGTCGCGCGCTGGAAGTGCCGCGCCTTTGAGGCCGGTGAAGGCCCGGTCGACATCTGAGCCTAACGGCCTGGGCGTTTTGGGAAGATCGCGAGGGCCCGTATGCAGAGACCCGCAGCAACCTGCGCCACCTGTAGGGTGGGCAATCTGCCCACCTTCCCGGAGACTATGCTTTACCCCAGCGCGTAGCCCGCGCCGCGCACCGTGCGCAGCAGGTCATCCCCGCCATGGGCGCCGAGCGCCTTGCGCAGCCGCCCGATATGCACGTCGACTGTGCGGGTATCGACATAGATATCCCGCCCCCAGACCCTGTCGAGCAACTGCTCGCGGCTCCAAACCCGGCCGGGCTTTTCCATGAAGGTAGAGAGCAGCCGAAACTCCTTTGGCCCCAGCTTCAGCTCACGCCCGCTGCGCTCAACCTTGTGGGTCTCGGCATCCAGCATGATGTCTTCATACTCCAGCCGCGCACCCACCGTAGCAGGCCGGGTGCGGCGCAGCTGGGCGCGGATGCGGGCCATCAGCTCGATCACGCTGTAGGGCTTCACCACGTAGTCATCGGCCCCGGTCTCCAGCCCGCGCACGCGGTCAACCTCCTCGGCACGAGCCGAGAGCATGATGATCGGGATCGCGCGAGTGTCGTTCTTCAGCTTCAGGCGGCGGCACACCTCGATACCCGAAAGATTCGGCAGCATCCAGTCCAGCACGATCAGGTCGGGACGCTCCTCTTCGACCAGCAAAATGGCATCCTCGCCATTGTCCGCCGAAACAAGGTCAAACCCTTCCGCCTCAAGGTTGTAGCTCAAGACCTCGCGTTGCGCTGGCTCATCTTCGACAACCAGCACCAGAGGTTGTGCAGTGCGGCTCATCTCAGCGTTCCACCTCATAGGCCAGCGCGGTGTCTTTCGGGCGGCTTTCCTCGGGCATCTCGCCGGTGACCAGATAAATCACCTGCTCGGCAATCGAAGTCACATGGTCTCCCATCCGTTCAGTGTTCTTGGCGATGAAATGCAGATGCATGCAGGCGGTGATGTTGCGCGGATCTTCCATCATGTAGGTCAGGAACTCGCGGAACAGCGCGTTATACATCTGGTCCACCTCCTGATCGCGCATCCGCACATCAGCAGCCAGCTCGGCATCGCGCTGCACATAGGCGTCCAGCGCGTCCTTCAGCATCCCCTCCACCGCGCGGCACATCCGGCGGATCGAGGTGGTGGCTCCTTCAATCGGGTCCAGCTGCACCAGCACGCCAGTGCGCTTGGCCATGTTCTTGGCATAGTCGCCAACCCGCTCAAGGTTGCCCGATATCTTCATCACCGAAAGCGCGGTGCGCAGATCGGTGCCCACCGGGGCGCGCAGCGCGATGAGCCGGGCAACCTCTTCGGCCACCTGCTCTTCAAGCCCGTCGATGGCCTTGTCGTTCTTGCGCACGCGCTCGGCGGTCTCTTCGTCACGGGCATCCAGCGAGGCGGCGGCCTCGGTGATGGCGGTCTCCACCATGCCGCCCATCTTCATGATCATCGCCTGAATGGCCTCCAGATCACGGTCGAAGGCCGAGGCGATATGCTGTTCGTTCGGGGGAAGTGCAGACATGTTATCAGCCAATCTTGCCAGAGATGTAGGATTCGGTGCGCGGGTCTGTCGGGCGGGTAAAGATGGTGCCTGTCTCGCCGAACTCCACCAGATTGCCGAGGTGGAAGAACGCTGTCTTCTGGCTCACCCGGGCGGCCTGCTGCATCGAGTGGGTCACGATCACCACCGAGTATTGCGCGCGGAGCTCGTCAATCAGCTCTTCCACCTGGCTGGTGGCAATCGGGTCGAGCGCTGAGCAGGGCTCGTCCATCAACAGAACCTCGGGCTCAGTGGCGATGGCGCGGGCGATGCACAGGCGCTGCTGCTGCCCGCCCGAAAGCCCGGTGCCCGGCGCATCCAGCCGGTCCTTCACCTCATCCCAGATCGCCCCGCGCCGCAGGCTCTTTTCCACGATCACATCCAGATCGGCCTTGCTCTTGGCGAGGCCATGGATACGCGGGCCGTAGGCGATGTTGTCATAGATCGACTTCGGAAAGGGGTTGGGCTTCTGAAAGACCATGCCCACCTTGGCGCGCAGCTGCACCGGGTCGACCTTCTTGTCATAGATGTTTTCGCCGTCGAGCAGAATTTCGCCCTCGACCCGGCAGATGTCGATGGTGTCGTTCATCCGGTTCAGGCAGCGCAGGAAGGTGGATTTGCCGCAGCCCGACGGCCCGATGAAGGCGGTCACGGTCTTGTCCTCGATCTGCACGTCCACGTCCTTGATGGCGTGGGTATCGCCATAATAGACCTGACACTTGCTGGCCGAGATCTTGATATTGTCAGTGTCCACTATTCTCTCCAGCGGTCGCATGTCATTCATTTCGATGGCTCCCCTTACCAGCGCCGTTCAAAGCGCCGGCGCAGCACGATGGCAATGGCGTTCATGATCAGCAAGAACACGAGCAGCACGATGATACCGCCCCAGGCCTTTTCATAGAAGGCCGCGTCCGAACGGGCGGCCCAGGTGTAGATTTGTGCGGGCATTGCTGAGTTCGGCTCCACGAACCCCTCGATAAAGCCGCCCGGATATTCGCGGGCGACAAAGCCCACCATCCCGATCAGCAGCAGCGGCGCGGTCTCTCCCAGCGCTTGGGCCAGGCCGATGATCGTGCCGGTCAGAATGCCGGGCGCAGCCAGCGGCAATACGTGGTGGAAGACGGCCTGCATCTTGCTCGCCCCCACCCCCAGCGCCGCATCGCGGATGCTGGGCGGCACGGCCTTCAGGCTGGCGCGGGTCGAGATGATAATCGTCGGCAGGGTCATCAGCGTCAGCACAAGCCCACCCACGATCGGGGCCGATTGCGGCAGCCCGGCAAACTGGATGAAGACCGCAAGGCCGAGGATACCAAACACGATGGAGGGCACGGCGGCGAGGTTGGAGATGTTCACCTCGATGATATCCGTCCAGCGGTTCTTGGGCGCAAACTCCTCAAGATAGATCGAGGCGGCCACGCCGATCGGCAGGCTGAGCGCCAGCACCACCAGCATCATGAAGAACGAGCCCAGCACCGAGGCGCCAATGCCCGCACCGCCGGGGTTGTCCACGCCCGCATCCTTGCCGGTGATGAAGCCCCAGTCGAACTGCCGGGTTATGATCCCCGCCTTGGTCAGCGCATCCACCACGTCGAGGTCACTGGCCACCATGAAGCGGCTGTCAACCAGCGTCTCGCGATTGACCCTGCCCTTGAAGTAGCCATCCACCCGGCTGGAGGCATTGAGCGTAAAGCTCACAGGCTCGCCAATGCTCTCCGGGTTCTCCTGAAAGAACACCCGCAGATCGCTGCCCACCTTGCCCATGATCCGCTCAATCGCGTCATCCTGCACATCGTCGCCAATCCCTGCCTCGCGCAGCTGGTTGCCGAGCTGCGCGATGAAGAGCTTGGTATAGGCAGCGGTCTTCAGCATCCCGCTTTCGGCCTCGTCGATCTCGGCCTGGCTTACGTTCATCTCCAGCGTCACCACCGTGGTGGTGAAAGCCGGAATGCCCGAGCGCAGGATCGAAACCGCGAGCACCACCAGAAAGAACAGCCCCAGCGCAATCGCGGCAATCCCATAGGCCTTGAAGCGGCTTTCGGCGGCATTACGGCGCTTTGTGCGCGGGTCCAGCGTGGCAAGCGAGCCATGGCGCCGAGCCGGAGCGGCATTTGCAGTTGCATCGGCCATCAGTCGTATTGCTCCTGATATTTGCGCACGATGTAGAGCGCGAAAACGTTGAGCCCGAGGGTGATGACGAAGAGCGTCATCCCGAGGGCAAAGGCCACCAGAGCCTCGGGCGAGGCAAAGTCTGCATCGCCGGTCAGCTGGCTAACGATCTTTGCGGTGATCGTGGTCATCGCTTCAAACGGGTTGAGGCTGAGCCGCGCCGCAGCACCCGCGCCGAGCACCACAATCATGGTCTCACCAATGGCGCGCGAGGCCGCCAGCAGCACCGCACCAACGATGCCGGGCAGCGCGGCGGGCAGCACCACCTGCCGGATCGTCTCCGACTGGGTCGCGCCAAGGCCATAGGAGCCATCGCGCATCGCCTGGGGCACCGCGTTGATGATGTCATCGCTCAGCGAGGAGACGAAGGGGATGAGCATGATCCCCATCACCAGCCCGGCGGTCATCACCGCCGTGCCCGATTGCATCCAGCCAAGCCCTTCGCCGCCAAAGACCGCCATCAGCAGCGGGCCAACGGTGAGCAGCGCGAAGAGGCCGTAAACAATGGTCGGGATACCGGCGAGGATCTCCAGCAGCGGCTTGGCCACCGAGCGCACCCGGTTGGAGGCGTATTCGCTGAGGTAGATCGCCGCGAAGAGGCCAATCGGCACCGCCACCGCCAGTGCGATGACCGAAATGTAGAGCGTGCCCCAGAGCAGCGGCCAGATGCCCAGCTCCGAGCCGCCGCCAAAGGAGGGCGACCATGTGAGCGAACCGAAAAACTCGCTGGGCGGGTAGATCCGGAAGAACTCGATGGTGTTGAACAGCAGGCTCAGCACAATGCCGACCGTTGTCAGAATGGCAATCGAGGCCGCGCCGACCAGCAGCCAGCGCACGCCCCGCTCCACCACATTGCGGGCGCGATAGTCCTTTTGTGCCCGCATCACCGCCAGCGCGGCACCGGCGAGGGCAATCGCAATCACCGCAACAGTCATCCACAGGCGCGAGGCGCGATTGGCCAGCCGCATCTCCTGCGCGGCCCGCAGCACCGGCGTGGTGACGTTCTGGGTAATCACCTGACCGGCGTCCTTCAGTCGGGCAGTCATATCGGTAAAATCGGCGCGGGCGTTGGCGGCGGTGTCTTCACTCATCACCCCCATCGAAACCGCGTTATCGAGGCCATCGGAAACCCGCCGCACCTCGGCCATCAGCAGGTTCGTCGAGGCCGCCTGCTCCACCACATCGGCAGGCAATTGTCCGGCCACCCGCTTCTCGATCACGATGGGAGAGGCGATGAGCCAGACAATCAGCAGCAGAACGGCCGGCGCCACGGCGAACAAAAAGCCCATGTAGCCGTAATAGCTGGGCAGCGAGTGCAGGTGCCGCGGGTCGTTGCCCGCAGTGGCCAGCGCACGGCTGCGGGCTACCACATAGCCCACCACGCCAAGGCCAAGAACAATCAGGATGATCCACAAAACCGGCATGTGCCGTCCCCCGGGGTCTGAATTCTGTGCCCCGTCAACTCGGGGCTGTCACTGGTATCATCACGCGCAAAAAAGGGGGCGGCACCACAGCGGCACCGCCCCCGATCAGCGAAAAGGCTTACATGCCTTCGCCCATGGTCTGCTCTTCGTTCACCATGGCCTGGGTCTTGGCCAGCTCCGGGTCGGAGACGAGGCCGTAGTTGGCCAGCGGGCCGGTCGGGCCAGCAAGGTCATCGGAGATGAAGAACTGGGCATACTCTTTCAGGCCGGGGATCACGCCGATGTGGGCCTTCTTGATGTAGAAGTAGAGCGGACGCGACACCGGGTATTCACCCGAGGCGATGGTCTCGGTCTTGGGCTCAACGCCGCCCATGGTGGCAACCTTCAGCTTGTCCTGGTTGTTCTCGTAGAACGCCAGGCCGAACACGCCGATGCCGTTGGGGTTGGAGTCGATGCGGGCGAGGGTCTCGGTGTAGTCGCCGTCGATGTCGACCGACTTGCCGTCGGTGCGCACTGCGAGGCAGGCGTCTTCGGCGTCGTCCTCGGACATGCCGCCTGCAACCATGGCTTCCATGGCGCCGGTGACTTCACAACCAGCCGCCATCACCTTCTCTTCGAAGACTTCGCGGGTGCCGTGCTTGGTGCCGGGGATGAAAGCGGCGATTTCAGCGTCGGGCAGATCGGCGTTGAACTCGTTCCACTTGGTGTAGGGGTTGTCGACCAGCTCACCGTCCACAACCACTTTCGGGGCCAGGGCGTTGAAAATGTCGGCCGGCTGGAAGGCGGTGAAGGCCGGGCCGGACTGCTGGGAGGCAAACACGATGCCATCATAGCCGATGCGCACTTCGATGATGTCGGTCACGCCGGCATCGGCACAGGCCTTGATCTCTTTTTCGCGGATGGCGCGCGAGGCGTTGGCCACGTCGATGGTGTTCTCGCCCACGCCTTCGCAGAAGCGCTTGAGGCCAGCCGAGGAGCCGCCCGATTCCACAACCGGGGTCGGGAAGTCGGTGTTTTCGCCGAAGGCTTCGGCAACGATGGAGGCGTAGGGCAGCACGGTGGACGACCCGGCAACCTGCACTTGGTCACGGGCGGCAGCAGTGCCGGCGGCCAGCGCGGTCAGCGCGAGGGTGGAAACTGTGAGCTTGGTGAAAGACATCTGGAACTCCGTTGCATGTCAGGCTCGCCCCATCTGCTCATGAGGGGCGTTCGCAGGGCCCTTCTCTGCTCTGCGTGTTAGGCTTTTGTGACAGGTGTGTAACAGTTTTATGACATGGCGTAGGGGAAGGGAAATCTCTGTAGTGCAGATACGGCTAACGGCCGTTCAGAGCCCAGAGTCACCGATGCTGCGACGTGGATCAATGTCCGCCAAGGTGGCACATTGAATGAAATTCTCTTGGGATTGCTCGCAACCTAGCCTATGGAGGCTCCCTTTGCCCTGATCCTCGCACCCGATCTGGCTCATGTCCACTGCCAAAAAATTTCTTGATCAGGTCGGGACTTCAATGCATCGTCAATGAATAAGGTATTTTAGGCTTGACCCAAACGGCATCTTGGTCAGAAGTCAGCTCGCCAAGATAGGACGATATGGAAAAAAATCACATAGTTTTGCTAATACACGGCATCAGGACGCAAGGCTCCTGGGCCGAAATGGTTTCACAAACCCTTGAGCGAGACCCTACTATAAAAGTCCAGCCCATCAAGTATGGCTTCTTCGACACATTCCGGTTCCTATCGCCATTTTGGACAAGAGAGGAACCAATTCGACGGGTCATCCAAGAATACCGAGATACGAGGCGAAATTTTCCAAACGCCAAGATATCAGTGATCGCTCATAGCTTCGGAACCTTTGCCCTTACAAAGGCTCTGCGAGCACCTGACATAGAGCTTTATAGAATCATTCTGTGCGGCTCAATTGTTCCTGAGAGTTTCCGAGTGGCTTCGCACAGAGCACAAATTACATTTGACCCAATCTTAAACGACTGCGGGACACACGATATCTGGCCGCTACTCGCAAAATCAGTCACTTGGGGTTACGGATCAACAGGGACATTTGGGTTTGGAACAGTGGGTATTCGTGATCGCTTCAACAAGTTTTCCCACAGCCAGTACTTCTCACAGGACTTTGTTGAGGAATACTGGCGCCCATATATTTCTGAAGGTGTTGTGGTGCCTACGGAATGGGAAGTCGAAAGAGGCAACCCACCCTACTGGCAATCACTATTGTCAATCCTTCCATTGAAAATATTATATGTTCTAGCTTTGGCACTCCTGGGGTCTTGGGGGTTTCTAACTTACGAAGATTCAAAAATTTCTTCAATCGAATTCGGTGCGAACTTTTTCGTTGCCCATTATGTTGGAGCAGCGGAAATTGAAGTGCATCTAATTTTTGAAAACAATAGCCGCGAAATCTCCGAATTCTCAAACTTCACGGGCAAATTATTTGGGCCGAGTCAGCAAGCACTTGACGTTAGATTTTTTATGATCGGTGAAAGGGTTGCGGGGGCGCCTACGCCTATGTTTCCGGCGACGTCTACTCCCATTATCGTATCGCCAAGCCAGTCGAGGTCTTTGCGACTTGCATTTGCCGAAGATGCATTTGAGCAAACGCCTGTGCTGAATGAAATATTCAAGAATTTTCAGAATAGCAAATTGGCTGTTAACAAATGGGACCCAGATCTAGACTTGGTATCGGATCGTTTGGTTGCAGAGATTTCAAGTATTGCATATGAACGGTTTCCGCTGGAAGCGGGAGATTGGACTTTCTCAATGAGTTATTCTGTTGACGGCTCAACCCGAGAAATATCTGAAAAATTTACCTTAACAGACGCAAACATTAGCAGAATGTTGAGCTCGGTGCCATACTACTCCAGTGGCCTGGGTATACTTCCTTTTTGGAAATATGGAGCACCAGATGGCTGGAGTATTATTTCTACAGAAATAACGGTAGACGGAATCTGAAAACTTATATATGTAGCGGAATCAAAGCGCATTGTGCACTGAAGTGCTGCAAAGGCCGGTGTTTCGCAGTTTGATAAAATCTACGAATCTCACAGCCAAGAGCTAGAAGCCGGTCACTCGAGCCCGAGCGACGAATTGGTGCATTTCCCGCACAGCCGCCCTCTACCCCCCGTCCCCCAACGGCAAAAACACCGTAAAACACGCCCCCTGCCCCGGCTCGCTCTCGATCTGAAAGCGCCCCCGATGGCGCGCGACGATGTGTTTGGCAATCGCCAGCCCCAGCCCGGTGCCGCCCATCTCCCGCGAGCGGTGCGAATCCACCCGGTAAAACCGTTCCGTCAGGCGCGGAATATGCCTCGGGTCGATCCCGTCCCCGAAATCCCGCACAGAGCAGCGCAGCGCCGGGCCGCGCAGGGCCACCACGCGCTCTTCCGCCACCACCGAAATCTCGATCTTCCCGCCCCCGCCGCCATATTTCAGCGCGTTCTCGATAAGGTTGGTGAAAACCTGCGTCAGTTGGTCGGCATCGCCCGGCACCTTCGGCAGGTCCGGCGGGAAGTGCCGCACCAACTCCAGCCGGGCCTCCTCCGCCAGCGGCTTCAGCGCATTCGCCGCCGAGGCCAGAAGCTGGCCTACATCCACCAGCGAGGAGGGCCGCTGCATCGCCACCGCCTCCACCCGGCTGAGCGAGAGCAAATCATTCACCAGCCGGTTCATCCGCGCCGTCTCGCGCTCCATGATGCCCAAAAACCGCTCCCGCGCCGCCTCGTCGTTCTTCGCCGGGCCCCGCAGGGTTTCGATGAAGCCGGTCAGCGCGGTCAGCGGCGTTTTCAACTCGTGGCTCACATTGGCCACAAAATCCCGGCGAATCTGGTTGGCCGCCTCGGTCTGGCTCAAATCCTCGAAGGCCAGCACCACCCGCCCCTTCACCAGCGTCGCCTTCACCTGAAAGATCTGCTCGCCTTCGCCCTCAACCCGCCGCACCCGCGCCTGCCCCGAAAGGCCGCCATCCAGCGCGTTTTCGATCAGCTGGGCCACGGCGGGCTGGCGCAATTGCAGGCTATAATGCCGCCCCTGCCCCACACGGCCAAAAAGCGCGGCGGCGGGCGCGTTGATCGCCTCGATCTTCGCATCCGCGCCAATGGTGATCAGCGGCATCGGCACCGCATCCAGAAACCCCTCGATCCCGGCCAGCGTATCCACCGGCTCAGATCGCCTTCAGGCCGGTGCGAAACCGCCGCATGTTCTCTTGGTAGTGCACCGCCGAGCGCCGCAGCCCCTCGATGGCCGCCTCGTCAAGCTGGCGCACCACCTTGCCCGGCGCGCCCATCACCAATGAGCCGTCAGGAATTTCCTTGCCCTCGGTAATCAGCGCGCCCGCCCCGATCAGGCAGTTCTTGCCGATGACAGCCCGGTTGAGCACCGTGGCCCCCATCCCGATCAGCGAGTTCTCTCCAATGGTGCAGCCGTGGAGCATGGCCTTGTGGCCCACCGTCACCCCCGCCCCAATCGTGAGCGGGCAGCCCGGGTCGGTGTGGCACACCGTGTTCTCCTGCACGTTCGCCCCCGCGCCCACGCGAATTTCCTCGTTGTCGCCCCGCAGCGTGCAGCCAAACCAAACCGAGGCCCGGCTCTCCAGCACCACATTGCCAATCAGGTTGGCATCGGGGGCCACCCAATAGTCGCCATCGCCCGGAAACTGCGGCGCAAGCCCGTCCAGCTCGTAAATCATCGACCTTCCTTCACCCGAAACTGCTCATGGAGCGTGCGCACATGGGAGGCCAGATCAGGCTGCTGCGCCCGTCGCATCCGCTCGGCGCTGACGATGGTGCGCAGGTGCGTTTCGCTGTCGTCCAGATCGTCGTTTACCAGCACATAGTCATAGCTGTCCCAGTGGCTGATCTCGTCCCAGCTCTTTTGCATCCGCTTGGCAATTGTCTCTTCCTCGTCCTGCCCGCGCTCGATGAGGCGGCGGCGAAGCTCGTCGATCGAGGGCGGCAGGATGAAGATCGAGAGCGTGTGCTTGCCAAGTTCGGAGTTGCGAATCTGCTGCGCGCCTTGCCAGTCCACATCAAACAGCACATCACGGCCCGCGTTGATCGCCTCGCGCACCGGGCCGGCGGGGCTGCCGTAGTGATTGCCAAACACATGGGCGTGTTCCAGCATCTGTTCCTCGGCCACCTGCTGGCGAAATTCCGTCTCGCTGAGAAAGTGGTAGTGCACCCCATCCTCCTCGCCCGGCCGCGGCTTGCGGGTGGTGGCGCTGATGGAAAAGCGCAGATCGCTGTCCCAGGCCATCAACCGGCGTGCAAGGGTTGTCTTGCCCGCCCCGGAGGGCGACGACAGGATGATGAGCAATCCGCGTCTGGCCAAGGCTGGGCTCCCCCTCACTCGATGTTCTGAACCTGCTCCCGCATCTGGTCGATGGCGGCCTTGAGGTCAAGCCCGATGCGGGTCAGCTCCACCGCCTGCGCCTTGGAGCAAAGCGTGTTGGCCTCGCGGTTGAACTCCTGACAGAGAAAATCCAGCTTGCGGCCCACGGCGTCTTCACTGGCCAGCAACTCGCGGCTTGCCGTTACATGGGCTTCCAGCCGGTCAAGCTCTTCGGTCACGTCGCTCTTCAGCGCCAGCAGCGCCACCTCCTGCGCCACCCGGTCCTGATCGAGGCCCTTAGCGTTTTCCAGCACACGGGTGAGGTTTTCCTTCAGGCTCTCAGCCATCTCGGCCTTGCGCTCCTCGGCCACGGGGCGGGCCTCGCGCACCAGCTTGGCCACCTTGTCGAGATGGGCCAGCATGACGGCATGCAGCGCCGCCCCCTCGGTGGCCCGCATCTCCAAGAATGAATCCATCAAGGGCGGGAAATCGGCCATCAGCTTGCCGCGCAGCGCCGCCATCTCGCCTTCGCTCAACTGCTGCGGATCGTCGGCAATGCCCTTCATCGCAAGGATCTCGGCAGTGGTCGGCGCCTTCAGCTCCACCCCGGCCCGTTCCGCCTCTCGGGTGATCTCGCTGAGCGCCGCCAAAACCTGTGCCAGCTGCGAGCCATCCAGCTTCATCGCCCCGCTCGTGCGGCTCCGTTCCACCCGAAGCGTGAGAGACACATTGCCCCGCACCAGCGAACGGTTCAGCTCCGTGCGCAGCCCCTGCTCCAGCCCGCTGATCCACTCGGGCAGCCGCAAACGCAGGTCCAGCCCCTTGCCGTTCACGCCCCGCATTTCCCAGCTCCAGGTAAAGTCGCTGCCCTGCTGGGTACGGGCGGCGAATCCTGTCATGGAGTTAACCATTTATGAATTTTCCCCCCGGAAATTCGTCGGGCTCTGTGCTATTAACGGATAGGTAATCTTTCTTGTCCATGGGTTAACAGACCAGATGCTCTTGGACAATAAAGCCAGCGGGAATTCTAGCGAGGGCGGTGACGTGGAACATCAAGAGGATAGAGGCCGTGGGGTGGTTTCGCTGATGAAGTATAACAACGACATTCGATTCCCCGCCATCCACACTCTGCGCCGCTACTGGGATGAGCTGCGCGGCCCGCGCCAAGTGCCTTCGCGCGCCGAGGTCGATCCCCGCGCCATTGAGGAAACGCTGGAATATGCCTTCATCCTTGAGCGGATCGCGCCCGGTGTGGGCCGCTTCCGCCTTGCGGGGATGCACCTGAATGACCTGATGGGCATGGAAGTGCGCGGTATGCCCTGCACCTCCATGTTCATGCCCGAGCACCGCGCCACCCTGAGCCGCGCGCTAGAGGAGGTCTTCGCTGGCCCCTCCACCGCCCTGCTCACCCTTGCTGGCGAGCGCGGCGTGGGCCGCCCGCCGATGGACGGGCAAATGCTGCTTCTGCCGCTCACCTCCGACTTCGGCGATGTAACCCGGGCGCTGGGCTGCCTCTGCACCATCGGTCCCATCGGCCGCTCCCCGCGCCGCTTTACCGTGAAGGATGAAATCATCCGCCCGGTCCGCGTCACCGCTGGCGCGGAAGACCTGGGCACCCCCATGACCCGCGAAGAGCGGCTGAAAGCACGCAAGGCCGCCGCCAAAGCAAAGGCCGAGACCACGCCCGAGGCCGCCCCGCAAGGCTTCGCCGAGCCCGCCCCCGGCTTCACTCCCGCGCCCCCGTCCCCCCCCGCACCCGGCGACAAACCCCGCCTGCGCCTCGTGCGCTCGGACGGCGAAGAGGTTGACGCAAAGGGCTGATAAGAAGGCCCTCACGCTTGCCAAATCGAGCCGCCGCCCCTTGACCGAAACGCAGATGTCACTGTCCCCCGTCACCTCACTCAGCAGGTTTGACCATCCCCCCTTGGTGTGGTCTCCTCAAAAACAAACACAGGTGGAACGGGTTAGGTAACGGGCAAATGGCACGCGAATTCCACGAACAGGCATTCTACAACAAGCGGGATCGCGAAAGCATGGGCGATGGCTTCGTGCGCGAATACCTGCGCGACTATTGGGACTGGTTCCGCGACAACCTCAAAGACGCCCCCAAAGTCCCCGGCGACCAGTGGATGACCTGCCTCTCCGAGCTGGGCCTCAAGGAAACCCGCGCAGTCGCAAAGCGTGGAATCGGGGCCTATTATCGCTCCACCGGGCTCTTTCCCGACTTTTCCCAGCCCCGCCGCTTCACCGAGATGATGCTGCTCAACAGCCTGATCTCTCCCATGCCGCGCCTCAACGCCGCCGACAAGCTGAACGTCGGCCACTATATTCCCGAACATCTGCGCGAGCGGATCCAGCCCTGCCCGGTCGAAAAGGTCTTCGAAAACCAAGCCGAGTTTGACCTCTCCAGCGTGCCCGAGGGCACCTATTTTCTGAAAACCAACCACGGCAGCAGCCAGAACATCCGCTGCGATCTCTCCGGCACGCTCGATGACGAGACCAGCGCAAAGATCGACGAGAAACTGCCCAAGTGGTTCGACGAGCCCTATGGCACCGCCTCTTCGCAATGGTGGTATCGGTTGATCGACCGCAAGGTATTCCTTGAGCGCTCCATCGCCCGCGCCGAAGACGAGATCGTGCCAGACTTCCGCTTTCACTGCATAAACGGCACCGCCGCGCTGTTGCAGGTCGATGTCGGGCTTGGCACCAGCCAGCGCAACAATGCGATTTACGACAAGGATCTCAACTACATCGCCAAGCCCTTCCTCCGCCCCAACCGGGCCGAAGTGCCCCTGCCCGCCGTCACGCAGGAAGCCCGCGACATCGCGCAGGAAATCTCAAAGCCCTTCCCCTACATCCGGGTCGATATCTATGTGCGCGGTGACGATCTGTTCTTGGGCGAGCTGACATTCCTGCCCAATGCCGGGCGGCGTCCGGTCCGCTCGGCCTATATTGATAATTACCTCTGCAGCTTCTGGGATCCCATGCCCACCGTCAAACGGGTGGCCAAGGTGCCGGCCACGGCGAGCAAAGCCGCCTGAGGCGAGGCCAAGACCCTCAGACATCCCCACAAATGCAAAACGGCGCGAACCTCGTCGCGCCGTTTCGCTGTCTCTCGGTCATGCCCTCAAAGGGTCAGACAGCATCGCGCCGCGCATCAACCCCGCGCCGCTCAAGCTCCTCGGCCACGAGGAAGGCCAGCTCCAGCGATTGGCTGGCATTCAGGCGCGGGTCGCAGGCGGTGTGGTAGCGCGAGCCGAGGTCTTCGTCGGTCACGGCCCGCACGCCGCCGGTGCATTCGGTCACATCCTGGCCGGTCATCTCGAAATGCACGCCGCCGGGCACGGTGCCCGCTGCACGGTGCACGCCAAAGAACTCGCGCACCTCGCCCAGCACCCGCTCGAAGGGCCGGGTCTTGAAGCCGCTGTCGCTCTTGATGGTGTTGCCATGCATCGCATCGCAGACCCACACCACATTGGCGCCCTCGCTCTTCACCACGTCGATCAGCCGCGGCAGGTGCTCTTCCACCTTGCCAGCGCCAAACCGGGTGATCAGCGTCAGCCGCCCAGCCTCGTTCTTCGGGTTGAGATCCGCCATCAGCCGCTTCAGGTCGTCGCTTTCCATCGTCGGCCCGGCCTTCAGGCCGATGGGGTTGATGATCCCCTTGCAGAACTCCACATGCGCGCCGTCGGGCTGGCGCGTGCGGTCCCCGATCCACACCATATGGCCCGAGCCAGCCACCGTCTGCCCCGTGGTGCTGTCCACGCGGGTCAGCGCCTCTTCGTATTCAAGCAGCAGCGCCTCGTGGCTGGTGTAAAAATCAACCGACTGCATGGCGTGCACCGAGTCGGCGTCGATTCCGGCGGCAGACATAAAGTCCAGCGCATCCTGAATCCGGTTGCTGAGGTCTCTGTAGCGTGCCGCGCGGTCCTCATCCGCGAAGCCCGTCGTCCAGGCGTGAACCCGGTGAATATCGGCAAAACCACCCTGCGAGAAAGCGCGCAGCAGGTTCAGCGTCGCCGCCGCCTGGGTGTAGGCCTGAAGCATCTTCTTCGGGTCCGGAATGCGGGCCTCGGGGGTGAAATCCAGCTCGTTGATGATGTCACCGCGGTAGCTCGGCAGCTCCACATCACCCTTCACCTCCATCGGCGCAGAGCGCGGCTTGGCAAACTGCCCGGCCATACGGCCCACCTTCACCACCGGCACCTTGGCGCCGTAGGTCAGCACGATGGCCATCTGCAGCATCACCTTGAAGGTGTCGCGGATGTTGTCGCCGCTGAATTCTGCAAAGCTCTCGGCGCAATCGCCGCCCTGAAGCAAAAACGCCTCGCCACGCGCCGCCTTGCCAAGCTCATCGCGCAAACGGCGGGCCTCACCGGCAAACACCAGCGGCGGATACTTCGCAAGCTGCGCCTCAACGGCATTCAGCGCTGCCGCATCAGGGTAGTCGGGCATCTGCACCCGAGGCTTCGAACGCCAGTCGGCTTTGGTCCAAGTGCTCATCGTCTCATGTCCTTCATCGCTCCCGCGCCTCCCCGCGCGGGTAAGGCCGCCCTTATAGGGCCAGAGCAGCAAAACCTCTACCCCCGCGCGCGGTCATCGCGCGATTTTCTGCACCCAACGCTCTTGCGCCCTATGTCAAATCCTGCTTGCCTCCCCGGCGGGGACAATTTCCAGCATGGAGCCAGAATGATGCGGCGGCCCGAAGCGCAAACTCTGGTGGTCGAGGTGCCGGCCAAGCCGAAGCGCTTTGCCTTCCTCCTCGTCCCCGATTTCTCGCTTCTCAGCTTTGCTGGCGCGATCGACGCATTCCGGCTGGCCAACCGCACCTCTGGCAACCAGCTCTACGACTGGCAGCTGATCTCCGAGGGCGCTGTGCCGGTGCAGGCCTCCTGCGGCTCGGTCTTTCAGGTCAACGGCGGGCTCGACGACCTCAACCGTGAAGAGGTGATCCTCGCCTGCGCCGGGCTCGACGTGGAGGACAAGGCCAGCCCCAAAATCCTTGCATGGCTGCGCAAACAGGCCCGCCGCGGCCTCGCCATCGGCGGGCTGTGCACCGCAGGCTACCTGCTCGCCCGCGCCGGGCTGCTCGACGGCAAGCGCGCGACGATCCATTGGGAAAACGCCGACAGCTTCACCGAAGAGTTCGAAGAGGTGCGCCTGACCAAAACCGTCTTCGTCCATGACGGCAACCGGATGACGACGGCAGGCGGCACCGCCTCCATCGACCTCGCGCTCCAGATCATCGCCGAAGACTATGGCGAGGAGCTGGCCAACACCGTGGCCGACCAGCTGATCTATTCCTCGATCCGCACCGATCAGGACACCCAGCGCCTCTCCATCCCCACCCGCATCGGCGTGCGCCACCCCAAGCTGAGCCGTGTGATCCAGATCATGGAGCAAAACCTCGAAGAGCCGATCTCACCCGCCAAACTGGCCGAAGATGTCGTGCTGTCCACCCGCCAGCTTGAGCGCCTGTTCCGCCGCTACCTCAACCGCTCCCCCAAGCGCTACTACATGGAACTCCGTCTGCAAAAGGCCCGCAACCTGCTGATGCAAACCGATATGTCGGTCATCAACGTGGCGCTGGCCTGCGGCTTCACCTCGCCCTCGCATTTCTCCAAATGCTACCGCGCGCAATATCAAACCACCCCCTACCGCGAGCGCGGCTCCCACGGCGCGCGCCTCTCGGTATGATCCAGACGGCGCGGCTCACCCTTCGCCCGGCCGAGCCCGGCGACTTGCCCGCGCTCCACGCCATCTTCTCCGACCCGGACGTGATGCGCCATTGGTCCACCCCGCCGGATGAAACCATCGACGCCACCGCCGACCGGCTCGAAGGCTTCATGCGCGGCGAGCGTGAGCTGGGCCCCGAGTGGATGATCCTCCACCAAGGCACCCTCATCGGGCGCGTCGGCCTCTGGCGCAAATGGGAAGTCGGTTACATCCTCTCCCGCGCAGCATGGGGCCAAGGCTTTGCCTCCGAGGCGCTGCAAACCGTCACCGCCGAGGTCTTCGCCCGCCACCCCGCCTGTGACGCCATCACTGCCGATATCGACCCGCGCAACATCGGCTCAGGCCGGGTGCTGGAGAAGGCCGGTTTCATCGCCACCCACCACGCCAAGAACACCTTCTGCATCAACGGCGAATGGTCTGACAGCACCTACTACCGGCTGGATCGCCCCGCCCCGTGAAGCGCCTGCCTGTCATCATCGGCCTTATCCTCGGTCTCTCCGCCATCGGCTTCGCCCTCTGGGGCGCTGCGATCCTCTGGGGCATCGCCACCGCCTTTTCCAATTGGGGCCGCGAAGACACGTCAAACCTGCCGAAGGCACCCCTTTCCCGCGTACTCTCCGAAGATCTAACCGCGGTCGATTTTCTCGTCTTCCACGACGGCCCGCGCGGCTGGTATCTCGTCGATACCCCAGCCCCCCTCAACGACACCGAAATCGGCTTCTACGGCCCCCGCTTCCTCGGCCAACTCACCAAAACCGGCCCATCGCCCAACTACTGCGAGGGCGACAAGGACGCCAAGATCATCTGGGCCATCCGCGACGGGCAGGAGGTGGCCGCCATGGCCTATTGCAACGTCTCGCGGATGGACTTCGCCCCGCTCCTGCCCCACGCCACCCCCGTCACCCTGACCGACGCGGACATGACCGAAGCCGAGCTGACCGCCCTGCGCACCGAGATCGCCGCCGACCCGACCCGCCGCTTCGTCGATGTGCCGCCCAAGCCGCTGCCCTTCACCCACTACCGTGCCCTGCGCCCGCCCATGCTTTGGGCAGAAGGGGGCCTCTCGCGCGAAACCCAGGAAGAATTCGAGCGTCTGATCGCTGCCGAGGTCGCCGCCGCCCTGAACGGCGCACCCCACGCGCTACGGCTTTACAACGACCGTCACAACTACGCGTCCTTCTATCCCGATGAGGCCGACGAAATGGTCTGGGGCTCCTACATCTCAACCGAGACCGGCGCCGTCGTGCTGCCCCGGCTCTACCTCTACGCCCCCTACGTCAAAGTCTCCTGCGCGCCTGACGATTGCGCCCGCCTCGACCATCTCAACCTTACCTCGATCGTCACGCCGCTTCGCCCCAAGGCAGTGCTGGCCCAAGCCCTCGCTGCCGCCGTGCCCTTCGATAAGGCAATGAGAGCAGAGCAAAGCCTGCGCGATCCGGCCGCCGGGCCCCACGACTACTCCACCCCCAACACGACGGACCTTGCCGACCTTGAGACAAGACTGGCCGAAACACAGCCCTACACCACCCGCGTCCGCCACATCGCGCCGCGCAGCGACTAGCGCTCGGATCGTTCTGCTGAAAATACGCCGGGGGTGCGCAAGGCCTCTGGCGGCCTGCACTCGCCAAAATCAAGAGTCCGGCTCAGGCTCCACGTAAACGCCCTGCTCTTTCAGCGCGTCCACGACTTCTTTGGGCATATAGGTCTCGTCGTGCTTGGCCAGAATCTCGCTGGCCACAAAGACCTTCCCGTCATAGCTACCGGTTCCGACCATGCCCTGCCCCTCGGCAAAAAGGTCCGGCAGGATGCCGGTAAACTCCACCGGCACCACCGCACCACCATCCGTCACCGAAAAGCGCACCGTCTCGCCCTCGCCGCGGACGATGGAGCCCTCTTCCACCAGCCCGCCGATGCGAAACACTTCATTCGGGCTGGGCGGGCTCTCCATCACTTGGCTGGGGGAGCGGAAAAAGTTGATCCCGTCGCGAAAGCCATAGCCGATCAGCCCGGCAGAAAGTGCCAGTGCTGCAACGGCGACGAGGATCACCTGCACCCGACGCTTCTTTTTCAGCCCCTTAAGACCGGCCATCAGCCCCTCCCTACGGGAACAACGGGGCCATCATCAGCCCCTCGGTTTCTTCCAGCCCCAACATCAGGTTGGCGTTCTGCACCGCCTGCCCGCTGGAGCCCTTGGTCAGGTTATCAAGCGCGGCAAACACCGTCGCCCGGCCCTCGGCCCGCTCTGCGGCCACGCCGAAATGCACCATGTTACTGCCCCGGACCGAGCGGGTCGAAGGCACCTGCCCAAAGGGTAGCACATGGCAGAACGGCTCGTCTTGATATGCCTCAACCAGCGTCGCGTGAATCGCCTTGGCGTCCCCCTGCACATAGGCCGCCGAAAGGATGCCCCGGTTCGCCGGGATCAACGTGGGGGTAAACTGCACCCGCACCTCGCGCCCCGCCGCTTTGGAAAACTCCTGATCGAACTCGCCCAAATGCCGGTGCTTGCCGCCCGCCGCATAGGGCATCCAGCCCTCGCTCAACTCGGCATGCAGCAGGTTCTCCTTCAGCGCCCGTCCAGCGCCAGAAACCCCAACCTTCATGTCGATGATAACCGAGTCAGGGTCGATCAGCCCGCCCTTGAACAGCGGCAGCAGGCTGAACAGCCCGGTTGCCGCATTGCAGCCCGTCCCGGCCACAAACCGCGCGCCCTTGATCTCATCGCGGTAAAACTCGGTCAGCCCGTAAACCGCTTGCTCTTGCAACTCCACCGCCTGATGCGGCTGGCCATACCACTTTTCGTACTCCGCCGGATCGCGCAGCCGGAAGTCGGCGGAGAGGTCCACCACCTTCAGCCCCTCGGGCAAACCGGGGATCACCTGCTGGCTGGTCACATGCGGCAAGGCGCAAAAGCAGAGGTCGATGGCAGAAAAGTCGATCTCGTCAATTTTCACCAGCTTGGGCAGGTCAAGATGGGCCAGATGCGGGAACACGTCACGCATCTCCATGCCTGCCTTGCGCTCGGCAGCCAGCGCGGCCACCTCCATGCCCGGATGGGTGGCAATAATCCTCACGAGTTCGGCGCCGGTGTAGCCGGAGGCGCCCAGAATGGCGATCTTTGCGGTCATTGGTCTTTCCTTGGTCTTGCGATGTGTAAGCTGAAGTCAGGCAGGCTGAAATTCAACTTTTCGTCGCAAGAAGCGTGTGGCCTGATCCGTCACCTTGCGCGGATCGCCCGTGGTCAGAAATTTCGTCTTCTCCCCGCTGCCCAGCTTGTCGGGGTGGCGGGTGAGATAATCGGCCAGAGACTCCGCCACGATCGTGGCTTGCGAATAAACGCTCACCTCCGGCCCCAGCGCCTCCTGAAAGGCTTCTTCCATGATCGGATAATGAGTGCAGCCTAGAATGGCCGCCTCAGGCTTGGGCATCTTGCGCTTGAGCGCGTCCACATGGCTGTGCACCAGCGCCTCGGCCAAGATCATGTCACCATCCTCGATGGCATCCACAACCCCGCCGCAGGCCTGCGCCTCGACATCCACGCCAATCGCCCGAAAAGCAAGCTCGCGCTGAAACGCGCGCGAGGCCACCGTGGCCGGCGTAGCAAACAGCGCCACATGCTTCACCGCCACCTCGCGCGGGGGCGAGTTGTCGCCCCACTGCCGCTCGGTCAGCGCCTCGATCAGCGGCACGAACACACCAAGCACCCGTTTGCCCTCGGGCACACCGGCCTCCTGCATCCGCCGCAAGGCCGCCGCGCTCGCCGTGTTGCAGGCCAGAACCACCAAGTCGCAGCCCTCGGCCCAGAGCCGCTCCACCGCGCCGCGGGTCAGGTCATGAATATTGTCGGCATCGCGCACGCCATAAGGGCTGTGGGCGTGGTCGCCATAGTAGACAAACGCCTGATCGGGCAGCCGCTTTTGCACCGCGTCCAGCACGGTAAGCCCGCCGATCCCTGAGTCGAAAATGCCAACCGCCATGGCAGGTTACGCCTTGTGAAAATCCTCAAATTCCTTGCCGTATTCGCGTGCACGAACAGGCGTGTTCGACAGGCTATACGTGGCCTCGCGCAAGAAATCCATCAGAGCTTTGGGATCGCGGGCGCGACTGTCGATTTCATGCCGCGGGATCGGCTGACCAATGGCCACATCCACCGGCTCGTCGATGCGGGCGCGGAACTCCTTGATCAGCAGCGCAATCCGCAGGGTCGAGTGAATGTGGCTGGCCATCTGGAACAAGCGACTGTTGGCACCCTCAAAGAACACCGGCACCACCGTTGCCCCCGACTTGGCGATCATCTTGGCAGTAAAGCGCCGCCAGCCCGGATCGAGCGGGCGCGAAAGAAGGCGCGCCGAGGTGCTCACCGTGCCGCCCGGAAACACGCCAATCGCCCCGCCTTGCCCCAGATAGTCGAGCGAAGCCTTGCGGGTGGCGAGGTTGGTGGCCTGCGCCTCGCGCGTGCCGTCAAAGTCGATCGGCAGGATGATCCGGTTCAGCTCTTCGGACCGCTTGAAGACCTGATGCGCCAGAATCCGAAAATCGCCCCGCGTCTCGCTCAGGATATGGCCCATCATCAGCCCGTCGAGGATGCCATAGGGATGGTTGGCCACCAGCACCAGCGGGCCGGTGGTGGGGATGTTTTCAAGGCTGCCCCGGGTAACGCGAAGGCTCAGCCCATAGCGGCGGCGGATCACATCCCAAAAGTCCTCGCCTTGCGCCACGTCGCTCTCGTAGCCATCGGCCCGCTTTATCAGCCCGATCCGCCCGGTGGCGTTTTCCAGCAGCTTCACGAAGGCACGGCCCGGCTTGGAGCGCACCGAGTTGGCATAGGTGATGTCACGGGCGACCTGGTGGCGCTGGTCCATGGGGCGCGTCCTCTTTTTCATGGCGCTCAGATAGGGCGCGGGGGCCGATCTGGGAAGGCTTTATGACGGGTGCGTAAAGCCTGTGTGACACCCTTTTGGGAGCGTTGCGCAGCGGGGGGCCAGCCCCCCGCACCCCCCGGAGATATTTTCAGCAAGAAAATGAACAGGTTATTCCGCAGCCTGGCGCATGGGCGCTTCGGGGTTGCGGAAGGCTTCGAGCAGTTCTTCGCGTCGTTTGGCGGCCTTTTCGGCGTTGGCGAGTTTTACCGGGCCGAATCCGCGGATGGTCAGCGGGAGTTCGGCGAGTGCCAGCGCCGGGGCGCGGTTGTGGTCGTTCAGGCCGGCGAGGATATCGGCCATGTCGGTCTCGTACTGCGCGATCAGGGCACGTTCGAGCTTGCGTTCATGGGCGAAGCGGAACGGGTCAAACAGAGTGCCGCGCAGGGGCTTCATCGCCGCCAGCAGCTTGAAGCCCTGCCGCATCCAAGGCCCGAAGGCCCGCTTTTTCGGCCGCCCGCCAGGCCCCTTGGTGCCAAAGATCGGCGGGGCGAGGTGGTAGCTGAAGCGCATCTCCCCCTCAAACACCTCCGCCGCCTTGGTCTCGGTCTCCAGCAGCAGGCGGGCGGTTTCGTATTCGTCCTTATAGGCCAGCAGCTTGTGGTAGCCCTTGGCAATCGCAAGCTTCATCTCTTCATCCGGGGCGCGGTCCACCAGCGCGCGGTAACGGCGAGCCGTTTCGGCATTGCCCCAGGCTTCCAAGTGGCGCGCGCGATAGTCGATCCGCTCGGCCAAGGTCTTTTCCTGCGCCGCCCCGGGCGCAAGCATCCCCGCAGCCGCCTCAGGCTCAACCACCGCCCATCGCCCGATCTCAAAGGCCCGCCTGTTGCCCTCCACCGCCTGCCCGTTCAAGTCGACGGCACGCATCAGCGCCGCGTAGCTCACCGGCACCAGCCCGGCCTGCCACGCGGCGCCGAGGATCATCATGTTGGAATAGATGCTATCACCGAGAAGCACGCGAGAAAGCGCCTGCGCATCAAACACTTGCAAGCCGTCCTTCAGGCGCGCCTGTAGCGCCAGCACCATCCGGTCATGGGGCAGCTTGAAGTTGATGTCGCGGGTGAAATGCCCGGTGATGATATCCGCCCCGTTCACCACCGCCCCGGTCTGCCCCTCGCGCATCAGCCCCAAGGTCTTGGAGCCTGCCGTGGTCACCAGATCGCCGCCAATCACCGCATTGGCCTCGCCGGTGCCCACGCGGATGGCATTGATCAGTTCCGGCTTCTCGGCAATCCGCATGTGGATGTGCACAGCGCCGCCCTTCTGCGCCAGCCCGGCCATCTCAATCATGCCAACGCCCTTGCCGTCGATATGCGCGGCCTGGGCCAGCACCGCGCCTACGGTCACCACCCCGGTGCCGCCAACGCCCGTAATCACCATGTTATGGGTGCCCTCGATCGCGGGCAGCACCGGCTCCGGCAGGTCAGGCAGATCCACCGCCTTTTCGGGCGCCTTCTTCACCTTCGCGCCTTGTATCGTTACGAAACTGGGGCAAAACCCGTTGAGGCAGGAGAAATCCTTGTTGCAGGCGCTCTGGTCAATCTCGCGCTTGCGGCCCAGCTCGGTCTCTTTCGGCAGGATCGCCACGCAGTTGCTCTGCACCCCGCAATCGCCGCAGCCCTCGCAGACATCGGTGTTGATGAACACCCGCTTGTCGATATCGGGGAAGGTGCCGCGCTTGCGCCGCCGCCGCTTTTCCGCCGCGCAGGTCTGTACATAAATAATGGCCGATACGCCTCTGATTTTGCTAAACTTCTCCTGAACGCTCTCAAGCTCGGCACGCTCGTGCCGCGTCACCTGCGCCGGAAAGGCCTCAAGATCAACATCCTCCTTTTCATCGAAGACAAGCGCCACCTCCTTCACCCCCATCGCCAGCACTTCGCGGGCGATCTGCTGGGGTGACAGGCCGCCTTCATTCGGCTGCCCCCCGGTCATCGCAACCGCGTCGTTGAACAGGATCTTGAAGGTAATGTTGGTGCCCGCCGCCAGTGCGGCCCGAATGGCCAGCGTGCCGGAGTGGTTGTAGGTGCCGTCCCCGAGGTTCTGAAACAGGTGCTCGCGCTTGGAAAACGGCGCCTCGCCCATCCAGTTCGCCCCTTCCGCGCCCATATGGGTAAATCGGTCGGTCGAGCGGTCCATCCAGCGGGCCATGAAGTGGCAGCCAATGCCAGCGCCCGCCTCGGAGCCCTCGGGCAGTTTGGTGGAGGAGTTATGCGGGCACCCCGCGCAGAAATAGGGCAACCGGGCCGCGATATCGGGCGCATTGTCGGCCAGCCGCGCGCTTTCAATTCGCGCCATCCCCGCCTTGATCCGGTCGGTGCCGCAATCTTCCTCGATCAGAATTTGCCCAAGTTCGAGCGCTATGTCATTGGGATCAAGCGCAAAATGGGTTGGAAAGAGCACCTCGCCATTCTTCATCCCGCCGTAAACGCGCCGCCCCCGGCGATCATCAAAGATCGCCTCCTTGACCTGCACCTCGATCAGCTTGCGCTTCTCTTCCACCACCACGATCACCTCGAGCCCCTCGGCCCAATCGTGGAAGCCCTTCATATCCAACGGCCAGACCTGACCCACCTTGTAGGTCGTCACCCCAAGCCGCTCGGCTTCATCCGCGTCAATGCCCAAAAGCTCCAGCGCGTGGCACAGATCGAGCCAGTTCTTCCCGGCCGCGACAAAGCCAATCTTCGCCCCCGGCTTGCCATGCATCCGATGGTCTATTTTATTCGCATTCGCAAAGGCTTCGGCGGCAAACCTCTTGTGCGCCAACAGCCGCTCTTCCTGCGCAATCCAGTGATCCCCAAGCCGAATGTTCAGCCCGCCCTCAGGCAGCGCAAACTCAGGCGTCACAAAGTTCAGCCGGTCCGCCCGGCCATCCACCACGCTCGTCGCCTCAACGGTGTCCTTCATCACCTTCAGGCCCACCCAAACGCCCGCATAGCGGCTCAGCGCCCAGCCATAGAGCCCATAGTCAAGGATCTCCTGCACCCCCGCAGGGCTCAGCACCGGCATATGCACATCCACCAGCGCCCAGTCGGACTGGTGGCAAACGGTCGAGCTTTCGCCGGTGTGGTCATCTCCCATGGCCATCAGCACGCCGCCATGCGGGCTGGTGCCCGCCATATTGGCGTGGCGCATCACATCGCCCGAGCGGTCCACCCCAGGCCCCTTGCCGTACCAGAGGCCATACACGCCATCATAGCGCCCCTCGCCCCGCAGCTCGGCATTCTGGCTGCCCCATAGCGCGGTGGCCGCGAGGTCTTCGTTCAGCCCCGGCTCGAAGCGCACATCATTCTCGGCCAGCAGCTTGCCCGCACGGGTCATCCACTGGTCCACGCCCCCCAGCGGCGAGCCGCGATATCCGGTGCAATAGCCCGCCGTATTCAACCCGGCGGCCCTGTCACGCGCCTTCTGCATCAGCATCAAGCGCACCAACGCTTGCGTGCCATTGAGCAGAACCGGCGATTTCTCCAGATCGAAACGGTCGGTGAGACTTACATCTTGCCTAGTCATTACGCGCTTCCTCCCAGTAGCGGGCATAATGTGATATTAGGTCATAATATCTGACCTACAAACACAATTCTGTGCTCGTTAATGATTTGCGCATAGGCTGATGACGTGCATAAGGATGCTGCGTTGCAACCGCTTTGAACATAGTGAACCGTTACCAATGGATTGGGACAAGCTCAGAATATTTCACGCCGTGGCTGATGCCGGGTCACTTACCCACGCGGGTGAGACGCTGGGGCTGTCGCAATCGGCGGTCTCCCGGCAGATTCGCGCTCTTGAAGAGAGCCTGAACGCCACCCTGTTTCACCGTCACGCCCGCGGGCTGATTCTCACCGAGCAAGGCGAGCTGCTGTTTGACGCCACGCAGGTGATGAACCGCCGGCTCGACACCGCCGCCGCGCGTATTCGTGACAGCGAAGAAGAGGTGTTTGGAGAGCTCAGGGTCACAGCCACCACCGGCTTCGGCACCCTCTGGCTCACGCCCCGCCTGCCCGCACTGTATGAGCGTTACCCAGATCTTTCGATCGACCTCAATCTTGAAGAGCGGGTGCTGGACCTGCCGATGCGCGAGGCCGATGTCGCCATCCGCATGAAAGAACCCTCCCAGGCCGACCTGATCCGCCGCCGCCTGATGGGCGTGCGCATGCGTCTCTATGCGTCCGAAGGCTATGTCGCGCGCAATGGCGTGCCAAAGGATCTTGATGATCTTTCGCAGCACCGGCTGATCTCTCAGGCCTCACATTCCACCCAAGTGCGGGCCGGGGCCGAGATGATTCAGGCCCTGCTCACCCATGACGTGACCAAGCGACTCACCGTCAACAACTACTTCGGTGTGCTTCAAGCGGTGATCAACGACCTTGGTATCGGCCTGTTGCCCGATTATGTCGCCCTCGACACGCCTGGGTTGGTTCGGGTGCTCCCCGAGGAGGAAAGTTCCGAGGTTCCGGTTTTCCTCGCCTACCCCGAAGAATTGCGTCAATCCAAGCGGATAGCTGCATTCCGCGACTTCGTGACCAGCGAAATTCAAGCACAACGCAGGGCTGTGCGAGAGGCTGCTGCCGAATAGCTCACCCTGTGTGCCATGCGCCACAGTCATGGCTGCCATTCGCAGATGCGGCATTTTTTGGCTTGAACGAAAGCGCTGCGTCACCATATGTGAAGACATCAGGCGCACCGGCTCAGGCCAGCGCGTCTTTTACCTCCCTGTTGGACTTAGGCCGAGCTTGTCTCGGCCTCTTTTTTTGTCCAACGGTCTGGTGATCCAGCGATGTGAGGGGCCCGGGCGGGGGCCGAATTGCGCGGAGCGTGCACCGAATCAAATCGTCTTGCAAGCCTTCGCTTTCGCTCCACCAAACAGTCTGTTTCCAAAATAGAAACGGGCACCGCAGCCGATAACGCCACAGTGCCCGCGATCCTGTTTTCAGCGCCTTAGAGGTTGCGCAAACCCCGAACGAAGCGACGCTCGCTTTGGCGCAGCTTCACCCGCTTTTCATCCAGCGCCCGCGGATCAGCCGTGAGGCGAACCGTCTTGCCTGCGTGTTCGCCAACCGCCGCCGAAAGCTTCGCCACAATCGTCACGCCTTGGCCGGAGTAGCTGACAGAAATCACCCGACCCAGCACCTGGCCATCAGACGAGAGCAGCGCGGTGCCCTTGTAAGCAGCCAACCGCTTTGCAAGCAGCAGCCGTTCACGTGCGGCGCGCTCTTCGGCGGACAGGTTTGTTCTGCCGCCCGGCACAGCTGTCGCCACTTCGGGCGCATCGGGGCTGGTCCCGGTGGTGCTGCCGCCACCAACAGAAACGTCAACCTCAGCATCAACGCCGCCCGTGCCACCAGAGCCGGTGCCGCCGCCAATCGCCACATCTGCCTCTGCATCAACGCCGCTGCCGCCCCCAATCGACACATCCACATCAGCGCTAATGCCGCCGCCGCCGATCGACACATCGGCATCCACGCCGATGCCGCCACCGCCGCCGCCGCCACCACCAAGGCCAAGCGCCTCAGCGGAGTTAGGAAGTGCAAAGCAAAGAGCCGCTGCAATAATCGCCGTTCCGCCCTTCAGTCCAGTCTTGCTCGAGTTGGTCATTCTTCTACCTTTCGTGAGGTCTGTTCCACCCGACTCAACCCTGAGACAGCATTCGGTCCTAATTGCGTCCATTCATTTAAAATTTTAGACACATTTGCCGCGTTTACGCCCGATTGTCCCCAAGACCGCGACAGTTACAAAAAACTGAGTCAAAATCGTGCCAGCCCAATCTGAGAGGCGCCCCGCCCTGCCCCACCTAAAATTGCGCCTTTCCCTCCTACGGCCCTTTTCCTAAAAGGCGCATGAGCATCAGGGGAGCCTCCATGACCGAACCCGCCATCACGCCCGAGTTGATCGAAGCCCACGGCCTGAAGCCCGACGAATACGAGCGCATCCTCGAAATCATCGGCCGCGAGCCCACCTTCACCGAGCTGGGCATCTTTTCTGCCATGTGGAACGAGCACTGTTCCTACAAGTCCTCCAAGCTCCATTTGCGCAAGTTGCCCACCGAGGGCCCGCAAGTCATATGCGGCCCCGGCGAAAATGCTGGCATCGTCGATATCGGTGATGGTCAATGCGTTGTCTTCAAGATGGAGAGCCACAACCACCCCTCCTACATCGAGCCCTACCAAGGCGCCGCCACCGGCGTTGGCGGCATCCTGCGCGATGTCTTCACCATGGGCGCCCGCCCCATCGCCGCGATGAACGCGCTGTCCTTCGGCGAGCCGTCCCACCCCAAAACCCGCCAGCTGGTCAACGGCGTGGTCGAGGGCATCGGCGGCTACGGCAACTGCTTCGGCGTGCCCACCGTGGGCGGCGAGGTCCGCTTCCACCCGGCCTACAACGGCAACTGCCTCGTCAACGCCTTCGCCGCTGGCCTCGCCGACACCGACGCCATCTTCTACTCTGCCGCCTCCGGCATCGGCATGCCCGTGGTCTACCTCGGCGCCAAAACCGGCCGCGATGGCGTCGGCGGCGCCACCATGGCCTCGGCAGAGTTTGACGACACCATCGAAGAGAAGCGCCCCACGGTGCAGGTCGGCGACCCCTTCACCGAGAAGCGCCTGATGGAAGCTACGCTGGAGCTGATGCAAACCGGCGCGGTGATCTCGATTCAAGACATGGGCGCCGCCGGCCTCACCTGCTCCGCCGTCGAGATGGGCGACAAGGGCGGCCTTGGCATCAAGCTCAACCTAGATGCCGTGCCTCAGCGCGAAACCAACATGACCGCTTATGAGATGATGCTCTCGGAAAGCCAGGAGCGCATGCTCATGGTGCTGAACCCCGAGAAAGAGGCCGAGGCCCGCGCCGTCTTCGAAAAATGGGATCTCGATTTCGCCATCGTCGGCGAAACCATTGCCGAAGACCGGTTCCGCGTGCTCCACGGCAACGAAACCAAGGCCGATCTGCCGCTGGCCACACTCTCCGGCTCCGCCCCCGAGTATGACCGCCCCTGGGTTGAAACGCCCCCGGCCGCCGAGATGGACCCGGTGCCGGAGATCGACGCCATCGACGGCCTCAAGAGCCTCCTCGCCTCCCCCAACTACGCCCACAAATCCTGGGTCTGGGAGCAATATGACACCATGGTCATGGCCGATACGGTCATCGCCCCCGGCGCGGGCTCCGGCGTGGTGCGCGTCCACGGCACCGAGAAGGCCCTCGCCTTCACCTCCGATGTCACCCCCCGCTACGTGAAGGCCAACCCCTACGAGGGCGGCAAGCAGGCGGTGGCCGAGGCCTATCGCAACCTCACCGCCAAGGGCGCCCTGCCGCTGGCAACGACTGACAACCTCAACTTCGGCAACCCCGAAAAGCCCGAGATCATGGGCCAGTTCGTCGGCGCGCTGAAGGGCATCGGCGAGGCCTGCGAGGCGCTGAACACCCCCATCGTCTCCGGCAACGTCTCGCTCTACAACGAGACCGATGGCCAAGGCATCCTGCCCACCCCCACCATCGGCGCTGTGGGCCTGCTCGACACGCTCGACCAGCTGATCGACGGCACCGCCCGTGCCGGCCACGTCGCCCTGCTGATTGGCCCCGAAGGTGCCCACCTCGGCCAATCCGCCCTGCTGGCCGAAGCCTTCAGCCGAGAAGATGGCGACGCCCCCCATGTCGACCTCGCCGCCGAAAAGCTGCACGGCGACTTCATCCGCGCAAATGTCGCCAACATCGACGCCTGCACCGACCTCGCCGATGGCGGCCTTGCCCTTGCCGCCTTCGAAATGGCCGAAGCCGCAGGCGTGGGCGTGCAGATCGACGCCGCCGGCAACGGCCCTCTCTTCGGCGAGGATCAGGCCCGCTACCTCATCGCCTGCTCCTTCGACAAGGCCGAGGCCCTCATGGTCGCTGCAGGCCAGGCAGGCGTACCGCTAACCACCGTCGGCAAGTTTGGCGGCGATACGGTAAGCCTCGGCGGCAGCTCCGCCCCGCTCTCAGAACTCTCCGAAACCTATCGCAGCACCTTCGCTGCAAGTTTCGCGTGACCGGCTCCATTTTCTTGCTGCAAATACTCCCGGGGGTGCGGGGGCAGCGCCCCCGCTCCGACGCATGAGCCAATTCCCAGACCTCACCCCCGATTGCTCCCGCTGCGCCGCGCTCTGCTGCATGGCGCTGGCCTTCGATGCGGGGGAAGATTTCGCCATCGACAAGCCCGCGGGCCTGCCCTGCCCCAAGCTGGAGCGCCACCTCTGCTCCATCTACGAAGACCTTGAAGAAGAGGGCTTTTCCGGTTGCGCCCGCTACACCTGCAACGGCGCGGGCCAGCGGGTGACGCAAGAGGTCTTTGCCGGAAAGAGCTGGCACGATGAGCCAGAGCTCGCCACCCCCATGTCCGAGGCCCTACGGCAGATGAAGTCGGTGCATGAGGCGCTCGAACTGCTCGCCATGGCCGAAAATCTCGGGCTGGAAGATGACGACGAAGAGGTCCGCGAGGCCCTCCTCACTGCGCTCACACCAGAAGAGGGCTTCACCCCCGAAACCCTCGCCGCCACCGGCGACACCCTCAAACGCGTGCCCGCCTTCCTCGCCACCCTGCGCGACTACATCTAAGGCCCGTAGGGTGGGCAATCTGCCCACCACCCCCTACATCCGCCGCAACACCTCGGCATATTCACCTGGCCCTGCGCCCAGAGTCAAACTCCAGCCCCGGCCTCACGGCACCACATCCGTAGGGTGGGCAATCTGCCCACCAAACCCCCTACATCCCGGGCACCGCCTCAATCAACCGCCGCAACCCCTCGGCAATATCCGCCTCGCCCCGCGCATAGGAAAACCGCAGCCACTTCGCCCCGCGCCCGGAGTCAAAATCCAGCCCCGGGGTCACGGCAACCCCTGTCTTTTCAAGGATCTGCTGCGAAAACTTCAAGCTGTCGTCGGTCATCTCCGACACATCCGCATAAACGTAAAACGCCCCATCCGGCGGCGCGAAACGGGTAAAGCCGGCCTTCGGCAACCCCTCCAGCATCGCCGCCCGGTTGCGGGCATAAACCGCCCGGTTTCCCTCCAGCTCCTCCTCGCAATCCAGCGCCGCGAGCGCCGCCACCTGCGCCACATGCGGCGGGCAGATAAACATGTTCTGCGCCAGCCGCTCATAGGTGCGAATGTCGGCCTCCGGCACCACCATCCAGCCCACCCGCCAGCCGGTCATCGAGAAATACTTGCTGAACGAATTGATCACCACAACATCGTCCGTCAACTCCAGCGCGCTCACTGCCCGGTCGCCATAATGCAGCCCGTGATAGATCTCGTCGCTCACAACCGAGGCCCCAACCTCCCCGGCCCGCTCCAGCAACGCCCCAAGCGCCGCGCGGTCCAGAATGGTCCCCGTCGGGTTCCCCGGCGAAGCAAGGATCAACCCCGCAAGCCCCTCCGGCACATCCTCCGGCGCAGGCTGCATCCGCGTCGCCAACCGCGCCTCAATCTCCACCGGCTGCAAGCTCAACGCCCGCAAGATCTGCCGATAGCTCGGATACCCCGGCGCCCCCAGCCCCACCTTCTCGCCCGCGTCGAACAGCGCCGTAAACGCCAACAGAAATGCCCCGGAAGAGCCCGTCGTCACGATCACCCGCTCCGGGTTCAGCTCCACGCCGTACCAACGCTTGTAAAGCGCCGCGATCCCGGCCCGCAGCTCCGGCAGCCCCAGCGCCACCGTGTAGCCCATCGGCCCGGCCTCCAGCGCCGCCGCCACCGCCGCCCGCGCGCCCGCGGGCGCTGGCGTGCCCGGCTGGCCCACCTCCATGTGGATCACCGAGCGCCCGGCCGCCTCTGCCGCCCGCGCCGCCTCCATCACGTCCATCACGATGAAGGGATCAACCTCGCTTCGTCTTGAAACCCGCATGCGCCTCTCCTTAACCTGCTGCCACCACTATCAAGCGGCGCCCTGCCGTCAATGCCGCGCCAGCTTGCGGCACAGCCCTAACCGTGCCACACCCGCGCACGACCGCTATCCAAAGGACGACGCCCATGTTCCGCGCCCCCCTTCTCGCCGCAACCCTCGCCCTCGCGGCGCTTCCCGCCGCCGCCTTCGACGCCTCCGCCATGACGGACGCCGAGCGCGAGGCTTTCCGCGCCGAGATCCGCGCCTACCTGCTCGACAACCCCGAGGTGCTGATGGAGGCCATCGGCGTGCTCGAAGAGCGGCAGGCCGCCGAGCAGGCGCAAGGCGATGTCGCCCTCGTGGCAAACCACGCCGACGCCCTGTTCAACGACGCCAATTCCTATGTCGGCGGCAATCCCGAGGGCGATATCACCATCGTCGAATTCATGGATTATCGCTGCGGCTACTGCAAAAAGGCCTTCCCCGAGGTCGAAAGCCTGATCGAGGCCGATGGCAACATCCGCTTCATCGTCAAGGAATTCCCCATTCTCGGCGAGCAATCCGTTGTCGCCTCCCGCTTTGCCATCGCCACGCTCCAGCAAGTCGGCCCCGAGGCCTACAAGGCCGTGCATGACGGGATGATGGAACTGCGCGGCGAATACACCGAAGCCACGCTGAGCGCGCTTGCCAAAGACGCAGGCTTCGACCCGGCCCCCGTGCTGGCCGCGATGGAGAGCGACGAGGTCAGCGCCGTCATCGCCGAAAACCACGCCCTCGCCCAAGCCATGCAAATCACCGGCACGCCCACCTTCGTGCTGCAAGACCAGATGCTGCGCGGCTACGTCCCGCTGCAAGCCATGATGGGCCTCGTGGCAGAGGCACGCGGCGCCAAGTAGGGTGGGCAATCTGCCCACCACGCGCTGAAGCTCCCGCAGCGGCGGGCACCCCGCCCGCCCTGCTTCGCTACTCTGCGGCCTCGGCCTTCGCTTCGATCTCCGCAGCCTTGGCCTCAACCTGCTCCACAATCTTCTCAACCATCTCGTCGTTGCTGATCTTGTGGTCCTGTTTCCCGGCCAGATACACCATTCCGTGCCCCGCACCGCCGCCGGTAAAGCCCACATCCGTCATCAGCGCCTCGCCGGGGCCATTCACCACGCAGCCGATGATGCTCAGGCTCATCGGCGTCTTGATGTGCTCCAGCCGCTTCTCCAGCGCTTCCACCGTCTTGATCACGTCAAACCCCTGCCGCGCGCAGCTCGGGCAGCTGATGATGTTGACCCCCCGGTGCCGCAGGCCCAGCGATTTCAAGATCTCATAGCCCACCTTCACCTCTTCCACCGGATCGGCAGAGAGGCTCACGCGGATCGTGTCGCCAATTCCCATCCACAGCAGGTTGCCGAGGCCAATCGCGCTCTTGATCGTGCCGCTGGTCAGCCCACCGGCCTCGGTGATGCCCAGGTGAATCGGCGCATCCGTGGCATCAGCCAACTGCTGGTAGGCCGCCGCGCTGAGGAACACGTCCGAGGCCTTGCAGCTGATCTTGAACTCATGAAAGTCGTTGTCCTGCAACAGCTTGATATGGTCGAACCCACTCTCCACCATCGCTTCCGGGCAGGGCTCGCGGTATTTCTCCAGCAGGTGCTTTTCGAGGCTCCCGGCATTCACCCCGATCCGGATCGAGCAGCCGTGGTCCTTGGCCGCCCGCACAACCTCCTTCACCCGCGCCGAATCCCCGATGTTGCCGGGGTTGATCCGCAGGCAGGCCGCGCCCGCCTCGGCGCTTTCCAGCGCCCGTTTGTAGTGAAAGTGAATATCCGCCACGATCGGCACCGGGCTTTCGCGCACGATCTCCTTCAGCGCCTTCGAGCTGGCCTCGTCGGGCACCGAAACCCGCACAATGTCGGCCCCCGCCTCGGCGCAGCGCAACACCTGCTCAATGGTCGCCTTGGCATCCGTCGTGGCGGTGTTGGTCATGGTCTGCACCGAAATCGGCGCACCGCCACCCACCGGCACATTGCCCACCATCACCTGCCGGCTCTCTCGCCGGTAGATGCTCCGCCACGGGCGCACTTCGTTGATCGACATGAAACCTCCGGCAACTGCTCGCGTCACGCCGAGAGATAGGCCGCGCCTGCCCTGCCGACAATGCGAGATTTCAGCGCGGGGGCTCCGCTGGCGCGGTTATTCCGAAACCAGCTGCCCGTTCTCGGCAACCATCACGCTTTGCAGCGCCGGATCGCGGCTGAGGTCGGCCACGGCAAGGCTCTCGGTCGCACCCTCTGCGCTGAGCGCGAAGTTCGAAACCACCTCACCCCGGCTGCCAATCGGCCCATAGGCCTGCCCACCGGCAACCACATAGATCGAGCCCGCATCGCCCGTGCGCAGCGTTGCCGCAACCTCGGCCTGCGGCAGGCTGTAGCGGTCGCCCGGCTGCATGATGCGCTCATAGATGGTGCTGCCGTCAGCGGCGCGCACCCGCACCCAGCTCGGGCGCACGGCCACAAGCTCCACCAGCGGCTGGCCATCAGCCGTCACCTTCGGCGCGCCAGCCACAATCGCCTCGGCGGCGGCGCGCAGCTCTTCGTAATTCTCCGGCGCATTCAAAGGCTTCTGCGGCGCTTCTGCCAGCACACGGGCCAGCGCCCCATCCGATCCGGCGTCGGCCACGGTAAAGCTGTCACGCAACGCGTCGCGGCGCAGTTCCAGCCCCGAAACCACATTACCCCGCGCACCAGCCGGGCCATATGTCTTGCCGTCCATCGCAAAGTAGACGGCCCCCGCCGCGCCCGTGCGCAGCACCGCCACATCATCGCCCTCAGGCACAATCCAGCGCTCGCCAGCGTTCAGGGTCTTCTCGAACAGGATGTTGCCCTCAGCGTCCTGCACCCTCACCCAGGCCGGAGCGGTGGCAACCAGTTCCAGCACATCGGCGCTCTCCACCACGGTGCCGTCATCGCGGCGCACCTCGCTGGTGCCGGCCACAAGCTCTGCGCCCCGCCCGGCTCCTAGCCCTGCTCCGGGCGCCAAGGCCCCCTGCGTGGCCGGGTCCAGCGCCGCAATCGGGCCATCGCGCGGGGTCATCACCGGCGTATCAAGCGCCTGCGGGCGATAGAGCCGGTCCAGCGCATCCGGGGTCGCGGCATCCACGCCAGCATATTCGGGCGCAGCGCTCTCAGGCATGGAGGGCGCAGCCAGCGGGTCCAGATCGGCCACAACACCGGGCGCCTCATCCACCGGGGCCACTGAAACGCGCTGCACCTGCTGCAACACGGCCCAGCCGCCATAGCCCACTGCACCAATCAGCGCGAGCAGCACCAGCGACGAGCCAATCGCGCCGGGCTCGATGCGCGAAAGCAGGCTGTCGCCACGCGGGGTGAAGGTCACATTCGGTTCGGCAAACGGGTCTCTCGCACCGGCCACCCGGGTAAGCGGGCGTGCCTTGGGCTTGCCAGCCCCATTGGGGCCGCCCCCCTTGAGCCGCGTCAGCATCCCGCCAAGCGCGCCCTCGGCGGCAGCGGTTGCCTCCTTGGAAACCTTGCTTACCTCGCCCTTGCGGCCGTTCTGCTCCAGCCCGGACAGGGTGGCAAAATCGGCCTCGCGGCAGAAGGTTTCAAAGGCCCATTCCGGGTCCAGCGCCAGATAGCGGGCGTAAGAGCGCACGTAACCGGCAATAAAGCCGGGGGTCTCAAAGGCACTCGGGTCAGAGTTCTCGATTGCGGCAATGTAGGTGGCCTTGATCTTCAGCTCGCGCTGCACGTCCAACAGGCTCTTGCCCATGGTCGCTCGCTCGCCGCGCATGATATCGCCGAGCCTCAGATCGAAATCATCAAAACCCTTCGGCGGCGCTTCCTCCGCATCCGGCTTTGGCGTCCTGCGCCTTATCATGTGGCCTGCCCCGTGCGCATTTCCATATGTATCCCCAAGACCTATGGCGATTCGTGCGCTACACGCCAAGATCACGTACAGATTACCATGATGCTAACAGTGATGCACTTGCAGATGCGATTACCAGAGGCTTCTTGCCGATGAGTAAAGACCCATCGGCTAGGAACTCTGCAAATGTCTTAAAACTTAAGCGCCGCTCAGGCGGAGAGTTCCTGCCGGTTCAGCTCACAGTGGTTCCAGAGCCCGTCCATCGCCTTCACCAGCCCGTCGATCATCTTGGGCCCATGCACCGGCGAGGGGGTAAACCGCAACCGCTCCGTGCCGCGCGGCACGGTCGGATAGTTGATCGGCTGCACGTAAACCCCGTAGTCCTCCAGCAGCATATCCGAGATCATCTTGGTATGCTTCGGGTCGCCCACGATCACCGGCACAATATGGCTGCCGTGGTCGATAATCGGCAGGCCAAGCGCCTTCAGGCGGGTCTTCAGAATGCGCGCGTTGGTCTGGTGCTGCTCGCGGATCGTGCTGTCGCTCTTCAAATGCGCCACCGAGGCCGCAGCCCCCGCAGCCACCACCGGCGGCAAGCTGGTGGTGAAGATGAAGCCCGGCGCGTAAGACCTTACCGCATCACAGATTTTCTCGCTGGCGGCGATGTAGCCACCATGCACGCCAAAGGCCTTGCCCAGCGTGCCGTTGATCATATCGAGCCGGTCCATCAGCCCGTCCCGCTCCGCCACGCCGCCGCCGCGCGGGCCATACATGCCCACCGCGTGCACCTCATCAAGATAGGTCAGCGCGCCAAACTCGTCGGCCAGATCGCAGATCTCCTTGATCGGGCCAAAATCGCCGTCCATCGAATAGATCGACTCGAAGGCGATCAGCTTCGGCGTGGCCGGATCGTCGGCGGCCAGAAGCTCCCGCAGGTGCTCCACGTCATTGTGCCGGAACACACGCTTGGCCCCGCCGTTGCGGCGAATGCCCTCGATCATCGAGGCGTGGTTCAGCTCGTCGGAGTAGATGATGAGGCCGGGCAGCAGCTTGGGCAGCGTGCTCAGCGTGGCGTCATTGGCAATATAGGCCGAGGTAAACAGCAGCGCCGCTTCCTTGCCATGCAGGTCGGCCAGCTCCGCCTCGAGCCGCTTGTGATAAACCGTGGTGCCGGAAATGTTGCGCGTCCCGCCCGACCCTGCGCCCGTGGCCTCCAGCGCCTCATGCATCGCCTCAAGCACCACCGGGTGCTGGCCCATGCCCAAGTAATCGTTGCCGCACCACACCGTGATCTCCTGCTCGGAGCCATCGGGCTTCATCCAGACCGCATGCGGAAAGTGCCCCTTGCGGCGCTCGATATCGATGAAAGTCCGGTAACGGCCTTCCTCGTGCAGCTTTTCCAGCGCGGTATCAATGCTTTGCAGGCTATCCGCCTTGGAGCTCATAGGGCATGTCACGGGGCGCGTCCTCTTCTTGTCCGCTCTGCGTGTCTGAAGTTATTAACAGAGCGATGTTCCTACGGGAACACATACCTCCTGCGGTATTTTGGCACTTTGATCCAGATCACGTGAATTTCACGGCCCATGCACGCTTCTGCGTGAATTGCCCCCGCTGGACACCCGCCCAGCCAGTGCTACCCTCCGCCGAAACCAAGGAGGCCCAATGTCTGTCGATCCCGTCCTCGCCCGTATCGATTCGTCCCTGCCCGACGCGCTCGAGCGCCTGATGGAGCTGCTCCGCATCCCCTCCATCTCTACCGATCCCGCCTATAAGGCCGACTGCGCCCGCGCCGCCGACTGGCTGGTGGAAGACCTGAAATCGCTCGGCTTCGAGGCCTCCGCCCGTGAAACACCGGGCCACCCCATGGTCGTCGCCCACGGCGGCCCGGATGAAGGCCCCCACCTCCTATTCTACGGCCACTATGATGTGCAGCCCGTCGACCCGCTCGACCTTTGGCACCGCGCCCCCTTCGACCCCGAAGTGCAAGACACGCCCAAAGGCCGCGTCATCCGCGCCCGCGGCGCTTCCGATGACAAAGGCCAGCTGATGACCTTCGTCGAAGCCCTCCGCGCCTGGGTCGCCGAGCACGGGGCACTCCCCTGCAAGCTCACCATCTTCTTTGAAGGCGAGGAGGAGTCCGGCTCCCCTTCCCTCATCCCCTTCATGAAGGAGCACGCCGAAGAGCTGCAGGCCGACATCGCCCTGATCTGCGACACAGGCCTCTTCGCTGATACCGTGCCCGCGATCATCACCCAGCTGCGCGGCCTTCTGGGCGAAGAGCTCACCATCACCGGCCCCAGCAAAGACCTGCACTCCGGCATGTATGGCGGTGCCGCGATGAACCCGATCCGCGTGCTCACAAAAATACTCGCCGCGCTGCACGACGACGAAGGCCGCATCACCGTGCCGCACTTCTACGACGGCGTCCCCGAGATCGGCGACAACCTGAAGAAAAGCTGGCAAGCCCTCGGCTTTGATGAAAAATCCTTCCTTGGAGACGTCGGCCTCTCCGAACTCGCAGGCGAAAAGGGCCGCATGGCGCTAGAGCAGCTCTGGTCCCGCCCCACCTGCGAGATCAACGGGATCACCGGCGGCTACACCGGCGATGGCTTCAAAACCGTCCTGCCCTCCAAGGCCTCCGCCAAGGTCAGCTTCCGCCTCGTCGGCGAGCAAGACCCGCTGGCCATCCGCGAGAACTTCCGCAAGATGGTGCAGGATATGCTGCCGCCCGATTGCGAGGTCGAGTTTCACCCCCACGGCGCTGGCCCCGCAGGCCACATGAACACCAGCCACGCCGCCTTCGAGCCCGCCCGCCAAGCCCTCACCGAAGAATATGGCCGCGAAGCCGCCTATGTTGGCTGCGGCGGCTCCATCCCCATCGCCGGCTACTTCAAGAGCATCCTCGACATGGACGCCATGCTCATCGGTTTCGGCAAGGACGACGATGCGATCCACTCCCCCAATGAGAAGTACGACGTGGAGAGTTTCCACAAAGGCACCCGAAGCTGGGCCCGCATCTTGGCGGCACTCACCAACGGCTGATCCCACCCCCCGTCATCCTCGGGCCTGACCCGAGGACCTCTCTCCACCAGCCCCACCGTCACCCTCGGGCTTGACCCGAGGGTCTCCCTCCGCAAGAGATCCTCGGGTCAAGCCCGAGGATGACAGCACCATGACCTTCACCGCCCACACCACTGAAATCGACGGCCTCTCCATCGCCTATGAAACTGGCGGTGCCCCCACCGGCCTCCCCCTCCTCTTCCTCCACGGCTTCCCGCAAACCCGCGCCATGTGGCACCCCATCGCGCCCGCCTTCGCCGACAACCACCCCATCGTGCTGGCCGACCTCCCCGGCTACGGCGCCTCCGCCAAGCCGCAAGACCTCACCCCCTATTCCTTCCGCGAAATGGCCCGCCGCCTCACCGGCCTCATGTCCCACCTCGGCCACGAACGGTTCGCCGTCATCTCCCACGATCGCGGCGCCCGCGTCACCCACCGCATGGCGCTCGACCACCCCGACCGCCTCGCGGCCGTCACACTGATGGACATCGTCCCAACCCACACCCTCCTCACCGACCTCCAGCTCAAGGTCGCCCAAAGCTACTACCACTGGTTCTTCCTCGCCCAGCCGGAGCCCTTCCCCGAATCCCTCATCGCCCCCGATCCGAACGCCTATTACGAATCCTGCCTCCTCGGCTGGGGCGCCGCCAAGATCACCGATTTCCACGAAAGCCAACTCGCCGCCTACCGCGCCGCATGGGCCAATCCCGAGACCCGCCGCGCCATGTGCAACGACTACCGCAGCACCCTCACCCTCGATCTGGCTGACGACACCGCCGATCTCGGCGCCCGCATCCAATGCCCCGCGCAAATCCTCTACGGCGCCTCCGGTGCCATGGCCAAGCTCTACGACGTCCCCGAAACTTGGGCCCCCAAAAACACCACCATGACCCACGCAGCCATCCCCGGCGGCCACTTCTTCCCCGACACCGCCCCGGACGAGACCACCAAAGCCCTCAAGGCCTTTCTCGACACCCTCTGACGCCCGCCATACGCCATTAACCCTAACCCCTGTTAAGGTTAACGCACCCACAAAGCCCCGACTCCCGCCCCATTTTCTTGCTGCAAATATTCCGGGGGGTGTGGGGGGCTGGCCCCCCACTAAAGCGCGTGGTGTGGGGGGCCAGCCCTCACCAAAAATCGCGATCTGGCTGCCGGCCCGCACCCCCCGCCAACAGCAAAACGCCCGCCAAAAGCGGACGCACTCAATCACAAAACCAATGGAAAAAAGTGGCGCGGTTGACGGGGCTCGAACCCGCGACCTCCGGCGTGACAGGCCGGCACTCTAACCAGCTGAGCTACAACCGCGCATGGGCCTGAAAAGGCAAATACAGCGTGGCGCGGTTGACGGGGCTCGAACCCGCGACCTCCGGCGTGACAGGCCGGCACTCTAACCAACTGAGCTACAACCGCGCAGCGCTGTAGGGGGCCTTCTAAGCGGGCGGCAAAGCCTCGTCAAGCGGCCAATCGCGCCCAATTAGTATTTGAACGTTCTCGTCTCTTCGAGGTCCGAAACCATCAGTTCCTCCACCTTCGCAAGCTTGTCGATCAGATAGGTCAGATTGCCCGCGCTCACATCATGGGTGGCGGTGGTCGTCACCTCCTGCCCCTCCACCTCGTTGCGCACCCGAGTCTCCAGCACCAGCAGCTGCGCCTTGGTGTAAATCACCTTCATCACATCCCATGCCGCATCGCCCGAAAAGCCCAGCACCGGCGCGCCGGGGGCCGATTCTGCCTCTGGCCTCAGCGGCCAGCGCTGCCCGGTCTCCGGCAGCAGCAGCTCCATCTCCATCTCCATGCGCCCGGCCTCCACATCGGCGCCCACCATCTCCCAAAGCGCGGCATTCACCACACCATCGGCGGGAAAGGCCATCACCCGAATCCCGGTAAATTGCAGCGCGTCGTCAAAAAAGCGCACCAGAAACAGCCCCTTGCCCGCTGCCAGATCGACCCGGCACACATAGCCGCCACCGCTGCGCCGCGCGCAATCGGCAACCGGGCGGGCCGCGCCCTCCTCGCTCTTGAACTTCAAAAAATAGGTAATTCGCCCCTCGGTATAGGTCACATGTTCCTGCGTCTCGCTCCCACCCGGCAAAAACTCCGCCCAATATTGCGCCACCTTGCCATCCCGCAGGCCGCGCACGCATTGCACCTCACCGCCAAAAGCACCGGGCCAGGCCTCCAGCCGATGCACCACATCCGCCGCCGCCCCTTCCGTCGCGCCTTCAAGGTAAATCGGCGCGTCACAGGGCGGGCTGTCCTGCGCAGCCACCGGCCCGGCCAAAAGCGCCACGCCACAGACCAATACAAACGGTCTGACCATCCTGTCCCTCGCTGAAATCACTCAACTATTGCGGCCGAAGGCTAAGCGACGCAGGGGCAAGCTGTCCAGCCAGCAGCGGGCAATCGCAGGGGTTGCGAGCGAGGGCCGCCCCACAATCTGAGGTTTTGACAAAACTGCCTTCCGTAGGGTTAACTACACTCGCACCCTCTCCGCTGGCGCAATTTTGCCTGCCCCGCCACCTGCCCGCGCCGAGACGGTCCGCCAGCACCGCAGCCACAGGGAGGGCTCCACCATGCCGGGCAACATCAACATCGGCGTCACATGGCGCCGCGATGGCCGCAACGCGGCCCACCGTGGCGATCTCGCGGTGTTCGACCATATCGCCCTGCGGCGCGATATCGAAACCTTCACCCTCGCCTGGGACGAGGCCGACACCGCCGATGACGTGCGCCTCGGCGAGTTGGCCAACATGCACCTGCTGGTGGTGCCCGGCGGCCCCCACGCCAATGACACCCAGATCCCCACCGTCAAAACCAACGGAAGGGGCCGCCCCGTCACCCAGGCAAAAGACAATGTGGCCAAGGGCAACGCCGCGGCCTATGCAAGCCAGCGCGCACAGTCCGAACTTGACTTGATAGAGAAGGCCCGCGTCCTCGGCATGCCCATCCTCGCGCTCTGCGGCGGTTCTTGGCGGCTGGTCGAAAACTACGGCGGCTCCACCATCGAGCTGGCCGCCCTCGGGCGCGATGGCAAGATCATGCAGGCCGGGGCCAGCTCCGGCAACCGCACCCGCCACGCCGGGCCGATGAACCGGGTCGAAACCCAGTTCAAACACCCGCTGGAAACCCGCCCCGGCAGCCTGCTCGAAGACGCCACAGGCCGCACCAAGGCCCGCGCCGATCTGAAGCCCGGGCAAAAATTGCCCGAGATGCACGCCAATTCAGTCCATTGGGCCGCCGTCCGCACCCGCAGCATGGGCACCCGTCCCGATCTGCAAGAACAACCCTACGAAGTTGCACCCAACAACATGCTCAACATGAGCGCCCGCGATCCGAGCGCGCTTAAAACCAGCGAAGCAGTCGAAAGCGCCCATGGCGCGCCGGTCATCGGCGCCCAATGGCATCCGGAATATCAACTGCCCACCGGCGCGGATGATGAAGAGCACCCAACTTCCCGTGCCGCCAACCTCAGGCTGATCCAATACATGATCGAGGCGGCATCCGCCTATAAGGTCCACCGCGAAACCGTCGAGCTTCTGATCAAGCGCCACAAGCGCAAGACGCCAATCGGCAACGCTTCCGCCGTGCGCTGGCGCGGCGCGCCCGTTCACACCAGCGCCACCCCTGGCCGTCCCGCACGCCCCGCCAGCATCCCGAGGCACAAGGAAGACACCGAAAACCCGGCCTGGAAGTCACGCTCCGAACTCCTCGTCAGAGCCTACCTGTACAACCTCGGTCGGAAGGAAAACCTCTACCTCACCCCCGACGAAATGCTCAACCTCGCCCTCGGCGCCCCGCTCCCCGCCTTCCGCCTGAAGCAGCTACGCCACGGCGCCCCGATCGCCGCATTCCTCGAGAAGAACGTTTGGGCGGGCAAATATCTGAAAGCCGAAGACAAGAGAACGGTGCTGAACACATGGCCCAGAGATGCCCCCGAGGAAGGGCCCGAAGAGCTGTAGCAGCGCTCCCTGAAGTGCCGCAGAATCCTCGCCCCGGCGGTCCGCGACGGCCCGGTTGCGTCGACCGAAACTTGACGCCCGGACCGGGCCCATCGTTTCGGCGGGACGTGAAGCTGTGGCGGGTCGTGACGGGCTCGAACCGCCGCCCCAGTGTGCCGCAAAGCGGCATGCGTCGGTCGGCCCCTCTGCCGGGCACCCCAGTGGCGTCAGCGTGAAACAGAAAGAATGGTGGGTCGTGACGGGCTCGAACCGCCGACATCTTCGGTGTAAACGAAGCGCTCTACCAACTGAGCTAACGACCCATTGCGCAGCGGATTACCCCGCCACGGCCCTGCCCCGCAAGCCCTAGATGAGCCCGGCCCCAAATTGGGCCCTGTGGCAGAGAAAAGCCCCGGGCATTCTTCACGCCCGAGGCCTCCAAACTGGTGGGTGATAAGAGATTTGAACTCCTGACATCTTCGATGTGAACGAAGCGCTCTACCACTGAGCTAATCACCCGTGGGGGGCGATTTAGCCGTTGTCGTCGCTCTCTGCAAGAGGCTTCTGGGCAGTTTTTCGGCGCAGCTTCAGCATCACCATCTCGCCGTTGGGCACGTCCTTGCGCTTGTGAATCATCAGCTTGCCCAGCTCCGGAAGCTGCAGGTTGGAGCCTTCCCCGATGATCCGGTTCACCTCTTGCAGCGTGGCCTCCACCACGGGCTTCACATCCTTGCGCTTCAGGCCCGTCGCCTCGACGACCCGCGCAACCAGCTCCACCTTCTTCACGATCCCTTCGGCCACAACCGGCTCGGCGGGGGTAACAACGGTGATTTCCGGCTTCGGCGCGGGCTCCACCAGTTTCACCGCGGGCGGCGTCGCCTTGACTGCGGTCTTGCTGGCCGCCGCGGTCGATTTGCTGGCGCTGCTGCTCTTGCTGCGGCTCCGGCTGGTCGAGGTGGATTTTCTGGTCGATGTGCTCTTGCTGCTTCCGGTGTTCTTGCGGGTTCCGGCCATCTTCGCCTCTCTTTTTATGCTGCTGCTCTTGCGCCCAACCTAACAGGCTGTCGACGTCGTGCAATCGCCCTCTTGACCTCAACCATACTTGAGAGCGCAGATTGCCCCACATGAGCACGCAAACCCCCTCCCTCCTCGCCGCCGGCACCCGTGGCCCGGTGCTGGCCATCTCCGCCGGAATTGGCATGCACGCCTTCAACGACATGGCCATCACCGCCTCCATCCCCGTGGCGATGGAGGCGCTCTCCGCGCTGCCGATGCTGCCGCTGGTCTACGCGATGTTCTTCATCGGCGTGGTCGCAGGCGGCGTCACCTCGGCAGAGATCCGGGCCCGCCTCGGGGCGCGGGCCACAGCGCTCGGCGCGGCGGCCTGTTTTCTGGCCGGAACGGCGCTCACCGCCCTTGCCTGGAGCGGGCCGGCCTTCGTGCTTGGGCGGGCCTTGCAGGGGTTCTCCGATGGGGTGATCGCCGCGCTCTGCTATTCACTGATCCCCCAACTCTTCGCTGCTACCATCGTTGCTCGCGTCTTCGCGGTAGAGGCCACAGTCTGGGCGCTCGCGGCTGCGCTCGGCCCGCTGACGGGCGGCTATGCCACCGAGCACCTCGGCTGGCCCATCGCCATGCTCACCGGCCTGCCACTGGCGCTCACCTTTCTTGCGGCGGCGTCCCTGATCCTGCCGGGCCGGGCCGCCGATAGCTTCGTCATCAAGCGCCGCACACCCTTGCGCCCCGTCGCCCTCTGCCTTGCCGGGGCCGCCGTGCTGGCGCTCCCCTCTGCCCTGCCCGCCTCGCCCGCTGCCGCGCTTGGCCTGCCTGCTGGCCTCGCGCTCATCGCCGCCGCCCTCGTCATCGACCGTCGCCCGCGGCGCCGGGGCGGAACGCGCTTCTTCCCGTCCGAGGCCTTCACCCTCTCCCCCATCGGCGCAGGAACCTGGCTGGTGTTCCTGATGCCAGTGGCGCAAAGCGTCTCGTCGATCTTCACCGCCCTATGCGCCCGCGCCATCTTCGGCCTCTCCACCGTTCTGACAGGTTGGGTGGTTGTAACAATGGCGCTCAACTGGAGCCTCTGGGCCATGGTCGCAGGCCGCCTGCCCGCTCACCACCGCCAAGCCGCCCTGCGCTTCGCCCCGGCGCTGCAAGTGGCGGGCGCGGCCTGCGTTGGTGCGGGCTTCGTCACCGCCACCCTGCCGCTGGTCCTGCTCGGCCAATCGCTCTCGGGCGCCGCCTTCGGCTTTTCATGGGGCCCCGCCAACCAGCTCATCATGGAGGCCGCCCCCGAGGCCGAGCGCGCCCGCACCGCCTCTTTCATGCCCACGGTGCAAACCCTCGGCTACGCCACTGGCGCAGGTCTCTTCGGATGGATCGCGGCGGTGAGCGGCCTTGTCCCGGCGCTCGATAGCGGCTCAACCACCACGCCCCTCACCGCGCTCTGGGGCACCGCCGTGCTGCTGGCCCTCGCAGCGCTGCTGGCAGCCCGAAGGCTCTATGCCCGCAGCCCGCTGCCCGCCTAATCGGCCAGAGTCACCTTTATCCCCGCCGCCGCCAGTGCCGGGCCGAGATCGCGCGCATAGGTCGAGCTTGTCACCGGCCCCGCCACCCGTGCGAGGATCTTGCCCTCCCCGTCGATCAAAAAGGTCTCCGGCACGCCATAGGCGCCCCAGGCAAAGCCGCTGCGCCCCTCAACATCCGCACCAATGGCGGCATAGGGGTTGCCCAGCTCGGCCAGAAAATCCGCCGCCTTTTCCGGGTCATCCTTGAAGTTGATCCCATAAATCGGCACGCCCGCCTCGGCGAGTTTTACAAGGTTCGGGTGCTCCACCCGGCACGGCGCGCACCAGCTGGCCCAAAAGTTCACCAGCTTCACCCCCTCGCTCTCAAGCATCTCGCGGGTAAAAACCGGCTCGCCGGCCAAGGGCTCCAGCTTCAGCTCCGGCGCGGTGCGGCCAATAAAGGTCGAGGGCAGCTCATTCTGCCCCTCGCGCCCGTTGCCCCACCAAAAAGCCAGCCCGATCAGAAGGATCACCCCGAAGGGCACAAAATAAAGCGGTTTCATTTCCGGCTCTCTTCCATCTGCCGCAGCCGCGCACGCACCTTCGCCCCACGCCTGATGGTAACAACGAGCAACCCCACCAAAATGGCGATCGAGCCAGCATAGGCGATCAACACCTCAGCCGCATATTTTCCCAACTCAGGCATCTGCCATCCGCGCCCGCGCCTCCAGCGCCTTGATCCGCCGGGCGCGAATTTCGGTGCGCGTGCCCATCAGCACCAGCGCCAGAAACAGCAGGAAAAATCCCGCCATCGAAACGAAGAGCGGCAGCGCATAGACGTTGCTCACCTTCTCCTCCGTGTCGCTGCCCGTCACCGCGCCCGCCCGCAGCACCGAAGCACCCTGATGCAGGCCCTGATTCCAGAAGTTCACCGCATAGCGGCTCAGGATCGCAAAGACAGAGCCAACAAGGCAAAGCACCGAGGTGAGGTCGGCCGCCGTGTCCGGGTCGTCGATTGCCGCCCAAAGCGCCATGTAACCGAGATAGAACAGGAACAGGATCAAAAAGGACGTCAGCCGCGGATCCCACGCCCACCATGTCCCCCACATCGGCTGGCCCCAAACGGCACCTGTGAACAGCGCAATCAACGTCATCGCCACGCCCACCGGGGCCGCCGCCTTCGCCGCCAGCGCGCTCACATGATGGCGGCGGACGACCCAGATCAGCGAGGCCACCAGCATCATCGCCCATGCGTTGATCGCCATCATCGCGGCAGGCACATGGATGAAGATGATCTTCACCGTCGCGCCCTGCTTGTAGTCCTCCGGCGTCGCAAAGAACCCCCAGCCAAGCCCAACCAGCGTGACCACAGCAGCCAACACGGCGCAGGCGGGCAGAATCCGCCCGCTCGTCGCCATGAATTTCACCGGATTTGCATATTCCCAAATCGACATGCCGCGCACCCTAGGCTCCGCCTTGGTCAGGCTCAATACACATACCCCGGAGCCCCTCAGCGCAGGTTGATACGTATTGCCGCAGCCGCCGCAAAAGGCAGCAGCGCCACCGCGCCCGCCGTCAGCCCGCCCAGCAACGCCAGCGGCGTGCCCACGGCCAGCCCGTCAACGCCCCGCCGCGCCACCTCGGCGCCAAAGATCAGCACCGGCACGTAAAGCGGCAGCACGATCAGGCTCAACAGCAAACCGCCCCGCTTCAGCCCCACGGTCAGTGCCGCACCAAAGCAGCCGATGACAGAAAGCGCAGGCGTGCCCACCGCCAGCGAGATCGTCAGCCACAAAAATCCCGGCCCCGGCAGGTGCAACAGAACCCCCAGCACCGGCGCGGCCAGCACCAGTGGCAGCCCCGTGGTCAGCCAATGCGCCAGCGCCTTTACCGACACCGCACCTTCCATCGGCACCGGCGCAGTCGCCAGCAGTTCCAGCGAGCCATCCTCGTAATCCAGCGCAAAGATCCGGTCGAGCGAGAGCAAACAGGCCAGCAAAGCCCCCAACCACAACACCCCGGCCGCGATCTCCCCCAGCACTTCGGGCTGAGGGCCTACGGCAAAGGGCACCAGCGTGACGACGATCAGGAAGAAGGCCAAGGCCAGCCCAAAGCCGCCCCCGGCCCGCACCGCCAGCCGCAAATCCCGGATCAGCAAGGCCTTCACCGCCCCGCTCCATTTTCTTGCTGAAAATACTCAATCCCGCGTCCGGCCCCGTCCACTACGGCTGCGGCGCGCGCCCCCGCGAAGACGCCTCGAAGGGCGGATGAGCCCGCCCCGCTCACAGGAACGCCTCGTCAAACCCGCCCGGCGCGGCCCGCTCCACAGCCTTGAACGCGCCCAGCTCCAACACCCGCGCCTCCTCCAGCCCCAGCGAAATATGCGTCGCAATCACCGCCGCGCCGCCCGCTGCGACATGGTCTCGCACCACGCCCGCGAACAGCTCAACAGAGGCCGTATCGAGCGAAACCGTCGGCTCGTCCAGCAGCCACAGGCTGCGCCCGGTCACCAAGAGCCGCGCCAGCCCCAGCCGCCGCTTCTGCCCGGCACTCAGGCTCCCGGCCATCCGCTCCGCAAGGCCCGCAAGGTTCATCCGTTCCAGCGCATCGCTCAGCCCCTGCCCGTGCAACTCCGCCCAGAAGCTCAGGTTCTCGCGCACGCTCAGCGTTGCCTTCAGCCCGTCCGCATGGGCGGCATAACCCGCGCCCTCACTCTCCACCCGGCCCTCCAGCGGCTCCGCCAGCCCGGCCAGCACCCGCAGCAGGCTCGTCTTGCCCACCCCGTTCGGCCCGCGCAGCACCAGCACCTCGCCGGGTGACACTTCAAACGTCAGCCCCTCCAGCACCGGCACCCCGCCGCGTGACACGGCCAAGCCCTCTGTGGCCAATAGGCTCAAACGCCACCCACCGGAATCAGCGCCGCCGCCACCCGGCGGCCTTCGCTCAGCAGCACGTTGTAGCTGCGTGCCGCCGTGGGCGAGGCCATCACATCCAGCCCCTGCCCAGTCAGTTCCACCGCCTCGCGCAGCGCGCGCGGCACCGGGGCAATCTCGCTACCCATGCCCAGAAACAGCACATCGACCTTGCCAGCCATCTCCACCAGCGCCGCCGCATCGTCCAGCCCGGCCCAGTCGTGCAACCCGCCCGGGCCAATCAGTACCGGCCCCTGCACCACCTGCCCGCCAACACGCCAAAATCCGGGCCCGTAGCCCTCCACCGGCATCTCGCCTCTGAACTCAACCTCATGTATCCGCATGTGCCCTTAATCTCCAAAGATCGGCAGCCCCGCAAGGGCAGAGGCGATGAAGACGGCAAAGGCCACCGCGCGATAAAGCCGCGCCTTCTCCGGATCAAACAGCGCCTGCCCCGCAAGATTGCCCGCCACGTAGGCCGGGATCAGCAATATCCCAAGCGCAAGCCCGCCGCCCTCCAGCACGCCCCGAATGGCAAAGACCACCCCCAGCATCGCCACGAAAAGCAGCATGAACAGCAGCGTCGTCGCCCGCACCCGCTCGGGCCGGTATTGCCCGCCCAGATAGGCCAGCACCACCGGCGGCCCCGGCATGCCAACGAAGCCACCCAAAAAGCCCGAGGCCGCGCCAACGCCCGCCAAGCCCTTCGGGCCAAGCTCAATATGGTGCCGCCAGCCCGAAATGAGCAGCGCCACCAGCGCCAGCGACAGGCCCGAAACGCCCCAGCGAAATACCGCAGGGTCCGAGGCCGTCAGCGCAAAGGTGCCCAAGGGCAGCGTCACCACGCAGCCCAGCAGCATCCACCCCAAGTCACGCCCCCGCACATCGCGGATCGCCCGGGGCAACACCGGGGCGGAGCCCGCCACATCCACCGAGATAACAGCCGCCAGCACCCAGAGCGGCGGCAGAAAGAGCGAGGCCAGCGGAATGAAGACCATGCCCGTGCCAAACCCTGCAAAGCCGCGCACCAGCCCGGCCAGCCCGATGATCGCCATCAGCCACCAGAAGCCCTCCGTGGCCCAGGCCTGCTGAAACGCCTCAACCATGCGCAGCGTGGGTAAATCCCACCACCCCAAATGCCATCACAACGCCACCTCCCTCACCACAGCGGCAGGCTCATCGCCACCGCAAGTCCAATCAGCCCATAGGCCACCCGCCGATAGAGCCGCTCCATCTCGGGCCGAAACAGCGCCTGCCCGCACAACGCGCCCAGTGCATATACCGGCACCACCAGCAGCGCGAGCCACAGCGCCTCCACCCGGATCAGCCCCTGCAACCAAAGCATCGGCAGCAGCAACATCGAGAGCAGCGTCAGGAAAGAGATCGTCGAGGCCCGCACCTCCACCGCGCTGCCCTGCCCGGAGAGCTTGAACAAGATCATCACCGGCCCGGTCAGCCCCGTCGCGCCGCCAAGCGCCCCCGAGGCCGCGCCCACGCCGATCAACGCGCGCGGCGTGTCCGATGTCTTGCGCCGCCAGCCTGCAACAAGCGCGCAAAGCGTCAGCGCCGCCACCGCGCAAATGCCCCAGCGCATCACCTCCGGGTCCGCCACCTTCAGCAGCCACACGCCGAGCGGCAGGCCAATCAGCGATGCAACCAGCAGCAGCCCGGTGTCCCGCGTGTCGGCCAGCTTCAGCGCGCGCGGCAAAACCGTCACCACGCTCGCGAGCCCCATGCAGGCCTCCAGCGTCACCGCCTCTACCGGGCCAACCCGTGCGGCGGCCACCGGCATGAAGATCAGCGCCGCGCCAAAGCCCGCAAAGCCATAGGCCAGCCCCGCCGCGCCCGCTGCCGCCAGCACCCAGACAATCCCAGGCACCGCCAAAGCAGCGGCAAGCGCCTCAGGCATCCGATGTAGAAAACTGCGTGCCCCCCGGCCCGTCGCTCGGCTTGCTCCAATCGCGCTTGGTGCCCAGCATCAGCACCACGTTCTTGGCCACGTAGACCGAAGAATAGGTGCCCACGACCACGCCCCAAGTGATGGCAAAAACAAAGCCCCGGATCACGTCCCCGCCCAGCACCAGCAGCGCAATCAGCGCAATCAGCGTGGTGCCAGAGGTCATCACCGTCCGGCTCAGGGTCTCGTTGACGGATAGGTTCATCACGTCCTGCAAGGCCATCTTCTTGTACTTAATCAGGTTCTCCCGAACCCGGTCGAAGATCACCACAGTGTCGTTGATCGAATAGCCAACAATCGTCAGCAGCGCCGCAATCGTGGCCAGATCAAACCGGATCTGCAGCACCGCAAAGAGGCCAATGGTCAGCAGCACGTCATGGAACAGCGCAACCACCGCGCCAAGGCTGAACTGCCACTCGAACCGCAGCCAGATATACACCATGATCGCCCCAAGCGCGGCCAGCACCGCCAGCACCGCACTCTGCACCAACTCGCCACTCACCTTGGGGCCAACGCTCTCCACCGAGGTAAACCGAATGCTCTCGTCCAGCCCCTTCAGCGCCGCCTCGACATTGGCCACCATCTCATTGCCCGCGCTCTCTTCGCCCTCTTGGGCCTGAATGCGCAGCATGGCCACGTGCTGATCGGCGTCGAACGTCGGGTCAAACACCTCGCTGATCGCCACATCACCCAGCTCCAGCGGGGCCAGCGCATCGCGGTAGGCGGCCACATCCACCTCCTGCGTGCTCTCGGTGCGGATCGTGGTGCCGCCCCGGAAGTCGATGCCAAAGTTCAGCCCCATGGCAAACCACGCCACCAGCGAAAGCACCATCAGCACCATCGAGGCCCCAAAGGTGACCTTCCGGGCGCGGAAGAAGTTGATGTTGGTTTCCTGCGGTACAAGTCTCAAGCGCATCGGTTCACACCTCGATCGTCTTGGGCCGCGCCCGTTCAAACCACGTCACAATCAGCAGACGGGTCACATAGATCGCCGTGAACACCGAGGTGATGATCCCCAGCGCCAGCGTCACCGAAAAGCCCCGCACCGGGCCCGAGCCGAGCACGAACAGGATCGCGGCCGTGATGAAGGTGGTGATATTGGCGTCGATAATCGCACTCAGCGCCTTCTCATAGCCCAGCGAAATCGCCCGGCTCGGCCCCTTGGCCGTTTTCAACTCCTCGCGGATCCGCTCGAACACCAGCACATTGGCGTCCACCGCCATCCCGATGGTCAGCACGATCCCGGCAATACCGGGCAAGGTCAGCGTCGCGCCGATGGTGCTGAGCAGGCCGAAGATCAGGCCCACGTTGATGAGCAGCGCGATATTGGCGAAAATCCCGAACAGCCCATAGCTGAGCGCCATGAACACGAGCACTGCGGCAAAGGCCACCAGACAGGCAATCGCACCGGCGCGGATGCTGTCCGCCCCAAGCTCGGGGCCAATCGTGCGCTCCTGCAAAAAGTCCATGCCCGCCGGCAGAGCCCCCGCGCGGAGCAGCACCGCAAGGTCACTGCTCTCCTGCACCGAGAAGTTGCCCGAGATAATGCCGGTGCCGCCCGGAATATGCTGGCGGATAACCGGGGCGCTGATCACCTCGCCGTCCAGCACAATGGCAAAGGGGCTACCCACGTTCTCGGCGGTGTAATCGCCAAACTTGCGCGCCCCGCTGGCGTTGAACCGGAAGTTCACCGCTGGCTGGCCGTTCTGGTCAAAGTCCGGCTGCGCGTCCACCAACTCCTCGCCACTCACCACCGGGCTTTCTTCCAGTACGTAGTAAACGCCCTCTTCCGAGGGGTCGGCACTGGGCAGGGTAATGGTGCGGCCCGAGGCGTCGGCATCGGGGCTGGAAACACGCTGCACCACCGGATGGAAGGTCAGCTTCGCGGTGGTGCCGATCAGGTCTTTCAACTCCTGCGCCGAGCCGATCCCCGGCACCTGAATGATGATCCGGTCGCTGCCTTGGCGCTGAATGGTCGGCTCACGGGTGCCCACCTCATCCACCCGGCGGCGGATGATCTCAAGGCTCTGCTGCACCGTCCGCTGATCGCTCAGCTCGCGCTCGGCCTCGCTGAGCTGCACCACCAGCACGTCACCATTGGCGCTCACCTCAATGTCGGTCGCCCCCGGATAGGAGAGCGAAACAACCTGCCGGGCCAGCCCGCGCACCGTCTCCATGGCAGAGGCCATCTGGTCGGCGTTCTGAATGCGAACCTGCAACTGGTCTTCCGGCCCGTCGACGCGCCGAATGGTGCCAATCGTGGCACGCTCATCGCGCAGCGCATCGCGCACCTCCGGCCACATCGCCGTCATCCGCTCGGCATAAACCTCTTCCACCCGCACACGGCCCAGCAAATGCGCGCCGCCCCGCAGGTCGAGCCCGAGGTTGACGAGGTTGTTGGGCAACAGTCCCGGCCATGTGGCGGCATCCGCCTCCAGCTCAGGCGTGGCGCCCGTGGCCTCGATGGCCGCCACCGCGTCATTGTGGCTCTCCACACGCGAGTAAAAGGCGTTGGGCATTGCCGCCAGCAGCCCTGCGGCCACCAGCAGCCAGATCACAAGCCGGTTGAAAAAGGTTATCTGAAGCATTGCGCCCCCGCCGAGAGTTGTCTGCGGCCTGCCTTACGATTTCGCGTCGGCAGCCGGTTCGGTCTTGTTGAGCACCTGTGCCACGGTCGCCTTGACCACACGCACCTTCACGCCCTCGGCGATCTCGACTTCAACCTCGTTGTCGTCGCGCACCTTGGTCACCTTGCCGACGATCCCGCCCTGGGTGATCACCTGATCGCCCCGGCGCAGCGCCGACACCATCGCCTGATGGTCCTTCAGCTTCTTCTGCTGCGGACGGATGAGCAAAAAGTACATGATCCCGAAGATCAGGATCAGCGGCACGAGCGATTGAATGCCCTGCATGGAGGCTCCTTGTTGTTCTTGTCCCGGCCCCCGCAGCCGCGGCGGGCGTTTCGGCGCGCACCCTATGGCCCGGTCTGGGGCGATGCAAGCGCGTGCGGTGGCAGATAAGGACGATTTGCCCGGAACGCCAGAGGCGGCGGTGAAACTGTCGCGGCCCATCGCGTAGGGTGGGCAATCTGCCCACCACCCCCGCCAACCACCCCCCGCCCCCCGCAAGCCGGGCAGCGCCGTCCCATGGGGTGGCGCCCGCAACGGCGGTTCGGGGCACTTTATGGTGCAGTGGTCATCTTCCCTCCGAGGGAATCCCCAACCTCACCAAAGCGCCGCCCCGTCCCGCCCAAGGCGGGCCGATGAAAAACGGCGTACCTCCGGTGCGGCGGACGGCTCATGCCAAAGGCATGCTTCCAGCATAACGCTGCCCGGCGCCTTACGGCGCGCACCGGGCAGGCACACCCCCCCACACCCCCGCACAGTCCACCCCGTTAACCCGCCCCTTCTGTGCGCCCATCGCGCATGCATCACTTGTGCATCGCCTGTGCATGGATTGTGCATCTTAACTCTTTCCGCCATATCCCTGCCGCGTTAACCCCTCTGTACGGTGGGTCTGCTACCCCCACCAACGGCAACAAAGGACGAGAGAGATGCACGATATCCGCACCATCCGTGACAACCCCGCCGGCTTCGATGCCGCCATGGCGCGGCGCGGGATCTCCTCTGCCTCCGCCCCCATCCTTGCGCTGGACGAAGCCCGCCGCGCTGCCATCACCGCCGCCGAGGCCGCGCTGGCCGAGCGCAACGCCGCCTCCAAGCAGGTCGGTGCCGCCAAAGCCTCCGGCGATGAGGCCGAGTTTGAGCGGCTCCGCGCACTTGTGGCTGAAAAGAAAGAAGAAATTGCTCGGCTGGAAGAAGAGTCCAAGGCCCGTGACGCCGAGCTGCGCGACATGCTGATGGGCCTGCCCAACGTCATGCAAGACGATGTGCCCGACGGCGCCGATGAAAATGACAACGTCGAGATCAACCGCTGGGGCGCCCCCCGCAAGTTCAGCTTCACCCCACTGGAGCATTACGAGCTGCCCGGGGCCAAGGAGGCGATGGATTTCGAAACCGCCGCCAAGCTTGCAGGCTCCCGCTTCGTGCTGATGTCGGGCGGCATTGCCCGCATCCACCGTGCGCTCGCCCAGTTCATGCTTGATCTGCACACCACCAAGCACGGTTTGACCGAGGTGAACGCCCCGGTGCTGGTGCGCGAAGAGATGATGCTTGGCACCGGCCAACTCCCCAAGTTCGGCGAAGACAGCTACCAAACCCGCGAAGGCTGGTGGCTCATCCCCACCTCCGAGGTGACGCTGACCAACATCGTCAACGACTGTATCGTCAGCGAAAGCTACCTGCCCCGCCGCTACACCGCCCACTCGCTCTGCTTTCGCTCCGAGGCGGGCAGCGCGGGCCGAGATACCGCGGGCATGCTGCGCCAGCACCAGTTTGAAAAGGTCGAGATGGTTTCGGTGGTGCATCCCGACAAAAGCGTTGAAGAACAGCAGCGTATGACCAAATGCGCCGAGGCTGTGCTTGAAGCGCTCGATCTGCCCTACCGCACCGTCGTGCTCTGCTCGGGCGATACCGGATTCGGCGCGCGCCGCACCCATGACATCGAGGTCTGGCTGCCCGGCCAGAACACCTATCGCGAGATTTCCTCCATCTCCAACTGCGGTGATTTTCAGGCCCGCCGGATGAACGCCCGCTTCCGCCCCGAAGGTGGCGGCAAGCCCGAGTTCCTCCACACCCTCAACGGCTCCGGCCTCGCCGTCGGCCGGGCGCTAATCGCGGTTCTGGAGAACGGCCAGCAAGAGGACGGCTCAGTAACCCTTCCCGAAGCCCTCCTGCCCTATACTGGCGGCCTCGAAACCCTCACCCCCGAGGGCACCCTCGTCTGATCCCCTTGCTCCCCCGAGGCCCGCAGCCTACATCTTGGGGGAGCAATACGAAGGAGGCCAAATGGCCATCGACGCGCAGGACATCGAAAACCTCATCCGCGAGGCCTTTCCCGAGGCCAAGATCACCGTTCAGGGCGATGACGGCCAGCATTTCGCCGCCGAGGTCGTGGACGAAAGCTTTCGCGGCCAGAACCGCGTGCAACAGCAACGCGCCGTCTATGCCGCCCTCAAGGGCAAGATGGACGGCCCGGCCGGCGAGCTGCACGCACTGGCGCTCACCACCCGGGCCCCCTAGGCGCCGCGATGGACCCGGGCCTGATCCTCATAAGCGGGTTTCTGGTCGCCATCCTCGCCTACCGCGCCATTTTCGCCTCGCGCAAGAAACACCGGATCAACCCCGACCCGGAGCCAGACGCGCCAGACACCCCGGCAGAGCCCGCCCGAAAGCGCCGCGCGTCCTATGGCGCCGCCCGCTCCAGAACCCGCAACAACTTGAAATAAATGACTTTTTTGGCATGAGCATCCTAACCGCCGTCTGGATCATCCTTGGGTTGATCGGCCTCGCCCTGATCGCCGGCATGATCGTTCAGGCCCGCAGGCAGCGCCGCGCCCCCCGGCGGAACCGGGGTGTCTCGCCCGGACAGGGATCGTCCATCCTGCATGAAGGCCACGGCGGCGGCACTTCTGGCGGCGGCTACAGCCGCCCCACCCTCGTGCCGCGCGACCCGCAAGCCTATGCCAAGGCCATGCAGCCACGCAAATGAGCACGGGTCTGCTCCTCTTCTGGGGTGCCATCGCCGTCATTGCCTTACTCGGGGTAATCGAGATCATCCGCAAGGGGCGGCGCGGCCCGCGCAGATGCCAGGGCCGAACGCGCCCGCCGCCTGCGCCCCTGTTTCCATCACCGATCCGGCTGGAAATCCCGGCCCAAGCCCTCTATCTGTAGCCCGAAACACACCGCCCGAAAGGCCGCGCAGGCCGAAGGAGACAGCAATGTCCGCACAAGACCAGATCGCCGAAACCGTCAAAGCCAACGATGTCGTGCTCTACATGAAGGGCACCAAGGAGATGCCGCAATGCGGGTTTTCCTCCCGCGTGGCCGGGGTGCTCAACTTCATGGGTGTCGAGTTCACCGATGTGAACGTGCTGGCCGACGAGAACATCCGCCAAGGCATCAAGGACTACTCCGACTGGCCCACCATCCCCCAGCTCTACGTGAAGGGCGAGTTTGTGGGCGGCTGCGACATCATCACCGAGATGACCCTCTCGGGCGAGCTTGACGCGCTGCTGGAGCAAAACGGCGTCACCTACGACAAGGCCGCCGCCGACAAGATCCGCGAAGCCAACGCCTGATTTTCGCCTAAAGCCAAGGCGTTACGGGCCGAAGCTCACATCCGCCATTCCGGCGTCGCCGCCATCCGCATCAGGCGGAACCGGCGGCGAAACTCGCTCATCCCCAGCGCGCCCGCAGCCACCCGGCCGGGCGCGCTGATTGCTTTGCGCATCAGCACCGGTGCCATGGCCCCGGTCAGCATCGGCGCAGAGGCTTCGCTGCCGAGTTTTCCGCGCCATTGCGCACCAGAAGTCATCTCGGCAAGCCCCTGTTCTGCCAGTGCTTTCACCGCCTCGGGCCGACCATCCACCAGCGGGTAGCGCCCCCGGCTTTCCAGCTCCGGCACCGCCTGAAAATACCTCGCCAGTGCCGCGCCCCGGCCCCAGTGGCGCAGGCCCTCTTCGGCCTCCGTCCCCGCGCCAAGCGCCGCGGCAGCCGCCCAGACAAGCCCGCCGCCCGTGGCATCAAGGTAGTTCCAGAAGGCCGCCTCATCGGCAAAGGGCTCACGCCCCACATCCCACTCCCGCGCATCCACACAGGCCATCAACGGCGCAACCGGCACCCCGGCCTTCACCGCCTCTGCAAGCGGGGCAGCCACCTCATGAGCCCGCGCTTTCCCGGCCTCTGCCTCCTCCAGCACATCGCGCCAGAATTGCAGCCGCATCTGCGCAATCATCGGCTCTTCGCTGGCCCATGGCGCACGCGCCACCTCCAGTGCAAAGGCCTGAACAGGGAAGAGAATTTTCCGCGCCTCAACCGGCGCAGCCATGATGGCGGCAAAGCCCTCACGGCCGGAGCGGGCCACCAGATCTGCACAGGCCTGCAAACTCATGGACGGCGCGCCACGACCAGTTGATAGCCGGTCTCCCGCTTCACCCGGCTCCACAGCGCCATCTCCTGCTCCATCGCCGCCAAAACGCTCTCCATTTCCGGCGTTGCCCCGGCGTCCCGTCGCCGGGTGATCTCGGCCTTCAGCGGCGAATAGAGCGCCGCCCATGCCGCATTGCTCAGCGGGCGGTCGGCAATCAGCTCATAGCCCGCCTCGGCCACCTCTGCCCGCAACTCCGCTTCCGTCGGCACCGGAACATCCATCCAGAAGGCCCGCGCATCTACCGAGGCATCGGAGCGAAAGTAGACCGGCGCCGAAAACGCAACCGCCCCGCCCGCACGCAGCGCCTTGCGAAATCCGCGCAAACCATTGACCGTGCCCAAGAAATAGATCGCCCCGGCGCACCAGATAAAGTCAAACGGCGCTTCCGGCAGCGTCTCCAGCGCGGCAAGGTCGCCGGGCCCTACACGCACCCGCGCCTCCCCGGCCAGCCGCGCCCTCGCGGCCTCCAGCAGCGTCTCTTCCTTGTCGCAGGCCACAATGTTTGCGCCCGGCATGGCCGCCAGCAGGGCCTCGGTATCGCCACCCGTGCCGCAGCCCGCGTCGCACACCTTCAGGGCCTCCCCGGCCCCCGCCTCAGCCACGGCCCAGGCCACGTCCTTGGCCAGTCCCGGGCCCTGCCGTGGCACCGAGGCGAAGAGCTCCAGAAAAGCGCTCACTCTCCCACCTTTCGCAACTCCGCGCCGGTCTGCACCAGCTTCCATGTCACCGCATCAATCAGCGCGCCAAAGCTGGCATCCACGATATTGGCGCTCACCCCCACCGTGCTCCAGCGCCGCCCGGATGCATCCTCGCTGTCGATGATCACCCGCGTCACCGCCTCGGTGCCACCATTGGTGATGCGCACCTTGAAGTCCACCAGCCGCATCCCCTCCAGCCGCCCCGCATAGGGCCCCAGATCGGCGATCAGCGCGTTCCACAGCGCGTGCACCGGCCCGGCATCCTGCATCTCTTCGGGGTGCTCGTTCTTGAAATAATTGGTCGTCAGCCCCGCGCCGGGCAGGCTCACCGCCACCACCGCCTCGCTTTCCACCACGATTTGCCCCTTGGCATTGCGCCGCCGCTCCGAGATCACCCGGTAGCGCTCCACGTCGAAGAACTCGGGCAGCAGCCCAAGCTCGCGGCGGGCAAGAAGCTCAAAGCTCGCCTGCGCGGTGTCGTAAGAAAACCCCTGCGATTCCCGCGCCTTGATGGTGTTCAAAATCGCCGCCAGCTGCGCCTTCTCCGCTTCCAGCCCGGCCTCCGCGAGACGTCGCCGCAGGTTCGACGTGCCCGCCTGGTTGCTCATCGGGATCACCCGCGCATTGCCCACCAGCTCCGGCTCGATGTGCTCATAGGTCGTCGGGTTCTTCAAAATCGCGCTCGCGTGCAGCCCCGCCTTATGGGCAAAGGCCGAGGCCCCAACAAAGGGCGCGGCGCGCATCGGCACGCGGTTGAGGATGTCATCCAGCTTGCGCGAAATCAGCGTCATCCGCGCAAGGCTCTCCTCCGTCACACCCGTCGTATAGGCGCTGCGATAGGGCTCCTTCAGCAGTAAAATCGGGATCAGCGTCGTCAGGCTCGCATTGCCGCAACGCTCGCCAAGGCCATTGAGCGTGCCCTGAATCTGCCGCGCCCCCGCATCCACCGCCGCAAGGCTGCCCGCCACCGCATTGCCGGTGTCGTTATGGGTGTGAATCCCCAGATGATCGCCCGGAACCCCTGCCTCGATTACATCCTTTACGATCTGGTAAATCTCTCCGGGTAGAGTGCCCCCATTGGTGTCACAGAGCACCACCCAGCGGGCCCCGGCCTCCAGCGCGGCTTTCAGGCACTCCAGCGCGTAGGCCGGGTTGGCCTTGTAGCCGTCAAAGAAGTGCTCGGCATCAAACAGCGCCTCGCGCCCCTGCGCCACGAGATGCGCCACCGAAGCGCGAATGTTGTCCACGTTCTCCTCGAGCGTGATCTCCAGCGCATCGGTCACATGAAAATCATGGGTCTTGCCCACAAGGCAAACCGAAGGCGTGCCCGCATTGAGCACCCCCGCCAAGACCTCGTCATTCTCGGCAGATCGCCCGGCCCGCTTGGTCATCCCGAAGGCGGTGAAGGTCGCCCTAAGCTGCGGCTTGGCCTCAAAAAACGCCGAATCCGTCGGGTTCGCCCCCGGCCATCCCCCCTCGATATGATCAACGCCCAACCCATCCAGCAGCGCCGCAATCTCCTGCTTCTCATCGAGCGAAAACTGCACGCCTTGGGTTTGTTGCCCGTCGCGGAGGGTCGTGTCGTAGAGATAAAGCCGTTCGGTCATAGCAACCCCTCCAGCTTGCTCGCGTCAAACTCCGGTTTCACTATCAGATCCACGCCAAGCCTGCTCATCTTCACCTCCACCCCGGCTTCGATCAACGCCGCTTTCAGCGTATCAACGGCGGAGAAGTCCTTGTTCTCCATCGCCGCCTCCCGCAAAGCCCCAAGGCGCTCGGCATAGGCAGACAGGTCAACCCCCGGCGCAGCGTTCCAGCCTGCGAGCTCCTCAGTCAGGATCCCCATCAGGCGGGCGGATGCAAGGAACGTGCCCTTCTCATAGAAGCAATCCTTCTGCGGATTGGCTGCGATCTCCTTGGCCATGGCGTGTAGTCGGGTGATGGCACCCGCGGTATTCAGATCGTCCGCCAGCGCCTCAGCGACTGCCGTGTCCGGGCCCGTTTCCTCCGCACCGGCCACCAACCCGCGCCAATCACGCAGCGTCGCCTCCGCCTCCTGCCGCTTCTTCTCCGTCCAATCCATCGGCTTGCGATAATGCGTGCCCAGAAACACAAACCGGATCACCTCCCCCGGCACGCCCTGATCCAACAAGTCCCTGACGGTAAAGAAATTCCCCAAGCTCTTGGACATCTTCTTGCCCTCGACCTGAAGCATCTCGTTGTGCATCCAGATCCGGGCAAATTCCCCCTCGGGGTGGGCGCATTTGCTCTGCGCAATCTCGTTCTCATGGTGCGGAAACATCAGGTCGTTCCCGCCGCCGTGAATGTCAAAGCTCGCCCCCAGCAGCGCATCCGCCATCGCAGAGCATTCGATGTGCCAACCGGGCCGCCCCTTGCCCCAAGGCGACTCCCACCCCGGCTCCCCCGCCTTCGCAGGCTTCCAGAGCACAAAGTCCATCGGGTCTTCCTTATAGGGCGCAACTTCCACCCGCGCCCCGGCGATCATGTCATCCACCGAGCGGCCCGACAGCGCCCCGTAAGCCTCGTAAGAACGCACGCGAAACAGCACATGCCCCTCAGCGGCGTAGGCATGGCCCGCCTCAACCAGCCCCTCGATCATCGCCACCATCGCGCCAATCCAATCGGTCGCCCTCGGCATATCGGTGGGCTCCAGCGCCCCGACGGCGGCCATATCCTCCAGATACCACCGACTCGTCTCCTCGGTGATCTGCCCGATCTCGCGGCCAGATTCCTCGGCCCGCGCGATAATCTTGTCATCCACATCGGTAAAGTTGCGCACATAGCGCACGTTTTCCGCCCCGTAGACGTGCCGCAGCAGCCGGAAAAGCACGTCGAACACGATCACGGGCCGGGCGTTGCCGATATGCGCCCGGTCATAAACCGTCGGCCCGCAAACATACATGCCCACCCGTCCCGGCTCGACCGGCTCCAGAAGCTCTTTCTTCCGGGTTTTCGTATTATGCAGATAGATGTTCATGGTCGGTCCTCGGGTGTCCCCGCGGGCTTTAGCAACTTCATCCTGATGAGAAAAGAGACCGGGCCCGCGTGACGATGTCAGCGGATAATGCAGCAGATGATGATCGCGGCGCGGGTCATGAGATGTCAGTAGCAGCCCACCCGCCCCCTGCCAAGCCTCTTGTGCCACCCCCGGCAGCGGTTCAGCCTGCGGCCAAAGAGGGAGATCACGATGGACAAATTCGAAAGCTACCGCGCCCTGCATGTGCCGGGTGATCCGTTCATAATCGCCAATGTCTGGGATGTCGGCTCGGCCCGGATGCTGGCGGGCATGGGGGCCAAGGCACTGGCCACCTCCTCGGCGGCGCTGGCCTTCGTGCAGGGCAGCCGCGACATGGGCGCACTCACCCGCGATGCCTCGCTGGCCCATGCCGAAGAGATCGTCGCCGCCATCGACCTGCCGGTGCAGGGCGACTTCGAGAACGGCTTTGGCGATGACCCAGAGACCGTGGCCGAAACCGTGCGCCTCGCCGCCGAGGTCGGCCTCGCTGGCATCTGCGTCGAAGACATGAGCTACCCCGACACCCTGCCCTACCCCGCGGACCTTGCCACCGAACGCATGCGCGCCGGGGCCAGCGCGGCGCGATCTCTTGGGCGCGATTTCTTCTTCGTCGCCCGCGCCGACGGGGTGATGAACGGGGTCTACGACATGGAAGAGGCACTGGCCCGCCTGACCGCCTTCGACGAGGCCGGGGCCGACGGCATCTATGTGCCCCTGCCCCCCACGATGGATGACCTCGCCCGCATCTGCGCCGCCACAAAGAAGCCGGTGAACGCGCTGGCTGCGGGGGCCTTCACCGGTTCAAGCCTCAGCGATTTTGCCGCCGCCGGGGTGGCGCGGGTTTCGCTGGGGTCCGCCCTCGCCCGCGCCACCCATCGGGTGATCTTCGACGCCGCCGAGGCGATGCTGGCAGAGGGCGATTTTACCCCGCTGGCCCGGACCATCCCGGGCGGGCAGGTGCAGGAGCTGATCGACAAGGGCGCTCCCGGCGGCTGAGCTCGGAGTGGGGGTTTTGCACCCCCACACCCCCGCAGAGATATTTTTAGCAAGAAAATGAACAGGATGGCGCGATGGACAGGGCTGGGGTGAACGCGATTTGTGCGGGGTTTCCGGGCGCCGACGTGTCGGACCCATGGGGCGGCGGCCATGATGCCTGGAAGGTGGGCGGCAAGATGTTTGCCTGCATCGGGGCAATGGGAGACGGTGTCAGCGTGAAGACCGACAGCATCGAGACGGCCCAGCTGGTGATCGAGGCCGGGCACGGCATCAAGGCTCCGTATTTCCACCGCAGCTGGGTGCGGCTGCCCTGGGGCATGGTTGAGGACGCCGAGGTGGAGGAGCGTCTGCGCACCAGCTACGCGCTCATCCGCGCCGGGCTCACCAAGAAGGCCCAGGCCGCGCTCGCCCCCTTCACGCCCTGAAAATTCTTGCCAGATGCTGGGGATCATGGCCAAATCCGCGCCATGACTTTTCATCTTCGCGTTTTCCGCCCCGCCCATTTCCTTCTGGCCGTTCTGGCCCTCATTCTCCTGCCCGCCGCCGCAATGGCCCAAAGCTACCCCGAGCTGCCCGCAAGCTATGTGCTCGATGAGGCCGGCGTGCTTTCGGACGCGCAGGAAACCGAACTGGCGGAGGCCATCGCCAAGGTGAAAACCGACACCGGCGTCGAGCTGGCCGTTGTCACCGTCATGTCCACCGCCGATTACGGCGGGTTCGATGGGCTGGAGGCCTTCACCACCGGGCTTTTCAATGAATGGGGGCTGGGCGATGAGGAGAAGGCCGACGGCATCCTCATCTTCCTCGCCCGCGCCGACCGTGAAGTGCGCATCGAGCTGGGCTCCGGGTTGCAGGCCGATTATGGCAAGGAAAGCGCACGGATCATCGACGAGGTGATGCTGCCCGCCTTCCGCGAAGATCGCTACGGCGACGGCATCACCGAGGGCACCAAGGCCGTCATCACCCGCATCGCCACACCCTATGCCACCCCGGCCTCGGCCAGTGGCGGCGAGACGGCGGCGGCGAGCGGCGAAGCTGAGGGCGAAGGCGGCGGCAGTGGCGGTGCGATCATGGGCGGCATCGGCGCGGCCATCGTCGCGCTGATCGGTTTTGTCGTGTTCAAGTCAAAGCAGGCCAAGGCCAACCGGGTTTGCGAAAGCTGCGGCGCCAAGGGGCAGGTCGAAATCACCCGCCGCACGGTGCAGGACTCTACAGAAACCTCCACCGGAGTGGGCGAGAAGACCACCGCCTGCGGCGCCTGCGGCCACAGCTCCACCGAGCGCTACACGATCTCGAAGAAGAGCAAATCCTCCTCCGCGGCCAAGACCGGCGGCGGCAAGTCTGAAGGGGGCGGTGCCTCGGGCAAGTGGTAGGCCCCGCGCGCACCCGCTCTCACAAACACGTCACGCGCTGTTACAGCCGGTTGTCAGGCAGGCGCGGCTCACGCCATAACCCCCTGAAACCATGGGGATGGCTTTCATTATGCTCGACGGCGTCGCGCGCAAACTGATCGACCCGCCGCTGAACCGGGCGGGGGCAGCACTGGCCGCGCGCGGCTGGAAGGCCGATCATGTCACGCTGGCCGGGTTGGCGCTCGGGCTGCTTGCCGCCGCGCTGATCTGGGCGGGCTGGCCCGTCCTCGCCCTCGTGCCGCTGCTTGCCTCCCGCCTCGCGGACGGTCTTGATGGCGCGGTGGCGCGCGCCACCACCAAGACAGACTTCGGCGGCTACCTCGACATCTGCGCCGATTTCGCCTTCTACGCCGCCGTGCCGCTGGCCTTCGTCCTCGCCGACCCGGCAACCAATGGCGCGGCGGGGGCCTTTTTGCTGGCGAGCTTCTACATCAACGGCTCCACCTTCCTCGGCTATGCCGTGCTGGCCGAGCGCGCCAAGATGCAAACCACGTCGCGCGGCGCCAAAACACTCTATTTCACCGGCGGCCTGCTGGAGGGCACCGAAACCATCGTATTCTTCTGTGCCCTCTGCGCGCTGCCGCACCTGTTCAACCCGCTGGCATGGGCCTTCGGGGGCCTCTGCCTCGTCACCGCCATCAGTCGGGTGCTACTCGCCCACCACACCTTCTCCGGGGAGGAGACCAAATGACCAACACCGCCACCCTCAGCCTCGCGCTCACCCTCGCGCTGACCACGCCCGCCCTCGCCGGGCCTGACCCGGAAAGCCTTGCTGACGGGCTCCAGACGGACGAGTGGCAGGCCGTGCTGGAGGCTGCCGAGGGGCAGACGGTTTATTGGAACGCCTGGGGCGGCTCGACCACCACCAACGCCTTCATCGACTGGGTCGCAAGCCGGGTGAAAGAAGACTACGGCGTCACGCTCGAACATGTGAAGCTCTCGGACACCGCCGATGCCGTCTCCCGCGTCCTCTCCGAGCAGCAGGCGGGCCAGAACGAGGGCGGCGCGGTTGATATGATCTGGATCAACGGGCCCAACTTCGCCTCGATGAAGGGGCAGGATCTGCTCTTTGGCCCCTTCGCGGAAGCCTTGCCGAACTGGCAATATGTCGATGTTGAAAACAAGGACGTGCAAACAGATTTCACCCTGCCCGTAGAAGGCTACGAGGCGCCCTGGGCGATGGCGCAGGTGGTCTTCATCTATGACGAGGCCCGCGTGCCCGAGCCGCCCAAATCCATGCCGGCGCTGCTGGATTGGGCCAAGGCCAACCCCAGGCGCTTCACCTTTCCGCAGCCGCCCGATTTTCTCGGCTCCACCTTCCTCAAGCAAGCGCTGATCGACCTGAACGGCGATGACCCGGCGCTCTCCAAGCCCGTCGAGGAGGCCGATTACGAGGCGGCGACGGCGGCGCTCTGGACCTTCATCGAAGACCTCACCCCCAACCTCTGGCGCCAAGGCCGCGCCTACCCGCAGACCGGCCCGCGCCAGCTGCAACTGATCGCGGATGGCGAGGTGGATATCGCCATTTCCTTCTCGCCGGGCGAGGCCTCTACCGCCATCGCCAACAACGAACTGCCGCCCACTGCCCGCACCTATGTGCTCGACGGCGGCACCCTCGGCAATGCGAGCTTCGTGGCGATCCCCTACAACTCTTCGGCCAAATCCGGGGCGATGGTGGTGGCCGATTTCCTTATGTCGCCAGAGGCGCAGGCGCGGGCGCAAGACCCGGCGGTGCTGGGATATGGCACGGTTCTGTCGATGGACAAGCTCCCCGAAGAAAGCCGCGCTACCTTCGACGCGCTCGATCTTGGGCCCGCCACCCTGTCACCCGCCGAGCTTGGCACCGCCCAGCCAGAGCCGCACCCCTCGTGGACAACCCGGCTCACCGAGGAGTGGGTCAAAAAGCACGGCGTCACCGAGTGACATCACCAGCCGCTCTTCGGCCCTCCCGGTCCTCATCGCAGCGGCGTCGAGGGCCGCCCCGGCCCGATGAGCGGCTTGGCTGACGCCGATGAGCCTGCCCCGCTACACCCTGCCCGCGCTCACCGTGGCGCTGCTGACCCTGCCGGTGGGGCTGGGGCTGTTCTTTACCCTCGCGCCTGCGCTGGGATACATGGCCGCGCCCGGTGGCCCCGCGCCCTTCTCCCGGCTCATGGACTGGCCCGGGATCGGCCCCGCCACCCGCCTGTCTCTCACCACCGGCTTTGCCGCCACCGCGCTCTCGCTGGCCATCACCGCGCTCATCGCGGCGGGCTGGCAGGGCACCCGCGCCTTCGCGCTGTTGCATCGCCTGCTCTCGCCGCTGCTCTCCGTCCCGCATGCCGCCGCAGCCTTCGGGCTGGCCTTCCTGATCGCGCCGTCAGGCTGGATCGCCCGCGCCCTCTCGCCCTGGCTCACCGGCTGGGACCGCCCGCCCGACTGGCTGATCGTGCAAGACAGCGCCGGGCTGGCCCTCATCGCCGGGCTGACGGCCAAAGAGGTGCCCTTTCTGCTGCTCATGCTCCTCGCCGCCCGCAGCCAAACCCGTTCAGACGCCCACGCCCGCGTGGCCACCACCCTTGGCTACCCCCGCGCCATCGGCTGGCTTCTGGTCGCCTTTCCGACGCTCTACGCGCAGGTGCGGCTGCCGGTCTACGTGGTGCTGGCCTACTCCATGTCGGTCGTCGATGTGGCGATGATCCTCGGGCCCAATACCCCGCCAACCCTCTCGGTGCAGATCACTCGCTGGATGTCTGACCCGGACCTCTCGTTGCGCGCCGTTGCGGCTGCCGGGGCGCTCTGGCAACTGGCCCTCGTGCTTGGCGCCCTCGCGCTCTGGCGCGGGGCGGAGGCGCTGGCCGCCCGCGCTGGCACCGCGCTTGCCATGTCGGGCCACCGCCTGCCCGGCCCCAACGCCGCGCTGCGGGCACTCGGCCTCGCCCTTGGGCTCGCGGTTGCCCTCTCGGTGCTCGCGGGCCTCGCGTCGCAGGCGATCTGGTCTTTCGCGGGGTTCTGGGGCTTTCCCGATGCGCTGCCCGATGCGCTCTCGCTGCGCACATGGCAGCGCCACGGCCCCATGCTCGCCCCCATCGCACTCACCACCCTGCTCATCGCCAGCCTCGCCGCGCTGCTCGCGCTGGTGCTGGTCACCGGCTGCCTCGAAGCCGAGGCGCGGCATGTCTTTCGCATGGGCCCCGCCGGTCGGCTCATCCTCTACCTGCCCCTGCTGATCCCGCAAATCGCCTTCCTCCCCGGCCTTCAGGTGCTGATGCTCACCTTCGGCCTGCGCGAAGGGCTCTGGCCAGTGGTGCTCTCGCATCTCACCTTCGTGCTGCCCTACACGCTCATCGCCCTTGCCGGGCCGTTCCATGCCATTGATCCCCGCACATTCACCGCCGCCGCCACCCTTGGCGCGGGGCCAAACCGCCGCTTCTGGCGCCTCCGCCTGCCCCTGCTTCTGGCCCCGCTGCTCACCGCCTTCGCTGTTGGCTTTGCCGTCTCCGTCGGGCAATACCTGCCCACGCTGCTGCTGGGCGGCGGACGGGTGACCACGCTGACAACCGAAGCCGTCGCGCTGACCTCGGGCGGCGACCGGCGGGCGATCGGGGCCTATGCGCTGGCCCAAACCGCCGCCGCGCTGCTGCCCTTCGCCCTCGCGCTGGCACTGCCGCGGCTGATGTTTGCCAATCGACGGGGGATGCGGGGTGGATAATGGCCTGACGCTCGACAAGCTGGAGGTGATGCTGGGCGACACCTGCCTGCTCGGCCTCACCGCCCACATCGCACCGGGCGAGGTGCTCACCCTCATGGGGCCCTCCGGCGTGGGCAAATCCGCCCTGCTCGCCGCCCTCACCGGCACCCTGAGCCCACCGCTCAGCGCCGCTGGCACGGCCAGGCTCGACGGCGCGGATATCACAACCCTGCCACCCGAGCGCCGCCGCCTCGGCATCCTGTTTCAGGAAAGCCTGCTGTTTCCGCACCTCTCCGTCGCCGGAAACCTCGCCTTCGCCCTGCCCCCCGGCCCCCGCACGGCCCGCCGCGCTGCGATTGAAGAGGCGCTGGGCGATGTCGGCCTGCCCGGCTTCGGCCCCCGGGATCCGGCCACGCTCTCAGGCGGCGAGCAGGCCCGCGTGGCGCTGATGCGCACCCTGCTGGCCGAGCCCGGGGCCCTGCTGCTGGATGAGCCCTTCTCCCGCCTCGATGCCGCCCGCCGCGCCGAGGTGCGCGGGCTGGTCTTTGACAGGGCCCGGGCGCGCGGCCTGCCGGTGCTGATGGTGACCCATGACGAGGAAGACGCCCACGCCGCTGGCGGCCAGGTGGTGGAAGCCGTGCCGGGGCGGATCGTAGGCGGCTAGTGTCGGAGTGGGGGTTTCACACCCCCACACCCCCGTGGGAGTATTTACAGCAAGAAAATGTACAGGGGTGGCGCTCTGGCTCTCGGCTGTGGGCTGCACCCGAAAGGGGCTCAGACCGAGGCCTTTTCCTCCAGCGCGAGCCATTCGTCTTCGGCGGCGGAGAGCTTTGCCTGCCGTTCGGCAAGCGCCTCGGTCGCCTTCTTGAACTTCACCGGCTCGCGGGTGAAGAGTTCCGGGTCGCTCATCAGCTCTGTCAGCTTGGCAATCTCGGCTTCCAGCCGCTCGATCTCGGCGGGCAGCGCCTCCAACCGGTGCTTCTCGGTAAAACTGAGCCCATTGGCGCGCGGCTTTTCCGGGGCGGGCTTTTCGGCCACGCGGGTGGCCTGCCGGGCCGGGCCTGTCGAGCGCTGCCACGTGCCACCGCCCTGCGCCACAAGATCGCTCCAGCCCCCTGCGTAGGTGGTGGCGCGGCCCTCGCCCTCCAGCACCACCGAGCGGGTGGCGACACGGTCGATGAAGTCCCGGTCGTGGCTCACCAGCAGCACCGTGCCGGGGTAGTCGCCCAGCACCTCCTGCAGCAGGTCAAGCGTTTCGATATCCAGATCGTTAGTCGGCTCGTCGAGCACCATCAGGTTGCTCTCCCGCGCCATCAACCGAGCAAGCAGCAACCGCGCCTTCTCGCCACCCGACAGCGAGCGCACCGGGGCGCGGGCCTGCGCCTCGTCAAACAGGAATTCCTTGAGATAACCCACCACATGCTTGGGCTGGCCCCGCACCATCACCTGATCGGCCTGCCCGCTCACCCGCATCGCCGGATCACCCGCGAGGTTCTCCCAAAGGCTGGCCTCGGGGTCGAGCGCGGCGCGAGACTGGTCAAACACCGCCATCTCAACGCCATGGCCCATCTTGATACGCCCCTCATCGGGGGCGGTCTTGCCGATCAGCATGTTGATCAACGTCGTCTTGCCCGCGCCATTGGGGCCAACGAAGGCCACGCGCTCGCCACGGGTGAGCTTGATGTCGAAGGGCCGCAAGATCAGCTTCTCGCCGTAACGCTTTGCAATCCCTTGCGCTTCCAGCACCACCTTGCCGCTCTTGTTACCCTCTTCCAACTCCAGCGCGGCCACGCCCTTGCGGCGGATCTGCCCGGCCCGCTCGGCCCGCAGCTCCTGCAGGGCGCGCACCCGGCCCATGTTGCGCTTGCGCCGCGCGGAGATGCCTTCCACCGCCCATCGCGCCTCTGATTTGATCTTCCGGTCCAGCTTGTGCCGGGCGGTGTCTTCCTCTTCCCAGAGCTTGTCGCGCCACGCCTCGAAGCTGGCAAACCCCTGCTCCTGCCGCCGCACCACACCCCGGTCGATCCAAAGCGTGGCGCGGGTGAGCGCGGTCAGAAAGGCACGGTCGTGGGAGATCAGCACATAGCCCGCACGGGTGCTGCTCAGCTCCCGCTCCAGCCACGCAATCGCCTCGATATCCAGATGGTTGGTGGGCTCGTCCAGCAGCATCAGCTCCGGCGCTTCCGCCAGCAGCTTGGCCAGCGCGGCCCGACGCCGCTCACCGCCCGAGGCCGCTTCAACCGCCGTATCGAGGCCAAACTTAAGCCCCTCGGCCACCGCTTCCACGCGCCAGGCCTCGCCCGGGTCCAGCCCGCTCACAGCGAATTCGCCAAGCGTGGCAAAGCCCTCCATCGTGGGCTCCTGCTCCATGTAGCCCACCCGCACGCCGGGGCTGGCCACCACCTCGCCCGCATCGGCCTCCACGAGGCCGGCCATTACCTTCATCAAGGTCGATTTGCCCGAGCCATTGCGGCCCACCAGCGCCACCCGGTCGCCGGGCTGCACGGTCAGGCCCACGCCTTCAAAAACGGGGTTTCCGCCGAAGGTGAGCGAGATGTCGGAGAGTTGCAGAAGCGGGGCGCGGGCCATGGTGGCCACGCCCTATCGCGCCACCGGGGGGCGGTCAAGCTGTCGGGTGGGCAATCTGCCCACCAGCCTAGAAACGGCCAAACATCCGCCCGATCCGCAGGGCAGAGCGCAGCTTGCGCCCGGTGCCCTTGTTCGGCCCGGGGCCTTGCTTCATGCCGGCCTTGGCACCGCCCTTCCGGGCCTTCTGGCGCTGCGCGCGCATCAGCATCCGCAGCGCCATGTTTATCAGTCGACCAGCGTTCACTCGTCGTCCTTTTTGCCTTTGCCCATCAGCCCGTTTTGGGCCGAATTCATGCCCTGGCTCAGCTTGCTGTTCATCGCGTGGCGCGCCTTGTTCGAAAACTGCATCACGATCGTGCGCCAGATCTGCGAGAAAATATCGCCCATGTCTCAATCCTCTTTGAAAAGTTCGTCTTGATCTTCTTCGTCTTCCGCCTCGTCGTCACTGTCTCCCAACCCGACCATGCCCGGCGGCGGGCGACTGTCGAGAAGGCCCGCAGCCCGAAGCTCTTTCAGCCCCGGCAGGTCGCGGGCAGATTCTAGGCCGAAGTGGTCCAGAAAATCCTGTGTCACCACATAGGTCACCGGGCGGCCCGGTGTCATGCGGCGTCGGCCAAAGCGGATCCACTCCAGCTCCAGCAATTGATCCACCGTGCCCCGGCTCACGCTGACGCCCCGGATCTCTTCGATCTCGGCGCGGGTGACGGGCTGGTGATAGGCCACGATGGCCAGTGTTTCGATGGCGGCGCGGCTCAGCTTGCGCGTCTCCACGGTTTCCTTCTGCATCAGAAAGCCAAGATCGGGGGCGGTGCGCATGGCCCATGCCTCACCCACCTTCCGCAATTCCACACCCCGGCCCTCATAGCGCTTGGCCAGGTTCTCCAGCGCCACCGCTGCCTCGGCCCCATGAGGCATCCGCGCGTTCAGCTCGGCCACAGTCACGGGCTCGGCGCTGGCAAAGAGGATCGCCTCCACCATCCGCTCCTGCTCGCCCATTGGCGGGGCCTCAAAAAGGCTCTCCTCCACCGGCTCCAGATCATCGGGCAGGTCAACCACGCGGCGCCTCCCTCAGCTTGATCTGGATCGGCGCAAAGCTCTCTTCCTGCCGGATCGTCAGGTGCCCGTGCTTCACCAACTCCAGAGAGGCAGCAAAGGTGGCCGCCGTGGCGCTGCGGCGGCGCTGCGGGTCATTCTCCCAGCCATCCGGCAGGTAGGTCATCAGGTTGGTCCACTCGCCCGCATAGCCGATCAGGCCGCGCAGCCGGTCCAGCGCCTGCTCCATCGTAAACAGGTTTTCCCGGTCCATGATGTAGGGGCGAAATTCGTCTTTCGTCCGAATTCGCGCATAGGCCTTCATCAGGTCCATCAGCGTGGCGGTATAGGTCACACGCCGCACCCGCTCCACGCTCTCGGGAACGCCCCGGGCAAAGAAATCGCGGCCCATTTGGTCGCGCCCCATCAGCTTGGCGGCCACGTCGCGCATGGCCGAAAGCCGCTCCAGCTGGAACGCCAGATGCGCGGCCAGTTCTTCGCCACTCGGGCCTTCTTCCGAAGGGTCCGGCGGCAGCAACAACTTGGATTTCAGGAAGGCCAGCCACGCGGCCATCACCAGATAATCGGCGGCCAGCTCGATGCGCAGCTCCTTGGCCTTCTCCACGAAGGCCAGATATTGCTCGGCCAGTTGCAGGATAGAAACCTTGCGCAGGTCCACCTTCTGGGTGCGGCCCAGCGTCAGCAGCAGGTCAAGCGGGCCTTCAAAGCCATCGACGTCAACGATCAGCGCCTCGGCGGCCAGCCGGTCGGATACATCGCCAAAGCCCGTGGCCCCATCTTCAGCCATCTGCCGCCTGCCCTTTCAACACGGCCTCATACTCGGCCTCTACTGCACTGCGCTCGATGCTATCAGGCGTGCGGCGGGCTTCCAAGGCGGCATCCACCCGCGAAAGGCTTGTTTCGTTCATATCTTCGACAATCCCGGCCAGCGCCGTAAGCTCGCTGAACACGCCCTTGCAATAGAGCACCACGTCACAGCCCGCCGCCAGCGCCGCCTCGGCCCGCTGCGGCAGCGTGCCCTCCAGCGCCTCCATGCTGAGATCATCGGTCATCAGCAGACCCTTGAAGCCAATCTCCTCGCGGATCAGCTCAATCATCACCGGGTCCACCGTAGCCGCCCGCTCCGAAAGCGCCTCATAGACGATATGGGCACTCATTCCGAGCGGCAGGTCGTTCAACGCCTCAAAGGCGGCAAAATCGGTGACGCGCAACTCTTCGGCGGAGGCGGAAACGCGGGGCAGCTCAAGATGGCTGTCCATCGTCGCGCGGCCGTGGCCGGGGATATGCTTGAGCACCGGCAGCACCCCGCCCGCCAGCAGGCCATCGGCCACGGCGCGGGCGGATTTCACAACCGTTTCAAGGCTTTCCCCGTAGCAGCGATTGCGCAGCACCGGGTGGGTTGTGGCATGGGCAATATCGCCCATCGGCGCGCAGTTGCCATCAATCCCCACGGCACGCAGGTCGTCGGCAATGAGCCTGTAACGCAGCTCCATCGCCCGCGCCGCCCGATCAGGGCCCACACGCGCAACCTCATCCAGCGGCGGCAGCCATTCACGCCAATGGGGCGCGCCCATCCGGTCCACCCGGCCGCCCTCCTGATCTATGAAGATCGGCGCCTGCCAGCCCACCGCCTCGCGCAGGCCCGCCGTCAGGGCCTTCACCTGCTCGGGATGCGCGATGTTGCGCTTGAACAAGATAAATCCGAAGGGCTGCACATCGCCAAACAGCGCCGCCTCATCTGGCGTCACCTCAAGCCCATCGCAGCCGAAGATAAAGGGCGAAAGCCGCGCAGGTCGGCTCACCGGGCACCATCCATTGCGCCCGTCTCCGGGCGACCCACCGCGCCCGTCTCCGGGCGACCCGCTGCGCCCATCATCGAGCGACCACCGGAATGCACTCGGCCTTCTCAGCCACCAGTGCCGCACAGAACCGGCGAGCATCGCTGAGGTCGGCAAAGCCCTGTGCCCGCAAACGATAGAAGGTCTGCCCGCCGCTCTCGGCCTCCATGATCAGGCGGCTCTTCTCCACCATCAGGCTGTCAAACTGCCCTGCAAGCCGCGCCCAAAGCCGCGCGGCTTCCTCGGGGCTCTCGAAGGCCCCAAGCTGCACCAGCCGCGTGCCAGCGGGCACGATATCGGCGCGGGCCACCTCGGCGCTCTCGGGCACAACCGTGGTGCTGCTGGCCTTCGGCTCCGCCGCACCCGGCGCGGGGGCCTTCAGGCCCGCCGGGCGCAGGCGCGGACGCAGCGAGCGTTTCACGCCGGGCAGCTTGGCCAGCTTGGCCTTTTCCGGATCAACGACCTCGGGCTCGGCCTCTGGCGCGGTGGCTGCAAGCGGCTCTGCGCCCTCGCTCACCTGCCCGGCCAGCGCCAGTGCAACGGCAACAGGGTCGTTGGGGTCCACGTCATCAGGCAGGCTGGCAGCCACCGCAATCTCGGGCTCCACCAAGTCGCCATCCTCGGCCTCGCTGGCGGGGGTTGCCTCTTCTACGGCAACCTCGGCGGCCTCTACCTCGCGCTGCACCATCGCGGCCAGCGGCAGGTCTTCCTCGCTGAGCGTCGCCGGGCCGGGGGCCAAGGTGATCTCTTCGGGCAGCTCTGCTGCCTCGCCCTCTGCGGCCACATCGTTCACCGCAAGACCGGTGTGGTCAGCCACCTCGCCGCCCGGATCTTCCGGCGCAATCCGCATCGGCCCGTCGATCGCCGCCACAACCGGCACACCGGTGACGTCACGCACCACGATCCGATAGCCCCAAACAGCCAACCCGACGATCAGCGCAAGGCTCATCGCCGCGCCCGCCACGTTCACCGCCTTCGCGGCTGCCGCGCCCCGTCCGGGCCCGGCGTCAATCTCGTCCTGATAGTGCTCATGGGCCTGCTGTGCAGGGCCTTCCGGCTCCCACACGACCTGATTCATGGGTCGATGATCCATGCTCGCCTCGCTCTCTCGGCCCGCCCTCTTTTCGGGGCTGGGCTCGCTTGCCTGCCTCCCCGATCAGTGGCGCGGGCCTGAAAGGCTCAGCGCATCTCTTCCGCCGGGGTTACACCCAAGATACCAAGACCGGACGAAATGACAACGGAAACGGCCTTCGCCATGGCGATTTTCGGCAAAGACGCGCTTTCGTTGCCCTCTTGGAAGAACCGAAGCTCCGGCGTGTCGTTGCCCCGGTTCCACAGCGCGTGGAAGGCCTGCGCCAATTCGTAGAGATAAAAGGCGATCCGATGCGGCTCGTGGCCCCGCGCCGCAATCTCCACCAGACGCGGCCATTCGGCCAGCTTGCGCGCCACCGGCAGCTCGGCCTCGTGCAGCGTGTCGAGGTCTTGATCCAGCATGGTCACCGGGTCCAGCTTCCAGCCCGCCGCCTCGGCCTTGCGCATCACCGAACGCACGCGGGCATGGGCGTATTGCACGTAAAACACCGGGTTATCCTTGCTCTGCTCCAGAGCCTTGGCAAAGTCGAAATCCAGCGGCGCATCGTTCTTGCGGGTCAGCATCACAAAGCGGGTCACATCCGCGCCCACCTCGTCCACCACGTCGCGCAGGGTCACAAAGGTGCCCGCCCGCTTCGACATCTTGAACTCCTGCCCATCCTTGAAGAGCTTCACCAGCTGGATCAGCTTCACGTCCAGCGGCACCCGGTTTTCGCTCAGCGCCGCCACGGCGGCCTTCATCCGCTTGACGTAGCCACCATGATCGGCGCCGAAGATGTCGATCAGCTCGTCAAAGCCGCGCTGCACCTTGTCGTAGTGATAGGCAATGTCGGGGGCAAAATATGCCCAGTTGCCATCGGCCTTCTGCACCGGGCGATCCTCATCATCGCCGTATTCGCTGGAGCGGAACAGCGTCTGCTCCCGCGCTTCCCAATCGTCGGGCAGCTTGCCCTTGGGCGGCTTCAGCTTGCCCTCGTAGATCAGGCCCTTGCCCTTCAGGTCGTCAATCGCGGCCTCGATCTTGCCGGTGCCATAAAGACCCTTCTCGGAGAAAAACACATCCATCTCGACGCCAAGCGCCTTCAGGTCTTCGCGGATCAACCCCATCATCGCCTCGGTGGCAAAATCGCGCACCTCTTCCAGCCAGAACTGCTCGCCCTTGCCCACAAAGGCATCGCCGACCTTGTCCTTCAGCGCCTTGCCAACAGGGATCAGGTAATCGCCCGGATAGGTGCCATCTTCAAAGGCCACTTCCTGCCCGTGTGCTTCGAGGTAACGGAGATAAACCGAGCGGGCGAGCACATCCACCTGCGCGCCGCCATCGTTGATGTAGTATTCCCGCGTCACCTCGTAGCCCGCATAGGCCAGCAGGCTCGCCAGCGCATCGCCAAAGACCGCGCCCCGCGTGTGCCCCACATGCATCGGACCCGTCGGGTTGGCCGAGACGAACTCCACGTTCACCCGCTTGCCATCGCCCAGATCGGAGCGACCATAGGAGGAGCGATCGGCCAGCGCAGCCTTCACCACACCGCCCCAAACCTCACCCGCAAGCGAAAGGTTGATAAACCCCGGCCCGGCGATCTCCGCCTGCGCCACGCGCGGATCATTCGCCAGCCGCTCGGCCAGCTTGGCAGCAATCTCGCGCGGGTTGGCCTTGGCGGGCTTGGCCAGCACCATCGCGGCATTGGTCGCCATGTCGCCATGGGCCGCATCGCGCGGCGGCTCCACCGTCACATTGGCAAGCTCCAGCCCCTCGGGCAACGCGCCCTCCGCCATCATGGCCTCAAGCTCGGCCACCACCAGCGCACGAATATCGGCAAACAGGTTCATCTCGTCGGTCCTTCTCGTATGCCCGCGTCTCTACCACCCCGCCCGCAAGGGTCAAGCACGGCTTGCGCCGGGCGTGCCGCTTGCTAGAAGGCAGGCATGACGAGTGACCTTGGCCAGTATTACCTGCATTGGGGCGTGCCGACGGCGCTCACCGCGCTGCTGCTGGGGCTCGCGCTGCGCGGCCCGGTGCGCTGGGGGGCCACTTTGCTTGTGCTCACCCTGCCCGCATTGGTCTGGCTCACCACGCCGCTGATCGAAAACCTGCGCACCTCCCCGAGCCCCGCCACCGGCTGGACGCTCTATGCCCCAAAGGGCACCCCACTAGACGCGTTCTCCCGCGCATTCATCGCCGTCACCTCCGCCGGCTTCGGCCTCCTGCCGCTCGCTGCCGCCTTCGCCCTCGCCGGTCGGGCCACCGGGCGCGTGGCGGCGGGATGGGCCATCGCCGGCCTCACTCTCGCCGCCAGCCTCACGGCCCCGCTCTCTCCCTTGGCGCCGCTCATCTGCGGCACGCTGGCCATCCTCGGCCTCGCGCTCTTCTCCGCGCCCTGGCGCGCGCCCGGCCTGCCCTGGCTCGCCACAGGCTGCCTCGCCGGCCTCGTGCAGCTCTCACCCTTCCTCGTAGATTTCAGACCCAGGCAGCCCGTCGACCGGGCCTTCCATGACACCTATTACGTCGTGTCCACTGCGGTTTATGCACACACGATCTTCCTAATGTTCCTGCTGTTCTTCGGCCTCGCCCATGCCGTGGGCCGCGCTGCCAGCCAGCGCTTCGGCTGGACCCACGGCACGCTTCTGGCCCTCACCTCCTCCGCCACGCTGCTGCCCGCCTACTGGCTCTCGATGCAGATTACGCCACGGCTTTACATTGATGCTCCCGAAACCATCCAGACCGTCAACACCATTACCCAGATCACCGGCACCCTCGTGTTCCTGCTCATCCTCGCCGGCCTCGTCTGGCTGGCCATCGCCGCCCTCCGCGCCCGTCGAAAAACCGGACCCACCGCATGACAGACTTCGCCCCCAGCCACATCGCCCTGCGGCTCTGCCTCGCCCTCGCCCTCGCCTCTGCCGGGCTGAGCCTGCTGCTCCTCACCATCCCACGCGAGATGGTCATGCCGCAGCCGCCACTTTACCAGTTCGAAGGGCTGCCCTTTCGGATCGTGCAGGGCGCAACGCTGGCCATTTCGCTGCTCTCTCTGCTGATCGCCGCCGTCCTGCCCCAGGCCGCGCCGGCTCCCGGCTCGGGCAACGGCGCGCGGATCGGAGCCCATCTGGCCTCGGGGGCCGTGGCGCTCATAGCGGTGGCCAATATCTGGCTATCCACCCGCAGCGAGTTCGAACTCGTCGCCCGCGATGCCTATGCCCTGCAAATCGCCGTCATGTCCCTCGGCGCGATCATCGGCATCGCCGGCCCGCTGGTGCTGACCGCCGCGCTGGCCCTGCGCCTGCCCCAACGCGGCGCGCGACTCGCGGCGCTCGCCGCCCTCGCCCTGCTGGTGCTGGCTGATGTTGCCCACACCGCGGGCCTCTCCCCCCTGCCCACCGGCGCAGCGCTGTTGGCGCTGCTTTTGCTGCTCGCCGTTACCCTGCACCGCCAAGCCCTGCTGCCCGAGGCCTCCCGCCCCTGGCTCATCGCCCTCGCCACCCTCTGGGCCCTGCCGTGGATGGTTGCTCGCCTGCCGCTGTCCGGGGCCGCGCTGATGATAAGCGATCCCGCGCAGCGCTTCCCGGCTCTGGCCGAGGCGCTCTTCGCCTCCGCGCCCGCCAACCACCTACTCGGCCCGCTGCCACTGCTGCTTTGCCTCGGCGCACTGGCCAGCCTGCTCTTCGCCCAGCCTAACCGCCGAGTGAATGGCACCGCCGCCACTCTCCTGTGCCTCGCGGCACTTCTGCCTGCGCTGACCAATGCCCTGGGCTACGGGCCCTTCGGCCCGTCGGCTGTGTTCGACATGCTGCGCTCCGGCGCCGTGAGCGCAGGCGCAGCGCTCGCCATCTTCCTCGGTTGGGTCGCGGTCACCACCGCCGTGCCCCTCACGGCGCTATGCGCTGCCTGGCTCTGGCTTCGCGGCACTCGCACCCCGGCCTGAAAGGCACCACACCGCGCGCCCGAATTTTCGTACGAAAATTCGTGTCACCCCAGCAGCTTTTCATGCTGCTGAAGGGCAAAGCGGTCGGTCATCCCGGCGATGTAATCGGCCACGATCCGCGCCAGCGCCGTCTTGCCTTGCGCCTCCCCCACATCCTTCTGCCACTCATCGGGCAGCAACTCGGGTCGTGACATGAAGAGCGGAAACAGCTCTTCCACCACCTTCGTCACCTTGCTGCGCATCTCCACCACCGCCGGGGCGCGATACATCCGGTGAAACAGAAACTCGCGCACCTCGGTAATCCGCCCCTTCAGGTCATCGGAGAAATCCACCACCGGATAGCCCAACTCGCGCACCTCCTGGGCCGACTTTGGCTGCGCGTCTTCCAACCGCGCCTGGCTGACGGCAATCACATCTTCCACCATCACGCCAAACACCCGCCGCAGCGCCTCATAGCGCCGCCGCTTGAACTCAAGTCCCGGATAAATCTGGTCTACCTGCCGGTAGCTGTCCGCCGTCAGTGCCAGTTCTTCAAGGTCGGCATCGGTGAACAGCCCCGCGCGCAACCCATCCATCAGGTCGTGGTTGTTATAGGCAATGTCATCTGACAGCGCCGCCACCTGCGCCTCGGCGCTGGCATGGGTGTGCAGCTCCAAGTCCTGCAACTTGGCATATTCCGCCAGCCCGTACGGCAGATCGCCCTCCACCGGCCCGTTATGCTTGGCAATGCCCTCAAGGCTCTCCCATGTCAGGTTGATCCCGTCGAACTCCGCATAATGCCGCTCCAGCGAGGTAACGATGCGGATCGCCTGCGCATTGTGGTCAAACCCGCCATGCGGCGCCATCAGCTCGGCGAGCGCGTCCTCCCCGGTGTGGCCAAAGGGCGTGTGGCCAAGGTCATGCGCCAGCGCCACCGCCTCCGTCAGCTCGATGTTGAGCCCCAGCGTGCCCGCAATCGTGCGCCCTACCTGCGCCACCTCCAGCGTATGCGTCAGCCGGGTGCGAAAGTGATCGCCCTCATGCTCCACAAACACCTGCGTCTTGTGCTTCAGCCGCCGAAACGCGCTGGCGTGGATGATCCTGTCGCGGTCGCGCTGAAACGGAGAGCGAAAATGGCTCTCCTCCTCGGGAAAGAGCCGCCCTCGGCTCGCCTCCGGATCACATGCGTATTTGGCGCGCATTCCTGCCCCTTCTCGTCCAATCGTGAGCGACCCTGCCTTGTCGCCCGCCTCTGCGCCCCATATATTTGAAACGTAACCGGAAAGCGATGCACCCGATGACCCTGACCTTGCCACCCAAAGTCACCCCCCGCGCCTACGCCCGCCTTGCCGAGATCGACGCGGCCCCAAAGGCCCTGCGCGTGGCCGTCGAAGGCGGCGGCTGCTCGGGCTTTCAATATGAGATCACGCTGGATGAACCCGCCGCCGACGACCTCGTGCTTGAGGAGGGCGGCCAGAAAGTTGTGGTCGACGAAGTGTCCCTGCCCTTCCTCGAAGGTGCCACCATCGACTTCTCCGAAGAGCTGATCGGCGCGCGTTTCATCATCGAAAACCCCAACGCCACAAGCTCCTGCGGCTGCGGCACCAGCTTTTCGATGTAATCACAGGCCTCGGACCCGCGTAGGGTGGGCAATCTGCCCACCTTCTCCCAAGCCTATGCCCAGCCCGCCGAGCCGCCCTCACGCCAGATGCCGCGTCCGGTCCTCTTCAACCTCGGGCAGCTCCAGCTCAATATGCCCGGTGCCCGGATGCACCTTCACCACCGGCTTCTCCGGCAAAAAATCGATCGCCGTGTTCAGGTCGGTGAGCAGCCGGTCAATCGCCTCGCGGCGGGTTTCGATGCGTGGGGTTGATGTGGCCCGCTGGCCAAAGATGGTGCCGAACATTCTACCTGCCTTCTAAAATTCAGGGGCCGCCACTCGGGCGTTTCGCCAAACCAACCCTCCGCGCCCCCGGAGGTTCCCGCACGCATTGTGCATCCGCGCCCCTTGGGGCAGAAAGGCCCGGCAAGCGCGGAGGGCCCCATGAAAATCGCCACCTTCAACATCAACGGCGTAAAAGCCCGCATCGGCGGGGTCACCGATTGGCTGACCGAAAGCGCCCCCGATGTCGCGCTGCTCCAAGAGATCAAATCGGTGGATGAAAATTTCCCCCGCGAGCACTTCGAAGATCTCGGCTATCAGGTCGAAACCCATGGCCAAAAGGGCTTCAACGGCGTTGCGATTCTGTCCAAACTCCCGCTGGAGGATGTCACCCGGGGCCTTCCCGGCGATGAGAGTGACGAGCAGGCCCGCTGGATCGAGGCCACCGTCATCGGCGATCACACCGCCCTGCGCCTCTGCGGCCTCTACCTGCCCAACGGCAACCCGGTGGAAGACGGCAACAGCGAAAAGTTCCGCTACAAGCTGGCGTGGATGGACCGGTTGATCGAGCGCGGCCGCGCCTTGATGGCCGATGAGCAGCCCGCCCTCATGGCCGGCGATTACAACATCATCCCCACCCCGCAAGACGCCGCCCGCCCCGAGGCCTGGGTCGGCGATGCGCTCTTCCACCCCGAAAGCCTCGCCAAGTGGCGCAGCCTGAACAACCTCGGCTTTACCGAAGCCTTCCGCGCCCGCACCCGTGGCCCCGGCCACTACTCCTTCTGGGATTACCAGCGCGGCGCGTGGGACAGGAACGACGGCATCCGCATCGACCATTTCCTGCTCACCCCGCAAGCCGCCGACACCCTCCGCGACTGCTGGATCGAGAAAGACATGCGCGGCCGTGAGAAGCCCTCAGATCACGTGCCTGTCTGGGTGGATCTGGATGTCTGACATTCCAGACCGCGCCGCTGCGAGCGGGGCGCTCTCGCTCATCGCCCTTGCCGCCTCCCTGCCGCTCCTCGCCCCGCCGCCGCTCTACATGTGGCGTCAGGGCGTGCTTGACCCGCCCCGCGTCAAGCTCACCCGCCTTATCTCCGGCAATGACAGTGCGGCCCTGCGCGTGGCCCGCGCCATAGAAAGCGGCGATACCCCCGGCGTCATCGAGGCCGAAACCGGTGTTGCGCTCGAAGATGGTGGCTCCCGCTCCATCACCCTTGCCTGGTATCTCATCGAGGCTTTCAGCTGGGACAGCCCCCGCGCCGCCTATTTCGACTGGAAAGACGGATGCGAACAGGCCTGCCCGCAATTCGACGCCATGCTAGAACACCACGGCGTCACCGAGCGCCCTGACCCGGCACAGATCATCGCCGACGAGGCCATTCACGCCGAGGAATGGAGCGCAATGCCCGTGGTCTGGGCCCATTACGCTCCAATCTTCGAGGCTCACGGGCTGCAACTTCTCACCCTTGATCCGCAGCCGGGCTGGGATGCCTATTACATCTTCGTCGTCCCGGCGCGCACGGCGCGCAAATGGTCTGGCACCGTGATCGAGGAGCCGGGCGAAGGCGGCCTCGAAATTCGGGCAATCCCTGCCCCCACCACCGACGTCTCCACACCCGAAGGCCTCACCACCGCGCTCGCTGAAGTCACCGCGACCGACGAAACAGCACACCCCGCGCCCCTCCTTGCAGGCCTCCCCCTCACCGATCTCTTCTGAAGACCCAAAGGGACGGCGGGTGGGGTGTCGCGCTGAAGGCGCGCACGTCACCCCGCCATCAACCAGCGGTCACGTCCTCGCCCCAAAGCCAGTCGAACTTGCCCGGCAGCACCCCGGGCGCAAACCGGCTCGCCGCTCCAAGCGCCCGATGGGCCACCCACCGTTTCGGCCCTTTCGGCAAATGGTAGTTCCGCGCATTCGCCGTCGCCGCGTCCACGATCCTGCGGCACCGCGCGGCCCGTGCCGCCTGAAACGCGGCCAACCCGGCCTCAAGGCTCTCCGCCCCGGCAAGCTCCGCCGCCAGTACCCAGGCATCCTCCAGCCCCATCGCCGCGCCCTGCGCGAGATACGGCAGCGTCGGATGGGCCGCGTCGCCCATAATCACCAGCCGCTCCCGATGCCACCGCGCCGCCACCCCGTGCCGAAACAGCCCCCAGCGCCGCACCTTCTCCACCCGGTCCAGCCATCCCGGCACCGGCCCGCCAAACCCGGCGAAAGCAGCGCGGAACCCCGCAGGATCGCCCGCCACCTGCCAGCCTTCCTCGGCCCACTCCGCCTGCTCCTCGCAGGCCACGATGTTCACCAGCCGCCCACCCCGCAGCGGATAGGCCACCAGATGCCGCCCCGGCGCGAGAAAGAGCTGCGCCTCAGGCGGCAGCGGCGCCTCGGCCTCCACCAGCGCGCGCCACGCCAATTGATGCGTGAAAGCAGGCTCTTGCGGCCCCAGAATCGCGCGCCGCGCGACCGAGTGCAGCCCATCCGCACCCACCACCAGCCCGGCCTCCAGCGCCTCGCCGCTCTCCAGCACCACCGCACCGCCCGGGCGCACCTCGTCCACGCGGCAGCCGAGCCTGATCTCCACGCCCGCGTCCCGCGCGCCCCGCTCCAGCACCGCCAGCAAGTCCGCCCGGTGCACATTGGCAAACCGCCCCCGGCCCGCGTAGGGCACAAAAGCCACCTCGCGCCCGCCAGCCGCCTCGCGCATCCGCACGCCCCGGCTCTCATCGCTGACCTCGGCAAACTCGGGCGCCAGACCCAGCGCCTCAATCACCCGCCCCGCATTCGGGCTCACCTGAATGCCCGCGCCCACCTCTTCCAACGCCGCCGCCTGCTCCAACAGGCGCACCTTCGCCCCGCGCAAGGCCAGCGCGCGCGCAGCGGCCAGCCCGGCAATCCCGCCGCCCAGCACCAAGGCATCCAGTCCAATAAGGCTCATAACAGCAAAACGCCCGGGCGGGCCGTTGGCCCCCGGGCGCTCCTTCTCGCATCCGTCACCGGATCAATCGTCCCGATGCACTTTCTCGCGGCGCTCATGGCGCTCCTGCGCCTCAAGGCTCAGCGTGGCAATCGGGCGGGCATCCAGCCGCTTGAGGCTGATCGGCTCACCGGTCGCCTCGCAGTAGCCGTATTCGCCGTTCTCGATCCGCCGCAGCGCCGAGTCGATCTTGGCCACCAGCTTGCGCTGCCGGTCCCGGGTGCGCAGCTCCAGCGCGCGGTCGGTCTCTTCGCTCGCGCGATCGGCAATGTCGGGGATATTCCGTGTGCCATCCTGCAGCGCTTCGATCGTGTCGCGGCTGTCTGACAGCAGATCTTCCCGCCACTTAATCAGCTTGCGCCGGAAGTATTCGACCTGACGGTCATTCATGAAGGGTTCATCTTCGGCCGGGCGATAATCATCGTCCAGAAAAACTTCCTGCTTCATCCGTGCTCCCTCGGGCTGTGCTTTCTTCTCATTCTCACGAGTCGTATGCATCGCGCGCTCCATTGGGGGTCATCTACACCCGCAAGCCCCCCTTGTCACTGTCTTTTAATGCCGTCAGGGTGGAATTGAACATGCTGTGATCACAATAGGGCTGACAGCAGAAGATTGAGGAAATTCATGAGATTTGAAGGCACTGAAAGCTACGTCGCAACCGAAGATCTGACCGTCGCCGTCAACGCCGCCGTGGCGCTGGAGCGGCCTCTTTTGGTCAAGGGCGAGCCCGGAACCGGTAAAACCGAACTGGCCCGGCAGGTGTCGGCGGCGCTTGGCCTTCCCATGATCGAATGGCACATCAAATCCACCACCCGCGCCCAGCAGGGCCTCTATGAATATGACGCCGTTTCGCGCCTGCGCGACAGCCAGCTTGGCGACGAGCGGGTGCATGATGTGAAGAATTACATCAAACCCGGCAAACTCTGGGAGGCCTTCTCCGCCGAGGGCCGCGTGGTGCTGCTGATCGACGAGATCGACAAGGCCGATATCGAGTTCCCCAACGACCTGTTGCAGGAGCTCGACCGGATGGAATTCCACGTCTACGAAACCGGCGAAACGATCCGGGCCGTCAACCGTCCCATCGTCATCATCACCTCCAACAACGAGAAAGAGCTGCCCGACGCCTTCCTGCGCCGCTGCTTCTTCCACTTCATCAAGTTCCCCGAGATGGACACGCTGAAACAGATCGTCGAGGTCCACCACCCCGGCATCAAGAGCGAGTTGCTCACCACCGCGCTGACGCAATTCTACGAAATCCGGGACCAGCCCGGCCTGAAGAAGAAGCCCAGCACCTCGGAAGTCCTCGACTGGCTCAAACTCCTCCTCGCCGAAGACCTCACCCCCGAAGACCTGAAACGCGACGGCGCCAACGCCCTGCCCAAACTCCACGGCGCCCTGCTGAAAAACGAGCAGGACGTGCATCTGTTTGAACGCCTCGCCTTCATGGCAAGGCGGGAGCGGTAGGGTGGGTGCAGCCCACCAGCCGTGCTTGAGCAAGTCTGTGTATCGTGCACTTGCTCATGGGCTTTGCATGGAGCCTCCCGCATGACCCGTTCCCCTAAGTGCCGGATCATCTCCACACTCTGGTGTCTCCTAACGCTCGCGGGCTGCGGGACAATTTACGACGAACACTGGGTCGTCGTCGGCTCGGAAGCCACCTTGGACGTCCCCGATGTCGTCGGTGTCCACAGCATCGAACCAGAATCAGCTGCCTACGATCCCGACCGCCCCCATATGACGCTTACCTTTCGCAGCGTCGGAACTTCTCCCATCCGCCTTCCGGCCAGGGCTGTCATGCGCAGCATGATCCTGACTTACTCCGCTGGTGGACTCTCCCAATCCTTTCGGCGCACTGAGTCCCGATCCGACATGCCCGAGGTCGTTACCTTGTCATCCGGCGAAAGCATCAGCTGCAGCATCGGCTTCGACTTTCCCCGAAAGCTCCTGTCCACCAGTTCGCCGAACGTTCACGTCGAAATCTGCGCTATCTGGGATGCCGCAAGTTTTGACGTCAGTTCCTTTCCCGATGAAGGCCTCGAATTTATCGACAGCTTCAGAGCCTGCGATCGGACCCGCCTCACCCGGTAGGCCCGGCGCGGTCATCCAGCAAACCCAGCCCGCACCGGTGCACCTCGAAGAAGCGCATATGACCCCCTACCTCACCCTCGACGTCTTCACCAAAACCCCCTTCACCGGCAACCCGCTCGCCGTCATCCCCGACGCGCGCCACCTCCCCGAAGCCGCCCTCCAGAAGATCGCCGCCGAGTTCAACTACTCCGAAACCACCTTCGTCTACCCGCCCGAAGACCCGGCCCACACCGCCCGCGTCCGCATTTTCACCCCCACCATGGAAATCCCCTTCGCCGGGCACCCCACCATCGGCACCGCCATTGCCCTCGCCCGCGCAGGCCACGGCCCCGAGATGGTGCTGGAACTCGGCGTCGGCCCGATCCGCGCCCATGCCACCCCCACCGAAGCCCGCTTCACCACCGAGGTCGCGCTCGAAACCCTCGCCCACCCCGCGCCCGCTCTGGTGGCCGCCGCCCTCTCGCTCCCCGAAAGTGACATCGCCGCGCCGCCGGTGATGGCCTCTGTCGGCCTCCCCTTCACCCTCACCGAGCTGACCTCCCGCGAGGCGCTCTCTCGCGCCGCGCCGAACATCGAAGCCTTCCGTGCAGGCCACGCCGCCCACCCCTCCGGCCTCGATTTCGCGCAATATGCCTATCTCCGCGATGGCGACACCATTCACGCCCGCATGTTCGCCCCGCTCGACAACATCCCCGAAGACCCGGCCACCGGCTCCGCCGCCGCCGCCCTTGCCGCATTTCTCACCGCGCAGCACGGGCCACTCTCGGCCACCATCCACCAGGGTGACGATATGGGACGGCCCTCGCGCATCCGCATTTCCACAACGGCCAGCGCCGTGACCATCTCCGGCGCTGCCGTGCCCGTCATGCAGGGCACCCTCGCGTTCTGAAGCGCCACTGCCGCTGGAAATCCTTGCCCCTCCCGGCTAAACCCTTGGCACCAGCCGGAGGCCTTCATGACGACCCAAACCCTGATCAAGCGCTCCGCGGCCAAGGGCCTTCGCATCACCGGTCAACGCAGGGTGATCGCCGAGGTGCTCGATGCCGCCTCCGATCACCCGGACGTCGAAGAGCTTTACGCACGCGCCTCCGCGGTCGACCCGAAGATCTCGCTCGCCACGGTCTATCGCACGGTGAAGCTCTTCGAAGAGGCCGGGCTGCTTGAGAAGCTGGAGTTTGGCGACGGGCGCGCCCGTTACGAGGACGCCGAGCGCGACCATCACGATCACCTGATCGACATGAAAACCGGCGAGGTGATCGAATTCGTCGATCCCGAGATCGAAGCCCTGCAAGAAAGAATCGCCGCCCGGCTCGGCTACGAGCTCAAAGGCCACCGGCTGGAGCTTTACGGCGTGCGCCGCAAGCCGCGCTAACCGGGCAGGCTCTGGCCCAGCAGCGGCAACAGCTCATCCACGCAAACCGGCTTGTAGAGCGTGCCCCGCAGCATCGAGCCCGCAAGGGCCAGCGGCACATCCTGCGCCTCGTAGCTGAGCACCACATGCGGAATTTCCTCTGAAGACAACCGCATCAGCGCCTTCAAAGCCGCCTCCGGCTCCTCGCCCACATCAACGATCGCCGAAGACACAGGCGCATCGGATGTCGCGAAACTCTCGAAGGTATCCACCTCGACAACGTCGAAGCCCGCCTCCTGCAACATCATCTGCAGATCCATGAACAGCACAGGATCCGCCGACAACACCGCAACGCGGCGCAGCCCGTCTTCGAATGATCCGTTCTGGTTGTGCATGCTCATATCGGCCTCCTGCGTCCACTATGGCACATCGGAGACCGAATGTAAATTTTCCTAAATAAAAACAGTAGCTTATTATACTAAAGCCACGCATGTCGCGCATTTTATGGCAATTGAGTAACTTACTCATATTGTGTATTCTCACATAATGAGGGAACCGCAGCGCCCCGCGCATGTTGGCCATCCAAGCCCCGCCCGCCACTGGGCGTGCTGCAGGAGGTGATCCTGATGGAGAAAGACAACACCAAGCGGACCGAACGGTTGCAGATCATGCTGACCGAAGAGGAAACGCGCGCCCTCGATGACTGGCGCTTCAAGCTGCGCATGCCGAGCCGCTCCGCCGCCGTGCGCGAGCTCTTGCGCCGGGGCTTGTCGGCCGAGGGGTTCTTCGATCAGGCGAACGGCTCCGAGCATTCGGGCGACTTCGGCATTTTCGATCCCCGCCGCCACGACGACGACGACAAAACAGCCAGCTGACCCCCTCGTAAATCCCCGCCCGCCACTGTAGCTCTGCCCCGAACAGGGCCGGGAGACGCGCGGATGACAGAGAATATCAAGGGCATCGCGCTGATGGTGCTAGCCATGCTCGGGCTGGCCTGCACCGATACCGTCGTCAAGCTCATGGCCGAGCATATGCCCGCGCCGCAGGTCATCCTGCTGCTGGGCGGCGCAACGGCGCTGATCTTTTCCGCCGTGGCCCTCGTCCGCCGCGAGCCGCTGTTCTCCCGCACCTTCTTCCACCCGGCGGTCGTGGGGCGCAGCCTGTCAGAAGGCGTGGCGGCAATCACCATCACCTTTGCCATCTCGCTGGTGCCCCTCACCACCGTCTCCGCCCTCATGCAAATGAACCCGATCCTCGTCACCCTCGGCGCGGCGTTGTTCTTTGGCGAGCGCGTCGGCTGGCGTCGCTGGGCGGCAGTGGTCGCCGGGCTGGTCGGAATGTTGATGATCGTCCGCCCCGGCCTGCAGGGGTTCGACCCGAACGCCCTCATCGCGGTTGCCGCCGCCGTGGCCCTCTCGGCACGCGATCTCACCACCCGCGCCGCGCCGCGCGCCATCCCCTCGCTGACGCTGGCGGCCTGGGGCTTCTCGCTGGTGCCGCTCGCCGCCACCGCCGCCCTGCTGATAGGCCCCGGCTTTTCGCCCCTCACATCCGATGGCCTGTTCTGGGCGCCGCTCGGCGTCCTCTTCACCCTCGCAGGCTACCTCGCCCTCACGGCGGCCACCCGCACGGGCGAACTGGCCACCATCGCCCCCTTCCGCTATTCCCGCCTGCTCTTCGCCACCCTCATCGGCGTCACCTTCTTTGCCGAGCGCCCCGATGGCTGGACGATTGCCGGCTCGCTCCTCATCATCGCCGCCGGGCTCTACGCCTTCCTGCGTGAGCGCCAGCTTGCCGCCCGCCGCGCCGCTGCCCCGCCTGCCGTGCCCTGACACCCTTGCGCCCTCCCCCCGCGCTGCTATGACGTAATCAAAAGCAATTGTCCCAAGGGAGCCCCGCCAATGAGCATCATCATCGACATCCACGCCCGCGAGATTCTCGATAGCCGGGGCAACCCCACGGTCGAGGTCGATGTCACGCTCGAAGACGGCACCCTTGGCCGCGCTGCCGTGCCCTCGGGCGCCTCGACCGGGGCGCATGAGGCGGTCGAAAAGCGCGATGGCGACAAGTCCCGCTACAAGGGCAAGGGCGTGCGCGAGGCCGTTGCGGCGGTGAACGGCGAAATCGCCGAAGCCCTGGTCGGCTTTGAAGTCACCGAGCAGGTCGGCATCGACAGCGCGATGATCGAACTCGACGGCACCCACAACAAGGGCCGCCTCGGGGCCAACGCCATCCTCGGCGTCTCCCTCGCCGTGGCAAAGGCCGCCGCCGAATATACCGGCCAGCCGCTCTACCGCTACGTCGGCGGCACCTCGGCCCGCACCCTGCCGGTGCCGATGATGAACATCATCAACGGCGGCGAACACGCCGATAACCCGATCGACATCCAGGAATTCATGATCATGCCGCTCTCGGCCCCCACCATCGCCGAAGCGGTGCGCATGGGCTCGGAGGTGTTCCACACCCTCAAGGGCGAGCTTTCCGCCGCTGGCATGTCCACCGGCCTCGGTGATGAAGGCGGCTTCGCGCCAGAGCTCGCCTCCACCCGCGACGCGCTCGATTTCATCCTGAAATCCATTGAGAAAGCCGGCTACAAACCGGGCGAAGATATCTACCTCGCCCTCGATTGCGCCGCGACCGAGTATTACAAGGACGGCAAATACGAGATGAAAGGCGAAGGCGTCTCGCTCTCCTCCGAAGAAAACGCCGACTACCTCGCCAAACTCGCCGCCGACTACCCGATCATCTCCATCGAAGACGGCATGTCGGAGGATGACTGGGAAGGCTGGAAGATCCTGACCGACAAGATCGGTGACAAGGTGCAACTCGTGGGCGACGACCTCTTCGTCACCAACCCCACCCGCCTCGCGGACGGGATCGAAAAGGGCGTGGCCAACTCCATGCTTGTGAAGGTCAACCAGATCGGCACCCTGACCGAAACGCTCAAGGCCGTCGATATGGCCCACCGCGCGCGCTACACCAACGTCATGTCGCACCGCTCGGGCGAAACCGAAGACGCGACGATTGCCGACCTCGCCGTTGCCACCAACTGCGGCCAGATCAAAACCGGCAGCCTCGCCCGCTCCGACCGGCTGGCCAAATACAACCAACTCATCCGCATCGAGGAAGAGCTGGGCGAAGTGGCCGTCTACGCAGGCCGCTCGGTCTTGAAGGGCTAACAGGCGCGGGGGCTGAAAAGCCCCCACCACGCCCCTTTCACACCCCCACAACGTCACCTGACCCCGAAGCCCGCGTCCCGGCTTCGGTCACCGCTGCGCCACACCCTGAAAAAACTGCACAGGCAGGCAGTTTACGCAGCGCAAGGCATTTTGTAGGCCTAATCAAAATCAATGGGACGTGAGATAGCAAGCAATGGACCGCGAAGAGTTCGTCGAGCATGTCGGCCCGCAATTGGTGCATCTCACGATGCGCTCCAACGTGCCGGGCATCAACGCGGGCGGGCTCATCCGCGCCGCCGAGATCGCACGCCGCGCCGGGATTGATCCGCGCAGCCTGCGCCTGCGCAAAGAGCGCACCGAAATCCAGCTCGACAACCGCGTCATCAAACTCAACCATCAGCGCCCGCTGATCGCCGGGGCCAAACAGGCCGAAACCTTCCTCGACCGCCACACGCTTGAAAGCTGGTCCGACGTGCTGAACTCCCGCCTGTTCTTCTGGCCCACCGACGGCGGCAGCAGCTTTGCCGACAGCCTGAAGGCCGAGGCCGGGATCGTCGAAGTCCGGCTCGACAGCCGACGCTTCTTCGATGCCTTCGCCCCCGATATCGACCTTTCCCCCATCAACTCCGGCTCCGCCACCCGCCGCGCCTCGGTGCGCGGCGACTGGCTGTTCGTGCCGGTGTCCGAGGGCTGGGACGCCTTCGCCGAAAACCGCCGCAAGCGCGGCCACGCAGGGCGCCGCGACAGCGTCGCCGAAGTCTCCATCGCACGCGACATCCCGCCCGAGATCTTCCGCACCCTGATGCTCGCCCCCGGCCAAACCGCCAAAGCCTGAGCCCCCGCGCCGGCGCCCGCGTCTCAAGCGGAGCGACATCTTTCGACAGCAAGAAGGCGATCTCTTCACAGATCCCCGAGTGCTGATATTAGCAAAACCTTCGACCTACCAATGACAGCAAAGCAGGCGGCACCAGACGCTACCGTACTGGAAAGAGGCCGTGGTGAAAGAGACGACGACGCTCTACGCCTCGGACCGAGACGTGTTCCTGTTCCTCGTTGACGATCTGAACCCCCTCGTGTTGGGGCTGCTGGCCGACGGTTCGCCCAACCCCTACTTCCGGGGCTTCTATTGCTGGAATTCCGAGGTCGGTGCCAAGACGCTCGGGATCGCCAGCTTCTACCTGCGCGCGGTCTGCCAGAACCGCAACCTCTGGGGCGTCGAGGACTTCCAGGAGATCACCATCCGGCACTCGAAATACGCCGCCTCCCGCTTCGCCCACGAGACCGCCCCGGCGCTCAGCCGCTTCGCAGAGTCCTCGCCCACGCCTTTCATCGACGGCATCCGCGCGGCACGCGAGAAGATCGTCGCGCGCTCGGACGAGGACCGTCAGGACTTCCTGCGCAAGCGCGGATTCTCGAAAGCGGAGACGGGGCGGATCGTCGAGACGGTGCTGGCTGAGGAAGGCCGCCCGCCAGAGAGCGTCTTCGACTTCGTGCAAGGGATCACCGCAGTTGCCCGCTCGAAGCCACAGCACGATGCGCGGCTGGTGATGGAGGGGAAGGCGAAGGCGTTGTTGGAAGCTCTTTAGGAAATTGGCGTTGATCGGTTCCCAGGATTCTCACTAGAAACGAAGGCCGCACTGGATTTTTGCTTGATATGCAAGAAGTACTCGAACAGCATGGTACTGTGAGAAGTAGTGTGCAGGGGTGCCGATGAGCCACCACGAACAAGACAGGCTCCCGGTAAAAAGGGAACCAACGAAAGAAGAAATTGAACGCCGATCGCTTGAGTTAAAAGACGAGGTAAGAGAGAATATCCAGACCTTGCACGGATTCTTGATGGTGCTTGCTATTGGGAATGCGGTAAGGGAATTGGCTGTATCCCACTCAGCCTTTTTCACGGCCAATCCCTCGCAGATATTGCCAAATATCACCTACGAAGGAGCGGCATCATTTGCGATTGGTCTCATTCTGATATTCAGATTCTTTTTAGGAGACCGGCTTTTCATTAAAAGCTACAATCCTGAAAATCTTGTTCTTTTCGTGATTGATATGCTGAACATATTTATTTCTGCTGTCCTTATTGCTTACCTATCGTTTTTTGTGACTCACCCGTCTTATATGCTGTTCTTGGCAACGATACTTTTTTCTTTGGAGATAGCATGGTGGCTGCTTCGCAGCGCCGTTTCCCTGATATTTAGAGCTTTTGATGGCCGGCCGAACAACATTTCCGACGATGAGAAGGTCGGGATAAAAGTTGCAAACATAATCACCATCGCTACGCTTATTGCAATCTATGTGCGCAGCCAGATTGTTGGCCTTGAGATCGGCTACAATCCCTTGGAATGGCCCGCTGAGTTTTCTCCGTTATTTGTCACTGCTGAGTTGGGTTGGCTTTTGACAATCTTCCTTGCCAATACCGTTGCTGATTTGTCCCTAAAGGGGCCGGGCTATTTTGGCTGGCCGCAAGACTGGTTTATAAGCATTGGGCGCAAGTATACGAAATGAGGGTGTGCGTTGCCATAAATGCTCCAGAAATCTCGGAGATTGGTAACAAGGCGAGATATCTAGGAGTCCTAGAACGTCTACAGGTGTGGATCAATAGGCTGGACCAGACAAACGAGTCCCTCAAGTTTGATGACATTTACTTTCTTGATCTTTCTGGGAAAAAGGTTCAATCTCCGGCACGCCTATACAGGTTGCTTGGTTCGCAACAGGCTGATTATACCTTCTATTTCTATCTGGGGGCGGTCGAGAAATTTCAGTCCAGCTACTTCTTGAGGCAGCACCAAAGCAAGGATGGTCGGCTATCAACATTCGTTGATCTTGAAAGGTTAATGTTGTCGGGGAAGCGTTTTTTTGTATTTTGCGACAACTTCTCTGAACGTGACAATCTTGGTGAGGTTTGGTCTTCGGCTCAAGAGAATGTGGTGATACGTCAGGCTTATTCAGGGGCGAGAACGTTTTTTGACGATTTCGTAACGCTTAACCGCTTAGTTCCTAGATATCGGGCGGCAGATGTGACTCAATTTCTTACGCGTGATCAAAGTCATCATCCAAGTATGGTGCAGAAAAACGGTGGGCAGTTTGATTGGATCACATCGTTCCAACAAACGTTTGTTCTTTGGCGTGAGGACCCAGAAAATTTTGCGTCGGATGACAAAGGCTCGCGAGAAGATGGCATCCAAGCGCTTCGCTATTTAGCGGGCCAGATGCGCCATGCTGAAGATGCAAGATTCCTTCTCGAGTATTTCTCATCCTGTGACCCAGAGGAGAATGTCCGCATCGCTGCGCAGCGCGCCTTAAAGTCGGTACGTCAAACACGAATAAGAGCGCCAATGGGTTCCGGACGACCAATTCCTGGTCTTGAGGAGCTTATGGGGCCACTGAAAGAGGTGGCGAGTGGCAGTTTTCTGATGGGATCTCGGGTTGAGGACGATCCCTTCAGTCTGCCAGAAGAACAACCAAAACACTCGGTCTATCTCAACGAGTTTTTGATCCAGCGAGCGCCGGTGAGCGTACAGTTTTACCGCGAATTTCTCCACGATATCGGAAAACTTGAGGTCTTGGAGCGTAGCGAGGATGGCGATGACGTAACTCCAGTGACGAATGTTTCATGGTATGACGCGATAGAATTTTGCATTTGGTTGAACGGCATTGCCCATCTTCAAGGTTGGCTGCCGATTGATTGGGAATTTCGTTTGCCAACTGAAGCGGAGTGGGAGAAAGCGGCACGAGGAGTTCACGGACGCATTTACCCATGGGGAAACACATTCAATGAGAATGTCTGCAATTACAGGGAACTCGCGATTGGCAAGGCTGTAGCTAGCGGCAACTATTCTCCTATGGGTGACAGCCCGTTTGGCGTATGGGACATGGCCGGAAACACTTGGGATTGGACCGCAAGTTTGTGGGGCGAGGGGGGAGCAAAACCTGACTATTCGTATCCATATGACCCAAACGATGGCCGCGAAGACATTCTTGCCGGACCCCATATTCGTAGGGTCGTGCGAGGGGGCGCGTATTATTACTGGGATTATTGCCTGAGGACGTCCACGCGGAACCTCATGTTCCCAGATACAAAGCATAGCGGAGGTGGCTTTCGGTTGGTGAAATCCCGATCAGGTCTGCTCAAAAGATCTGGACTGCATTGACGAAGATGATCAAGGGCTAGGAGGTCCGTGCTATCTCCCAATTCCTGTCTGATATGTCAGAGTTAGAGGGGTGCCGGGTTTTCCGTGACGGGTTTGGAGGTCGGGAGAGAGGCTCCCGGCTGGCCCGTCGCGGAGTAATCCTGATGACCAAGCAACAGAAAATCACCCTCAGCGCCTCGCGCGACATTCCCTTCAACAAGCTGATGCTCAGCCAGTCGAACGTGCGCCACGTCAAGGCAGGCGTGTCGATCGAGGAACTGGCCGAGGACATTGCGCGGCGGACGCTGCTCAGTTCCGTCACCGTGCGGCCCGTGCTGGACGACAGCGGCGCCGAGACCGGCATGTACACGATCCCCGCCGGCGGGCGGCGGTTCAGGGCGCTGGAGCTGCTCGTGAAACAGAAGCGCATGAACAAGACCGCGCTGGTCCATGCATTGTGCGCACCGATGGCCTCGCCGAAGAGGACAGCTTGGCCGAACACGTCCAGCGCGCGCCGCTGCACCCGCTCGACTAGTTCCGCGCCTTCCAGGCCATGCGCGAGAGATGGCGCAGTCAGAAAGCCGCCGTTCACTCAATGGCGGCAAAGTCCACAAAGCCCCCATCGCACCCATCGCACCCATCGCACCATAGCCCGCTGCCAGATAAACCGCCCAGAAAAACCCACCACCTCAAACAACAGCACAAACCCACTAGCACTTGCCACCTTCCCCGGCCCGCCTCCCCGCCCTAGGCTGGGCCAACCCTTGTCCAAGGCTCGCCCATGCGCCTTCTCGCCGCCCTCTCCCTCCTCGCCACCCAGGCCGCCGCCGAGCCCCTCTTTGACGGTCGCGCAAAGCTCACCCTGCCCGAGGGCTTCGCCCGAACCGGCACCACCGAGCAGGGCTTCACCTTCACCACTCGCCCAATCTGGGAAACCCTCTCGCTCAAGGGCGACTTTGCCGAACTCTCCCGCATCGCCCGCGCCGATGCCATCTTCTTCAGCACCGACAACCCCGATTGCGCCGCCGAAGCCGCCTTCCCCTACCATTTTTCCTGCAAACCGGCCGAAACGCTGACCGTCGAGCTCTTCGACCTCGCCACGCCGCTGGGCAACGCCAGCCTCGTCACCCGCTTCACGCCCCAGCTTGCCGGCGACCGGCCCGACCTGCCGCCAAGCGCCCTGCAAGCCCGCTACTGCCCGCCGCCGCACCATGGCACCCACGCGGGGCCAATCCTCACCTGCTTCCGGCGCGATCTCGTCACTGAGCGGCCCACCATCGCCCAACGTCTCATCCTGACCGAGAGCCACGCCATCGAGGTCACCGCGCAAAACGGGCTCCTCGCCGCCCAGATCAACATGGCCCTCTTCGGAGAAAACCGCGAGGCCGTTCCCTCCCGCGACGAGGCCCAACGCGCCTATGAGGCGCTTCGGCAGGGCTACTGGGGCGGCGTCACCCCCGAGGCGCTGGCCGGTGAAGCCCTGCTCGGCACTGTCAGCCTGCCCTGAGCCCCTGTCGCGGTCACATCACCCGCACTTCACTCGCCAGCTTCAGCACCCCGGCGCCCTTATCGGTCTCGATAAACAGCGCCGGGTTCTCCGCCGTGCCCTTCCGCTTGATCCACGAGCCCTTCAGCTTGCGCTCCACGGTCCCTTCATGCACCTCGCGCACCCGGCCCTCGCCGGTGCCACGGCCCCAATCCCATTCCACCCGGTCACCTTCTGACGGCTTTTGCATCGCATCCTCCTGTCTGTTGCCCCTATCAACGCACAGCAGGCCGGATCGGATCACCCAAATCGCGCGGGCCGATAGGGTGCCAGCACCTCCTGCGCCGCGCCGCCCATCTCCGCCGCCACCAACTCGCCCATCAGCGCGCCCAGCGTCACGCCCGAATGCATCACCGCCAGCCACAGGCCCTCCGGCCCTGCCGCGCCCACCACCGGCAAGCCATCGCCGGGCACCGGACGCCACGCCAGCCGCGCCTCCGCCATCTCCAGCTTCAAGTCCGGAAACATCTGCCCCAGCCGCCCCAGCGTGGCCTCGGCCAGCGCCTCTGCGGTCTGCCCCAAGGCCTCCGTCTGGTCGGCTTGATGGTTGGGCGATGTCGGCGCAATCAGGCAGCCCTCCGCATTCTGGCGGATTTCCATGCCCCCGGGCACCAGCACCGGCGCAAACCGGGCCTCCACAGGCGTGGTGCGCAACACCACTGCTGGCCGCGTCAGCATCGGCAGCGCCACCCCCAACGGCTCAACCAGCCCCGCCGCGCCAACACCGGCGCACACCAGCACCCGGTCCGCCGCAATCTCGCCGCCCTCCACCGCCACGCCTGTCACCCGGCCGCCCGCCACCTCCACGCGCTGCACCCTGCACCCGCTCACCACCCGCGCCCCGGAAGCCTCCAACAGCCGCCGCGCCACCGCCGTAGCCTCCACCACCCCCTCCGTGGGCATAAACCACGCCCGCTCCGGCACCTCCGCCAGCCCCGGCACCTCCTCGCGCAGATCCGCAGCCGACCACACTTCCACCGGGTAGCCAAACCGCTCCAGCGCGCCAATATCGGCCCCCTCCCAAGTCAGGCAGCCGCACCAATCCACCAAGCGCCCAAGTTCGCCCTCCAGCCGGTGCCACGCCTCCATCGCCTCCCGACGCAGCCTGAAGTGATGCGCGTCATGATAAAAACTCGCGTTGATCCAGCCAAAACTGGCCGATGTCGCCTCGCCCCCCGGCCCGGCAGCCTCCACCACCACCACATCCGCCCCGCCCTGCGCCAGCCGAAAGGCGCAGCTCGCCCCGATCAGCCCCGCGCCCACAATCACAACCCGCTCGCCCATGCCGTGCCTTTCCCTTGCCTGCCCCCAAGGCTAGCCTGCCCGCATGGACGCACAAGAGATCATCGACCACCTCGCCCTTTCGCCCCACCCCGAAGGCGGCCACTACCGCCAAACCTGGGTCGAAAGCCCGGCCTCGGGCCGCCCCTCGGGCACCTGCATCTACTTCCTGCTCAAGCCCGGCGAGCGCAGCCACTGGCACCGGGTCGATGCCACCGAAATCTGGCACTTCTACGCCGGTGCCCCCCTCACTCTCCGCCTTGCCGCAACCGAGACAGGCCCCGCCACCCGCCACAGCCTCGGGCCAGACCTCGCCACGCAGAGCCCCCAGATCATCGTGCCCAAGCATCACTGGCAAGCCGCCGAGGCTGGCCCCGATGGCTGGGCGCTCGTCGGCTGCACCGTCTCACCGGGCTTCACCTTCGAGGGCTTCACCCTCGCGCCTGCGGGCTTTGACATCCCCGAGAGCTGAGCCGCCGGGATGGATCACAAGGCCCTGCTCGCCAGCCTTCCGCCTGACACCCGCGCCGCGCTCACTCGCCGGCGGCCCGGCCCCGGCCTCGCCCGCCTTGCGGCCCATATCACGCTCATCCTCGCCACCGGCAGCTATGTTGCCCTCGGCCTTCCGCTCTGGTGGCTGATGATGCTGCCCCTCGGCGTGGTGATGACCTTTCTCTTCACGCTGGAGCATGAATGCACCCACGCCACCCCCTTCACCGGAGGCTGGTTCAACGAGGCGGTGGGCACCGCCTGCGGGCTGCTTCTGATCCTCCCCTTCCGCTGGTTCCGGTTCTTCCATCTCGCCCACCACCGCCACACCGGCGATCCCACGCGCGACCCCGAGATCGCAGGCCACCCTCGCCCGGGCACCCGCGCGGCGCTCGCGCTCTACCTCACCGGCTGGGGCTTCTGGCGTGGCAACCTCGCGGCGCTCCTGCGCAACGCCGCCGCGCGCCCCGCGCCCTACGTGCCGCCCCGACAACGCCGCGCTGTCATCTGGGAGGCCCGCGCCCATATCGCCATCTGGCTCACCGCGCTGCTCACTATTCCGCCCAGCTACCTGCTAAGCCTCTGGCTGCTGCCGCTGCTGCTCGGCCAGCCCGCACTCCGGCTCTACCTGCTGGCCGAGCATGGCCTCTGCCCGCCCGTCGCCAACATGCTGGCCAATACCCGCACCACGCGCACCACCCGCGCCATCCGCTTCCTCGCGTGGAACATGCCCTACCATGCCGAGCATCACGCCTTCCCCGCCGTGCCCTTCCACGCCCTGCCCAAACTGCACGAAAAAACCCGGGCTCACCTCCAGCAAGTGAGCCCGGGCTATGCCGCATTCACACGGAGCTACCTTCGCAGCCTCCGGTGACCACTCAGCGACATCCTTTTGCCTTGTAAACCGAGCGGGCCGCATCCCGCCGCAGGGCCGCATCCTTCACCACGTTGCCGCCGATCTCCGCCGCAATCCCGGCCTTCTTGCCGCGCCCAAGCAGGGCACCAGCCACTTGCAGGCCCCGGCCCTTGCTCGCCTTGCCCGCAATCTTCGCCGCCTTGCCATATTCCTTCGCCAGCGCCCGGCAATCGCGCTTGGCGTAGCTGCCAACCAAACGCTGGTATTTCACCGCGTCCTGCCCGCGATAGCCGTGGCTCTTTGCGCTCGCAATCGGGGCGGCATGGCCTGTGCTCGCCAGCATCGCCGAGGCGGTCAGAACCGCCAGAATGGTTGCCAAAAGTCTCATCGTCTTCTCCTCTCATGTCCAAGGCCCGTCACCTTGGCCATGAGAGCTACCCCGCAGCTTCGCCTTGGGTCACGTGACGAATGCCGTCATGCGCCACCGCGCGGGGCGTTAACCCCGGGCGTAGAGGAAAATAAGCATAGGTATGGAATGTGCATCACTTGTGCATAAGTTGTGGCCTGTTGCTTTTCCGGGTTAACGCCGCCGAAAAGCCCGCCATACCGGCATTTATGCAAAGCCTCCGCCCGGCTCCGTCACCACGCCACCGCCCACCGCCGCTCGCACGCCCGTGGTGCCCGGCCATGAGGTCGGCAGGCCCTTGGCGACGCGCACCGCAAGGTAGGCAAAGGCTTGAGCTTCCAGCATATCTCCGTCGAGGCCAACCTTTTCCACCGGCAGAACAGGGCAGCCAAGGCCCTGCGCGATCATCGCCATCATCACCGGGTTGTTCCGCCCGCCGCCCGTCACCAGCACGCGCTCCGGCGGGGCCGGAAAATGCTCCGCCCCCCGCGCCACACCCGCCGCAGCCACAGCCGTCAGCGTGGCCGCCGCATCAGCATCCGAAAGCCCCTCAACCTCCTGTAAAACATCAGAAAAATCATCCCGGTCGAGGCTCTTGGGCGGCACCTTGTAGAAGTAACGATGCGCCGCAAACCGGCCCAGAATGCCCTCCTCCACAGCGCCCCGCGCCGCCAGTTCGCCGCCCTCGTCAAAGGGCTGCCCCAGCCTGCGGCTGACAAGATCGTTGAGCGGCGCGTTTGCAGGCCCGGTATCAAAGGCCACCATCGCCTCCGGCCCCCGCCCCGGGTCGATCCACGTGACATTGCCAACCCCGCCAAGGTTCAGAAAAACAAGCGGTTTCTCGGCGCCGATCCACTTGGCCAGAGCGTAGTGATAGGCCGGGGCCAAAGGTGCGCCCTGCCCGCCCATATCCACGTCACTGCTGCGAAAATCCCAAACCAATGGCCGCCCCAGCGCCTCCGCCAGCACCCGCCCGTCACCCGCCTGATGGGTGCCACGGCCGTGCGGATCATGGGCGAGGGTCTGGCCATGAAAGCCAACAATATCAACGCCCTCCAGCAGCTCTTCCAGCAACACCCCATGGGCGGTTTCCACCACCTCCGCCGCCTCGGCCACCCCGGCCTCGCCCGGCCAGCGCCCCAACGCGGCACGTATCGCCGCCTGTTCCGGCCCCGAGTACTCCCGGTAAGCGCTTGGCCCAAAGCCAAAAATCTGCTCCCCGTCGGTTTCAATCACCGCCGCATCCACCCCGTCCAGCGAGGTGCCGCTCATCGCTCCCAGCGCCCGCACATGGCCCTTTTTCAACATGGCCTTCCCCTCTTGCCTGCCTGCCAGTATGAGGGGGTCTCACAACCCTTCGCAAGCATGGAAAACAGCGATGACCTACCACCCCAAATCGGACTTCATGGCCGTAATGATAGAGCGAGGCTTCCTGGCGGATTGCACCGACTATCAAGGCCTTGACGAAGCACTGATCAAAGGCGTGGTCCCGGGCTATATCGGCTTTGATGCCACGGCCAAATCGCTCCACGTCGGCTCGCTCATCCAGATCATGATGCTGCGCTGGCTGCAAAAAACCGGCCACCAGCCGATCACCCTGATGGGCGGCGGCACCACCAAGGTGGGAGACCCGTCTTTCCGCGCCGACGAGCGCCCGCTGCTGACGCCCGAGCAGATTGATGACAACATCGCCGGCATCAAGCAGGTGTTTGCAAAATACCTCGACTACGAGGCCGAAACCCCGGCCCTGATGCTCAACAATGCCGAATGGCTCGATGGGCTCAACTACCTGGAATTCCTGCGAGATATCGGCCGCCACTTCTCGGTCAACCGGATGCTCTCCTTCGATAGCGTCAAATCCCGTCTCGACCGCGAGCAGTCGCTCAGCTTCCTCGAATTCAACTACATGATCCTGCAAGCCTACGACTTCCTCGAGCTCAACCGCCGCTACGGTTGCCTCGTCCAGTTCGGCGGCTCCGATCAATGGGGCAACATCGTCAACGGCATCGACCTCACCCGCCGGGTGATCGACCAGCAGATCTTCGGCCTCACCTCGCCCCTGCTGACCACCTCGGACGGCAAGAAGATGGGCAAATCGGCCGATGGCGCCATCTGGCTCAACGCCGAAATGTGCGCGCCCTACGAGTTCTGGCAGTTCTGGCGCAACACAACCGATGCCGACGTCGGCCGCTTCCTCAAGCTCTACACGGAGCTGCCCATTGACGAATGCGAAAGGCTCGGTGCGCTAGAAGGCTCCGAGATCAACGACGCCAAGATCCGGCTCGCAAATGAGGTCACAACCCTCTGCCACGGCGCCGAGGCTGCGGCAGCGGCAGAGGCGACGGCGCGTGAGGTTTTCGAAAAGGGCGGCGTGGGCGATGATCTGCCCACCCTCACCCTCACGGCGGCGGATGTGGCCGAAGGTATCTCGGTGGTGCAGCTGATCACCCGCGCCGGGTTGGCAAAATCGGGCAAGGAAGCCAAGCGCCTGATCGCCGACAATGGCGCTCGGATCGACGATGCACCGCTCACCGACGCGGGCCTGATGCTTGACGCCGCCGCGCTGTCTGCACCGGTCAAGCTCTCCGCCGGCAAGAAGCGTCACGCCCTCGTCGTGCTGGAGGGGTAAAATAACAACGGGTTACGGCGCGGCCTTCACTCTGCCGCGCCGTTAACCCACCTGCAAGCACTTGCAATGTTATAACATCACTTTTACACCCTCTCCGACTCACATCGGAGACTCTAATGCGCCTTTCCCCATCCCTCCTCGCCCTCCTCGCCGTCACCCCCGCCCTTGCCGAACCCAAGGTGCTGGTCGACCTCCCGCCGGTCCACTCCCTCGTCGCTCAGGTGATGGACGGTGTCGGCACCCCCACCCTCCTGCTGGACCGCGCCACCTCAGGCCACGACCTCTCCCTGCGCCCGTCCCAAGCTGGTGCCGCCCAAGAGGCCGACCTGATCTTCTGGGTCGGCCCCGCCATGTCGCCCGGCCTTGAGAAGCCCTTCGAAACCCTTGGCGAAAACGCCCGCATCATCGCTCTGATGGAGCAGCCAGAAACGCTCATCATCGACAGCGCCAATGCCGAAGCCCACCTCCATAACGGCGAGGAAGAGCATGAGGCGCATGACGACCACGATCATGAGGATCACGCCGAGCATGACCATGAGGCCCATGACGACCACGATCACGAGGCCCATGACGACCACAACCATGAGGATCACGCCGAGCACGATCACGAGGCCCATGACGACCACGACCATGAGAACCACGCCGAGCACAATCACGAGGCCCATGACGACCACGAAGACCACGCCGAAGGCGCGCATGACGGGCACGATCACGGCCCCGAAGACCCGCACGTCTGGCTCGACCCGGTCAATGCGCAAGCATGGCTGCCGCTGATCGCCAAGGCCCTCTCCGAGAAAGACCCTGAAAACGCAGAGGCTTACAGCGCCAACGCCACCCGCGCCGCTGAGCAGCTCGCCGCGCAAACCACCGAGATAGCCGCCACCCTCGCCCCCTATGAGGGCCGCGAATACCTCGCCACCCACCGCGCCTTCGCCTACTTCGAAAGCCGCTTTCACCTCGCACCCGCCCACGCCCTCTCGGGCGTCGACGGCAATGCAGCCGGCCCCCGCGCGATGGAAGAGGTTCGCCTCGCCGCCGAAGAGGGCATAACCTGCCTCATCACCGAGCCAGATACCTCTTCCGCCACCGTCGCCACCCTCACCGAGGGCACCGCCCTCACCGCCCATGGGCTCGATCCGCTCGGCCGCGACATTGCCCCCGGCCCGGACCACTACAGCACGCTTCTGCAAGAGATCGCAGCAACTTACGCCGCCTGCCTGAAGTGATTGCGCCACGGCGGCATCGGCCCTAACCTTCCTCCAAGGGAGGACCAGCCGATGCCGCTCACCATGTCCCGCGAGGTCTTCATCACCTGCGCCCTCACCGGCGCGGGTGGCACGCAAGACCGCTCCCCCCACGTCCCCCGCTCGCCAAAGCAAATTGCGGAGGCGGCCCGCAATGCGGCGCTCGCCGGGGCCGCCTGCGTCCACGTCCACGTGCGCGACCCCGAAACCGGCGCGCCCTCCCACGATCTCGCCCTCTTCCGCGAAACCGTGGAGCGCATCCGCGACCTCGAACCCGACCTTGTGATCAACCTCACCTGCGGTTTCGGGGGAGACCTTTTCTTTGGCCCGCCCTCGCAACCCCTTCCGATTTCACAACAATCCGTCGTCCTCTCCGCCGAAGAGCGCGTCGCCCATGTGGCCGATTGCCTGCCCGAGATCTGCACGCTGGATTGCGGCACCATGAACTTCGCCGAGAACGATTATGTCATGGCCAACACGCCCGGCATGCTCCGCACCATGGCCCGCGCCATGATGGCCTTCGGCGTGAAACCCGAGATTGAGGCCTTCGACACTGGCCACCTCTGGCTCGCCCGCCAGTTGGTCGACGAGGGCGTCATAGCCTCCCCCGCGCTGGTGCAACTCTGCATGGGCGTGCCTTGGGGCGCCCCGAATGATCTGGCCACCCTCAACGCCATGCTCGCGGGCATCCCCAATGGGTGGACGTTTTCGGCCTTCTCGCTGGGCCGCGATCAAATGCCCTATGTGGCCGCTGCGGTGCTTGCAGGCGGCCATGCCCGTGTAGGGCTGGAAGATAACCTCATGATTTCCCGTGGAGAACTCGCCACCAACGCCCAGCTGGTGGAGCGCGCCGTGACCATTGTTGAAAGCCTCGGTGCGCGGGTGATGACGGCGCAAGAGATGCGCGATAGTCTCGGTCTGGTGAAGCGACCACCCATTTAAACCCAATTTAAACTGTTTCGGAGATATTACCCATGAAGCGCCTTTGCATCGCCCTTGCCTGTCTCGCCACGCCCGCCGCGGCAGAAATTCCGCCCTGGGCCGGGTTCTGGGCTGCCGATCCGGCCTGGTGCGCCAATACGCAAGGCGAAGTGCCCGAGGCGCCGATCTATCTCGCCGACACAGAGTTTGCCGGTTACGAGAATGGCTGCGATATCGTTGTGGCCGAGCCGCATCCTTCCGGCTCCGCCTGGTCGGTGACGATGAGTTGCATGGGCGAGGGTGAAAGTTACGAGCGCGATGTGCTGCTCATGCTCTCTGCGGACGACCACCTGTTCTGGTGGGATGAGGGCTACATGGTCGAGCGGGTGCGATGCCGCTGAAGGCCGCAATCCTCGGCGCCGGTGCTATCGGTGCCGGATGGGCGGCACGGTTTTTGCTGGCAGGCTGGGACGTGGCCGTCCACGACCCGGCCCCCGGAGCCGAGGCCCGGCTGACCGCCACGCTCGAAGCCGCCCGCCGCAGCCTGCCAATGCTCAGCGAGGTCGCCCTGCCGCCCGAGGGCAGCCTTGTGATGGCACCGCTTGCGAAGGCCGTCGAAGGCGCGGATTGGGTGCAAGAGAGCGCGCCGGAACGCCTTGATCTCAAACATGAAATCTGGGCCGAAGCGCTAAAGAACGCACCGCAAAATGCGGTCTGCGCCTCCTCCACCTCCGGCTTCACCCCCACCGCCCTGAATGGTGGGAAGGGGCGCATTATCGTGGCCCATCCCTTCAACCCGGTCTATCTGCTCCCACTGGTCGAACTCGTCGGCCAAAACACCGCCAAAGCCGCCGCAACGCTCCACAGAATCGGCATGTATCCACTTGAGATTGCATCAGAAATCGACGGCCACATCGCAGACCGCCTGCTGGAATCTGTCTGGCGCGAGGCGCTCTGGCTGGTCAAAGACGGCGTGGCCACCACCGAGCAGATCGACGAAGCCATCCGCATGGGTTTCGGCCCGCGTTGGGCACAGATGGGCCTGTTCGAAACCTACCGCCTCGCTGGCGGTGACGGCGGCTTTGCCCAATTCCTCGCCCAATTCGGCCCGGCGCTGAAATGGCCCTGGAGCCATCTGACCGACGTGCCAGACCTCGATGACGCGCTGGTGCAAAAGATCGCCACGCAATCCGATGCGCAATCAGGCCACCTCACCACCGCAGAGCTCACCACCCAGCGTGACAACAACCTTGTCGCCCTTCTCCGCGCCCTCAAGCAACAGGGCAGCGCGGCAGGCAAGGTGCTGAACACCCACGATAAATCGCTAACGCCCCCGCCGCCGCCTCCCGGCCCCGAGCCTCTGGTAACGCTGCGCCGGACGATCCCTGTGGACTGGACGGATTACAACGGCCACATGAACGAAAGCCGCTATGGCCAGCTCTGGTCAGACGCGGGCGATACGATCCTCGTGGCCATCGGCATGGGCCCCGACAGCCCCGGTTCGCAGGGGGCAAGCTGGTTTACCGTCGACAATCACATTAAATATCTGGCCGAGGTGCATGCTGGCGCGGCCTGCGAGGTGCGCACAACGATCCTCATGGCCGAGGGCAAGAAGCTGCGCATGCACCACGAGATGTATGTAGGCGAAACGCTCTCTGCCTCCTGCACCCAGCTCCTGCTGCATATCGATATGGAAACCCGCCGCTCCGCCCCGCCCGCGCCGGAAGTGGCTGAAAAGCTTTCCAAATACGCGAAGGCGCACAGCCGCCAACAGTAGAGCGAACCAACTCCTGCCCTACAGCCCGGCAACCTGCCGCAGCACCCGCCGGACCACCGCCGCATCCTCCGCCGAGACCCCTTCCAGCAGCGCCGCATCATGCGCCTCCGCCAAGCTGGTCAACTCCGTAAACGCCTCGCGCCCCTGAGCCGTCAACGAGAGCACCTCCCGCCGCCGATCCTCTTCCACCTCACGCCGGGTCAAAAACCGCCGCTCTTCCAGCGCCGCCACGGCGCGACTCACCTTCGTCTTGTGAATCATCGCCCGCTCCACGATGTCGCGCGCGCTCATGTCGCCATAGCGTCCGAGGTGAAAGAGCACCCGCCATTCGGTGCGCAGCATCCCGTAGCGGGCCTTGTATTCCCGTTGAAAATCAAGGCTCGCAGCCTCGGCGGCCTGGTTCAGCAGATAGGGGAGGAAGTCTGTCAGATCAAAGCTCATTCTCCTGTGATGCCCCTTGTTAGTTACATTTTCAACTATTATCACACCCCCACAGGAGGACGCGCCATGAACGATCAATCGAAGCCCGCAGGCCTCACCCAGGCCCCGAGCCACATCGGCACCACCCCCGGCTACATGCCCGGTTTCGCCAATGACTTCGAAACCGAGGCCCTCCCCGGCGCGCTTCCCCAAGGCATGAACAGCCCGCAAAAGTGTAACTACGGCCTCTACGGCGAGCAGCTCTCCGGCACCGCCTTCACCGCAGATCCGCCCGAGCGCACATGGACTTACCGGATCAGGCCCTCGGTGAAGCACTCCCACCGCTACGAGCGGATCGACCTGCCCTACTGGGTCTCCGCCCCCAACGTGGTCGACAATGTCACCTCCCTCGGCCAGTACCGTTGGGATCCGGTGCCTCATTCCGACCAGCCCCTTACCTGGCTGACCGGCATGCGCACGATGACCACGGCAGGCGACGTGAACACCCAGGTCGGCATGGCGAGCCACATCTACCTCGTCACCGCCTCCATGGAAGATGCGTATTTCTACAGCGCCGACAGTGAGTTGCTGGTCGTTCCGCAAGAGGGCAAACTACGTTTCGCCACCGAGCTCGGCATCATCGACCTTGCACCGCAAGAGATCGCAATCATCCCACGCGGCCTCGTCTACCGTGTCGAAGTGCTCGAAGGCCCCGCGCGCGGCTTCGTTTGCGAGAATTACGGACAGAAGTTCGAGCTGCCCGGCCGCGGCCCCATCGGCGCCAACTGCCTCGCCAACCCGCGCGATTTCAAGGCCCCCGTCGCGGCGTATGAAGACCGTGAAGTGCCCTCCACCCTCACCATCAAATGGTGCGGCCAGTTTCATGAAACAAAAATCGCCCAAAGCCCGCTCGACGTTGTCGCATGGCACGGCAACTACGCGCCTTACAAATACGACCTCAGCACCTACTGCCCCGTCGGCGCGATCCTCTTCGATCACCCCGACCCGTCAATCTTCACCGTCCTCACAGCCCCCTCGGGCGTGCCCGGCACCGCGAATATCGACTTCGTCCTCTTTCGCGAGCGCTGGATGGTGGCCGAAAATACCTTCCGCCCGCCGTGGTATCACAAAAACATCATGTCCGAACTGATGGGCAACATCTACGGCCAGTATGATGCCAAACCACAGGGCTTCGTCCCCGGCGGGATGAGCCTGCACAACATGATGCTCCCCCACGGGCCGGACCGTGACGCCTTCGAGGGTGCCTCCAACGCCGAGCTGAAACCGCACAAGCTCGACAACACTATGAGCTTCATGTTCGAAACCCGCTTCCCCCAGCACCTCACAAGCTTCGCTGCCAATGAGGCACCGCTGCAGGACAACTACATCGACTGCTGGGAAACGCTGGAAAAGAAGTTCGACGGAACCCCCGGAAAGAAATGACGTAGGGTGGGTGCCAACTCACCATGCAGCAAGGAAACGCAATGCCCCTGATCAAATCCTGGGTCGCTTCGGCCAACGCCGAAGGCCACCCCTTCCCCCTCAACAACCTGCCCTACGGCGTTTTCTCCACCGGTGAGGAAGACCCGCGCTGCGGCGTGGCCATAGGCGACATGATCCTCGACATGGCCGCTGCCGAGGAGGCTGGCCTGGTTACGCTGGCCGATGTGCCCGTGTTCGACGTGCCCTTCTGGAACGAGGTGATGGAACTTGGCCCGCAGGCCTGGGGCGAGCTGCGCAGCACCCTCACCGAGCTGCTGGCAGATGGCTCCCCCAAGGCCAGCGTGGTGCAGCCCCTGCTCGTGCCGATGGAGGAGGCCGAGCTGCACATGCCTTTCCTCGTTTCGGAATACACCGATTTCTACGCCGGCAAGCAGCACGCCACCAACGTTGGCACCATGTTCCGCGGAGCAGAAAATGCATTGCCGCCCAATTGGTTGCATATCCCCATCGGCTACAACGGCCGCGCCTCCACCGTGGTCGTCTCCGGCACGCCGATCCACCGGCCCAACGGCCAGACCAAAGCGCCGGACGCCGAGATGCCAAGCTTCGGCCCCTGCAAGCGGCTCGACATCGAGCTGGAAATGGGCGCCATCGTGGGCACCTCCTCCGAGATGGGCCAGCCTGTGAGCGTGGCGGAGGCGGAGCAGATGATCTTCGGCTACGTGTTGCTCAACGACTGGTCCGCCCGCGATGTGCAGGCATGGGAATATCAACCCCTCGGCCCGTTTCAGGCCAAGGCCTTCGCCACCTCGATCAGCCCCTGGATCGTGACAACCGCCGCGCTGGAGCCTTTCCGCTGTTCCACCCCGGAGCGCGAAAGGCCCCTTCTGCCCTACCTCGAAGAGCCGCGTCCCGGCCTTTTCGACATCAAGCTTTCGGCGGCGATCCAACCTGAAGGCGCGGCATCGGCCACAACCTTCTCCAACACCAACTACAACGAGATGTACTACTCCGCCGCCCAGCAACTGGCGCATCACAGTACCTCTGGCTGCGCCATGACGGCGGGTGACCTGCTCGGCTCCGGCACCATCTCCGGGGCTGACAAATCCAGCTACGGCTCGCTTCTGGAAGTCACATGGGGCGGCAAGGAGCCTTTGACGCTGGACACGGGCGAAACCCGCACCTTCATCGAAGACGGCGACACGCTCACGCTGGAAGGCCATGCCGAGGGCGACGGCTATCGCATCGGGTTTGGCACCTGCACCGGCAAAATCCTCGGGGCCGTCAAGTGGCCCTAACCCGCCCCCTGCCAGGCCTTCACCGCTTCGAACGGGTAGAGCAGCATGAGCACGTTCAGCGCCAGCCCGTCGCGGATCATCCATGTGGTGAAGGCCTCAAACGCCAGCGCCAGCAAAACGCTGGCCCAAACCGGCAGCTTGCGGGCCAGCAGGAAGCCCAGCCACATAGCCGCAATGTCGCTAACCGAGTTCAGCACCGAGTCGCCGTAGTAATCGAGCGAGATCGTCACGCTGCGGTAATGCTCGATCACCTTGTCGGTGTTCTCCAAAAGCTCCCAGCCCGCCTCGATCGCCGTGGCAATCGCAAAGCGCCAGCCCAACGGCAACTTCCACGCCACCAGCCAGAGCAACCCGTAAAACAGCAGTCCGTGGATGATATGGCTCGGCGTGTACCAGTCGGTGATATGCTGCGAATTCTCGCTCGAGACCACCGCGCCATGCCAAAACTTCACATAGCCGCATTTGCAAATCGGCTCGCGCCCCCACCACAGCAGCACCGCCGCCATGGCCACCGTGACGGCCAGCGCCACCCAATACCCGTAATGCACTCGTTTCATGACCCGAGCAAAGCACATCTCGCCGCAACGGTCCATCGCCCAACCACCTCATTTTCTTGCTGAAAATATCCCCGCCGGAGGCACGAAATCTCCGGCAAGACGACAAAGGAAACGCACCATGGCAAAAGCCTTCGCCTCTGCCGGAGACATGACCGAAAAGAAGATCAGCTTCACCGAAGTTGGCGAGGGCCTCTATGCCTTCACCGCCGAGGGAGACCCGAACTCGGGCGTCATCATTGGCGATGACAGCGTGATGATCGTCGAGGCGCAGGCCACACCCCGGCTGGCGAACAAGGTGATCGACTGCGTCCGAAGCGTCACCGACAAGCCGATCAGCCACGTGGTGCTCACCCATTACCACGCCGTTCGCGTGCTGGGCGCATCTGCCTTCGGGGCCGAGCAGATCATCATGTCCGATACCGCCCGCGCCATGGTGGCAGAGCGCGGGCAGGAGGATTGGGATAGCGAGTTCGACCGCTTCCCACGCCTCTTTGAAGGGCACGAGAGCATCCCCGGCCTGACATGGCCCACCACGACCTTCACCGGCAAGATGAGCGTTTTCCTCGGCAACCGCCGCGTCGACCTCATGCAGCTTGGCCGCGCCCACACGGCGGGAGATATCGTCATCCACGTGCCCGACCAGAACGTCATGTTCACCGGCGACATCGTTGAATATCACTCCGCCTGCTACTGCGGCGACGGCCACTTCGCCGACTGGGGCAAGACACTGGACGCCATCAAGGCCTTCGACCTTGACGCCATCGCACCGGGCCGGGGCGACGCGCTCATCGGCTCCAAGATGGTCAACGCCGCCATCGAGAACACCCGCGATTTCGTCGCCTCCACCTACGCTCCGGCGGCCAAGGTCGCCGCGCGCGGCGGCACCTTGAAGGAGGCGTGGGACGCTATCCGCGCCGCCTGCGACCCCAAGTTTGCGGATTACGCGATCTACGAACACTGCCTGCCCTTCAACGTCGCCCGCGCCTTTGACGAGGCCCAAGGCATCGACACGCCGCGCATCTGGACCGCCGAGCGCGACAAGGAAATGTGGGCCGCGCTGCAAGGCTGACGGCCCGAGGGGAGGAAACCCGATGATCCAAGATCGCTACCAGCTTGCCTTCAAGCTTTATCCCTACGCGCGCTCCGCCGATCAGGATGCCCCCGCACCGGTACGCCATCCGGTGGTCGTCATTGGCGGCGGACCGATCGGCGTGGCAACGGCGCTGGACCTCGGGCTTCAGGGCTTGCCGGTGGTGCTGCTTGATGATCACGAGGGCGTTGGCCAAGGCTCCCGCGCCATTTGCTTTTCCAAACGGTCGCTTGAAATCGCAGATCGTTACGGGCTGGGGGAGAAGGCGCTGGAAAAAGGCGTGGTCTGGAATCTCGGCAAGGTGTTCCACGAAGACCGAAAGGTGTTTGAGTTCAACCTCCTGCCCGAGGAAGGCCACAAGTTTCCGGCCTTCATCAACCTTCAGCAACCCTACTTCGAGCGCTTCCTCGTGGAGCGAGTGCGTGAGGCCAACGCTGACGGTGCGCAGATCGACCTGCGGGGCAGAAACCGGCTGGAGGGGATCACCCCTCATGACAGCCACGTCACGCTGGATATCGCCACCCCCGAAGGCCCCTATCAGATCGAGGCCGACTATGTGGTCGCCTGCGATGGAGCGGGCTCACCAACCCGCAAGATGATGGGGCTCGACTTTGAGGGCCGGGTGTTTCAGGACAGTTTCCTCATTGCCGACATCACCATGCAGGCCCCCTTCCCCACCGAGCGCTGGTTTTCCTTCGAGCCTTCGCACGGGGCGGGTGCTTCCACCCTGCTGCACAAACAGCCCGATGGCGAATGGCGCGTGGACTTCCAGATCGGCTGGGATGTGGACCGCAAGGAAGAGTTGAAAGAAGAGAACGTGCGCCGCCGCCTCGACGCCATGCTCAGCCCGGATGTGGCCTATGATATCGTCTGGACGTCGATCTACACCTTCCAGTGCCGCCGGATGCAGAAGTTTCGCCACGGTCGCGTGCTCTTTGCAGGGGACTCCGCGCACCAAGTCAGCCCCTTCGGTGCGCGTGGTGCCAATTCCGGCATGCAAGACGTTGATAACCTCGGCTGGAAGCTGGGCATGGTGCTGCGCGGTGAAGCACCCGAAGCCCTGCTCGACAGCTACTGCGCCGAACGCCGGTATGGCGCGGATGAAAACATCCTCAACTCCACCCGCTCCACCGATTTCATCACGCCGAAATCACCGGTTAGCCACATGTTCCGCAACGCCGTGCTAGACCTTGCGGAGCACCACGCTTTTGCCCGTCCGCTGGTTAACTCGGGCCGCCTCTCGTTGCCCTGCACCTATGACGATGGCCCGCTCAACAGCCCAGATGCCCTGCCGGGCGGCCCCGAGCGCACACGCCCCGGCGCGCCCTGCCCCGATGCGCCCCTCCGCGACGGGTTTCTACTGCCTCAACTGGGCGGCGGCTTCACGCTGCTCGCGATAAACGGCACCGGCCCGGACTTGCCCGGCGACCTGCCCGCGCAGGTGGCGCGCCTTTCCATCAGCCGGGAAGATGACCCAACGGGCTGCTTGGCAGAGCGTTACCTTGGAAGGGCCAAAGAGGCCGTGTACCTCATCCGGCCAGACCAACACGTCGCCGCCCGCTGGGCCTCGCCCGACCCAGCGGCGGTGTCGCTTGCCCTTCACCGCGCCTTGGCAATGGAGTGACTCGATGCTGAACACAGAGCCCAACATCCCCGATCCAGACGGCTTTTACGCCGAGTTGCTGCAAGCTCATGAAGGTCTGTCGGAAGACGCAAGCGCGGCGCTTAACGCCCGGCTGATCTTGGTTCTGTCCAATCACATCGGCGAGCGCGCTGTTCTGAGCGAAGCGATTTCGGCAGCGCTCGCCGCCGGGCGCTAACACCGCCTACATCAGCGGGCGAACGCGCGTTTCTTCTTTTTCCATCCCCGCCATCTCGCGGAGCTTGTCCAGATCGTGCAAGGCAAGCCGACCATTGCGCCAGGTGGCAAGCTGCCTGTCTCTCAACTTGGCAAGGCTCTTGTTGGTGTGCACGAGCGACAGGCCAAGCGCATCCGCCAGATCCTGCTGGCGATAGAGCAGTGCCATCTCTCCATTGCGGGTGATGCCAAGGGCCTCGCCGCGCTGGTGCAGCTTCACCAAGGCCCAGGCAATCGCTTCTACGGCATTGCGCTGGCCCACACTGAGCAGGGCCTCGCCCAAAAAGTGCTCTTCTTCTGCGGCGATCCAGGTGACATCAAAGGCGCGCTCGGGGTGCGAGCGGAAAAAGTCCCACAGCGCATTGCGGTCAAACACGCAAAGCGTCATCGCCGTGGTCGCCTCAACCGAATGGCCCATTTCACCCATGATGGCGGCTTGCAGCCCGAGGAAGTCACCGGGGAAGACAAAGTTCACCACCTGCCGATCACCGTTTTCCAACAGTTTGTAGCGCAGACCCTTGCCACGCAGGGCGGTATAGAGCTGGGGGCTGTTGGAGCCTTCCATGAGGATGGGTGTGCCCGGCTCAACCGTGAGCTCGCCCGATTTGAAATCGGACATGAACCGAAGCTCACGCGCAGACAGCTGTTTGAAGATGGGCTTCTTGCGCAGCGGGCAATGTTCGCAGTCCGTCGCCATGGCTTACCCGCCCTTCGACGTGCCCCGCCCGGCCTGCAAGCCAAACAGGAAGGCCTCGGCCAACCCGAGCGGACCCGGAGCAGCGGCGGCAGGCGGGGGGGCCACGGCATGCACAGGCTTAACGCGGGACAAGCCAAGCAAAATGAAGCCAACCGCGAACCAGACCGCGCCTACGATGAGGGCGGCGGTCTGCGTCGAAGTCGTTTCGGCCAGATAAATCCAGCCTGCAACGGTCAGGAAGGCGGCGCCGACCAGAAAGCAAAGGCTCGCGCCCGCCGAGAAAGCCAGCCGGCGCACAGCATGCGCCAGGCTCATTTGAATACGCGCCAGCATGTTATTTACGGGCCGAGATGTGACCCACAAGGAATCCGACGGCAGCCGCGATGCCGATCGCCGTGGCAGGGCGCTCCACCACGAAGTCATTGGCCTTGCCATAGGCGAATTCGGCATTGTGCTTCATGTAATCCGCACCCTCCTGCGCCTTCGCCCGTGCGTCATTTGCTTTGCCCTTGGCGTAGGCCTGAAACTCCGAACCCTTGGCGCGGCCGAGGTCAGCCACCGCGCTGGTGAGGCTTGCGATGTCGGATTTCAGTGCCGCAATCTGCGCCGACACTTCGTCTTCGGCTTTGGTTGCGCTGCTGTTTTCAGTCGTCTTGGCCTGTGCCATGTGACGTCTCCTTCGTATTTCCGATGTGTCATTCGACAATTCAACCGACCGAAGGACGAATGGTTCCGAGAAAGATGTGAAAACAATTTCCGGAACCAGACACTCTCTACCGCTGTTGTCGATGCAAGAGCCGGAAATGATCTTTCGGCAATATTGATGAAATGAAAGGAAAGAAAAATGCTTGGTTGGGCTCTTACCTTCCTCGTTATCGCACTCGTCGCAGCACTGTTTGGCTTTGGCGGGATCGCCAGCGCCAGCGCTGGTATCGCGCAGGTGCTGTTCTTCGTGTTCCTCATCCTCTTCGTGGTGGCCATGGTTGCCCGGGCGATGCGCGGACGCACACCGTAACCGCACAGCACACGACAACAAAGAAGGGGCGCCCGGCTGGCGCCCCTTTTTTATTTCAGCCCCCAATATTGGCTCTCAGCGAATAACCGCCGAATAGTTCAATTCCAAACAGGCGCCTCTAACGCGCCACATGCAATTTAGTTCCTTCACCGCAGAACATAAATCTCAGGAACAAACATCACATTCCCCGGTTCTCTCTCCACAAGCGGCGCAATGCCGCAATTTCTGAAACCAGAAATCCGGAGAGACTAAAATGAAACGCATTCTTGCAACAACCGCGCTGACCGCGTCGCTGTGCATGCCTGCCTTCGCGCAGGACGCCACGGCGTCGGAAGACACAACCGCGCCCGAAGCCGGCGCCGAAGTGATGGCCGACGGTGGCTTCATCCAGTCCGCAGACCAGCAGGACGTGATGGCAAGCGACTTTATCGGCAAGCGCGTCTACGCAATGTCCGATGAGATGGAATACGGCGAAGAAGGTGTTGCTGAAGCTGAGGCCGAGTGGGAAGACATCGGCGAAGTCAGCGACGTGATCCTCGCCCGCAGCGGCGAAGTCGAAGGCGTCATCGTTGACGTGGGCGGCTTCCTCGGCATCGGCGAAAAGCCCGTGGCTCTGACCATGGACTCGCTCGACCTTGTGGCCGACAGCGACTCGCCGGGCGACTATTTCGTGACCGTGTCGTCCAGCCGTGAAGCGCTTGATCAAGCACCTGCCTTCGAGTTTAGCGAACCCGCTGAGACGGACCAAGCTGCCGCCGAAGACGGCACCGTGGCTGAACCGCTCGAAGAGACCCCCGGTGAAGAGGTCGAAATGACCGATGCTGGCGACAACGCCGCCGACACTGGCATGACCGAAGAGCTGGCCGAAGCCGAAACTGCCATGGAGCAGACCGGTGAGGAAGCTGAAGCCGAAATGGCTGAAGCGGGCGACACCATGGAAGCCGCTGGCGAAGAAGCCGAAGCCGAAATGGCTGAGGCAGGCGAAACCTTGGAAGCTGCTGGCGAAGAAGCCGAAGCCGAAATGGCTGAGGCAGGCGACACTATGAAAGCTGCCGGTAACGAAGCCGAAGCCGAAATGGCTGATGCTTCCGAAAGCGGCGACATGACCGGCTTCACCCGTGACGGTTACGCTGAAGTGATGGTCACTGAAATGTCTTCCGATGAGTTGACTGGTCTGGCTGTTTACGACCCGAACGACAACCGCGTTGGCGAGATCTCCGAGATCCTGATTTCGTCCGATGGTGTCGTCACCGATGCGGTGATCGACGTGGGCGGTTTCCTCGGCATTGGCGAGAAGCCCGTTGCGATCAGCTTCAAAGGCATTTCGCTGCAGAAGCAGTCGGATGGCGATGATCTGCGCGCCTACGTCAACACCTCCGAGGAACAGCTGAAAAGCTTCCCCGAGTACGAAGACGGTTGACCTGAACACAATGGAAGCGCCTCCTGCTAGGGGGCGCTTCTGCTGAATGACGAGTGCCCCCCGGGGCCGGATCGACCGGTCTCGGGGGATTTTTGTTTCCACCCCAACACCCCCCCACGCCTCCTGCCCTTGCCCCCGAGGAGATGCCCCAAGTGCTCGCCAGCCGCTCGATATCCGTCCCCCTGTTCATCATCGCCGCGATCCTTACGACCGCCTCGCTGAAGGCCGGCGCCTATTTTCTGGCCCCTACGGTGCTGGCGCTCATCACCGGGGTCATCCTTTCTCCGGCGATCGGAGTGTTCTTGAGTTTGGGCCTTCCACGCGCCGCTGCTGCCGGCACCGTGCTGGCCTTCGCTCTTGTTTCCCTCACCATGCTGGCGCTGTTGCTCGAACCCGTCCTCTGGCGGGCCCTCGACAAGCTGCCAATGGTCTGGAGCGAGTTGCAGGAAACCCTGCGTCAGTTTCAGGATGCCTTGCGCGGCCTCAACGAGATGACGGAGGACGTGAAGGACGCGATCAACCCTGAGGGCGAAAATGGGGACAACGGAGAAGGCGAAGGCTCGGTCGCCCTCCCCTCGGCCATGGATGCAATTGCCCTTGCGCCCACCATCGCCGCGCAGGTGATGATCTTCACCGGCGTTCTGTTCTTCTTCCTGTTCACGCGAGACAGCATCTACGCATGGGCCGCGAAGGCACTTGGCGGTCGCAACCGTGAAGCGCAAGAGCGCTACAAAGCATCGCTGGTTGCGGCAGAGCACATGGTATCGCGTTACTTCATCACGATTACGCTGATCAACGCCTGCTTGGGCCTTGCCGTCACGGCGGCCATGGTGATGCTGGGCATGGCCTCGCCTATCCTCTGGGGGCTGGCGGCCTTTGCGGTAAACTTTGTGCCCTACCTCGGCCCGGCGATTTTTGCGACGGTTCTTCTGCTTGGTGGCATCGTCGCCTTTGACGGGATCATGTCCGTCGTGCCGATGGGGGTTTACCTCTGCATGAACGTCACCGAAGGGCAGTTTGTCACCCCATCTCTGGTGGGGCGGACGCTAAAGATGAACCCTCTGCTCATCTTCCTGTCTCTGGTCTTCTTCCTGTGGATCTGGGGGCCACTTGGTGGGTTTGTGGCAATCCCGGTTCTGCTCTGGCTCCTGCTGGTCGCCGACCTGATGAAACCCGATGATGAAATGCGGGAGGCCGCAGAGCGGCGACAGGCGCTTGATGAAGAGGCGGCGCAGAAGGTAGCGGCGAACGAGTAAGCCGCCCGCCCTTACACCATTTCTTCGGGAACGCCGGGCACCGCGCGTCCAAAGCGCAGGGCCGGGCGGAGATCATGCGGCAGCAGGTAGCCTTCCCGGTCTTCAGGCTGCCGCGCGGCATCGCGCTTCGCCGCGCTGACCCAGGCCTCAAAGGCGCGCGCCGGATCGAGCATCTCTGCCCTGTGCGCGCCGTCAGCCTCTGGATACCAATGAGCCAAGACACGCTCGCGGATCATGCTGACCTCATCCCTGCCGGAAAACTCCAGCCCCGCTTCCGTATCCCAGCGCAGGCTACGGCCATTGAGGTTGGCGGAAGATACAATGCTCGCCGTATCGTCAAACACCGACAGTTTCGCATGCACATAGATCATCGGCGCACCGCGCAGGGCGACCCGCCCCAAACCGCCGTTCTCCCGCCCAGCCCCATCGGCTGTGCCAACAGCCTCTTTACCGGCTTCTTCCGCCTCGGAGCCCGGTTTGCGGCGTTGCGCCGGGGAAAGAGCGAAAAACCGTTTGCCGAAGCCCTTGCGCAGGATGCGCAGGCAACGGGATTGCAGAAACTCGCCATAGCGGGCGTCGGTGCCGCCACTTGTAAAGGCAACCTCTTCCGGTGCTGCGGGCAGGACGAGCAATAGCTTCAGATCCGGGTTCTCCCGCGCGCGGTGCGCAAGGTGGCGTGCCAGCTTGCGGTCGCGAAAGAACTGGGTTTCGAGATAGATCAGATTTCTGGCCTCTTCAGCGCGGGCGACATGCGCATCGTAGAGGCCAGAGGAGAGCTTTTTGGGAGAGAACCGGAAGGGCGCGAGGCGGGAGGGCGTCGACATGGTTGTCAGAAAACGCAGGTTGCCGGAGGTGAGTTGCCCGCCGGCATGTTGCCCTTCGGGATCAGGCCCCTCGCCTGCTGTTTGAGAGATAAAGTTGTCAAGATGACGCTCAGCGACACCGGCGATCTGCGCATCGTGGAGCAGCATCTGGATATCATGCCAGGTCTTTCGCGCAGGGCGGTCATGCTTGGGCGTATCCCAGCGCCGCTCATCCAGATCGAGCCCGCCGATGTAGAGAACTTCGCCATCAATGACCGCGAGCTTCTGGTGATGGGTTGCGGGCGTCATGCGAAAGCCGTGCCACCAGTTTGCGCGGATGACATCGCCCGTATCACCCTCTTCCTTCAGATGGGGGCGCAGCCGTGGCGCCTCGGTGATAAAGCGTCGACGCTCACCGCCCGGCAAGCCGTTGAGCATTTGCACCGCCTGCCGCAATTTCCACGCCGCAATCGGCCAGAGCGCGGCGCCCGGCACCTTGCCGATTCGCGCCGGATGACGGGCGGCGATTGCCTCCAGCGTGCCGGTGCCATCTTCGCCCGCGATCTCTCGCAGACCGGCGCATTGCCGCATGGTCCGCCATGAGCCCCGGTGGAGGTCAGGCGCGCCAACCGGATCGAAGTCGGTCACCACGAGGCGAATGTTGACCCCGCGCCGCAGCACATGGGCCAAGAGGTCGGCCCAGCTGGAGCCAACAGCGCGGCCCTCTTCGCTATGAAGCGGCGTGCGCAGATCGAAAATACGGAAGCTGAGATTGATCCGCTCTCTCGCCGCCAGCACGGCCCGCTCAAAGGCAGGATAGGCCTCACGCGCGGTGACGAGCATCTGCGTGCGGCGCTCCTCCTGCCGTGCGGGCGTGTGATCGCCCGCCAGCGTCATATCGTGCCGCCTTTGGGGCCTTCAGCCAGCCCGGAGCTGGGTGGAACGGTGCGCTCGCCCGGCGCGACGGGGGCAACCGGAGTGCCCTCGGGCTGATCGTCTATCGGGAAGGTCACCGACAGCTCAAAGGTCTCTTCGCCCGGGTCAATCGAAAGCTTGCCGCCAAGTTGCGCCGCGAAGGCGCGGATCAGCTGGTTTCCGAGCCCGTTGCTGGAGGGCGGTGTGTAATCCCTGCTGAGCGGCTCGCCGACAGAATTGACAACCGTGAGCCGTGCACGAGCAGATGGCTCTTCATCTTCATCGCCGGTGGCGGGCGTGTGCTCGGGCTCCAGCTCCTCAAGCGTGATTTTCAGCCACGCCGTACCGGGCCCGTCGGGGTGGCCCATATGCTTGGTGGCATTGGTCACCGCTTCCGTGGTCAGAAGGGCCACCGGCACGGCCTGATCGGGAGCCAGCGTCAAACCTTCGATATCCATCTTCGGGCTCACCCCGGCCTCCTTTGGAAGCGCAGTAGACAGGGTTTGGCGCAGGATCGCGTTGAGGAGCAGATCAGCATGCACGATGGAGAGCCGGGAGGTTTGGTAGAGGCTGGAATGCACGGTTGCGAGGCCAAGAACCCGGTCGAGGATACGCCGCAGCGTGGTGCGCGCCTCATCGCCCTCAGCCTTGCGGATTTCCATGTTCATCACAGAGGCGATGAGCTGGAGATTGTTTTTGACCCTGTGATGCACCTCGCGCAGCAACAGGTTTTTCTCGTTTAGCCCGTCCTCCAGCTCGGCTTCATCGCGCAAAATGGTCTCGGCCATGCTGGAAAATGTTTCGTTCATCTCCCGCAGTTCGGTTGGTGCTCGATCAGAAAGCCCGGTTTGCCCCCCAAGGCTCCGATGGCCGGCCGCAAAGCGGATCATCCGTGCCCGCAAGCGGCGGATATGGACCAGAACCAGCCGGTGAACGGCAATGTAGGCAACCCCCAGCGAGATGATCCACATCAGCATCGGAAAGACGGCGGCGCTATACCAGTTAAGCCCGCTCGGCGTGGCATCTTCCCAGATCGCCATGGCGTGGACGAGGCCCGGAATGATCGTGACCAGCGTGTAAATCCGCGTATCGCCATTCGCGTTCTCGGCCGAGAAGGCCGTTACACCGCCGCCAGCGAGGGCTTGGAGAGAGACATCGGTGGGCAGTTCGCGGCTAAGCGTGTCTGCGTCGCTGCGCGCCAGCAGAACCTGCCCGTCATCCGTGAAGGTTAGGAGATCTATTGGCTCTTCTACCATCTCTTCCGTAGCTGGCAGCGTGTCGGCACCGGTATGCTGGGTCAGATCACCTTCCATGATCGAGATGGAGACGAAACCGAGGAAGACACCATCCTGATAGACCGGATAGCCCAGCACCATCACCTCTTCGCCGGTCACCCTGCCCGGCGAGAGCAGATCTGCCATGGGCACCCGGTCGCGGACCATCCGCTCGGAAAAGGTCGAGCCGGTCAGATCGAAGGTTTCACCCCGGGAGTTGCAGTTGCTCTGGTATTCAGCGTCCACGAACATCGCGAGTGAGTAGACAACGCTGCGATCGACAAGCTGGCGCATCAGGTCGGAGCATGCTGCCGGATCATCGCGCAGGCCGACAACTGAAGTGGCCATCACCCGGGCTGACGCAAAGCCCCCGTGCAGCAGATCGCGCATGTCTTCGACATCCGCCACCGTGCGCCCATACAGCGCCGAGCGGTTCAACTCGCTGGCCTGCCGCGACACGTTGGCCGTCTGCATCAAAGCGATGATGCCCACCGGCAAGAGTGCAACGGTGAGCATCACGACGACGCGAAAAACCAGTGATTGTGTGATGCCTTTCACACCCTGCTCCCCAGGCTCACCCGAGCGGGGTGTTGCTGGCCGCGACGACGGCCATTGTGCTCTGATCTGTCAGTTCCAACTCGTCTTCATCGCTGAGGTGCAAAATCTCGGCAAGTCGGGCGCGGGCACGGTTGGCGCGGCTCTTGACGGTGCCCACGGCGCAGCCGCAGGTGACGGCGGCCTCATCGTAGGACATACCAAGTGCGCCGACGAGCCACAGGGTTTCGCGCTGTTCATCGGGCAGGGTCGCAAAGGCTGTTTGAAAATCGGCGAGGGCAAGGCGGCCATCATGATCGGGTTTAGAGGCAAGATTGCCCGCCATCACCCCATCCACATCAGCCACTTCCCGGCCAGACTTGCGGCGTGCCGAATAAAAGGTGTTGCGCAGGATCGTGAAAAGCCAGGCCCGAAGGTTGGTGCCCGGTTTGAACTTGTCAAAGTTGCTCCATGCCTTGACCACGGAGTCTTGCACCAAGTCATCAGCCTGCGCAGAATTTCTGGCAAGGCTCATGGCAAAGGCGCGCATTGCAGGAAGATGCTTAACGATCTCGTCGCGCGGATCGCTCGGTGGAACTTCGGCTGCGGCTGTTGTCATTTGCTGGAACCGCCTTCTCCATCCTGCTGACGCAGGCGGTTGATAAGATCCGTGAACCTGTCTGGCACATCTTCCTCGACCTGCGCCTGAAACACCCGGCGCAAGTTTTCGTCGATCTGCCGACGCAATCCGTCTCCAGCCTCTTTTTGCTGCTCTTTCATCGCTACCTTCTTGCCTTTCTGCGTCACCTGACCCACCCGTATTTATCGGCCATCCCGGTCAAAACCCTTAGGCACGCCAAATGGTTCCAAAGTTTTTTCCCTGCTGCGCACATTATTTTGGAACCAAACGCCGCGCCCCCACGTTTGGTTCCGTAACGCCAATAAAAAAACGGGTAAGGCAACATGAATAGTGCACCTTCCGAAAGCTTTGCCGATGGCATCGCGCGGGAACTTCCATACCTGCGCCGCTACTCCAGAGCGCTGACCGGGAGCCAGAAATCGGGGGACGCCTATGCAGCGGCCACCCTTGAGGCCATGCTGGACGACCCCGAGCTGGGTGACCGCTCGCGCAGCCCCAGAGTGGCGCTCTTTGCCGCCTTCCACGCGATCTGGACAAGCTCCGGCGCGCCGGTGGAAGCCACTGAGGGAGACAGCTTTTTGGCCGCGCAGGCCAACCGCCATATGTCTCCGCTGACGCCGGGCACACGAGAAGCGCTGCTGCTTTACACGATCGAGCAGTTTTCCTATGCGCAGATCGGTGAAATCACCAATTGCACCGAGGAAGAAGCCGAAGAGATGGTGGCGACGGCGCAGGAAGAGATGGCCAAGTCGATCAGCGGCAAGGTGATGGTGATCGAGGACGAGGCGATCATCGCCATGGATCTCGAAACCGTTGTTGGCCAGATGGGCCACCGGGTGACAGGCGTTGCCCGCACCCACAAGGGCGCTGTGCAGCTAGCGCAGCAAGAGCGCCCCGACATGATCCTTGCCGACATTCAGCTGGCCGATAACAGCTCTGGCATTGATGCGGTCAACGACATTCTGGGCGAGTTCGGCGAGATGCCTGTGATCTTCATCACCGCCTTCCCCGAACGGCTGCTGACGGGCGAAAAGCCCGAGCCGGTGTTCCTCATCACCAAGCCCTACACTGAAGAGCAGGTGCGCCTTGCGGTGAGCCAGGCCATGTTCTTTGCCTCCACGGTGACGCTCGTCGCCTGAGGCCATTCCAGTTCCCTCGAAGAAGGCGGGTCCGGCGTTCAGTCGGTCCCGCCTTTTTGTTGGAACAGACGGTAGATCGCCTTGCAGCGCGCCACCGGCACCTCGCCGTCGGTGATGAGGGCTTGGGTAAACAACATCTTACCGGTGCGTTTCACCACCTCTGGCGTGGCCTCGATCCATGCGCCGGGCTGGCCGGGGCCGAGATAGTCGATATCCAGCGTGATCGTTGCCATCTTGCCAACCAGCGGGGCCGCGCCGGGCCTGCCGCTGTAGGTTTCGTTGAAGACCCGCGCGAGGATATCGGCAAAGGTCGCTGTTACGCCGCCATGGCAGACGCCGTTGACGTTGAGGTGCTTCGGCTCAACCCGAAAGCCCACGGTGCGCGAGCCATCACTGTTTTCGCGCAGAAACCACGGGCCCATCGCCTCGTCCACCGCACAGAGCGTGGTGAGCGGGGCGTATCCATCGGGCGGCGGCAGGCTTTGGGATTGGTCTGACATGCCCGGCACGCTGCCCCGCGCCGCAACCGGCGTCAATGCGGATAGCTTTACATACAAATGCAAAGGTCTGGTTAACGCCCTGTCGGCTCTGCCGCGCGGGGCCAGCATCAGCCGAGAAAGCAAGGCTCCGACATACCACGCCACGCTGTAGCGCCTTTTCAACTTGGTCTGCGCCCCGGCCATTTCTGTGCATTGCGCCTTGTTTTCCTGGGGCTTGTCGGGCGAACCCCTGAACGTAAGCCATTGCAATCAGCCTGCTCCTGACGCATTTCGGGGAACGATTGACAGGCTTTCTGGTTGATATCAACATAAGGACACCATGGACCCGAACCTCCCCCTAGACGTGACCCATGAGGTTGGATCTGCTTGCCTTTGCCTGCGTGCGCAGCGGGCGGCGCGGCAGTTGGCGCGGGTATTTGATGAGGTTTTTCGGCCACTTAACCTGACCAATGGGCAGTTTAGCCTGTTGATGAGCCTCAACCGCCCTGCCCCGCCCCGGCTGACGGATCTGACCGGGCAACTCGGCATGGATCGCACAACCCTGACGGCCTCGGTGAAGGTGCTGGAGCGGCGCGGGTTGATGCGGCAGGAGCCGGACGAAAAAGATAAGCGCGCCAAGCGGTTACTGCTTACGGCAGACGGCCGCGCGCTGCTTAAACAGGCGGTGCCGATCTGGCGGGAAACCCATGCGCGGATCGAGGCGGATCTGGAGCGGATAACGGCCCATGAGATGCGGGACGGGCTGGACCAGCTGGCGGGGCGTTAACCCCAAAAAGCAAAGGGCAACATCCTGTGCACAAGTGATGCACAACCTATGCACATGTCATTTGACATAGAGGCGAGGAGTTAACCCACCGCTCAGAAGCCGAGTGTGGCGTTCACCGCGCGCTTCCAGCGCGCGTATTTCTCTTCCCGCGCAGCATCATCCATTTTGGGCGAAAAGCTACGATCCAGTGCCCAGGTTTCGGCAAAGCCGGCCTTGTCGGGGTAGACCCCGGCGCGCTGGCCAGCGAGCCAAGCCGCGCCCATAGCCGTGGTCTCCAGCACCTTGGGGCGGTCTACCGGTGCGCCGATGATATCGGAGAGGAACTGCATCGCCCAATCGGAGGCGCTCATGCCGCCGTCTACGCGGAGCGCCGTTTCGCTGCCGCTGCTCCAGTCGGCCTTCATGGCCTCCAGCAGATCGCGAGTTTGATAGCCAACGCTTTCGAGCGCGGCGCGGGCAAACTCGGCGGGGCCGGTGTTGCGGGTGAGGCCAAAGACGGCACCGCGACAGTCGGCATCCCAATAGGGCGCACCGAGGCCGGTGAAGGCGGGCACCATCACCACCCCCTGCCCCGTGTCGGCGGTTTCGGCCAGCGGCTGGGTTTCACCCGCTTCGCGGATCAGCTTGAGGCCATCGCGCAGCCATTGCACCACCGCCCCGGCGACGAAGATGGAGCCTTCGAGCGCATAGGTCGGCTTGCCGTCGAGTTGGTAGGCGATGGTGGTGAGCAGGCGGTTTTCGGATTTCACCGGCTCGCTGCCGGTGTTGAGCAGGGCAAAGCAGCCGGTGCCATAGGTGGATTTCATCATGCCCGGCTCAAAGCAGGCTTGGCCCACGGTGGCGGCCTGCTGATCGCCCGCGACGCCGAGAATGGGGATCTCGCGCCCGCCGAAAAGATCGGGGCGGGTCATGCCGAAGTCGGCGGCGCTGTCTTTCACCTCGGGGAGCATCGACATGGGGATATCGAGCAGGGTGCACATATCTTCGGACCAAGCGCCGCGGCGGATGTCGTAGAGCATGGTGCGGGCGGCGTTGGTGGCGTCGGTGACGTGGGATGTGCCGCCGGTGAGGTGCCAAATGATCCAAGAGTCCACGGTGCCGAAGGCCAGCTCGCCCGCCTCGGCCTTGGCGCGCGCGCCTTCGACACTGTCGAGAATCCAGCGCAGTTTGGTGCCGGAGAAGTAGGGATCAAGCAGCAGGCCGGTGGCCTCTGTGACCGCCTCTTCATGGCCCTTCTCCTTAAGGTCACGGCAGAAATCGGCGGTGCGACGATCTTGCCAAACGATGGCATTGTGGATCGCCTTGCCGGTTGCACGATCCCACACCACGGTGGTTTCGCGCTGGTTGGTGATGCCGATGGCGGCGATGTCACCGCTGGAGGCCCCGGCTTTTTCAATCGCGGCGCGGCAGGTGGCCGCTGTCGTCGTCCACAGGTCGGCGGCCTCATGCTCGACCCAGCCGGATGCCGGGAAGTGTTGGGTGAACTCCTCCTGCGCGGTGGCGGCGGGCTTCAGCGCCTCATCGAAGAGGATTGCGCGGGAGGACGTGGTGCCCTGGTCGATGGCGAGAATGTAGGTCATGTCATGTCCTCCCTTGGTTTGGATGGTTTAGCGCGGGATTGAGGCGGCGTCACCGGGGCCGCTCCTTGGCGGTGGTGCCGCCTGAGTTCAGCTGCGAGGTGGGCTGCAAGGGCCGATGAGCCGCCCTGCCCGCTCAGGGGAAAGCGCGGCCAAGGGCGCGGGCGTCCAGCGGGACCAGAACGAAGCCGCCGAGCCAGGCTGCACCGGCCTCTTCCAACGCCTCGGGTGGCGGGCTTTCGGGCAGGGCGATGGCCTGAAGGATCATGCGGTGCAGCAGCCCGCCCTCCACCGCCACCCGCAGCACACAGTTGAAGGCATCGGGTGTGGTCTTTTGTGCGGTGCCCATCAGCCCGCGCCACGGGCGCTCGAAACGGTGGCAGAGCATGGTGTAGGGCTCCAGCCCCGGCTCTACCTGCATGGTCACGATCTCGCCGGTGGGGGCCATGGCGGCCAGCGCCTGCCCGTCGAAGGCGTGCAGCATCTCTGCTGCCATGTCCTCGCTTGGCGGGCGGGTGCGGCCGACGAAGGGGCCGAGGACGATCATCAGCAGCACCACGGCCACCACCACGACGGCGGCGCGTTTCAGGAAAACATTTCTGGGCGGTGGGGCTGGCGGCATGGCACGGCTCCGTCGGGGCACTCAAGGGATTGGCGCAGGGTGACGGACGCATGGCTAGCCTGTCAAAGAATAAGTTGCCGGGGCCACCCGGTAAGGGCAGCCCCGGCTTGAGGAGGAAAATCAGTTCCAGGAGGCGATCAGCTCATCGTAGCTGATGGTCTCCGGGGTGGGATCCTCGTTGTCGAGCTTGGCCTTGGGCGCGCCCTCCATCGAGAGCCACTCCTGCGGGTCTTTCTCTTCGTTCATGACCGGGCCGAGATCGCCCTGAACACCTGCGCGCTCAAGCCGCTCCAGCACCCGCTCCTGATCGGCGCAGAGCGAGTCCAGCGCTTCCTGAGGGGATTTGGCACCCGACATCGCATCGCCGATGTTCTGCCACCAGAGCTGTGCCAGCTTGGGGTAGTCCGGCACGTTGGTGCCGGTGGGCGACCACTGAACACGGGCCGGGGAGCGGTAGAACTCGACCAGACCGCCCAGCTTGGGGGCGCGCTCGGTGAAGCTCTCGTCCTGGATCGTGCTCTCGCGGATGAAGGTCAGGCCAACGTGGCTTTTCTTCACGTCCACGGTCTTGGAGGTGACGAACTGGGCATAGAGCCAGGCCGCCTTGGCACGGTCGATCGGGGTGGACTTGAGCAGCGTCCAGCTGCCGGCGTCCTGGTAGCCGATCTTGGTGCCCTCTTCCCAGTAGGCGCCATGCGGCGAGGGGGCCATGCGCCACTTGGGCGTGCCATCCTCGTTGAGCACCGCATCAGCCCCGTCACCCACCATGTCGGCGGTGAAGGCAGTGTACCAGAACATCTGCTGGGCGATGGAGCCCTGCGCAGGCACCGGGCCAGCCTCGCCGAAGGTCATGCCAGCCGCGGCGGGGGGAGAATACTTCTCCAGCCACTCGATGGCCTTGGTCACGGCGTAAACCGCAGCGGGGCCGTTGGTTGCGCCGCCACGGGCGGTGCAGGAGCCGACGGGCTGGGAGTTTTCGTTCACACGAATGCCCCACTCGTCGACCGGCAGGCCGTTGGGCTCGCCCTTGTCGCCCATGCCAGCCATGGACATCCACGCGTCGGTGTAGCGCCAGCCGAGGGACGGGTCTTTCTTGCCGTAGTCCATGTTGCCATAGACGCCCTCGGAGGGGCCGCCGGCGTAAGACATGTCACGCCCGGTGAAGAACTCGGCGATGTCTTCATAGGCCGACCAGTTGACCGGCACGCCGAGGTCGTAGCCGTAGGCTTCCTTGAAGTCGGCCTTGGTCTTCTCGTCGTTGAACCAGTCGTAGCGGAACCAGTAGAGGTTGGCGAACTGCTGGTCGGGCAGTTGGTAGACCTTGCCATCGGGGCCGGTTGTGAACGACAGGCCGATGAAGTCTTCAAGGTCGAGGCCGGGGTTGGTGACGTCTGCCCCCTCGCCTGCCATCCAGTCGGTCAGGTTGTGGGCCTGCTGATAGCGCCAGTGGGTGCCGATCAGGTCGGAGTCGTTGATGTAGGCATCATAGACGTTCTCGCCCGACTGCATCTGGGTTTGCAGCTTTTCGACCACGTCGCCCTCGCCGATGAGGTCGTGGGTGATCTGGATGCCAGTTATGGCGGTGAAGGCCGGGGCCAGCACCTGGGCCTCGTACTCGTGGGTGGTGATGGTTTCGGAGACCACCTTGATGTCCATGCCAGCGAACGGTTGCGCGGCATCGACGAACCACTGCATCTCGGCTTCCTGATCTTCGCGGCTCAGCGTCGAAAGATCGCCGATTTCGGCATCGAGGAACTCCCGCGCCTCGTCCATACCGGCAAAGGCCGGCACGGCAAGGCTAAGGGCCACCGCGAGCCCGCCGGTAAAGGCGGTGGTGGATCTGAGATTGAGCTTCATGTTTTCTCCTCCCTGTTGGGTTATGAAGCGCCGCATTGGCTGCGGCCGTTATTCCTGCGCTACACCCAGCGGAACACCGCTGCGGCATAGATCAGGCAGAGGACCAGCGCCCAAGGTTGGGCGATGCCGGTCAATCCGAGCCAGGCCAGGTTGATGAAGGCCGAGCCGAGAAGGGTGATGAAGAGGCGGTCGCCCCTTGTGGTTTCGATCTGGAGCACGCCCTTGCGAGGCGTCTCGGGGTACTTGATCGCCAGAATGGTGAAGGTGACCAGCAGGCTGGCGATCACGAGGAAGAATATGGCGGTGGGCCATGTCCATGCCATCCAGTCCATTAGTTGGAACCCTCGCTTTCAGCAGCTTTTTTACTGGTTTCCGAGACGCCAGAAACTTTTGAAGTTTCTGCAAACAGCCCGCCAACAAAGCCCACCAATGTTCCGAACAATGCGTAAGAGCTTTCTTTCGGTATGTGGCCGTACATTGTCAGAATCACGATGGAGGGCACGACTAAGGCAAAGCCAAAACAGGCAACAACAAGCCTCGGATGATCACTGCCGAGTCGGCCCATCGCCAACCACAAACCGGTAAGACTGATCACGGTCAGGACCGTCGTAATTGCGATGTCGTCAACATAGTTAATCATTTCACTCTCCATTTGATCACACCCTCCCCAGGGCGAAGCCCTTGGCGATGTAGTTGCGCACGAAGTAGATCACCAGCGCTCCGGGGACGATGGTGAGCACGCCGGCGGCTGCCAGCACGCCCCAGTCGAGGCCGGAGGCGGAGACGGTGCGGGTCATGGTGGCGGCGATGGGTTTGGCGTCGACCGTGGTGAGGGTGCGGCTGAGGAGCAGTTCGACCCAGCTGAACATGAAGCAGAAGAAGGCGGCGACGCCGATGCCGCTCGCGATCAGGGGCATGAAGATTTTGACGAAGAAGCGGGGGAAGCTGTAGCCGTCGATATAGGCGGTTTCGTCGATTTCCTTGGGGACGCCGCGCATGAAGCCCTCCAAGATCCAGACCGCGAGGGGGACGTTGAAGAGGCAGTGCGCGAGGGCCACGGCGATGTGGGTGTCGAAAAGGCCGACCGAGGAGTAGAGCTGGAAGAAGGGCAGCGCGAAGACGGCAGGCGGGGCCATGCGGTTGGTGAGCAGCCAGAAGAAGAAGTGCTTGTCGCCGAGGAAGTGGTAGCGGCTGAAGGCGTAGGCTGCCGGGAGGGCCACGGCGACCGAGATCACCGTGTTCATCACCACGTAGATCAGCGAGTTCACATAGCCCATGTACCAGCTCGGGTCGGTCAGGATGACCATGTAGTTGGCGAAGGTCAGATCCTGCGGGAAGAGGCTGAAGCCGCCGAGGATTTCGGCGTTGGTCTTCAGGCTCATGTTCAGCAGCCAGTAGATCGGCAGCAGGAGGAACAGCAGGTAGAGGCCCATCACGATGGCCGAGCCTTTGACGCGGACGCGCGGCGCTTTGGCGGCGGGGGTCAGGGTGGCGTCAGTCATTTCGCGTCCCTTTTGTCGAGGTTGGTCATGACCGTGTAGAACACCCAGCTTACCAGCAGGATCACGAGGAAATACATGATCGAGAAGGCGGCGGCTGGCCCGAGGTCGAACTGGCCGATGGCCATTTTCACGAGGTCGATGGAGAGGAAGGTGGTGGCATTGCCCGGCCCGCCGCCGGTGACCACGAATGGCTCGGTGTAGATCATGAAGCTGTCCATGAAGCGCAGCAGAATGGCGATCATCAGCACCCCCTGCATCTTCGGGAGCTCGATGTAGCGGAACACCTTCCAGCGGCTGGCCTGGTCGATCTTGGCGGCTTGGTAGAAGGCATCGGGGATGCTCTGGAGGCCGGCGTAGGCGAGGAGCGCGATGAGCGAGGTCCAGTGCCAGACATCCATGACTACTACGGTGATCCAGGCATCCAGCACGTCGCGGGTGTAGTTATAGTCGATCCCGATGGCGGCGAGGGTGTGGCCAAGCAGGCCGATGTCGACCCGGCCGAAGATTTGCCAGATGGTGCCGACCACGTTCCACGGGATCAGCAGCGGCAGCGACATGAGGACGAGGCAGACGGAGGCCCATACGCCCTTCTTGGGCATGTTCAGCGCGACGAAGATGCCGAGCGGGACTTCGATGGCGAGGATGATGCCGGAGAAGGCCATTTGCCGCCAAAGCGCGTTCCACATCCGGTCGCTCTCGAGCATTTCCTCGAACCATTCCAGCGCGACCCAGTAGAACTCGTTGTTTCCGAAAGTGTCCTGCACGGAATAATTGACCACGGTCATAAGCGGGATGACGGCGGAGAAGGCGACGAGGATCAGGACCGGGAGGACGAGGAACCACGCCTTGTTGTTCTGGGTCTTTTCCATCAGGCGGTGCCTCCGGTTGCGCGGTGGTCATCCTCGGGCTTGACCCGAGGATCTCTTGAGGAATGGTCCGCCCGGATCGGGGAGATCCTCGGGGCAAGCCCGAGGATGGCGGGATTGCCGGCGGCGGCGCGGGGTAAGATTCCGTGGTGCATCATGCCGCCACCTCAGGGCTGACGCGCCAGTCGTCGGCGTAGACGTTCACATGGGCCGGGTCGAAGGCAACGCGGGTCATGTCGGCGCCGATCTCATCCCCCTCCCCTGCGATCACGTTGATCTCATTGCCGAAAAACTCGGCGCGGACGATCTTGTGGCGGCCCACGTCTTCCACCCGGCGGACCTTGACCGGCAGGCCCTCGCTGGCGGAGAGCTTGGCGTATTCGGGGCGCACGCCGAGGGCCACGCGGCCCTGAAGGTCGCCGTAGCCATGGGCCAGCGCCAGCTCGGCGCCGTCGATATAGGCGCGGTTGCCCTCGACCTTGGCGGGGATCAGGTTCATCCCCGGGGAGCCGATGAAGTAGCCCACGAAAGTGTGCTCGGGGCGCTCGAAAAGCTCTTCGGGCGTGCCGATCTGGACCACGCGGCCATCGTGCATGACCACCACCTTGTCGGCAAAGGTGAGCGCCTCGGTCTGGTCGTGGGTGACGTAGATCATCGTGTGGCCGAAGTCGTGATGGAGCTGTTTGAGCTGGGTGCGCAGCTCCCATTTCATGTGGGGGTCGATCACGGTGAGCGGCTCGTCGAAGAGCAGCGCGTTCACATCCTTGCGGACCATGCCCCGGCCGAGGCTGATCTTTTGCTTGGCGTCGGCGGTGAGGCCACGGGCCTTTTTTGCAAGCACCTCTTCCATACCGATCATCCGGGCGATCTCGCCCACGCGCTCGGCGACATAGGCCTCGTCATGGCCGCGGTTGCGCAGCGGGAAGGCGAGGTTATCGCGCACGGTCATCGTGTCGTAGACCACCGGAAACTGGAACACCTGCGCGATGTTGCGCTCGGCGGTGGCGGCGTGGGTTACGTCCTGGTCGCCAAAGAGGATGCGCCCGCGGGAGGGCTGGAGCAGGCCGGAAATGATGTTGAGCAAGGTGGACTTGCCGCAACCGGAGGCGCCAAGCAGGGCGTAGGCGGCGCCATCTTCCCAGACGTGGTTGAGCTCCTTGAGGGCAAAATCATCCTCGCTCGCCGGGTTGGCGAGGTAGGAATGGGCGAGGTTGTCTAGCGTGATCTGGGCCATGGCTCTACCTCATGCCGCCGCCGCATAGGAGGCCGGTGCAACCAGCGCCCCCTCTGCATCGAAGATGTAAACGTGGGAGGGATCGAGCCAGACGGCGAGGTCGGTTCCCGGTGCGAGATCATGCACCCCATGCACCAGCCCGACCCAGCGCTCGCCAGCGTGGTCGAGGTGCACGAAGGTTTCCGACCCCGTCAGCTCGGTGACGGAAAGGCGGGTGTTGAAGTGCATGGCCTCGGGGCTGTGCTGGCTGATTTCGAGGTGGTTGGGGCGGAAGCCCGCGAGATAGCGGCCATCGGGCAACTCGGAGAGTGCGCCGGCGGCGGGAGCGGACTGGCCCTCGCCGAACATCAGCTTTGCGCCGGTTTTCGAGACTTGCAGGAAGTTCATCGGCGGGTCGGAGAAGACCCGCGCGGTGGTGGCATCGACCGGGCGGCGGTAAACATCCGGCGTGGGGCCGAACTGGGTAACGCGGCCTTCCCAGAGGGTTGCGGTATTGCCGCCGAGCAGGAGGGCTTCTTCAGGCTCGGTGGTGGCGTAGACGAAGATTGCGCCGGATTCCTCGAAAATTTTAGGGATCTCGACGCGGAGTTCCTCGCGCAGCTTGTAGTCGAGGTTGGCCAGCGGCTCGTCGAGCAGCACCAGCCCTGCCCCCTTTACCAGCGCACGGGCGAGCGCACAGCGCTGCTGCTGGCCGCCCGAAAGCTCCAGCGGTTTGCGATCCAGCATGGGGGTGAGCTTCATCATCTCGGCGGTCTTGTGAACGGCGGCGTCGATGGTGGCGCGGTCCTTGCCCTGAAGGCGCAGGGGGGAGGCGATGTTGTCGTAAACCGTCATCGAGGGGTAGTTGATGAACTGCTGGTAGACCATGGCCACCTGCCGGTCTTGCACGCGCATGCCCGTCACGTCTTCGCCGTTCCAGAACACCCGGCCCTCGGTGGGTTGGTCGAGCCCGGCCATGAGGCGCATCAGGCTGGTTTTGCCTGATGAGGTGGGGCCGAGAAGCACGTTCATCGTGCCGTTCTCCAAGGTCAGCTCCGTGGGGTGGATGTGCGTATCACGCCCCACCATCTTGCTCACGGATTTGAGTTCCAGAACCATGCCTCTCCCCTATTCCGCCGCCGCCGGGCGTGCATCGCGCCCTTGTTTCTTGGCGTGGCTTTTCATGTATGTCTCCAGCGCCCCGGCCTGTTCGGGCGTGAGCCGCAGGCCCAGCTTGCTGCGCCGCCACAGGATATCCTCGGCGGTGCGGGCATATTCATGGGCCATCAGCCAATCTACCTCCACCCCCGTCAGCCCTGCGCCGAAGTCCTGCCCCAGATCGGAGACGGATTTGGCCGCGCCCAGCAGTTTGCGGGCATCGGTGCCGTAGGCGCGGACAAGGCGCGCGGCCTGTGCGGGCTGGAGAAAGGGGTAATCGGCGGTGAGCGCCTCGGCAAGGGCGGGTGCGCCATCATGGGCGAAATCGCCGCCGGGCAGCGGGGCGTCTTCTGTCCACTTGCGGCCAAGGCCCTGAAAATGCGGTGCGATCTTTTCGAGCGCGGATTCTGCGAGGCGGCGGTAGGTGGTGATTTTCCCGCCGAAGATGTTGAGCACGGGGGCGCCTGCAGAGGTATCGACCTTCAGCGTATAATCCCGCGTCGCCGCCGTGGCAGAGGCGGTGCCCTCGTCGTAGAGCGGGCGAACGCCGGAATAGCTCCAGACGATATCATCGGCGGTGATCGGGGCGGCGAGGTAGCGGCCTGCGAAGTCGATCAGATAGTCGCGCTCTTCATCGGTGCAGCGGGGCGGCTCATCGGGGCTTTCGTGATCGCATTCGGTGGTGCCGATCAGGGTGAAATCCTGCTCATACGGAATGGCGAAGATGATCCGCCCGTCCTCGCCCTGAAAGAAATAGGCCTTGTCGTGATCGTAGAGGCGGCGCGTGACGATGTGCGACCCGCGCACCAGCCGCACGCCCTCGGTGGAGTTGGAGCGGATGGTGTGGCTGAGGATATCGCCCACCCACGGCCCGCCGGCGTTGACCAGCATGCGGGCGTGATGGGTGGTGGTTGCGCCGCTTTCGGTATTTTGCGTTTCGACCCGCCAGATGCCGTTTTCGACGGCGGCGGAGAGCACCTTGGTGCGGGTGAGAATGCGGGCGCCGCGGGCCTCGGCATCGCGGGCATTGAGCACCACGAGGCGGGAGTCTTCGACCCAGCAATCGGAATACTCGTAGGCGTGAAGAAACCGCTCTTGCAGCGGCACGCCCTCGGGCGAGTCGGGCAGGCTGAGGGTTTGGGTGGCGGGCAGGATCTTTCTGCCGCCGAGGTGATCGTAAAGGAAGAGGCCGAGGCGGATGAGCCATGCGGGGCGGCGGCCCTTCATCCACGGCATGACGAAGGAGAGCAGGCGCGAGGTAGGCGTGGCCTTCTCAAACCTCATATCCCGATGATAAGGCAGCACAAATCGCATTGGCCATGAGATGTGGGGCATATTACGCAGCAGCACTTCACGCTCTTTGAGGGCTTCGCGCACGAGGCGGAACTCGAAGAACTCAAGGTAGCGCAGACCGCCGTGGAACAGCTTTGTAGAGGAAGACGAGGTGGCCTGTGCGAGATCATTCATTTCGGCCAGGGTGACAGACAGACCGCGGCCCGCCGCATCACGCGCGACGCCGCATCCGTTGATGCCGCCGCCGATTACGAACAGATCGACCGGTTGTGCGGGTGTCCCCTCTGGCACAGATCCCTCCCAAGTGTGCTGGGCCGATTTATGCACCGAGTCGCCGTGTAACGAAAGCAGAAATGTTCGTTTCTTTTCGTTTTTGATTTTGTCGCGTGCAAACATAGGCTTGCCGCGAGGCAGCGGAAATCGCCGCATTGCAGCGACCGCTTTGAAGGAGAACATGAATTGCCACCTTCCGCGCCTCTCCCCTGCCCTTTCGTGGCAAAACCATTTGCCGAACTTCGAGCCGCATGCGAAAAGAAACGAACATTGAAGATCAGGACAGACCACGCGTGAGCCAAGCCTTCCGCCACCCCGAAATGCTCGACATCATCCGTCGCGACGGCAAGGTCACGGTCGATGGGCTGGCCGAGCACTTTGGCGTCACGCTGCAAACCATCCGCCGGGATCTGAGCGAATTGGCCGATGCCGGGCAGATCGAGCGGGTGCATGGCGGGGCGATCCTGGCCTCGGGCACCCATAACATCGGCTACGAGGAGCGGCGCTCGCTGAACCTTGAGGGCAAGGCCGCCATTGCCCGGGCCTGTGCCGCGCAAATCCCTGAAAATGCGAGCATATTCTTGAACATCGGCACCAGCACCGAGGCGGTTGCCCGTGAGCTGATGCACCACCGCAGCCTGCTTGTTGTCACCAACAACATGAACGTGGCCAACATTCTTGCCGCCAACTCGGACTGCGAAATTGTGGTGACGGGCGGCAGCCTGCGCCGCTCGGACGGCGGGCTTGTGGGAAAGCTGGCGAGCGAAACGATCCAGCAGTTCAAGTTCGATCTGGCGGTGGTGGGCTGCTCGGCGATCGACCGGGAGGGGGATATGCTGGACTTCGACATTCAGGAGGTGGGCGTGAGTCAGGCGATCCTGGCCCAGTCGCGCCGCACCTTTCTGGTGGCTGATCATTCGAAGTTTCAGCGCACCGCCCCGGCCCGCATCGCCTCGCTGGGCGCGATAGATCGCTTTTTCACCGATGCGCCGCTTGCGCCCGAACTGGCCGCACTTTGCGACGGCTGGGGCACGGGCGTGGAGGTTTGCGGCTGAGGGCTGCCCCTTGTGCGCCGCCGCCGATCCGGGCAGGTCTTGGCGCGAAGGGAGCCCGGACATGCAGACAGACTTCGACGTTGCGGTGATAGGTGGCGGGATCGCCGGGGTTTCGGCCGCGGCAGAAATCGCCAAGGGCGCCTCGGTGGTGCTGATCGAGACGGAGCGGCAGCCGGGATACCACAGCTCGGGCCGCTCGGCGGCGCTCTTCGCGCCGGGCTATGGCAGCAGCGCCATGCAGGCGCTTACCGCCCTCTCCCGCCCGTTTTTCGACGCCCCGCCGGAGGGATTTGCCGATGTGCCGCTGCTCACCCCGCGTGGATTGATGCGCACGGCGAGCGAGGATCAGCTTGCTGCGCTGGAGGCCCTGCCGGGGCACATGCGTGACCCGGACCGGCTGATCTGGATGACTGGCGAAGAGGCTGAGGCGCGTGCGCCGATCTTGCGGCGGGGCCATGTGAAGCGCGCTTTTCTGGACGAGGGCGCGAGCGACATTGACGTGCATGCGCTGCTTCAGGGGTTCTTGCGGCAGGCCAAGGCGGCGGGCGCGCAGATGCGGATGGGTGCGCCTGTGACGGCGCTTGTGCGTGAGGGCGGCGGTTGGCGGGTGACGCTGGGCGACGAGAGCCTGCGGGTGGGCGTGGTGGTGAACGCGGCTGGGGCCTGGGCCGACGAATTGGCCGGGATGGCCGGTGTGGCACGCGTGGGCCTTCAGCCGAAGCGGCGCACGGCAATCACCGTGGCGGCGCCAGAGGGGATCGACGTGGCGGCGCTGCCGATGATCGTGGATGCGGCGGAAGACTTCTATGTGAAGCCCGATGCCGGGCGGCTGCTTGCCTCTCCGGCAGATGAAACGCCCTCCGCCCCCTGCGATGCCCAGCCCGAGGAGATGGACGTGGCGATTTGCGCGGACCGGCTGATGACCACCTGCGCGGTTGAGGTGCGCCGGATCGAGAGCAAATGGGCCGGGCTGCGCAGCTTTGCGCCCGATCACCTGCCAGTGGTGGGGTTTGCGCCGGGGGCGCCGGGCTTTTTCTGGCTGGCGGGCCAGGGGGGCACCGGCGTGCAGACCTCGCCCGGCATGGCCCGGCTTGCGGCCAAGCTGGTGCTGGGCCGCCCGGTGGCAGAGGCGGTGGGTGATACCGGCCTCAGCGCCGAGACCATCGCGCCGGGCAGGGCCGCGCTGGCGGGCTGAGGCCGGGGCGCGCGGCTCAGTCGAATTCGATGACTTGGCGGATCGCCTGCCCTGCGGCCAGCCGCTCGAAGCCTTCGTTGATCTCGTCGAGCTTGATCTTGTGGGTCATCAGCTTTTCGATCGGGAGCTGGCCCTGCTGCATCATCCGGGCAAAGCGGGGGATGTCACGCTTGGGCACGCAGGAGCCGACGTAGCTGCCGCGGATCGTGGCGTCGCTGACGGTGAGCGCGGCCACTGGCACCTCGAGCACCTTTGACGGGTGCGGAAGGCCCGCGGTGACGGTGACGCCGCCGCGCCGGGTGATCTTGCAGGCGAAATCGAGCGCGGGCACCACGCCGGCAAGCTCAACGGCCAGATCGACGCCGCCGCCGGTGGCTTCCTTGAGCTTTTCGACCGCGTTGGGCTCGGCCGGATCCACGGCCAGATGTGCGCCGAGCTCCAGTGCGAAAGCGCGCTTGCCTTCGGCGATATCGCAGGCGACCACCTGCCCTGCCCCCGCAGCTATCGCCCCGAGCAACCCGGCGAGGCCGACCCCGCCGAGACCGACAACGGCGCAGCTTTGGCCCATTTCGAGATGGCCGCCGTTGATGACGGCGCCGACCCCGGTGAGGACCGCGCAGCCGAGAAGTGCGGCCTTGTCGAGGGGGATGTCCTTGTCGATCTTCACCGCCGAGCCTTCGGCCACCACCGCGTGCTCGGAAAAGGCCGAGACGCCGATGTGGTGGTTTACCGCCGTGCCATCGACCGAGATCTTCTTTTTGCCGCTCATCAGCGTGCCAGCCGCCGCCGCGACTGCCGCCGGCTCGCAGAGCGCGGGGCGCCCCTCGGCGCAGGGCAGGCATTGGCCGCAGGTGGGCACGAAGACCAGCACCACGTGATCACCGGGTGCGAAGCGGGTGACGCCGGGGCCGACCTGCTGCACCACGCCACTGGCCTCATGGCCAAGCGCGACGGGCATCTCGCGCGGGCGGTCGGCGTTGATGGTGGAAAGGTCGGAATGGCAGAGCCCGGCGGCGGCCATCTTGACGAGCAACTCCCCCGGCCCCGGAGGCGCAAGCTCGGCCTCGACGATCTGCAGCGGTTTGCTTTGAGAATAGGGCCGCGCGGCCCCCATTTCGCGCAGAAGCGCCACCCGCGTTTTCATTGGCAAATCTCCCTGACTTTTGCCCCGGCACCATTGCGCCGCACCCCGGGCTTGTCCATCCCCGCTTGACAAGGCTGCCGCGCCGGGGCGAGATTGTAATCGTTTACAAGTGCTGCCGCCGCGGGAAGTTTACCCCGCAATGTAAACGATTACACGGCCCGAAAAGGGCCTTGGGGGAAGAGATGCACAGCATCACGCCGAAAGGATGCATCAGGTGAGCGCCGCCTTTGAGGGGCAGCGTGTTCTGGTGATCGGTGCAAGCCGCGCGGGCATTGGCGCGGCCATTGCACGGGCGTTTCAGGACGCGGGCGCAGAGGTGACGATTACCGGCGTTGAGGCGGCCCCTGCCCCCGAGGATGCCGCCCGCTTTGCCTATCGCCAGCTTGATGTAACAGACGGTGCCGCCGTGGAGGCGCTTTCTGCCGCCATGCCCCGGCTCGACGTGCTGGTGAACGGCGCGGCGATCACGGCGCGGGGCGAGGAGATGGCGCCGGAGTTCTTTTCCAAGGTGGTCGACATCAACCTGACCGGCACCATGCGCTGCGCCCTCGCCTTTCGGCCGCAACTGGCCGAGGCCAAGGGCAGCCTGATCAACATCGCCTCGATGTATGCCGGGTTCGGCAGCCCGAAGAACCCGGCCTATGGGGCCTCAAAGGCGGCGGTGCAGCAGCTGACCAAGTCGCTCGCCATCGCCTGGGCAGAGGATGGCATCAGGGTGAACGCGGTGGTGCCGGGCTTCATTGTAACGGCGCAATCGGCCCGGAGCCGCGAAGACGCGACACATGTGGCCAATGTGAACGCCCGCACCCCGCTGGGCCGCTGGGGCCAGCCCGAGGATATCGCCGGGCCGGTGCTGTTTTTGGCCTCGGAGGCGGCAGCATTCATGACGGGAGCATGCATTCCGGTTGACGGGGGCTACTCGGTTGTTTGAGACTTTCACACAGGGAGGCGCCCCGCTCTGGGGCGAAACGCGATGACGGATTTCTCGCGCATCGGCGTTGCCGTGATCGGCACCGGCTTTATTGGAACGGTTCACGTTTGGGCGCTGCGGCGGCTGGGGGTGGATCTGCGGGGCGTGTTGGGCTCTTCGCCCGAGCGCGGCGCGAAGGCGGCGGCTGGGCTGGGCGTGGCCTCGTTTGACACGCTGGAGCAGCTTTGCGCCGATGAGAGCGTGCAGGCGGTGCATGTGACCTCACCCAACCACCTGCACTACCCGCAGGTGAAGGCGCTGATCGAGGCGGGCAAGCATGTGGTTTGCGAAAAGCCGCTGACTATGACGGCGGCGCAATCGGCTGAGCTGGTGGCGCTGGCCGAGGCTTCGGGGCTGGTCTGTGCGGTGTGCTACAACATCCGTTTCTACCCGCTGAACCAGCAGGCGCGGGGCATGGTTGCGGCAGGTGAGCTTGGGGATTTGCGCCTGATTACCGGCCACTACGTGCAGGACTGGCTCGCCAAGCCGACCGACTGGAACTGGCGGCTGGAGGGCGACAAGGGGGGCGACCTGCGGGCGGTGGGCGACATTGGCACCCATTGGGCCGACCTCACCAGCTTTGTGGCGGGCGAAAAGCCGGTGGCGGTGCTGGCCGAGCTGAGCACCTTCCTCAAGCAGCGCGACAAGCCAACGGGGCCGGTGGAAACCTTTACCGCCGCTTCCGGCGCGACCGAGAAGGTTACGGTAACCACGGAAGATACCGCGCTGATATTGCTACGCTATCCCTCCGGAGCGCGGGGCTCTCTGACGGTAAGCCAGGTGTCTCCGGGGCGGAAGAATTCGCTGCGCTGGGACATTGCCGGAAGCACGGCCAGCGCGGAGTGGAACTCGGAAACGCCGGACCACCTGTTCATTGGGCACCGCGACGGCCCGAACCAGATTTTGCAACGCGATGCGGCGCTGATGAACGCCACGGGCGCGGCGGCGGCGCATTTGCCCGGCGGGCATGTGGAAGGCTTTGCTGACACGTTCTTTGCCCTGTTCTCGCAAGTTTACAGCGATGTGCTGGCGGGCGGGCGGCAGGAAGCATCGACCTGGGCGAGCTTTGCCGACGGGCATTTTGAGATGGAATTCTGCGAGGCGGTCCTTGCCAGTGCGCAAAGCGGCGCATGGGTGAAGATCGGCGGATAAGACAAGGAATATAAACATGAAACTTGGCATTTTGACGGCCCCTTTCGAGACCGCTCCTTTGATGGAGGTGGCGCGATGGGCGGCTGAGGTGGACATGGGGCTGCTGGAGGTTGCCTGCTGGCCCGCCTCGGGCGGTGAGGCGCGGCGCTATGCGGGCACATCGCACATTGATTGTAACGGGCTGTCGGAGGGACAGGCGCAGGAGATTACCGGCGGGTTGGCCGAGCTGGGCGTTTCGATTTCGGCGCTGGGGTACTACCCGAACCCGCTGCACGCAGACGCCCCGCACCGCGAGGAGGTGATCAGCCACCTCAAGCATGTGATCACAGCGGCTGCCACACTTTCGGTGCCTGTGGTGAATACATTCATTGGTGGCGACAAGTCACTGAATGTAGACGAAAACTGGCAACGGGCGAGGCAGATTTTCTCGCCTATCGTCGGCCATGCCGAGGACGCGGGCGTGAAGCTCTGCTTTGAGAATTGCCCGATGATCTTCAGCCATGATGAATGGCCCGGCGGGCACAACATTGCCTACAGCCCGAAGATCTGGCGGCGCATCTTCGAAGAATGGGGCGATGCGGTGGGGATGAATTTCGACCCGTCGCACCTTGTCTGGCAGATGATCGACCAGGCCCGCTTTATCAAGGAGTTCGGCCCCCGCATGGCCCATGTGCATGCGAAGGACGTGATGATCGACCGGGACGGGCTTTATGAGAATGGCGTGATGAGCGTTGGCATGGGCTGGCAGGTGCCGCGCATGCCGGGGCTGGGGGATGTGGATTGGCCCGGATTTTTCTCCGGGCTTTATCGTGCGGGCTATAATGGGCCGGTGATCATCGAGCATGAGGACAAGGTGTTCGAGACCGATGAGGAGGCGGTGAAACGGGGCTTTCTGCTCGCCCGTGACGTGCTGCAACCCTACATCAAGTAACTCGTGTAACTGTCTGAATATTCACTTTTCCTAGGGAGGGAAAACCATGAAGACACTACTGAAAGCCACAACCGCCGCAGCGGGGCTGACGATGGCGCTCACCGGCATGGCGGCTGCCGAATACACCATCGGGATTTCCAACACGGTGCAGGGTAACGGCTGGCGCGAAGAGATGGTTTGCGCGATGAAGGCGCAGGCGTTGGTGTCGGGCAAGGTCGACAGCCTCAACATCGCCCATCGCAACACCGATGCGGCGGGCCAGTCGGAAGACATCCGCAACCTGATCGAAGCGGGCGTGGATGCGATTGTGGTGAACCCTGCCAACCCCGATGGCATTGCCGATGCGGTGAAGGAAGCGACCGACAAGGGCATCGTTGTGGTGGCCGTCGATCAGGGCGTGAACGCGGATGGTGCCTATATCCTGAGCAACAACCAGGAAGAATACGCCTACCTAGGCGCAAAGTGGCTGTTTGAAACCATCGGCGGCTCGGGCGAGGTGGTTTACATGCGCGGCGCGGCGGGGGCTGCGGCGGATGACGACCGCGACAAGGGCTTCAAACGGGCGCTGGAGGAGTTTCCCGATGTGAAGATTGCGCAGGAGGTCTTTACCGGCTGGCAGCAGGACAAGGGCAAGCAGCAGATCCTTGATTACATCGCCACCGGCATCCCGTTTGACGGCATCTGGACCTCTGGCATCGACAACGTGATCGTCGATGCGCTGGTGGAGAGCGATGTGGAGCTGGTGCCCGTGGTGGGCGCAGACAATGCCGGGTTCGTGGGCCAGCTGGCCAACGTGGAGGGGCTGACCGGCGCGGCGGTGACCAACCCCGGCTCGATCGGTGGCGCGGGGGTGACGCTGGCGCTGCAGATCCTTGAAGGTGAGGCCCCCGAAGAGCGCGTGGTGCTGGTGGACCCGAGCCTTTGGGCCAACAACGACGACGCCGGCAAGGAGCAGATCGCGGCGGCACAGAACCCCGATCTGGACCCGGAGTGGCCGGTTTCGGTGCAGATCCCCGGCTGGACCGACTACACGATGGAAGACATCATCGCCTGCAAGGGCCCGGGCGAATAGATCGCTTCGGCCGGGCGCATGAACGTGCCCGGCCAAACCTCTGAAATGCATGTGAAGCGAGGCGATATGGCAGATGAGGCTCCGCTGCTGGACGCCAGCGGCGTAGAGAAGCGGTTTGGCGCGGTGGTGGCCCTGAAGGGCGCCGCTCTGACGATCCGCCGGGGTGAGATAGTGGCCCTGATGGGGGCCAATGGCGCGGGCAAATCGACCTTTGTGAAAATCCTGACCGGAGCGCTGAAGGCTGATGGCGGGCATGTGCGCATTCGCGGAGCAGAGCGGGCCGTGGGCTCGCCCGCGGAGGCGCGCAAGAGCGGGCTGGTGCCGGTCTATCAGGAGCCTTCGTTGATCCCCGATCTGGACGTGGGCGACAACCTGCGCCTTGGCGGAACCGATCCGGCCAGGTTTGCCGCATGGATGGGGGAGCTGGGCTTTGCGGGGTTTGACCTATCCGCGATGATCCACAGCCTGCCGCTGGCCACGCTGCGCATCATCGACCTTGCCCGCGCGCTGGCGTCTGAGCCGGATGTGCTGCTGCTCGACGAGATGACAGCCGCCTTGCCGACCGATTTGGTGGAGGCGGTGCTGAAGGTGGTGCAGCAACAGGCCGAGGCCGGGCGCTCGGTGATTTACATATCGCACCGCTTTGCGGAGATCGCGCAGGTGTGCCAGCGGGCCGTGGTGCTGCGCGATGGGGCGACCGTGGGCGAGGTGCCGATTGCGGAGGGCGCGGAGGAGCCGATTGTTGAGTTGATGCTGGGCGAGGTGATCAAGCCCGGTGAGAGCGCCGCCGAGCGGGTAGCCACCGCGCCGCAGGGCACGCCGCGTGTGGCGGTGAAGGGGCTTGGTGCAGGCGGGCAGCTCAGGGACGTGAGCTTTGCGCTCCACCCCGGCGAGGTGCTGGGCGTGGTGGCGCTGGAGGGCCAGGGGCAGGACGAGCTGTTTGAGGTGCTGGCAGGCGCCCGCAAGCCCGACCGGGGCGTGATTGAAGTGGAAGGCGCGGCGCGGCGGTTTGCGCACCCGGCGGATGCGATTGCCGCCGGCCTCTCTTTCGTGCCCGGCAACCGGGCCGATGCGCTGGCCATGCAGCAAAGCGTAAGAGACAACCTCGCCCTGCCCTTCTCGGCCCGTGCCCGAGCCTGGGGTCCGATCTCGATGAAACGGGAGGGCGAGGTGGTGGCGCGCACCATCGAGCGGCTTCAGATTGATACCCGCGCGCAGGGCGAGGTGGGCCGCCTCTCTGGCGGGAACCAGCAGAAGGTGACGATCGGGCGCTGGCTCGCCCACGGCTGCGACACCCTGCTGCTGTTTGACCCGACCCGGGGCATCGACGTGCGCACCAAGCGCCAGATCTACCCGCTGGTGCGGGAGTTGGCCGAGGGGGGCGCCGCGGTGCTGTTCTACTCCTCCGAGCTGGAGGAAATTCAACTGGCCTGCGACCGCTGCATCGTCATCTTCAATGGCCGCGTGGTCGATACCATGCCCGCCGCAGAGGCCGATGAGGCGCGGCTGATGCGCGCCGCCTACGGGCTGACGGGAGACGCGGCATGAAAGCGCTGCGCAAGCATGCGTGGATCACCGGGCTTGCGGTGATCCTCGCGGCCCTCTTCCTCGCGACCAAGCTGATACAGCCGACCTTCGGCGCGAGCGGGGTGGAAAGCCTTGCCCGCGCCGCCCTGCCCTTTGCCTTTGCCACCGTGGCGCAGGCGGTGGTGGTGATTGCCGGGGGCATCGACCTCTCCATCGCCTCGATGATGGCGGTCTGCTCGGTGACGGCAGCGGTGCTGATGGAAGGCAATGGCGGGGCGATCTCTGCCGGGATCGTGCTGCTGGTGCTGGCGATGGGGGCCGGGATGGGCGCGCTGAATGGCTTGCTCATCAACATCACCCGCGTGCCCGACATCGTGGTGACGCTGGCGATGCTGTTTGTTTGGGAGGGCGTAGCTCTGCTGATCCTCAACGCGCCGGGTGGCGATGCGGCAGAGTGGCTGCGCGGGTTCATCATTGGCGGCTTGCCGGTGCCGGGCCTTGGCGGGGTGCCGCGCGCGCTGGTGTTTTTGCTGGTGCTGGTGGCCATTGTCTGGCTGCCGATCCGGCGCTCGCGCACGGGGCTTTCGCTTTATGCGGTGGGTTCGGATGCGCTGGCGGCCTTTCGCTCGGGGGTGAACGTGGGGCGCACCCGGATCGTGGCCTATGCGCTTGCGGGGGTGTTTGCCGCAATGGGGGGGCTGTCGCTGACGCTGTCCACCGGCATAGGCGAGCCGATACCCGGGCCCTACTTGCTGGCGAGCGTGGCCGCCGTGGTGCTGGGCGGCGTGGTGCTGGGTGGCGGCAAGGGCGGGCTGCTGGGCCCGCTGATTGCGGTGTTCATACTGCGGCTGGTGCGGATGGACCTGACGCTCTTGAGCGTTGATCCCAATGTTTCAGCGATCATCGAGGGCACGATCATGGTGGTTGTCGTCATGATCGGCGGGCTGCTCGCGGCGAAGGGAAAGCTGTGATGGACAGGCTCAAGGCCCTATTGCGCGATCATCCGATCATTCCGCTGCTGGTGTTGCTGGCGCTGCTTGTCGGCATCCTTGAGATCATGCGCCCCGGCATCGTGGGCGAACGGTGGATCGCCAACACGGTGAAATTCGCCATTCCGCTGGCCATGCTGGCCGCCTGCCAGACGCTGACCATGCTGACCGGCGGGATCGACCTTTCCGCCGCCATCGTCGCCACCATTTCCAGCTTCGTCATGGCCACGCTGGTGCCGTTTTACGGGGCCGCCGGGGCGATTGCGCTTTCGCTGGTGCCTTCGGTGATGATCGGGCTGCTGAACGGCATCGGCGTGGGCTTTTTCCGGGTGCATCCGCTGATCATCACGCTGGGCACCGGGCTGATCGGCACGGGGTGCCTGCAGGTTTACCAGAGCACGGTGATCGCCACCGGGTCTGTCGTGCCTGATGGCCTTGCGTGGCTCGGCACCGGGCGGACATGGGGCTTTCCGAACGCGCTGGTGCTGTTTGTCCCCTTCGCGGCGCTTATCCTCTTTGCGCAAAAGCGCACAGGCTTTGGCCGCTTGCTCTATGCCATGGGCGACAACGAGGGCGCGGCGCGGCTGGCGGGGGTGCGGAGCTGGCAGGTTCACCTTGCGCTTTACGGGCTGTCGGGGCTGATCGCGGGGGTGGCGGGGCTGCTCTATGTCGGGCTCATCAAGGCGCCTTCGCTCTCGCTCGCGGTGCCGCTGATGCTTCCTTCGGTGGCGGCGGCGGTGATCGGGGGCACCTCGATCTTTGGCGGGCGGGGCGGCTATGCGGGCACCATCGTGGGCGCGCTGATCCTTACCGTGCTCGGCACCATGCTGACGCTGCTGCATATGCCCGAGGGGGCGCGGCGCATTCTGTTTGGCGGCATCATCCTTGGCGTTGCGGCCATTCACCTGCGGCTCACCGACACGAGGTAGCGTGATGAAGATCGCCGGAATTTCCTTTGACCACATGCATATGGGCGACCTGCTGCGGATGGTTCACGCGCACCCGGAGGCGGAGATATGCGCGCTCTATGATCCGGACAGGGAGAGGATGCAGGCGGCGGTGGAGGCCTTTGGCGTGCCCGAAAGCCGGGTGTTTACCGAGCTGGACCCTGCGCTGGCCACCGCGCCGGACCTTGCCATTCTCTGCTCTTCCACCGCCAGCCATGCAGATATGGCCGAGCGCATCGCGCCTACGGGCTGCAACCTGATGGTTGAAAAGCCCTTTGCGGCCTCTGCCGATGAGGCCCGCCGGATGATCGCCGCGATGGAGGCGGGCGGCGGGCGCATGGCGATCAACTGGCCGCTGCGCTGGGTGGAGAGCCATGTGACGGCGAAGGCCTTGGTAGACGCCGGGGAGATTGGCGAGCTGCTGGAAGTGCGCAGCTATGGCGGCAACCGGGGGCCGCTGTTTCACCTCGCCGACAAGGTGGAGGTGACGCCCGAGGAGGTGGAGCGGCAGAAGCCTGAGAGCTGGTGGTACAAACGCGACTCCGGCGGTGGCTCCCTGCTCGATTACCTAGGATATGGCGCGACGCTGGGCACGTGGTTCATGAATGGCGCGGCCCCGCTGGAGGTGACCTGCGTGGTCGACGAAACGCCGGGCATCGAGGTGGATCAGCACTCGATCACCATCTGCCGCTACGCCAAGGGCCTCAGCAAGATGGAAACCCGCTGGGGCACCTTCACTGACCCGTGGATCACCCAGCCCCAGCCCGCCTGCGGCTTCACCTTCATCGGCGCGGAAGGCACGCTCACCAGCCTCGACTATGCCGATCACGTCACCCTGCAAACCCGCGCCAAGCCCAAGGTGCATGCGTTGCCGGTGCAGCCGCTGCCCGAGGGCGAGCGCAACCCTGTGGAGTTCATGCTCTCACGCCTGAAGAGCGGCGGTGCCATCGACGGCCCGCTTGACCCGGCGCTTTGCCTCACCGCACAGCGGATTATTGACACTGCGGCGCAATCGGCCGCCGAGAAGCGGACGCTGAAATTGCTGGCATGAGCTTGCTGCCTGTTCACAGATGCCAATCGCCTCGCCCTATCGGCCAGGGCGGCTAGAGCGCGCCATCTCAGGCTTCAGACCGTTTGCGTGACCTTGCGAAGGTGGGGTGGCGCGTCCGGGTCCAGCCCTCGGGCGCGGGCCACGGCTTCGGCCATCGCGTAGAAGGCGACGATCAGCGCCAGAGGGTCTGTCAGCCCGTGGCCAGTGCGCGGGGCCTTGAGCACGTGGGCCGCCTGTGCCAGTGCGGTGGTGGCAAATACCTGAGCCCCCTGCCCGGCCAATCGGTCGGCCATGTCGGCCACGCCCGCCTCTGCCGCATCGCCGCAGGCGAGCGCCAACACGGGAAAGCCGCGCCCTACGATGCTTACCGGGCCATGCAACACCTCGGCGGAGGAATAGGCCTCGGCGTGGGTCTGGCAGCATTCCTTGAACTTCAGTGCCGCCTCGCTCGCCATCGCCCAGCCCGGCCCCCGGCCCAGCACATAGAGCGAGCCGCCCGCGTCCATCGCCTCTGCCGCCGCGCTCCAGTCGGCCTCTACCGCGCGCGCCAATGTCTCGGGGAGCGCATGGATCGCCGCCAGCAGCGCCGCGTCCTGCGCCACCTCGGCCACCAGCCAGAGCGCCGCCAGTGCGGAGGTGACAAAACTCTTGGTCGCCGCCACCGAGCGCTCGGGCCCGGCGCAGATATCCACCACCTCCGCCGCAGCCTCTGCCAGCGGCGAGGCCGGAGTGTTGGTGAGCGCCAGTGTCAGCGCGCCACCGGCCCGGGCCGCGCGGGTCATTTCCACGATGTCGGGGCTGCCGCCCGATTGCGACACCGAGAGCGCCACCGCCCCCTCCAACCGCAGGGGCGCGGCGTAGACAGAGGCGACAGAGGGCCCGACAGAGGCCGCCACGCGCCCCAGCACAAGCTCGGCAGCGTATTTGAAGAAGGTGCAGGCATGGTCGGAGGAGCCGCGCGCGACGGTGATGAAATAGGCCGGATCCCGTGCCACGACCGCCCGCGCCACCCGGGGCACCGCCCCCGCCGTCAGCAACCGCTCCACCGCTGCCGGGATCTCCTCGATCTCCCGGCGCATCAGGCTTTTGTCGCTCATCGCCTCTCCTCCGTTCGTACCACCCTGCCCGGCCTGCCCCCCGGGCACAATGCTTGCCCTCTCCGCTGCGCCGGGCCAGTCTCGCGGCGGAAGGGAGATAGCGCATGACACGCACGCTCATCGTGGGCCTTGGCAATATGGGGCGCAGCCATGCGCTGGCCCACCACGCCAACCCAGCCTCCGAGATCATCGGGCTGGTGAACCGCTCGGCGCCCAACCTGCCGGATGCGCTGGCGGGATATCCGGTGCTTGCCACTCTGGAAGAGGGACTGGCCCTGAAGCCCGAGCTTGTGGTGATTGCCACCCATACCGACAGCCACGCCGACTATTCCATTGCGGCAATGGAGGCTGGCGCGCATGTGTTTGTGGAAAAGCCACTGGCGGCCACGGTGGAAGATGCTCGCCGGGTGGCGGACACCGCCCGTGCCACGGGCCGCAAGCTCGCCGTTGGCTATATTCTGCGCCATCACCCCTCGTGGCAGCGGCTGATCGTCGAGGCGCGTGCCCTGGGCGGCCCCTATGTGTTTCGCCTCAACCTCAACCAGCAATCCAGCGGTGCGGAATGGGAGGCCCACAAGGCGCTGATGCGCACCACCTCGCCCATCGTGGATTGCGGCGTGCATTATGTTGATGTGATGTGCCAGATCACCGATGCGCGGCCCCTGCGGGTGCATGGCATGGGGCTGCGGCTGAGCGATGAGATCGCGGCGGATATGTATAACTACGGCCAGTTTCAGGTGGTGTTCGAGGATGGCTCGGTGGGCTGGTATGAGGCCGGTTGGGGGCCGATGATGTCGGAGACCGCGTTTTTCGTGAAGGATATCGTCAGCCCTGCAGGGTCCGTTTCGATCATGGATGGCGACAAGGGCGGCTCTTCGGAGATCGAGGGGCATACCCGGGTGGGTGGGCTCAAGCTGCATCGGCCCGGGGGTGATGAGGTGATCGACCTGCCCGTTGAGCCGGACCATCAGGCGCTTTGCGATGCCGAGCAGGCGTTTTTGCTACGCGCCATTGCCGAGGATATCGACCTTGCGCGCCATGCGGAGGATGCGGTGCAAAGCCTTGCGATCTGCCTTGCGGCCGATGAGAGCATTCGCACCGGCGCGGTGGTTACGCTTTAGCCTTTGCACCGTCGACGGCGTTGGCCGATGTCGGTTGGGCTACGAAAACGCGCAATCCGGCCCTCGGGCAAGCGGGGTTTCGATGGAGCGCCCGGTGGGTCGCCAATCGAAGATGGCCACTGCATTGCCGCCGTCAAAGCCGATCATCAGGGTGCTGGTTTCGGGTTGCAGGGCCACGCCCTCGGCGTCGCGACCCCATTGCGAGAGCGGGGTGACGGATAACACCTCGCCTTCGGGCGACAGTTCGAAAAGCGCGTTGAGGCCTTCGTTGTCATCCACCACAAGGATGTTGCCGGAGAACGGATCACGCTCCACCCCCTGCGGCTCGATCATCGGCGGGCTGAAGCCATCGCCCCAGAGTTCCATCAGCACCGCGCCGTCCGGGGCCACGCGCAACAGGCGGGAGGGGTCATCCTCGACCACCAGATAGCTGCCGTCGGCATCGGCGTGCAGGCCTTCCGTGTCGGAGAGGGTGGCGGAAAGCGAGAAATCACTGTCGATCGGGCGGCCAGACCTGTCGACCCGACGAAAGCCGCCCCAGCCATCGGCCAGCAGGAGCGCAGCGCGCTCGGCGGTGAGGCTGCGCACCTGAGACAAGCCGCTGTCAAACCGCAGGATCTCTTCGCCAGCGGTGTTGAGCAGGATCACCTCGCGCCCCTCGGTGGCGACCCAGAACCCGCAGACCTGCGCGTCATAGGCGATGGAGACACCGCGAAGGCCCTGAAGGGTGAGGCGGTGCAGCAGCTCCGCGCGCGCCGGGGTGGCGGCGAGGGTGACGAGGGCGAGGAGAAGGGCCGAGAAACGCATGGCACACCCGGGGCTGGCTCTTTGGAAGAGTGAGGCAGAAGGTGGGCTGCGGTCAAGCTGTGGCTCTCGGGGGGGGGGCGGGCTCAGGCCTAAATGTCGAAGCTGGAGGGCAGCACGACCATATCGCGGATGGTCACGTTGCGCGGGCGCGAAAGGGCAAACACCACCGCATCGGCCACCTCACCCGGCTCCAGCAGCGCGCCGTTTTCCTTGGCTTTGCGCAGGTTCTCCTCGGGCCAGTCGGCCAGCAGCGCCGAGTGCACCGGCCCGGGCGACACCTGCGCCACCCGGATGCCCTTGCCCATGAGTTGCCGACGCATGATTTGCACAAAGCTCGTCATAGCCCATTTCGAGCCGGAGTAGACCGGCTCCCACGGGATCGCGGCGTGCCCGGCAACGGAGCATGTGACCATGATATCGCCGGTGCCGCGCTCGCTCATATGGGGGATGACGGCGTGGACGTTTTTCATCACCGCGTTGATGTTGAGGCTGAGCATGCGGTCGATGGTGGCTGGATCGGTGTCTGCCAGATCGCCGCCGATGTAGCTGCCCGCGTTGCAATGCAAGATGTCGATCTGCCCGATCTTGGCGAGGATCTCGGGCACCATCGCGTTGCAGCTTTCGGCATCAAGCAGGTCGGTGACCTGCGCGAGGCAGCGGGCCCCGTGCTGCTCGGTCAGCCGCGCCAGAGCGGCCTCGTCGCGGTCCACCAGCACCACGGTGGCGCCCTCCCCCAGCAGCGCCTCTGCGGTGGCCAGCCCAATCCCCGAAGCGCCGCCGGTGATGGCTGCAACCTTGCCTTCGAAACGTGATGCCATTTTCTCTCTCCCTTGAATGCGGATCAGACGGCCAGAAAGCCGCCGTCAACGGGCAACACCGTGCCCGTTACCATTTCGCTATCGGGCCCCAGCAGCGTGGCGATGGCCCGGGCCACATGCTCGACCTCGGCAAACCGCCCGACAGGATGGCGCACCATCATCGGCTCGGATTTTGCCGGATCGCTCCAGGCCTCGGCGGCCAGTTCTGTCATGGTGATGGTCGGGGCGACGCAGTTGACGCGGATGCCGTAGGGGCCGAGTTCTTTGGCCATGACCCGGCTCGCGCCCTCCAGCCCGGCCTTGGAGGCGGCGTAGCACATGTGCTCGGCAAAGCCCCGGTGCCCGGCAATGGAGGTGACGTTGACGATGGCCCCGCCGCCGCCCGCCGCGACACGGGCATGGGCGAAGGCCTGAGCGCAGACGAGGGCGGCGCGCAGGTTGATGCCGAGCACCGTCTCATAGCCTGCTTCGGTCATCTCCAGCACGCTTTCCAGCACATTGGTGCCCGCGCAGTTGACCAGAAAATCGGCTGGCCCGGCCTCGTCCATCGCCGCCCGCGCCGCAGCGGTATCGGCGAGGTCGGCGGCGATGGCCCGCGCGCCGGTTTCGGCGGCAAGGCTCTCGAGATCGGCGGCGGTGCGGGCGATGGCCACCACCTGCGCCCCGCGCGCGGCCAGAAGCTGCGCCGTGGCGCGACCGATGCCCTTGCCCGCGCCGGTGATGATGGCCGTCCGGCCTTTGAAATCGTCGCTCATGCGCCCTCCTCCTCCGCCGCCAAAAGCAGCTCGGCGGTTACGTCATCTGTTACCAGGGTATCGACCAGCCCGGCCCGCGTGGCGGCACGGATGATCGGGGCCTTGTGCGGCCCGGCGGCGGCCATGATCTTCAGCGGCACCTGGGCGACGGTTTCCATCGAAACGCCGATGGCGCGCCGGTCAATCGGATGGTCGATCGGTTTGCCGTCCGTGCCCAGAAAGCGGCCCAGCACATCGCCGATGGACCCCGCCGCGCGCAGGTCTGCCGCCGTGACCTCGCTGGGCAGGCCATTGGCCACAAGGAACGACTTGTCAGACACATCGCTTGCCGTCAGCACGGCGGCGTCGAGATTCTCGAACTTGGCAAAATGGGCGGCGAAGAGCTCCTGCGCCAGAAAAGCGGCCCTATCGACCCCTTCGGAGAGGTAGACGGGCGCGGTGAGCAGGGAGTATTGCGCGCCCAGCTTTTCGGCGAGGCCGGAGGCGATGGAAAAGGCATTGAAGGAAGCCCCGCGCGAGGTGCCACCGAGCATGGAGACAACCTCCAGCGCCGGGTTGGAGAGCCGGGGCAGACGCCGCACCGCGCTTTCCAACGTAAGGCCCCAAGACACGCCAAGGCGCTTCCAGCCGCCATCGCGCAGCTCTTCCGTCAGGTAGCTCGACAGCGCCGCGCCAACGGGGGTGTGATAATCATAGGCCTCGCGGTTGGCCGGGGCGACAAGCGCCTTTGTCAACCCGAGCGCGCTGCGCAGCCGCTCCTGCAACTCGATACAGGGCAAGAAGGGCGAGTCGATCTCGATGCGCACCGTCCCTTGTGCCCGCGCCTTCTGAATCGCCTGATTCACCCGTAGCCGCGTGACTCCCATCATGCGGGCCACTTCGGCCTGGGTCATTTCGTTGATGAAATAGTGCCAGCATACCTCGCAAATGAAGGCATCGCTGTCGTCCTGCGGATCGCGCGGCATTGCTTCTCCCGTTCCTCCCTTGGCGCAGGCAGATCATGCGCCGGTGGGTTCACATGGCATGAAATGCATATGTCAGGCAAGCAATACAAATGAGATTTTTCACTTGCGCGACTCTCGTTACATATGTAAATCGAAGCCCACGAGGAGGCGTTGGCGTGAGGGGGATAGAGCCTTGCCGGCGCATTGCCGCGACACATAAGACCTTTTGGGAGGACACCATGAAGATCGCATTTAGAACCGGCGCCTCAGCGCTGGCACTTTGCCTTGCTGCCGGCTTTGCGGGCGCACAGGACATGACCATTGAAAACCAAGACTGGTGGCAGGAGGCCGGCGCAAAGTTTGAAGGCGTCACCCTGCGCGGCGTGACGGAAAGCACCCCGCCGTCAAACTTTGTGGGCGATGTGCTCGCGCCCAAATTCGAGGAACTCACCGGCATTCGCGTGGAGGTGGAAACCACCTCTTGGGATCAGATGTATGACAAGGCGATCAAAGACATGGAGGCCGGCACCGGCATCTATGACATGGTCTATATCGAGCAGGACATCGTTTATGCCTACCTCGCCCGCGACTTTCTGGTGAACACCACCAAGGCGCTAGCCGAGAAGTCCGAGCTGAAAGCGCCGGGCTACGATGAAGCCAACTTCACCACCTTTGCCGACAACTTCCGCGGCGCCGAGGACGGCGATCTGTACGGCATTCCGATGGAAGCCTTCATCAAGATCTACCTTTACCGGACCGATCTGTTTGGGGATGCCGATATTCAGGCCGCCTTCAAGGAGCAGACGGGCCGCGACCTCGCCCCGGCCACGACCCACAAGGAATACGCCGAGATCGCGCAGTTCTTTACCGCCTATGGCGAAGAGAACGATATGGATCTCTGGGGCACCACGGCTCAGGCCCACACCGGCCACCCGGCCTCGTGGTATGAGTTCTTCGAGAGCGTCGCGCCGACCTATGGCGTCTTCGACTGGGGCATCAACCCGGGCGAGAACTACGGTGCCAGCGTTGAAAATGGCGGCGAGATGAACTCGGACGCGGCCAAGGAAGCACTGACATGGTGGCTTTCGATGCGTGACATCGCGCCGCCGGAATCGGTGCAGTCCACATGGACGGAAGTGGCCACCACCTTCGCCGCCGGGCGGGTTGCTCAGGGGCTGGTCTATGGGGAAAACGCAGCCTGGATCGCCGCTGACGAAACCAAGAGCCGTGTTGTCGGCAATGTGGGCGTGGCCCTGCCGCCGCTGCAAGAGGGTGTGATGGCCGCCGCCGAAGCTGGCGGAGGCTACATCGGCTACTACGACGGCGGTGCCTTTGGCCTGCCCGCGACCTCCAAGAACCAGGATGCGGCGCTGCTGTTCCTGCAGTTCATGGCGCTGCCCGAGGTGCAGGAGCAATGGGCGATGGCCTCGCGCATCACCCTCGACAGCACCTATGACACGCCGATGGTCAAGGAGCTCGACGAAGAGCTGGGTGGCTACTTCACCATGATGAAGGATCAGGGCTACCTGTTCAAAGGCGCGCCGGAATACCCGTTCCACCGGCAGGTGCTGGAGGCGACTGCGCCCACCTTCTACTCGATCCTCACCGGTGACACACCTGTCAGCGAAGGGCTCGACAAGATGGCCGCCGAGGCCGAGGCAGAGCTGAAGACGCTGGGCTACCGCGAGTAGGCCCACAGCCAAGCACTCGCGGCGGGCCGCCTGCTCCCGGGCGGCCCGCCCTCGCCTTCACACACGCTCCACCCGGGGCGGTTTTCACCGCGCTCCCTGACAGGAAAGGTTGGCCAGATGCGTTCCAACAGATTGGGCTGGTGGCTTCTTTCGCCCACCCTGCTCGTGCTCTTCCTCTTCGGCGCGGTGCCCTTTTTCTACGTGCTGTGGCTGGCGTTCCATCAGTGGAACCCCTTCGCCACCAACCCCGACATCATCTACAACGGCGCCGAAAACTTCCGCCGCCTGGTGTTTGACACAGCCTTCCTGAATTCGCTCGGCGTCACCGTTGCCTTCGTGGTCTTCGCGGTGCTCACCGAACTGGTGATCGGCTACATGCTGGCCCGTGCCTTCATGCGCGACTTTCCCGGCAAGGCAATCTTTCGCACCATTCACACGCTGCCGCTGATCATGGCGCCGATCATCGTTGGCTCGATCTGGAAGCTGATGACCACCCCCTCGATCGGGATCATCCCGCACCTGCTGGACGAGTGGTTTGGCTATGACCTCAACATCGGCCAGTCGGCGCTTGCGGCCTTTACCATCACGGTCATCATGGATGTCTGGCACTGGACGCCGCTGGTGACGCTTACGCTCATCGCCGCGCTGGTCTCGCTGCCTGCCGACCCGTTCGAGCAGGCGCAGATCGACGGGGCGAACAAGCGCCAGATCTTCTGGCACATCACCCTGCCGATGATCGCCCCCGCCGTGGTGGCCACTGTCTTCATCCGGCTGATGGACGCGCTGCGCACGGTGGACGAGGTGTTGATGCTCACCGGCGGCGGGCCCGGCTCGGCCACGCGCTACCTTGGCGTGCACATCTTCAAGGAGGTCTTTCCGAAGACCAACTACGGCTACGGCTCGGCCATTTCGGTGATCGTGCTCTACCTCACCATCGTCGTCTGCTGGCTGCTCTACGTCGGCATGCTCGCCCCCCGGAACAAGAAGTGAGGCCGCAGAGATGAAAAAGCGCAATCCATGGCTGCAAACCCTGTTTTGGGTGATTATCAGCTTCCTCACGCTGTTCCCGATCTACTGGCTCTTCGTGATCTCGGTGAAACCGGCGGTGGACCTGTTTTCGACCCCCGATATCATCCTGCGCGGGGCCTATTGGCAGAACTACGTCGACGTCTGGACCGACCGGACGCTGCGCGGCTACATGCTGAACTCACTTATCATCTCCTCGGGCAACGCGCTGCTCTGCACCACGCTCGGGTTCTTTGCCTGCTACGCGCTGACGCGCTTCAACCTTGGTGGCAAGGAGAGCATCTTTTTCTGGACCATCACCAACCGCATGGCCCCGCCCGCAGTGTTCCTGCTGCCGCTCTTTTTGCTGATGACGCAGGTTTACCGGATCGGGGATTTCACCCTGCTGGACACCCGGTTTGGCATGATCATGGTCTATTGCACCTTCAATCTGCCATTCGCCATATGGACGCTGCGGCCCACGCTGGACGGCATCCCCCGCGAGCTGGACGAAGCGGCCTATGTTGATGGCGCGTCGAGCTGGAAGGTGATTTCGGAAGTGGTCTTTCCGCTCTGTCGCCCCGGCCTTGCCGTTACGCTGATCCTGACCTGGGTCTTTGCGTGGAACGAGTATCTTCTGGCCGCCACGCTCACCAACTTTAACGCCCGCACGCTCACGACGGGGCTCAGTGAATACGTCACCACCACCGGCACAGAATGGGGGATCATGGCGGCGATCTCGGTGTTCACCCTGATCCCGGCGCTGATCGTCTTCACCATGGTGCAGCGCCATATCGTGGCCGGGCTCACCTTTGGCGCCGTGAAAGGGTGATGAGATGACCGAGATCGACAACGAACCCATCGACATCCTCGAAGAAGAGGCGCAGCCCCCTGCCCCGCCACCCGTCGGCTTTCTGCCGATCGAGACCAACTGGTTTGACCGGCTGTTCATCTCGCTGGTGATCTGGGTGGCCATCTGCCTTGTCTGGCTGCGCTTCATCGAGCCGCTGGGGGCAGACCTTTACATCGCCCATGCCATCTCGGTGGCGGCGGGCCTCTACATCATCTGGAAAGGATAGGCGGATGAAATCGCTGGTCTTGGAACAGAAGCACGAGCTTTCGCTGCGCGACTTCCCGCAGATCGACCGGGAGGAGGAGGTGCTGGGCCCGCGCGATGTGCGCATCAAGCTGCACACCGTCGGCATCTGCGGTTCTGACGTGCATTACTACACCCACGGGCGGATTGGGCCCTTCGTGGTGAAGGCGCCGATGATCCTCGGGCATGAGGCCTCGGGCACGGTGATCGAGGTGGGCGATGAGGTGCGCACGCTGGCGGTGGGAGACAGGGTTTGCGCCGAGCCGGGCATCCCCGATCCGAACTCCCGCGCCACGCGTCTGGGCATCTACAACGTCGACCCGGCGGTGCGCTTTTGGGCCACGCCGCCGGTGCACGGCATCCTGCGGCCAACCTGCGTGCACCCTGAGGCCTTCACCTTCAAACTGCCCGACAACGTTAGCTTTGCCGAGGCGGCCATGGTGGAGCCGCTGGCGGTTGGGGTGCATGCGGCCACCAAGGCCCGGGTCAAACCGGGGGATGTGGGCGTTGTGATGGGGGCTGGGCCGATTGGGCTTGTCACCGCGCTTTCGGCGCTGGCGGCGGGCTGCGCCCGGGTTTACGTCACCGACCTTTCGGAGACAAAGCTGGCCATCGCCGCCGCTCTCAGCCCGGCCATCGTGCCGGTGCTGGCCCCGGGCGAAGACCTTGCGGCACGCGTGCTGGCAGACACCGAGGGCTGGGGCGCGGATGTGGTTTGGGAGGCGACCGGCTCGCCCAAGGCGGCGGCGCGCGTCTTCGAGCCACTGGCCCCGGGCGGCTGCGTGACGCTCATTGGCGGCCAGCCCGACCCGATCAGCTATGACGCCGGCGCGGCCATGGTGCGCGAGGCCCGTGTGGAGAACATCTTTCGCTATGCCCATGTCTTCCCGCGCTGCCTCGCCATGCTTTCCTCGGGTGCGATCGACGTGAAACCCCTGATTACCAGCACATATGGCTTCGACGACAGCGTCGCCGCCTTCCAGCGGGCCGCCGAGGCACCGCCGGAAGAGGTGAAGATGCAGATCGAACTGCCGCAATGACACCCGAGGAGAACAGCCGTGGCTGACGTGAAAATCGACAATGTGATCAAGCGATACGGCAGCGTGCAGGTGATGCACGGGGTCTCGGCGCAGATCGAAGACGGCGAGTTTGTGGTGCTCGTGGGCCCCTCGGGTTGCGGCAAATCCACCCTGCTGCGCATGCTCGCGGGGCTGGAGGAGATCTCGGGCGGCGAGATTTCCATCGGGGGCCGGGTTGTTAACGACATCGCGCCCAAGGAGCGCGACATTGCAATGGTGTTCCAGAGCTACGCGCTCTACCCGCACAAAACCGTGGCCGACAATATCGGCTTTCCGCTCAAGATGGCGAAGCGACCGAAGGAGGAGGTGCGCGAGAAGGTTGAGCATGCGGCGGCCATTCTCGACCTGACAAAGTATCTCAAACGCTTCCCCAAGGAGCTTTCAGGCGGGCAGCGCCAGCGGGTTGCGATGGGCCGCGCCATCGTGCGCGATCCGCAGGTGTTTCTGTTCGATGAGCCGCTCTCGAACCTCGATGCCAAGCTGCGGGTGACGATGCGGGTTGAAATCAAGGAGTTGCACCAGCGGCTGGGAACCACCATCGTCTACGTGACCCACGATCAGATCGAGGCAATGACCATGGCAGACAAGATCGTCGTCATGCGGGACGGGCGGGTGGAGCAGATTGGCGCGCCACTTGAGCTTTATGACCGGCCGGAAAGCGTTTTCGTTGCCGGGTTCATCGGCTCGCCTTCGATGAACTTCGTTCACGGCAAGATTGCCGGCACTGGCGACGCCCGCCACTTTGTTTCCGATGACGGGATGGCGCTGCCGGTGCCCGATATGCCGCTCGAAGAGGGCCAGCCCGTGACCTATGGCATCCGCCCCGAGGATATCGAGATCGGGCCGGGAGGCACCCCGGTGAAGGTGGTGGTGGTGGAGCCGACCGGCTCGGAGACACAGGTGTTTGCCCGCGCGGGCAAGGATTTGATCGACGCCGTGGTGAAGGAACGCCTTCAGGCGCGACCCGGCGAAGAGATCGGCTTTATCATCGACCCGGCGAAGGTGCACCTCTTTGACAGAAACACCGAGAAGCACCTGTGAGCGACAGCGACGTGCATAACATCAGGGCAATAATTTTTGACCTCGACGGATGCCTCGTGGACAGCGAGCCGCATTCGCTGGAGGCGATTGCGACAGAAATGCGCGCCGTGGGCGTGGAGGATGCGCGGGCCGAGGACATTCGGCGCGACTATCTCGGCGTGTCGATGACCGATATCTGCCGCGACATCACCCGGCGCATTGGCCGCGATGTGCCCGCTGATTTCGTTGACCGCGTGGAGACCGGTCTGTTTGCGGTTTATGCCGAGAAGCTCACGCAGATTGACGGCGCCACCCGCCTGCTCGACCGCTTGAGCGAGGCAGGGCTGCCCACCGCCATTGCCACTGGTGGCTCGGTGCGGCGGATGCGCGAAACCCTGCGTCTTGGCGGGTTGGCCGCGTATTTTGAGGGCCGTGCGTTCAGCGCCGAGACGGTGGAGCGCGGCAAGCCTGCGCCCGATCTCTTTTTGCTGGCAGCGCGTGAGCTTGGCGTTGCCCCAGAGCAATGCGCCGTGCTGGAGGACTCGCCCCATGGCATCGAAGGGGCACGCGCCGCCGGGATGCACCCGGTCGGCTTTGTCGGCGGCGGGCATCTTGACCCGATCCGCGAGAGCCACCGCGCACGGCTGCTGGAGGCAGGCGCGGCGCAGGTGGTTGATACGCTTGAGGCTGCCTTTCCCGCGCTGACGCGCAGAACAAGCGCCTGAGCCGATGAGCTATCTTGGCATCGACCTTGGAACCTCCGGACTGCGCGCCCTGCTTGTCGATGACACAGGCGCTCCGATCGGTGCCACGGAGGCCAGCTATCCGGTGCACCACCCGCACTCCGGCTGGTCGGAACAAGACCCTGCCGATTGGGTCGAGGCGTTGGAAAAAGCCATTGGCACCCTGCGCGCGCAATACCCGGCCTTTGCCGCCCTGCGCGGCATTGGCGTTGCCGGGCAGATGCACGGGGCCACGCTGCTCGACGCGGATGACAAGGTGTTGCGGCGCTGCATTTTGTGGAACGACAGCCGCTCGCACGAGGAAGCCGCCCGGCTTGACGCGGTGCCGGGCGTGCGGGCTCATTCGGGCAATGTCGTGTTTGCCGGGTTCACCGCGCCCAAGCTGGAGTGGGTCCGCAAGCACGAGCCGGAGATTTTCGGCCGCACGGCGAAGGTCTTGCTGCCTGCGGGGTTTCTGAACCTTTATCTCACCGGCGAACATGTGGCCGACATGTCCGACAGTGCGGGCACCTCATGGCTCGACACCGGGGCGCGCGGCTGGTCTGACGCGCTGCTGGAGGCCGGGCACATGCGGCGGGATCAGATGCCACGGCTGGTGGAGGGCTGCGAGGCTGCGGGCATGTTGCGCCCCGATCTGGCCCGCGCATGGGGGCTGACGCACCCGGTTATCGTGACCGGCGGCGCGGGCGACAATGCTGCCGCCGCCTGCGGGATTGGCGCGATGCAGGAGGGGCAGGGTTTTGTCTCTCTTGGCACCTCGGGGGTGTTGCTGACCGCGCGCAACGGCTACGCGCCCGCGCCGGAAACCGCCGTGCACACCTTTTGCCACGCGGTGCCGGGGCGCTGGTATCAGATGGGAGTAATGCTTTCGGCCACCGATAGCCTCAACTGGCTCTCCAGCATCACCCAGACCCGCCCCTCCGAGCTTTCTGCAGCCCTTGGCGACGCGTTGCAGCCGCCGGGGCCGGTGCGCTTTTTGCCCTACCTGTCGGGCGAGCGAACGCCCCATAACGACGCGGCGATCCGAGCCAGTTTTACCGGGATCGGGGCGGACTGCACGCGCGAGGGCCTGACCCGCGCCGTGATGGAGGGCGTGGCCTTTGCCCTGCGCGAAAACCTCGAAGCCCTGCGCGCCACAGGTGCCAACCCCTCCGAACTGATCGCAATCGGGGGCGGCACCCGTTCGCACTATTGGCTCAAACTCATTGCGACGACGCTCGGCATTCCTCTTGTCTTGCCTGCGGATGGCGAATTTGGCGCCGCACTCGGCGCAGCGCGTCTTGCCACGCTGGCCCCCACAGGAGAGGCGATGGAAACGGTCATGCAGCCGCCAGACCGGGGGCAGCGGATTGATCCGGTGACCGGCCTGCGTGACAGCTTCGATGACGCCTTCGGGCGGTTCAGAACCGCCTATAGGGCCACGCGAGACATTCAGTAGACACGCGAGGCGGGCGACGCTTAGCGGCCTGCGACAGAGGATTGGTATGCGTTGAGGCCAGAGATCAGCGCCGTGCCGGTTGGGGCCTCGTTGCGGGCGCAGAACTCTGCCCAGACCGCGCCGAAGGGCAAATCTTTGAACTCCTCCGTCAGCATGAAGCGGGCCGAGAAATCCAGCGCATCTTCCGCCGCGCGAAGCTGGCCAAGCGGCAACAGCAGGGCGCGCAGGAGCGCCTTTTGCATGTTGCGAGTGCCGATCACCCAAGCTGCGGTGCGGCTGATGGTGGCATCAAAAAAATCCAGCCCGATATGGGTGCGCCCCAGCATCTCGCCGCTGACCAGCTCGTTGGCCATCGCCTGAATATCGTCGTTCAGCAGGATCACATGGTCGCTGTCCCAGCGCATCGGGCGGCTGACGTGCAGCAGGATCTCGTCGAGCGACAGAGCGCAGGCCGAGAGCTTGTCGGCGATGTTCTCGGTCGGGTGGAAATGGCCCATGTCGAGGCAAAGCAGCGTGCCCTTGCGGATCGCATAGCCCAAGTAAAACTCGTGGCTGCCCACGGTGCAGGCTTCCACCCCGATGCCGAAGAGCTTGCTCTCCACCGCATCCAGCATCTTGGCCCGGTCCTGCGTGGGGGCCAGCATTTCATCCAGCGAGGCTTCGAGCCTCTTGCGCGCCGCCATCCTGTCTACCGGCACATCCTTGTAGCCATCCGGCACCCAGATGTTGTTGATGCAGGCCGAGCCCAGCTCTTCGCCCATCTGCGCGGCGATCTCGCGCGTGCGCTTGCCATGCTCGATCCAGAAATCGCGAATGCCCTTGTCCGGGTGCGCGAGGGTCAGGTTGTCGTCGGCCTTTTCGTGGGCAAAGAAGGTTGGGTTGAAGTCCAGCCCGATGCCCTGCGCCTTCGCCCAATCAACCCAAGGCGCGAAGTGCTTGTATTCGATCTCGTCGCGGTCGGGCGTTTCATCGCTGTCGAGATACATCGCATGCAGGTTCAGCCGATGCGATCCGGGGATCATCGAATAGGCAAACTCCAGATCGGCGCGCAGCTCATCAGGCGTGCGGGCGCGGCCGGGGTAGTTGCCGGTGGCCTGAATGCCGCCGCCGGAGGTTGCGGAGCGGTTCTCAAACCCCACCACGTCATCGCCCTGCCAGCAATGCATCGAGATCGGGATGGTCTTGAGCCGTTCAAGCGCGGCCTCGGTGTCGATGCCCCAATCGGAAAACTGCGCCTTGGCGCTTTCATAGATGCTCATTGTCTTTCCTCCCTGTCCCGCGCTCAGCGCGTGAACGCCTGAACATTGCCCGCATCCACGTTGAGGATGTTGCCGGTGGATTTTGCCGAGAGGTCAGACGCCAGAAAATAGGCCGCCTCTGCAATGTCCTCGGGCAGAACCGAACGCTTTAGCATCGAGCGCTGGCGATACATCTCCTCCAGCCCTTCCTTGTCGGTGCCATAGGTTCCGGCGCGCTGTTCCAGCCACTCGCCTTCCCAGATTTTCGAGCCGCGCAGCACGGCATCCGGGTTGACGACATTGACCCGAATGCCAGCTTCTGCCCCTTCCAGCGCCAAGCAACGGGCAAGGTGAATTTCGCTCGCCTTGGCGGTGCAATAGGCCGAGGCATTGGGCGATGCGGCGAGGCCGTTTTTGGAAGCGACAAAGACAATCGCGCCGCCCATGTCTTGCACCCGCATCACCTTGAAGGCCTCGCGGCTAACGAGGAAATACCCGGTGCTGAGGATATCCATGTTCTTGTTCCACAGCGCCAGCGTGGTTCCTTCCACCGGAGCAGACGAGGCGATGCCGGCGTTGGAGACCAGAATATCAATGCCGCCGAACTCCACCGCGCATTCGGCATAGGCGGCGGCCACAGCGCTCTCGTCGGTGACGTTCATGTTGACGGTGCGCACCACGTCTTTGCCAAAGCGCGAGGCCAGGCCTTCCTGCGTCGCCGCAAGCGCCTCGTCGTTGATGTCCGCCAGCATGACGCAGGCCCCCTCGCGCAGATAACGCTCGGCGGTTGCCGCGCCAATGCCCCCTGCCCCGCCGGTCACCAGCGCCACGCGCCCGGCCAGCGATTTTGGCTTGGGCATGCGTTGCAGCTTGGCCTCTTCCAGCAACCAGTATTCGATGTCGAAAGCCTCCTGTTCGGGCAGGCCAACGTATTCGGAGACCGAGGACGCGCCGCGCATCACGTTGATTGCGTTGACGTAGAACTCACCGGAAATGCGCGCTGTCGCCTTGTCCTTGGCGAAGGTGATCATGCCGACGCCGGGCACGAGGTAGACCACCGCATTTGGGTCGCGCAGCGCGGGGCTGTCATCACGTTTGCAGCGCTCGTAGTAGGCTTTGTAGTCTTCGCGGTAGGCCGCGATCTGCTCGGGCAGCCCCTCGAGCACCTCGTCGAGATTGCCCTTGGCCGGGTCGAAGTTGACCACCAGCGGGCGGATCTTGGTGCGCAGGAAGTGATCTGGGCAGGATGTGCCGAGCGCGGCCAGCGGCTCCATGTTTTGCGCGTTGACGAATTCCAGCACCGCGGCGCTGTCGTTGAAGTGGCCCACCATATGCTGGTTGCCAGACACGAAGCCACGGATCGCGGGCATCAGCCGCGCGGCCGTGGCGCGGCGCTCGGCTTCGGGCAGGCTCTGGTGCTTTGCCCCGCCAAAGGGCGCCACGCCCTCGGTCTTTTTCGCCAGCCACTCGGTAGCGACATTGATGATTTCAATCGTCTTGTCGTAGCAGGACTTCGCGGTATCGCCCCAGGTGAACAGCCCGTGGCTTTCGAGCACAACGCCATCGGCCTCGGGGTTCTCCTCGCAGAACTTGCCCAGCCAGAGCCCCAGCTCGTAGCCCGGCTTCTTCCACGGCAGCCAGCCGATCTTGTCGCCAAAGATCTCTTGCGTCAGTTCCTTGGAGTTTTTCGAGGCCGCGATGGCAATGATCGCATCGGCGTGCACGTGATCAACATGTTTGCGCGGCACATAGGCGTGCAGCGGCGTGTCGATCGAGGCGGCCCGCGGGTTTAGCCGGAAGGTGCAATGCGGCAGGTAGCCAACCATCTCGTCTTCATGCTCGACGCCGCGATAAAGCCCCTTCAGCGCCTCCAGCTTTTCCATGTAGAGCGTGGCAAAGCCGTCCATCTTGATCGAGCCGATATCACCGCCGGAGCCCTTGACCCAGAGCACCTCCACCTGCTCGCCGGTGAGCGGATCGGTCTCCATCACCTTGGCTGAGGTATTGCCGCCGCCATAGTTGGTCACGCGCTTGTCGGCGCCGAGCGTATTGGAGCGATAGAGCAGCAGTTCCGACTCGCTCATCCCCGCTGCCTCGCTCTCATCCCAGCGGTTTTCAAGTAGCTGATTCTCAACGGTTTTCAGCATGACATCCTCCCATGCGGCGCGCCGCGCCCTGCCTGATCACTTGCGCCGGAGACTGATCTTGGTGCGCCAAGTTGTCAATCATAAACGATCATTTCCAATCATATTGCACTGCAGCATGATTACTTATGATCATTCATGATTGACAGCGATTGTGATTCTGGACAATGTTCACTCGCCAAGGGAGGACCGGATGCACGAAACCGAGCGCCACAGGATCATTTTGTCAGCGGTTCAGGACCGGCCCATGGTGACCGTGGTGGACCTGTGCAATCTGACCGAGGCTTCCGAGGCCACGATCCGCCGCGATATCGCTGCGCTGCATATGCAGAAGAAGCTGCGGCGGGTGCGTGGCGGGGCCGAGGCGATCACGCCGCCGCAGTTCGTGGGGCTTGCCGGACGTCCGTTTTCCGTCAACCAGACGATGCAGGGCCGCCAGAAGCAGGCGATCGCGCGGGCGGCGGTTGATCTGTGCGAGGATGGCGACTCGATCATCATCAACGGCGGCACGACCACCTTTCAGATGGTGCACCCGCTCGCCTCGCGCCGCTGCCAGGTGTTCACCAACAGCTTTCCCATTGCTGAGCACCTGCTGAAGCACTCCAAGAACACCATCATGCTTTCGGGCGGGGCGATCTACCGCGAGCAGAACATCATCCTCAGCCCCTTCGACAATGACGTGACCCGCAATTTCTATGCGCGGCGGATGTTCATGGGGGCGCAGGGCCTTGGCCCCATTGGACTGATGGAGGCCGACCCGCTGCTGGTTCAGGCCGAGCAAAAGCTGATTGGCCAGGCCGATGAGCTGGTGGTTCTGGTCGACAGCACGAAATTCGAGAACCGATCCAGCCTCGTGCTTTGCCCGCTGGCCCGGATCGACACGGTGATCACCGACGAGGGCATCACCGACAAGGCCGCCGCCATGTTGGAGGCCGCCGATGTGAAACTGATCGTCGCGCAATCGGGCGCGGCGCAGGAGGAGGACGAAGCGGCCTCTTAGACCCGCCTCAACACGTGATTCCAGGGAGGATATCATTATGAAAAGACGCAGCTTTACCAAACTCGCCCTCGGCCTCAGCCTTGGCGCATCGCTCATGGGCACCTCGGCCATGGCCCAGGACAACATGCGCATCGCGCTGGTGGTCAAGGCGCTCGGCATCGGCTTTTTCGAGGCGGCGCACAAGGGGGCCGAAGAGGCCGCTGGCGAACTCGGAAACGTGGAAATCATCTACACCGGCCCGACCGACACCACCGCCGAGGGCCAGATCGAGGTGATCAACTCGCTGATCGCGCAAGGCGTTGACGCGATTGCCGTTTCGGCCAATGACACCGATGCGCTTGTGCCCACGCTGAAGAAGGCGCAGCAGCGCGGCATCACCGTTATCTCGTGGGACTCGGGCGTGGCCGAAGAGGGCCGCCAGATGCACCTCAACCCCTCGTCAAACGCGCTGATCGGCAACATGATCATCAAGCTCGCCGCCGATGAGCTGCCTGATGGTGGGCAGGTTGCCCTGCTGTCTGCCACCACCACCTCGACCAACCAGAACATCTGGATCGAGGAGATGACCAAGGTGATGGGCAACTACCCCGGCATCGAGGTGGTCTCGACCGTCTATGGCGACGATCTGGCCGATAAATCCTACCGCGAAGCGCAGGGCCTCATGCAGTCTTACCCTGATCTGGATGCGATCATCGCGCCGACCTCGGTTGGCATCGTGGCTGCCGCTCAGGCAGTGGAAGATGCTGGCAAGATTGGCGAGGTCAATGTGACCGGCCTTGGCCTGCCCTCCGAAATGGCCGGTGCCATCGAGAGCGGTGCCTCCAAGAGCTTTGCCATCTGGAACCCGATCGACCTTGGATATTCGGCGGCAATGATCGCGCATGCGCTGGCCTCCGGCGAAGCCACGGCAGAGCCCGGCGCGGAAATCTCCATCGGCCGCATGGGCACCATCACGCTGGACGACACCAACTCTGCCGCAATGGCTGATCCGTTCGTTTACGACAGCTCGAACATCGACGAGTTCAAGTCGATCTTCTGATCTCGCTGCGCCTTGGCGCGACGATGCGCCGGGGGGGCACTGCCCTCCCGGCCCTTCACCACACTTTCCTGAAACCGCAAAGGGGCTGTTCACATGCTGGTGCAGACTGAACCCGTTTCTCCCGCCCCAACGGCGGCGAGCCCGGCTTTGGCCCTCGACGGGATCACCAAGACCTTTCCGGGCGTCAAGGCGCTCGATGGCGTGTCACTCCGGCTTTACCCCGGGCAGGTCACAGCACTCGTGGGCGAGAACGGCGCAGGCAAGTCCACCGTCGTCAAAACGCTCACGGGAATCTACCAACCCGACGGCGGCCAGATCCTTGTGGATGGCGTGCCCACCCGCTTCCCCACGGCACAGGACGCCGCAAAGGCCGGGATCACCGCGATCCACCAGGAAACGGTGCTGTTTGACGAGCTTTCCGTTGCCGAAAACATCTTTATCGGCCACGCCCCGCGCGGGCGGTTCGGCCTGATCGACTGGGCCACGATGGAGGCCCGCTCCAGCGAAATTCTGCGCGGGATCGGCGCCGAGATCGACCCCGCCCACAAGCTGCGCGACCTTGGGATTGCCAACAAGCACCTTGTGGCCATTGCCCGCGCGCTCTCTATCGACGCCCGCGTCGTCATCATGGACGAGCCGACCGCTGCGCTCTCGCACAAGGAAATTCAGGAGCTTTACGATCTGGTCGAAAAGCTGAAGGCGCAGGGCAAGGCGATCCTGTTCATCAGCCACAAGTTCGATGAGATCTTCCGCATCGCCGACCGCTTCACCGTGTTCCGCGACGGGCAGTTCATTGGTGATGGGCTGATCTCCGATATCGACGAGGCGGCGCTGGTGAAGATGATGGTGGGCCGTGACGTGAGCCAGGTTTTCCCCGACCGGCAGAGTGCGCCGGGCGAAGAGGTGCTTCAGGTGGTAGGCTACAGCCACCCCACCGAGTTCGACGAAATCCGCTTTTCCCTGAAGCGCGGCGAGATCCTTGGCTTCTACGGGCTGGTGGGTGCGGGACGCTCCGAGTTCATGCAGGCCCTCTTTGGCATCACCCGCCCCTCCAAGGGGGTGACGAAGGTTGATGGCAAGCTTGCCGTCATCCGCTCCCCTGCCGAGGCCATTGCGCAGGGCATTGTTTACGTGCCTGAAGATCGCGGCAAGCAGGGCGCGATTACGGCCATGCCGATCTTTCAGAACGTCACCCTGCCCTCCCTCGGGCGCACCTCGCGCCGGGGCTTCCTGAAACTTGCCGAAGAGTTCAGGCTGGCCCGCGAATACACCGACCGGCTCGATCTGCGTGCCGCCTCGCTTGATACCGATGTTGGCAACCTCTCGGGCGGCAACCAGCAGAAGGTGGTGATCGCCAAATGGCTGGCAACGCAGCCCAAGGTCATCATCCTCGACGAGCCGACCAAGGGCATCGACATCGGCTCCAAGGCCGCGGTGCACGAGTTCATGGCCGAGCTGGCCGCAGAGGGGCTGGCGGTGATCATGGTCAGCTCCGAGATCCCGGAAATCCTCGGCATGTCTGACAGGGTCATCGTGATGCGCGAGGGGCGCATGGTGGCCGAACTGGCCGGTGATGAGCTGACCCCCGAAACGCTTGTCCGCCACGCGGCGGGGATATGAGGGCACCATGCTGCAACGATTGATCACCTCGCGCGAGGCGCTCTTGCTCGGAGCCATCGCCGTGCTTCTGGCGCTGATCGCCACTCGCTTTCCGGGCTTTGTTGCGCCCTCAAACCTTGCCGATGTGTTCAACGACACCTCGCCGCTGATCCTGCTGGCCATCGGCCAGATGATCGTGATCCTGACCAAATGCATCGACCTCTCGGTCGCCGCCAATCTGGCGCTGACCGGCATGGTCGTCTCCATGCTCAACCTCGCCTTCCCCGGCCTGCCGGTGGCGGTGATCCTCGTGGTGGCGGTGGCGCTTGGCGCGGTGATGGGCATGTTCAACGGTATATTGGTCTGGAAACTCGACATTCCGCCGATCGTGGTGACGCTGGGCACGATGACCATATACCGGGGCATCATCTTTCTGATTTCCGACGGAAAATGGGTGAACAGCCACGAGATGAGCGCCGCCTTCAAGGCCTTCCCGCGCTTCGAACTGCTCGGCCTGCCGATGCTGAGCTGGACGGCGATCCTCGCGGTGCTGGTCTTTACCATCGTCATGTCGCGCACCACGCTGGGCCGGGCGGCCTATGCTGTGGGCGGCAACCCGCACGCGGCGACCTATACCGGCATCGACGTGGGGCGCACGCAGTTCTGGGCCTTCACCATCTCCGGCGCGTTGGCGGGCCTGACCGGCTATCTTTGGGTGTCGCGCTACGCGGTGGCCTATGTCGACATTGCCGGAGGGTTTGAGCTGGATGTCGTGGCGGCCTGCGTCATCGGCGGCATCTCGATTGCCGGCGGCATCGGCTCGGTCGGCGGGGCGCTGCTGGGGGCGCTGTTCCTTGGCGTGATCAAGAACGCCCTGCCGGTGATCAACGTTTCGCCCTTCTGGCAGCTGGCCATTTCGGGCGGCGCCATCATCATCGCCGTTGCCGTCAATGCCCGGGCCTCGCGCACCAAGGGCCGGATCATCCTCAAATCAGCGGAGCACGCGGCGTGACCGATACAACCCGTTTCATCCCCGACCGCCTGCAATCGCCGCTGCAGAAACGCCTGAAAAGCTGGGAGTCGCTGCTGCTGCTCGTGGCCATCGCCATTTTCATCGCCAACAGCTTTGCCTCGCCCTACTTTCTGAACGCATGGAACCTTTCGGACGCCACCTTCAACTTCACCGAAAAGGCGATGATCGCCTTCGCCATGGCGCTGCTGATCATCTCCGGCGAGATCGACCTGAGCGTGGCCGCCATCATTGCGCTGGCCTCCACGGCGATGGGCGCAGCGGTGCAAATGGGGGCCGGGACGCCGGTGCTGATCCTCGTGGGGCTTGGCACCGGGCTGCTCTGCGGGGCCTTCAATGGCGTGCTGGTGACGCGGCTGGGATTGCCCTCCATCGTGGTCACCATCGGCACCATGAGCCTGTTTCGCGGGATCAGCTACATCGTGCTGGGCGATCAGGCGTTTCGCGGCTACCCGGCGGATTTTGCCTTTTTCGGGCAGGGCTACGTGTTTTGGGTCATCACCTTCGAGCTGGTGCTCTTTGCGGTGCTGGCGGTGATCTACGGCGTTGTGCTGCACATGACCAACTTCGGCCGCGCGGTTTATGCCATTGGCAACAACCCCACCGGGGCGCTGTTTTCCGGCATCCGGGTGGCGCGGGTGAAGTTCATTCTCTTTCTGCTGACCGGGCTGATGTCGGGCGTTGCGGCGATCTGCCTGACCTCGCGGCTTGGCTCCACCCGCCCCTCCATCGCCACCGGCTGGGAGCTGGAAGTAGTGACGATGGTGGTGCTGGGCGGCGTGAACATCCTTGGTGGCTCGGGCACCATTCCCGGCGTGGTCATCGCCGCCTTTGTCATGGGGTTGGTGACATTCGGGCTGGGGCTTCTCAACGTGCCGGGGATCGTGATGTCCATCGTGATCGGCGGCCTGCTGATCGGGGTCATCGCCCTGCCCCGGCTCTGGAAGATGTGGCAGGCGAAGTGATGGAGAAATATGCTTTCAAGATGCAGCTCAACCCGGGCTGCGAAGCAGAGTATCGCAAGCGTCATGATGAGATCTGGCCGGAGCTTGTGACGCTGTTGAAAGAGGCCGGGGTGTCTGATTACTCGATCCACCTCGACCGGGAAACCGGCGTGCTTTTCGGCGTGCTATGGCGGCGCGACAATCACGGGATGGACGCCCTGCCTGCAACTGCGGTCATGCAAAAGTGGTGGGCCCATATGGCCGACATCATGGAAACCCACCCCGATAACGAGCCCGTGGCGGTGCCGCTCGAAACCGTCTTTTACATGCCATGAGCCATGTCGCCGTGATCGACATCGGCAAGACCAATGCCAAGCTGGCGCTGGTCGACCTTGCCGAACTGTCGGAAATCGCCGTGATCACCCGGCCCAACACGGTGCGCCCCGGCCCGCCCTATCCGCATTTCGATGTGGAGGGGCATTGGCACTTTCTGCTGGAGGGGCTGGCCCGGTTTCATGCCGCGCACGGGATCGACGCGATCTCTGTGACTACCCACGGGGCCTGCGCCGCGCTTCTTGATGCCGAGGGGGGCCTTGCCGCCCCGATCCTCGACTACGAGTTCAACGGTCCGGACGAGCGCGCAACGGAGTATGACGCCATTCGCCCGCCCTTCGATGAAACCGGCTCACCACGGCTGTCCGGCGGGCTGAACATCGGGGCGCAGCTCCATTGGCAGTTTACAACTGACCCGGGGCTGAAGGCACGCACGCACACCATCGTCACCTACCCGCAATACTGGGGCCACCGGCTCACCGGCGTCGCCGCAACAGACGTGACCTCGCTTGGCTGCCACACCGACCTGTGGAACCCGCAGGAGGGGCGCTTTTCTACCTTGGTGGAGCGTCTGGAGATCGCGGGCAAGATCGCCCCGGCGCGGCGCTCGGCTGATGTCCTCGGGCCGATCCTGCCGGAGATCGCCGAGCAAACCGGGCTTCCCGCAAACACACTGGTGACTTGCGGCATCCACGACAGCAACGCCTCGCTCTTTCCGCATCTTCTGGCGCAGGAGCCGCCGTTTTCGGTGGTGTCCAGCGGCACGTGGACAATCGCAATGTCCATCGGCGGGCGGCCTGTGGCACCTGATCCGGAAAGGGATGTGCTGATCAACGTCAACGCCTTCGGTGCGGCGGTGCCGTCGGCGCGGTTCATGGGCGGGCGCGAGCATGATCTGGCCACCGGCGGCCCCTACCCCGAGGCGAGCGATGCGGCGCTGTCTGAGGTGCTCGACCGGCACATCATGCTGCTGCCCGCAATGGTGCCAGAGACCGGCCCCTTCCGTGGCCGCGCCCACCGCTGGACGGGCCCCGAGCCCCAGCCCGGCAGTGCCGAGCGCGGGGTGGCCGTGGCCTTCTATCTCGCTCTGGTTACCCGCCGCTGTCTCGACCTGATCGGCCACCGTGGCAATATCATCGTGGAAGGCCCCTTTGCCAGAAACCGCCCCTACCTACAGATGCTCAGTGCCGCTACGGGCTGCGAGGTTTTGCCCATGGGCAGCGCCACCGGCACAGGCCAAGGCGCGGCGCTCTTGGTCAACGACGCAGGCGACAGGCCCCTTGCAGCCGCGCCGCAGCCTTCCGTTGTGATCCCGAGTGACAGACGATTTGGGGCATATGCCGCGCTTTGGGCTGACGCCTGCGGCTGAAGTTTGCTGCGGTGTTTCGGGCCAACCTGTGCGCGGCATTGCCCCGAACACCACTCAGGCCTTAACCCAGCCTTTCCCTCCGGCTCTCAGCCCGAACGCGCAGGAAGAAGGCGTTTTTTGTAGGGGGTCGGGTCCATATCTCGCAGGTCTATGCTGATGCTCTCCACCTCTGGGAATCGCTCGGCCAAGGCGTCTCTCAGCGCTATGGCCAGTGCGATTTTCTGCTCAGGTTCCCGCCCCGCAAGCATGCTCACCGTGAGGTGCAAAAAGCTGCCCGTGCCGTCGAGATGCAAAAACTCCACGGCTTCGTAGATGCGCAGCTTGATATCCTCGCGCGCGATAAAGCCACAGCCAGCCCCGACCTCACCCACAAGCTGCAACGCAGCCTGACGGGTCGCGGGGCTGTTCAGCGCGTTGCCGTGCTCGATGACGAAATGCGGCATCAGAACAGCCCGAAATACTCGGCCTGCTCCCACTCGGAAACGGTCAGGTGATAGCGTTCCCACTCCGAGCGGCGCAGCGTTGCGATGTAATCCACGAAGGTATCGCCGAGCGCGGCGCGATAGAAATCCGAGGCCTCGAAGTGCTGGATCGCGCTCAGCAGGCTGTTCGGCAAAGCGGGGGCGTCGCTGTCGTAGGGGGTTTCCACCGGTTCGGGCGCGCGCAACCCGCGCTCTATCCCATCCAGCCCGCAGAGGATCTGGCTGGCAAAGTAGTAATAGGGGTTGGCCGTTGTCTCGGCGACGCGGTTCTCGACCCGCGAGGCCGGATCGCCCGGGGCCATCATGGCGCGGATCATCGCCCCCCTGTTGTCGCGCCCCCACTGGATGCGGTCGGGGGCAAGCTGGTGCGGGCGGTAGCGCTTGTAGCCGTTCACCGTGGGCGTGGTCAGCAGGCAGGTTTGGGCGGCATGCTCCAGCAGGCCAGCGATCCAGGCGCTGGCGGTGTCGCTCAGCTCCGCCTCGGCGGGCGGGATCATCAGGTTTTCGCCGGTTGCGGTGTCGACAAGTGACTGGTGCAGGTGCCAGCCACTCGCGGCGGAATTGGCCACGGCGGGTTTACACATGAAGGTCGCATGCAGGCCTTTGCGCGCGCAGCTTTCCTTCACCATCGCACGAAACATCATCATGTTGTCGGCATGGGTGAGCGGGTCTGCCGGATCGAAGGTGAACTCGAACTGGCTTGGCCCCATCTCTACCTCGGTCGAGCGCACCGGCAGGCCCAAGGCCTGACAGTTGCGGCGCAGGTCATCCATCACCGGCTCCAGCCGGTCATAATCCGCGCCGCTCAGAAACTGATAGCCGCGGGAGAGGTTGCGGGTGGTGACAGCCGTGGCGGGCATGGTGGCATCGCTGTGCGCCATCTTGTCGTCGAGCAGCTCGAAGACGTGAAATTCCACCTCCAGCCCGGCCTGCATGGCAAGGCCGTGCTTGGCGAGGCGATCCATAGCCACCTTCAGGATACCGCGCGGCGAGAAGGCGATTGGCGCGCCCGATTTGAAGTAGGGGTCGCAGAAGATCCATGCCGAATGCGGCGACCACGGCAGAACACGAAAGGTTGCCGGGTCTGGCACCATCAGCAGGTCACGCCCCCCTGCCAGCTCCCCTTCGATCCCGTTGTTCTCGGCCCAGATCGGAAAGGCAGTGCGGTTGGAGGTGTCTTTCAGGATCAGGGTGCTTGGCGCGGCGAGGCCGGAGCAGAAGACGCTCTCAAGCGCCGAGGCCACCACGGTTTTGCCGCGCAGGATGCCGTTTTGATCGGCAAAGAGCACGCGAACGGTTTCGGTCTCGCCGCCGGAGAGGCGCTCGACCAGCTCGGATGCCGCTTGAACCGCCTCCGGGCTCAAAAGCCCTTCCTGCGCGAGGCGGCCATTGGCGATCTTGTCCAACCTGTCCTTCATATCCGATCCATCCCTGCCAAAGCTGCCGGTGCCGCGCCAAGCCGCCTCACACCTTGGCATCCCAGTCGGCACAGGCCGCGCGGCGCTCGGCGTCACTGGCGGTGAAGGCCTCTTTCCAGTTCTCGCGATCCCCGATCGTGTCGTTGGAGATCGGACCGAACACCTGTGCCGGATCGACAGAGCCATGCATCGGAAGCTCATCAACCTTACCCTCCGCCATCGCGGCAATGGCCGCCCGCATCATGCGGCGATACTTGATGATCGCCACGTCGGTTTTGCCAAGGTGCTCCTTGGTGCGGTCGAAGATCGGGCCGGGGCTTTCCACCGCCCATTGGTCATGGACGTTGATGTCGAGCCCCATGCCGGTATAGGTCTCGCGGCTCTGCTCTTCGGGGTCATAGCCGTAATTGTTGCGCTTGTTCTTGAGCGGCGCATAGTCCGGCAGGCGGTGTTCCTTGAGGCGCTGCTCGCGCATCAGCTCCTTGTCGACGGGTTTGTCGAAGCTGGTGAACATCGAGTACCAGTAGCAATGCTCGTCGTCGATCGGCACGTGCCATTGGGTGATGATCATCTCGCGGCTCATCGGGATCGAGATCGCCTCGGGGAAGATCTGGTTGGTGATCCGCACGTGGGTCTTGCCGTTGTCGAGGTGGCGCAGGGCGACAATGCGCATGCCGTAGTCGGTTTCTTCCACCGAGATCTCCGGGCGCGGGTAGTCGCGCAGCAGCTTGGTCATCGGGATGTCGGTATCGGCGGCCTTGTCGCGGAACTGCTTGCCATAGGCGTCTGCCGGGTCTTCATCTTGGAGGAAGCGGTGGAGGAAGGAGGCGTGGACAGGGTCGATCCCCACTTCCATCGCCTGAAGCCAGTTGCACTCCCACAGCCCCTTGAAGGCAAAGACGTGGCTCTCGGGCGCGCGGAAGCAGTCGAAGTTCGGAAACTCCGGCGGCTCTCCCGGCCCCATGTAGGCAAAGATGATCCCGTTCTTCTCGACCACCGGATAGGAGGTGGTTTTGATGTTTTCCTTCATCCGCGAGGTCTCCGGCTCGCCGGGCTGCTCGACGCATTGGCCCGTCCGGTCGAAGTGCCAGCCGTGGAACGGGCAGCGCAGCCCGTTGTCTTCCAGCCGCCCGTAGCAGAGATCGGCGCCGCGGTGCGGACAGCCCCGCGCGATCAGCCCCAGCTCGCCCTCGCTGTCACGAAACAGCACAAGGTCTTCACCCAGCAGCTTGACCGGCACCACCGGCCGGTTCTTGGCCAACTCGTCGCTCAGCGCGGCGGGCTGCCAGTATTGGCGCATCACTGCCCCGGCATCGGTGCCCGGGCCGGTGCGGGTGAGTTGGTCGTTGAGTTGCTGGCTGATCATGGCGTCTCTCCTGTCTGTCTCGCCTCGGCGGGCGCTTGGGCCGCGCGGGCGTTTCTTGTGTGATGTCGCATCGCGGCGCGTTGCGGGCCGGAGCTTTGCGCCGAGTAGGCGGCGTCTGTGATATCGCGGTCAAGATCTGCGCCCCCTTTGTTGGGGGCGCCGGTCCGTTTTTTCGGTCGACTGTTACATTGGCTGCGGAACCTGGAAGACGTGGCCATCCATCTCGGGGCTTACCGTGATCTGGCATGAGAGGCGGCTGTCGTCGCTGCGCTCGGCTTCGGTCATGTCCAGCATCGCATCTTCGCTGTCGCTCGGGCCGCCGGGCAAATCGCCCGCCCGCACATGGCAGGTGGCGCATGAGAGCGAACCGCCACATTCGGCCTCGACATGGGGCACGTTGGCCAGCACCGCGGCCTGCATGACCGAATGGCCGACCGTGGCCTCAACCTGCTTTTGCGCCCCATCGGGCAACTCGAATATCAGTGTGATTTTCTCTGACATGATGTGCTCCTTTGTGGCGGGCGATCAGTTGATGAAAACCGGGCTGGACCAAGCCATTTGCCCGTTCTTTTGCGTGACGCGGAGATAGGCGAAGGACGGCCCCTCGGGGATTGGCACCGCCAGCCTGCCGGTGACGCGTGAAAGTTCTGGCGGCACGATCCGGTGCATCTGAAAGCTCTCCGAAGGATACCCCCCGGTATGGACCTCGGCGGAGCCGGCCATGAGATCGGCCAGCTTGAATTCGCGCACCATATCGACGGGCGCGGACATGCGCACCGTGACGGAGGCATCGGGTGCAATCTCTTGCAGCTCCATCACCACGGCCTGGTTCGGGTTGCCCATCGAGGGCTCTTGCCGGGAGCTGTAGGAGATGACGGAGAGCCCGTCGCCAACAGGTGTCAGCCGGTGACGGCGCGCCTCATCGAACGGCCCGGAGGTGAGGCAGGGAAAGTGCCGCTTGAGCGACGTGCCCTCAAACTCGATGTCAAAGGCCCAATCCACGACACGGGATTTGTCGAGGTCGCCCCACGGGCCCCAGCCCCACTCCATCCGAAGCTGCGAGGCCCCCTGCCCTGTGGTTTCCGGCTCAGGGCCAAAGCTGCCAACGACTTCGTTGTTCAGCACCAGTTCGACGCGGTCGATCTGGTCTCGCCCCTGCACGTCAAATTCCACCTCGACCTGACCACTCGCGGTGATGTCGGCCCCCATCAAGGCGCCGTCGACGCTGAAGGCCACTTCGATCTTGTCGCCGGTCAGCGCGTAGGTGCGCCGGTTGCGGATGGCGTCGATCACCCCATCGCGGCTGACATCCTCCACCAGCGCTGCCATCAGCCCTTCGCCATAGGCCCCGGGAAAGCCCCGGTGGCTGTCGGTCGAGGCGGTAAAGCCGAACCGCAGGCCCTGAGCGAGGTTGCGTTGGATGGTCTGGTCGGTTGAGCGTCCGCCGGGTGAGCCGATTTTCATCGGGAAAGGGCTGGTGTCGCTCTCCGAGCAGCCGTGCATCGAGAAAATCTCGATCACCGGCGAAAGCTCGGGGTCGTATTCGTCCCAGTTCAGCCCGCGCACGCCCTTGGGGTAGGCCACATGGTGCGGCAGGATGAAGGCGTTGTGTTCGCGGCAAAAGTCGCGCAGCCCCTCGATGTCGGAGGCGTAGCACATCTCTTTGTGGTCCTCGGTAAAGATCACGCATTGGTCGCCGTAAAAGTTCGAGTGCCACTCGAAACCGAGGAAGGCGGCAAAGCCCTCGGCCTCGTTGGCCTCGGCAATCGCGGTTTGCACGCGCGGCCAGGTCTCTGCCAGCCGCGCGAAGCCCTTGCTGAAATGCTGAAACCGCTCGTCGGAGGCGACATCCAGATCGTGCCAGCTGCTGTGGCCGGTGAACGCGAAGAAATCGAGGTGTTCGCGGGCAATGTCGAGGCTGCGCTCGATGCTGCCCTTGCCGTAGCCGTGGCCGTTGTGGTTGTGGATGTCGCCAAAGGCGATGCGGTACTGCTGTGTCATTTCACTAAGGTCTTTTCTGTTCAGCCCATCGGGCCTTGGGATCAGTTGGACGGTGCCGAGTAGATGGCCTCGTCAAGGTCAATTGGGGCGTCGATCAGGCCGTATTTCACCAGCAGGCTCATGGTGGTTTCCACCGAGCCACGGTTGATCTCGGGGCTGTATTCCCACGGCACATCCATGATCGTGTCGATCACCTGCGGGTCCATCTTGGTGAAGCCGGTGACAACCTCGATGGCCGCGGGCGTGTCGTAGTTGGCATTGGTCCACTCGATCCCCTTCTCAAGCGCCCGGGTGAAGCCGGCGATGGTTTCGGGGTTCTCGGCGGCGAACTGCTCGGTCACGGCGTAGAAGGAGGTTGCGGTGCGCTTGCCCTCAAACCCGTAGGGCCAGCCCAGCACCTCGGCGCCATCGTCCTGCATCAGGCGGCCAAGGAAAGGCTGGCTGACAAAGGCTGCATCGACCTGCCCGTTCAGGAGCGCATCGGGCATCTGCGGGAAGGGCACCTCGACAAAGGTCACCTTCTCGGAGTCGCCGCCGTTGGAATCGATCCAGTGGCGGGCGTAGAGCCAGATGATGTTGTTGCGGGTGTTCACGGCAACGCGCTTGCCTTCCAGATCGGCCCCGGTCTTGATGCCAGAGCCTGCGCCCACCATCAGGCCCGCATTGTCAGGCTCCACCGCCATGGTTTGCTGCGCGGGGGCGATGATCTTGAGCGGCAGACCCTGTGCCTTGGCCTGAAGGATCGACACGATGTTGGTAAAGACGATCTGCACCGAGCCCGACATCACGGCAGGCACACCGCGCGCGCCGCCCTGCGATGGCGTGCCATCCAGCGTCAGCCCCTCTTCGGCGAAATAGCCCTCGGCCTGAGCGGCGTGGAAGGGGATGGTATCGAAGATCGGCACGAGGGTGATCCGAAGGTCCGACGTTTCCTGAGCAGACACAGGAAGGGCGGTCGCTGCGGCCAGGACGCCAGCGCTAATGGCATTTCTGATTGTCATTGTGGTTCCTCTTTGAGCTACGTGAGTTGGCGAGAGTCTTTCACTGGCGCGACCGAACCCAGAAGGCGTAGCGCCTTTCGAACAGGCGGAAGACGGCCGTCTGTCCGATACCAAGGATCGAAACAACGATGATCCACGCGTACATTTCCGGCAGCTTGAACGAGCGCTGCATGTCGATGATCTGGGCGCCGAGCCCGCCGGATGAGGCGAGCATCTCGGCCAGCACGGCAAGCACCAGCGCCAGCCCCAGCCCCACCTTGGCCCCGGCAAGGATCATCGGGGCGGCGTTGGGCAGCACGATGCGAAAGATCTGCTTGGTCCGCCCGATCTTGAAGGTTTGGGCGGTTTGCAGGAGCACCGGATCGGTGCTGCGCACGCCTTCGATGGTGTTGATCAGGATCGGGAAGAAGGCCGAAAGCCAGATCACGAATATCTTCATCTCTGCGCCAAAGCCCAGAAAGAGCATCAAGGGGGGCAGCAGCGCAGGCTTGGGAATGGGCCGGAGCATCTCGACCAGCGGCTCGAAGAGGTAGAACAGCCGGTTGCTGACGCCCATCGCGAGGCCAAAGCCGATGCCCGACACCACCGCGAGCGCAAAGCCGCTCAGCAGGAGGTAGATCGTGTAGCCAAGCGGCGAAAGCACCTGCCCGTTGGCCACCATTTGAGCCAGCGCCGCCAGCACCACGGTTGGAGCAGGCACCATGAAGGGGCTGATGAGACCGCTGCGGCACGCAAGCTCCAGCGCCGCAAGAAGCGCGAGGATGAAGCCCGGCCCGAGGAGAAAATCGAACTTCTTCACCGGTGAAACTCCCGCCCGTCGAGCAGCTGCCCGAGGAGCTGCGCCCGCAGATCCTGAAACCGCTCGGAGGCTTGGGTTTTCACCGGGTCGCGCGGGCGCGGCAGCTCGGTTTCGATCAGGTCCGCCACGGTGGAGGGGCGCTTGCTGAGCACGGCGATCCTGTCGGAGAGATAAACCGCCTCTTCAACGTCATGGGTGACGAGCACGATGGTCAGCTCGCTTTCGGCCCAGAGGTCAAGGATGAGGTCATGCAGCTCAAGCCGGGTGAGCGCATCCACCGAAGAAAACGGCTCATCCAGCAGCAGGATTTCGGGCTGGGCAGCCAAGGCACGCGCGATGGCCACACGCTGCTGCATCCCGCCCGAAAGCTCTGCCGGATGCTTGTCGGCCACGTTCTCAAGGCCGACCTTGGCAAGATAGTCGATGCAGAGTGCCCGCTTGTCCGCCGCAGACATCTTGATCCGGTGTTCGAAGCCGAAGGCGACATTTTCGCCAACCGTCAGCCACGGCAGGAGCGACTTTGAATACTGCTGAAAGAGATAGACAAGCTCGTCGGGCGGGCCGTCTACAGCGTGGCCATTGAGCGTGACCTCCCCCGCACTGGCCGGCAGCAGGCCAGCCAGGATTTTGAGCAAGGTCGACTTGCCGCACCCCGAGGGGCCGACGATGGAAAGAAACTCGCCGCGCCGCACCTCTAGGTCCACCGAGCCGATGGCCGGAACATCCTCTCTCACGCCGTAGGTCTTGCTCACGCCCCGCGCCGAGAGCATGGCCGCGCCACCGACGGTCTGGCCTGTTTTTGGGGTATCGCTGATCATGTCATCGGTCCGTTGCTGAGAGGTGTTTGGCTTGGCTTCGGAGGTCATTTTCTCGACCAGGCAAGCGTGTTGCGTTCCCAAAGGCGGAACAGCTGGTTGAGCGTGTATCCAAGAAGAGAGAGCACGATGACGGCGGCGTACATATCGCCCGGGCGCATCGCGTATTGCATATTGATGATGTAATAGCCGATGCCCCCCGAGCCCGCGATCATCTCGGCCACGACGGTGGTGATGAGCGCAATGGCGAGGCTCGTGCGCATGCCGGCAAAGACGTAGGGCATCACCGCGGGCAGCACCACGCGCCGCACCGTGCGCAACCGGTTGACGCCAAAGGTTCGGGCAACGTCGAGGTAGGTGGTTTCCACGTTCAGCGTGCCCGACAGGGTGTTGATGACGACCGGAAAGAACACCGCGAGGCTGACGACAAAAACCTTCAGCGCATCATCAATGCCGAGGATGAAGATCAGCGGCGGAATGATCGCGGCAGCCGGAATCGGGCGCATGATCTCGACAAGGCTGCCCAGCATCTGGCGCAGCGGCGTGGAGAGGCCCATGGCGAGGCCGAGCACAACGCCGAGCGTGCTGCCGATGACAAAGCCACTCCCCATCCGGAACAGGCTGGAGCCGACAACATAGAGCAACTCGCCGCCAAGGAGGCCGGTGACAAGGCTCGACAGGACGGTGGTGAACGGTGGCCATGTCGTGCTGCCCGGAACGATGAGGCGCGCGGAGACTTCCCACAGCACGAGGAGAGCTGCGACGAGCAGGTAGCCCCAAATCCTGTGTCCGAGATTCTTCATCCGTCAGTCCTTTGCATGGCGCTGTGGCCGGGAGTAGCTGTTCTGAAAGTCAGGTTGTCGCCCAACTTGAAACCAAGCCACAGTCTGCACCTACCTTTCCGCTCTGCGGAAAGGTATTGTCGCTGGGGCTTTCCCTATCGCCCTCAAATCAAGCATTGGCAGGTCAGAAGATGCCAGAAACCATTCAATCCCTGTCACGCGGCCTCCGCGTCCTCACGTTGATCAATCAGCGCGGCGCCGTTTCGCTCGCCGATCTGCACCACGCCACCGGATTCTCTCGCCCCGCAATCCTGAGGCTTCTTGCAACCCTGGAGGCCGAAGGCTTCATCCGCCGCTGGCTTGATGACGGGCTTTACCGAGTGAACACGTTGAGCCCCGGGAACAACCGCAACATCGCCTGGCTCACGCTGGTTGCCGACACAATCGGCCCCAGCCTGAGCGACCTGACCGACCAGATCGGTTGGCCCGTCGACGTGGCTGTTCTTGACGGAGACAAGATGACCCTCTGCGAAACAACACGGCGGCAGTCGCAGTATCCCGTCGACCTGATCACCTCCGGCTATCAGGTGCATCTGCTCCAGTCCGCCGTCGGCCGCGCCTATCTGAGCTTTATCGGCAAGGATGACCGCACCGCTCTTCTGGGCCGCCTCTCCCGCTCAACGGACCCGTACGACGCCTTGGCACGAGATCGAGAGAAGGTTGAGGCCATCGTCGAGGAGGTCCGGAGCCTTGGATACGCCACACGGTCAGTCGGCTACAGCGCTCAGAACACCACCTATGCAGGCAGCATGCGCGCGATTGCCGTGCCGGTCTACCAAGACGGCACCGTCGCCGCCTGCCTCAGCGTTGCCTGGACGGCCACCTATATGGATGCCGAAACCTTTGCAGCCAAACACCTCGCCACGGTGCACGCCACCGCGCGCGAGGCGTCACACGTCATGGAATCGGCAAGGGCAAAAACCCTCTCTGAGGCGCACCAACCCACATCGGGACCGAGCTGACACTCGCCCGGCATTGATAGAGGCTGTGTGGAGGGTGAGCGGGAAGACGCGTGCCTCACTCGGCTTCGCACCCAAACCCACGCGGCTACGGCCGGATCGGGCGGGCGGTTTCGCGGGAGCAAAGGCCAGACACATCAAGCGCAACGGGCAGGCGCCTTCCTTTGCGGCTCTACTTGCGGAAACTCGATGAAAAAGGTCGTGCCCGCGCCGGGGCTGCTTTCGTAGGTTATGTTGCCTGCCATTTTCGCAGCCAATTGCCTTGAGATGTGCAGCCCGAGACCAGAGCCCTGCGTCATGCCGGGGCCCTTGCCGGGGACTTGGTCGAACCGGCCGAACACCTTGCTTTCAAGACCCGACGGGATGCCCCTGCCGTGATCCCTGATCGAAAGCCGCACTTGCCCATCTGCCGCTTCCAGACGGCCTTCCACAATGCCGCCCTGATGCGAGAACTTGATGGCGTTAGAAACAAGGTTGTCGATTATCTGGCGAACGGCGAAGGCATCGCCTTTGATAAGCGTGGCCGTCTCGATACTGCCCTTCGAAAGCTGCACATCGCGCTCTTTTGCGAACATCGAGTTTTCTTGGAAACTCTCGTCGAGAAGGCTCTCAAGGTCGACCACATCCTCTTCCAGCGATAGCGCTCCGATCTCGAGCTTTTGCGCCAGAAGGATGTTGTCGACAAGCCGCGCAAGACGGACACAGTTGCGGTGAGCGATGGTAAGCGGAGCCTTGAGAGGCGGGCTCAAGTCGCCGAGGTGACCGCTCAGCGCCAGCGTCAGCCCTCCTCTCAGTGAGGTGAGAGGCGTGCGCATCTCATGGCTCACGAAGGAGATAAACTCGTCCTTCGCCCGGTTGGCGTCATCTGCACGTTTCAGCGCTTGTTCCAGTGCCGAGTTGATCGCGAGGCGATCGGTGATGTCGACAAAGGTGATGCTCCAGCCGAGAACGTTGCCCAGCGGGTCTAGAGGATTTTCAATCTCCTGAATGCGCGGTTCGTAGACCCGCTGACCAATGGTGAGATGCGGCGAGCTTTCCCTGACCGGGTCCGATCCGTCTTTGGCACGCATGATGGCCTGTACAGCGCTCTTCAGCTCGTTCATATCCCGGCGCTTTGCCTCCGAGTTCATGAGCACCACGGCCCCTCGGCGGTCGATCAGCGCGACCGGTTCGCTCATCTTGTCGAAGAGAACCGATTGGCCGACATTGGCCATGTCCATCGTCTTGCTGGTCATCAGCATCCAGGTGAAGACCAGAATGCCGAGGGTGAACATGAAGGCCGTCGGGTCCAGCCCGAACACGGTCAGCCCAAGGCCAACATAGGCCGCATTGGTCAGCAGAGGGGTTATGGTGACAAGCGCCAACACAGCGAGAAGCGGCCACGCCGTTCGCCTCGCCCGGGTAAAGGCCCGCGCGATGCACACCAGCCCCGCCATCACGAACACATAAAGGCTGGCGATAATCGCAAAGAAGGCGGGCCCATGGCTGTATCGTATGGTGTCCTGGCCAGCGGGAATGGCCGTCTCTTCGCCGTAAACCAGATGGTGCCAGGGGTTGGTGGCAGCCACGGCAAAGACCACAGCCGGCACCACGGCAATCAGGATGCGCAGGCGACTCTTGGCAAACCCACCAGCCTCATTGAGGTAGGCGAATACGAAGAAGCACCAAGCGACAGGTACCAGCGCATTTCCAAGCCAAGCGAGGGTTGCCCAGGTCATCTGGCAGGAAACGCCAGTCGATGCGGCCTCAAGGCCCACCATCGCAAGGGCCCAAGCGACGCCGACGAATGTGAGCGCCAAGAACGCCTGACCATTGAAGTGCGGCACCCTCAGCATGCGGATCATCGCAAGGAGTGCGATCAAACTGACCCCGCCTGTCCCCAGAAAGATCGGGTCCGCAAGCAGTCCTTCCAAACATGTCATCCTGGCCCGCCCCAAACGAAAGTTGTCGTTACGTCAAACACTCGCATCAGGATGTGGTGAAAGTTCGGCGGTGGATTGTCTTTCTCACCATGTAGGTACCGGCGCTGGCGCTTTGTGCCCAAAATTTGGGTTGCGAAGATGCCGCAATGAGCGGGCGGGCGGGTTGCTCTGTGCTGGAACTCTGCCTTGCGCAGTTTACAGCTGTGCCCTGCGGATTAGGCGGTGCCCTTACCGGCGCGGCACCGCAGCGAGCGCCGCTCGGCCCCCGCAAAAACCGGGCCTCCAATGATGGTCCTGTCACACTGCTCTGGGCATCTCGCCAGCGGTAGTGCCGCTAGGAGTTGACCACGCGAAACCGCTGTGGCTGAACGGAGCCGCGTTTTTTCTGCCCCCGGCTCTCAGCGCGGGCAATGGCGCGCTCGAAGGTGTGCTTCACGCGCTGGGTCCGGTGCAAACTTGGGCGGATTGGGTTGCCGATGGAGACATCTATATCAATCGGCTGGCCGTTGTCGTATTCAATCTGCCTCTCCTCAATCATGGCCTGAATCTCGGCTTCCAGCGGTATCGAGGATTCCATTTCGACCTTGTTGGACACCACTACGAAGGTTCCGTTGCCGGTATAGGCCATCAAGTGCCGGTCAGATGCGAAGGCTCTTGAGATGGCATCGGCGACCTCGGAGAGAACGTAGAGAAATTCTTCTCGAGACGCTCTGCTGAAGATGCTCTCGATCGGCTCAACCTTGACGGCCACCACCTGCGATCCGGCGATGCCCACGTGGGACAACTGGGTGAGGTAGTTTTGCAGCGCGGTGAAGGTGACGATATCCTCGACGCCGTCGATGGAAACTTCCCGCTCGAGACTGACCTCTTCCGCGCCATCATCTTTTGTGTCGCGGGCCAAAGCCAAGGAGCGCTTCGGCAGCCCCTCGATCATCTCTTGCGCCTTCTGGAGCCGGTTGGCCAATTGCACAATGTCTAACGGCTTGTTCAAGTAGTCCGTAGCCTTGGCCCTGAACGAACGGTCGATGTACTCCTCGGCGGACCTGGCCGTGAGCATGATGATCGGGATCTTGTGATAGGTCGGAATGGTTCGAATGAGCGCACAGAGCTCGATGCCGTCCAAGTCGGGCATGCTGATATCGAGCAATACACAGTCGAAGGTGCTTGGCGCGTTTGCTATGGTTTCCAACGCGCTCGCGCCGGATGACACGGTGGTGATGTCGGAGAACCCGACCTTCCGCACCATGACCGTCAGAAGATCGAGAACCACTTGCTCATCATCGACTGCCAAAATTTTCATGCGCTGCTCTACCCTATTGCGGTCCCTGTTTTGCAGCTAGACTATTTGGGGAATGAGGCCACAGTAAATACAACTTGTGGCTGAGTTTAGGCATTCACCTTTTCCTAACTGGAAACACTCCAAGGGCCGGAGGGTAGCAGCACGGTTGGCCTCCGGAGGCGCCAAAAGCCGAGGTGCATGCCTCGGTCAAAAAGCGGCTCGCGAGCGCGGGCTGCTAAATGGAAACCCACACCGCATCGGCGAGAGCTACGCGTCGAGGTTTTCAGGAAAGTTCACTGTGAAAGTTGTCCCCACGCCGGGCGCAGTTTCGAAGGCGATGGTCGCGTCGTGGTGCTCAAGGATCATCCTTGCGATGCCAAGGCCGAGGCCGGAGCCGGAATGGCCGCTGGCGTAACTTTCCGGCGCTCGGGTGAATCTTTCATATAGGCGGGATTGCAGCTCTGCGGGTATGCCGGAGCCGTGGTCGCGCACCCAGAACCCGGGCTGCGTTTCGGTTAGACCGATTTCGACACGGCTCCCGTGCTCCGAGGCCTTGATCGCGTTTGACAACAGATTGTTGAGCACTTGAACCAACCGTATCTCGTCGCCTTGGATTTCGCACTGCCCGGCCGCGCCGGGCACCACGCTCACTTCCACGCCATATTGCGCCGCGAAGGGCTGAATATCGTCCCGCGCTTGTGCCAAGAGCGTCGTAAGGTCGACCAGGCGAAGGTTTGGTTTGCCCCGCCCGGTACTGAGGCGCTCGAAGTCCAGAATATCCCGCACGAGCCGTTCCACACGCTTCAGGTTCCGCGCGGCGATGTCGAGCGTGGGTTGCAGAGCGGGGGATAGATTGTGCTTTTCGGCCTGTAGCAATTGAACAGCAGCTTGGGCCGAGGTGGTTGGCTGGCGCAGCTCGTGCGAGACAGTGGAAATAAGCTCTTCGCGCGCTGCCTCTACAGCCTTTTGCTGCGTTATATCGCGGATGACACCCAGCACACCAAGCCGCTGACCACCCTCCTCATTGAGAGGGGCGATGAAGATCTCTGCGTTGAAATTCTCACCCGACTTGCGCCGGGCTATCATTTCGAGGCGGTCAGTGCCGGCGCGCCGCGCCTCGCGATAAATGGTTTCGCCCTGCTTCCTGTACGACTCCGGGTCAGTGTAGAGCATCGCAGTTGTTTGGCCGAGCATCTCTTCCCGCGAGCGGCCAAAGGTGCTTACGGCTGCGCGGTTGACCCGGGTGATGCGGCGCTCTTCGTCGACGGTCAGGATCGCGTCAGGCACGGTATCGACAATGGCATCGAGCACCATTGTCTTGTCGGCAAGTTCCCTCGCCCTGCGGTCCTTCAGCGCCTCCTGCCCCAGCCAGCGGCCAAGGAGATCGACGAACTCGGCCTCCTGCGGCGTAAAGGGTGACCGGGCATCGGGCCCAGAGAAGTTGAGCGTTCCAACCCGATCACCGCCTACTCGTATCGGCACTCCAATGTAGCTTTCGAGTTCAAAGGAAATGTAACAGGGGTGCTCCGCGATCTCCGACTGACCGGCATGGTGGAAGTGACGCACGCCGTCGGACGAGAAGGTGTGAGAGCAGTAGGTCTCCGCCAGGCGAAATTCGGTGCCCGCTGTAGGCGCCCAGTCGGGGCCTCTCACTTGGTCGATCGTATAGGTATCGCCCTCGACCCGGCTGACGATTCCGAGTGGAAGCCCGAATGCCGCGCAGCCGATCCCCAGCAGCTTGAAGACCTTGGTTTCAAACTCGATGTCCGGATCGAGCGACAGAAAGAACAGCTGACGAAGCGCAAGGTTGTGCCGCTCGATATCGCAGGCCCGATCTTCGGGTATTTTCTCAACTCGGTTCAGCACAAAACCTCCTCCCCCTATACCATTGCAACAAGCTGCGGAATTCGGCGCGAACCTGTCAATAACTCTTTCATCTTACGGTTGAAATCACGGAGCCAGAGTGGTGCCAGCGTGACAGGCGAACTGCAAAATGCAGGGCTTTCAGAGCCAGTCGCGTATGCACCCGCACAAATGCCGCCCGGGCTGCCGCTTTATCTGAACGGACTTCGGATAGTCAGGAATTGAGGGCTTGATACATTTCCGACACGAGTTCGCCAGCAAGATGCGAAAGATCTGTGCCGGTGCTGTCATTTGATATCTCGACCTCAAGCTTCAGCGCTGTTTGCCCCAGTTTGGGAAAGCTGAGCGTTTCAGCAACACCGAAGATCCGGTGCGCGCGGCGTGCCAAGCCATCGGCAACCTCTAGCCGTGCCGCTTGGGCTTCGAGGGCGCAGTAATTCTCGAAGGCTTCGATATGCTCGGGCAGAGAGCTCAAGAAGGCCATCCGGACAGGCGCGAGCATTTGGGCGAAGTCGTTCTGGGCCGATTCTGACGGTCTGTGCGACCGGTACGTGCTGCTCATCAGGCGAACCTTTTTCTGGCGAATCCCTGCATGGCCGGACGGGCGCGCGCGGAACTCAGGGTTTCCTCAATGCTCTCATCAATCGTCCGCCGGGAAAAGAAGGAACCGCGTGTGGGCTTGCCTACCCTTACGACGGGGGCGCAGTTGATGAGATAGGTTTCCTGGTAGGCCTCGAGCGCGGTGTTGATCTGGTTTTCCAGTTGCTCTTGCGAAGCAAGGTGGATTGCCGAGGTTACCGCCATGAACTCACCCGAGCCGGCATAGGCCACGAGCAGGTTTTGAGATTTCATCGTATCCACAATCACCTCAGCAACATCGGCCATGATGTCGAGGAACTCCTCATCATTTGTGCGCACGTAAATGTTTGCGGCGTTCTCGACACTCAGGCCGATGCGCTGGCTGATCGAGTAACGCGGACGCCCGACGGCCTTCAGGTAGTTGCGCAACGCGGTGAAGGAGATCAGCCCTTTTACATCAGGCGGTGTTTCGGCGTCTTCGAAGTCGAGTTGGTGCTGGTGGGAGGTCACCTCTTCCAGCTGATCCTTGATCGCGGAAGCCCGAAGGCGGCTTTCGTGCACGCGCCGGATCGACGCGAGGCGAGTCTTGAATTCGAGGTTGTCGAGCGGCTTGGTAATGTAGTCCACCGCGCCCGCCATGAAGGCATCGTCGATGTACTGGCGACCGGACATGCCGGTGACCATGACGATCTGGGAAAGGCCTTCCGGGTCCATCGCACGCAGAATCCCGGTGAGCTCAATACCGTTCATCTCGGGCATCTGGATGTCCACAAAGATGCAGTCGAAGGGTGCCGCCTGCTGGCTCACCAGCCTCAGGGCCTCCGGCCCCGATGCGGCCATCGCGAAATCATCGATATTATTATGCTGGAGGACGGCCTCGAACGCCGCCCGGAAGATAGGATCGTCGTCTACTGCGAGGATTTTCATCAATCTTCTCCTTCTAATCAAGTGTACCCTAGGAGGCGATTGAGGCGAAATTTGGATCGCCCATAAGTTGCGAGCAGTTTTTTGAAGTTTTTCTCAAGACGTCTGGAGCTTGCCGCACGAGCGCAGGATTGGTCAGCTGGCGGCGACGCATTTCGTAACAAGGTCGTCGGCTTCTGCCGCTTCTGCCGAAGGGTCCAACCTTGCAGGCTTCCCCTCCTCATCGTCATCGGCGAGGTCCAGATCGAAGTAGAAGGTCGTACCGGCGCCTTCATTCTTTCGATAGTCGATGGAGCCGTTGTGAGCCTGCATTATCTGCTTTGAAATGTTCATGCCGAGACCCGTGCCACCGATTTTGCGGGTGTCGGACGAGTCGACTTGGCTGAATTTGTCGAACACGCGCTCGCGGTCATGGTCGGCAAGGCCGGGGCCTACGTCGATCACCGACACCCGCGCCCGCCCCTCCTCGACCGTCAGACGCACGCGAACCTGGCTGCCCTCAGGAGAGAACTTGGCCGCGTTGGACACGATATTGGTAAGCACCTGCTCGATACGCGCCGAGTCTCCCACCACCGGCAGATGATCGGCTTCCGCCTCGCAGGTGAGCCGCACGCCCAAGCGTGCAGCAAAGGGAGCGTTGGCAGCAACGGACTGCTCCACCAAATCTCGCAGGTCGAACCGTTTCATATTGAAGGGCATGCGTCCCGCCTCGATCTTCTGAAGGTCGAGAATTTCATCAATCAGCTCGATCAATCGGGTGCAGTTGCGCTTGGCGATGCCCATCACTTGTTCAGCCTTTTCGCTGATCGGGCCCAAGTGTCCGGCGTGGGTGAGGTCGATAGACCCCTTGATCGACGTCAGAGGCGTGCGAAGTTCGTGGCTCATCGTCGAGATGAACTCGCTCTTTGCCTCGTAGCCCTGCTGGGCTTTGTTGTTTTCGACCGTCAGAGCTTCCATCTGCTCAAGGCTGCGTTGGTAGAATGACAGGTAGATCCGCGAGCAATCGATCACGAAATACAGCACGAAGAGGCTGGTGAAGAGATGCGCCCAAAGCTCCGACTGAATCGTCGCACCCGTGACCCAGATGTCATAGATCGGAATGAAGAGGAACGTCGCCCCGTACATGCCGATCCGGACAACGAGGATGGGCAGGATGTGGTGGTTGTTCATGGCCGCGAAGAGCGCTGCAGCGAACAGGAAGAACAGCGACATGAAGTGCGTTCCCGGCCCTTGCGCCAAGGCGATCGCGATAGAATAGAAGACTATGACCGAGGCGCTGAGCACCGTTCCAACATAAAGCTGGTTTAGGAGGCGTCGTGCCACGGCTGCGTCGCGCCCGTCCCACACGAGGATGCGCTTGAAGACCGTGAAGTCGTAGATCTCCGACAAAATGATAAGGGCGCCGGTCATCAGAGCGAGCGCGATGCTGTAGTAATAGCCTGCCAGTCCAAGGGCAGCCGCAAAAATTATCTGCCGCTGCCAAACGAGCTTTCGTCCGACCTCGGCATAATCCTTCATTTGCTTGGCCCGGACCACGTTCTTTCGCGCTCCGAGTCCCAGCCCTTCTCGTTTGGCTTCTTTCGTCAACCTGCCTCTCCGAACCTCGGCGCAGGGGTCATTACCTGCGCTTGAACGGTGCCTTTCCGACACACTCATAGGCAGAGTACGGGGATGACGTGGCAAAAATATGGCGCCAGCATACAACAATACGAATAGTGGTTCGTGGGCTGTCTACGAAATGCTGGGGAAAAAATGCATCATTCACACGGTCATGACCTGACCAAAGCTCAGAGGGTCTTCCCTGAGCTCGTGACACCGGGAGTTGTGAAACATTTCGCGCTAGAGCGCACCGTAAAGCCGCAGCCGCGAGCGCAGAGCGGGCCGAGGTTGCCCTTGGCTGGCGGTCTTCAGGCTACATCCATGTCGGTCGAAACGATGCATCTGCATGGCAATCTGATCGTGAACTACCTCAAGGCACGGCGACAGGTCTTCATCGTGTCGAAGGGTTGGCAACTCTCCGAAACCCGGGGCATGGAGTTTGATCAATACGACACCCCCGAGGCACGGTGGATCGCCGTTCACGAGGATGGCGAGGTACTGGCCGGCATACGCATCGCTCCCACCACGGCACAGTGCGGGCTACATTCTTACATGATCCGCGATGCGCAACTGGGGCTGCTCAAGGGGCTCCCACTCGATCCGCTTTTCGAGGAGGCGCCAGTGTCAGACCAGATCTGGGAGGCCACTCGCCTGTTCCTGCTCGATACGGTGCCTGCGCAACGACGCGCCGAGGTGCAGCGCCTGCTCATGTTGAAGATGGCAGAGGCGGCCCGTGCGGAAGGTGCCCACAGCGTTATCGGAATCGTTCCGGCGGTCTTCCAGCGCTGGCTGAAGAGGATCGGCATGGAGGCCGTGCCCATGGGGCCACGCTTCGAGCTCGATGGTGATCGCTCGCAGGCCGCAATGTTCAACGTCAGCATGGCCCCGCCCCCCCATTCACCTGAGGTCAACTGAGCTTACCGCTCGGTCATATCTATGCTATCGTTCCACCAAAGGTTTAGTGTGTGACTAGGAAGGTGCTTCAAAAACTACGGAAATATTGACTGGATGACTGATCCTGCAACGGCCCGCCCGCGCGTACTTCATGTGGACGATGACGACGACATTCGCGCAATTACACAGATTGCTCTGGCAGTGGTGGGTGAACTCGAGGTTCTTCAATGTTCCAGTGGGCTAGAGGCTCTGGAAGTCGCGCAGGAATTTTCCCCCGATATCCTTCTGCTGGATGTCATGATGCCCGACATCACGGGAGAAGAAACTCTCGCCGGGTTGCGCCAACTCGACGGTCTCGCTGATGTCCCGGTCATCTTCATGACGGCGAAGGCACATTCTGACGACGTAGAGCACTTGATGCAACTCGGCACGCAGCGTGTCATTGCAAAGCCCTTCGACCCGCTCACGCTAGCGTCGGAAGTGGTCGAGATCTGGCAACAGAGCGCAAACGAGGCCTGATCAGGCTTCGGGCGGCGTTGGCCTCGGGCGCCGGGTGCCCCCCAGGCGCGGTCGGCGTGGAACGATGATGCCATCGCGCCGCTTGGTCTGATCGATTTCCAGTTGCAGGCGACGCATCAGGCGCTCTTCGGTGGCGCGCGCAATGGCGGTGCGCAGGGTCTGCACGCATACCTTGCCCGGCTCCACCTTGGGCCGGCGCGTTCGGCTCATGGTCACGCGGATGTTCTGCGGCCCATTGCCGAAGACGTCGGTCTTCAGGTTCCAGAACTCCAGCCTGGTCACGTCGACCTCCAGATTGCGCCGGCCATTGCCCAGCACCACGCAGCCGAAAACACCGCTTCCGACGTAGGAGATGAAGTGCTGACTGGAGGCCAGTTTTGCGGAGATGTTGCCTGCAACTTCGGTCAGCAGCGCGTTGAACTGTTCGGCGGTGCTATTGCGATAGATGTCCTGAATACCCTCGATGCGCAGGGCGAAGACCTCGGTGGCGACAGTCGTCTTGGGCAAAAGCTCAAGCATTTGCTCAAGATCGCGATCGGGCATGCAGGCTGCCACGCCTTGGATGGTGAACCCCTCATCGAGCGACCTGCGCGCCAGCGTTTCCAGCCGGGACGCGAGCTGCGCGGCGGATCGCTCGAGGCCAACCGACCGTCGCATTTGCTCGGCCAGTAGACGGGCTGTGCGTATGCGGGCCCCCAGCTCGAGGCCGCGGATCGGCTTGGTCACATAGTCCGAGGCGCCCGCATCGAAAGCCCGTTCGATCGAAGCGTCATCAAGCTTGGCCGTGAGCATGAGGATCGGCGTTATGCGATAATCCGGCAGAGCCCGGACCTTGCCGCACAGCTCAATACCGTCGATACCGGGCATAGCGATATCGAGCAAAACGCAGTCGAAGGGCTGCTTGGCCTCTGTGATCTTTTGCATTGCGTCTTGCGCGTGGAGCGCAGTGTCCAGATCTTGATAGCCGGCTTCGGCGAGGACAGTCCGCAGCAGCTGCAAGAAGGTCTCGTCATCGTCGACTGCAAGTATCCGCAAATCTTGCTCCCTCATCTCGTCCATCCTTATCCCCAGCAAGCCCTCTGAAATGAAAAATCCCCCATTGCGCGTTGCGGCTGGGGTTCACTAACGCAAAAGTTGTATGAAGAATCTGTCATAAGTCTGGCTGGATTGAGCCCTTTCTCGGCGGGTTGCGTAGGGGAAGGCGGAGGTTGCGCACATCCAAGGCGCCAGCCCGAGCGATACACCCGTGGGGGCCCCCAGGTTTGGCACAGGATCAGGTCACCAGATTGGTGCGGTCATGAGGTCTTGAGACTACCGGCGCTCGGCCGTTCAGCAAAGCCGACGAAAAACGAGAAAATCCGGCCGCGACTGGATGGGGAGAAACGTTTCTCAAGGGGAAATGGCGGAGGATATGGGCCTGACGTCGAACCTTCTCTCGACCTTAAGCCGTCATTGTCGTTTGGGAGGGTCACGGTTCGACGCTCAGCCGATTGAAACGCGACAGGTAGCGGAATTGATCAAGAGCGGCATCATCCCCATTTCGATTTTGCCTGCATTCGTGCCTCGGCCAGCGTCATGTATCTCGCATGCACGACACACCGACAGCGCAAAGCCGCTAGCAGTGCCAAGAGTTAAACGCACGCTGCCAGGGCAATCATTTAGCGAAACTAAGCGCGGGCGTTGATGACTTCGCGTAGGTGCACCCCGAGCAGCACGAGGCCCGGCCAAAGCATATAGGCTTCGATCTCGATGTTCTCGCCAAACGAGAGCAGCACCATCGTCATCAGGATACCAAGCGGCAGCCTCCCGCGCGGATGGCGCGCGGCGTCGATGAGCGCGAAACCCACGTGCCACGCAAGCGGCACCAGCAGCGCGAAGAACCCGACCAGCCCCTTCACGAAGAGCAGCCCGAACCACGTGTGGTGGCTGCCGATCGGCATGTATTCCACCGCGTGCGAGCCGGGATGCACGGTGCCGTGGCCAAACCAGGGAGCCTCGTTCTCCCAGCGTTCGCGGGCGATACGCTGGAGGGTTTCGCGCACCCGCGTGCTGTCGGCCCGCGCGCCTTTGAAGGCCGAGACGGCATCGGCCGCCAGCGTCATCAGGGTGGTGCCGACGACTGCCAGCGAAGCGGTCAGCGCCGCCGTGACCTGCCACGCCCAGCCGCGCAGGATCAGTGGCAGCATCCGCGGGGCCACGGTGCAGGCCACCAGCCCCACCAGCCCCATGCGGGACTTGGAGGCGAGGATCATCAGCACCCCCGCCGCCACGCCCGCCGCCATCCACCGCCGGTCTTTCTCTTCGAGCGCGAAGAGCACCATGATAACCCCGAGCAGCGCTGCGAAGGGTGACCAAGGCGCATAGAACTGCCAACGCGGGGTCCAACTCGCCGGATCCCATGTGAAGAAGTACACGCTGAAATACTCCGGTCCCGGCCCGCCGATGGCCTTGAGCGGCGAGGTGAAGATGCGCTCGGGCAGGCCGATGTAGGGGGCGGCCAGCAGCACCGGCGCGAGCGCGAGGGTCCAGAGCCCGACCACGCATTGGCCCCGGATCAGAACCTCGCGGCGAATTTGCAGCACCGCCCCGGCCAGCGGAAACAGCGCCAGCAACGCCCAGCCTTTGGCCCAGCCGATGGAGCTCTTGATCGTTTGCTTCAGGCCGAGGCCCCAGTCGAGGTGGCCAATCCAGAGCGCCACCAGCATGACCGCCATGCCGGTGAACCACGCCCAGACAAGGGCGGGCACCGGCCCGGTCGGGCGCAAGTCGGCACGCATTGCCGGCCCGAGATAGAGCGCCAGCGCTGCCAGCCCGCCGAGCAGCCATGCCAGCACCGGCCCGACCACATAGAGCGCACCCACCGCGTAGAACGGCCAGGTCCAAACAAGCGTCTTGTAGACCATCCGCTCGGGGCCGGTGAGCCCGGTCATGCGCGCGCATCCGGGCCGGGTTCGGGCCGCGCCAGCAGGCGGCCGATCAGGGCCCCGCGCATCCAGCCCAGCAGCAGGCCCAGCAGCATCATGAAGGTCGCCGCCACCCCTGCGGCCAGAGCCAGCTTGCGGTTGGGGGATGAGGGGGTCTCGGGCAGCGAAGGGTTCTCCAGCACCTGCACCAGCGGGTAGGAGGCATAAACGTCAGACTTGGTCGACTGAGCCTTGGCGATGGCGCTTGCAAAGACCGCCTCGGCCACGGTGAAGTCGCGCTGCAGGTCCTGCAACCGGGCTGCGGGGGCGGCCAGCCGCTTCTGCTCGGCCAGCTCGCCCTCGAGCCGGGCCGAGAGCGTCTCGTGCTGCCGGGCCACGCCCGCGCGCTCCGCCTCCATCCGCACCAGCTGAGCCAGCAGCTCGGCGCGGGCGCCGTCGGGCGCGAGGTCGAGAGCGGCCAGATCGGCCTCGCCCAGCTCGGTCACAGTAATCGCACGGGCAAGAATCGCTCCCCGCGCCGAGGCATGGGCCGCACGGGCCACTTGCACCTTGGGGTGACCCTCGCCGTAGGCCGAGCGTGCCTCGGCCAGCGCCGCTGCATGGGTGGCGGCCTCTTCGGTGAGCGCGGTGAACTCGGCATCGGCGTAGAGCTTCAGCGTTGCCGCGGCGGCGCTTGCGGGCACACCCAGCGTGGCTTCGAGCGCGGTCACGCTCTGGATCTTCTCGCTCAACGTGGCCTCCACGTCACGCACCCGGCTCTGCAATTGGCGGGTTTCCTCTACCATCGCGTCATATTGGCCGGGCGAAATCAGACCGGTTTCGTCTTGCAGCGCGGCGATGTCCTCCCGGGTCGCGGCCACCGAGCTTCGATATTCGGAGATCGCGGCAAGGCCGCTGTCTTCGCGCGTGGCCATCTCGTCGGCGCGCAGCGCGTCGATCTCAGCGAAGAAGGCTGCGATCAGCGCATCGCCGCGCGCCTGCGCTGTTTCCGGGCTGCCGCCGGCCATCTCGACGTGGATCAGGCTGGTCTGGTCAACGAGGTTGATCCGCGGGGCGCCGAACTCGCGGCGGTTCATCCCCATCGCGCCCGCGGCGGCATCCACGATCCGGTCGGCCCCGATCAGGCGCTTGTAGGTCTCGGTCGGGCTGACCGCGTTGCTGGCGAAGGCGGAGTTGGCATAAGAGGAGGCCTGCCCGATCCCGTTGAGGTTCATGGAGGCCGAGGCACCCGAGCCGGGGAGGATCAGCGAGGCCGTGGATTTGAAGGTGAGCGGCGCGGTCTTCAAATAGCCCGTGATCGGCGCCCAAATCAGCGCCCCACCCATCAGGGCGAAGGCAAGATAGCGCGGAAACCGCCCGAGATCTCCGATCCGCCCACCCAAGAGAATGCGCTTGCCGGTAAGGCGGCGCTTGCGGGCCGGTCTGGTGGCGTGAAACGTGTCTTGCAGGGTCATCAGGCTTCTCCTTCACGGCGGACCATAGAGGGAGGGGCCGGGCACCGCCGCTGCGCGGGTGGGGAGGCCCGTGGGGTATCAGGGGGTGGAGGCTATCCGATGGGGTAGGTTGCGGGGCCGTGCCTGCGGTCTGGGTGAGCGCGCCGCCGGATCAAGGTTCAACCGGGGAGCCCGTCGATCTTCTCGAGGGCGGCAAGGTCGTCGTCCCAATCCGCGCGATCGGCGAAGCAGATGTGCGCGTTGGGCTTCATTCCGATCAGGCCATCGAGTGACCCTGCCGGCACAACAACCATGCCATCGTCTGCATCTTCAAAGGGCAGCGCGGACCCGCACCTGGTGCAGAAGCATTTTGCGTGTCGCGACCCGGAAAGCCGGAAGCTCCTGACATTTGCCTCGCCCGACAGCCAGGTGATCCTGGCCGTCGAGAAGAACAGGTTTGCCGAATGGGCTGACCCGGTATCCTTGCGGCAGCGCGAGCAATGGCAAAGAAAGAAGGCTTCGAAAGCGCCGGATATGGAGAACGTCACATCGCCACACAGGCACTGCCCAATTGCGGGGTCGGTCATCGGGATATCCATCAAAACTCAACCATCAAGCCGCCCGTAAGATATGGATTGACGGGCGGCCTGCCCGCGCATCCCCCACGGCCCCATCAAAACAGCCCCGCCTCCCGCGCCATCAGCGCCGCCTGCGTGCGGTTGGAGGCCCCCAACTTTCTGTAGAGCGTTTTCATATGCAGCTTGATCGTGGGTTCGGTGATGTCGAGGTCGCGGGCGATTTCCTTGTTGGATTTGCCCTCGGTCAGCCCCTTCAGCACCTGCATCTCGCGCGGGGTGAGCTTTTCGGCCATCGGATGCGTAGAGGCGTCGTCGGCGGCGGTCATGAAGTCGATGGGGGCGTATTGTTCTCCCATCGCCATGAACTTGACGGCGTTGATCATCGACTTGGCCGGCAGGGTCTTGGGCACAAAGCCCGCCGCCCCCGCCTCAAGCGCCTTTTCGGCGATTTCCTTGGTGGCCTCGCCCGAAAGCAGCGCCACCCGCTGACCTGAACCGACCGCTAGCGTCGCCTTCAGCCCGTCGAGCCCGTTCATCCCCGGCATGTTCAGATCGAGCAGCACCAGGTCGAAGGGCGTGTCGGCCCCCTCGATCAGCTTGTGGGCAGCGGGCAGGTCCGGCGCGGTTTCGGTTTCGATGTCGCCCTGGCTCTGCAAGAACATCACAAGGGTATCGCGCAGAAGATCATGGTCATCGGCAATCAGAACGCGCATCAAAGGCTCCCGGATTCCGCACTGGCAGAACGCTTTCACTCCTATCTAACCAGCTGGCGGACCGAAAGGCACGGAGAATTCGGCCAGCCGCTATCTCCTTCGGATAGGTTTCCGCGCCGCTGGTAGTGATCGGTTAACCAACGCGCCTCGCACCTCTCCTCCCGCTCCGTTGAGGCGTGTCGGGGCCAGCGGGCATGAAAGGGCAAGTTCCTGAACCAGAAGGGTTTGCCCCATGAAAGCCGCCACGTTCGATACCAACTTCACCGCCGTCACCCCGGCCCTGCCCACCACCCGCCTGCCCGCCCTCGGCCTCGATCTTGTCGATGCCACCGCCGCGCAGACGATCGCCACTCTGCTCGCCCCGGGCCGCCGCCGCGCCTTCTTCATGAACGCGCATTGCTGCAATCTGCACCGCCGTGACCGTGGCTACCGCGAGGCCGTGGCCTGCGCCGACGTGCTTCTGCCCGACGGCATCGGGGTGGAGCTTGCTGGCCGGATGACCGGTCAGCGCCTGACCGCCAACCTCAACGGCACAGACCTCGTCCCCACGCTGCTCGAAAAGGCCGCCGCGCAGGGCAAGTCGGTTTATCTCTTCGGTGGCAAACCGGGCACCGCCGAGGCCGCCGCCGCCGCGCTGCAGGCCAAGATCCCCGCGCTCCGGGTTGCCGGTACGCGTGATGGCTACGATGGCGCGGCAGATGCCGAAGCCGTTATCGACGATGTCAACGCCTCTGGCGCCGATATTCTGCTTGTGGCGCTCGGCGTGCCGATGCAGGAAATCTGGCTGCACCGTCACGCGATGAGGCTTGATACGGCCCTCACCCTCGGTGTTGGTGCGCTCTTCGACTTTCTTGCTGGCAACGTGAGCCGCGCGCCGGGATGGGTGCGCAGAGCGAAGGCCGAATGGGTCTGGCGTCTGGCGCAGGAGCCGCGTCGCCTGGCCAAGCGCTACCTTGCGGGCAATGTCAGCTTTCTCGCCAATGCTGCCCTGCGGGCCTGGGGACCGGAGAGCGCTGCCGCCGCCCAACGCCGCTTCCTTGACGTGACCCTATCGCTCACCGCGCTGGTTCTGCTCGCCCCCCTGCTGGCAATCACTGCCTTCGCGATCAAAGCCGACAGCAAGGGGCCTGTCCTGTTTCGGCAAACCCGCGTGGGTCGGAACGGGCGCGAGTTTACCATGCTGAAGTTCCGCTCCATGAGCGTGGATGCCGAGGCCCGCCGCGATGCTCTGCTCGCCACCTCCGACCGTGAGGGCGTGTGTTTCAAGTCCAAGTCCGATCCGCGCATCACCCGCGTCGGCCGCTTCATCCGCCGGTTTTCCATCGACGAGCTGCCGCAAATCCTCAACGTGCTGAAGGGCGAGATGGCCATCGTTGGCCCGCGCCCTGCCCTGCCGACCGAAGTGGCCGCCTACCCGCCGCGCGCGCTGGGCCGCCTCGCCGTCAAGCCAGGCCTCACCGGTGTCTGGCAAGTCTCGGGCCGTGCCTCCGTCGGCTTCGACAAGATGGTCGAGATGGATCTCTCCTACGCCGCCTCGCGCACCCTGCTGCTCGACCTCTCCCTCATCGCCCGCACCTTCGGCGCCGTGCTCGGCGGCCGGGGCGCCTACTGACCCCACCCCAGCCACCTCACACCACCCCATCTGCTCAATCAAAGGACCCCTGCCATGACCCACGTTCGCAAAGCCGTCTTCCCCGTCGCCGGAATGGGCACCCGCTTCCTGCCCGCCACCAAATCGATTCCCAAGGAGATGCTCCCGCTAATCGACCGCCCGCTAATTCAATACGCGGTGGACGAGGCCCGCGAGGCCGGGATCGAGGAATTCATCTTTGTCACCGCCGCTGGCAAGGGAGCGCTGGAGGATTACTTCGATACCGCCGCCGCCCTGGAGCAGCGTCTCGAGGCCGCCGGCAAGGCCGATGCCCTCGCCGCGCTGGAGCGCACACGGATGCCCGAAGGCGCGCTCAGCTTCCTCCGCCAGCCCAACCCGCGCGGCCTCGGCCACGCCGTCCGGCTGGCCCGCAAGCTGGTGGGCGACGAGCCCTTCGCCGTGTTGCTCCCCGATGACGTGATCCGCGCCCGCCGCGGCGCGCTGGCCCAGATGGTCGAGGCTCATAGCCGCACCGGAGGCCACATGGTCGCCACCATGGATGTCCCGCGCACCAAGGTCTCGGCCTATGGTGTACTCGACGTTGCCGAGCGGCAAGGCCGGGTCGCGGTGGCCCGTGGCATGGTCGAGAAGCCCCGCGCCGACGTGGCCCCCTCCACCAGCGCCGTGATCGGCCGCTACATCCTCGAGCCGTCGATCTTCGAAAAGCTCGACACCCTCGGCCCGGGTGCTGGTGGCGAGTTGCAGCTGACCGATGCGATTAACGCCGATCTGGCTCGCGCTGGCGTCTACGGCTACGCCTTTGAGGGCGAGCGGTTTGACTGCGGCTCGATCCAGGGCTTTGTGCAGGCCACCGCCGCTTTCGCGCTGGACCGCGCCGAACTGGCGGGCGAGCTTCGCGACTTTCTCGCCGAGCGCAGCACCCCCCTGCGCCAAGTCGCCTGAACCCACCCTGCTCCAAAGGACAGATCCCTATCCGCCTGACCCTTTGGGTCGAGCGGGTAATCCGTGAGAAAGAGTGCCACAGGAAGGCCCCTGCGCCCGCGTGCTGGTCATCGCGCTCACCGCAAACGCGGTGGCCGAAGAGCGGCACGCGTTTCTCGCGGGCGGGATGGACGACATCGTAACCAAGCCGCTTTCCCGCGCGGCGCTGGAGCGGGTGATTGCGGATCACGCCGGTACGGGCGCGCCGGGACGTGGGCAGGCCCCCCCCGCAGTGGCGGGCAGCTACATCGACGGGTTGTGCGACACGCTGGGAGTGGAGGCGCTGAGCGGGCTGCTGGACCGCTTCGGTGAGGAAGTCGAGACGCTCGTCGGCTTTCTCGAACGCTCGGCCGAGGAAGATTTGGCAGAGACCGCCGCCCGCACTCACAAGATCGCCGGCAGCGCAGCCACGCTCGGCGCGGTCGCCCTGCGATCGGCGCTCGTGACAATCGAGGAGGCCGCGAAAGCGGGTGATGGCACCGCCCTGCGCGACAGCATCGCCGCCCTGCCCCGGGTCTGGTCCGAGACGCGCCCTGCCCTCGTGGCCGAGCGGCGCAAGGCCCCCCGCCCGTCCGCAAGCTAGCCCGGGCTCAGGGCCGCAGGATTCCCAGCACCCGCCCGATCTCGGCCACGTTCGTCACCGTGCTGTCGTAACAGGCGATGGAATCGCCGGGCAGCAGGAAGGGGTCGTAGTCGTCACGGTCGGCGCGGCGCAGCAGGTTCTCGATATCTCGCTCGATGACCACGGAGACCTTGGTGATCGGGTTGCGCGAGAACAGCACCGACGAGCGGTTGGCGCTGGTCGCCCGTGCTCCACCAACGCAGTTGGTGTTCACCACCGCCTGCAGGTAGCGGGTGCCATAGGGCACCTCGCGGGTCTCGCGCCCGATGGCCGAGGGCGCGTTGCCGGTGGCGGGCTGGGTGAGGTTGGACAGGAACAGCGAAATCCCCGGCGGGCTGATCGGGCTGGGGCGCATCAGGTCTTCCTGAAAGCAGCCCCGGCTCGGCACGTTCACCTCGTCGCCGGTGAGCAGCATGATATCCACCGCGTTCTGCCCCTCGAAAACGCCGCGCATGTCGAGCGTGTAGAGCGTGCCGCCGCGGCGCACCTCGACGGCGGAAATGTCGGCATCGGGCCGCACGCCGCCCGCCGCCCGGAGCGCCGCTGACAGGTTGCGCCCCTCGGTCGAGGCGCCCAGCGCCTGCTGGCGACGACCATCTACCTGATCGCCGGGCACGCCGCCGATTTCCACCGCACGCGGCTCGAAGACGGCCCCCGAGACGCCCACGGTCACGGAGGCAAAGTCGGCCACGCGCACCGAGATGCGCGGGGTGTCGGCAAAGAAATCTCCGGCAAGGAGCAGGCGGGCAATATCGGCCTCGACCTGCGAGGTCAGCCTCCCCTGCGCCCGGATCGGCGCAAGGAAGGGCAGCTTCAGCGTGCCGTCGCGGGAGACCACGTAATCGCCATTGAAGGTTTCATCATCGCCCACGCGAATATTTACGAGGTCGTTGCGGGTGAGCCGCTCGCCTCGCAGCGCCGAAGCCGCCGCCACGCCGCTGCCCTTGCCGCCTGCACCGCCGCGCGGGGCGCGGCACTTTTGGGCGTTGATGGTGGCCGAACGGAGAAACTGCGCCTCATCCCGGCTGACGTCGGGCTGGCGATACTGCGCCTGATAGGCATCGCCCTCGGCAACCGGTTCGAGGTTGTCGGGCGCATCGAGCGCGGCGCAGCCCGCAAGGGCCAGCGCGGCAACGAGCGCCGTGGAAGACTTGAATACCTGCACCATCACTGCTTTCGCCTTGTCGCCTGCGGTTGAGTGATTGTTAAATCCTTCCCTCGCCCCGGTCGAGAGAGCGTCGGGCGCGTGCACCCTATCCGTTGGGATATGATGCACAACTGTTGCGCCTTTCACCTCTCCTTGGGCGCGCAAGACGGCGCGGTGAGACTGGCATAGACCTTGGTTACCAACCGTCAAGGGACCAGACAGATGCTTACCACTCACGGAACATCTCGTATCGTGCACAACCTCCTCGCCTACGGGGCGTCGGAGGTTGCGGCCAAGGTCTCGCGGCTGTTGGTGGTCGTCGCCGTCGCCCGAACGCTCGATCTCGAGCAGATCGGTGTGGCGGCGGCGGCTCTTGCTGCTGCAGACATCCTGAAATCGCTCACCGAGAACGGCGTTGGCCAGCGCATCATCGCCGCGCCCGACGACGAGTTGAAGGCCACCTGCGCCACCGCCCACCGAATTTTCTGGGCGTGGTGCCTCGGCCTCTTCGTGCTGCAATCGGCGGTGGGCTTTGCACTCTATGCCGCTGGCGGCAGCCTCACCCTTCTGCTTCTGATCCTCCTGTTGGCGGGCGAATACCTCTTCATGCCGGGCGGTCTGGTGCAGACGGCGCTGGCCATGCGCGCCGGCAAGCTGCGCCAAACGGCGGCCATCTCCGGGGGCCAGATCGTGGCGGCCAACCTCATGTCGGCGGCGTTGGCGCTGGCCTGGCCCTCGGCGCTGGCGCTGATCTTGCCGCGCCTGCTCACCGCGCCCTTCTGGCTCGTCGCCATGCGCCGCCTGCACCCCTGGTCTCCCGACCCGTCCGGCCCCCGGGCCCCGCTCGCGCCTTTCGCTCGTTTCGGCGCAGCGGTGCTCGGGGTAGAGCTGGTCAAGGCGCTTCGCATGCAGGCCGACAAGCTGATCGTCGGCACGCTCATGGGCGCCGAGGCACTGGGCCTTTACTTCATGGCCTTCAACGCCGGCCTCAGCCTGGCCACCTCCTTTTCCACCGCCTTCTCGACCGTGCTCTTTCCGCACCTCTGCACCAGCACCGACCGGGCGCAGGCACTGCGGCAGGCGATGGTGCTGGCCCTCGGCCTTATCACCCCCGCCGTGCTGGCGCAGGCGCTGCTGGCCCCGGTCTACGTGCCGCTGCTGCTCGGCGCCGGCTGGGAGGAGCTGCCCCAGATCGTCTCGATCCTCTGCCTCGTCGCCATCCCCACCACCCTCTGGGCCGCCGCCGCCGGTTGGATGCGAGCGCAGGGCCGCGCAGGGGCCGAGTTCCGCGTGACCGCGCTGATGACCGCCGCGCTCATGCTCAACACCGCCGCCCTCGCGCCCTTCGGCCTGCTGCCCGTCGCCACCGGCTACGCCCTCACCGCCACGGTGGTGATGGTGCTGGCCTCGCTTCCCGCCCTCCACGCGGCCTTCGCCCGCCCCCACCTCGCAAAGGTCTGACCCATGCCTGCCATCTCCATCGTCATCCCCTGCTACAACGCCGAGGCGACCATACTCGCGACGCTCGAAAGCCTGCTGTGCCAGAGCTTTGCCGACTGGGAGGCCATCTGCATCGACGACGGTTCGACCGATGCCACCATGACCCTCGTGCGCTCCGCCGCATGGCAAGATCCGCGCATCCGCCAAGTCGCCAACCTCGGAAAAGGCCCCAGCGTGGCCCGCAACGCCGGTGTTCTCCGCCACGCCACCGCGCCGCTGGTGGCCTTCTGCGATGCCGATGACCTCTGGCACCCGGAGAAACTGGCGCAGATCGTGGAGGCCTTCGACGACGAAGCAATCGACGCGGTCTACGGCCAGATCGAGTTTTTCCGCCACGCCCCCGGCGACAGCCGCGTGCGCTCCACCGTGCCCGCCGGGCCGTTGACCATCCCGATGCTGCTGGGCGAAAACCCGGTTTGCACCATGTCCAACCTCTCGGTCCGGCGCGCGACCTTCGCCGCCACAGGCGGGTTTGACAGCGCGATGGTCCATAACGAAGACCTCGAGTGGCTGATCCGGCTGGTGGGTGACGGCGCCCGAGTCATCGGCCTGCCCGCGCTTCACACCTTCTACCGCACCAGCACCGGCGGGCTCTCCACCGACCTCGACGCCATGGCCGCAGGCCGTGCCACGGCACTGGAGACCGCCGCACGCTACGGCTTTGAACCGGATGAGGAGAGCCACGCCATCCACGCCCGCTATCTCGCCCGCCGCGCCCTGCGGCTTGGGGGTGATCCGCGCGAGGCCCTGCGCCACGCCTTGGCCGGCCTGCGCCACAGCCCCGCAGGCTTCTTCTCGCCCGCCCGCCGCGGCCTGCTCACGCTCGCGGGGGCCGGCCTCGCGCCCGTCCTGCCGCGCCCCCTGCGCCGCGCACTCTTCTCCTGATCGCCCGCCAGAAAGGCCCTCCCATGACCCTCGCCTCCATCATCGTTCCCGCCTTCAACGTCGAAGCCACCCTGGCCGAGACGCTGACCGCGCTGCTCGCCCAGACCCACCCGGACTTCGAGATCATCGTGGTCGACGACGGCTCGACCGACCGCACCCCGATGATCGCCCGCCGCTTTGCCCGCGATGCCCGTGTGCGCATTGTCCGCCAAGCCAACCGAGGCCTCGCCGGGGCGCGCAATTCGGGCATCGCCGCCGCGCGGGGCGAGGTGATCGGCTTCTGTGACGCCGATGACCTCTGGCACCCCGAAAAACTGGCCCGGCACGCGGCCCACCTGGCCGCCAATCCGCAGGTCGGCGTCAGCTACTCCGGCTCCGCACTGATCGACGAGGCCTCCCGCCCCCTCCGCACCGCCCAGCGTCCGCGCCTCACCGGGGTAGATGCCAGCACCATCTTCAAGCGCAACCCCATCGGCAACGGCTCCGCCCCGGTCATCCGCCGCGCCGTCTTCGACGAGATCGGCTACGCGCCTCGCCAAGAGCCCGGTCGTACATGGTTTTTCGACGAAACCTTCCGCCAGTCGGAAGATATCGAATGCTGGCTCCGCATCGCCCTCTCCACCTCCTGGCGCTTCGAGGGCATCGAGGGGCTGCTCACCCGCTATCGCGTCAATTCCGGCGGCCTCTCCGCCAACACCGAGCGCCAGCTGGCCGCCTGGGAGCGGATGGTCACCAAGCTCGCACCCCTCAACCCGGCCTTCTTCGAGGTCAACACCCCCGCCGCCCGCGCCTACCAGCTGCGCTACCTCGCCCGCCGGGCCATCTCCGACCGGGACGGCGCGCGCGCCCAAAGGCTCATCCGCGACGCCCTCTCCAAATCCCGCCTGCCGCTGCTCGAAGAGCCGGGCAAGACCCTCACCACCCTCGCGGCGGCCCTCGTGCTGCGCCTGATCGGCTCCGGCCGGAAACCCGTCACGCTCAGCGCAGAGCCCGCCCGATGACCCGCCCCCGCATCCTCCATCTCGTCGACGACGCAACCGCTGGCGGCGTCATGCGCGTGCTCGATTACCTCGTCACCTCGCCCGAGTTGGCTGAACAGGCCGATCACACGCTGCGCCACGTGCCTCGTGGCGGCCTGCGCCTTGGCCGTCTCGATGCGGATATGATCGTCTCTCACCTTGCGGTAAGCTGGCGCTCGCTACCCATGCTGGCCCTGCTCCGACTTCGGAACCCTCACGCCCGGCTGGTCCATGTCGAGCACAGCTACACCGAGGGCTTCGTGAACCAATGCGTCCGCCGCAAGGGCCGTTTCGCCTTCCTCCTCCGCACCGCCTACCGCCTGTTCGACCGGGTGGTCGCGGTGAGCCGGGCACAGGGCAAATGGCTCATCCGGAGCGGTGCCGTCACCCCGGGCCGCCTCGCCATCATCCCCTCCTGCGTCGACCTTTCGGCCTTCCGCGCCCTGCCCCGGCGCTCCGGCCCCATCCGCACTTTCGGCGCCATCGGCCGGCTCGACCCTCAAAAGGGCTTCGACACGCTGATTGCCGCCTTTCGCACGATCCCGGAGCCGAACCTCTCCCTGCACATCTACGGCGAGGGCCCCGAGGAGGCGCGGCTCCGCTCACTCGCTGCTGGTGATGGGCGCATCGTCTTCAAGGGCCGGGCCGTCAACCCTTGCGACGCCTTCGCCGCGGTCGATGCCGTCGCCATGCCCTCCCGCTGGGAAGCCTACGGCCTTGTCGCAATCGAAGCCCGCGCAGCAGGACGCGCCCTGCTGGTGCAAGGCGTAGACGGTCTGACCGACCACCTGCCACTCGGAGCGCACGTGGCCGAGGAGCGCACAAGCTCCGCATGGGCCAATCTGATGCAAGCTGTTGCAGCAGGCACAGCGCAGCCTCCCGTGTCCGAACCCACGTCGGTCTTTCGGCTTGAAGAACGTTTCTTAAGCGAGTGGAACAGGCTCATCTCTGAATTCCGGCTTTAGGGAACGCGAGCCGTCAATTCATTACCCTATGACGAGACAAGCCCAACACGTGCATCGTTCCCACAAGCTAGCTAATGGCTGCGTCGTGCTTGCAACAAACCTGAAACAGCGAGCCTCAGAACCAACCCCCTCACATTCGACACCTGCCACCGCCCCCGCCGCCGGGTGAGGATCCCACGGGCATTCAGCTCCGCCGCAATCACACGCAGCGACACACGTCCCTCCGCCCGGATTTGCGCGATTACCTCAGCCAGCCCCGCCGCGGACTGGTCTGCGTTCCACGTCACCGTCGCCCTGAGAGCCACACCGCCCTCCCCTGCCGGGAATGGCGAACGGATCGATGTCGAGACGGCATTTAAGAACCCCAAGCACCCGTTCCGCATCGCAATCGTCTGTGCGATGTGGCTGACCGGCTCCGACGTGGAATGCCTGTCGACGCTCTATATTGACCAGCCGATGAAGGCCCACACACTGATGCAGGCCATAGCGCGCGCGAACAGGGCGTATCCTGGAAAGGATTGCGGCCTGATTGTCGACTACAATGGAATGCTAGCCAGCCTGCGAGCAGCGCTCGCGCAATACGCGCTCGGTGATGATGGCACAGGCGGCCTAGGGCCGTTCGCTGATCGTTCGATCCGGGTTCCAGCGGCTTGGCGAGCGGAACTGCAAATCCCGCCCAGTGCGTCCCCACTCTAAGCCTAATGATTTCAGTAGCATGCCGCTCTGAACCGAACCGCGCACGGTTAACAGGTCAGGAGAATATTGGCCCTGAGAGACTGCTTCCGAGGCTCTTGGCACCGGGGCCGGTTAACTGCCCGTCCCGCACATTCCTCGAGAACAACTGAAAAATCCGGCCGCAGCCGGATGGGGAGAACGCTTTGGCGGGGGCAAGTGGCGGAGGGAACGGGACTGGTGTCGAACCTTCTCCTTCGTTGGCGCCCGTAAATCCGTGCATGAACAGTCCAGTTCTCGTGCAAGCAAACTGCACACCGGACGGCCATCATTGGAAGGCGACAGATCTACGTAGCGCTTCAAAAGCGGGACTCGGTATCCACTCCGTACGTACTTTGCCCTTCGGAACCTTAAGTCTTCTCTTCATATACGACGACACCACACCCCGTGACGGCGGGAAATGTGTAATAAGAGTAGGCTTCCAGTACGTTTTTCGAGAGAGCGCCTCGCATCGCGAACCAGATCGCCAGTTCCGACGCCTCGGTGCCTCCAAACCGCATGAACTCTTCTTGCGGCGTGTCGATGAGCATCTGCGGATCATTTCCCAAATGGCGCAGGAACCACCTATCGAGCCCCTCGTTCGCGATTCCGAAGCGTGCTCCGCTGATCTGATGTGACATGCCACCGGTGCCCACCACAACCACCCTTTCATCGCCGGGCATGGCACGGATCGCCGCTCCGATCGCCCGGCCCAAGTCCCATAGCCGTTGGTTGGTCGGGATCGGGTGGCGCACCATGTTCACAGCCACGGGGCAAACCGGTACCTGCCAGGGCGCGTCGAACAGGTAGGGCAACCACGAGTAAATCCCGTGATCGACCGAGAGGTCCTGGCAGACAGTCAGGTCGAACCCGCCGCGCACGAGGCGTTCCGTCATGTGCAGCGACATGGCCGTATCGCCCAGAAGGTCGGGGTAAGGACGCGGGCCCCAACCCTCGTCCGCCTGCGGGTAGCGTTCTGAAACGCCGATGGCCAAGGTCGGACAGGCGGAAAAATCGAAATGGTTGAGATGATCGTTGTAGACGATCATCAGCCGGTCGGGCGCCACGCGCTCCAGCCAGTCCTTCACTGGCCGCGTGCCTTCGAACCACGGTTGCCACTGCGGTGCCCATGCGCCCGCCATACCCTTATCGAACTCCAGCCCCATCGAAGGCGTGTGCGAAATGCCGAAGCCACCGACGATGCGCGCCATCAGCTCTCCTCCCCCGGCACAGCGCTGATCCGGCGCGGGCAGATCGCCATCAGCTCCTCCACGGTCATCCCGGCGTTATGCGCGCCGATATGCCAGAGGTTCTGCCCCACGGTCGCAGCCACCTTGAGCATGGACTGAAGATGCCCGCCTGCCGCAATCAGTGCGGTCCAGTCGCGGGCCAGAACATGTGCAATATCAGCATCGCTCAGGCCGTGGCGGCGCATGTACCCCGCCTCGTCGGCGAGGAAGGCCTCGCGGTTCTGCGCCTGCCTCAGCGACAGACCGAAGGCGGTGAGCCGGTGCCCCTTCAGCGCCATCTCGGCGGTGTAGACAAAGGTGCCCGGCGGATCGAGTGTGAGCGCCATCGAATTGCTCATGTCTTGATCTCCTCCCTTCGGGTGCCATGGGCGGCGAGAAACAGCCCAAGTGCGGTATTGAAAGCCTCGGGAGCCTCGAGGTTCACCATGTGGCCCGCCGCAATTCGCTCGAGGCGCGCGCCGGGAATCTCTCCGGCAAGCGTGTCGGCAATGTCTCGGTAGCCCCGCACATCGCGGTCCCCCGAAACGACCAGCGTGGGCACGCAGAGCCCAGACAGCGCCCCGGCATCCGATATCCGCGCCCCTCGGCCGGGCGCACGCCAATGCCAGAGCGAGTAATCTGCCACCTGACGATGCACCGAGGCCCGCGCTTCGGGTGCATCGGTCAGTGAAGCAAAGATCGGATGGGCCAGCCAAAAAGCCCGCGCTGCCTCCGGCCCCTGCGCCTGCGCAACCCGCGAGACCTCCTCGGGAGGGCGCGGTGCGGTGCCCCAGTTGTGCCCCGCGAGACCACTGGAAGCCAAAACGAGTCCTGTCACGCGCTCCGGGTGAAGGGCGGCATAGGCGCGGGCCACATTGGCCCCTAGCGAGAGGCCGACAAGACCGAACCGGTCCAGATCGACGGACCTGCGCAGCACCTCCAGATCGGCCACATGATCATAGTCGCCCTCCGGCAGACTGCTTTGTCCAAATCCTCGCAGGTCGTAGGCGATGCAGCGGTATCTTTCGCTGAAAGCGGCCAACTGCGGTGCCCAGGACCGATGGTCGAGCGAGAATCCGTGCAGGAATACTACAGGCGCGCCTGCCCCCTGATCGGCGACGGAAAGCCAACCGCCCGGCACCTCGACCCGCCGCATCATGGCCTTCCCGCAATCTGGCCGACCGGTCCCGCGATCTCGGGATTGCGAAAGATCGGCGTGATCACCCTTCGGTTGATGCGCCAGCCCTCTGCGGTGCGCACACAGTCGTCCCCCACGTCCGCGACGAGGAACGGCGTGCAGTTTGCGACCGGTACCGCCCCCGCACCCGCGAATGTGAGCCACGTGCTACGGGCGAGGGCCGCCTCCGACCCGTCAAAGGCAATGTCGAGCCCACTCATCAGATGGCGTGTGACCCGCCCGGCCGCCGCCCGCACCTCGAAAAACTCGCGCAGAGCGGCATGCCCCTGAAGAACCCGCCCGCCACTGCGATAGTCAACATCCTCGGTGAAGATCGCCAGGAACTGCTCCACTGTGCCGCCGTCGAGCGCGCCGGCGAATTGTCGGTTCATCGCCTCGATCTCCTGTCGATCAAGGATTTGCTGCAAAGCTTTCTCTGTCATCTGGTGCCTCCCTCAGTTTCGCAAGCGCGCCCCGCCTCCAGCGCCAGTGCTCGCAGGCGGCGCACCAGTGGCAACGGGTCAGGCACAGCGCGGATGAAATGGGTGATGCCCAGCGTCGCCATCAACCGCCCGCCCGAGAGCACCGGCGCCGCGAGCGTCATGGTTTCAGGTTCCAGCGACGGATCGCGGCGGGCCACTCCATTGACCCGCGCCGAGGTGAGCACAGGCTCGATCTCCGCCGCCAAACGTGTAACCGGGCCGGGGTGCTCCCCTTCGTGCACCAGCGCAGTAAGAAGCTGCGCCCGCTCCGCCTCGTCGCACCACGCAAGCCACGCCCTGCCGTGGGCGCGGGTGAGCAGGCTCAGCCGGTGGTTGACAGTAGAGGGTTTGTGCGCGAGCGGACTGTTTGGAATGGTCGAATACCGCACCACCATCGCCGCACCCTCGGGCGTGCAGATCGAGGCGGGCCAGCGCAGCGCAGCGGTCAGCGCTTCGGCCGCTGTGCGTGCGGCTGGCAGGATCGCGGGCAGCCCTTGCAGCCCCTCGGCGAGCCGGCCAGCGCGTTCGGCGATGCAGTAGCCTGCCCGATGCGGAAGCCGTGCGGCGTAGTTCATCGCGCAAAGGGTTTCGAGCACCCGAACCACCGTGGGCGCGGGTATGGCTGTGGCCTGTGACAGTTCCCGTACGCGCCGTGCCGGATGACGGCTCAACTCCTCGAGGATCGCCATTGTCTTCTGCACCGACTTGAGCGGCGCATAGCACCCCGGCGCCGGTGCCGGTGCCTTAGCGGCGGGCGGGTGTTTCAACATGTGAAACGTCCGCTTACGCCAGCCCGCCCAGCGCACGGCGCAGATACTCTGCCTGGCGACACCGCAGGGAGGAGACCCGAATGAAACTTGCCACTGCCCATCTCGAAGGCCAGCCGAACCGCCTCTGGCGCGCCGCGGGCGAAGGCCGCGCGCTTGACGTCACCGCCGCGCTGCCCGATCTGCCGCTGCGCGATCTCGGCGACCTGCTCGACACAGCGCAGGACGACCCTGCCCTGCCTCAACGGGTGAACTCCCTTGCCGGTGCGACCGTTGCGCAATCTGCGCTCAGCTATGCGCCCCCGGTGCGTCGGCCCTCCAAAATCCTCGGCGTTGCCTTCAATAACCGCGAACTGATGAAGACCGCGCACAACGACCCGGGCGTGCCCAACTTCTTTCTCAAGCCGCCGTCCTGCCTCATCGGCCACGGCGGCACCATCGAGGTCGCCCCCAACTGGGGGCCTACGATCCCCGAGCCCGAGATCTGCGCGATCATTGGCAAGCGCGCCTCGCGGATCACCGAGGCCGAGGCGCTCGATCACGTCTTCGGCTGGACCATCCTGAACGACGTCACCTCGCACGGGCTGAAGTTTGGCAAAGACTCCATTGCCGTCACCTACGCGCCCGATCTTGCGCACCCCGAGTTCTACAAGTGGCGCAATCTGCAAGGCCCCGAAGATCGAGACGTGTTCTACGTCTACCACACCCGTTCCAAGGGCGCCGATACCTTCGGCCCGGTTGGCCCCTGGGTGACGCTTGCCGCCGAGGTGCCCGACCCCAATTCGCTCGCCGTGGTGGCCGACATCGACGGCGAGGTCTTTGCCCGCGACAACACCGGAAACTATCGATTCCGTGTCGAGACCTGCATTGCCGAGGCCAGCCGTTACTTCACACTGGAGCCGGGCGACATGATCTCCTTCGGCACCACCGGCAAGGGCGAGGGGCGCTTTCCGCGTGGCCACAAGAGCCTGCTGCTGAACCGGGTGACCGGGCGCATCGGCATCACGGTCGAGGGCCTCGGACGGCTGGAAAATGATGTTCGGCATATCGCGGCTCCCTGATAGAAAAAACGCGGCGGGGCACTTCACGCGCCCCGCCGCGCTGTCACAGCTGGGTTTCGGGCAGCGTCACAACCGCCCCCTCCGGCAGGTCGGAAACACGCACCTGGCAAGAAAGGCGGCTGGCGGGCGTGGCCTCCACCGCAGCAAACTCCAGCATCCCCGCCTCATGCTCGTCGGCAGGGTCCAGCGCGGCCTGCGCGGCCTCGTCAACGAAGACATGACAAGTGGCACAGGCCGCCGTGCCCCCGCATTCGGCCACGATGCCGTCGATACCCGCATCACGGATCGCCTCCATCAGCGAAGTCGATGGGTCTGCCTCCATAGGACGGCTCTCGCCTGTGGGGGTGATCACGGTGAGCTTGGTCATTTCGGGCTCCATCTGGCTGGCAGGAAAAGCGGGCCGCGAAAGACCCAGCCCCCCATGCGGGGCGAATTGTCGGGGTCGAGGCGCAGATCGGGCAGGCGTGCGAGCAGTGCAGGCACAGCCACGTCACCGACCATCGAACGCGCCATCCATGTACCGAGGCAGAAATGCGGGCCGGAGCCGAAGGCGAGGTGCTGCGCCTTGGGGCGGTTCATGTCGAACCGTCCGGCGCTGTCACCAAAGTGGCTTTCGTCGCGGCAGGCGGACGCGGCGCTCAGGCCAATCGCCGTGCCTGCGGGCAGCACGGTGTCCGAAAGCACTGTCTCCTTCGCCACCCGGCGCGGATACATCCCGATCGGCGCCACCCAGCGCACCGCCTCCTCGAAGGCCTTGCGGCCCAGCGCCGGGTCGGCCTTGACCGCCTCCAGCTGCGCCGGATCCGAGAGCAGTCCCAGCAGCACGGTGCCGATGGAATCGCGTGGTTCGTTCAGCCCGCCGCCGATGATCACCTTGATGTCTGCCCGGATACGCTCGATCGGCCAGTCCGCCGCGACCATGGCAGACAGTGCCGAGGGGTTGGGAGCCTTAGCCCAGAGCGCGGCATGATGGTCAATCGCCGTGTCGATCCCCTCGCTCGCGCGGGCACAGCGCTCCCACGGCTCGGGCAGGTCGGCGTAGTTGCCGGTGGCGTCGATCAGCGCCTGGCTCCACCACAGCAGGTCTTGCCAATCTGTCTCGGGGATCCCGATAATCTGCGCCAACGCGCGGGCCGCCATCGGCGCAGCGAATTCGGTGAAGAGGTCGCCCTGCCCCTTTGGCGCGGTCTCGCCCACCAGCTCCTCCGCGATCTCGCGAAACAGCGGCGACCAGTGGCTCTTCACCATCGGCGGGCTGAAGGACTTCACCAGCACCGCCCGCTCGGCCGCGTGCTCCGCGCCATCGCGACGCATCAGCGAATGGCCCATCGAGCGGATTTGCAAGCTGCGCGGGTCGTTGGCGGGGAAGGTCTCTTCATCGCGCTCGATTGCGATCATGTCATCGAAGCGCGTGATCAGCGCGATGTTGGCGGGTGCAAGCCAAGCCACCGGCGCCTCTCGCCGCAGCCGCGCGTAAACCGGGTAGGGATCGTCGTACATCTCGGCCAGCGACACGTCGTCGATCACAGGCATTGGCCTGGGCATGGTTTCCTCCCTGAAGTCTACCTTGCCTCCGGTCTGCACTGGCCTCATGTATCGAGCAACACGAAGTAGGAGATAACCGATATGGATGATCTCGATATCATGGGACTCGATCTCAAGGCGCTCGGGTTGCTCTGCAAGATCCATGAGGCCAGGTCGCTGACGCTCGCCGCCGAGCGGGCAGGCATTGCCCAATCCACGGCCAGCTATACGTTGGAGCGCCTTCGCAGGGCATTCGGAGACAGCCTCTTCCACCGCGCGGCACGGGGGGTGGTGCCCACCGTACGCTGCGATGCCATCGTGGCCGCGCTGCGCCCTGCGCTCGACGACCTGCGCGAGCTCGGCTCCGAAGATAGCTTCGATATGGCCCGCGAAACCACACCCTATACCATCGCCGGCAACTTCTACGAGCGCAGCCTGCTGCTGCCACCTCTGCTCGCCCGGCTGCGCGCCGCCGCGCCGCATATGCCGGTTGCAATGGTTCCCGCCAGCAGCGCGCCCCACCGGATGTTGCAGGACGGTCAATGCGACGTGGCGATCTCGCCGGTCGCGCCGGGCGCGCACAAGCTCCGTGTCGAACGGCTGTTTCGCGAGCATTACACCTGTTTTGTCGATCCGGCCTCCGCCATCGCCACGGAGGGGCTCACTCTGGAACGCTTTGCCACCGGTCAACACCTGACCATTGCCTATTCGGAAGGGTGGCGGCCGTTCTGGCAGGACGAGATGCTGCGCCTCGGTGTCCGGCTGACGCCCGCAGTCACCGTGCCCTCCTTCGGCGGGGTCGAGCGCATCCTTGCCGGCTCCGACCTGATCCTGACGGCACCCTCTGGTCTAGCCCGCCTGTTCACACCTGCGCTGACGGCAGTGCCTACCCCATTTGCATGCAGCTTCGACGTAAACATGATGTGGACCCCGCGCACCGACAACAGCGCGCGCCACCGACGCATCCGCGAGATGATCCGCGCCGTAGCCAACGATCCACCGCGGCCCATGCCCGGACCGGACGCAGGCTGAGTCAGCCCGCACCGACCGGGGCTCGGATCTCCGGTTCGGGCAGCTCGGCCGCGATTTCGCGCATGCGTTGGCGCAGCCAAAGGTGCGCAGGCGCCCGGTGCGTCCGCCCGGCCCAGGCCATATGCACCCGAAAAGGAGCGTCGAAGGGTGCGCGCACGGCAACCACCCGAGGCGCATAGATCCGGGCAAAGCCCTCTGTCGCCGTCAAGATCAGATCGGTCCCGTTCACGATCCGGTCAATCTCGCCGAAGGACGAGACCTCGATATGCGGGCGGATTTCCACCCCGAGCCGCTGAAGCGTGGCAAGGTAGTAGGGCCGCCAATTCGGCGCTGGCCGCACCATGATATGCCGCGCACCCGCATAAAGCGCGAGATCCAGCCCTTTCTCGGCCCAACGGCTCTGCGGACAGACGAAGCAGCCATAGCGCTCCGAGAGCAGCTCCTCCGAATAGAGCCCCGAGACCCGCGCAGGCACGGGAGATATGCAAAGATCGCAGTCGTTCCGCTCCAGCTGAGCCAACCCGTCGCCAACTGCCGAGACGATGGAAAGCGTGACGCCGGGCGCCTCGACCGCCAACTGGCTCACGAGCTGGGGCAGCAAACTCGCACGTTCATAGAAGTTGCAGGAGATGGTAAAGCGATCAGTCGCCTGGGCGGGGTCGAACCGGGTCGGAACCACCATTTCCTCGTAGTGCTGGATCAGCCGCCGCCCCTCCTCCGCCAGCCAATCGCATCGCTCGGTGGGCCGTATCCCCCGCCCGAGCCGCACGAAGAGCGGGTCGGAGAAAACGTCGCGGAGGCGCTCGATGGTATAGCTGACAGAGGATTGGCTCAGCCCGAGGCTATCGGCGCCCGCACTGATGGAGCCCTTTTCGTGCACTGTGATCAGCACGCGAAGGCTGTGGAAATCGGTCTTGAGATGTAGGTCGCTCGTCATATCACAGCACAGGCTACTCGAAGGTTAAGGCGCCTTTCCATCGAAATTATCGATACCACAATTCGGAGCCGTCCCGTTGCTTACCGCCCCGTCCATCGCCCAGAACTGTCCCCACGGGGCGCATGCTGGAGGGCGTGCCCGCCTGCCCTCTGGGCCGGCCACCCCGCAAGGGAGGATACCATATGACCGACTACCCGATGATCATCGGCGGCCAAAAACGCATGGCCGCCAGCAGCTTTGATGTAACAGACCCGGCCACCGGTGATGTCGCAGGGCAAGCCCCGAAAGGCACACTGGCCGATCTCGAAGACGCCGTTGCCGCCGCCAAGGCCGCCTTTCCAGCATACTCCGCGCTTTCCGACGAGACCCGCCGAGACTACTGCACACAAATCGCGGCAGCGATCGAAGCCGAGACCGAAGCACTCGCCGAACTGATTACCCGGGAGACCGGCAAGCCGCTGCAGGGCCTTGGCTCGCGCTTCGAGGTTGGGGGCGCCTGCGGCTGGGCGGGATATGCGGCTTCGCTCTCCATGGCGCCTGAGATGATACAGGATGACAACGAGGGCCGGGTGTCCATGCACCGCAAGCCCGTCGGCGTTGTCGGCTCGATCACGCCGTGGAACTGGCCGATGCTCATTGCCATCTGGCACATCATCCCCGCCGTCCGCTCGGGCAACACAATCGTGGTGAAGCCCTCGCCGATGGCCCCGCTCTCCACGCTGCGGCTGATCGAGATCATCAACGGCATCCTGCCCGCTGGCGTGGTCAACGTGGTAACCGGCCCCGACGAGATCGGCGCCGCCATGTCGGCCCATCCCGATATCGCCAAGATGGTCTTTACCGGCTCCTCGGCCACAGGCGTCAAGGTGATGCGCTCCGCCGCCGACACGCTGAAGAAGCTCACGCTCGAACTGGGCGGCAACGACGCGGGCATCGTCCTGCCCGATGTGGACCCGGCGGAGATTGCCGAGGGGCTCTTTTGGGGCGCCTTCATCAACACCGGCCAGACCTGCGGCGCGTTGAAGCGGCTTTACGTGCATGACGATGTCTACGATGCCGTATGCGAGGCGCTGACAAAGCTCGTCGCGGCCATGCCGATGGGCAGCGGTCTGGATGAGAACCACGTCCTCGGCCCGCTCCAGAACCGCATGCAGTTCGACAAGGTGGTGGCGCTGGTAGAAGACGCCAAGGCCAAAGGCGGCCGGGTGCTGACCGGCGGCGCGCCCTCCACCGGCCCGGGCAACTTCTACCCGATCACTCTGGTCGCCGATCTCGACAACGGCGTGCCGCTGGTCGACGAAGAGCAGTTCGGCCCCGCCCTTCCGATCATCCGCTACAGCGATGTCGACGAGGTGATCGCCCGCGCCAACGACAACCCCAACGGGCTCGGCGGTTCGATCTGGACCCGCGATCTGGAGCAGGGGCGCGCCCTCGCACTCCGGCTCGAATGCGGCTCGGTCTGGATCAACGCCCACGGCGCGATCCGACCGGACGTTCCCTTTGGCGGCACCAAGCAATCCGGCCTCGGCGTCGAGTTCGGCCAGGCCGGTCTCGATGAATACTGCGACCGTCAGGTCGTTTTCGGCTGACCCGCCCCTCTCCCCCGCCGGGCGGCGGCGGCTTGGTCCGCCCCCGGCATCAATGCACACGAAGGACCCCGCGATGAGCGAAAAATCCCCCGAAGAACTCGGCCTCGACCTGCGCCGCCAGATGTTTGGCGTCGAAGGCGCCGAAGGTCAGACCGAAACCTGCACCGATTTCATGCGCCCGCTGCAAGATATCGTCACCCGTATCTGCTTCGGCGAAGGCTGGCAGCGCGAGGCGCTCGACCTGAAGACCCGTTCGCTGGTCACTCTGGCCATGCTCGCCGCAATGGGGCGCACACACGAGATCAAGATCCACACCCGCGGCGCCATCGCCAATGGCGTGACCCGCGCCGAGTTGCAGGACCTCTTCCTGCATTCCTATCTCTATTGCGGCATCCCGCTGATGGTCGACGCGATGAAGGCCTGCGAAGAAATCCTCGACGAACTGGGGGTCGAATAATGGTGCGCGTAGGTTTCATCGGCCTCGGTAACATGGGCGCCCCGATGGCAAGCAACATCGCCGCGAAGGGCTTTGAGCTCACCGTCTACGACACCGACACCGCCCGCACCGAGGCACTGGCCACCAAGATCGGCGCCAAGGCCGCCGCAAACCCGAAGGAGCTTGGCGAGGCCAGCGATGTGATCGTCTCGATGCTGCCGACTGGCGCTATCGTGCGTTCCGCTGTGCTGGAAGGCGGACTTGCCGAAGGCCTCTCCGAAGGCGCGGTGATTGTCGACATGACAAGCTCCGTCCCCGCCGTGACCTGCGAGCTGGTCGAAGCGCTGAAACCCAAGGGCATCGGCTTTATCGATGCGCCTGTCTCAGGCGCGGTGCCCCGCGCCACGGATGGCACGCTCTCGATCATGGTAGGCTGCGCCGATCCGGCCCATCTGGAAAAGGCGCGCCCGGTGCTCGAAGCGATGGGCAACCGCATCTTCGAAACCGGCGGCCCCGGGACCGGCGACGCGATGAAGGCACTCAACAACTACGTGGCCGCGGCGGGCTTTGCTGCCGCCTCCGAGGCCATCATCCTCGGCAAGAAGTACGGGCTCGACCCGGCCAAGATGGTGGAGATCTTCAACACCTCCACCGGGCGCAACTTCTCGACCGAGATGACTATCCCCAACGAGGTGCTGCAGGGGCGCTTTGCCTCGGGCTTCCAGCTCGGGCTTCTGGCCAAGGACGTGCATATCGCCGCGACGCTCTCGACCGAGAGCGCGGCCAACCTGCCGCTTGTCGCCCAGACCGATGCCTGGTGGGACTCGGCCCTCTCTGCCACCGAAGGCACGCTCGATCACACCACCGCCTACCGCCACTGGGAGGAAAAGGCGGGAAGCTGAACGCAAGAACCGCCCGGCTCGCGCCGGGCGGCATCAAATCCAAGGGAGGAAACCTGCAATGAAACTCATGAAATCGGGCCTCGCGGCCCTGCTGATCTCCGCCGCCGCCCTGCCGGCCACCGCCGAGACAAACCTGCTCGTCAACAGCTGGCTGCCGCCGACGCACTCGATGAACACCGGCATCTTCGAGCCGTGGTTCGCGGCCATCGAAGAAGCCACAGGCGGCGAAGTGAAGGTGCGCTTCACCGATGCGTCGCTGGGCGCCCCGCCGCGCCAGTTCGACCTCGCCGTCGATGGCATCGTTGATATTTCCTTCGGCGTGACCGGCTACACCCCCGGCCGCTTCGCGCTGCCTGCCGTTTCTGAGCTGCCCCAGATGGGCACCAGTGGCGAGGCCCTCAGCGTGGCGCTCTGGCGCACCCATCAGGAACACTTCGCCGAGGCCGGCGAGTTTGACGAGGTGGTGCTGCTCGGCTTCTTCTGCAACGGCACGGGGCATATCCTCTCGACCGAGGGCAAGGGCGCCGTCACCTCGATGGACGATTACCGCGGCACCAAGTTCCGCGTTGGCGGCGGCATGGTGCAAGAGATCAACACCACGCTGGGCGGCGTGAACGTGGCCGCCCCCGCAGGCGAGATCTACGAGATCCTCGAGCAGGGCGTGGCCGATGGCGTGCTTCTGGCGCCCGATGCCTACACCTCCTTCGCCCTGAAGGACGTGATCGCCCATGACACGACCATCCCCGGCGGCTTCTACACCTCGGCCTGGTTCGTCGTGATGAACCGCGCCAGCTGGGATGGCCTCTCGCCGGAGGTGCAGGAGCAGATCATGTCGGTCTCCGGCGAAGCGCTGGCCCGTATGGCAGGCGCCCAGCAAGACGCGGGCGATGCCGCCGCCGTCGAGCAGATGAAGGCCGATGGCGTCGAGATCATCGAGGCCGACGAGGCCTTCATGGCCGAGTTCCGCGAGACCACCGCGCCGCTGCACGAGGCCTGGATCGCCGCCGCTGGCGAGAAGGGCGTGGACGGGCAGGCCGCCCTCGACTTCTTCCGTGCCCAGTCAGCGGAGCTCGAGGCCGAGGAATGAGCCACGAGGATGAAAACACGCCGGCCCCGGAGCCCCTTCCGGGGCCGGCACACTGGCTCGACGTCGTAGCCGTGGCGGGTGCCGGGCTGGTGCTCTTCGCGATGATGTCGATGACCTTTCTCGACGTGCTCGGCCGCTACCTCTTTAACGCGCCGCTGGGCTTTGCCTTCGAGATGACAGAAGTGGGCATGGCCGTGCTGGTCTTCGCCGCGCTGCCTTCCGTCACCCTACGCGGCGCACATGTGACCGTTGGGCTCTTCGAGTCGCTTTTCAAAGGGCGTCTGCGGCTGATCCGTGACCTCGCGTGGCACCTCGTCATCGCCGCCTGCTTCGCCGGGGCGGCATGGAAGCTCTCCACCCTCGCCGCGCGTTTTTTGCGCTACGGCGACCGCACCTCGGTGCTGCACGTTCCAGTCGGCTGGATTGCATGGTTCGGGGTGATCTGCCTCGCACTGGCTGCCCTTGCCGCTCTCTTCCTCGCCGCCCTGCGCCTGCGCCGCGCCCATCACGCTGACAAGTCACCCAAATGATCGCAATCTACGGCTTCTTCGCCCTCTTCGTCCTGCTGTTCTTCGGCCTGCCGCTGGCCTTTTCGCTCAGCGTGGTCGGCTTCGTCGGCTTCGCCATGCTCACCTCGATCCAGCCGGCGGGGGCGGTCTCGGCCCAGATCCTTTGGGATACGCTCAGTTCCTACTCGCTCTCGGTGCTGCCGCTCTTCGTGCTGATGGGCAACCTGGTCAATCATGCCGGGCTGTCGCGCGACCTCTACCGCGCCTCCAACGCCGTGGTCGGGCGGTTCAAGGGCGGGCTGGCAATGGCCACCGTCTTCGCCTGCGGCGGGTTTGCCGCCGTATCGGGCTCCAGCCTTGCGACAGCGGCCACCATGTCCTCCATCGCGCTCCCCTCGATGAAGAAATACGGCTACTCCCCTGCCCTCTCCACCGGCTCCGTGGCAGCGGGCGGCACCCTTGGCATTCTCATTCCGCCCTCTGTGATCATGGTGATCTACGGCACGATGACACAAACGGGCGTGGGCCAGCTCTTCATCGCAGGCGTGCTGCCCGGCCTCCTCGGCATCCTGCTCTACGCACTGGCGGTGCGCGCGGTGGTCTGGCGCAAGCCCGCCGCCGGCCCCGCGGGCGAGGCGCTGCCCTTCGGCCAGACCCTGCGTGAAATCGGGCGTGTCTGGCAGGTGCTGCTTCTGTTCGCGCTCGTGATCGGCGGCATCTACCTCGGCGTCTTCACCGCCACTGAGGCCGCCGGTGTCGGTGCGGCGGGCGCCTTCGTGATCGCGCTGGCCAAACGCACTTTGGATGCTGCCGCGCTGTTCCGCATCTTCGCCGAAACCGTTCGCACCTCCGCCATGCTGATGGCGGTTCTGGTGGGGGCGTTGATCTTCTCCGGCTTCATCAACATGGCAGGCGCCCCGCGCATGATCACGGAGGCGATCCGCGCCACCGGCCTCGGCCCGACCGGCGTGCTGATGCTGCTGATCCTCTTCTACCTTATCCTTGGCTGTGTGTTCGACAGCCTTGCGATGATCCTGCTGACCGTGCCAGTGGTGTTTCCGCTGGTGCAGGAAATGGGCTACGATCCGATCTGGTTCGGCATCCTGTTGGTGGTCGTGGTCGAAATCAGCCTGATCACCCCGCCGATCGGTATGAACATCTTCATCATCCGCTCGGTAAACCCGGAGATCCCCACCACGACCATCTTCAAGGGCGTCCTGCCCTTCGTCGCCGCCGATGTCGTCCGACTCGCGCTCATTCTGCTGTTTCCGGCTATTGTCCTTTTCCTGCCCGAGCAAATGGCTAATTAGATTGGCTGCCAAACCCCCTCTACTGAGAAGACGCTATACAAAACCTCAAATTTACTTGGCGGTAATACGGCTGCGTGCCCTAAAGGAGAGATAATCTACAGCATCAGTCACTGGCGAGTTCTATGTGTCAGCGTCCAACCTGCCGACAAGTGCCCGTACATTCGACACCTGCCACCGCCCACCCCGCCGGGTGAGGATCCCGCGTGCGTTGAGCTCGCGCGCGATCGCCCTAAGCGACACATGCCCTTCCGCCCGGATAGCCTCGACCACTTCCGCTAGCCCTGCGGCAAACTGATCCGCATTCCGGCTCACCGTCGCCCTGAGCGCCGCACCGCCCTCCCCTGCCCGCCTGAGCGCCGCTGCCCCATTCGGGTTGCCCAGCTTCGCCCCACGCGCCTTCGCGGCGGCTAGCGCCTCTTTCGTGCGTCTGGATATGGCCTCGCGCTCCTGCTGGGCGACGAGCGCCATGATGCCGACGGTCAGGTCGTTGGCCTCGGGCATGTCGACCGCGAGGAACCGCACGCCGCTGTCGCGCAAAGTGAGCAGAAAGGCGGCCTTGCGTGAGAGGCAGTCGAGGTTGGCTATGACCAGGGTGGCACCGGTGAGCCGGGCGAGGTTTAGGGCCTGGTCCAGTTCCGGCCGGTCATTGCGCTTGCCGCTCTCGACCTCGGTGAAACGGGCGATGACCTGCGCTCCCCTTGATGCTGTGAAGCCGTCGATGGCTTTCCGCTGAGCTTCGAGCCCGAGGCCGGACCTCCCCTGCCGGGCGGTGGAGACCCGTTGGTAGGCGACGAACTTCGGTTTTGTGGCAGTTTCCCTGACCATGTACAAACCTGCGCAACGTTGGTTAGGCAGGTGTGTACGGTGAGTTGGGGGCCCCAGTGTAGTCGGTTCAGGACTAATCCTGCCACTTCACGCCGATGCGCTTGCTGTTCGAAGCGTTGTTGTTCGCGTCCGGATCCCACGTGCCGGCCGACCGCTCGACCCTCTTGCCGTTCTCATCGGTGTAGACGGTCACGAACTCGATCTTGGTGATCGGCTCCGGGCCAGTCGCGGTCTCGATCTCCACCCGCCGCCGCGCGACCGGGGTCAGCCCGAGCTCGCCCATGAACCGCGCCATCAGCTCCAGCTGTTTGTTCGCGATCGAGAGCCAGGGGGACTGCTGGGCATAACCGCTCGGGGTCTTCAGCAGCATCGGTGTCTTCGACAGGTTCTGCTCTGCTTCGACCCAGCGGCTGTAAGCCTGGCAGTAAGCCGCGAGGACCGCCCGGTCTGCCAGCGTCAGCACACCGATCTCGTGCAACGGGGCCGCGAGCCGTCGCCACTCCCTTCGTGCCGTGTCCGACAGGTGCGGGGGGCAGCGGGGCAGCGCTGCGACCGCCATTGAGGCCGGAACTGCCTTGGGCAGGGGTTTGCGACCGCGCCGGGCCATCACGCGAGGAACTCGTCGGCCGGGGACCAGCCCGCATCTGGTGAGAGCCCCTCCACGCGGGATCGCGCCGAAGGTGTCAGACCGAACTCCGCTGCGTAGCGCATCATGTCCGCCATGGCCTTATTGGCGGATCCCACCAGGGGGTTCTGGATCAGGTTGCCGCTCTTGGTCCGGATCATGAGGCCGTCCGTCGTCGCGTCGCGTTCCGCCATCCGCGCCAGTGCCTGTTCCGCCTGCCGCCACCTTCCGTAAGCCTGGCAATAGGCCGCGAGCGACCCGCGATCGAGGCGCGTCAAAATGCCGAGGGCGGAGAGCTCGTCGGCAATCCGCGCCCACTCGGCGCGTGCGTCCTCGTTGAGGTGGTCGGGTGGCTCCGGCACCTCCGGCATGGGCATGGGCTCCTGCGGATTGAGCCGGTGCGCCCGGGCTGTCCCAGTCACCAGCTTGACCTGTGTTGGTATTGGCTTCGGGCCACGCGGGGCCATTGGCATTCTCCTGTTCTACATCCGCCCCCCGGTCGCAATCATGGCCGTGCGCGCGCAAAGCCCCCCACGTCGGTCCGGGCCTCCCCAGCACCAGAGATTGACCCTCCCCCCCCCGGGGGTCAGGCGCCAGGCTCCTCTGCGGTGACGGGCTCTGGGAGCCGGTTCACGAGCCTAGGGCGAAAGCCATCCAGTTTGACCAGCGTCTCATCAAGGCGTCCCCATAGCTCATCGTCGCTCAGGGCTTCCAAGGGGCGCTCCTCCACGGAATGACGGAGCTCGGCCGTCTCGCGCCAGCCGGCCTGGGTTTTGAGATAGAAGATCGACGAGGTGGTGTCGCCGGACCTCGCCTTCTGCAGCAGCCCATTGGCAACATGGGCAATCGCCTTGGCCTTGCCCCTTTTATACCGTGCACCAACCTCTGCGTCCCGCTCGCAAATGGCGCGAAAGGTGTTGCGACAGATCCCGAAGTAGTCGGCGATCTGGTCCTGGTTCAGCAGGGCGGCGAGGGTCTCGACCTCCAGCGTCTGCGCCTCGCTGAGTGTGATCGGAGGGCGTCCCATCAGCCAAACCTCACGAACAGGCGTCGTGGAGCATAACCCCGCAGGAAGGAGACCGAGGTGAAGGCGAGGCTGGCCCAGAGATGCTGCGCCGGGGTCACCTGGAGGCCAATTGCGGGGAAGACGGCCAGTTGCGTGGCCAGGGCAAGCATCCAGTCCACGACCACGTTGGCCGCCGCTTCCAAGGCCGAGAGGGACCGGGACTGGCTCATGCCGCCTCACTCTCGCGGCGCTCGGCCGCGATCTCGTCGAAGCTGCGACCGTCCCCGTCGAGGATAGCCTCCTGCCCCGTGAACGCCTGCCAGCGCTGAACGGCCACGTCGACGTAACCGGGGTCCAGCTCCACCGCGTAGCAATGCCGCCCGGTGCTCTCCGCGGCGATTACCGTCGTTCCCGATCCAGAAAAGGGTTCGTAGATGGCCTGTCCGGGGCTGGAGTTGTTCAGCATGGGGCGGCGCATGCACTCCACTGGCTTCTGCGTCCCATGCACCGTGGTCGCATCCTGGTCCTGGCTGGGGATGGACCAGAGGGTCGATTGCGTTCGGTCCCCAGACCAGTGGCCTTTGCCCTTCACGCAATACCACATCGGCTCGTGTTGCCAGTGGTAGTGTCCCCGGCTCAGCACGTGCCGCTCCTTCGCCCAGATGATCTGGCTGCGGATGTCGAAGCCGCAGGCGGTGAGGCTCTCGGCCACGGTCATGGCATGCAAGGCCCCGTGCCAGACATAGGCCACCTCGCCCGGAAACAGTGCCCAGGCCTCGCGCCAGTCGGCCCGGTGGTCGTTTAGCACCTTGCCGGTCCGCTTCGTCTCCGAAGCCCCTGCCCTGTTGCGCCAGTCCGGGTCGTAGTCGACGCCGTAAGGCGGATCGGTGACCATGAGATGGGGGCGCACATCCCCGAGCAGGCGCTTGACCGTCGCCCCGTCGGTAGCGTCGCCGCAGATCAGTCGGTGGTTCCCGAGCACCCAGAGGTCGCCCGGCCGGGAGGCTGGCACCTCGGGGACCGGCGGGGTGGCTTCCTCCTTCGGGTCTGCAGCGCCGTGATCAAGCAATGCATCGAGCTCCGCACCGTCGAAGCCGAGCGTGCCGAGATCCACCTCCAGGTCAGCGAGCTCCCCCAGTTCCAGCGCCAGCAGGTCACGGTCCCAGCCCGCCTGCTCGGCCAGCCGGTTGTCCGCCAGAATGTAGGCCCGCTTCTGCGCTTCGGTGAGATGGGCAAGCTCGATCACCGGGACAGTCTGGAGCCCCAGTTTGCGCGCCGCCAAGACCCGGCCGTGCCCCGCGATGATGCCACTCTCGCCGTCCACCAGCACCGGGTTGTTGAACCCGAACTCCCGGATCGAGCCCGCGATTAGCGCCACCTGCGCCTCCGAATGCGTCCGCGCGTTGTTGGCGTAGGGGATCAGCGCTTCCACCGCCCGCTGCTCGATCGCCTGTGCCCCAATGGGTGCCGTCCTTGCCTTCGCCATACCCCCGCCCCCGAATTGATCCGCGACTGGCTGCTTGCCTCAAGGGGAGTATAGCAAGGTTTCAAACCATTGTAATTATGACAATAATTGACAATGGGCGACAGGAGGCGACGATGATCCGGAAAGCCATACGGCGGTTAGCGAATGCGGACGGTGGCCAGGCGTAAGAGTGACGCGCCTTGGCGCCGACAGCGACTGAATGGTCAATGGTCGTGAGAGCCACTTGTGACTACTTGAACGTCGGCTGTGCGGGACCTTGCTGCCGTTCGTCCGAATGATCTGAATGGCCGCTTTGATCCAAGGCGTCAGGTGTCTGACGCGGAGCGCGACTTGAGCCACGTCAAGACGTTGGTCACCGACTGATTGTTTCTGGCGGTTCGCGGGATGAGGACATAGAAGTCACTTCTGTCCGCGTCCCAGGCTGGGCCAACCTCGATCAAACGGCCTGCTTCGAGGTCAGGGGTCACCAGAAACCGGCTTACCAGGGCCACACCTTGCCCGGCGATGGCTGCATCCACCGCAAGCGACGTTTGGCTCAGACGAAGGTGCCGAGCAGATTGGTTCTTTACGCCCAGTTGCGCAAGATAGCTGGGCCATAGGTCATGGGTGTCATGGACCTTCGGCAGTTTGCTGAGCGCTTCTGGTTCAAGAGGGATATCGCCCTCGTCCGCAAACATTGGCGCTGCGACCGCGATAAGCGATTGCTTGAACAAAAGGGTTACGTCCAGTGACGCGCCGAACGGCGGCGATCCTTGGCGCACTGCAAGGTCTATCCCGTCACTATGGAAGCTGGAAACTTTCTCGGTCGCCATGATCCGCAAATCAATGTTCGGGTGTGCAGAGGTGAAGTCTGGTAGGTTGGGGATCAGCCATTTCGCAGCAAAGGTCGGAGTGACGCTGATAAGAACCTTGTTCGGCTCTGGCTTCAGCTCTGCCGTTGCGGATCGAAGGTCGGCAAAAATTCCCGCAATCCTGTTGTGGTAGCTTCGCCCGACCGATGTGAACCTCAGGCCTTTCGGCACCCGTTCAAACAAGACCACACCAAGTTGCGCTTCGAGTTGGCGCACATGTTGCGCAACGGCCCCCTGCGTGACGCCCAGTTCTTCCGCTGCTGAGCGGAAACTGAGGCGGCGGCCTGCGGCATCGAACGCACGCAAACTGTTGAGTGGGGGTAGTTCAGTCACTCTGCAATAGTATTTCTACTGTCATGTAGCATCAATTCTCAATCGAACCTCCCAGAATGGGCCATTATATATGCCATAACCATGAAGGGATGCTCAGTATGGCAGTAGAAAAAGTAGCTCTGATCACAGCTGGCGGCAGCGGCATGGGGGCGGATGCAGCCCGTAAACTGGCAGAAGATGGGTTCAAAGTCGGCATCCTGTCCTCGTCCGGTAAGGGAGAGGCGCTCGGCGGCGAACTGGGCGGCTTTGGTGTGACGGGCTCCAACCTTGATGGTGGAGCGCTGAACGCTTTGATCGATGGTGCGAAGGATCGTTGGGGCCGTATCGATGTCTTGGTGAACTCTGCTGGCCACGGCCCCAAGGGACCGGTTCTCGAAATCAGCGACGTCGACTGGCATCAAGGCATGGAAGTCTACCTGATGAACGTCATCCGTCCGACACGGCTTGTCACCTCATTGATGCAGAAGCAGGGCGGTGGGGCAATCATCAACATTTCGACCTATGCCGCTTTCGAACCCGACCCTCTTTTTCCAACGTCGGGGGTCTTCCGGGCCGGGCTCGCCGCATTCACGAAGCTCTATTCGGACAAATATGCGTCAGAGAACATTCGCATGAACAACGTCCTTCCCGGCTTCATAGACAGCCTGCCCGAAGCCGGAGACCGCAAAGCGCGTATTCCCATGGGACGTTACGGCTTCGCTTCGGAGGTGTCTTCTCTGATTTCGTGGCTCGCCTCGGAAGATGGTGGCTACATGACGGGACAAAACCTGCGTATCGACGGAGGGTTGACCCGTGCCGTTTGATACCTTGGCCTTTGCCTCAGCGCGCGAGCGCCTTGTCTTCGCGGTCAAGTGGAGCGCATCCGCCATCCAGATCATGGGATACACCGCGACGGGGTTTGGCTTGACACCTTGGAACCTTTACCTGTTTCTCATCGGTGTCGTGGGATGGTTCGCCGTCGGCGCGCTGTGGAATGACAAGGCGCTCATGCTTGTCCACCTTGTCGCCCTTGGCGCGATGATTGCCGGAATGGCAAGCGGCTGATTGGCGAGAGCAGCCATTCGGGCGTTGTGCAGCATTTGGCAGGCGGGGCTTATTTTGTTGAAAAACTCACGCTTGATCGGGGGGCTTCTGGCTGATTCAATTCCTGCAATGGGTGGGAGGATCGGCGATGATGGGACCGCGGCAGGAGGCGCAACCGGCGTTGTTCTACGAGTTCTCGCTTGATGATCACGTCCCGCAAGACCACTTGCTTCGATCCATCGACCGCTTTGTCGACCTGAGCAGCATCCGCGCCCATCTTGCAGATTTCTACAGCCACACTGGCCGCCCCTCGGTCGATCCCGAGTTGCTGATCCGCATGCTGCTGGTCGGCTATTGCTTCGGCATTCGGTCGGAGCGGCGGCTGTGTGAAGAGGTGCATCTGAACCTGGCATATCGCTGGTTTTGCCGCCTCGATCTCGCCGACCGGGTTCCCGATCACTCGACATTTTCCAAGAACAGACACGGCCGGTTCCGGGACAGCGAGTTGCTGCGCCATCTGTTCGAGGTGACGGTCGCACGGTGCATCGCTGAGGGCCTGGTCAGCGGGCAGCGCATGGCGGTCGACGCAAGTCTGATCGAAGCGGATGCCAACAAGCAGAACTCGACGCCGAAAGAGGATTGGGACGCCAGGCAGATCGACCCTGCCGACGCGCGCCGGGCCGTCCGTGAGTATCTGGAGACGCTGGACGAAGCCGCCTTTGGCGCGGCCAGCGAGGTGCAGCCCAAGTTTACCTCGCATTCCGACCCGGCCAGCCAGTGGACGGCCGCCCGTAAAGGTCCGGCGTTCTTCAGCTATTCCGACAATTACCTGATCGATACGGACCATGGCGTGATTGTGGACGTGGAGGCCACGAGGTCGATCCGTCAAGCCGAGGTCGGATCGACGAAGACCATGCTTGAGCGGGTGAAGGCCAAGTTCGACTTGCACCCAGAGCGCCTGATCGCGGACACGGCCTATGGCACCGCGCCGATGTTAGGATGGCTGGTTGACCGCAAAATTGCCCCGCACATCCCTGTCTTCGACAAGTCGGGGCGCAGCGACGGGACCTGGACCCGGGCCGACTTCGAGTGGGATGCCGAGAACAATCAATACATCTGCCCCGAAGGCCACGAGCTGAAGCAATTCCGCCGGAACTACTCCGATCCGAACCGCGGGCCGACCGGCAAGGGCGTCGCCAAATACCGGTGCCTGAAGCACACCTGCCAGGCCTGCCCCTCGAAGTCGCGTTGCTGCCCCAACATGGACTTCCGGTCGATCACCCGCGAGGAACACGAAGACGCCCGCCAGGTTGCCCGCGACATTGCGAAAACCGAGCAATACGCGATCTCGATGAAGCTGAGGAAGAAGGTCGAAATGCTATTCGCTCACCTCAAACGCATCCTCGGCCTGAACAGGCTCCGATTACGTGGTCCATGCGGAGCAAATGACGAATTCCTCCTCGCCGCCACCGCCCAGAACCTCAGGAAACTGGCCAGGATACTTCCTGCACCGCAGCAAGTGCGGACAGCCTGACGGGAAAGGCGCTCGCGCCGCTTTCGGATGCCAGGATTCTGCGCTCGCGAACGGGTGTTTTTCCACAGTATCGGCTCGAAGCGGTCATTCGCTGCAGCGACGCAAGCGCTGCTATTCTTCTCCCCATCCGGCCACGTGCCCCAACGCTCGCTCTATCCGCGCTCGCATTGTTGCTCCTAGGTCGTCTCCGATCCACCAAGCACACTGCCATCCCCGGCCTCGTCCGGCACGCCGGTAGGCAGCAGATTTAAGGGTCATTTCCCTATAAGAGTCATACATAGGGGTTTGACACTTAAATAACGCGGCTTCGAATGCCTGCTTTGCCTGGTTGCTGCTCGTGAACAGGGTGGTATGAAGTACTGCGGCGTCCCCGGGACTATCCACTGCCAACCCTGCCAGCAGCATCCGCTGGAACAGGTCCGGCTTCACCGCCTCCCACACCGTGATCTCATCGTAGACCAGCGACAACGCGACATCGGCCAGGATGTGCACGTCAAGCGGATCATCCGCTGTTCGGTTCACGCCCCTGCCCCGGCCGACCACCTGGACCAACTCGTCATCGCAAATCGCGCGCCGCAGCAGTTCCGCCCGCTCATCCGTATGCCTGAGAACCGGCATCGACACAGGCTGCCCCGACTGGCTGCGTAGCCCGGCCCGCAGCTTCTCGTAGCTGCCTCTGCCGACGTGATCGAAGCAGGCGCCCACCATCGCCTCCAGATCATTGGTTCCCGGCATAGGGCGCCCGATGACAATCAGCTGCCTTACGTCCTTGAAGGCGTCCAACCCCGCCACCGCGTTGAAGTGTGCCGTTTCTACGCCGGGGATGCCCTGGAAGGCCTGCTCGACCGCCTTGTAGGTTACCACCAGCACCCGCTCGTTCCGGTGGATCGCCGCTTGCCAGCGCACGTAGTCCACGCATTCGCCGAGCCGGTTCTCGCGCCTTTTGGCTTCTTCGGGAGTGAGACCGGGCGCCTGGCAGAGCATCGACTTCCCGAAGCTGCCGACCACCTGGCGCACCCGCATGTGCGGTGCGGCCACCTCGATCTCCTCGACCTGAAGTCCGGGCAGCACCAGGCGCGCCAGGTCTGGCCGCAGGGTCGCGTCGAGATGCAGGACCGGGCGGCCACGCAGGCTCTCGTGCAGCGACCGGACCTGTCTGACCTCGATGCACTGGTCGAAGCCAGTGGCAGCCGTACCAAGACGGATCGCTCCGGACAGCGCCGAGCCTGCCTCCAGGAACCGTGCGACCGCCGTCCAGAGCCCTGCAAGCTGTTCTGCCCGTTCAGTATCGCCTGTGACGTCCATAGCCTTCCGCCGCTCCGCGATGGTCATCCCAGGATGTAAACTGGGTGCGTCAACCCGCGCCCGTTCCAGCCGTGCAGCGTGGCGTGCATCATCCGCGGTCAGCCGACCGGCCAGCAGCGCAGAGCGCTTTAGCGGTCCGGCCCCATTGGCCTTCAGGGCCGTGGTGAGACGCTCGCGATAAGCGACCAGGTCAGCCGTCGCCGCGACCCCGCTTCGCTCGATCCCGCCCCTGCCAAGCCCGGACACCGGCTCCGCGAGAATGGCGTCGATCGTCAGATCGTTCTGCTGCTCGATCGCGCGGGGCCAGCACGCCTCGTCAATCACCAGCAGAGCCACGTCATCCTTTTCAAAGGAGAGGCCCGAGAACAGCGTGTCATAGGGTGCGACCACGACATCAGCTGCAGCAACTTCACGCCGGTTCTGCTGCTTCTCGCAGGCCTCGAACAAACGGCAGCGACCGGCCGCGGAACTGCAGGCGGTTTCGTGCACCGGCAGCCTCGCTGCAATCGCCATTTTCACCATATCGAGGTCGCGGCACATGGGTTCGCCGGAGACCGGGTGCTTGCGCCCGTAGCCTCTGAGAACTGCGGTTGCAGCACCGGCAGCAGTCCATTCTGCCGCGGCTTCCTCTGCCAGGGCGTGGGACGGCACGAAGACGAAGAGCCTGTGAGGCTGCCCGGCCGCTCTCAGGTCTTGCTGGAGCTTCAACAGAACCGTCCTGGACATGTGCGACTTTCCGAGGCCGACCGTCGCGCGGATCCCGAGCGCCGGCACGTCGAACTGGTCGCCGGCATGCCAGTCCCTGACCTGGGCGGCGAAGCTCTCCAGCAGCTCGCGGAGCCGCGTCCTGCCCTCATCCGCATTGAGCGTCGGTAGTTCGTGGTCCGGCTCCGGTGTCGCTGTGTCGCGAGACGGCAGCCGACCCTCGGACAATAGCCGCAGCTTGTCTGTGACCTTGGTCAGGGCGTCGGCGAGACCATAGTCGCGGCCTCCGGCCTTCCTGGGGCGATCCAAGTCAGCGGTCGAGCAGAACCAGTTCCACACCCCTGCCGCGAGGCTGCAGGCGTCCAGCGTGGCCCCCATGGCCAGGGCGTCATGCACGGCATGGAAGGCGATGCTGCTGAGCCAGCTATCCCGGCCATCGGTGACCAGCCCCTGGGCGTTCCGCTCTATCTGACCGGTGCCTCGGTCCTCGGGCCGGCAGGTCCCGCGTCTGATTGAGACCGGTTTCGTCAACCCGCCTCCCAGTTCCGCGAGGAAGCTCCCGGCCGATGCTGCATCGAGTGTGGGCAAGTCACTGAGTGGTACATCGAGCGGCGTCTCGCCCTCGGGCCAGTAATAGGGTTGCCCCGTGCCGGGATGCGTCCCGAAGGCCACAAACTGCTGCCCGGCCCCGAGGAACTCCACCTGGCCTGCCTTCAACTTCCCGAACGGCACCACCGTGCGATAAAGCAACAGGCGCTTCGGCCAGAGCCCGACCCGGATCAGCGTCGCGCCAAACCGGTGCTCGGCCAGGGCCTGCACCTCGTGCGCCCGGTCGGGATCCAGCACGTCGATATCAAGCCCGACCAGGGCGCCGGTCCTCAGGCCCACCGAATGACCGGGAAACTGGCGGGACCAGGTCTCGACGGCGTCACTGTCGACGGGACAGGACGTCCACCGGGAAAGCGCGGGCCGTTTCTCTCGGGGTATGATGGGAAGGGGCTCGTAGCCGTTCTCGAGAAGTGGCGGCGCAAGATCACCGTATCCCGAGATGCCAGCGCCAACGGGGCGGCCGCTGGCCACCCGGTCGGTTGTCTCTCTTGTGTCAGGGCGGCGCGTATCCGGCGCTGCCCCCATGGTTTACGACTGGCCTCCGCGGGACTGTGCGTCCTCGTAGGCGATCACGTCGCTCAGGCGGTATCGCACCGACCCGCCCAGAAGCAGCCAGCGCGGTCCGAAGCCATCCGCTTGCCAGCGTTCGAGCGTGCGGATGCTGATCTTCCAGCGCTTTGCCAGCTCGCGTTTTCGCAGTAGCTGCTCACCGGCTCCCGGATCCTGGGATGAGAAGGGATACGCCATCAACGCGCCCTCCCCTCGCCCACTGCCCGCCGGTAGACCGCGAAGAGCGGCGTGCCGTCCCCGGTCTGCTCGGCGTAGTGGACGTGATAGTCATCGTCCCTGCTGAAGAGGAACTGCAGATCCCAGAGCCGGAACAGCCCCGGGATCTGCTGATAGTCATGCTCGGAGCGATGCCCCATACCGATCTCCTTCGTGCTCGCGCCGCCGATTGGCGGCTCACGATGGGGAAAAGCCGGTCCGGCCCCGGGATTGGGACAGCTCACTGCTCGATCTCCGCAGCAATCTTCACGAGACGGCCCATGGCCCGCTGGTAGCGCTTGCGGGCCGCCTCATGGCTGAGCTCGAGTGCATTCGCGGCTTCCTTCTGGCTGAAGCCGAAAAGGGTGACAGCGATGACCAGGTCGGCGTCCGGTCCGATCAGGATCCGGAGGCGCCGACGCAGGCCGCTCGGTAGCGCATCGGCGCCCGTTTCCGCGTGCTGCTCGGGTTCGAGTGGATCCTCGCAGCGGTCCCGCTCGCGCATCAGCGCCCGTTTCAGGTCACGCTCGACATTGCGGAGAACCGTCGCGGCAATACGGCTAACCCTTCCGAGATCGACGTTGAGAACCTGCTCGGTCAGCCGACCGGTCAACTCGCCTGCAAGTAGGTCTGGATTCCGGCGATAGTACCGCAGCAGTCGACTGCGGATCGCATCGAGCCCGGGCCAGAGCGCCAGGAGAAGGAGCGTAGTCGCTGCCTGCAATGAGGTCTCATGGGCCTGTGCCTGCCGCACCAGCGCCGTGAGAAGCCGGTTCCTGGCCTCCGGGTCGGCCTCGGGCCCGTGAAGAAACCCGAGCACCCCACCCGCGTCGGAGAACCCGGCCAGCGCCGGTTCGACCCGGGTGAGTGCCCTGAACTGAAGATGAAAGGTTGGACGCGCGATCTGGGTGAGGAGGTTCGCGTGGACCTCGTGCCAACGATGGGACAAAGACGCCTGCCTTGCGGCCGGGCGTCAGGCGCCTCATCGTGGCCAGGTCAGGGCGTCGCGCGCCTCTCGGGTTGGGAAAAAAAGGAAAGGCGGGCGGCTCTTCACCGCCCGCGCTTCTAGGGATCAGGTTTCGTTGAGGGTGCCGCAGGCGCGGCAGACCGCGGAGACCGGGCGCGGTGCGCGGTAGCGGTGGCCTCGCGCGAACTGGATCAGGACCACGGCACCAGCCCGGCGGCCCATCAGCTTGCCGCAGCAGGTGCAGCGCCAGTCGAGGTGGCCGGTGTCAGCGTGGTCGAGGTTCGGGGATCTTTGAAATGTCGGCATGTTTCGCCTCCTTGTTTCGGATGGCGACGTATGTGGCAGCCGATTCGTTAGTTCGTCAGACCCCTGAAAGTTAGCTGGTTGTTAGTCGAGTTCAGGCGGCAATCTCCCACGCGCCGTGTCCGGCCGAGCGAATGAAATTCCCCTCGAGCGTCGTCCAGAGCGCCGCGCCGAAGACATTGCGGAACTGCGTGCCCGGGCAGTGCTCTGTTAGCGTGCCGGTCCTGACCGCCTTCACGCCGGATTTGTATGCCTTCACCAGCTTGTCGACAGGGATCAACCTGCTCCTGCCCTTGATCTGGACCGTTCCCTTCCCTGGCACGAACAGCTCGCCGATGTCGCCCCCATCCCAGACCAATTCAACGGCACGACCGCCTTGTGCCAGGACCCTGTTGTTGCGGAAGGCCTGGACGAGCATTTCACGCGACATGGTCTTCATGTCGATGTCCGTACCGATGTGATCGACCAGCGGGGCAAGGACATTTGACGCAAGGCACCTGAAGGGCTCCCGGACCGCACTGAGCACCAACCCTGTGCCCCGATCGCTTCGAGCCCGAGTGAGTTGGTCACTCGCTGCCAGAACTCTGGGGTCCGACAGGCTGCGTGCGAGGTAGACTGGCACCAATCCGTCGTCGACGTGCAATGCTCCAAGGGCATGGAGGTCCGGGGACAGCGACTCGACCAACACCTCGTCCAGTGCATCCGGCAGGACGTCTCGGAGATGCTGCAGGACCCAGCCTTGGTCGACCTTGAAACGCCGGTAGTGCAAGGCATCGCCGCCATCCATTTGCGTTCCGCGCGTCAGCACCTGGAGAGCCCGACTGCCTTCAACGACGATTTGAGCATCCATCTGAACGGCGTTTTCTTCCACGAGGTCGACGTCCTCCCAACCAACGGGCGTCAGGAACCCCGTAGAAGTCAGGATGGTCTCGTCCAGGCCCCGCGTTCCGATCCATGATCCGGAAACTTCAGCCAGACCGGCGTTCCAGAGCTCCAGAAGAACCGGCATGGTCGCATTCGCTTCTGCGGCGGTCAGCCGCCGAAACTCGCGCAGGATTCCCCAGCGCTTGAGTAACCGATGGCCAAGCACGCGCTCGTGCTCCTCCGGCAAACTCTGCAGGCTGCAGGTGTTCTGGTCTGAAATCGTGAAGTCTAGGGTTCTGGGCTCCGCGTCGCCGGACATGGTGTATTCGACAAAAATATCCACGAAACGCATGGCGACCGCATTCCTGAACGCATTGCGCAAGCCCGGAATCCGGTCGATCAGATCGTCCAGGTGGTGCTGCTTGGTGGTCGACAGGCTCAGGCGATTGGCGAGCGAACCGACGCAGATGTCGGCCTTCAGAACCCGCGCAGACTTCACCTGAAAGCCGCTTAACTCTGGGCAATCCAGTTCCAGCCCCTCCAGGAATCGCGACAGGTCATACTCACGAAACCCGAGCGGTTCCTTCGAAAGCTGGCCGTCCAGTAGTGAACACGCGAAACTCTCAGCAACCTCCTCGCGGATAAGCTGCGTGTCGGCACGTATTTCTGCGACGCCAGTAGAGGGCGTGTAAATGACCGTCGCCTCTCCGGGCGGACGGAAATAGATCGTCCGGCGCTCGCCCTCTTCGTTGATCTCCCTGGCGCTGGCCAGCGCGTTCGGGTGATAGATGATGTACATCTCCGCTGCCGGTTCTTCGGGACCGACGGGAATGTCGAAACGTTCGACGCGGCAACCATCGCCCTTGTCCAGCCTGATCTGAATGTCCTCGATGAACGCCGCAATTGCCGCGTCCCTCTGGTCTGGACGCACGTTCCTGGCTTGAACGACCGGGTAGGATTTGTAGTGCTTGGCGTAGGTCCGGTAGAGCCTGCGATGGATCTCGCTCTCGACTGCCTCGAAGATGAGCCGGTGGTTCAGATAGGACCACAAGCTTCGACAGAATTGGTCTTTTGCGCGCCCGAATTCAGCCTGCTCATTTGGCCGCATCCTTGATTTGACCAAGCCTTCCAAGGCGAACTGTCCGCGGGGTTCGATGACCTTGAGAATGCGCGAGGCCTCCCGTTCCAGGGGATCGAGGCGGGTCTTCTTCTCCTGTTGCAGAATCTGATCCAGCGTGCCCGACGCCAGCTCGTCTCCCTGCTCGGGCAGGTATTTCCCCAGCCATTTCTCGCGTTGGAACTCCTCCTGCCTGAGGAACCCGAGGATGTCGCCTGGATGCGCGAATTCAGCCAAACGAAAAAGTCCGGGACAGGTCTTGTAAGGGGCTCTGGCCATTTAATGCTCTCCGTCAGGTGCCAGAGAACAGGTGGGTACTCAGAGCCGTGCCTTAAGGTGGCGCACCGAGCGCGGCCGCGCAATTCGCGAATAAATCACGACGTTCACGCAATTCACACTTTCCGGCTGTCCCAAATGGCGACCTCGATCGGCTTTTCCATCCCAGTGACACCAACAGGGATGCCGCATGAAACGCCCGAACCCTCTCTCCCCGGACAAGCTAACCCCGGCCGAACGCCGCGCCGAACTCTGCCGCTTGCTGGCCCTCGGGTTGGTCCGACTCCAGATGCGCGACCGCGCTCAACTATCTGCCAACGCTGGAGAATTTCCGCTACACAACCCGCCCGACCAGAGCGCTCATGCAACTCCAACGCAAGAGGAGACCGCATGACCACAAACAATCCCATCCCCGCGCGCCTGGCCGCGCTGAAAACCACCCCGACGCCGGAGCTAAAGGCGCAGTGGCGGGACCTCTTCGACAGCGAGCCGCCGCCCTTCAACCGCCGCTACCTGGAAAGCCGCCTCGCCTATCGCATCCAGGAACTGGCCTATGGCGGGCTGAAGCCCGAGACGGTCCGGCGGTTGGAGCGGCTCGGAGAGGAACTGGACGGCGGCGACAGGAAGAAGCGCGGCATTTGTCTCGACCGCGACCGCCCGATCACCGGCACCCGGCTGCTGCGAGAATGGCAAGGGGTCGAGCACGTCGCAACCGTCACCGCCGACGGCTTCGAATGGCAGGGGCGGCCCTACAAATCGCTGTCCGCCATCGCCCGCGCCATCACCGGCACGCGCTGGAACGGCTGGGTCTTCTTTGGGCTCAAGAACCACCGGGGTCGGACATGACCAAGCTGCCTGAAAAGTCGAAGGTCGTCCGCAAGCTGCGCTGCGCGGTCTACACCCGGAAATCCTCCGAGGAAGGGCTAGAGCAGGAATTCAACAGCCTCCATGCCCAGCGGGAGGCCTGCGAGGCGTACATCGCCAGCCAGCGCTCGGAGGGCTGGGTGCTGGTCCGCGACCAGTATGACGACGGCGGCATCTCGGGCGGCACGCTGGAAAGGCCCGGCCTGAAGCGGCTGCTGGAAGACATCGAGGACGGGCTTGTCGATGTGGTCGTTGTCTACAAGATCGACCGCCTCAGCCGCTCACTGGCCGATTTCGCCAAGCTGGTCGAGGTGTTCGACCGCAATGACGTGACCTTCGTCTCGGTGACGCAGTCGTTCAATACCACCACATCAATGGGGCGGCTGACGCTAAACATCCTGCTTTCCTTCGCCCAGTTCGAGCGCGAGGTCACGGCCGAGCGCATTCGCGACAAGGTCGCGGCGAGCCGCAAAAAGGGGATGTGGATGGGCGGGGTTCCGCCCTACGGTTATCGCGTTGAAAGTCGCAAACTGATCATCGACGAGGAGCGCGCAGCCGATGTCCGTTGGGCATTCGAGCGGTTTATCAAAATCGGATCTGGCACCGAACTGGCCCGCGAAACCGCTGCCAAGGGCATACTGACCCCCAAGGGCAACCCGATGGACAAGAAGTTTATCTACCGCATGCTTAACAACCGCGCCTATATCGGCGAGGCGGTCCACAAGGGCGACAGCTATCCCGGCGAGCATGATGCCATCATCGACAGGGATGTCTGGGACAAGGTCCACGCCATCCTGACCGAAAGCCCCCGCAAGCGTGCAGCGCGCACCCGGGCAGACACTCCTGCGCTGCTGAAAGGTCTGCTCTACGGCCCCGACGGGGCGGCCTTTTCGCCGACGCACACGCGCAAGGGCGGCAAGCTTTACCGATACTATGTCAGCCAGACGGTTTTGAAGCACGGTGCAGGATCATGCCCGGTCGGCCGTGTTCCGGCGGGCGAAATTGAAACCGCCGTCATCGACCAACTCCGCGCCGTATTCCGCCAGCCCGAGATCGTGGCTGGGACATGGAAGGCCGCCCGGGCGCGTGTCGGCGATATCACCGAAACCGACGCCCGCGCGGCCCTGCAGCAACTTGACCCGCTGTGGGACGAACTGTTCCCTGCCGAGCAAGCCCGCATCGTAGCGCTGTTGGTCGAGCGCGTCGATCTTGGGGCGGAGGGCCTGAACGTACGGCTGCGCGTGGATGGTCTCGGCGGCCTCGCGCACGAGATGCTGGCCGGCGAAATTGGAGAAGCCGCATGACACGCGGTGCGCCGTTTCCTGACACGGTGACAGTGCACGTTCCCTTCCGTATCGTGAAGCGGGGCGGCCGGAAGGAGATGCTTGTGCCTACCGCTCGGACTGTCCAACGGCACGCAGATGCGACGTTTGTAAAGGCATTGGCTCGGGCTTTCCGATGGAAGCAACTGCTCGATACTGGGCAATTTTCGACAATCGCAGACCTCGCGGAACGGGAGAAGATCTCTACAACGTACCTTGCTCGCATCCTCCGTCTGACACTTTTGGCTCCTGACCTCGTGGAGAAATCGCTCGAGGGGTACTTCGGGACAGACCTTCAAAAGGCAGCTCTCCAAGCGGACTTCCCCTCCGAATGGGAAGCGCAGAGATCGCTGTCTCTAGCATACGAATCAGCGCGTTAACGTCTATCCTCCACAGAACATCTTGGCTAAAGTAGCTCCAAATTGAGAAGGAGCTACTTCATGCAAAGCATGTCGGCGCGTGACGCGAAGAACGCCTTCGGACGCTTGATTGATATGGCAAGGGCGGAGCCAGTGGCCGTTGAGAAGTATGGCCGCCCCGTTGTCGTCGTGATGGCGGTTGAAGAGTTTGAGCGGCTGACGGCAAGGGCAAAGAAACAAGTGGCTGCTGCGGCGTCAAGTCGACGCTCAGGGCCCGAAGACTGATCAAAAAGAAAAATAGACCGGACGAACCGGCGGAGGACTGAACGATATGGCAAGCCACTCGGACCTGGCAAACTTGATCTGGCAGATCGCTGACCTCCTGCGTGGGCCCTATCGCCCGCCGCAATATGAGCGCGTCATGCTGCCTCTGGTAGTTCTGCGTCGCTTCGATTGCGTGCTGGCCGACACCAAGGACCAGGTTCTCGCAGAGTATTCTCGCCGCAGGGGTGGCAAGCTGGAGGACGACGCTCTTGACCGCATTCTCAATCGAGCCGCTGGTCACCGGTTCCACAACCGTTCGCCGTTGGATTTCCAGAAGCTGAAAGGTGACCCCGACAACATCCACAGCCACTTGACGAGCTACATTAACGGATTCTCAGCCAATGTTCGCCGCATCTTCGAGTATTTCGAGTTCGGAAACGAAATCGAACGGATGCATGACGCGGACATCCTTTACTTGGTCGTTAAGGAATTCTGCGATGTCGATCTGCACCCGGACAAGGTGCCGAACGAGCAGATGGGGCTCGTTTTCGAGAACCTGATCCGGCGCTTCAACGAACTGGCCAACGAGACTGCCGGTGACCACTTCACCCCTCGTGAAGTCATTCACCTCATGGTCGATCTACTTTTCATCGGCGACGACAACCTCCTGACCAAGGAGGGCTACGCGGTCAGAATGCTCGACCCGGCGTGTGGCACCGGCGGGATGTTGGCCGAAGCCCAAGCATACATGCGCCGACACAACACAGCGGCAAAACTTTACGTCTACGGCCAGGATTACAACAAGCGTGCCTTTGCGACGGCCGCCTCCGACATGCTTATGAAACAGGTCGATCACAACGGCGGTGGCGAGAACGTCCGTTTTGGCGACAGCTTCACTGATGACAAGTTCGAAGATCAGACCTTCGACTACTTTATCGCCAACCCGCCCTTCGGCGTGGACTGGAAGAAGCAGAAGAAAGAGATCGTCCAGCGGCACGAGAAGGCACCGGAGGACAGCCCATGGAGCGCAGGCCTGCCGCGTGTCAACGATGGCTCGCTGCTGTTCCTGCAGCATATGATCTCCAAGTTCGAGGACGTCGATACCGAGGCCCAGAAGTACGGCTCGCGCGCGGCCATCGTGTTCTCGGGCTCGCCGCTGTTCACCGGGGGTGCTGGCGGCGGCGAAAGCAATATCCGAAAGTGGATCATCGAGCGCGACATGCTCGAGGCCATCGTCGCCCTTCCAGAGCAGATGTTCTACAACACCGGGATCGGCACCTACATCTGGATCGTGACGAACAACAAGCCTGCGGAGCGCAAGGCCAAGATCCAGCTCGTCGATGCCCGCGACATCTGGCTTCCGATGCGTCGCAGTCAGGGCGACAAACGCCGCAAGATCGGCGCTGGCAAGGCGCCCGAAGGGGATGCTCGCCCGGACGAACCCGATCAGATCGCCGAGATCGTAAGACTCTACGGAGGCTACACCCAGAACGCCAAGTCCAAGATCTTCGACAATGCCGACTTCGGCTATACCCGCGTCACCGTCGAGCGCCCACTGCGGCTATGCTACCGGATGACGGTCGAGGACAAGGCCCGCTTCCTCGACGCGGCACCGCATCTGCTCGATGACATTCAGGCGATCGACAAGGCGCTGGGACGCGAACCAGAGCTCGACTGGAACACGGTTTGGGGCAGCATCGACAAGCTGCTGAAGAAGCGGGAGTCCCGCTGGCGCGCGCCCGAAGTCAAGCTGTTTCGCAATGTGTTCACGAAGAAGGACGCTGAGGCCGAGCGGGTGAAGGCTGGCAAGGGCTTCGAGGCAGACCCCGACCTGCGCGACTTCGAGAACATCCCTCTGAAGAAGGATATCGACGCCTACTTGGCGCATGAGGTTCTGCCGCATGTGCCGGATGCCTGGATGGACCGGAGCAAGGACAAGGTCGGCTACGAGATCAACTTCAACCGCCACTTCTATCAATTCACGCCGCCCCGCAAGCTGACCGAGATCGACGCGGACCTGAAGAAGGCGGAGGACGAGATCCTGCGGCTGTTGCAGGAGGTAACGGAGTGACCGAAGCCTATCCAAGACTTCGCCTAAAGTATGCCGTCGAATTGCGGCGCAACCGAACGGAAGGCGGCGAGAGCGAGCTGCCATATGTCGGCCTTGAAAATATCGAGAGCGGCACAGGAAGACTTATCACTTCTGCCAGCGGGCAAGAAAATGATGATCCGTCCACGGCTGTTGGTGGCGAGTCGCTTTCCTCAGTTTTTCAAGCGGGCGACATTCTTTTTGGCAAGCTGAGGCCATACTTGGCGAAGGCGTGGGTTGCCGACTTTGATGGAAGATGTTCGACGGAGTTGCTTCCCCTAAGGCCTGAGCGGCTCAATTCCCGGTTCGGTCTTTACGTCATGCTTTCTCGCGAATTCATTGACGCTGTTGATGCGTCGACCTTCGGCTCAAAGATGCCCCGTGCTGATTGGGCGTTCATTGGAAATGTGCCGATACCATGTCCCACTCAGCCGACGCAGGAGGGCATTGCGGACTTCCTCGACCGAGAAACTGCCGACATCGACGCACTCATCGCTGCAAAGCAGCGGTTGCTTGATTTGATGGCCGAGAAGCGGCGTTCCATCGTGGCCGAGGCCGTTTTGCGCGGCCTCGATCCTTCCGCACGGCTGCGCCCATCAGGCATCGACTGGCTCGGCGATATCCCTGCGCATTGGGAGGTGGAGCGCTCCCGCTGGCTTTTCAGCGAACGCGACCAGAGATCCCAGACCGGCGAAGAGGAAATGCTGACGGTCTCGCACCTGACCGGCGTCACCCCCCGGTCCGAGAAGGACGTGAACATGTTCGAGGCAGAAAGCACGGCTGGCTACAAACTGTGCTTTGTCGGGGACCTAGCCATCAACACCCTCTGGGCCTGGATGGGCGCCATGGGCACCGCCCGCGTCGATGGCATCGTCAGCCCCGCCTACAATGTCTACACCCCAGGCCCGTGCCTGCTGCCCGATTACGTCGATGCTCTGGTCCGCATCCCCGTCTTCGCGCAGGAAGTAACCCGCTACTCCAAGGGCGTCTGGTCCTCCCGCCTGCGGCTCTATCCCGAGGGCTTCTTCGAAACCTGGTGGCCCGTGCCGCCGCTGGATGAACAGCAGCAGATCGTCGATCACATTAGCGCCGAGACCGCCAAGATCGACCGCCTGCGCACCGCGACGGAGAAGTCCATCGCATTGCTTAAAGAGCGCCGCGCAGCCCTGATCGCAGCGGCCGTGACTGGCCAGCTCGTAATTCCGGAGGCGGCATGAAGATCAAACAGCTCAGCATTGCGGGGCTTCGCGGCTTCGAACAGGCGACGTTTGAATTCGATCCGCGCTTCACGTTGCTGGTGGGTATCAACGGTGTCGGCAAGAGCAGCGTCCTCGAGGCTCTGCGGGTTTCCTTGTCGCGAGTCTTGCCGAAGTTTACAGTTAGTCGTTCGGCGCCTCTTGCATTCGCCTCTGAGGATATCCGGCTGGGAAGCGCCTCGCTGACCGTCGATGTGGATTTCGACTTCCCTGAAGGGGAACGGCACTTTCTGCTACACAAGCCAAGGGAACAGTTCGTTCCAGACGAGGAAGGCTCTGTTCGACAGGCGACGTTCGACACCCCTGAGAGGGAAGAACTTTCGCCCTCACAATGGCCCAAAGCGGATCCATCCGGCAATCAGCCGATCGCGATCTACTTCGGAACTCGTCGGTCGCACCCCACAGACGAGCAAATCAAGGTCGGGCGGAGCCGCGGCGGGCAGGCTGCGGCATTTGCCGATGCGCTGTCCGATGTCCGGCCGCTCCACCTTCGGGACATGGCCTCTTGGATGCTGGCACAGGAGGCGCTGGCAGAAGAATTGCCGCGTGCGGGCTCGCACCTTGAGGCACTGAAATCAGCAGCCGCTAGCTTTCTTCCTACCTGCACGGGACTGCGGGCGGCCAATGGTGCAGACAAGCCACGCCTGCTGATCTCGAAAGACGGTATCGAGCTCGACGTGCGATATCTGTCTGAAGGTGAGCGCGGAGTGCTGGCACTCGCACTCGACCTGGCCCGCCGGCTGTCTCAAGCCAATCCAGCGTTGGATGATCCGGTCAAGGACGGTGTTGGGATCGTCCTCATTGACGAAATCGACATGCACATGCATCCGCTTTGGCAGCGGCAGATCGTGCCTCTTCTCACCGAGACGTTCCGAAAGTGCCAGTTCATCGCCACCACCCATTCTCCTCAAGTGATTGGCGAAGTTCCCCACGACAGAATCCAGATGATCAAAGATGGCAAAGTCTACTCGCCGGAGCGCTCATTTGGCGTCGATTCAAGTCGAGTCCTCGAAGAGGTGATGGACACCAAGTCACGTAACGCAAGCGTAGAGGACACGATTGCGAAAATTGCAAAGCTCATCGGTAGTGGCAAGGCAGAGGAAGCCAGGGCTGCAATCAAGACTCTGTCTGAAGCAATTGGAGAAGACGACCCAGAGATTACGCGCGCCATAACCCTTCTCGATTTTATGGAGGGAGACGAGTGAGGATGATCACCAAGGGCGCCGAACCAAAGAGCCTGACACAGCACCGAGCGCAGCCCCACAGCAACTACGACAATTATACTCAGAAGGGAGAGCTGCGTGCTGCGCTTGTAAGTGAGCAGAAGGGCCTATGCTGTTACTGCACCGGGCGTATCCGAGCCGAACGGACAGCGATGAAGATTGAGCATTGGAAGTGCCAGGCGGACCATAGCGACCTGCAGCTAGTGTACGGGAATTTGCTTGGCGCGTGCCTTGGTGGCAATGGAAAGTCTCCAAACGAGCAGCACTGCGACACAAGGAAAGGCGACCGTGATATAAAGTGGAATCCAGCAGACACGGCACATGCCATTGAAACTAGGTTAGAATATCTCGTGGACGGAACAGTAAAAAGTTCTGATGACGAATTCGATCCAGAGCTAAATGACATTTTGGGTTTAAATTTAAGCTACCTGAAGAACAGCCGAAAGGCGGTCTTGGATTCGGTATTGCAGTGGTGGCGTTCCACGCCGAAAGCTCGACAGAAGGTTCAACAACAGATCGATCACCGCATAAATGCGGCAGAGTATCAGCCGTTTAGTCCAGTTGCGATCTGGTTCCTTCGACAGAAAGCGGGAGGCAAGGCGTCATGAACCACGCTCGACATTCAGAAGGTGCCTTCGAGACCGTCATCGAGGCGACCTTGCTTGAGAACGGCTACGTTTCTCAGCCGGCGGCAGAGCTTGACCGAGACCGGGCGATCTTTCCGGAGACCGTACTTGAATTCATTCGCGCCACCCAGCCGAAGGAATGGAAGGCTCTGGAAGCGCTGCACGGGGACAAGACGGGAGCGCAGATCCTCACCGACCTGACGAAGTGGATGGATAGGGAGGGCTCGCTCGCCACCTTGCGCCATGGCTTCAAGTGTTATGGCAAGACTCTCCGCGTGGCCTTCTTCAAGGCGGCGCATGGACTCAACCCTGAACTTGAGGCGCGCTATGCCGCCAACCGCGTGAGCATCACTCGGCAGCTGCACTTCTCGAAAGTCTCAGAGAAATCGCTGGATGTGGCGCTGAGTATCAACGGCATTCCAATCGCCTCGGTTGAACTCAAGAATCCGATGACAGGACAGACCGTTGAGAATGCCTTGCGCCAGTACCGCAATGATCGCGACCCACGTGAACCGATCTTTGAGTTCAAGCGACGTATGCTCGTCCACTTCGCCGCAGACACCGACACGGTGTTCATGACAACACGATTGGCTGGTCCAGCCACCCACTTCTTGCCCTTCAACAAAGGATGCGAAGGCGGCGCGGGCAATCCGACCGACATAAAGGGTCGCAGCTATCGCACTGCCTATCTCTGGGAAGAGGTCCTTCAAAGGGACAGCCTGCTCGATTTGTTGGCACGGTTCATCCACATGCAAATCGAGGACAAGCGCGACGACGAAGGAAGGAGGGTCAAGAAGGAGACGATGATCTTTCCGCGCTACCATCAGCTAGAAGCGGTTCGGTCTCTGGTGGATCAGGCGCGGCGCGAAGCTGTTGGCCACAACTATCTGGTCGAGCACTCGGCCGGCAGCGGCAAGAGCAACACTATAGGCTGGCTGACGCACCGGCTGGCGTCCCTGCATGACCATAAGAACAATCGCGTCTTTGACAGCGTAATTGTGATCACTGATCGTGTAGTGCTGGACAAGCAGCTTCAAGACACGATCTACCAATTCGAACACAAGCACGGCGTGGTGCAAAAGATCGATGAAAACTCGCGCCAGCTGGCGGAGGCGCTTGAAAGTGCGGTCCCGATCATCATCACCACATTGCAGAAATTTCCCTTCGTCTCGCGCCAGCTCGCAAAAATGGCGGAGGAGCGAGGCGAGCCAGAGGTGGGCGTCCTCAAATCCCGCCACTGTGCTGTGATCATCGATGAGGCGCACAGCTCGCAAGGCGGCGAGACGGCGACTGATCTCAAGGAGGTTCTTGGCGGTCAAGGTCTTCGCGAAGCGGCAGCGAGGAATATGGCCGAGAACGAAGACGAGGACATGATCGAGCTCTACCGATCAATGGCGAAACGCGGCCGGCAAGCGAACCTCAGCTTCTTCGCGTTTACCGCTACACCCAAGCACAAGACGCTCAAAGTGTTTGGACGAGACGGTACACCTGCGCATAGATACTCGATGCGCCAAGCCATCGAAGAGGGCTTCATCCTCGACGTTCTGAAACACTACACGACCTATGCTACTTATTTTCGTCTCTTGAAGGCCAGTGAGGATGATCCGAACGTTGAGCGGAAAAAAGCTGCACGTGCACTTGCACGGTTCCTGAAGCTCCATCCCCACAACATCGCACAGAAGACCGAAGTGATGATCGAGCATTTCAACGCCGCCACCCAACACAAGATTGGAGGGCGCGCTAAGGCCATGGTGGTGACTGGATCCCGACTTGAAGCAGTCCGCTACAAACAGAGCTTTGACCGCTACATCAAGGAGAAGGGCTACGCCATCAAGTCTCTTGTGGCCTTTTCAGGTGTCGTTTCGGACGACAAGGTGGAGGATCTTACATACACTGAGGAAGGCATGAATCTCGGCATCCGGGAAAAGGAATTGCCGGAAGTGTTCGCCACCCAAGAATACCAGGTCCTACTCGTCGCCGAGAAATACCAAACGGGCTTCGACCAACCCTTGCTCCATACGATGTATGTCGACCGGCGGCTTGCTGGGATCCAGGCCGTTCAAACTCTTTCGCGCCTGAATCGCATACACCCGCTAAAAGAAGACACGTTTGTCCTCGATTTTGTCAACGATCGGGATGAAATCCGAGAGGCGTTCAAGACCTACTTTGAAGGGGCGGAAATCGGTGAAGACGTCGACCCTGCTCGAATGTACGAGATCAAGAGCGAACTTGATGCCGAGGGCGTCTATGTGTCTGCAGATGTTGAGAGTTTCAGCGCCGTCTATTTCAAGCCGCGCCAGCGCCAGAGCCCGAACGATCATCAGTTGATGAACGCGGCGCTCGATGTTTCTGTCGCGCGCTTCCAGGAACTTCAACAAGAGAAACCGGACGAGGCCGAGCTATGGCGCGGCAAGTTGCTCGCTTTCTGCAGCCTCTATGGCTTCCTCAGTCAGATCATTCCTTATCAGGATACGGATCTCGAGCGCCTGTATGTATTTCTACGACACCTCGCGACAAAGCTGCCGAAACGCGGCGCTGGACCTTCCTACCAGTTCGATGACGAGGTGCGGCTTGAATACTATCGTCTTCAGAAAATTAGCGAAGGCTCAATCAGCCTTAACGACGGACAGTCTAATCGGCTCGATGGCCCTTCGGAGGTTGGTAGTGGCGTGCTGCGTGAAGAGGCCGTTCCGCTGTCGCGCCTGATCGACGTCGTAAATGATCGATTTGGGACAGACTTCAACCAGGCGGACCAACTATTCTTCGATCAAATAATAGAGGCAGCGATCTCTGACAATGCGCTTCGCCAGGCAGCCATGGTGAACCCTGGCGACAAGTTTGAGCTCGTTTTCAAGAACCTTTTGGAGGCGCTATTTGTCGAGCGGATGGATCAGAACGAGGAGATTTTTGCGCGATTCATGAACGATATATCGTTTCAAAAAGTTGTGACGGGTTGGCTTTCATCTGAAGCCTATCGCAAGCTCAACAGCTCGGCAGAAGATCAAGCTGAGGGAAAGTGACGCGCGACGCCACCTCATCATCCACAGCGGGAGTCGCTAAATTTGAAGCCTCGTTCGATCAACATTTTCCTGCTTGATGGCGACCCAAACGGAATCCGTGTCGCACAGATATCTATGTCTACAATTCAGGCAATCGCTTTCCGAAGGAATCAACTTCGACGCGTCAGGGAGGCCTTCCCAGAGATTGAGCGGCCAGGAGTGTACCTTCTTATCGGCACAGACGAGAATGAACCCGACCGGCTGATTGCCTATATAGGGGAATCAGAAGGTATAGGCGCGCGATTATACACTCATAATTCGAATGATGCGGGACGAGATCCGAAGGGCTTTTGGACTGACACCGTGGTGCTCATCAGCAAGGATGAGAACCTGACGAAGAGCCACGCGCGATACGTGGAGGCCTGCCTCATCCGGGCGGTGGGAAGGAATCCGCGATGGCTTGTACCGAATAGCAAGCGGCCTTCAGAAGATGCCGGTAAACTTCCGCTGCCAGACCGGGCGGCCATGCAGGAGTTCGTCGACCAGACGAAGACGCTTGTGGGCGCGCTCGGGTGGGACTTGTTCCGTGACATGCGCGGTAGACCGGCTGAGCCAACAGAGCAGTTGGACGCGGCCGGAGTAGACGTTAGCCCAGTCTTTTTTTTCAGGGGGGAAGGCTTCAATGCGGAAATGACGATCGCGCAGTCAGGCGACTACGTGGTCAAGGAGGGTTCGAAGGCCCGCTCGCGCACTACGCCGACCATTCCGAAGGGAACCCTTGCTCTGAGAGATACCCTTCTGAAATCAGGCGTTCTTCGAGAGGATGCTGGGTCCCTGATATTCGCCAGTAACTATAGCTTCACGTCGGCATCTGCTGCGGCGGCAACCGTAATCGGAGCCAGTGCGAATGGACGCATCCTTTGGAAGCTTGCAGATGGCCGATGCTATGCGGATTGGGAAGCTGAAGGCGCTTTGTCACAAGGGGATGTACGCGGCGGGTAACGGTGCAGGGTTAGACGTCGGTCGCTTTCTCTATTCAGACGGAACAAGAACTCCGACTACGTGAGCGCCAAAGATATATTTCTAAAAAACAAATGCTTACGCCATTGAACCGAAATGGACCTAGTTGAAAGGTCCGGAGAATATTGACCCTAAGAGACCGCTTCCGAGCCTCCTCGAGCCAAGGCCAGTGCTCAGCCCATCCCGTATAACCCTTGAATATAACGGAACAATCCGGCCGCAGCCGGATCGGGAGAACGCTTTCGCTGGGGCAAGTGGCGGAGAGACAGGGATTCGAACCCTGGAGACGGTTTCCCGCCTACACACTTTCCAGGCGTGCGCCTTCGACCACTCGGCCACCTCTCCGGTCCGCGCCTCTTAGCGCATCTGCGGCGCGGCGTGCAAGAGGCTTTGGCTCAGGAAATGCGCGGGGCTTCAGAGGCACACGCGTGCGGGCTGGTGCGCTTGCCGGGCACCATGCGTCGCTGCGGTGTTTGCCGCGCTCAGGGGTGCTCGTGCAGCACCCGCCCGAAGACCCGATATTCAAACTCGGCGCCAATGTCTGCCGGGCCGGAGCGCCCGTGGAAGCTGCCGTTGTTCTTGAGGTCGGCCCAATGCACCATTTCGTGCAGCGCGGTGTGTTCGATCAGGGCAGAGAGATGCAGGGTTTCGCGATGCATCGGTGAAAGCGCCTCCAATTTTTCGCAGAGGTCTGTTGCAATCCACACCCGATCCGGCTCATCGCGGTTGGTCTCGCCATAAGCCACCATGGGTTTGCAATCGATGATCGGCAGCGTGCCATCGCGGAAACAGGCCTTGGCGCGGATTTCATCCAGCTCGGAGAGTTCGCAAAACACCTCAATCACCTTTTGCCGCTGCCCTTGCCGCGGAATGGCGTATGTAAGTTGTCTGGCGACGCGCTGGAACTTCGCCATGATCTTCGGCCCGATTCTCATAGCAATCTGCCTCTCTCGACTCTGACGCGGTGGCGCGACCAGAGTAGCACAGATGCGGCTCCCCCATGGCGTGCGCAGGCTGCTGGCCCCCGGCTGGGCTGTTTCCTGCCGCCGGAGCAGTAGCAGCGAGGACGGGCGAGCGCGTCAGCCTTCTGATGTTTCCACATCCACAATCTGGCCCTCTCCATTCACCTCGGCGCTGCCCGAGAGGTCAGCGGGCGGATACGCAAAGTCGAGCCGCAGGTGCCCGCCGTCGCGTGGAATAACGCGGGTGATGTGAAATGCCTCTTCGGCGATTTCGGCATCTACCGGACCGGTCACAACCAAATCGGTGCCCCCTGCCCTGCCATGGCCGGACACAGCGCCTGCTTCGGCGGTGACCGCCACGCGAAGGCGTTTGAGCCCGGCAATGTGTCGCGAAATGTCGGGATGGGCGAGCAGGTGCTCGATCATGGCAAGGCTGGGTTCGATCGGCTGGTTTGTCATCGGGAGCGTCCTCTTTGCAGACAAACGCAGCCCGCTCTCCCTGCGTTCCCCCCGTGCCGACAGACAAACACGTTGCACGTGCCGTCCATCCAACCGACGGGCCTGAAGCCTTGGACGGGGGTGCCTGCTGGCCTGCCTGCTACTTAACGGCCCGCGGAAACCGGCGACGAAACTCACGCTCCGTGCGTTCGGCCCAAGCCCTGTAGAAGAACAGGTAGTAGCCGCAGGCTTCCTTTTCGAACTCCTCGCCCTCTTCCGGGGCCTGATCGACGCCATCCTGCTCGTCGCCCCAATGCACCATTTCGTGCATCGTCTTTATCAGCATGTATTTCCGCAGCAGCACGTCATTGCGGTTTTCTTCGCAGAACTCGTACCAGGCCAGCAATTCGGTGGAGAGAAAGATGGTGTCCTTTAGCTTGGGCGAGCCTGCCCCGTAATATTTGCCGTGTGCCTCCTTCAGGAACGCAGGCCGGATTGTGGGAGGCGCGCCGATGCGCAGGGTTTTCTTGGCCAGCTCATCGCTCATTTCCCCGTGCTTCTTAAAAGCCTCAAACGCCTTCTGGTCATAGACCATTGTGGGCAGATCGCCTTGTAGAAAGGTGGTGCAGCGCGGGTAGTCCTTTTTCATGTTGTAGCCGAATTCCATGAAGAACTCCTTGGGTCTGAAAATCGGGATCGTGCAATGGCAAAAAGCCTAGCACGCCATCAGGCCCCGGCAACGTGAAGAAAGCTGTTATGTAGGCCCGCGCGCAACCCTGCCGCGATCAGGCGAAGGTGATGTTCACCCTGCGGTTTTCGCGGCCCTTCTTTTCGAGCTTGCCGAGCTTCAGCGCACCGATCTCGCCCAGCCGGGACACGTGGGTGCCGCCGCAGGGCTGCAGGTCCACCTGGTCCTCGCCTGCGCCAATCCGCACCAGCCGCACCTTGCCCGCGCCGCGCGGCGGGGCGACCGACATGGTTTTGACCAGGCCGGGGTTTGCGTCCAGCTCGGCCTCGGTGATCCACTCTTCGCTGACCGGGAGATCCCGCGCCACCAGCGCATTCAGCGCCGCCTCCACCGCTTCGCGGTCTTCGATGGGCGTTTCCATCTTGAAGTCCAGCCGCCCCTTCTCGGCCCCGATGCTGCCGCCCGTCACCGGGAAGGGCAGCACGACCGAGAGCAGGTGCAGCGCTGTGTGGATCCGCATGTGGCTATAGCGACGCTCCCAGTCGAGCGACTGGCGCAGCTCGGTGCCCACCTCGGGCAGCGCGCCCGGCCCGGCGGGCACAAGCACCACGGCATCGCCTTCGCCCTTCACGGCGGTCGCAATCTCCAGCTGGCCGCCGTCCCAGTGCAGCATCCCCGCGTCGCCCGGCTGGCCACCACCCGTGGGGTAGAAGATGGTAGCATCCAGCACCACACCGCCCTCGGATGTATGCTCCACCACCGTGCCCTTGGCATCGCGCATGTAGGGATCATCCCGGTAAAGATGCAGCGTCATCTGTCTCCTCCTCCGTCGCCGTCGCTCACGCCGTCTCCATCCGCGCCGTCCACATCGTCCTTCGTCAGACCAACGCGCGCCGCAGCGCGGGAGGGCGCCTCGGGCTCGGCCAGTGTTGGCTCTTCACCGTCAGCCGCTGCCGCGAGGCCGTCGGCCCCCGGCGCCTCCACGCTGGCCCCGCCCGCGATGGCACCGGCCAGTGCCTCGGGGTTGCGCAGCCAAAGGTCGCGCTGCGCGAAGGGAATCTCGATCCCCTCTTCGGCAAAGCGCTCCGCGATCCGGTGGCGTATCTCCGTTTGCACCGCGATGATCGAGAAGACATCCCGCAGGATCACCCGCACCTCGAAATCGAGGCTGTCGGCCCCGAAGCCGGTAAACACCACCTGTGGCGGCGGGTTGAGGATGACGATGGGATGCTCTTCCGCCACCTCCTGCAACAACTCGGCCACGCGGCGGGTGTCGGAGCCATAGGCCACCCCCACCGGCACGATCAGGCGGCCGGACATGTTGGTTTTGGTGTAGTTCGTCACCTGCCCGCTGATCAGATCGGCGTTGGGCACAATCACATCTGTCCTGTCAAAGGTCTCAATCCGGGTCGAGCGCACCGAGATCTTCTTGACGATGCCCATAACCCCGCCCGAGCTGATCCAGTCGCCCTCGCTGATGGGCCGCTCGATCAGCAGGATGATCCCCGACACGAAGTTGCTGACGATGGTTTGCAGGCCAAAGCCGATACCCACCGAAAGCGCACCAGCCACAATGGCAAGGCTCGACAGGTCGATGCCCGCGGCGGTGATGGCGACGACAGCGGCCAGAAAGATGCCAACATAGCTGACCCCAGAGAGGATCGCCGTTTGCCCGCCGGTGTCGATCCGGGTCTTGGGCAGCACCGAGGTGCGCAGGGCCCCCTGCAACAGCCGGGTGAGCATGTAGCCCAGCACGAAGACCACCGCGAAGAGCAGAAAGTTCGATGGGCTGATGGTGCTTTCGCCAATCGAGAACCCGGCCATGAACCTTTGCCAAAGCTCGGTCAGGTCGGCCACGCGTGCGCCCCAGATCAAGGCGAGGAACGGCAGGGCCAGCAGCATGATGACAAAGGAGATGAGCACCGCCACCAACCCGTCAGACCCATCGGCCTGCCGCCCGAAGAAGAGCGCGTAGAGGTGGGTGAAAAAGCGCTGGAACAGCGAGACGACGGCCAGAACCGCGAGGGTGGAGAGCGGCGCGGACACGAGGAAATCTCCCGCCTTCAGGTAGCCAAGCACCGCAAGCACCGGCCCTGCCAGCGCCAACAGCACCGCCGCCCGCCCGATCAGGTGAACAACCTTCGCGCGGAAGCCGCTGGACGTCAGTTCATCGGGTTCATCCTCTTCGCTGGCGCGGGCGTGCACCACCAGAAGATGGCCAAGCCGCGACAGGGCGACTGCGCCGAGCAGGAGGATCGGGAAGTTGAGGAAAGACGCCGCCTCTTCGGTGATCCCCGAGAAGGCCGTGAGCGACACCAGCAGCGCCGAAAGCGCGCCAGACACGCCCGCAAGCGTTGCCCAAAGGCGGCCAGAGGCACGTTGGCCCTCGTCGTGCTCCAGCGGTGGCGGCAGGATTTCGATCTTGGGAAAGCTGTGAGAGCCGAGCCATCGCGCGCCAAAAATCATGATGCCCATAATCGGGATGGTTTGCAGGATCTGATCGGTCAGCAACCCGCCGATCCCGGTGATCCTTATCCCCAGAACGATCAGCACCAGCCCGATCTGTGGCAGCACCAGCTGGCCAACCGAGACAAGCATGGCAAAGATCATCGTACGCTGTTGCCGCCCCGAGCTGCGCAGGAGCCGCGCCGAAAGCGCCATGCTCCACGCCCGCCCGCGCACAACCAGCACCAGCCCGATCAGGGCCACGAGGATCGCGGGCGCGAGGTTCTTGCGCAGGGCGTCCTGTTGCGCGGTGTTTTGCCAGCTAGAGCGCAGGTTGGCCTGCAAGGTGTCCCCAACCCCGGCAAGCTGGCTGAGCGGCTCGGTCCAATTGGCCGGAAACAGCGGGCTGGGGCCAACATCAAGCAGCTCGCGGGTCTGGCGGTCGCGCAGCACCGCGTCGACCTCACCGATGAGCCCGTCAGCAAGGATATAGGCCTCTTGTGCCGCCCGCACCGGCACCAGCAGGCGCGAGAGCTGCGAATTCAGCTCCGAGCGGCGTTCTGCCAGTTCCTCGGCTTCGCTCTCGCCCGCATCGGTATCGGGGGCCGGGCCAAGCGCGTCGATCTGGCGGCGCAGAATGTCGATACGGTTGGAGTTGGTCGATTGCGCATCCTGAAACTGCGCCCGCCACTCCGCCAGCCTTTCGCGCAGCTGCTCCAGCGCCAGTGAGGAGGCGCGGTCGGCTTCCAGCACCTCCCGTGCCTGCTTTGCGACCTTTTCCCAAGCCTCGTAGTCCGGCCCGCCTTCGATGCTCATCGAGGCGGTTTCCAGCGAGTCGGTCACGGGCGGCACGGTGCCATCTTCCTCGCTGACCGGCTCTACATTGGCCGCGTCACCGCCCGCTGCGCCGGTTCCGTTGACGAGATCGTCCGCCAGAGATTGCGCCACCGCCCCCTGCGCCGCAGGGAGGCAGCAGGCGAAAGCCAGCGTTGCCAGAAGCAACCAGAGCCGCAAGACAGGCGTGCCCGCCCTCATGCCTCAACCGTTACGTCGGGCATGTCCGGGCGGGTGCCGCGGGTGAGGAACCCGGGCACGGGCAGATCCTTCTCGCGAAGGAACTCCGGGTTGAAGAGCTTGGTGGCATAGCGCGTGCCATAGTCACACAGCACGGTCACGATCCGGTGGCCCGGCCCCATCTCGCGTGCCATGCGCACCGCGCCGGCAATGTTGATCGCCGAGGAGCCGCCAAGGCAAAGCCCCTCTTCCTCCAGCAAATCGAACACATAGGGCAGCGCTTCGGCATCGGGGATCTGATAGGCCATATCAGGCGTGAAGCCCTCAAGGTTGGCGGTGATCCGCCCCTGCCCGATCCCCTCGGTGATCGAACCACCCTCAGACTTATGCTCACCTTGGGTGTAGTAGTTGAACAGCGTCGCGCCCATCGGGTCGGCAAGGCCAATCTTCACGCCCTTGGGCTGAAGCGCCTCGGCTACCCCGGCCAGCGTGCCGCCCGAGCCAACGGCGCAGATAAAGCCATCCACGCGGCCATCGGTCTGGTCCCAAATCTCGGGGCCGGTGCCCTCCACATGGGCCTGTCGGTTGGCCGTGTTGTCAAACTGGTTGGCCCAGATCGCCCCGTTCGGCTCGCTCTGCGCGAGGCGCTCGGCAAGGCGGCCCGAGTAGCGCACGTAGTTGTTGGGGTTGCGATAGGGGTTGGCATCCACCTCCACCAGCTCGGCACCGGCAAGGCGGATCATCTGCTTCTTTTCCTCGCTCTGGGTGCGCGGAATGACAATGACCGTCTTGAAGCCCATCGACGCGCCCACCAGCGCAAGGCCAATGCCGGTGTTGCCCGCCGTGCCCTCCACGATGGTGCCGCCGGGCCGCAGCGTGCCCTTCTCGACCGCATCCTTGATGATGAACAGCGCCGCGCGATCCTTGATCGACTGGCCCGGGTTGAGAAATTCGCATTTGCCGAGAATCTCACAGCCCGTGGCGTCGCTCACCTTGTTGAGGCGGATAAGCGGGGTGTTTCCCACCGCTGCGGCGAGGTCTGGTTTGATGGTCATGGCAAGCGTCCTTCCGTGTGGCCCGTTCCGGGCGCTGCTTCACTTGATAGGCCAGCCGCTCGCGAGGTCAACCGGCCCCGCACCGCAGAGGGGGCCAGTCGGCAGAACAGCAGACCGGCTCCGCTGCGCAAAGCACAACCCGGTCCGCCCGATACGGCAGCTGGCAAGACAGGCGCCCCAAAAGGCGCGGCACTGCAAAATTTTCGTGATTGTTCCTCAGCGCGCCGCCCGCAGGCCCTCGCGCCGGGCAGCAAGGTGCAGGAGCGAAACAACGGTGGTGCCCACGTTCACTTCGCCGCTCTCCAGCAGCGCCATAGCCTCATCAAAACTCACCAGATGGGCGCGGATATCTTCGCCCTCTCCCGGCTCGCCGCCAAGACCGGCACTGCCGTCGGGCAAATCGGCAAGGCCGATGAACCCGTGCAGATACTCGCTCTTCGCGCCCGGGCTGGGATAGTAGCCGCCGATCGGCACCAGCCGCTCAAGCGTCAGCCCGGCCTCTTCCTGCGCCTCCCGGTGGGCGCAATCCTCGGGGGTTTCGCCCGGGTCCACCCGCCCGGCAATCGGCTCCAGCACCCATGGCTGGGCATCGCCGCGTGCCAGCGGGCCTGTGCGCAGCTGCTCCACCAGCATCACCCGGTCGCGCTGCGGATCATAGGGCAGCACGGTGGCGGCATCGGCAGAGATGAAAGACGCGCGCTCCAGCGGCGCGCTGCGGGTGCCGTCAAACCTTTCGTGGGTCAGCTGATATTCTTCGACTGCGAAGAACCCGGCATAGGGCCGGTCCAGGTCGGATATGTCCACATCACCGGGCGTGGCTTCACGACGCAGGGTGGTGGGGGCGGTTTTACGGGCATTGAGCCGGGCCTGCGCCCGGGTGCAGATCACACCGTAGCGGCGCCCGACCTCGGCCGTTGTCGCCCGACCGATCCACCACATCACCTCTTCCGCCGCCAGCACCGAAAGCGCGCCCCAGCGGGCCTCCCACCGCTCGAAAGACCATGGCCCAGCCGCCGCGCCATCTTCGCCCACCGGCACATAGGTTGTCGCCTCTGCCGCGCCGCCATCGGTTTGCACCTCGACCGGCTTGCGCAGGTAGCCGTAGTTGTCGAGCCCCTCGTAAAAATCAGCCCGCGCCAGTGCCTCCTCGGTGAGGCCGCTCAGCAGCAGGCCCTCGGCCACGCCGCCGGGATCGGCCCGCACCATGGGATAGACCTCGCCCGGCACCGCCTCCACGCGCCAGCCCGGCAACCGCGCCGGCTGAACCTGCACCGCATCGAATCCCGCGCCAAGCACCACCCGCAGCAGCGGCATGTGCATCAGCGTTCCGTAAATGAAAATATCGGCCATCCCTGCCTCACCTGCGCCTCGTATCAGGAGCGCGCAGGCGGGAAATCAGGCGATCTTGCCCGCGTCTGCCGACCGCTCCTCGGTCCACTCCGCGAACCAACCGCAGAGCATACCGCCGACAATCAGCAGCAGCGGTACCTGGGGCAGAAAATAGGTTCCCTCCCCGAGGGTAAAGGCCAATCTGCTGTCTGAAACGATGATCAACGCATTGTCGAACATCTGCGCGAAGGCCCCGTTGATGGCCTCCATTGGTCCTGCAAATGTGCCCGGGCGCGTCGATTCCCTCAGCATGTCCCAGATCGACCAGAACACGAGGCACCAGAAGGCCGTGGCGAGCGCCGTGCGCACACCGCCGCCCGCTGCGGCAACCACCCCGCGCCCCGCGAGACGGCCCATGATGAGCCAGCCGCAGATAAACCCGATGATCCCGTCGACGATCGACAACATTCCGGTCTGCGTGCCTTCCGGCAGCAGCGGTTTGAAGACTTCCGACGCGAAGAAGGCCAGCACGGCGAAGGCCAGGGCAGACATCAGCTTGGTCGCGGTAGGCATGGGCACTCCATGGCGATAACAGGGCGCAGTCCGCCCCCTCGATTGGGGCGAGATCACCATGTGAAACCGGCAAAATTAAGGCGAAACCGCGGGAAAGCGGCGACGATGGTGGCCCTGCGCCGCGATTGTTCCGCTGCTAGAAATCGCGCTCCGCATAGGCGTTCAGCGCCGCCTCCCGGCCTTCGGCCAGCCCGACCACCGGCTTTGAGGGCCTGTCCTCTCCCGGCGTCAGGGCCCAGCGCTCCGGCACCGCTGCAAAAAAGCTTCGGGCCGCCTCGCCCCGGCCCAGCCAGCGCGCGCGATACTGGCCCCGCGCGTCAAACTTCTCGGCCTGGCTGGCTGGGTTGAACACCCGGAAGTAAGGCGCAGCATCCGGCCCGCAGCCCGCCGTCCATTGCCACCCGAGCGCGTTGGAGGCCTCGTCCCAATCCACCAGCGTATCGGCAAACCAATCCCGGCCCACCTTCCAATCGGTCATCATATGCTTGGTGAGGTAGCTGGCCACGATCATCCGGGCGCGGTTGTGCATGGTACCGGTCACGTAAAGCTCGCGCATCGCCGCATCTACCACCTCAACCCCGGTGCGCCCCTGTTTCCACGCCTTCACCTCAGCGGCGCGCTCGTCATCCTTCCACGGAAAGCGGCTCCACTCCTCACGCCACTCCCGCTCGAACATGTGAGGGAAGTGAAAGCCCAGCTGCCAGCCGAACTCGCGCCACGCCAGCTCCTTGCGGAAGGTCTCGCTGCCCTCGCCCTCCGCCGCGTTCCAACACTGTCGCGGGGAGATCTCGCCGTAGGTCAGGTTTTCGCTCAGCCCCGAGGTCCAGCGTTCGGCCAGCAGGTCGCGCCCCTTGGGGTAGTTGTGCATCCGCTCTTTCACGAACTCCCGCAGCCGCTCCTGTGCCGCCTTCTCACCCACAACCACATGCCGCGCCACCACATCGGCCCCGCGCTGCATGGCCGCGCCAAGCTGCCAGTCTTCCAGTGTTTCGCTCGCGGGCCAACTCGTCGGCGCAGCCAGCTCCCGCGGGCGCGGGCATTCTTCGCCCGGTTCTTCGCCCTTCATCGTCTTCCACATCGGAGAGAACACCTTGTAAGGCGTCCCCTGCCCTGTCTTCACCTCCCAAGGCTCCCAGAGCAGCTTGCCGGGAAAGCTCTTTGCCTCCACCCCATCGTCACGCAGCGCCGCCTTCACCTCGCTGTCGCGCTCGCGGCTCACCGGGTCATACTCGCGGCTCCAATAGACGGCCTCTGCCCCTGTTTCCTTCACCAGCGCCCGCAGCACCTCCAACGCGTTGCCAGATCGCAAAATGAGACGGCTGCCCACGCCCTCCAGTTCGCGCCCATGCGCCTCAACCGATAGCCCCATCCGCCAAGCCGCCGCCGCGCCCAGCGCATCCACCTTGCGCTCGCGGATGAACACCGGGATCACCGGGCCATTCTTACGGGCGGCGGTGAGCGCGGGCAGGTCCGAAAGCCGCAGGTCGCGGCGGTGCCAAAGAATGGTGATGCGGGTCATGAGGGCTCCTTGCGATCTCTGCCGAGGTAACGCAGCACAGCGCGGTTCGGATCAAATTTCGCGGCACCGGTTGCGCCCCGTTGCGGCCTTGCCAGCAGGCCAAACCGCCGGTGCCGGTCACTCCACCCCGAGCTTTGCCCCGTCGCGGTAGGCCCTGATCTCTTCCAGCGCCTTGGCGTTCAACGCATCGCTGCGCTCAGGCAGCCACTTCCACGCCGCCCGCCTGTCGCGCATGGCCATAAGCTGCACTTCGCCCTCGCAGGCGGCCTCGGGCGCGTTGCTTTTCTTGGCCTCACGGAAGAACTTGTTCACCCCATTCTGCCCCCGCGCCGGGCCGTTCTTCTGGTAGCAGGCCGTGATGCGCAAAATCTCGTTGTGGGTGGCGACGCCGATCAGCCCGGCGTTTCTGTTCACGCAATTGCCGTATCGGTGCCCCGACGCCTCGGCCTCTGCAATCGCGTTCAACTGCCGCTGAAGGGCATTAGCATCCTCGGCTGGGTAGTAAGTGCCCCCGCCCGCCTCCGCGATGGCGGCAAGCTGTGCCTCGGTTTCGGCATCCACGGCAAAGCCAATGGTGTTCACCGTGGCCTCCACCCCGGCCTCTGCCAACGCCTGCGCGGCGCCAACCGGGTCTCCCTCGCAGGTCTCCTCGCCATCGGAGATGAGGTAAACCACTGCCCGGTGCTCGGCTTCTCCCTCTTTGGGCTCCGGCAGGGCAGCAAGCTGACGCCCGGCCGCCTCCAGCGCCCCGGCAATCGGCGTGTAGCCCACCGGGCGCAGCGCCTCGATGCTCTCGCCCAACGCCCGGCGCGGGGCGTCAAAGCCATGCACCATCTCCGCCGCCGCACAGCTCTCGGCCCTGCCCTCCGGCTTGTTGCTGCCCTTGTGGCCATACACCATCAGCCCAACGGCCACGTCCTCATGCACATCGCCCAGGAAGGCCCGCGCCTCGCGCTTGGCGGCCTCCATCTTCGAAACGCTCCCCGCGCTGCCCGCCATCGAGCCCGAGGCGTCGATCGCCAGCACGATATGGGTCGTCGCACCGCCCCCGCTAAAGTCATGCGGCGGGGTGCACTCTTCCAGCGCGTAGCTCACCGGCTGCGGCTCGCATTGCTCCAGCGCAACTGGCCAGCGGTTTGCCAGCTCGGCATAGAGCGCCACGCAATCCACGCCGCCGCCCTCGTCCTGCGCCATCGCGCCGCCCGTGCCCGCCAGCAGCAGGCCCCCGATCATTGCCGAAATCCGTCGCATGAAACCCCCAAGCACATTAACCCGACCAAAGGAGCCTAGCAGGCTCCCCGTGCATCACAATCCCGGCCACAAAAAACGCCCGCCCGGATCACTCCGGACGGGCGCGTTTTCGCCTTTGGGACGGATCAGACCTTACGTTCGGCCCGCAGCCCCTTGTAGATCGCCCAGCACATCAGCAGCAACACGACGGTAAAGGGCAGACCCGTGGAGATCACCATCGACTGCAGGCTTTGCAGCCCCGTCGCGGAGAGCAGCAGCACAATCGCCACCGCCCCCTCAAAGATGCACCAGAACACCCGCTGTGGCACCGGCGCGTCCACCTTGCCGCCTGCGGTGATCGTGTCGATCACCAGGCTGCCGGAGTCCGAGGAGGTGACAAAGAACACGATCACAAGGACGATGCCCACCAGCGAAGTGATCTGCGCCAGCGGCAGCGCGGCCAGCATCTCGAAGAGCTGGAGCGGCAGACCGGCATCCTGCGCGGCGGTGTAGCCGTCGTTGATCACCTGATGGATCGCGGTGCCCCCGAAGACGCTCATCCACAGCACGCAGACAAGGCTCGGGATCAGCAGCACGCAGGTCACGAACTCGCGCACGCTGCGGCCCCGGCTGACGCGGGCGATGAACATGCCCACGAAGGGCGACCAGGAGATCCACCATGCCCAATAGAACGAGGTCCAGCCTTGGCTGAAGTTCACATCCTCGCGCCCGAGCGGATTGGACAGCGCCGGCAACCGCTGGAGATAGGCCCAGAGGTAATCCACGAAGCCGGTCAGAATGGCCACCGTCGGCCCCACGATCAGCACGAAGAGCAGCAGCAGGAAGGCCAGCCCCATGTTGATCTCCGAGAGCACCTTCACGCCCCCGTCCAGCCCGCGCACCACCGAAACAAGCGCCACCGCGGTGATGGCCGAGATCAGCAGCACCAGCAGCAGCCGCGAATCCTCGACCTCGGTTTCCGCCGCGTTGGAGAACGGCATGCCAAGCAAGGCCCGCGTGCCTTCTTCCGCCGCGCCCGACCCGTAAAGATAGGTCAGCCCCGAGGCCGCCTGCGTCGCGCCAAAGCCGAGCGAGGTGGCCAGGCCAAAGAGCGTGGCAAAAACGGCCAGCGTGTCGATCACATGCCCCGGCCAGCCCCAGACCCGGTCGCCCAGGATCGGGTAGAAGGCCGAGCGGATCGTCAGCGGCAGGCCCTTGTTGTAGCTGAACAGCGCAAGCGCCAGCGCCACAACGGCATAGATCGCCCAGGGGTGCAGACCCCAGTGGAAGATCGTCGCCGCCATACCAAGCCGCACCGCTGCCTCGTCGTCACCGCCCGCGGCGCCCAGCGGGGCCCAGTCGGTGCGGGTACTCGTCGGCGCGAAGAGCCCGCGCTGATCTTCCGGCACCGCCGCGTCGATCTGCGCCTGCACATCCGCGGGCGTCGGCCCGGAAAGGCTCTGCGCCGCGTTGAACTCATCGATGCTGGACCAGCCCTCGGGCGTGTTGCCCTCTTCCGGAGCATCGCCGCTATAGGTTACCCCGTAGGAGGTGCCCCCCGCCGAAGAGCTGTAATGGCTCATCGGCTCGGAGACGCCATAGAACATGAGGCCAATGCCCATACCCGCGGCAAAGAGCATCGCAAACCAGCCAACGTAGCTGTAGTCCGGCGAGGCTTCCTTGCCGCCCAGCCGCACGTTGCCCAGCGGGGTTACGATCAGCAACAGGCAGAACAGCACGAAAATGTTGGCCGACCCGATGAAGAACCAGTCAAACCCCTTGGTCACCGCGCTGAACAACCATGAGAAGGTCGCCCCCGCCTGCTCCGGCAACGCCAGCGTGAAGAACACGAAGGCCACGATGCAAAGCCCTGAAATCAGGAACACCGGGTTGTGAATGTCAAATCCGAAGGGCCCAACACTGCCCTCCACGTTCTGCTGGCCAATCTCGTAATCGGTATCGATTACCTCCGATGGCCCTTCCGGGGCGGGTATGCCCTGATCGTCCGTCTCGTTACTCATTTCTTGTGCTCCCTGTCCGCGCACCTGTGTTTCTTGTCATTCATCGGGCGCAGCTTTAGCCGCGCACGACGAGCACCGAAGCGCTGGCCCGCGTGGCGACAGTGCCGCCGTTGGAAGGCCAGACGTAATCGGTGAGCTTGGGAATGTGGCTTGCCATAACAACCAGATCGGCCCCGGTGTCCTCCACCGCTTTCAGCAGTGTCGGGTCAAGGTCGACCGCCGGATCATGGCTGATCGCGGCATGTGCAGTGGCAACGATCCCATGCGCCGCAGCCTGCTCATCGGCGAAGGCTGCAAGCTTATCGGAAAATTCCTGCGGATTGTGCGCGACCGAGCCCGGCACATTTCCCGCAACCCCCACAAACACAAGCTCCGCCCCCCAGAGGCTCGCAAGGGCGCAGGCGGTGTCGATCGCCTTGGCCATACGGTCTTTGTGGGCCAGATCAACCGGCACCATTATTTTCGCATACATAGAGTGCTCCCCGTTCGAGGCCTCCGCGCGGCCTGTGTCGGTCACTTCGGAGGCAATGCCCAAATTCTGGGCGGCTCGAGGGTATGCTACCTGTGAACAGCCGGGTTTTACACCCGCCTACGCCGAGTTTTTGTCTTTTTGCGACACACGGGTGTCGCAAAAAGACTGCGAACAGGCGGTTTTAGCCCTCAGGCGTTAACGTCAACAACAACCCGTCCACGCACTTGCCCCTTGAGGATATCGGCCCCAAGCTGCGGCAGATCCTCCAGCGTGGCGGGCTGGATCATCGCCTCCAGCTTCTCCATCGGCAGGTCACTTGCGATCCGGGTCCATGCCTCAAGACGGTTGTCGTAGGGCTGCATCACCGAGTCGATCCCCAGCAGGTTCACGCCCCTGAGCAGGAAGGGCACCACCGTCGCCGGAAGCCCCGCGCCGCCGGCAAGGCCAACTGCGGCGACCGAGCCGCCGTATTTCATCTGGCCGAGCACACGGGCCAGCATCGCCCCGCCCACGGCATCCACGCAGCCCGCCCATGTTTCGCTTTCCAGCGGGCGCTTCACCGTCTCGGCGATCTCCTCGCGCGGCACGATCTGGGTTGCGCCGAGGTCCTTCAGGTAATCCGCGCTCTCGGGGCGCCCAGTCACACCGGCCACCTCATAGCCCAGCTTGGCCAAAATCGCGGTCGCCACCGAGCCGACGCCACCAGACGCGCCCGTCACCAACACCGGCCCCTGCCCGGGCGTGAGTCCATGCTTTTCCAGCGCCATCACGGCGAGCATGGCCGTAAACCCGGCCGTGCCCACGGCCATTGCCTGCCGCGTGCTCAACCCTTCGGGCAGCGGCACAAGCCAATCGGCCTTCACCCGCGCCTTCTCGCCATAGCCACCCCAATGGGCCTCGCCCACACGCCATCCGGTGAGCACCACCTTATCGCCCGGTTTGTAGCGATCGTCATCGCTGGCTTCGACCGTGCCGGCAAAGTCGATCCCCGGCACATGGGGGTAATTGCGCACCAGCCCGCCACCGGGGCCGATGCAGAGCCCGTCCTTGTAGTTCACCGTGGAGTATTCCACGGCCACCGTCACCTCGCCCTCTGGCAACCGGCTCTCGTCAATCTCATGAACGCTGGCCGAGGTCTTTCCCTCGTCGTCCTTCTCCACGATCAATGCACGCATGGCCGGTCTCCCCCTCAGGCTGTTGCCGCTTTCTCGGCCACGGCGCGCACCCGCGCCACCATGGCCCTCAATCCGTTCGAGCGCTGGCTGCTCAGATGTTCATCCAGCCCCAAGCGCTTCAACTCCGCCGGCGCATCCACCGCCTGCACCTCAGCCACCGTGGCGCCGGAATACAACGCCCGCAGCACGGCGATGAGGCCGTTCACGATCATCGCATCGCTTTCGCCATTGAAGGTGAGCACCGCGCCCTGCCCCGCCCCCTCGATCTCGGGCACCAGCCAAACCTGGCTGGCGCAGCCCTCAACCTTGGTCGCAGGCACCTTTTGCGCCTCGGGCAAAGGCTCCATAGCCTTGCCCAACTCGATCACGTGCCGATACCTGTCTTCCCAGTCATCCAGAAACTCAAAGGTCTCAACGATGTCCTCGAAGTCGTCTCTCGCCATGCGCCGGGCTCCTTTCGCCGCTCAGAGCTAGGGCGACTCGCGGCCAAGGTCCAGCCCCACACAGTCTTTTCAACGGCACGGCTTTGCGCTAACCCGGAAAGAACGAAAAGCCGAGGGACGAGCATGATCAAACCGCTTCTGGCCACCATGGTGCTGGCGACAGCGCTCACCGGATGCTCGCGGCTGGCCGAAAGCCGGATCAATCCGTTCAACTGGTTCGGCGGATCACGCTCCGAGGCCCGCAGCGCGCAATCCGTAGAAACCGTCACCGTGGTCGACCGCCGCCAGCTGGTCACGCAGGTCACAGAGCTTCGCATCGAGCGCACCCCGAACGGCGCGATCATCACCGCCGTGGGCCTGCCCCCGAGCCAAGGCTACTGGGACGCCGCGCTTGTGCCCGTCAGCCGCGACGGCCTGCCGCAAAACGGTGTGATGGCCTATGACTTCCGAATCGAAGAGCCGCTCGAGTTTCAGATCGAGGGCACACAGCGCTCGCGTGAAGTGACGGTGGCCCTCCACCTCTCCAACCTCGAACTCTCCCGGATCAGCCGCATCGTCGTGCGGGGGCAGGCAAACCAGCGCAGCGCGGGCCGTTAAACCGCAATTAAGGTTAACGCGCCGCCCTGTTCATTTTCTTGCTCTAAATATTCCCGGGGGTGTGGGGGCAGCGCCCCCACTCCAACAGCGCCGCAAGCGTTCGCGAATGTATAAGGAACGCCCCGCCGCAGAGGGTCGTGATCCCCCCGTCACATCACCGGCCTCAGAGCGCGACGATCTCCACATTCTCGCCCTTCAGAGCCAGCGCAACGCGGCCTTCGCAAAGCTTCAGCGCATCCTCGCCAAACACCTCGCGCCGCCATCCCTTCATCGCCGGAATGTCGCGCTCGCCCGCCGCGATCTCGTCAAGCTCCGCCGCGCTGGCAATCAGCCTTTGCGCCACGTTGAACCGCTCGCTCTTGGCCTTCAGCAGCACCCGCAGCAAATCGGCCAGCGCCGGGTTCACCTGCAGCTTCTCCCGCCGCCTGTCGACCGTGGGAAACTCGTCCGGGTCCGCCTCCAGCCCGGCCGAAACCGCCGTCAGGATACCCTCGGCAATATCGCCGCGCCGCGCTTCGCGCAAAAGCAGGCGTGAGCGAGACAATTCCTTTTCATTCCGGGGCTTTGTAGAGGCAAGCTCAAGCAGAGCATCATCCTTGAACACCCGGTTACGTGGCACGTTGCGGCTCTTTGCATAGCCCTCGCGAAAGCGGGCAAGTTCGCGCACGATTGCAAGAAAACGGCCAGAGTTCGTGCGGGTCTTCACCCGCCGCCAAGCCTCATCGGGCTGCACCACATAGGTGTCGGGGCTCAGCAAAACCGCAAGCTCCTCCTCCACCCAAGGCGCGCGCCCCGACTTGGCCAGCTCAGCGGCCAGAAACTCATAGACCACCCGCAGATGGGTCACATCGGCCAGCGCATATTCCTTCTGCGCATCGGTCAACGGACGGCGCGACCAGTCGGTGAACCGGCTCGACTTGTCCACCTGTGCTTTCACGATCCGCTTCACCAGCGTCTCGTAGCCCACCTGCTCGCCAAAGCCGCAAACCATCGCCGCCACCTGCGTGTCAAACAGCGGCTCGGGGATCACCCCGCCCTCGATGAAGAAGATTTCCAGATCCTGCCGCGCAGCGTGGAACACCTTCACCACGTCAGGATTGCGGAACAGCTCATAGAGCGGCTCCAGCGACATGGACTCGCCCACAATCGGGTCGACCAGCACCGCCTCGCCATCGCCGGGCAAGGCCAGTTGCACGAGGCACAGTTTGGAATAGTAGGTTCTTTCCCGCAGAAATTCAGTGTCCACGGTGATGTAGGGGCCCTTGGCCGCCGTCTGGCAGAATGCCGACAGCTCCTCGGTGGTCGTCAATGTGCGCATAAGATGCGGTGGCTCTCTTTTTTCTTTCCCGGCGCAGATTGCGCCACTCGTTTTTGCCGCTCACCGCTTTCTAGGACCATGAGGAAAGAAAGGAAACCCTGCCTTGACGTCCGCTCAAGCCAGATAAAGCGGCTGCCGCTCGCCAGCAGCGAAGCGTCGCAAACAGGCCGGGTAGAGCGCGTGTTCGCGGATTAGCACCCGTGCGGCCAGCGCATCAGGGGTGTCGCCGGGCAGAATCGGCACCCTTGCCTGCCCCAAGATCGGCCCGTCATCCAGCTCCGGTGTCACCTCATGCACCGTGCAGCCCGCCTCGGCGTCTCCGGCCTCCAGCGCGCGGGCATGGGTGTGCAATCCGCGGTATTTGGGCAGCAACGAAGGGTGGATGTTCAGCATCCGGCCTTCCCAGCGCCGCACAAACCCTTCCGTCAGCACCCGCATAAAGCCCGCAAGGCAGATCAGGTCGGCGTCCGCCGCCTCCAACCGCGCCGTCAGCTCGGATTCAAAGGCGGGGCGATCCTTGCCGAAGGGCCGGTGATCCACCGCATCCGTCGCCACGCCCATCGCCTGCGCCTTGGCCAGCCCACCCGCTTCGGGATCGTTCGACATCACCAGCACGGGGCGCGCCGGATGGCCTGCCTCGCCCATGCTTTCGACGAGCTTCACCATATTCGAGCCGCCGCCCGAGAGCAGAATGGCGCAGTTGCGCATCAAAGCAGTTTCCCGCTGTAGGAAACCCCCTCACCCGCCACAACGCGGCCCAGCTCGAATACCTGCTCGCCGGTTTCTTCCAGCAGCGCTTTCAGGCTCTCGGCCTGTTCTGCGCTGACCACGAGCACCATGCCGATGCCAGCATTGAAGGTTTTCAGCAGCTCGGCCTCGTCCAGCCCGCCGGTCTCGGCCAGCCAGCGGAAGACCGGCGGCAGTTCCCATGCGCCAAGGTCCACCTCTGCGCCAAGCCCCTCGGGCAGAACGCGCGGCAGGTTCTCGGTCAGCCCGCCGCCGGTGATATGGGCCAGCCCGTGCACGCCGCCCGCACGGATCGCCGCCAGCACCTGACGCACGTAAATCCGCGTGGGCGCCAGCAGCGCCTCGCCCAAGGTGCCGCCGCCAAAGGGCGACTCCGCCTCCCATCCGAGGCCCGCCATCTCCACCACGCGGCGCACGAGGGAGTAGCCGTTGGAATGCACGCCATCCGAGGCGAGACCGAGCAGCACGTCACCCTCGGCCACCCCATCGGGCAGCGCCGCGCCGCGCTCCATCGCGCCCACGGCAAACCCGGCAAGGTCGAAGTCCTTGCCCTCATACATCCCCGGCATTTCCGCCGTCTCGCCGCCGATCAGCGCCGCACCGGCCGCCTTGCAGCCCGCCGCGATGCCCTCCACCACGGCCGTGCCAGCGGCCACATCGAGCTTGCCGGTGGCAAAGTAATCAAGGAAAAACAGCGGCTCCGCGCCTTGGCAGACAAGGTCGTTCACGCACATGGCCACAAGGTCCACGCCCACGCCGTTCACAACGCCGGTATCAATCGCGATGCGCAGCTTGGTGCCAACCCCGTCGGTCGCGGCCACCAGCACCGGGTCTTTGAAGCCCGCCGCCTTCAGATCGAACAGCCCGCCAAAGCCGCCGATCGAGCCCATCACACCGGCCCGGTCGGTCGATTTCACCGCCGGTTTGATCGCCTCCACCAGCGCATTGCCCGCGTCAATGTCCACACCCGCCTGGGCATAGGTCAAACCGTTCTTACTGTCGCTCATCCGCGCTCTCCTCGGTGCCGTCGCCGGGGAGGTAACCCAAGCGCGGGCCAATTGCCAGACGCGCTTGACCCCTTGCGACGACGGGCCTAATCAGTCCCCCGGCGGGCCTGTAGCTCAATTGGTTAGAGCAGAGCGCTCATAACGCTTTGGTTGCGGGTTCAAGTCCTGCCGGGCCTACCACCTCCCCCGCCCCGCCCCGGATTGCCGCGTAAGGCCTGCGTTGCCCGGTTGCGCCCTGCACCCGGGCAGGCTAAGCCTTTGTTCAATAACAAGTTGATAGCTTGAGGCGAGAGTGACGAGCGAGCAGGCCCAGACCCCGTCTTTGCCGCAAGATACCGGCACAGCGGCCTTCCTTGGCGAAACGCAGATCGAGGGCGTCCAGCCGCTGGATGCCCAGATTGGCGTGGATGCGCCCAAAACAGTGCCCGATGCGCTGCAAGAGCTGCTCTTCGGCCAGCCTGCCGCCACGCCCGATGAAACCGCCGCCGCTGGGGGCGATGCCTCGGCCCTGCCCGCACTTACCACATACGCCGTGCTCGACGCGGGCAAGGTCGCCAACCTCCCCGATCTGCTGGAAGGCTCCGGGCTGGACCATCGCTGCCTCTTCAAAGGCGCGGCGGAGGAAGAGCTGAAAACGGTCGCGCCGTGGCTGGTGCAGATCGAAGAGGGCAACCGCTTCAGCCGCAACCTCTTCACCGCTGGCGATGCGCCCTGGCAGCTCTGGGACAAGGCCCCGGGCCTGATCCTGCGCACACGCGCCGGGTTTGAGGAGGTCTGGAAGCACCTGCGCCACTTCACCCGCGTGCGCGGCCCTGCCGATGAATGGCTCTACTGGCGCTTCTGGGAGTCCGGCGCGCTCGCCGTGCTGCTCTCATCGTGGCGGCAGAACCCGGAAAAGGCCGCGGCCTTCATGAGCCTGCGCACCAAGGCCGGGCGCATGCCCATCACCTTCCTTTGCACCAGCGAGACGGCCGGGGAGCTTCGCGCCCTCACCCCCGCCCTTGCCGGGATGGCACCGCAGGCCAACGCCCCCTTTGCCCTGTCAAAAGACGACAGGCGCGTGCTCTCTCACTGGCGTGCGCACCGGTTTGACAGGCAACTCCTCGCCTCGCTTTGCGCCACCTATCCCCGGCTGGCACAGGCGCGCAGCGATCAGGCCACCGCTTGGATGGCCACCGTTATCGCAGGGGCGGAGAACGCCGAGTTGCGGCAGGAACGGGCGATCGAGGATTTTGCCCACAGCGCCTATCTGCTCAGCGATGACCCAACCCGCCACGGCGAAACGATGCACTACCTGAAAGACCGCACCCTGCACCCCAATGACCGCGCCCGCCTCGCCCGGCGCGCCGCTGAGGCCTATGTGCGCACTCGCAGCAAGGAGACACAGCCATGACAACCGAACGCGGGCAAGAGACCTGCAATTGCGAAACCGTCAATTTCTTCCGCTGCGATCTTCCTGCCGAGTATCACGATGCGCTTTCGCTGCGTGCCATGGTCAACGGCCAACCCACCGAGATGCTGCCCCGGGGCGAAACCTATCGCTTCCCCAACACGCTGGGCAACACGACGGCGGCGATTGATCTGGTTGGCTCGGGCACCTCGCAAACAACCTATTATCCGCAGATTGATGACGGCACCCCGCTGACGCCGGAAGACCTGCAAATGTATGTCGGGGCTCGCGACATTGGCCAACGCGCGCTGGAAGATCCGGCCCGGCAGGCCTTGCAAGACATGATCGCAAGCCCAGCCACGCCCGAAACCATGCGCATCCAGTATCGCACCCGCCTGCGCCAAATGGACGAGGAAGACCGCCAGCGCGCCGCCGCCCGCTGGGAGCAGGAAGGCGGCAACGGCGAGGGCGTCTTTCTGCTGGCGCTCTCCCGCACCCCCATCGGCGATGGCGAGGTAAACCCCGATACCCTCGATCCGGTCACGCTTGTTGCCCTCACGGACGAGCTTGGCGAGGCCTTCGGCGTGTTCTGGGATGATCTGCACTCCGTCTACTACTCGATGGGTGGCGCAGTCGGTCGCGCGCTTGTCGGGCAGGCGCATAAGTTTGAAACCACCTTCCGAAACGTCAACGACCTTATGGGCCGCAACCTCAGCATGGCCGATCAGGTGCGGATGCGCCGGATCTTCCTGCGCGAGATCTTCTCGGCCCGTATTGGTCGGGTCTACACCCACCGTGGCCAGAAGCTCATCAGCTTTCGCGGCCCGGCAGGCAACCGCGTGTTCCTGCGCCGCACCTCCTTTCCAGCCAATTCGATGACGGTGCTCAACGCCAATACCGCTGCGGGGCAAAACGCCGCTGCCATCCGCAGCGCGGCGGGCAATACCTTCAGGGGCACCGGCGGATTTTTCCTGATCGTCGGCGGTGTAATCGAGGTGGTTCACTGGCTCACCCTGCCCGAGAGCGAGCGCTTTCTGGCCGATCTTTGCGTCAACCTCGGGCTGATGGTCGCCATCGGCGTGTTCTCGGGCGTGGCCGCCACCGCCGCCGTCGTGCTCGGCCTGGCTGCTGCGGGCATGGCCGCGCCGGTGGTGGTGACGGGCCTTGCCATCGGCGCGGTTGCACTTGGCATCGGCCTCGCGGTGTCATGGGCGCTCGACGCCACCGGCATCCGCGAAAGCCTGCAAACCGCCGCACGGCGCTTCTTCGACAGCCTCGCCGCCTTCACCCAGCAACTCTTCCCGCCGCGGAGCCAAACCTTCTACGACCCCGACGCACACCCGATCCAGAACATGGGGCTGGTCGAAGGGATCGAGTATTTCAACAACGCCGGCGAAGATGAGCAGCAATACATCATGGACAGAATGTTTGGCCTTGAATAGCGAGCCCCCGCGCCTGCTTTACCGCGAACCCGCCGAGCAGCGCCAAAGCCGCTTCTGGGGGCTTGTCTTCGTGGCCGGGGTCACAACCGCCCTCTTTCTCGCGGTGGCAGGCTTCGGCTTTGCCAGCCGGGCGCATATGCTCGGCGTTGCAGCGGCCTCAGGCCTCTGGCTCCTGCTCTTTACCGCCAACACCTTCGCCCTGCGCAGCCCGCACCTGCACCTCGCCCTGCTGCTGCCCGCACTGGGGTTCATGGGGCCGATGGCGGTGCTGCTCGCTTGGTATTCCGCCGTGGGCTTCGGCCTCGCCACCCCGCTGGTGCACCTTGCCTTCGCCGCCCTGCTCGTCTTCATGGTTGCGCTCTCATGGACAGAGGCCAAAATGGCCGACCTCGACGCCTTCCAGAAGGAACTGCGGAGCAACGGCGGCCTGCGCCCACTGGCAGACGGCACCACCGAATTCCGAATGCGCGGCACCCCCAAGACAGGCCCCTATGGCCCCTTCTTTCGCCCATTCCGCTGGGCCAAATGGCTCGACATCGGCTTTGCCTGCACCTTCGCCGTGGTGCTCATGGTGGTGGCCCCCATCGTCTTCACCCAAGCGGGCGATACCGACAGGGCCAGCGAAGCCTGGATCTTCTGCGTGGTCATCCTCGGCGCGGGCTGGCTGCTGCGGGCTTCGCTGACCGGGGTTCTCGTCAACCTCCGCCTGCTGCGCGCCCTGCGCCAAACACCGCCTCTTGGGCAGTAACCTCCCCGATTTCGCTCGCCACCAAGGACCATCTCCCATAGCGTCGCGCCATGATTGATGATCTCTCCCCTGCCCGCCTGTCTCTGGCCGCGGCCGCGAAATCCGCAAAGGCAGGCGACACCGCTGCCGTGAAGGCCCATGCGCTGAAAGCCCTGACGGTGCGCGAGATCTCTGCGCCGGAGCTCGCCAAGGCCGTGTCCCATCTCACCGAGGCAGGCCACGGTGCCGCCGCACTCCGCGCCCTAAAGAAGCACTGTGAAGGCAAGGCCCCGCTCGCCGCCGGCTTTGCTCACCTCGGCGCGCTCCACTTCGAGGCTGGAAAGCCCGGCCCGGCGATTCGCGCGCTCGAACGTGCCCTGCGCATGGCCCCGGATGACCGCCAAAGCGCCTTCCTGCTGGCTGATCTGCATCTGCAAGCGGATGATGCCGACGCCGCCGAAGCAACATGGGCCCGCACCTTCGCTGCCCGTCCGGATGACGCCGACATCCGCCTGCGCGCCGCCACCCAGCTTGCCCATTTCGGCGCGCTCGATCCCGCCCGCCGTGCCGTCGAGCAAGCCCGCCCGCTGCATGGGGACGCCGCCGAATTTGCCTTCATGGCCGCCGCCATCACCGGAGACGCCCCGCCAGCCCTGCCCGACCCGGGCTACATCGCCCGTTTCTTCGACAGAACGGCAGGCCACTATGACCAAAGCCTCGCCGGCGTGCAGTATCGCGGCCCAGAGGTGCTGGCGGCAAGCCTCGCCGGGCTCAACATTGCCCCCGGCGCGGGCCTCACCGTGCTGGATGCAGGCTGCGGCTCCGGCCTCTCCGCCCCGGTCCTCGCGCCGGTTTCGGCCCGCCTCGACGGGTTGGACATCAGCCCCGGAATTCTGGAAGAAGCTGCAAAGACAGGCGCTTACACCAAACTCTTCACGCTTGACCTCGCCCGCGAAGAACCGCCCGAACCGGGGATCTACGATCTGATCGCCGCCATCGACGTGCTGATCTACACCGGCGACATCGCCTTGCCGCTGGCCACGCTGGCCAAGGCGCTAAAGCCGGGAGGCCGGGTGCTCTTTACCTGCGAGGCCGCGCCCGACATGCCCGATAGCTGGCAGTTGACCCCAACCGGGCGCTACCGCCACGGCGAAAACCTGATCCGCGAGGCGCTGGCGCAAACCGGCTTCAACCCGCCCGACCGGATGAGCCCGGAAATCCTGCGCAACGAGTTCCGCCGCCCCGTTCCCGGCCTCGCCATCTCCGCCACACTTGCCTGACCACCACCAGCCACGCCCGGCCACCGGCGCTCCAACCGCCCCACGCCTCCCGGGCGTTAACCTTAACAGGCATTAACCTTAACGCGCCGCCGCCAGAGCGGCCCAAGCCCCATTTTCTTGCTGCAAATACTCCCGGGGGTGCGGGGGCAGCGCCCCCGCTCCAAGGCCAGCCACGCCAAACGCCCCTCCGCGGTCACCGCGCCAGCACAAGCTCTGCCTTCAGCCCCCCCAGCGCCTCGCTCTCGCCCAGCCTGAGCGTGCCGCCTTGGCTGCGGGCCACATCCAGCGCAATCGCCAGGCCGAGCCCCACACCGCTGCCACGGTCCTGATTGCGGGCCTCATCGAGCCGGGTGAAGGCACGCACAGCCTCCTCGCGGCGCTCCTCGGCAATGCCCGGCCCGTCATCCTCAACCGTGTAGCGCACCATCCGCTCGCCCAGATCCACCGTCAGCCGCGCCTCCTTGCCATAGCGCCGCGCGTTGGAAAGCAGGTTCGCCAAGGCCCGCTCAACCGACAGCGCCCGCAGCGCGATCTCTGCCGCGCCCTCCCCGCGGCACTCCAGCGTCACCACGCCCCCGGCCCGCCGGGCGTTCTCAGCCACCTTCTCGGCCAGCGCCACCGCATCCACCGGCTCCGCCGCCTCCCCGGCCTCCGAGCGGACAAAATCGAGGAACCCGTCCAGCATCGCTTCCATTTCCGCCACATCGCGTGACAGGTCGCTCACATCCGCCCCATCGGCCTCTGCCAGAGAGAGCTCCAGCTTCATCCGGGTGAGCGGCGTGCGCAAATCGTGACTCACCCCCGAAAGCAGCATCATCCGCTGCGCCGTCTGCCGCTCGATCCGCGCCCGCATATCCAGAAAGGCATGGCCCGCCGAGCGCACTTCCACCGCGCCCGCAGGCTTGTAGGGCTCGATCCGCCCACGCCCGAAGGCCTCCGCCGCTGCCGCAAGCCGGGTGATCGGCCTGAGCTGGTTGCGCAAATAGATAAAGGCGACCAGCGCCATGACCACGCCAACAAATCCCATCAGCACCAAAAACTGATGCGGGTTCGAGGCGCTCACCCGCCGCCGATCAAAGGTGATGGTCAGCGGCCCATGCCCGGTGCTGACCTGCAAGATCACCCGCCGCGAATTTTCCGAAAGGTCCACCGCCTCCACACCGCTCAGCCCGCCACGTAACTCGGCAATCACCGTGGCCCCCGAAACGTCATAGAACGGGCGGCGAAACCCGTGCATCTCATCCGCAGGCAGCGCCAGCTCAAGCCGCAGCGCCTCGGCCAGCGGTGCCACCTCCGCCAGCGCCGTGGGGGCATCGGGCGCGGCCTCCACTTCCGCCGTCAGATGCCGCAGCTCCAACAGCAGCGAGTCGGTCATCTGCTGGGTCACATCCTCGAAGTGGCGCTGGATGAAGACGATCGAGATCACCAACTGCAACACCACGATCGGCAACAGCAGGATCAGCGCGGCCCGGCCGTAAATCCCCTTGGGCATCGAGCGTTTCAACCACGAGAAATCCATGGCAGAAGGTTACGGGCCGCGGCAGGGGAACGAAAGATGCAAAGCGAGGCAGGCAAACCGGAAGAGCTTGAGCCCGGTGTGGTGCGGCTGATCGCGCCCAACCCCTCGCCGATGACCCATTGGGGCACCAACAGCTACCTCGTAGGCGAAACCGCCTTGGCGTTGATCGACCCGGGCCCTGACCTGCCCGCCCATGCCGAGGCCCTTCTGGCCGCGCTGCGCCCCGGACAGCACATCAGCCACATCCTCTGCACCCATTCCCACGTCGACCATTCCCCCCTCGCCGCCCGCCTCGCCGCCGAGACCGGGGCGCAGGTGCATGCCTTCGGCACCCATCTCGACGGTCGCCGCCCGGTGATGGAGGCGCTGGCCGCGTCCGGTCTGGCGGGGGGCGGCGAAGGGGTGCAGCCCGATTTCGCACCCGACGTCCGGCTGCCCCATGGCGCGGTGCTCGAAGGCCCCGGATGGCAGCTGACGGCCCTGCACACCCCCGGCCATATCTCCAACCACCTCTGCTTCGCCCTCTCCCGCACCTCGGGGGAGGCGGTGTTTACCGGCGATCACGTCATGGGCTGGGCCTCCTCCCTCATCAGCCCGCCCGACGGCGACGCCACCGCCTTTATGGCCTCTTGCGCCCTGCTGGCCGGGCGCAACAGCCGCATCTATTACCCCGGCCACGGCGCCCCCGTGACCGATCCTGCGGCCCGCCTCACCTGGCTGACCGAGCACCGAAACGCCCGCGAAGCCCAGGTTCTGCACGCCCTCGCCAAGGGCCCCGGCACCCCGCCCGAACTCACCGCACGCGTCTACACAGACGTCCCCCCCGCCCTGCTGCCCGCCGCCGAACGCAACATGCTGGCCCAACTCATCGCCCTCGTGGAGTCCGGCCAAGCCACCGCCACCCCGACCCTCTCAAGCACCGCCAGCTACGCCCTCAAGTGACGCAGAAAAATTTTTCCACAAAACCCTCTGGACGCCCCCCAGAGCCATTGCTATACGCGCCGCCAGTGTTCCGGCGTAGCTCAGCGGTAGAGCAGTTGACTGTTAATCAATTGGTCGTAGGTTCGATCCCTACCGCCGGAGCCAATTCCCATCAGACATGCGGCACGCGCCGTCGCGGTCACAGGCCTTCGGGCACCTTCAGGTCCGCAACCGTGCCCTGCACGTGCAGCTTTGCGCCGGTGACGGATTGCAGCGCTTCCATCGACAGGCCCGGCAGCTTTTCGCGGAGCACGAAGCGGCCCTCCACCACGTCCACCACCGCCAGCGAGGTATAAACCCGCCAGACGCAGCCGACCCCCGTCAACGGGTTGGCGCAGCGGTCTACGAGCTTGGGCGCGCCGTGCTTGGTCACATGCTCCGTCACCACGGCCACCCGCTTTGCCCCGCTCACCATATCCATCGCGCCGCCCACTGCTGGCACGCCGCGTGAGCCGATCCGCCAGTTGGCGAGGTCACCGGTTTCGGCCACCTCGTAGGCGCCCAGAACCGCAAGGTCGATATGCCCGCCGCGCACCATGGCGAAGCTGTCGGCGTGGTGGAAGAGGCTCGCCCCGGGGTTCAGCGTCACCGCCTTCTTGCCGGCGTTGATCACGTCCCAATCCTCTTCGCCCTCCTCCGGCGCGGGGCCCATCCCGAGGATGCCGTTCTCGCTGTGGTAGGTCACATGCCGCCCCTCGGGCTGAAACTGCGCCACCATCTCGGGAAAGCCGATGCCGAGGTTCACATAGGCGCCGTCTTCGATGTCTTGCGCCGCACGCCATGCAATGCCCGCGCTGCTGAGCTTCTCCATCAGATCGCCTCCCCGGCGCGCACCAGCGCCTCTTCCTGCGCGGGTTGCGGCACTTCCACCAGCCGGTCCACGAAGATGCCCGGCGTCACCACCTGCTCGGGGTCGATCCCGCCCGGCGCCACCAGCCGCGTGACCTGCGCAATGGTGCGCGCCGCAGCCATCGCCATGATGGGGGCAAAGTTTCGGGCCGCCAGCCGATAGGTCAGGTTGCCATGGGCATCTCCGAGTGCGCCCTTTACCAGCGCCACATCCGCCTTCAGCCAGCGCTCGCGCAGATACATCCGCCCGTCAAACTCTTCGCAAGGCTTGCCCTCGGCCAGTTCGGTGCCCACGCCCGTTGCGGTGTAAAACGCCGGAATCCCCGCGCCCCCGGCCCGGATCCGCTCGGCCAGCGTGCCCTGCGGCACCAGCTCCAGCGCCACCTCACCCGCCTCGTAGCGGCGCTGAAAGGCCTGCGGCTGGGAGGAACGCGGGAAGGAGCAGATCACCTTCGCCACCATCCCGGCCTCCAGCATCGCGGCAATGCCCACCGCGCCGGTGCCTGCGTTGTTATTGACCACGGTCAGATTCCTCGGCTGCCCGGTCTTGCGAAACCGGATCACCAGCGCATGCACCAACTCCACCGGAATGCCCGAGCCGCCGAACCCCGCAATCATCACCACATCGCCGTCGGCTATGTCAGCCACAGCGGCCTCAAGGCTGGCCACGCTCTTATCCATCCGCCGTCCTCCTCGCGGCCACCCTAGCCGCCGGAGCCGTGCTCAGAAATACCCCTTCTTGGGCGGCGCCCCATGCGGCGCGGGCATCAGCAGCGGCCATGGTGAGCCATCCGAGCCGCGGTCCTGCTTCACGCAGATCAGCGCCGGCTCATCCCGCTCGATCGCCGCTTTCACCGCCACCTCCAACGCCTCGGGCGTATCGGCCCGCTCGGCATGCAGGCCAAAGCTTCTGGCCATCGCCACGAAATCCGGGTTGCCCAGCTCCGCCCCAATCCGGCGCCCCTCAAACTGCGTGTCCTGATCGCGCAGTACATTGCCAAAGGCCCCGTTGTCGAAGACCACGACAACCACGCCAATGCCATGCTGCGCCGCCGTCGCCATCTCTTGCGCGCCAAACAAAAAGCCGCCGTCTCCGGTTACGCACACCACCGCCTTTTCGGGGTTGGCCACCTTCACCCCCAGCGCGGTGTTGTAGCCAAAGCCGAGGTTCTCCTGATAGGCGGAGGTCACATATGTCCGCGGCTCGTAGACGGGGAAGGCAAAGCGCGCCGTGAAACCCACCTGGCTGATCTCTTCCACGAAGAATCCATCGCGCGGCAGCGCCGCGCGGATCGCCTTCAAATGGCCCACCTGCGGCTGGATCTCTTCTATCTTCGCCTCAGCCGCCTCCCGCGCCGCGCCAATCGCATCGCCCCGGTCCGGCCCCTGCGCCACACGCGCCTCAAGCGCCGCGCAGGCCTCGGCAGCATCGCCGAGCACAAAGCAATCGGGCTTCAGCCGCACCGCCTCTGTCGGGTCGATATCGATGCGCAGCACCTTCAGCCCCTCGGGCCGCCACTGCCAGCGCATGAAGGGCAGCTCCAGTCGCGAGCCGATGCCGATTGCAAGGTCGCAATCACGGTAAAGATCGTACCCCGCCACCATGTTCACGGCGAGCGGATCATCCTCGGGGATCACCCCCTTGCCGCTGCGATGCGCCACCACCGGCGCGCCCAGCTTGCGGGCAAGGGCAAGCACCTCTGCACCGGCCTCCATCGCGCCGAAGCCGACAAAGATCATCGGGTTCTGCGCCTCGGCAATCATCTCGGCCGCCTGTGTAATCTGGCCCTCACTCAGGGGCGGCGCTAGCACCTCCTCGCGCTCGAAAGCGCCACGCACCGTGCCCTTGGCGGCCATCACATCCCACGGCGCTTCAATCGCCGCAGGCCCACCCCGGCCCCGCGCCATCTCGCCAAAGGCGCGGCCCAGCATCCGGCCTGTTTCGCTGGCATGCTCCACCCGGCCCGCCCAACGGGTGATGCTGCGCAGCGTGGCCAGCTGGTCGGGCAACTCGTGCAGCTGCCCACGGCCCTGCCCGATCAGGTGAGAAAAGATGTTGCCGGTCACGCACAGCACCGGCGTGCCCCCGGCGTAGGCGGTAGAGATCGCCGCGCCCGCATTCAGCACCCCCGGCCCCGGCACCACGGTGAACACCCCGGGCTTACCGGACGAGCGGGCATAACCATAGGCCATGTAACCCGCCCCCTGCTCATGGCGCGTATGAATAAATCGGATGCGCCCCGCCTCCCGCGCCAGCGCATCATTGAAGGCATACATATGCGCGCCGGGAATGCCAAAAACCACTTCGGTCCCCGCCTCGGCAAGCCCCGCCGCCAGCGCCTCGCCCGTGGTCTGTTCCACTTCATTGCCGCTCATCTGATCCTCCCCCGTTTATATACTTCACATGTTAATCATATTTTCGAGCACCCCGCAATATCCCCGAGGCCTTCCTGCCACACCCCTCACAATCGCGGCAAATCGAGGATTTGCGCCCCAATTTTGTCACATTTGCGGCACCCAATATCCAGACAGAGGAGGAAAACTCCCACATGAGAGGCAGGAACCATCACGGCGAAACGCTCGTTGGGGTGGTAACAGAGTAAAGGAACAAGGCAATGGCACCGAAGAAATCCGGCAAGCCGGAGACGAAAACCGAAGAGCGCAGCGCGGTCGATACCCGCCGGCGCGAAACCCCGCGCGACATCTGGGATATTAAGCCCGATGCCGACGTCGATGAACGGTTTATCATCACCGACTGGGCCAGCATCTGACCCGCTGACACGATCTGTCAGCAGGGGCGGTCTGCGCCCCTGTATCGCGCTTCTTGAAGGCGCTACTCTGCGGCCACCATGGCCGAAACACGCACCCCTATCTCTTCCATCCGCAATCTCGGCCCCGCCATGGAGGCCTCCTGCGCCCGCGCGGGCATCCACTCCGCCGAAGAACTGGCCGATCTGGGCGCGGATGAAACCTATCGCCGCCTCCTGCAAAACGGCGCACGTCCCCACTTCATCGCCTATTACGTGATCGAAATGGGCCTACAGGGCCGCCCGTGGAATGATTGCAAAGGCGTCGAGAAAGAACGCCTGCGCGCCCGGTTTGATGCCATCGTTGCCGAGGCACATGACCCGGGGCTCTCGGAACTGGAAAAAATGCTCGACAAGATAGGCGTTCGACCGCGCTGAGCGCGAAAAATAATGTGAACCCCCTTCACATCACGCGCCCGTGACCCCACATAAAGAGTATGACCCACCTCACCGGCCCCGCCGTAGACGCCGAAATCGCCGCGCTCCACCGTCTCGCCCGGCGGATGGACGCGCTGTTTCGCATCCCCGGAACCTCTGTCGATATCGGCCTCGATACCTTCCTCGGGCTCGTCCCCGTGGTCGGCGACGCGCTGGCCGCAGCGCCCGGCGTCTACATCATCGTCAAGGCCCATCGCCTCGGGGCCAGCCCCGGCGCGCTGGCCTACATGGCGCTCAACACAGCGCTCGACTGGTCCATCGGCTCGATCCCGGTCGTCGGCGATATCTTCGACGCCGCCTATAATGCCAACATCCGCAACGTCGCTCTGCTGGAAAAGAACCTCGCAAAGCAGGCCGCCCGCGCGCGCGATGTCACTAGCCCAACCCGCGCTATGCCCCCGTTGAGCTGACCAATGCACACGCCCTGTTTACTCAACGGAAGCTATCTCATAGGTTGAGTCCATTATTCACCACTCCAACTTTCAGGACCAAATCATGGGCACTCAATTCTCCCCGAGGTATGGGTTTCGGGCCGGTGGCGGCACCGATGAAATCATCCGAGAAACCTGCGGTGGCTGGAATGCCGGGCGGCTTGTCTATCCCGGCGTTTCCTCCTGCACCACCATCACCTTCCGCGACGGGGCCGGAAACCTCGCCGGCCTGCATCTGGCCATGTCCGACACACTCATAATGGCGGGTCGTCTGATCGAGCTGGTGCGCCCGCATCTCGCCGGAGGCGTCACCGCCGTGATCCACGTCGGCCGGATGAGCGACACGCTCGGCGGCTGGAACACGCAGCCCGGCTACGACTGGCCCGCGCAGGCCGTCACCGTTCGTGGCCTCGTAAACGCCCCGGCTGTGCCAACCTACTACGTCGACACGCCCCACGGCGGATACGACGTGCAGGTTGAGCCCGCTGTCGGGGCCGGGTTCGACGTGGCCCTCAAGCCCCAGTCCGGGCATCCGCCGGACTTTACCAACGGCTGGATGCCAGTGCCGGTCAACCTCTTGCCCTGACACCAAAAAACCAAACAAAAAAGGCCCCGCGCTATGTTCAGCGCGGGGCCTCTTTTTTTTCGGCCTATGCCCTTTGAAGGCTTAGCCCACCAGCTCAAGCCCGGAGAAGAAATAGGCAATCTCTTCCGCCGCGGTCTCGGGCGCATCCGAGCCGTGCACGGAGTTTTCGCCGACCGACTCGGCAAATTCGGCGCGGATGGTGCCGGGGGCTGCATCGGCGGGGTTGGTCGCGCCCATCACTTCGCGGTTCTTCAGAATGGCGCCTTCGCCTTCCAGCACCTGCACAACCACCGGCTCGGAAGCCATGAACTCGCAAAGCTCACCGTAGAACGGGCGCTCCTTGTGCACTTCGTAAAACTTGCCAGCCTGCTCCATCGAGAGCTTGATCCGCTTCTGGGCAACGATCCGCAGACCGGCCTCTTCAAACTTGGCATTGATCTTGCCGGTCAGGTTCCGGCGGGTGGCATCGGGTTTGATGATAGAAAGGGTGCGTTCGGTGGCCATGGGGCGTCTCCTTGCTGGCCGGGCGGGCATGCCCGGTCGATAAATCGCGGCTGCGGTAACATGGAGGCCCCGCTTTTGAAAGCCTCCTTTTGAAAGCTCCGAACTGCGCGCTATCTCCGGCGCATGAACACCGCCCCCCTGCTGATCTTCGGCGCGGGCGCCATCGGCACCGCCATGGCCCAAGCCGCCTTCGCCCGCCCCGATGCACCGCCCGTCCATGTCGTCACCCGCGGCATGGCGCCAGAGGGCTGCACGCCCCACCAGATCGACCCCGGCGACGAGGCCGCCCTCGCCACACTCGCCCAGACCCTCCCCGAAATCTCCGGCCTTCTCATCACCACGGGCACCCTGCACACCGCAGGCTATGCCCCCGAGAAGAGCCTCAAAGCGCTCGATCCCGCCGCAATGGCCGAGATCTACCGCATCAACACGATCCTCCCCGCCACAATCCTCAAGCACTTCCTCCCCCGCCTGCCCCGCAAGGCCCCCGCCTTCGCCGCCGCCCTCTCCGCCCGCGTCGGCTCGATCTCCGACAACGCGCTTGGCGGCTGGGTCAGCTACCGCGCCTCCAAGGCAGCCCTGAACCAGGTGATCCGCACCTTCTCTGTCGAACTGGCCCGCACCCACCCCAAAGCCCGCCTCCTCGGCCTGCACCCGGGCACCGTCGCCACCCCGCTCTCCGCGCCCTACCGCGCCAACGCCCCCCGCGTCTTCACCGCCGCCGAAAGCGCCGCCCACCTCTGGCGCGTGGTCGAAACCACAACACCCGAGGACTCCGGCAAGCTCTTCGCCTGGGATGGGCAGGAGATCGCCCCGTAGGGTGGGCAATCTGCCCACCACCCCGACCGCATCCCCTATTTCCCCCGGCCTCCAAGCCTGCTACCTCGCCCCCCATGCTGCGCATCTCCGATATATCCTTCGCCATGGAGGGCCGCCCGCTCTTCGAGCACGCCTCCGCCGCAATCCCCGAAGGCCACAAGGTTGGCCTCGTCGGGCGCAACGGCACGGGCAAAACCACGCTGTTCCGGCTGATCCGGGGCGAGTTGGCGCTTGAGGGCGGCGACATCTCCCTGCCCAGCCGCGCCCGCATCGGCGGCGTGGCGCAGGAGGCCCCCGCCACTGACGACTCGCTCATCACCACCGTGCTCGCCGCCGATCTTGAGCGCGCCGCGCTGATGGAAGAGGCCGAAACCGCGACCGACCCCCACCGCATCGCCGAGGTGCAAACCCGACTGGCCGATATCGACGCCTGGTCCGCCGAGGCCCGCGCCGCCTCGATCCTCTCCGGCCTCGGCTTTTCCCACGCCGACCAGCAACGCCCCTGCGCCGATTTCTCCGGCGGCTGGCGCATGCGCGTGGCCCTCGCCGCCGTGCTTTTCTCCCAGCCCGACCTGCTGCTGCTCGACGAGCCGACCAACTACCTCGACCTCGAAGGCGCGCTCTGGCTCGAAGCCTACCTTGCGAAATACCCGCACACCGTCATCGTCATCAGCCACGACAGGGGCCTGCTCAACCGCGCCGTTGGAGGCATCCTCCACCTCGAAGACCGCAAGCTGACCTTCTACCAAGGCAACTACGACAGCTTCGCCGAAACCCGCGCGGCGCGCCTCGCCGTAGCCGATGCCGAGAACCGCAAGCAGGAGGCCCGCCGCGCGCATTTGCAAAGCTTCGTCGACCGCTTCCGCGCCAAGGCCTCCAAGGCGGTGCAGGCCCAGTCGCGCATCAAGATGCTGGCCCGCTTGAAGCCCATCAGCACCCCGCAGGAAGCCGCGCTGAAGGCCTTCTCCTTCCCCGAGCCCGAGGAGCTGTCTCCGCCCATCATCAACATGGAAGGCGCCGCCGTAGGCTATGATGGCACCCCGGTGCTGCAACGCCTCTCCCTGCGCATCGACCAAGATGACCGGATCGCCCTTCTCGGCCGCAACGGGCAGGGAAAGTCCACGCTTTCCAAGCTCTTGGCAGGCAAACTTGAAGCACTGTCCGGGCGGATGATCTCGGCCCGCAAGCTGCGCATCGGCTACTTCGCTCAGCACCAGCTTGATGAGCTGCGCCCCGAAGAAACCCCGCTGGAGCACCTGCGCCGGATGAAGCCCGATGAACTCCCGGGCAAGCACCGCGCCCGCCTCGCCGGGTTTGGCGTGATGGCCGCGCAGGCCGAAACCCCGGTGGGCAAGCTCTCGGGCGGGCAGAAGGCGCGTCTGTCGCTCCTCGTGGCCACGCTGGAGGCCCCCCACATCCTCATCCTCGACGAGCCCACCAACCACCTCGACATGGAAAGCCGCGAGGCATTGGTGGAGGCACTGACCGCCTATACCGGCGCAGTGGTTCTGGTGAGCCACGACATGCACCTGCTCTCCCACGTGGCCGACCGGCTCTGGCTGGTGGATGGCGGCACGGTCAAACCCTTCGAGCAAGATCTGGAGGCTTATCGCCGCCTGCTGCTCGCCGCGCCGGAAAAGCCCGCCAAAGACAAGCCCAAGGCGCAAAAACGCACCAGTCAGGCCGATATTCAGGCGCTGAAATCTGAGTTGAAGAAGGCCGAGGCCCGCGTCACCAAGCTCGAAGACATGCGCGACAAGCTCGCCTCCAAGCTCGCGGACACCGAGCTTTACGACGAGTCCCGCAAGAACGAGCTGGCCACCTGGAACGCGAAATACGCCGAGGTGATGCAAGCGCTGGAGCGGGCCGAGGCCATCTGGCTTTCCGTCTCCGAAAAGCTGGAAACGGCCCAAACCCCCGCCTGACTCACCGCCTGAAGGTCTCGCGGCAACGCCTTGGCAGATAGTCCAAAACCCGCCCGACAACGGAGCAGGTCAAATGAAAAAGGGCGCCCGAAGGCGCCCTTTTCCTAATCCGGTCAGACCGTTCAGGCGAGCTGAAGGTTCGAAGCGGATTCGCGGCCGTCACGGCCGGATTCGATGTCGAAGGTGACTTTCTGATCGTCGGCAAGCGACGTCAGGCCAGCACGCTCAACAGCGGAAATGTGGACGAAAACGTCCTTGCCGCCGGATTCGGGTGCAATGAAGCCAAAGCCTTTAGTGGTGTTGAACCATTTCACGGTGCCATTAGCCATCGTGAGATCTCCTTTAGTTTTCAACCTGTTCGCGGAAGTGCAACAGCGTGGCGCGGTCGGCCGGTATCGAAATCGCTGTAGTCCGGTAGGGAAAGCAGGGGGATCGACGTAGGTAACGTAGCCCGGCCCTTCTGACAGAGTGCAGCGCCCCTGTATATAGCCAAATTCGATCGCCGCAGGTTGAGCAGGCGTCTTATCGCGCACCCAGTCAACGAAAAAGGCCCGCACCAATCGGCGCGGGCCCTGATGTGTGTGCCGAAGCGTCGATCAGCCTCAGAGGCCGAGCGCCTCTTTCACCTTGCCCAGTGCGCCCGCAAGGGCTTCCGGGTTGTCCTTGGCCGCTTCCACGGCCTTGACCAGCGCGGTTTTCTGGAAGTCACCAAGATCGGAGCCTTCGATCATCTCGGTCACCTTTTCGAGGTCAAAGCCCTCTGCAGTGAGCGCGGTGAGGTCCATCGCCTCGCCAGCAGCCTCTTCGGTGGCCTCATCAGCGGTCTCTGCCATCTCCTCGGTGGCAGCTTCCGCACCTTCAGCACTGGCGCTGGCAGCGGCCTCTTCGGTGGCTTCCACCGCTTCGGCAGCTTCGTCCATGGCCTCGGAGGCCGCTTCCATCGACTCGGAGGCCGCTTCCATTGCTTCGCCCGCAGCTTCGGTGGCGCCTTCGTCGGCAGCCTCAACCGCATCGGCGGCCTGCTCCATCGCGGCATCGGCGGAGTCGCCCGCAGCTTCCACGGCGGTGGCGGTGTCTTCGACCATCTCTTCAGCGGTCTCAGCACTCGCGTCGGCAGCGGCGTCGGCCATGCCCTCAGCCGCGTCCATCGCCTCACCGGCAGCTTCTTCGGCGGCCTCGGTCACAGCCTCAGAGGCCTCAACCGTCTCTTCCACAACGGTTTCGACAGCCTCTTCCACCGCGTTGCCCGCCTCTTCTGCGGCCTCTTCAGTGGCCTCGGCAGCCTCTTCAGCCGGCTCCTCGGTGGCCTCGGCGGCCTCCTCGGTCTCTTCGGCCATCTCTTCCGTGGCCTCCGCAGCCTCTTCGGTGCTCTCCTCGGTGGCTTCAGCAGCCTCCTCGGTCATCTCTTCGCCCGCAGCTTCGGCTTCGGTCTCGGCAGACGCAGCCGCTTCGGTGGTTTCGGGGGCGGCTTCCTCATCGGAGCTCGTGGCGTAGATGTATCCGCCAATGGCCAGAGCGGCTACAACAACGCCGCCGATCATCTTGTTGTCCATAACAATTTTCCTTGTCCCGCAATCGCCTCGCAAGAGGCCCGCCCTACCTTAATCCACCTGACCGGGGAATGGAATGCGCGATTGCGGCACTGCGGCAAAGCCAGCGCTGCTCCGCCGCATCGGCCCGGCCCGGCGTCTTATCCCACCGCCACCTCGCAATCCGCTTGAACCGCGGTGGCCGCGGGTCTATTTTGCCGCCCATTCGACCCAAGGCTGAAACAGGAGACATCCCATAGCTCGCAGACCCCACAACGCCCCTCCGGTGCGTGATACAGGCCCCCGCGTGAACGAGCGCATCACGGCCAGTGAAATCCGGCTCATTGGACACGAAGGACAGAACGTGGGCGTTGTTTCGCCCCAGCGCGCGATGGAACTCGCCGAACAGGTCGGTCTGGACCTCGTCGAGATTTCCCCCAACGCCACCCCGCCCGTCTGCAAGATCATGGATTTCGGCAAATTCAAGTACGAAACCCAGAAGAAAGAGGCCGAGGCGCGCAAGAATCAGAAGGTCATCGAGGTGAAGGAGGTGAAGTTTCGCCCCAACACCGATACCCACGATTATGACGTGAAGATGCGCAACGTTTTCAAGTTTCTCGGCAATGGCGACAAGGTGAAGGTCACCCTGCGCTTCCGTGGCCGCGAAATGGCGCACCAGGATGTGGGCCGCAGCCTGCTTCAGCGGGTGGCCGAAGACGTGAAGGACATTGGCAAAGTCGAGTCGATGCCCAAGATGGAAGGCCGCCAGATGGTCATGATGATCAACCCGCTGCCAAAATAAGCCCGGCTCCACCGGACCATCAGCAAGATGACGACAGGGCGGCGCAGGCCGCCCTTTTTCATGCCCGGCTCACCCATTTCTCACACCGCGCCCACCGGCCAGTCGCTATTCTGGGTCCATTCAGCCGCTCACAGGCGGCGCTGCCCATTTCAGCACGAAAGCCGGTTTCATGGCGCTCACAGTTGCATTGATCAAGGCAAGGCTGGCCAGCGCCAGCTTCATGGAGAGCGATGACGAGGCCCGCAGCCTTGTCACCTCCGCCTCCACCGCCGACCTTGCCGGGCTAGAGGCCGAGGGCGCCCTGCGGCTCTACAACGCCCTCGCCGGGGGCTATCGCTCCGCCGAAGATCAGCATGCAATCACCCTCCTGCTCACCTTCACCCCCTTCTCGCCCCCGGTCAGCCCGCCCGACGAGGCCGTGGCAGCCGTGCGCGCCGCGGTGCCCACCAGCCAGGCCAACCAGACCCACCTGAAAGGCGACATGGTCACCCGCCTCTACGCCGCCGAGAAGTCGCGCCTCAGCCTGCTGGAACGCGCCGGGATTGATGGCGAAACCATCGGGCGCGGCCAGCTTGGCGGCACTGCCTTTGCCGATGTCACCAAGGAATTCGCCGCCGCCTGGGTGGCCTGGGTCGAGAAGGTGGCAGTCGGCAAGCGGCTCAAAAAGGGCCTTGTAACCCTCGGCGCAAAGTTCGATCCCAATTGTCACACGGTGAAGCCGCGCGATACCTATGGCTGGGTCATCAATGACAAGGACTTGGAAGATTTCGTGGTCTCCGCCTATCTCGCCCTCTGCATCAAACGCAGCGAAAAGCCGGGCCGCACCGCGCTGGATGCCGTGCGCTTCGGCGTTGCCCGCTACCACGGTGCCCTGCCCAGCATGATCAAGGCGCAGGCTGGCATGTCCAACCCCGACAAGCTGCTCTGGACGAAGGTCGCCGCCGCCCTGCCCGCGCTCGGCAAGGCAGATGTGGTGACCTATGTGGGCGAAGTCGTCAAATGACCCTCCGCCGCACTGCTCTTCTGGCGGTTCTGCTCGCGGCGGCCACCCTCGGCTGGTTTGCCGCTGATCTGAGGCGCCTGCTCGCAGGCCCGCAAACCCTGCTCTACCTGCGCTGCACGATGCCCGAAGCCGCGCCCAACGTCGTTGTCGACCCAGCCCCCGCAACGCTCGCCGTCAGTTGGCAGGGGGGCAGCGTGTCTGCCAGCCTCTGGGAGCATTGCGGCAACCGCCCGCTGCCGCTGGCGGGCTACCCCACCGAAGCGCCGGTGCCCACCACCGTCACGCTCCGCAGCGGAGGCCGTGATGCGCAACTGGTGCTGGAGCCTTTCAGCCATATTCAGGCCGATGGCACCGGGCGTGCGGCCATGGTCCACGTCGATTTCACCGATCCGCTCCGTCTGGAGCATGACAGCCTCTAACCATCGCGCCAGAAGCAGCCGCTCTTCGGGGGCTTCGCCCGCTCATCGCAGCTGCGAAGAGGGCCACAAGGCCCAATGAGCCGCCCCGAGACGCCGCGCCGCGCAAGCCGCGCGCCCTACCCCCGCCGCTCGCGCGGTTGCGGCCGGATCGGAATTTCCTTCAGCAACCCACCCACGCCCATCGCGGCAAACTCATCCGGCCCCGGGATCATTCCGCAAGCCACCCGCTCCAACACCCAATCCGCACCATTCAGCGCGGGCGAACGGGCGCAGCCGGGCAGGCCGATCACCGGCATGTCACCCAGCGCGCCCAGAAACAGCAGATTGCCCGGGTCCACCGGCATGCCAAAGCGGTCAACCCGGCCCCCGGCCCGGCGCAGCGCCTCGGGGGCCACGTCATGGGCATCCGAGGTGGCCGAGCCGGTGAGGATCAACGCCAGATCGGCTTTGGTGCCTTGCAACGCATCGGCCACCGCGCCCGGCGCATGGGGCACCACCTCAACCGCCGTCACCGCAATCCCCAGCGCGTCCAGCCGCCCAACCACCGCAGCGCGGCCCTTTTCCGTCACGCTGGGCTTTTGCCCCGGCACCTCGGTCAGCACCACCGCCGCGCGGGCCAGCACCACGGGTGCCACCCGCATCGCCCCCCCCGCCACCTCCAGCGCCGCCTCCAGCGCCGCGCCCGGCACCGCATAGGGGATCACCTTCACCGTGCCCGTGAGCAGACCCTTGGTCACCCGGGTGAAGGGCGCGAGCGTGGCCAGCGTCAGCCCCGGGTCCACCGCGTTGATCGCCCGAACCTTCGCCGAATCCACCAGCAGCACGCCGGGGCCCGTGGCCTTGAAGTTCACCCTTCCTGTGTGCGGCACCGTCACCGTCAGCCCCGCCGCGCCCGGCTCGGGCACCGCCGCGCGGGCCAGCGCCTGCGCCGCCGCGTCCTCGGCCACATCACCCGGCTCCAGCCGCGCCACCACAACCTCCGAAAGCCCCGCGTCCGCAAGCGCCGCCACGGCCTCGGCGTCCAGCACCGCGCCCTTCTTCAACACCCGCCCCCCCGCGCGCTGCGAATGCGCCAGCACCGCACCCTCCGCCTCGCGCAGCGGCACCGGGCCAAACCTCATTTGCGCCCCCTGAGCACCTCGGTCACCTGCGCCAGCACAGCCACCGCAATCTCCGCCGGGCTCTTGGCGCCAATGTTCAGCCCCACCGGCGCATGGATGCGGGCGAGATCGGCCTCGCTGGCGCCCGCCGCGCTCAGTCGCTCCACCCGCTTGGCATGGGTTCGTGTGGAGCCAAGGCAACCGAGGTAAAAGCAGTCCGAGGCCAGCGCCGCCGCAATCGCCGGATCGTCGATCTTCGGGTCATGGGTCAGCGTCACCACCGCCGTGCGCGCATCCAGCCCCCAGCCTTCCAGCGCCTCATCGGGCCAATCATGGCTGATCGTGGTGCCGGGAAAGCGCTCTGGCGTGGCAAAGGCCTCGCGCGGATCCACAAGGTACGGGTCATAGCCCGCCATCTGCGCCATCGGCACGAGGAACTGCGCAATATGCACCGCACCCACCACCGCCATCCTGAGCGGCGGGTTGTGAATGCTGACAAAGGTCTTGCCATCCTCCTCAAACCCCGAGCGGTCGGCGCGGAACCGCTCGGCAAAACCCTCCGGCCCCACCACCCGGCTGCCCCAGCTTTCGGTATCCACCACATAGGCCACCGGCTGGCGGGCCATGATTGCGCCCACCACCTCGGCCAGCGCCGCCTCGCTCATGCCAGCACCGATCGGCTGCACCAAGATCCGGATCGTCCCGCCGCAGGCCAGCCCAACGCCGAAGGCCTCGTCATCGCTCACCCCATAGGTCAGCAACCGGCTCTCGCCGCGCTCCAGCGCCTCGAAAGCCTCGGCCACCACCGCGCCCTCCACGCAGCCGCCCGAAACCGAGCCCTCAAGCGCTCCGCCCCCCGAAATCGCCAGATGCGAGCCAACGGGCCGGGGGGCCGAACCCCATGTCTCTACCACGGTCGCCAGCACCGCGCCCTCGCCCGCGCGATGCCAGTCCAGTGCAACAGCAGGAATATTGTCGGAAATCTCAGCCATCTTAAGGCCCTCCTCGCGGGCAGAACCTAGCACGCACACCGCAAATGTCTCGCCCACCTTGGTCGCATTCCGCTGCAGGCACACCCGCCAGCCCCGCAAGCGCGCAGCATGGCCAATGCCGGGCCGATGCCGGCCCTAGCTCAGCCCATCCAGCTTGCCTTGCGCTTGTCGAAAAACGCCGTGATCCCCTCCTGCGCCTCCGCGCTTTCCCAGCGAGTCACCAAGGCCTCCACACTGGTCTCCACCGCCTCGAACGAGGGCGCAGCGCCCAGACGCAGCGCCAGCGCCTTGGCCTCCGCCACCGCTCCGGGGGCACAGTCCAGATAGGGCGCAACATGCCGCTCCACCGCCGCGTCCAGCTCGCCCTCTGCCACCACTTCGGCCACAACGCCCAAAATGGCCGCCTCTTGCGCACCGAAGATCCGCGCACTCATGAACACCCGCCGCGCCATCGCCTCGCCCATCCGCGCCAGCACATAGGGCCCGATGGTCGCCGGAATCAGCCCAAGGCGGGTTTCGGTAAAGCCAAACTTCGCCCCCTCTACCGCAATCGCCACATCGCAGACGCAGGCCATGCCGACGCCACCGCCAAAGGCATTGCCGTGGATGCGCCCGATCACCGGCTTGGGGCAGGCATTCACCGCGCCCAGCATCTCCGCCAGCCGCCACGCCTCCGAGGCCCTCGTCTCGCCATCCGCCGCCATCTGCTCCTGCATCCAGCCAAGGTCACCGCCCGCGCAAAAGCTCTTACCCTCGCCAGCCAGCACCACCACGCGCACGGCCTCATCGGCCCCCAGCCGCTGGATTCCGGCATGCACCTCGTCGATCAGATCCGCCGAGAGCGCATTGTGCTTCTCCGCCCGTGCCAGCCAAAACGTGGCCACGCCCCGCGCGTCGGTGTCGATCCTGACCAGGTCACCCATGATCGCCTCCCATTCCCGGCACCCGCCGCCCGGCCCGGCGCCAGTCGTCGTGCAGCCAGGCCATCCGGTCAACGAACCAGACCTTGGGCAGCGCCGTCAACACCACCCCGAAGACCACCCAGTCCGCCCACAGCGTCCAGAGCCCCCAGGCCAGCACCAGCGCGCCCGGCAGGGACAACGCCCCCAGCACCAGGCCCGCCCTGCGGTGCTCCGCCGGGATCTCGCCGCGATGCTCCAGGAACACCCGCTCGCCCAGCACGCCCCGGCTCATCCAGGCGTCGAAACGCCTCGGCTCGGGGAACACCCTCGGATTGACCCAGATCCAGCCAAGGGCAAGGCCCACCGGCACCAGCGCGCCCCATCCCAGCCAGACCCGGCTCCAGATCGCCAGCGCGAGCAGCGGGAGCGTGGTGAGCATCCGGCTCCAGCCGGACCACGGGTTGGCATGGCGCCGCCAGACGGCATCGTCCATCGCCATCAGCCGCTCGGCGCCGCGAAACAGATCGCTCACGTCACACCGCCCCGCGCCCCGCCGGCCCGCATCGCCCGCGCCATCGCGGCCGCCTCCTCGAGCACGCCCATATCCAACCCCGTCTCATAGCCCAATGCCGCCAGCCGGGCCGCCACCGCCTCGGTCGCCACATTGCCCGCCGCGCCGGGCGCATAGGGGCAACCGCCCAAGCCGCCGACGGCGGCATCAAACACCCGCAGGCCCCGCGCCAATGCCACCTCGATATTCTCCAACGCCCGCCCGCCTGTGTCATGAAAATGCCCGGCCAGCCGCTCCGCCGGCACCTCACCCAACACCGCGGCCAGCATCGCATCCACCCGCTCGGGCGCGCCGCGCCCCAATGTCTCGCCCAGGCTCACCTCGGCGCAGCCCATCTCCGCCAGCGCCCCGGCCACCCGGGCCACCGCCTCTGGCGCAACCAGCCCCTCAAACGGGCAATCCGTCACCACCGAAACATAGCCCCGCACCGGCACCCCATCGCCCTTCGCGGCCTGCAACACCGGGGCGAAGCGCTCCAGGCTTTCGTCGACCGAGCAATTCAGGTTGGCGCGGCTAAAGCCCTCGGTGGCCGCAGCAAACACCGCCACCCCATCGCAGTGCGCCGCGCGCGCGGCCTCATAGCCCTTCATGTTTGGTGTCAGCGCCCAGTAGCCCACGCCCTCTGCCCGGGCGATCCCCGCCATCACCTCGGCGGAAGAGGCCATCTGCGGCACCCATTTGGGCGAAACGAAACTCGCCGCCTCGATCCGCGCAAACCCCGCCCGGCTCAGGCAATCCACCAGCGCCACCTTCTCTGGCAGGCCGATCACGCCCGGCTCGTTCTGCAAGCCATCCCTCGGGCCAACCTCGAAGATCTCCACCTTCACCACGGCGCATAAAACTCCTGTTTATAAAGCAAATCCGCCCCCTCCGGCGGCGAAGACGCCTGAAAGGCCGGGCGTTCCTCCATCCGCGCCCACCACGCGCTGAGCGCCGGAAACGCATCCAGCCGGGCAAAGCGCCGGCCCATGTAAACCGCCTGCCCCACCGCCACATCAGCGGCCGAAAATCCGCTGTCCAGCAGATAGGCCCGCCCCTGCAGCCGCGCCTCCAGCGCCTCGAAACACTTGCCAAGCCGCGCCGCCTCCAGCTTCATCACCACCGGGCTGCGCATATCGTCATCGTAAAGCATGATGTGCTGCTGCGTCAGCGCGGCGAGGTGCTGGCTGATGGTCTCGGCAAAATGCAGCCAGATCAACCAATCCGCCCGCTCCGCCTGCCCCGGCCCGCGCCCCAGCCCGGCCTCGGCAAAGCGCTCGCAGAGCAACTCGATGATCGCGCCGGATTCCCACCAGACCTCGCCCTCAATCTCCAGCGCCGGCACCCGCCCCGCCGGGTTGAGCGCAAGGTAATCTTCCGAGCGCAAGGTCTTGTCAAAGGGATGAACAACAAGCTCAAACTCCACCCCCAGCTCATGCAGCAGCCAAAGCACCCGCATCGAGCGTGTCTCGTGGCAGTGATGCAGCCGGATCATGCGGCCCATCCCCCGCGAAGACGCCTCGAAGGGCGGATGAGCGGCGCGCTCATGCCTCTGCCTCGATCCGCACAATCAGCGCCCCGGCCTCAAGCTGGTCTCCCGCCGCCACCGCAAGCTCGGCCACCACGCCATCATGGGGCGCGCGCATCACATGCTCCATCTTCATCGCCTCCATCACCGCCAGCCGGTCCCCCGCCTGTACCGTCTCGCCTGCCCGCACATGCAGGCTGCGCACCACGCCGGGCATCGGCGCGAGGATCGCCCCTTCGCCCGCCGCCTCAGCGCCCACCTCCAGCGGGTCGGGCAGCGCAAACACCATCGGCTCCGCGCCAAACACCTGCACCTCGCCGCCTATCACCTCGGCCCGCGCCTTCAGGCTGCGCCCGTCGATGCGCCATCCCTCCGGCCCGCGCTCGGCCCGCATCTCGGCCCCGCCGATCTCCACGCCATAGGCCCCGCCGCCCAGCGCCGAGATCCGGCCCTCCACCGGCTCCGCACCGCGCAGCAGCGTCACCGGCCAGCTCAACGGCGCCCAAAGCGCAAACCCCTCGCCCGGCCCGCCCTCATTGAGCCCAAGTGCCGCCAGCGCGGCCAGCGCCAAAAGCTCCGGCTCTGTGCAGGGCGCGGTCAGCGCCTCAAGGTCACGGGCAATCAGCCCCGTCTCCACATCCCCGGCGCGAAAGCCCGCGTGGTCAATCAGCCGCCCGAGAAAGCCAAGGTTGGTAACAACCCCGGCCACCTCCGTCGCCGCCAGCCCCTCGGCCAGCGCCGCGCGGGCCTCGGCACGGGTGGCACCATGGCAGGTGAGCTTGGCAATCATCGGGTCATAATGCGGGCTGATCACATCGCCCTCGCGCACCCCCGTATCCACCCGCCCGGGGCCAAAGCGCAGCCGCTCCAGCCGCCCCGTGGCGGGCAAGAAGCCCGCGGGCACATCCTCGGCATAAAGCCGCGCCTCCATCGCATGGCCACGGATCGTCAGATCCTCCTGCGCGCAGGGCAAGGGCTCGCCCGCCGCCACCCTCAGCTGCCATTCCACCAGATCGACCCCGGTGATCTCTTCGCTCACCGGATGCTCCACCTGCAACCGCGTGTTCATCTCCATGAACCAAAAGCCATCGGGCCTGAGCCCGCCTGAACCGTCGACGATAAACTCAACCGTCCCTGCGCCCTTGTAGCCAATCGCCTTCGCCGCCCGCACCGCCGCGCCGCCCATCGCCGCGCGCACCTCCTGGGTCATCCCCGGCGCGGGCGCCTCCTCAATCACCTTCTGGTGCCGCCGTTGCAGCGAGCAATCCCGCTCAAACAGATGAACAGCCCGCTGCCCGTCGCCAAACACCTGCACCTCGATATGGCGCGGATGCTCGATGAACTTCTCGATCAGCACATCGCCATTGCCAAAGGCCCCCAGCGCCTCCACCCGGGCCGATTCCAGCGCGTCCTCAAACGCCTCCGCCCGTTCCACCAGCCGCATGCCGCGCCCGCCACCGCCTGCCACGGCCTTGATCAGCACCGGATAGCCGATCAGCGCCGCCTCGGCCTCCAGCCGCCCCGGATCCTGCTCCGCGCCATGATAACCCGGCACCACCGGCACACCCGCGGCCTCCATCCGCGCCTTCGCGGCATCCTTCAGCCCCATCGCGCGGATCGCCTCTGCGCCCGGCCCGATAAAGGTGATCCCGGCCCCCTCCAGCGCCGCGACGAAATCGGGGTTCTCGCTCAGAAAGCCATAGCCCGGATGGACCGCCTGCGCGCCCGTCTGCTGCGCCGCAGCCACCACCTTGCCAATGTCGAGATAGCTCAAACCGCTCGCCGCAGGCCCGATGCAAACAGCCTCATCCGCCATGGCCACATGACGGGCATCAGCATCAGCCTCTGAGTAGACGGCCACCACCTTCACCCCCAGCCTGCGGCAGGTGTCGATCACCCTGCAGGCAATCTCGCCCCTGTTGGCGATCAGGATCTTGTCAAACATCCGCATCCTCCTCCCCGGCTTCGCTCAGGAACCGGTGGCGATAGATGAAATTCGGCCTCGCGCCGGTGAGCAGATAAAACCCCACCACCACAGCCGCCACGGCCTCTGCCAAGGCCCAAAGCTGGCCGCCCCACGCGCCCTTCATGCCGGTGGCAAAATCAACAAGGATCATCCCGCAAGCCGTCACCCCGAGCCATCCGCCGGGCGGTAGCCGAAAGAAGATCGCGGCGGCCGCCAGCAGCAGCACGATCACCTCCAGCGGCATCCAGAACCCGCCAAAAACGAAGGTCCACAGCACCAGCCGCCATGCGGCCATTCCCATGAAGAACAGCGTCGCCGCGTAGAGCGGCAGGTTTAGCCGCCCCTGCGGATGCGCCTCCACCATCGCCCGGCTCACATGCACCCAGCGCTGCCCGCTCACCGGGTCGCGGCGGCCTGTTACAAAGCGGCCTTCCTCTGGCATTCCCTTCATCTCGCACCCCTCACATCCGGAAGACGCCAAAGCGCGTCTCCTCAATGGGCGCGTTCAACGCCGCCCGCAGGCTGAGCGCAAGCACATCGCGGCTCTTCCTCGGGTCGATGATCCCGTCATCCCAAAGCCGCGCAGAGGCATAAAGCGGGTCCGACTGTTCCTCGAACTGGTCAAGCACCGGCTGCTTGAAGGCCGCCTCCTCCTCCTCGCTCCAGCTTCCGCCGCCCCGCTCGATGGCATCGCGCTTTACCGTGGCCAGCACCCCCGCCGCCTGCGCCCCGCCCATCACCGAGATCCGGCTGGTCGGCCATGTCCAAAGAAACCGGGGGCTATAGGCCCGCCCCGCCATGCCATAGTTGCCCGCCCCAAATGAGCCGCCAACCAGCAGGGTGATCTTGGGCACGCTCGTCGTGGCCACCGCTGTCACCATCTTGGCCCCGTGCCGCGCGATCCCCTCGTTTTCATATTTCTTGCCCACCATGAAGCCGGTGATGTTCTGCAAAAAAACCAAAGGGATACGCCGCTGGGAGCACAGCTCAACAAAATGCGCCCCCTTCACCGCGCTCTCGCTGAAGAGCACACCGTTGTTGGCAATAATCCCGCAGGCCATGCCCTCCACATGGGCAAAGCCGCACACCAGTGTTTCGCCAAAGCGCGGCTTGAATTCGTCAAACCGCGAGCCGTCCACCACCCGCGCGATCACCTCGCGAATGTCCCACGGCTGGCGCGGGTCGGCAGGCACCACGCCCAAAATCTCCTCCGGGTCATAGAGCGGCGCCTCCCCCGTAGGGTGGGCAATCTGCCCACCACCCGAGCCGCCCAGAGAGCCAACCGCCTCCCGCGCCAGCGCCAGCGCATGGGCGTCATCCTCCGCCAACATATCCGCCACGCCGCTCAGCCGCGTGTGCACATCCCCGCCGCCCAGCTCCTCGGCGCTTACAACCTCCCCCGTCGCCGCCTTCACCAAAGGCGGCCCGGCCAGAAAGATCGTGCCCTGCTCCCGCACGATGATGCTTACATCGCTCATCGCAGGCACATAGGCCCCGCCCGCCGTGCAACTGCCCATCACCACCGCAATCTGCGCGATCCCCTTCGCGCTCATCTGCGCCTGGTTGTAAAAGATCCGGCCAAAGTGGTCGCGATCCGGAAACACCTCATCCTGGTTCGGCAGGTTCGCCCCGCCGCTGTCGACGAGGTAGACGCACGGCAGGCGGCATTGCTCGGCAATTTCCTGCGCCCGCAGGTGCTTCTTCACCGACATCGGATAATAGGTGCCGCCCTTCACCGTGGCGTCATTGGCCAGCACCATCACCTCGCGGCCCTTCACCCGGCCCACCCCGGCGATCATCCCCGCCGCAGGGGCCGCGCCGTCATACATGCCGTGGGCCGCCGTCGCGCCCACCTCCAGAAGGGGCGAGCCCGGGTCGAGCAGCCCGGCCACCCGGTCACGCGGCAGCATCTTGCCCCGGCTCTTATGGCGCGCGCGCGACTTTTCTCCGCCGCCCAGCGCCGCCGCCTCCGCCGCCGCGCGAGCGCGGGCCAGCGCCGCCTCCGAGGCCGCGCGGTTGGCGGCATACTCCTCGGATTTCACCGATATCTTCGACTGCAACTTCATGCCTTCTCCCCGGCCTCCGCTTCCGGCGCAGGCAACAGCCGCCGGTGCATCAGCCACCGCAGCCTAAAACCATAACGCGCCGCTCGCGCCACATCCGTCTGAAAACTCGCGTTCACGCCCGCGCCAATCGCCGCGCCTGCCAGCGGCACCACCTGCGCCGCCTTGCGCTTGAGCAGATCGGTGCCAAGGCCCCGCGCCACCCGGTCGATCACCTTGTCGACCACCCAATCGGCGCCCTTCTCCAGCACATAGCGCACCTCGGGAGCCTGCAACTCCTTGGCCAACTGGTTCACCTTGCCAAGGCTCTCCTTGCGCCCCTCCAGCCCGCGCACCGTGGCCAGCTCCAGCACCATCAGCCGAAACACGAGCTCCTCCTCGCCCTCCCCCTCAAAGCCATAGGCCTGCCCGGTCGCCCGCACGGTGCGCGCGGCAAGGCTGATGGTGGCCGGAATGTCCAACGTCATCCCCAGCCCGCCAAACCAGCCCGCCGCCCCGCCAGAAGCCGCACCAGAACCCGCCGCCCAGCCCTGAACCCGCAGCGCAGTGGCATCGCAGGCGGCCAGATCATCGGTGTGATGGCTGGCCGCAGGCAAGGTCAGCCCCGCGCCCCTGTCAGCAAGCGCCAAAGCGCGGCGCAACACGCCAGACGGCACAACACGGCGCAACAAGCCCCCCAGCGGTGCAGTCGCCTTCTCGGCCCCGCGCCCCATACGGCTGTAGCGCTTTTTCTCGTATTTCTCCTGCTCCGCCAGTGCAGCAGTCAAGGCCGCCTCAAACCGGCGGTCACGGTCTGGAAGATCGCCCTTCTCGCTCACATGCCCTCCGCTTGCACCTGAAGCCACAGCGCCTGCCGCCCGGTCTCCTGCATCAGGCAGCTCAGCATCGCCGGCCCCTGCCCCGTGCCGCCGCTCCACTGCGACCGGACAAACTCGCATTTGGCATCCCGAAAGGTGATCCACGCGCGCTGCATCCCCCGCAGCGTCTCCTCCGCCGAGAGCAACCCGTTCTCCGCCGTCGCCATATCCACGTCAAACGCCTTCGCCCGCGCCATGGCCTCCTTGTAATGCTGGTTCAACCGCGCATCCCAATACTGCCACTCGGCATCAAGGCAGCCGTTCATCCCCACGGTCGAGCCGCCGCCCTCGGTGTTCTCCATGCAGGCGTTCGCCGCCCAGCCGATGCACTGCTCACGCTCGGAAAGCTCGGCCCGCTGCTCCTCGCACTCCTCCGCGATCATCGGATCGAAAGACAGTTCCTGCGCCGCCGCCGGGCCAGCCATCACCAGCAAAATCGCCATCCACCTCATTTCGCCGCCTCCTTGCGTGCCCCGATCAAGGCCTCTCCCGCCGCCCGCGCCTTGCAGGCCGGGTCCGGGAACCCGCCCGAGCAGGCCGCCTCGGCCCGCGCCATCATCGCCTCGGCAAGATGCGCCATGCAGGCCTCGTAACTGCCCGCCTGGCCGCAGTCTTCCAACGCAGCCTCCACGCAAGCCCGGTCATCGCCGCCCGCCTCAAGGCAGGCGTCCAGCCGCGCAACAATCGCGTCATAGGTTCCAGGCTGCTTGGTCATCATCTGCGCCTCCAATCCCGTGGCCATCAGCAAGAGCGCAAGCACCGCCCTCATACCGAGCCCATCATCTCACGCCCCACCAGCATCCGCCGGATCTCGCTGGTGCCAGCGCCGATCTCCATCAGCTTGGCATCGCGAAACAGCCGCGCCACCGGCGCATCGGCCATGAAACCTGCGCCGCCCATCGCCTGCACCGCCTGATGCGCCTGCACCATCGCCTGCTCGGAGGCATAGAGGCAGCAGGCCGCCGCATCGGCGCGCGTCACCTCGCCCCGGTCGCAGGCCTTGGCCACCTCGTAAACGTAGGCGCGCGATGAGTTCAGCGCCACATACATGTCGGCAATCTTGCCCTGCATCAGCTGGAACGAGCCAATCGGCTTCCCGAACTGCTTTCGCTCCGCAAGATAGGGCATAACCTCGTCCAGACAGGCAGCAATGATCCCCGGCCCGATCGCTGCCAGCACCACACGCTCATAATCGAGGCCGGACATCAGCACGCGCACGCCCCCGCCCTCCTCGCCGAGGACATTCTCAAACGGCACTTCCACATCCTCAAACACCAGCTCGGCGGTGTTGGAGCCGCGCATCCCGAGCTTGTCGAAATGCTTGGAGGTGGAGAACCCCACCATCGACTTCTCGATCAGAAAGGCCGTAATCCCCTTGCTGCCGGCTTCCGGGTCGGTCTTGGCATAAACCACCAGCGTATCGGCATCCGGCCCGTTGGTGATCCAGTATTTCGTGCCGTTCAGGCGGTAGTGATCGTTCCGCTTCTCGGCCCGCAGCTTCATGCTCACCACGTCGCTGCCCGCCCCCGCCTCGCTCATCGCCAGCGCGCCAACATGCTCACCGCTCACCAGCCCCGGCAGATACTTCGCCTTCTGCTCCGGCGAGCCGTTCAGCCGGATCTGGTTCACGCAGAGGTTGGAATGGGCCCCATAGCTGAGAGAGATCGAAGCCGAAGCGCGGGCAATCTCCTCAACCGCCACCGCATGAGCGAGATAGCCCATCCCAGCCCCGCCAAACTCCTCCGGCACCGTGACGCCGAGCAAGCCCAGCTCACCCAGCTCCTGCCAAAGCGCGGCGGGGAATTCGTTACTGGCATCCACCTCCGCAGCGATCGGCCTGATCCGCTCCTGCGCGAAGCGGTGCACCATGTCGCGCAGCGCCTCAACCTCCTCGCCAAGGTCAAACTTCAACTGCCCTGCAAACATCGCCCGCTCCTCCCATTTATTGAACAAGCGTTCAAATAGTAGAAGAGCCAGCGGGCCGGGTCAACGATTCCCCTGCACGAAACGCAGAGAGAGCGGCCGGGGCAACGGCCGCTCTCTCGCTTGACCACTGACAGGGACAGGCCAGCGGGTTCGGATCAATGGTTTACCGGTTGATATACACGGTCGTCTTGGTGCCCGGCTCCAGCACGCGGGTCTCGCCGTCAATCGTCAGGTAGGTCAGCCCGCCCTCGGGCACATTGTGCACGCTGACGCCAGCCTCGCTGTTGCCCAGCGCCACGGTCTCGCCATCGGCAGCCGTGTCAGGGCCAGCGCGCTCTGTCATGTAAACGGCAACCGCCTCGTCAGGGATCTCGATCAGCGGTGCCACATTGCTTGGCGCATCCACCAGCGTGCCGTTCACCACAGCCGCATCAAGCTCGGCAGGGGTGGTGTCTTCATCCGGGCGCACGGTGATGGTCGAGGCCGCAACCGGAACCATCGCCTCGGGGCTGCCGCTGAGGTAGCGGCTGTGCACCCATGCGGTGCCATCGGCAGATTGAATCCGGCACCACGGCGCAGCTTCAAGGCAGGCTTCCACCTCGGCGGTCTCATTGGCCCCCAAGGTGCCAACCACGGCGTATTCGATGCCGGGGCCGGAGCGCAGGTTCAGATCGGTGGTGGCAGTCGCCTCGGCTGCAATGGCAGGGGCAACAGCGGTCAGGCTCAGCGCGGCAACCGCGCCGGTCAGAAGGGGTTTCATGATCGTGTCCTCGTATTTCGTTCGTGGGGGCGAAGGGCGGCTTGGCGGCCCCCGCTGCTTGGTGAGACAACACCGCGCAGGGGCAATCGGTTCCCAACCAAAAAGGGCGGCCCGCACCGGGGCCGCCCAATCTTGCTCTCCTCCACCGCGCTTAGCGGTAAACGTAAACGATCGTCCGGTCTTCCTTCACCAGCACATCCTGCCCGTTCACGTTGAGGTAGGAATAGTCGCTCTCCGGAACCGGATAAATCTCCACGTCCTCGGGAACGCCCGCACCCAGCACCACCTCGCCATCGAGATAGACCGGCTCAACCGGGTTTTCGGTCACATAGGTCACGGTTTTGGTCTCCGGCTCGGGCACGGCATCGCTGCCCGCATTGGCGCCAAGCACCACGCCTGCCGCAATGGCCGCAGGGCCGCCGATCAGCGAACCGGCAATCGCGCCACCTGTTACAGCACCGGCTGCGGCGCCGGCCCCCTCGTTGCCGCCTTCCTTCATGTAGGTCACGGTGCGGGTCGTGGTCACTTTCGTGGCCTCGGTGGCCGAGCCGCTCAGATAGTGCCGGTGCGCCCAGCCGGTCTGGCCGTCATAGGTCACTTCGCACCACGCACCGCCGTCAAGGCAACCTTCCACTTCGGCCTGGTCGAGGCCAGCGATCACACCAATCACCTCAAACTCCGGGCCGGGGCCCGAACGCAGGTTGAGGTCGGTCGTTGCGGTCGCCTGTGCGGCAAGCATCGGGGTGGCGGCCACGCAGAGGGCGGCAGCACTCAGGGTGAGTTTCTTGAACATCGTATGTCTCCGTTCATCGTCTCAAATCCGCCGGGTCTTCCACGATCAGACATCGCCGCCCGGCTGGCGTGGGGCACCAACAGCGGGGCGTGCAGGCCCGTTCCATCACGGATCAGAGGCACAACCAGAACGAGCGAAATTGCAGCGAGATCCCGCCGTTACCCGTTTCAACCCGGTCATGAAAGGTGATGAAACCCGCCTTCAGCGCGCCTGAAACACCGTGCCCACCTCGGCCCGAATGATCCGCGCGATCAAGGCGCAATCTTCGACCGAAAAGGTCAGCGGCAGGCGCATGTCCACCAGCCCGGCCAGCACGGCGTCGGTGCGGGCAAGCTCCGGCGTTTCGGCATAGCGCCAATGCCCATAAGCCGAGGTAAAGCCCACCGGCTCCGGCCCACCAAACCACTTCAACTCCACGCCCCGCTCAAGGCAGCGCGCAAGCACCTCGCCCACCGCCTCACCGCTCCAGCCCTTGAGCAGAAACTGGATCGACGAGCCCACAAAGCGCTCCGCCTCGCCGCGCTCCACCACCGTCAGCCCCGGCGTGCCGCGCAGCCCCTCTTCCACCTCCCGGTATCGCGCGTTCCACCGCTCGATCTGGCGCGGAAGCTCGGCAAGCTGCGGGCGCAGGATCGCCGCGCGCAGGTTGTCCATCCGCCCCGAAATGTTGGGCACCTCCATCCGATGGCGGGCAAACACCTCGGGCCCCGGCGCGGCAAGGTGGCGCTCATACAGCATGTAAGACCCCGAGAGCAGCACCGCCTTGGCGGCGATGTCCTCATCGTCGCTCACCAGCAGGCCCCCCTCGCCCGAGTTCATATGCTTGTAGGTCTGGGTCGAGTAGCAGGCCACCGCGCCATGCCGCCCGCTCGGCACGCCATCCCAGCTTGCGCCCATCGTATGCGCACAATCCTCAACCACCACCACACCCGCCGCGCGGCAGATCTCCATCAGCCGGTCCATGTCGGCAATATGCCCGCGCATGTGAGAGAGCAGCAGCACCCCCGCCTCGCCCGCCTTAGCGGCCAGATCATCAAGGTCGATGACAAGCCCGTCCGTGACCTCCACAAACACCGGCTCCGCACCAACAGCAGCAATCGCACCGGGCACCGGCGCAAGGGTGAAGGCATTGGTCAGCACCCTGTCCCCCGGCTTTACGCCCACGGCCCGGAGTGCCACGCCAATGGCCGAGCCGCCGCTCGCCGTGGCAAGGCAATACTTCGCCCCCACAAAGGCGGCAAACTCCTGCTCCAGCAGCGCCACCTCGCCCGCATCCTCGCCCGCAAGGTTATAGCGATGCAGCCGCCCATGGCGCAGCACGCCCATCGCCGCCTCCCGCGCCGCCTCGGGCAGCGGCTCCTGCTGGGTGAAATTGCCCTTGAACACTTCGCTCATGCTGCCACCCTGCTTTGCACGCCTCTGCCGGTCAATCCGCCAGCAGCCGCGCCGCCAGCTCCGGCAGCTCGTCAAAATGGTCGATCAGCGCCTCCGGCTCCAGCGCCTCTACCCCCCGCCCATCGGGGCCGAAGGTGACAAGCGCACAGGGCACCCCTGCCGCCCGCGCCGTCTCCCTGTCGGTCTCCGTATCGCCAATCAAGATGCCCCGCGTGCCCCCGGCCCGCTCCACGGCGGCGAAATAGGGCGCCGGGTCGGGCTTGCGAACGGGGAGCGTATCGGCCCCGATCAGCGCCCCGAAGGCCGTGCGCACGCCCAGCCGCCCCATCAGCGCCTCGGCCAGCGCCTCGGGCTTGTTGGTGCAGATCGACACCGCAAACCCCCCGCTGCGCAGCGCCTCCACCGCCTCCATCGCACCGGGGTAAAGCACCGTGTGGGTGTCGATGTTGTCTCCATAGTAAGCCAGCAGCCGCGGATAATCCGCCTCCACCTCCTCCGCGCCAAACCCGGCCCGCTCATAGCCCAGCCGCAGCATCGCCCGGCCGCCGCGAAAGGCCGTATGCGCATCGGCAACCGGGTCCAGCAGCGTGCCCAGCCCCCGCGCAAGAAAGCAGGCATTGGCCGAGGCAATCAGGTCTTTGCTGGTATCCGCCAGCGTGCCGTCCAGATCGAAGACCACCGTTTTCATTCGCAACCCCTGTCACAATCCGTCACCACATGTGACCCGCCAGCCCCTTGCCACCCTGCATCATGCGAGTAGAACGGAGCCAAGAGTTCCGGGTATAACCGGTGTTGAGCAGAACAAAAGGGGCAGCGGGCCATGGGCACCAGCCTGATCATCCTCGCCGCGGGGCAAGGCACCCGCATGCAGTCGGACATGCCGAAGGTCTTGCACCGGGTCGCCCACGCGCCCCTGCTGGCCCATGCCATGCACGCAGGCAACGCGCTGGAACCTGAGCGCGTGGTGGTTGTCGCCGGGCACGGCGCCGAAGCGGTCGAGGCCGCCGTGGCCGAAATCGACGACACCGCGCAGGTCGTCATTCAGGAAGACCGCCTCGGCACCGGCCACGCCGTCCTTCAGGCCCGCGAAGCCCTCGCAGGCGCCGAAGGCGATGCCATCATCCTCTACGGCGACACCCCCTTCATCCGCCCCGACACCCTGCAAGCCATGCTGGACGCCCGCGCACAGCATGCCGTTGTGGTGCTGGGTTTCGAGCCCGCCGATCCGGCCCGCTACGGCCGCCTCTTCATGGATGGCGACAGCTTGGAGGCGATTATCGAATACAAGGACGCCACCGAAGCCCAGCGCGCCATCCCGCTCTGCAACTCCGGCGTGATCTGCGCCGATGCGGCCCAGCTCTTCTCCCTGCTCGATAATGTCGGCAACGATAACGCCTCAGGCGAATATTACCTCACCGACATCGTCGCCATCGCCCGCAGCCGTGGCCTCTCCTGCGGCGTGGTCCGCTGCGCCGAGGCCGAGACCATGGGCGTCAACTCCCGCGCCGACCTCGCCGCCGCCGAGGCCGCCTTCCAGCAGGCCAAACGCGCGGAGGCGCTGGAAAACGGTGTCACCCTCACCGCCCCCGAAACCGTCCACTTCGCATGGGACACATGGGTAGGCCGCGATGCCACCATCGAGCCCTACGTCGTCTTCGGCCCCGGCGTCACCGTCGAGACCGGCGCGCAAATCCGCGCCTTCTCCCACCTCGAAGGCTGCCACGTGAGCACCGGCGCACAAGTCGGCCCCTATGCCCGCCTCCGCCCCGGCGCGGAACTGGCCAACAACGCCAAGGTCGGCAATTTCTGCGAGGTGAAGAACGCCGAGATCGGCGAAGGCGCAAAGGTCAATCACCTCAGCTATATCGGTGATGCCTCCGTGGGCGAGGCCGCCAACATCGGCGCAGGCACCATCACCTGCAACTATGACGGCGTCTTCAAGCACCGCACCGAGGTTGGCGCCCGCGCCTTCATCGGCTCCAACACCATGCTGGTCGCCCCCGTCACCGTGGGCGCCGAGGCCCTCACCGCCTCCGGCTCCGTCATCACCGAAAACGTCCCCGATGGCGCCCTCGCCGTCGCCCGTGGCCGCCAAAGCAACAAGCCCGGCCTCGCCCGCAAACTGATGGACAGGCTCCGCGCCGCCAAGGCAGCAAAGAAAGAGGCCAAGTAAATGTGTGGAATCGTCGGCGTTCTCGGCAACCATGAAGCCGCCCCCCTGCTGGTGGAGGCCCTGAAACGGCTGGAATATCGCGGCTATGACAGCGCGGGCATCGCCACCGTAAACGACGAGGCGCTCGATCGCCGTCGCGCGGTCGGCAAGCTGGTCAACCTCTCCGACCTGCTGGTGCATGATCCCCTCCCCGGCAAGGCCGGCATCGGCCACACCCGCTGGGCCACCCACGGCGCCGCGAATGAAACCAACGCCCACCCCCACCGCGCCGGCCCCGTCGCCGTTGTGCACAACGGCATCGTCGAAAACTTCCGCGAGTTGCGTGAAGAGCTGGCCACCCACGGCCTCAAAACCGTGACCGACACCGACACCGAGGTCGTCGCTCTGCTCACCGAGCATTACCTTACCCAGGGCCTCGCCCCCCGCGACGCCTGCGAGCAGGTCATAGCCCGCCTCACCGGTGCCTTCGCGCTCTGCTTCCTCTTTGAGGGCGAAGACAACCTGCTCATCGCCGCCCGCAAAGGCTCTCCGCTGGCCATCGGCCACGGCGAGGGTGAAATCTTCGTCGGCTCCGACGCCATCGCGCTGGCCCCCATGACCGACAAGATCACCTACCTCGAAGAGGGCGACTGGGCCGTGCTCACCCGTGAGAGCGTCGAAATCTTCGACGCCCAGAACAACCGCGCCAATCGTCCGGTCAAAACCGTCACCATCGACGCAGCCCAGATCGACAAGGGCGGCCACAAGCACTTCATGGCCAAGGAAATCGCCGAGCAGCCCACCGTTCTGGGCGAGGCGCTCTCTTACTACCTCACCGAAAGCGGCATCGCTCTGCCCGAGCCGGGCCTCGACTTCACCAAGTTCGACCGCCTCACCATGGTCGCCTGCGGCACCGCCTTTTATGCCTGCCTGACCGCCAAGTACTGGTTCGAGCAGATCGCCCGCCTCCCCGTCGAGGTCGATATCGCCTCGGAGTTCCGCTACCGTGAGCCGCCGATCCCGGCCAACACCCTCGCCCTCTTCGTCAGCCAGTCCGGCGAAACCGCCGACACGCTGGCCGCCCTGCGCTATTGCGAAGACAAGGCGATGATCGCCTCCGTGGTCAACGTCCCCGAAAGCTCCATCGCCCGCGCCTCCGACATTGCCCTGCCGATCCTCGCAGGCGCCGAGATCGGCGTGGCCTCCACCAAGGCCTTCACCTGCCAGCTCACCGTGCTCTTCCTGCTCGCCCTCAAGGCGGGCCTCGACCGTGGCACCCTTACGCCCGAAGCGGCGCAGGAGCACCTCGCCGAGCTCAACGCCCTCCCCGGCCTCTTCAACGCCGCTCTGGCCGCCTCCCCCGAGATCGAAGCCACCGCCCAAAAGCTGGCCGAAGCCCGCGACATCCTCTTCCTGGGGCGCGGCCCACTCTACCCGCTGGCCATGGAAGGCGCGCTGAAACTCAAGGAAATCAGCTATATCCACGCCGAAGGCTACGCATCCGGCGAGCTCAAACACGGCCCCATCGCGCTGATCGACAAGCACACACCCGTCGTCTTCATGGCCCCCTCCGACGGGCTCTTCGACAAGACGATCTCCAACATGCAAGAGGTCATGGCCCGCGCCGGAAAGGTCGTCCTCGTCACGGATGCCCGCGGCGCGAAAACCGCCGCCGAAGGCACATGGCGCCAGATCATCCTCCCCGAGGTCTCCCCCGCGCTGGCCCCCATCCTCTACGCCCTGCCCGCGCAGCTGCTCGCCTATCACACCGCCGTTGCCAAAGGCACCGATGTCGACCAGCCCCGCAACCTCGCCAAGTCGGTGACGGTTGAATAACCTCACCGCCTGATGACCCTTGATGATGCCCTCACCGCCCTCCGCGCCCTCGCCGAACCCGGCCGGGCCGAGGGCATGTCCGCCTATCACAAGCAGACCCGAGAGGTCATCGGCATCCCAAACCGGGCGCTGAACGAGGTGACCACAGAGTGGCGGCGCACCCTTCCCGTGCCAGAGCGCGTCACCCTCGCCGCAAGCCTTTGGAAAACCGACATTTTCGAGGCCAGCATCGCCGCAGCCAAGCTGCTCACCCAAGCCCGCCTGCGCCCCGACACCGAAGCCTGGGCGCTGATCAAAAGCTGGCTGCCCGACCTCGATTCATGGGCCATCGCCGACCACGCCATGATGGCCGGGCAAAAGCGCCTCATGGCCGACCTGTCCCGCATGGATGAGGTCGAGGCCTGGACCACGAGCGAGAGCCTCTGGACCCGCCGCGCCGCGCTCACCGTCACCCTGCCGCTTGCCAAGAAGAACAACCCCAACGCCGCCGAGGCACAAGCCCGCGCCCGCGTGCTCACATGGGCCGAAACCTACGTATCAGACACAGAATGGTTCATCCAGAAAGCCGTCGCCTGGTGGCTGCGCGACCTCTCCAAGCACGATGCAGAGGCCACCCGCGCCTTCCTCGAAGGCCCCGGCCAAGGCCTCAAACCCTTCGCCCAGAAAGAAGCCGCCAAACACCTGTAGGGTGGGCAATCTGCCCACCATCGCTCACCCCCCCAAACCGCGCCCCGTAGGGTGGGCAATCTGCCCACCAGCGCTCACCCCCCAAACCGCGTCCCGTAGGGTGGGAAATCTGCCCACCACCCCGCGAGGCCGCCTCAAAGGGCGAACGAGCTACCCCGTAGACCCGGCGTAAACCACCAGCTCCGGCAACCCCGTCAGCGGCGCGCCCAGCACCTGAAACGCCGGCAGGCTCACCCGCGTGCCAGATCCCGGCTCACCCCCCGAAGGCCGCAGCTCCACCTGCACCGAATTGCCATTGCCCGGATAAACCAGCCGCCCCGATTGCGCGACTGTCACCAGCGGCGTCTCCGCCCAGAATCCCGGGTCGGTCGGATCGCCCAGCGAGGCAATTGTCGTGCCCAGCTCCTTTTCGGCAGCCACAGGCGCGGCGGCAGCGGCCTGCTTTTCCTCTTCCGTCGTGGTGTCAAACTGGTCGGCGGTGCGCGCATTCTCCGGCGGGGGCGGCGCCGCTGCGGCCACCGGGGCCTTGCTTTCGCTTTCCCCAGCCTTCGCCTCGGTCGCTTCCGCCTTCGGCTTCATCGCAAACGGTCCTTCCGCACAGCCCGCCAACACCAGCGCCGCCGCCGTCACGCCCATCAATTTCTGCATCGCCTGCACCATTCCGCTCCTTGCCACCTTGGGCTACCTTGGTCGGACGCGCCGCAATTCACCTTGCCGCTTCGCCCCTTGCGGCCTACCTATACCTCATGAAAACACCCCTGATCGACCCCTTCCAGCGCCCGATCACCTATTTGCGCGTGTCAGTGACCGACCGCTGCGATTTTCGCTGCGTCTACTGCATGTCCGAAAACATGACCTTCCTTCCCAAAAAGGAACTGCTCACGCTGGAAGAGCTCGATGCCGCCTGCACCGGCTTCATCGGCCTCGGCGTGAAGAAGCTGCGCATCACCGGCGGAGAGCCGCTGGTGCGCAAGGGCATCATGACCTTCTTCGAGGGGATGACCCGCCACCTCGAGTCCGGCGCGCTCGATGAGCTGACCCTCACCACCAACGGCTCCCAGCTGGAGCGTTTCGCCCCCCAACTCGCCGCCGCCGGCGTCAAACGCATCAACATCTCGATCGACACGCTGAACGAAGAAAAATTCGCCCGCATCACCCGCTGGGGCCGCCTGCCCCAAGTTCTGCGCGGCATCGACGCAGCGCAAACGGCGGGCCTGCGCGTCAAGCTCAACGCCGTGGCGCTGAAAGGCTTCAACGAGGACGAGCTCTTCACCCTCGCCGAGTTCTGCGCCGCCCGCGACATGGACCTGACATGGATCGAGGTCATGCCCATGGGCGACCTCGGCAATGAAGACCGCATCGGCCAATACTGGTCACTCAAGGATCTGCGCGCCAAGCTGGCCGAGCAATATACCCTGATCGACCTCGCAGAGCGCACCGGCGGCCCGGCCCGCTATGTCCAGCTGCAAGAGACAGGCCAGAAAATCGGCTTCATCACCCCGCTGACCCATAACTTCTGCGAAAGCTGCAACCGCGTCCGGATGACCTGCACCGGCGAGCTCTACATGTGCTTGGGGCAAGAAGACCGCGCCGACCTGCGCGCGCCCCTGCGCCAATACGGCCCCGGCCCCGAGTTTGAAGCCGCCATCCGCGCCGCGATCTCCCGCAAGCCCAAGGGCCACGACTTCGACTATTCAAGGCAAGACATAACCGGCCAGATGCCGCGCCACATGAGCCACACCGGCGGGTAGTCCGCCGGGCAAGTCGCTCACGCCTTCTCCGCTTCAGCCCTTAACCCGGCCCCGATCCAGCGTCAGCCGAATGTCCGGACGCTTCGCCGGAACCTTGACCCCGGTCGAAATGCAATTCGCCACCGCCTTGTCGAGCTTCTTCACCGAGTTCACACGCGCAAAAAATTGCACCCCACGGTGGATCACCTTACCGTTCATCTCCAGCTGCATCTTCTGCCGGATCTGATCGTAGGCAGACCGCATGGCGATGTCGCCGCCTGAGCCCACGCCGCAGAATTCAATCACACCCGCCGGCGCAATCACCGCCCAGCGAAAGCTGTATCCTTTTGGCGTGCCGGTAAACTTGATCTCATCGGTTTTGGCGAACCTCTTGTCCACCGGGATCTGTCGGCTCAGTTTTTCCCGCGCCGCAAGCGGTGCTGCCACAAGGCTTGCCGCTGTAAAAAGCGCAAGCGCCACCCTACTAAATCTCATGAAACATCCCCTTCTCAAACGCGACCAGATTAGCCGGGAAGGTGCGCAGAACAACCCCTGAGACGTGATCGTTCCGTGAATTTCCTATGCATTGGGAGGGGTTGCGCCCTCAAGCCCACTCGGGCCCAAGATCATCCCGCGCCCGGTCAATCCAATGATCGGCCAACCATGGCGTCGGCCTACAGGCCCGCAGCCAAGACCCGGAATAACCCGCCACCGCCTCATGCATCTTGGGATGCCCATGAAAGCACACCACCTTGGCGGCTTCCGGCAGTTTCGCAGGCCTGAGCCAGTTCATCGGCGGCAGTCCAAGGCAATCATGCTTGAAGCTCACCACCTCATCACCGGGCAAATAGGCAAATTCCCCCCGCTCCTGCGCCAGCGTGCTGGTATAACGCTGCTCGCTCCCCCGCGCCTTCTCCACCTGCGCCTTGGCATCATTCGCCAGCACCTCGTAGAGCCAGCCGTGCAGGGCAGGATCGAACCGGAACACCGAGCCATGGCCCGTCTTGCGGCCCCGCCGCGCTTCCACCCAATCGGCCCGCATCGCCACCTTGCCCGGCGCGAAGTTCAGCAAGCCGTCCAGCGAGCCGCTCACCACCACGTCGAGATCAAAGCCCAGCAACGGCCCATCGAGATCAGGGATCAACCCGGGCCGAAACAGCGACACCTTGCGCATTGCCCCCTGCCGGTTGGCCACGGCCAGCGCCGCGTCCATATCCGCGAGGAACGGCTCTACAGGCAGATCGAGCACCTCGACATCCGGGTGCAGCCCTGCCCGATCTTCCGTCATGCAGAAAAACCGCACATCATCACTCAGATGCCGACGCGCCCCGCTATAAAGCCGGTTTACATATTCGGGCCCAAAGAGCGTGCCCCATTTTATGCAGATGACATTGGCAACCATGGCGCTGCCCTACCCGGCTCAGGTGTATTTGGCCAGAAGCTTGTCGCGCACCGAGGGGCTGACGAACTTCGATATGTCGCCGCCCAGCCGCGCAATCTCCTTCACCAGCTTGGAGGCAATCGCCTGCCGCTCGGCGCTGGCCATCAAAAACACGGTTTCAATCGTGTCATCCAACTGCCGGTTCATGCCAACCATCTGATATTCATACTCAAAGTCGGCCACAGCCCGCAGACCGCGCACAATCAGCCCGGCGCCCACATCCCGGGCACAGTCAATCAGCAGGTTTTCGAACGGGTGCACCACGATCTCGCAGCCGGTGCTGGCGGCAATCCCGGCGCACTCGGCCTCCACCATCGCCTCGCGTTCCTCAAGGTCGAAGAGCGGGCCCTTATCGCGGTTGATGGCCACGCCAATCACCAACCTGTCCACCAGCGCGGTGGCGCGGGTGATAATGTCGATATGGCCCAGCGTAACCGGATCAAAAGTGCCCGGATAAAGCCCCACGCGCATCGCTGCTCCCCCTCTTGCGGCTCAGGTCTTTGGCAGAAAACACCAGCACTTCCGGAGGGGCAAGGCGAAAGCCGGGGCGCGGCGCAACATTGTTGCGCATCTGTCCGTTAGCGCAAACGGTGGCCCCTTGCCCGCCCCGTGCCCGGCCCGGTCAGCCCCGGCGCAGCGCTGCGGCGGCTCAATGCCCCATGATCATGCCTTCGAGCGCGTCTTTCTCCATCGCCAGCTCGCTGAGCCGCGCCTTGACGACATCCCCGATCGAAATCAGGCCAATCATCTCTTCGCCCTCCAGCACCGGCATGTGCCGAAACCGCCCGGTGGTCATCTTCTCCAGCACGCTCAGCGCGGTCTCTTCCTTGGTGCAGGTGATGAGCTTGGACGTCATCAGATCATCCACCACATCGCTCAAGCACCCCGGCCCGCGCCGTCCAAGCTCGCGCACGATATCGCGCTCCGAGAGAATGCCCTGCGCCGACTTGCCGTCAGACGAGACGATGACCGAGCCGATCCGCTTTTCCGAAAGCAGCTTGGCGGCATCCGAAACCGAGCTTCCGGGTTTCACACACAACACGCCGTCGCCGCCCTTGTCCTTGAGAATCTGTTGCACAAGCATGGCTTAACCTCCAACGTCGCCCGTTCAGGTTGAGCGTTGCGCTCCCGCCCCGGCCTGTCAAGTCTCGGCTTCCAACCGCTCCACTTCTGCGCGGAGCCCCTCGCAGAGCAATTCGGCAAATCGGCTGAGGCGGCGCACCCGCCGGTCGTCGGCGTGGCGCACCAGCCAAAAGGTGCGTTTCAGCCGCACCTGATCCGCTAAAACCCGCTGCACCCGGGGTGCGGTGCCCATGGCAAACCCGTGGACAACCCCAATCCCGGCCCCCTGCCGCACCCAGTTGAACTGCACCGACACCGAGTTGGAGGCCATCTGCACCCGCTCCAGCCCGAGCTCGCCCAGATAGTCCAACTCCTTGTCAAAGATCATGTCGGGCACGTAGCCCACCAGCCGCTTGCCGCGCAGATCGTCGAGGCTCTCCACCGTGTTGTGCCGCAACCAATGCCGGGAGGCGGCGAGATAGAGGTGATAGTCGGTGATCTTCTGCACCGTCAGCCGCCCCGCCGTGGGCCGCGAGACAGCAATCGCCAGATCGGCCTCGCGCCGGTTGAGGTTGAAGACCCTCGGCAGCGAAACCACCTGCACCTCAAGCTCGGGATGGGCATCACAGATCTTCGTTATCACTTGCGGCAGCAGAAAGTTCGCGCAGCCATCCGGCGCGCCCACTCGGATCGTGCCGGTCAGCCTGTCTTCCTGCCCGCGCACCGCATCCTCGGCGGTCAGCATGGCCTGCTCCAGCTCCTCGGCATGGGGCATCAGCCGCTCCCCCGCCTCGCTCGGCGCATAGCCCTGCGGCGACTTCAAAAACAGCGGCGCACCCAAGCTTTCTTCCAGCCGCTGCACCCGCCGCCCCACCGTCGCCGGATCAAGTTTCAACGCATTCCCCGCGCCCGAAAGGCTCCCCTCTCGCGCCACGGCAATGAAAATCCGCATGTCGTCCCACGACACGGCCATTCTTCTCTCCCATGCATTTTTGCAAGACGTGTTTGTCAAACTGCCGCTTCTACCGGGATAATTGCAAGGGTATGGTCTGCGCGACACCGAAAACAGGAGGAGTTTTGCCATGACCACCCAGATCGGCCATTTCATCGACGGCCAGCCAACCGCAGGTACATCCGGCCGCGCTGCCGACATCTTCAACCCCGCCACCGGCGAAGTGCAGGCCACCGTCGCCCTTGCCACCAAGGCCGAGGTTGATGATGCCGTCGCCCGCGCCGCCGAAGCCCAGAAGAAATGGGGCTCCACCAACCCGCAGCGCCGCGCCCGTGTGATGATGGCCTTCGGTGCCCTCATCAACAAGCACATGGACGAGCTGGCCGAGCTTTGCGCCCGCGAGCACGGCAAAACCATCCCAGACGCCAAGGGCGATGTGCAGCGCGGCCTCGAGTTCGTCGAAGTCTGCATGGGCGCACCGCACATGCTGAAGGGCGAATACACCAACGACGGCGGCCCCGGCATCGACCTCTACTCCATGCGCCAGCCACTCGGCGTGGTCGCTGGCATCACCCCCTTCAATTTCCCGGCAATGATCCCGCTCTGGAAGATGGCCGGCGCACTCGCCTGCGGCAACGCCATGATCCTCAAGCCCTCCGAGCGTGTGCCCTCCACTGCGATGCGCCTCGCTGAACTGCTGAAGGAAGCCGGCCTGCCCGATGGCGTGCTGCAAGTCGTCAACGGCGACAAGGAAGCCGTGGACGCCCTGCTGGATAACGAAACCATCCAGGCCGTCGCCTTCGTCGGCTCCACGCCCATCGCGCAGTACATCTACGCCCGCGCCACCGCGACCGGCAAACGCGCGCAGTGCTTCGGCGGCGCGAAAAACCACATGATCGTCATGCCCGACGCCGACATGGACAAAGCCGCCGACGCGCTGGTGGGCGCCGCCTACGGCGCCGCAGGCGAGCGCTGCATGGCCATCTCCGTTGCCGTGCCCGTCGGCCAGAAAACCGCCGACACCCTGATCGAAAAGCTGGTGCCCCGCATCGAGGCCCTCAAGGTCGGCCCCTACACCGCGGGCGCCGATGTTGATTACGGCCCCGTCATCACCGCCGCCGCCAAAGAGCGCATCCTCGGCCTGATCGACTCTGGCGTGGAGCAAGGTGCCGATCTGGTGGTCGACAGCCGCGACTTCTCGCTGCAAGGCTACGAAGAGGGCTACTTCGTTGGCCCCCACCTCTTCGACAAGGTCACGCCGGAGATGGACATCTACAAGGAAGAGATCTTCGGCCCCGTGCTCACCCAGGTGCGCACCGAGAGCTACGACGAAGCCCTCAACCTGGTGATGGACAACCCCTACGGCAACGGCACGGCGATCTACACCGCCGATGGCGACACGGCGCGCGACTTTGCCCACCGGGTCAATGTCGGCATGGTCGGCATCAACTTCCCGATCCCGGTGCCGCTGAGCTACCACACCTTCGGCGGCTGGAAGAAATCCGGCTTCGGCGACCTCAACCAATACGGCCCCGACGCCTTCCGCTTCTACACCCGCACCAAAACCGTCACCGCGCGGTGGTTCTCGGGCATCAAGGACGGCGGCGAATTCGCCTTCAAACAGATGGACTGACGGTAGACCCGAACTAATTGGCTTGGGCCCGGTTCAACGCCGGGCCCATTCTATTTGCGGAACCGGCGTTACGCGCCACCCTCCAGCGCATCAGGGAAAAGCCTCTCCATTTCCGCCATCTTCTGGCGCATGTTGCGCCTTTCGATCTCATTCAGCACCTGAGCACCGCGCCGCCGCGCGCGCCGCTCAGCGCGCCGGGCCCACCAACCGGAGAGCCCACGTTGAGAGGCATCCTTGTAGGCGTCCACGGTCGATCCCCAAACTTGAAGCGCGTATGCCTGCTTTGCATCCGGGTCGAGCACGCCGGTGTAATGCAAAGGATTGAAGAAATACGAAGGGAAGACCTCAATATCCGGGTTCAGCTCTTCAATCATTCTGGTGCAAAACAGGTTTCCCGTTGCAACCCAAGGCATTCCCAGCTGGTCCGGGTCGGTCTCCGCCAAGCGTTCAACAAGTGCCACAACAAACGGATTGCCCGGCTCACAAGCCAGGATCGGTGAAACCAGCCGCCCCCGCAGCAGTTCGTTCTCATAAACGGTGTAGGCGCACTCCCGCTCGAAGAGGCCATCCGTTGACCTCAGGCAAATCGAGTCTGCCCCCGGCAGAAGCCCCCCGAATTCGGCCAGGATTTCGTAGCGCATCAGGTCAGCAACACCGGGATACGAGCGCCGCTCCAGCATCGCGTCAATCTGCGCCCGGCACTTGAACGGGAAGCGATCAAGAAAATCGTTGTCATACAACGTATAGGCGGCTCGCGGATGCTTTTCGCGCCATGTTCTGAGCCACTTCTCGGGCACGGGCTTCGGGCCGATCCAAATATGCCCCAAACGTTCTGGAATCCCCAAACCTACCTCCAACGACAAAATACCAACGAGAGCGGCGTAACTAGAGCGCTAAGCGCCGCGTTCAATGTGCAGAAGATCCTGGGATGACGCATAATGCCGGCTCTTCATGCCAAACATGCTGCCGAACATCCCCGCCGTTTTGCCGGCCTTCCGTGCAACCTTGAACAACAGCTCACCGCGGTCTTTCGGGCGCAGCACAAGCAGCACCGGCGCAGCGATGCCGATCAGCACCAGCTCCGCAGATCGCTTTGCCACATAAGACGCGCGGTTGCGCAAACTGCGGGGCCGCAGGCGAACCTTGGTACGTTCTTGGTCTCTGTTGCGCCGGTAAACATAAGAGAGCGTCAGGCGCCGAACGGGCTGTATCTCATGGGCAATGGCGTCGGGCACCCAGCCAATGCGGGCCCCGCCCGCCTGCATTGCGGCGCAAAAGGCCGAGTCTTCCCCGCCGCTCTCCGCCGTCCACTCATCAAACTTCGTCACGCCCAACCGGCGGGCCGTGTCGAGCCTGAGGCACCAATTCCCGGTGTAGGCCTCAGTGTCACCATCGTCCCCCGCCGCAACCTTGGCCGCCTGCGCGCGCTCGTCCTTACTGAAGCGCGCTTGAAGCTGCTGAAGGATCGCGCGGTTCACTTCCGTCAAGGGCTCATCCGGCGCGATGAAGCGCACAGGGCCAGCCGCCAGATCAAGGCCACGCGTCTCGACGGCCTCCATCATCCTCACCAGCCAGTCCCGCTCAACAACCTCGTCGTCATCAATGAAGGTCAGAAAGTCGAAAGACTTCTCCAAAGCCTCGGCCAGCACACAGCTGCGCGCAAACGGAATGCCCTTCCGCGTTTCCAGCAGCAGGTGCACGGGCAGGCCAATCTTGGCCCGAAACGCCTCAACCACGCCCCCGGCTCTGGCCTCGCTGTCATTCTCGCAAATGACAAACTGGATATCCGCGCCAGCCGGGCGGTCCATCTGCGCGAAACTCTCCAACAGCCGCCTCAGGCCCTCGGGCCTGCGGCGTGTGATGACACCCACCGCTATTCGCACTGCTATCTCCGTCATGCCTCAACCGCCCGTCGATTCAGAATGGCTCATTTTTTCGCCAAACTGCGCATTATCCTGCCCGTGCCTAAGGCGCACGACGTTAATATTCAATTAATCGAGAGCCTGACGCACCCTTTGCAGCGGCATTTCGCCAATCGGGTTCAACCCATCGGCGAAGGCAGTGGCAAGCCGCGCCAGCACCTCAGCCAAGCCGCTGGACTCTCCTTGACCGAAAGGTCAAAACTTACCTAAAGGTCAAGGAGCCCTGATGCCGCTAAGTTACCGTATCCACCCCCAAATCGGCCTCGTCTTCGTCAAGTATCACGGCCACGCCGCCATCTCCGAAACCTTCGAAGCCTTCGGCCGCTACATGGCCGATCCGGCCTACCGCCCCGGCCAGAAACAGCTGGTCGATCTCTCCGCCGTCACCTCCTTCGAAAAAGACTACGCCGCCCTGCTGGAGGTTCAGGCCAAGAAGGCCGAGGCCTTCCTGCGCGGCCCCGAAACGATCATCTGCTACTACGCCCCCACGCCCGAAACCCGCGAAATGGCCAACATCGTCATGCGCAGCTGGGACGAGCTCGATGCCATCGTCGCCGTGGTGCAAGATACCGAGGCGGGCTCACTCGAAGTGCTCGGTCTCGCCGAGAAAACCTTCGACGCTCTCGCCAAACGCCCCGCCTGATCCCGCTTCGGCGGAACCTGTCGCCCCTTTCCCGCGTTGGAGCTCCAACCGAAAGGACAGGACAGATGATCAACCGCACCTTGCCCGCCGCGCTGCTGGCCACCATCGCCGCCGCGCCGCTCGCCGCCCAAACCTTCGTTTCCCCGCAATGCCCCCAGGGCTCCCTGCGCGTGGGCAACGAATGCCGCGCGGCCAATGGCACCGTGGTCCAACGCTTCGCCATCCCCCAGATCGAGCAGGACAACAGCGTGCAGGTCTACGACCTCACGTCTGACAGCCCCTACGCTGAGGGCGCGCGCGGCACGGGCGAGCGCGTGGTGATCCGCAAGAACAGCACCTTCGTCACCGACCTCGACACAGACTTCACAGTCATCGCCGATTGATCCCCCCGCCCGGTGGTCTCCTCACCCCGGGCCCGCGCGGCGGCCCGCTCCTCCCCGGGGCCGCCGCGCCAAGTTTCCCCGCCACCTCCCCGGCGGGGTCCATGCCCGGCGGTCCCCTCACCACCGGGCTCGCGCGGCGGCCCATCCCTCCCCTGGGCCGCCGCGCCAAAATCCCCCCTCACGGCTCCATCTTCCCCTGCGCCGCCCGCTCTGCCAATCTGGCGGTGCACCGAGGGAGAACCCGCATGGCCACAACCACCCCCAGCTTCACGCTCGGCATCGAGGAAGAATACCTTCTCGTCGACCGAGACACCCTCAACCTCGCCCGCGCCCCCGAAGCGCTGATGGAGGCCTGCGCCGACGAACTGGCCGATCAGGTCTCACCCGAATTTCTGCAATGCCAGATCGAGATCGGCACCCGCGTCTGCGGCAACATCACCGAGGCCCGCGAAGAACTCAAACGCCTGCGCGCCACCGTCGCCCGCTGCGCCGCCGCGCATAACCTCGCCCCCATCGCCGTAAGCTGCCACCCCTTCGCCGACTGGAAAGACCAGACCCACACCGACAAAAGCCGCTACAACACGCTGCACCAAGACCTCGGCGGGGTGGTGCGCCGGGCGCTGATCTGCGGCATGCACGTCCACATCGGCATCGAGGATGACGACCTGCGCGCAGACCTGCTGCCGCAACTCTCCTACTTCCTCCCCCACCTGCTGGCGCTCTCCGGCTCCTCCCCCTTCTGGCAGGGGCAAGACACCGGCCTGTCGTCCTATCGCCTCACGGTGTTCGACAACCTGCCGCGCACCGGCCTGCCCCCCGCCTTCGAGAGCTTCACCGAATACGAGCGCACCGTGCAGGTGCTGGTGGACCTCGGGGTGATCGAAGACAGCACCAAAATCTGGTGGGATCTGCGCCCCTCCCACCGCTTCCCCACGCTGGAAACCCGCATTTGCGACGTCAGCCCCCGGCTGGAAGACACGCTCACCCTCGCCGCCACCACCCAAGCCCTGCTCCGCATGCTCTGGCGCCTGCGCACCCGCAACCTCCGCTGGCGCCGCTACGACCGCTTCCTGATCATGGAAAACCGCTGGCGCGCCCAACGCTACGGCGTGAGCGAAGGCCTGATAGACTTCGGCGCCCGAGAGATCGTCCCCATGCGCGCGCTGGCCGAAGAACTGGTGGAAATCCTCGCCGAAGACGCCCACGCCCTAGGCAGCGAGGCCGAAATCGCCCGCCTGCCAGAGATCGTGGCCGCAGGAAACGCAGCAGACCGCCAGCGGGCCGTCTATGCAGGCAACGTGGAAGCCGGAGCCTCGCACGAGGCCGCCATGCGGGGGGTGGTGGAGAGCTTGATGGACGAGTTTGGGGAGGGGGTTTGAGGGGGGAGGGCTTAAACCGGACTTTGGCTGCGTATTCGAATTTCTTTGGCGCGAGAGCAAAAACGGACTTTTGGAGAACTTGCGGACGTTATTTGAGATTCCGTTCAGTGGGGCGACTCCAACTACAAAGACGCCTGACCTTCAACGATTGCCACACTTGTGCTCCGGTTCAGAAATTATTCATATTGATCCAATCGGTTCAGGAGATTCTCAATGATTGAAGATGACGAACTATATTTTCTTGAAGAACTAGATGAAGTCGCACAACTTGCTTTGGATACGAAATTTACGGATTGCCCCAAAATCTTGGCACGTTGGCTACACTTAATCGACAATGCGCCAGACCGCTTGTCGGCTATCCTCAATGAGTTGGGTAGTTTGATAACTCTCGATGAGATTTCAGAGACCATGCTGATTGAACAGAGCGGTATGGGTAACAACACTTTTGACTGGCCGTTGGACAAGGATCGCAGGATCGCCGCTCAGCTATGCCTGGTGCGGGCACTAGCCGCAGATTTAATTAACTATGAAGGATTTATTGCGAGCTATTTTTATGAGCATCGTGGAGATTATAACGATGCAAATTACCAATTTGTCAGTAATTTATTCATTCCCCATCAACGCGAACTTGATCGATATTTGAAACGACGAGTTCAAGGGGGATCGATTCCCGGATCTGATAGGTTTGTACGCATTGACCACAACGCGCCGGAGGTAAAAGAGATCACGGATGGGCTTGATGAGATTGCCACACAGATCTCAAAAAGTAACAGCCTTAAAGGTGATGTAAAAGAATTCGTGCCAGCCGAACTGAGCGCTGGACGCCAACTGCTGAGAGGCAGTTTGCTGCGCGTGAAGGCCGCGCTTGAGGTAATTGTGTCACCCTTGAAATACCTTGCAGAAAAATTCTTGGACGCCGGCGTTGGACAATTGGCTGCCGCGATACTGGCGTTAATCTTGGCGTTGCTTGGAATAGGAAGCTAAGAAATCTAAATTAAGACTTGGCGTTCTGTTGTTGGCCACACTATTTCCGGTGTTCGTTGGTAAAGAACTGCTCTTGCGGAAGCTGAATCGTTGCGCCGCCACAGTCTGTCAATGGCCGGTTCGCCCTCAACCACCCCCTTGCCAACCCTCCCCCTTACCTCCAGAATTGACCCAGCGTTCAATAACGCCCCTGGGGAGGAGCACACATGAACTTCGAACTCACCGAAGAGCAAACCGCCATCTTCGACATGGCCCACAGCTTTGGCCAAAACGCCATCGCCCCCCATGCCCGCACATGGGAGGCCGAGGGCACCATCCCCAAGGCCCTCTGGCCCGAGATCGCCGCCCTCGGCCTCGCCGGCCTCTACGTCCCCGAAGAGCACGGCGGCTCCGGCCTCTCCCGCCTCGATGCCACCCTCGTCTTCGAGGCCCTCTCCATGGCCTGCCCCTCCGTCGCCGCCTTCCTCTCCATCCACAACATGTGCGCCAAGATGCTCTCGGCGTTTGGGTCCGACGCAACCCGCGACAAGTATCTGCCCAAGGCCCTCACCATGGAGACGGTCTTTTCCTACTGCCTCACCGAGCCCGGCTCCGGCTCCGACGCGGCGGCGCTGAAGACCCGCGCCACCAAAACCAACGAAGGCTACCAGCTGACCGGCACCAAGGCCTTCATCTCCGGCGGCGGCTACTCCGATGCCTATATCGTCATGGCCCGCACCGGAGACGACAGCCCGCGCGGCATCTCCGCCCTCATCGTCGAAGACGGCACCGATGGCCTCTCTTTCGGCGCGCTGGAAGACAAGATGGGCTGGCGCTCCCAGCCCACCCGGCAGGTCCAGATGGATAGCTGCCCCGTCCCGCCCGAGAACCTCCTTGGCGAAGAAGGCGCTGGCTTCAAATACGCTATGATGGGCCTCGACGGTGGCCGCCTCAACATCTCCGCCTGCTCCCTCGGCGCCGCGCAAACAGCGCTCACTGCCACCCTCGCCTACATGGCCGACCGCAAGGCCTTCGGGCGCTCCATCGACCAGTTCCAAGCCCTCCAGTTCCGCCTCGCCGATATGGAGATCGAGCTGCAAGCCGCCCGCACCTTCCTGCGCCAAGCCGCCTGGAAGCTCGACACCCAAGCCCCCGACGCCACCCAGCACTGCGCCATGGCCAAGAAGTTCTGCACCGAGGCCGGCAGCCGCATCGTCGACCAATGCCTGCAACTCCACGGCGGCTACGGCTACCTCGCCGACTACGGCATCGAAAAGCTCGCCCGAGACCTCCGCGTCCACCAGATCCTCGAAGGCACCAACGAGATCATGCGCATGATCGTGGCCCGTGGCATGCTCGCCAAATGACCGACATCCAGATCCGCACCGAAGGCCGCGCAGGCCGCATCACGCTCACCCGTGAGAAGGCGCTCAACGCCCTCACCTACGAGATGTGCCTCGCCATCGACACCGCCCTGAAAGACTGGGCCGAAGACCCGGCCGTCGAGATCATCCTGATCGACGCCGAAGGCGAAAAGGCCTTCTGCGCCGGCGGCGATATCGTCGAGATGTATCAAACCGGCATCGCCGGAAACTACGACTACGGCCGCAAATTCTGGCGCGACGAATACGCCATGAACGCCCGCCTCGCCACCTACCCCAAGTCCGTCGTCGCCTTCCTGCAAGGCTTCACCATGGGCGGCGGCGTGGGCCTCGGCTGCCATGCCGCGCACCGCATCATCGGCGATAGCACCCAGATCGCCATGCCAGAATGCGCCATCGGGCTGGTGCCAGACGTCGGCGGCTCCCACATTCTTGCAAAGCTCTCCGCCCTCCACCCCGGCGCGGGGGCGTGGCTGGGCACCACCGGCCACCGCCTCAAGGCCATGCACGGCCTCTTCGGCTTCGCCGATCATCTCGTCGCCGAAGCCCAGTGGCCCGCCCTTAAAGCCCGCATGTCCGAAACCGGCAGCCCCCACGTGCCGCCCGAGCTCGAAGGCGCCAACCTCGCCGCCCAGGCCGATTTCTACATCCAGATGCGCGGCATCGCCGCCCACTTCGAAAAGCCCCACACAGAGATCGCCGCCTCCCTCGCCGCCGATCCATCCGACCTCGCCCAAGCCGCGCTCAAGGCCCTCACCCGCGCCGACCCGCTCGCCACGGCCTGCCATATCGAAATCCTGCGCCGCCTCGGGCCAAGCAGCACCATCCACGAGGCCCTCACCCTCGAGTACCGCTTCACCCACCGCTGCATGGAACACGGCAACTTCCTCGAAGGCATCCGCGCCGCCGTGATCGACAAGGACAAGCAGCCTAAATGGCCCCACGCCGCGCTCGCCGAGGTGACGGAGGCCGAGGTGCAGGCCATGCTCGCCCCACTGGGCGATGACGAACTTACATTTCCGGAGGATACCCCATGAAAATCGGCTTCATCGGACTGGGCAACATGGGCGCGCCCATGGCCCTCAACCTCATCGCCGCCGGGCATGATGTCACCGGCTTCGACACCGCGGCCAAGCCCGAGGGCATCCCCCTCGCCGCCTCCGCTGCCGAAGCCACGCTTGGGGCCGAGGTGGTCATCACCATGCTGCCCAATGGCGACATCCTGCGCGCCGTCGCCGCCCAGATCCACCCGGCGATGGGCCAGAACACCATCCACCTCGATTGCTCCACCGTCGATGTCGCCTCCGCCCAAGCGGTGGCCGAAGCGGCGCAAACCTCCGGCCTCGCCGCGCTGGATGCGCCCGTCTCCGGCGGCACCGGCGGCGCCACGGCAGGCACCCTCACCTTCATGGTCGGCGGCCCGGCAGAAGCCTATACCACTGCCAAACCGCTCTTCGACATCATGGGGCAAAAGTCCGTCCACTGCGGCGGCGCGGGCATGGGCCAGGCCGCCAAGATTTGCAACAACATGATCCTCGGCGTCACCATGATCGCCACCTGCGAAAGCTTCGCACTGGCCGACAAGCTCGGCCTCGACCGGCAGGCGATGTTTGATGTGGTCTCCACCTCCTCCGGCCAAAGCTGGAGCATGAACACCTACTGCCCCGCCCCCGGCGTTGGACCGCAAAGCCCGGCAGACAACGGCTACCAGCCCGGCTTCGCCGCCGCCCTCATGCTGAAAGACCTGCGCCTCTCCCAACAGGCCGCCGAACAGGCCGACGCCGACACCCCGATGGGCGAAGCCGCGATGAAGCTCTACGAAGCCTTCGTTGAGGCTGAAGGCGCGGGCGACAAGGACTTCTCCGCCATGCTCCCCCGCTTCGAAAGCCGCAAGCGCTCGTAGCGAAGGGCCTTACCCAGCCCCCGGCGTCACCCATCGCTCCAAAATTTTGCACACCCCACGGTTGCACCGCTGCGGGTGCGCCCCCACATTGACGCTACGTCATTTTTATCACCATAAGGAATTTTCCAATGACCGAATGGACGATCGAATGTGCCGAAGAAGACTGCGAAGTCTGCGAGATGAAGTGCAGCGGCAGCCCTGTTGGCCGGACCTGCCCAGAAACCGGTGCCGACATTGTGCGCGCCACCCCCATCCGCTCGGACGGAGACAGAACCTTCTCCCTCTCCAACCGCGCCGGGCTACGCTGGCGCACCCATGTGCGCGGCTCGTTGATGAAAGGGCAAACCATCGGTGGCAAGCTGGTCTGCGCAATCTGCCGCAAGCCCATCGACATCGACGATGCAGGCAAGATCAGCTACAAATCAAAAAGCGGCAGGCTCCACCGCGAGGCCCCACCGATTGATCACTACGGCCCCGACTGGCGGCACCGCAAACGGAAGGTGGAGCGGGATCCGGTCTATCGGCGCGGCGGAGTGCAAAAGCAGTATAAAATGCTGATGAACGCCTACAACGCCATGCCTCTGCGCATCACCCACCGCCACTGCAACCTCGCCCGCTCCAAAGGCGACGCATAGGCCGCCGCCTCTGGCCGCGGCGGCCCTATATCCGCCGCGGCCCTGCGTCCATTCGCCCTCTGCCATCCGACCCTCGCTTATTGTATTCTAACATTCGAATATATTTTTCAGGAGGCACCCATGTTCAAGAACAACGTAGGCGGAATCGACCGCATCCTGCGCATCCTCGTCGGAGCGGGCCTGCTCATCGGCTTCGTGCTCAACCGTGACAGCGCCTATAGCTGGCTTTACCTGATTGGCATCATCCCCCTCGTCACCGGCCTGCTCGCAACCTGCCCACTCTATTCGCTCTTCGGCCTCAACACCTGCCCGATGAAGCGCTGAGCGGCATTTGCACCACATCACAACATCAACCCGCTGTGATGAAACCTGAGCCGACCCGCCGTGTTGTGCCCCCAACGCCCCACGAGGCACCGCACATCGAGCGAGGCACAAGATGACCCGACTGACCAAACTGACAGCCGCCGCCACGGCGATCTGCCTTGCGCTCGGCACACCGGTGCTCGCGCAGGGCAAAGGCCAGGCGAAAAAGGCCAACGCCAAGCAAAAGCACCGCGTCGAGCAAAGCCAAGCACGCGGCTGCCCGCCCGGCTTGGCCAAAAAAAGCCCGTCCTGCGTGCCCCCCGGGCAGGCCAAGAAGGCGCAACGCGATGCACCGCGCATCCACGTGGGCACCGATCTCGGCGGGCGTGATTACGTGGTCGTGAAGCCTTGGCAATATGGCCTCGAGCCCGCGCCGCGCGGGTCGCGCTACGCGGTCACCGATGGCGTTCTGGTCCGGATCGACAATGACACCGCCGAGGTGCTCGACCTGATCCGCGCCGTTGAAGCCATCGCCAACTGATGCACCAACCAAGAGAGGCGCGAAAATGAAACCACCCGCGCCTCTCCAGCGTTATCTGGGCATGGAACGTCTCAAAGCCCTGCTCGTGCTGGCCGCGTCAGCCACTTTCGTCGCCTCGCCGCTCTTCGTCACCAACTTTGCCGGTTACGATCCCGCGCTCTTCCCCGTCCCCCAAATCGACCCGCCTGTGCAACCCGCCGGCTGGGCCTTTTCCATCTGGGGGCTTATCTACGCGTGGCTCATCGTCTCCGCAGTCTACGGCCTGCTCGCCCGCGCTATGGATCCGGCGTGGGACAGGCCCCGCTGGCCCCTCTTCGGCGCCCTCGCCCTCGGCACTTTCTGGCTCTACACGGCAACCCTCTCGCCCATCTGGGCCACCGTGCTGATCTTCGTGATGCTGATCCTCGCCCTTGGCGCCGCCGCCCGCGCACCCTCCCACGACAGTTGGCTGCTCGGCGCGCCCCTCGGCCTCTTCGCGGGTTGGCTCACCGCCGCCAGCTTCGCCTCGCTCGGCATCACCGCAGCCGGGTTCGGCCTTTGGATGGGCCAAACCGCATGGGCCTTCGCCTGCATCACCGGCGCGCTGGTGGTTGGCCTGACCGCCCTGCTCACCCTGCGCCCGCACCCAACCTACGCGCTTGCCCTCGCCTGGGCCCTCGCCGCCATCGCGATAAAGGATTGGGGCACCCACACCGATGTTGCCCTCTTCGCGGCCCTCGGCGCGCTCGCCACCCTCGCGGCCATGCTGCGCAGCTACTACCTACGCGCCACACCCGCCAATCCGGCGCAATAACCGGCACCTTCCTCTGAGCGGCGGCATACCTCCGGGTTGATAGCGGCGTAGCCCGCGGGTTTGGATCCCGGGAGCGGCCGCAGGACGCCACGCACCAAAACCAACCACGCCATCCCCGGACGATCAGTTAAGATCAAGCAAACCCAGCGCAGCCGCACATTAACATCCAAACCCGCGCCCAATGTGCGCAAGCTCAGAGTTATGGGATGTGCATCACTTGTGCATGGGTTGTGGCCCGGCTCATTCCGCCGCCACCCGCTTCGCCGCAAGCATTTCCTTAAGGTATCGCCCGGTGTGGCTGGCCTCCACCTCGGCCACCTGTTCCGGCGTGCCCGTGGCCACCACGGTGCCCCCGCCATCGCCGCCCTCGGGGCCGATATCAATGATGTGGTCGGCGGTCTTGATGACATCGAGGTTGTGCTCGATCACCACCACCGAGTTGCCCTGATCCACCAATTCATGCAGCACTTCCAACAGCTTGCGCACATCCTCAAAGTGCAAGCCGGTCGTCGGCTCATCAAGGATATACAGCGTCCGCCCGGTGCTCCGCTTGGCGAGCTCCTTGCTCAGCTTCACCCGTTGCGCCTCACCGCCAGAGAGCGTCGTCGCCTGCTGCCCCACCTTGATGTAGCCCAAGCCCACCCGCACCAGCGCATCCATCTTCTCACGGATGCTCGGCACCGCCTTGAAAAACTCCTGCGCGTCTTCGACGGTCATATCAAGAACATCCGCTATGCTCTTGCCTTTAAACCGAATTTCCAGCGTCTCCCGGTTGTAGCGGGCACCCTGACAGGTCTCGCAGGTCACGTAGACATCGGGCAAAAAGTGCATCTCGATCTTGATGACCCCATCCCCCTGACACGCCTCGCACCGCCCCCCTTTCACGTTGAAAGAAAAGCGCCCCGGCTTGTATCCCCGCGCCTTCGCTTCGGGCAGCCCGGCAAACCAATCACGGATCGGGGTGAAGGCCCCGGTGTAAGTCGCTGGGTTTGAACGCGGAGTCCGCCCGATGGGCCGCTGGTCGATATCAATCACCTTATCCAGCAGTTCCAGCCCCTTGATCGTTTCGCAGGGCGCAGGCGTCTGCCGCGCGCCGTTCAGCCGCATCGAAGCCGTCTTGAACAGCGTCTCAATCGTCAGCGTGGATTTACCACCCCCGCTAACCCCCGAAACACAAACGAATTTCCCAAGCGGGAAATCAACGGTCACATCCTTCAGGTTGTTGCCGCTGGCCTTCTTCACCGTCAGTTTCTTCTTGTTGCCCTTCCTGCGTTCGGTGGGCACAGGAATTTCTCGCTTTCCGCTGAGATACTCCCCGGTAACAGACTTCGGATTCGCCGCAATCTCCGCAGGAGTGCCATGCGCCACGACCTCGCCACCATGCACGCCCGCCCCCGGGCCGATATCGAAGACATAATCCGCCTCGCGGATCGCCTCTTCGTCATGCTCCACCACGATCACGGTGTTGCCTTGGTCGCGCAGGTTCTTCAGCGTCGTCAGCAGCCGCCCGTTGTCGCGCTGGTGCAAGCCGATGGAGGGCTCGTCGAGCACATAGAGCACGCCTGTGAGGCCAGAGCCGATCTGCGAGGCCAGCCGGATCCGCTGGCTCTCGCCGCCACTTAATGTGCCACTTGAACGTGACAGCGTAAGATACTCCAAACCGACGTTATTCAGGAATCCGAGCCGCTCACGGATTTCCTTCAGAATGGCCTTGGCAATCTCGTTCTTCTGCTTGCTCAGCTTCTTCGGCGCGGAGTCGATCCACTCCAGCGCCTCACGGATCGAGAGCTGAACCACCTGCCCCACATGGTCGCCCGCGATCTTAACCGCCAGCGCCTCTTCCCTCAGCCGGTAGCCCCCGCAGGCCCCGCAAGGCCGGTTGTTCTGAAACCGCTCAAACTCCTCGCGGATCCAGTTGCTGTCGGTCTCCCGGTAGCGCCGCTCCATATTGGGGATAACCCCCTCGAAAGGCCGGGAAATTTCATAAACCCGCCCGCCCTCGTCATAGCGAAACTTGATCTCTTCTTCGCCCGATCCGTAGAGGAAAACCTGCTGCACATGCGCCGGCAGATCCTTCCACACCGTGTTCTTGTCAAACTCGTAGTGCTTGGCAATCGCCTCAATTGTCTGAAGAAAATAAGGGCTCTTGCCCTTCCGCCAAGGCGCCAGTGCCCCGTCATAAATCTTCAGCGCCTGGTCAGGCACCACCAGCCGCTCGTCAAAGAACAGCTCCACCCCGAGCCCGTCACACTCCGGGCAGGCCCCGAAGGGCGCGTTGAACGAAAACAGCCGCGGCTCGATTTCGGGGATGGTGAAGCCACTGACAGGGCAGGCAAAATTCTCGGAAAAGGTAAAGCGCTCCGGCTCCTCATCCTCCTTCACCGCGGTTTCCAAAATCGCGATGCCCTGCGCCAGGTCCAGCGCCGTGCGGAACGAATCCGCCAGCCGCGTCTCGATCCCTTCCTTCACCACGATCCGGTCAACCACCACGTCGATGTCATGGCGATATTTCTTGTCGAGCTTCGGCGCGTCATCAAGCTCATGAAACGCCCCGTCGACCTTCACCCGCTGAAAGCCCTGCTTGCGCAACTCGAGGAATTCCTTGCGATATTCCCCCTTTCGGTCACGCACGATGGGGGCCAGCAGGTAAGCCCGCGTGCCCTCCTCCATCGCCATGACACGGTCCACCATGTCCTGCACCTGCTGCGCCTCGATGGGCAGGCCGGTGGCCGGGGAATAGGGCGTTCCGGCACGGGCAAAGAGCAGCCGGAGATAGTCATAAATCTCCGTCACCGTCCCCACGGTCGAGCGCGGGTTCTTCGAGGTGGTCTTCTGCTCAATCGAAATCGCCGGGCTCAAGCCGCTGATGTGATCCACATCAGGTTTTTCCATCATATCAAGGAATTGCCGGGCATAGGCACTCAGGCTTTCAACATACCGCCGCTGCCCCTCGGCATAAACGGTATCAAACGCGAGGCTCGATTTTCCCGAGCCAGACAGCCCGGTAATCACCACAAGCTCGTCGCGCGGAATATCCACGTCGATCCCCTTGAGGTTATGCTCTCGCGCACCCCGCACTTCGATATGCTTCAACTCGGCCATGTCACCCCCGGCGGTTCACAAGGCCAAGAGATAGAGCACCGCTTTGAAACAGCCAACATAAAATTGAGAACATTACGTAAACATGCTGACAGCCCGTCACAACGCCCCCGCATAATGCGCCGCCCGGTCAGAAAACCGGCGCGCGATGTAGCGCAGGAAGCCCGCCACCAGCGGCGCATGCCTCAGCTCAGGGTGGGTCAGCGCCCAGATCGGCATGTATGGCTCCAGCGGCGTGCCGGGCACCCGCACCAGCCCCTCACCCTCCATGAAGCAAGGCATTCGGGTGAGCCCGATCCCCTGTTTCACAAGGCTAACCGCCGCCATCATGTCATCGCACAGTGTCGCCAGAACGGCATTGGGAAAGCGCGCGCGGATGCTCCGGGCCACCGGCTCTTTCCAGGCGGTAAAGCCCACCACCGGCAGCGGCCCCTCGCCCGTCAGCGCCGCACGGTAACCAGTTATAAACCCCGGGCTGGCATAAAGCCCCGCACGCTGGTCGGCGATCTTGCGGCCCCACAGGCTTTCGGCTGGCGCATGGCTGACGCGAATGGCCACATCCGCCTCCCGGCGGTGCAGGTCGAGGATGCGGTTGTCCCCGAGGATATGCAGCTCCACCAGCGGGTTCTCGGCCCGCCAGAGCGCGATATCTTCTGCAAAGCGGGCGTCTGCCACCAGTGGGGGCACCGTTACCCGCAGCACCCCGCCCTTTTCGGCGCGGGCTGCCAGTTCGAGGTCTAGCGCGATGGCCTCGGCTTCCATCACCTCCGCCCGCGCTGCCGTTGCGGCGCCCTCTGGCGTGGGCTGCACCCCATCGGGCAACCGCTCGAAAAACCGCCGCCCCGCACGCGCCTCCAAGCGGGCCAACTGCCGCGACACGGTTCCGTGGTTCACCCCCAGCACCCGCGCCGCGCCTGAAAGGCTCCCGGCGCGCGCCAGTTCCAGCACGAGGCGCAGATCATTCCATTCCAACATCGCCCCATCCTCCTCCAACAGTTGCCCGGCCTGCCCCTTGCAATATTGCACAGGCCCCTTGCCGATCCGAGCAATTTTACAAAGGCCAGCCCCCCGGCATGGTGCCCCCAGCAAAAGGAGAGACCATGACCCATTACGTGACCGTCCAGCTCGAGGTGACAGACCCGGAGTTGATGCAGCAATACCGCGAACGCGGCTTCGAGCCGGTGGCCAAGCATGGCGGCGAGATGATCGCCGGCGGGCCAGATTGCGAGGTGCTGGAAGACAATGGCGGCGGCCCTCCGGCCTCCGTCCTGCTCGCCTTCCCCTCCGCCGAAGCCGCCCGCGCTTGGGCAGAAGACCCTGAATTTGCAGAGGTTTACGCGCTGCGGCGGCGGGCGGCCAAAACCACCATCACCCTGCTTCCGCCAAAGGGCTGACGCGAGCGAAGATCAGCCAGACCGCCAACATCCCGGCGAGCGAAAGCCCCACCACCAGCACCGCCATGCCGCCGAGGCCCGCACCCAGCGCGAGCGAGAAAATCGGGATGGTGAGCGCGGTGCCGATGTTGCCGAACTGCGCGATGGCCCCGTTGGCGCGGGCGGTGTCGGCCGGGTCGGGGTTGAGCAACGGCGCGGCGGCAAAGGCCGCGCCAGGCACTGCCCCGAAGGCCAGCAGCATCGGCACGGCAAGCGCCAGCCGCACGCCCGGGAACAGGTAGAACAGCACCATCAGCGCCGCCCCGGCAGCGAAGGCCACCAGCGCCAGCCTTTGCGGCGCAATCCGCTGCGTCGCCGCTCCGGCCCAGAAGGTGCCCAACAGCGCGACCAGCGGCAGCAGCGGTGCGGTCCACGTGCCAAGGAACTCTGGCAGGAAGGTGATCAGGGCCATGAACATCATCGCGTGCCAGAAGAACATCAGCGCCGGGGCAAAGCGGCGGGCGCTGGTGTAGATCGCCACATGCCGCGCCAGCCAGCCCTCGGCCACCGCCGGCCCTTGCCCCACGGCGCGCGGCAGCAGCGGCACAAGCGCCCCGCCCACCACCGCAAGCAGCGCCGCATGCGCCCAGTAAAGCCCTGTTCCCAAACCCATTTCCAGCACCGACATCAGCGCAAACCCGATCCCGAAGAAGGTGCCCCAAAGCCCCATCACCGCGCCGCGATGGGCCGGGGCGCAGCTTGCGGCCATCAACGTTGGCGCGGCCACGACGATCGCCAGATGGGCAAACCCTTCGGCCAGGCGAAGTGCCAAAAACAGCCCGAAGGTGGGCAGCAGCGCCTCCGCCGCACCCAGCGCCACGCCGCCCACGATTGCCGCTATCAGCACCCGCCGCGCCCCGAAGCGGGCCACAACGATGCCCGCCGTCGCGCCAAAGATCACCCCGGCCACCGAGGTCATCGACACCGCCAGTGGCAGCGCGCCGCCCGCCTCCGGGTAGCGCGTGCCCAGCGCCCCCAGCGTCAGCGCAACCTTGGCAAAATGCCCCGCCGCCAGCAGACCCAGCAGGTAAAGCAGGGTGACGAGCGGCCAGTTTGTACGGGCGTTGGAGTCGGTCATCCGCCGCTTGTGGCCCGCGCCCGCTGCAAGGTCAATTTGCCGCAAGCCCCGGCCCGTGGTTAACTTTGGGGCAAATCATTTTGACATAGAGGCCTTTCCCCATGCTTCGCGCGATAACCCTTTGCTTGTGCACCCTTTTTGCAGCCGCCGCCACGGCACAGGAGCGCCCCCGGGCGATTCTGGTGATGGATGGGTCCGGCTCGATGTGGGGCCAGATCGACGGCAAGGCCAAGATCACCATCGCGCAGGAGGTGGTCGGCACCGTGCTTGGCACCATCCCCGACAATCAGGAGCTTGGCCTCACCCTCTACGGCCACCGCCGCAAAGGCGATTGCAGCGATATTGAAACCGTCGTGCAGCCCGGCACCGGCACCAAACCGGCCATCCAGAGCGCGGTCAACGGCGTCTCGCCCAAGGGCAAAACCCCGATGACCGAGGCCGTGCGCCAAGCCGCTGAAGCGCTTAAATACACGGAAGAAAAGGCCACCGTCATCCTCGTCTCCGACGGCATTGAAACCTGTGACCCCGATCCCTGCGCCGCCGCCGCCGCGCTGGAGCAGGCCGGGGTGGATTTCACCGCCCATGTCGTCGGCTTCGATGTCTCCGAGGCCGAGGCCCTGCGCCAGATGCAATGCATCGCCGATGAAACCGGCGGCCAGTTCATCGAGGCCTCCAACGCTGCCGAGCTGGCCACCGCCATGGTCGCCGTGGTCGATATCGAGCCCGCGCCGGAGCCTGAGCCTGAAACCCACGAGGTCCGCTTCCGCGCCACGGCGGGCGAAGGCGGCAGCTTCATCTCCGAAACGCTGGCTTGGGAGATCACCAGCAACGGCACTCCCATCGGCAGCACCATCCTTGAGCCCGCCCCAACTCTGCCGCTCGAAGAGGGCATCTACGATGTCACCGCCACCCGCCCCTCCGATGAGCTCACCCGCAGCGCCACTTTTACCGTCACCCCCGGCACCCAAACCGTCACCGTCATCTTCCCCGCCCCACCCGTGCGGGTGAAGTTTCAGGCCACCGACGGCAAGCATGGCCGTCGCATCTCCGACCCGCTGGTCTGGGATCTATACCGGGGCGATGCGCTGATTGAAGGCCCGCTCAATGTCGATGGCTTCACCGCCGAGTTGGAGAAGGGCGAATACCGCGTCACCGTGATGCGCCCCGCCGATGAGGCCAGCGCCGAGGCGGTGGTGGGTGTTGGCTCCGTCAACAAGACGGTCACCGTCGAACTGCCCGAATACAAGCCCGCTGCCACGCTGGATGCCGCAGCCACAGCCGCCGCGGGCGACACGATCCCGGTGCGCTGGACGGGCCCCGAAGGCAAGAATGACACCATCACCGTCGGCATCCCCGGCAATGGCAACCAGATCAACTACACCTACATCCGCGACGGCTCCCCGCTTGATCTGCAAATGCCGCCCGAGCCGGGCACCTACGAACTGCGCTACATCCTGCGCGACGGCAACAAGGTGCTCGCCACACGGCCGATCGAGGTCACCCCAGTCGAGGCCAGTGTCACCCCGCCGGAGAGCCTGCCTGCCGGTGGCACCGTGCAGGTGCGCTGGACCGGGCCGGACTACCGAAACGACCACATCACCATCGCCCGCGCGGAGGACAGCGGCACCAAATACGAGGCCTACAGCTACACCCGCGAAGGCTCGCCGCTCGACCTCCAGCTGCCCGCCGAACCCGGCTCCTATGAGCTGCGCTATGTCATGAATCAGGATCGCACGATCCTTGCCACAGTGCCGATCGAAGTCACCGCCATCAGCGCCTCCATCACGCCGCCCGCCGAGCTTCCCGCAGGCGGCACCGTCAAGGTCGGCTGGGAAGGCCCTGATGATCGCAACGATTTCATCGCCATCTTCCCGGAGGGCGAAGACCGCTACGCCGAATACACCTACACCCGAGAGGGCTCCCCCCTCGACCTCACGCTGCCTTCGGCTCCGGGCAAGTATCGTATCTCCTACGTGCAAAACGTGGACCGCACCGAACTCACCAGCGTCGAGGTCGAAGTCACCGCCGTCAGCGCCTCCATCACCCCACCCGCCGAGCTGCCCGCAGGCGGCACCATCAAGGTCAGCTGGACCGGCCCCGATGATCGCAACGACTTCATCGCCATCTTCCCGGAGGGCGAAGACCGCTACGCCGAATACACCTACACCCGGGAGGGCTCGCCCCTCGACCTCACGCTGCCCGCAGAGCCCGGCAAATACCGCATCGCCTATGTGCAAAACGTAGACCGCACTGAACTCACCAGCGTCCCGGTGGAAGTCACCGCCGTTAGCGCCTCTATCACCCCGCCCGCCGAGCTGCCCGCAGGCGGCTCCGTCAAGGTCAGCTGGACCGGCCCCGATGATCGCAACGACTTCATTGCCATCTTCCCCGAGGGCGAAGACCGCTACGCCGAATACACCTACACCAAGGAGGGTTCGCCCCTCGACCTGACCGTGCCCGCAGAGCCGGGCAAGTATCGCATCGCCTATGTGCAGAACGTGGACCGCAAGGAGCTGACAAGCGTGCCGGTCGAAGTCTCGCCCACCTCGGCCACCCTCACCGTCCCGCCCGAAGCCTCCATCGGCAGCACCCTGCAAGTGGAGTGGGCCGGGCCGGACAACCGCAACGACTATATCGCCATCTTCCCTGCGACGGGCGGCACCTATTTCGACTATGCCTACACCTCCAGCGGCAACCCCGCCGAAGTGACGGTTCCGCCCACCCCCGGCAGCTACGTGGTGCGCTATATCCTGAACGTCGGGCGCGGCGCGATTGCCGAGGTGCCCATCACCGTCACCCCCTCTACGGCCGCGCTCACCCCGCAAGGCGAGGCCATGGCCGGCGGTGAGCTGATGGTGGAGTGGGAAGGGCCGGACAACCGGCAGGATTACATCGCCATCTACCCAGCGGCGGGCGGCACCTACACCGCCTACAGCTACACGAAATCGGGCTCTCCACTCCGGCTCAAGCTTCCCGATGCGCCCGGCGACTACGTGCTGAAATACGTGCTCCACGCCGATAACACGCCGATTGCGGAGCTGCCGATCACCGTGAAGTAGCGCCGATTTTCCCGCCCATCGCCGGCTGCCCAGCATAGGGCGCCCTAGCGGTGGGCGGCGGCTCACCCCGCCCCGCCTGCGCGGCACAACGTCCGCCACGCGAAACAGCGTTCCGCACCCCCTTCCCCTCGCCGCGCAATCCGTTACCTTGCGCAGCGAACCACCGGGAGGGAGCCATCATGTCCGACAAAGCCACATTCACTTGGGAAGATCCCTTCCGCCTCGACGACCAGCTTGGTGAAGACGAGCGGATGCTCTCCCGCGCCGCCGCCCAATTCGCCCAAGCCGAGCTGGCCCCCCGCATCATCGAGGCCTACCGCGACGCCACTGTCGCGCCGGAGCTCTTTCCGCTTATGGGCGCGGCTGGTCTACTCGGCGTTACCATCCCCGAGGAATACGGCGGGCTTGGCGCCTCCTACACCTCCTACGGCCTCATCGCCCGCGAGGTAGAGCGCATCGATTCGGGCTACCGCTCGATGATGTCGGTGCAAAGCTCTCTCGTGATCCACCCGATCAACGCCTACGGCTCCGAGGAGCAGCGCCGCAAGTACCTCCCCGGCCTCTGCTCGGGCGAACTCATCGGCTGCTTCGGCCTGACCGAGCCCGATGCAGGCTCCGATCCCGGCGGCATGAAGACCCGCGCCACCAAAACCGCCACGGGCTACACTCTCAACGGCTCCAAGATGTGGATCTCCAACAGCCCCATCGCCGATGTCTTCGTGGTCTGGGCCAAGTCCGAAGAGCACGGCGGCAAGATTCGCGGCTTCGTGCTCGAAAAGGGCATGAAAGGCCTCTCCGCCCCCAAGATCGGCGGCAAACTTTCCCTGCGCGCCTCCGTCACCGGCGAGATCGTCATGGACAATGTCGAAGTCGGCGAAGACGCCCTGCTGCCCACCACCGAGGGCCTCTCCGGCCCCTTCGGCTGCCTCAACCGCGCCCGCTTCGGCATTGCATGGGGGGCGATGGGTGCCGCCGAGTTCTGCTGGCACGCCGCACGGCAATACGGGCTGGATCGCAAGCAATTCGGCAAACCCCTCGCGGGCACCCAGCTCTTTCAGCTCAAGCTCGCCAACATGCAAACCGAGATCGCGCTTGGCCTGCAAGGCGCCCTGCGTGCGGGCCAGCTCTTTGATGGCGAGGGCTGCCCGCCCGAGCTGATCTCGCTGATGAAGCGTAACAACTGCGGCAAAGCGCTGGAAATCGCCCGCATCGCGCGCGACATGCACGGCGGCAACGGCATTTCCGAGGAGTTCCAGGTCATGCGCCACGCCGCCAACCTCGAGACCGTGAACACCTATGAGGGCACGCACGACATCCACGCATTGATCCTCGGGCGTGCACAAACCGGGCTGCAGGCGTTCTTCTAGAGCTCATTCGTCAACAGCACACCGAGGCGATGGATTCCGCCTCGCGAAGGACTTATGGTTAATCCCGGGAAACGCACGTGGGGTGCGCCGGGGCTGCCATGACCCAAGATACTGAAACCACTCGCCGCGCCCGCTGGCGCGTGACACTCGACGCACATGGCGCCGAGCACGGCGTCCACCTGCGTTTGGGCGACGATCACGGCGCGCTGTTCACCGAGGATGGCGAAACCCTCCTCGTGACCTTCGAGATGGCCGAGACAATCCGCGATGAAGGACAGGGCGGCCTGCCCTATGGCCTCCAGATCGCCGGGCGCGACGGCTGCTCCCAGCTCTGCCTCTACTCCGAGACAGACGGGTTCTTCCGCGCTCAGGAGGTGTTTGACTACTTCGACGGTTTGATCGACGAAGGCTTCTTCGACGAGTTCGATCGCGTGGTCTTCTATGGCTGCGGCCCCTGCGGCTATGCAGCGGCCGCCTTTTCGGTCGCCGCCCCCTTCTCGACCTCGGTGCTCCTGCGCCCGCTGGCCACGCTGGACCCGGCCCGCACCGAATGGGAAAGCCGCTACCCCGAGATGAGGCGCACCGATTTCACCTCGCGCTACGGCTACGCACCCGACATGCTCGAAGCCGCCGAAAGCGCCTTTGTCATCTACAACCCCGACTTTGCCCGTGATGCAATGCACGCCTCACTCTTCGAGGCCCCCAACATCCACAAGCTCCGCACCCGCTGGCTGAGCAACAAGCTCGATACCGAGCTGGATGATATGGGCGTGCTCGAACCCCTGCTGCGCGCCGCCCTGCGGGGCAAGCTGACCCCCGCCGGCTTTGCCCGCCTCTGGCGCGACCGGCACCGTCACGGGCCGTGGCTGCGCCGCCTTGTCACCGGGCTCGACGCCGCCGAGCGGCCTTGGCTCACCGGCATCGCCGCCCGCGCCGCGCTTGCGCGCTTCGACTGGCCCCGCCTGCGCAACGCCCATGAGGCCGCCAAGGCCGCCCTGCGGGAAGAGGGCCGCAGCCTGCCTGAGCCGCTGAAACGAAAAGAGGCCGCCGAATAAACGGCAGCCCCTCTTGCATCCGTCCCATCCGGAACGTGCCTCCCCGCCCTGCGGCGGGGCCTATCTTTTCGTGGGGCGCGCTTGCGCCCCGCGGCGACGTATTCAGACGTAGTAGATGTCCCGGAACACGTGGCGCACGATATCTTCGCGCTTCAGGCCACGGGCGGCGAGTTCTTCGTCGCTCATCGCGCTCAGGCGCGACACGGCTTTCATGCGCGGGTTTGCCTCGGCCAAGGACACGAGAGCGGAAAGAACCCGGTCAAACCCGGCTCCCACGCGCGCCATGAAGCTGGGGCGGGAATATTGAACGTCGGTTGCTTGCGTTGCCATCTGGAAACCTCCTGGAACTGCTTTTCTCATCGGCTTCCTCCCTTGCCATGCAACATAAGCCCTCAAGTGCCTGATCCACCACAGACAATCCCGCATGCCCGGGTTGCGCGTGCTGCAATGCAGAGAATTTTCAGAATTTACGCCGCACCTGCGAGGAGAGCTATTGAGGCGGCGCCTTGAATATCTCAACGACCCGGTAAATATCCGGCGCCTGCCCTGCGCCGCCAGAGCCCAGGAACAGAGAGATGCCAAACTCCGGCAAGTAATCCAAAAACTCGACCTGCGCGGCCTTGTCCTCGTAGGCATAGGTCAACCGCACCGGAATAACCTCTACCGCGCAGTCGCCATAAAGCACCCGGCGCCGCAGCGAGGTTTCGATCACCACCGAGAGTGACCGCTCCGCGCCACCTGCATCCCGCTCGGTGCCGCCAAGCTCCACCCGCCGCCCCTCGGCCACCGGGAAGGCCCTGCCCGGCTCCTCGAGCTGAGTGGTCACCACCGTGTCCTCCACCGGCGCGCCGTTTTCCAACGCGTGGGTCTCACGCACCAGCAAGCCGCCCGCCGAGCGCAGGAAAAAGCCGGTGTTGTCATCAAAAAGCGTGGTCTCCGTCACCTCACCCGGCGCTGGCCCCGGGCGAAAGACGGTGACGCCGCCGCTGTCGTCCCGCATGGCAATGCCGCCCGCCAGATCACCCGGCTTCGGGCATGCCGCCAAGGCGGGCGCAGCCAGCAAAAACAGCGCGGCTTGAAGCGCAGAAAATCGCGTCGCAAAACCCATCTGAGATCATCCCCCGGCAGAAGTGTTACCTAAACCCTACTCCGCCGATTCCAGATGACCAAGCCACAAGGAATTCTTCATCGTTTTGTGCTAAGGTGCGGCATGTCAAAACCGGATGACCCTTCAGATCCCCAAAACCGCACAAAGGGCGATGGCCCAAGTGTCGTTTACCTGCGCATGCCGGGGCTTTCCCGGCTGCCGCCCGATGAGTGGTTTGAGGACGAAGAAGGCGAAGCCGAGATGCTTCGCGTCGAGGAAGAGCGCCTCGCGCGGCTCCGCACCCGCAGCTCACGCGGCTGACCCACCTCACAAGAACCGCACTCACAAGAACAGCAGTATTTTCGCTTAAGCACGCGCCTTCCCGGCTTTACGCTTGGGAGGCTTCCGCCTGCCGTGAGAGTCCGGCGGCAAGCCGTGCGCGGGCGGCACGGCGCTGGCCACCGTGGAGGTTGCGAATGCGGCCCAGCCGCCGCAGGTTGCGCGCCGTTGTATGGCGTAGCGGGTGCATCATGGCCCGCCAAATCTCATCGGGCCGCCGCCCGCTGATCGCCAGCATCGCACCCGCAATGGCCGCCGCCGAAAATGCGGTGCTCTTTTCCACGAACATCCGCTGAACCTCATCGCGTCCGCGCGGCTCCAGCCCCGAAAACCCCATCACCCGGTGCGAGATCACAGAGTGGCTCTCGGCCACAAGCCATGCCGCCTGAAGCCCGGTTGCCCAAACCTCAAGCGCCAACCGCTCGGGCCTGACCTGTGAAAGCGCGGGCCATTGCGAGGCGTCGGGAGCATAAAAATTGGGGTACACGGCAGGTCTCCGGGGGTTCGAAGGCCCGCCAATCGGGCCCTCGTCGTTTGCTTGGGGTCAGAGCCTTGCTCTGCCCGCCCGCCGAAATCCGGCCTCAGCGCGGCTCAAAGTCCGGCGCGAGAGAGATCTTGGGTTTGCCGCTCGTCCGCTGCGCAGGTTTCTGCTCGGCTTCGGAGGTTTCGGCCTTCGGTTCCGCCGCAATTGCCGCAGCCTTAGGAGCCTCATCAACCTTGGCCTCCGGCTTCGGCGCCTCGGCTTTCACCGCGGGTGCAGCCTTCGGGGCTTCGGCTTTCACCTCGGGCGCAGGCTTCGGTGCTTCCGCCTTCACCTCGGGTGCGGGCTTCGGCGCTTCCGCCTTCACTTCGGGCGTGGGCTTGGGGGCCTCGGCCTTCACTTCAGGCGCAGGCTTTGCAGCTTCGGCGTTCGCGGCGGGCTTGGCCTTTGCAGCCACTGCCTTGGCAGGCGCCTTCCGAGCAGCGGGCTTGCGCTTTGCAGCGGGTTTGGGGGCCGCCTTGGTAGCAGGCTTCGGTGCAGCCTCAGCCGCCTTCGGCTCGGGCTTGGCCGTCGTCTTTGCACTCGCCGGTTTCGGCGCAGCGGGCTTCGCCGTGGCCGGTTTCGGCGTCGCGGTCTTTGCTGTTGCAGCCTTCGTTGCCGCAGGTTTCGCGGCGGGAGCCTTCGCGGTGCCAGTCTTGGCAGCTGCCGTCTTCGCCGGTGCGGTCTTTGCTGCAGGGGCCTTCGCCGGTGCCGTCTTTGCCGTTGCTTTCTTCGCCGCAGGCTTTCTGGCAGGCGCGGCCTTCGCCGCAGGCTTTTTCGCGGCGGGCGTCTTGGGCGCAGTCTTGGCTGCAGCCTCCCCGCCCAACTGCACCACTTCGCCCTTGGCCTTTGCCGCCGGGGCCGCTTTTGCCTTAGCCGCAGGTTTCGCCTTGGCCGCCGGCTTAGCCTTGGCAGCAGGCTTCGGCTTTTGCGTCACCCCAAAGGGCCCGGCCAGAAGCTCCGCCGGGCTGCCCGGCCAGAAATCCATCATGCCAAAGCTCGCCCGCGCGATATCAACCTGCGTCTCCACCATCGAGCTCCAGAGCACAACGCCGTTGCGCCACATGTCGATTGCAGTGATTGCATGCCTCATCGGTCTATCCTCTTTGTCCTTTCCTCTCGGGGCCTTGTGCCCCGAAAGATCGGTTGTTCCACTTTCTCGTCGGCAAGCCTGCGATGCAGACCGCCCGAAACCTGCCGTGTGCGGGAGGCTTCCCTCGCGTCCAACCTATGCGATTGCTGCACCCGCGAAAAGGCTCCATCTGGTCGCAGGGGCTCATATTTTTCCTTTTTTGCATGGTTAAGGCACCAATGCCCAAGCATGAAGCACCCCGAGAATGCCGCGTTGCAGCAAAAATCCGGGCGCACCCCGCCGCCCGCCTCCTCGGTGAGCTTGTCAAATCAACGGCTTACGCACATAGTGCCCGCATTGCCTTGCCGCCTTGCGCGCCAAATATGTTGATGCGATGAATATTTCCCGTCTTCTGCCCGCCGCAGCGCTCGTGCTCCTCGCCCTTGCGCTCGGCTGGTTCACCCTTCGGCCCGATCCGCTTGAACAGGCGGCACTCGCCTTCGGCCTGCCCGCGGGCGCTGATGCCAGTGGCGAGCCCGAAGAAACCGCCGCCGATGGGGCCATGCTGCGCAGCCTCACGGTGCCCTTCACCACCCCGCCCGGACGCTACACGGAACTGCCAGATCTGATAACCGTCATCGGCCAGCGCTGCGCCGAGCTGGGCCACGCGCCCGAACCGGGCCGCACCGACGACTGGCCCGTGCTGCTCTGCCGACTCGACGGCGAGGTGCTTCTCGGCGGGCGCGGCACCTGCACCGACGAGGGCTGCCGCGCTGCCCTCATCTTCTCCCAATCCTGAGTGAACCGTCATGACCGACCGCGCCGATATACACCCCGACGCCAACGGCTTCCGGCGTCTCTCCTACACCTGCCGCTGTGGCTGGATCGACTGGGGTCACGCCAATGGCACCGGGGCGGCGGGCCTGCTCACCCGCCTGAAGGCAGGCCACAACGACTGGCCAGCCAACTCCAGCTCCAACATCTATCTCAACAGCTCGCCCGCCTTCCTCGTCAGCTACACCCAGCGGATGGGCAACCGGCACATCCAGTTGCCGCTGAACACTCGCCAATGGATCGTCAAACGCGGCCTCTCCTCTGCGATGCTGGTGCATGTCGCCTACACCATCTTCCTCTCCGAATCGCTCGCCTTTGAGAGCTACCAGAACCGCTGGGTCTGGCGCGTGCTCACCGATTCCGGCTTCTCGGCCGAAGATCTCGTGTCCAACATGGTCGGCTTCTACCGCGCCCTGCACGGCAAAAGTGAAGCCGATATGCGCGCGCTCTGCGGCGATGTCGGCGAGGCCGAGAGCCTTGCGATCTGGGACAGCCAGGTGCCCAACGGCCTCGGCGCGATCAAGAACCGCACCACCCAGCCGATTTACTTCAGCTCCTCCGCCTGCCCCGGCTCGCAATCCTTGCCGACCGAGTTCCGCTCGCTCCAGCTCAGCCCGCACGGGATGAACTGGGTCCAGCCCCGGGGCACCTCCGTGCCGCTCGGCATCGCCGCCTCCTGGCTGCGCTACACCTACGACAGCACCGGCGATTTCCGCATTTCGCTCAACTGAGCCAACCCGCGCGCCTCTGGTGCCCGTGCCCCGTCCGCGCTATGCCTGCGCCATGACTAAGCGCCTCACGATCCGCCGCCCCGACGACTGGCACCTGCATCTGCGCGATGGCGCGATGCTCAAAGCCGTGCTCCCCGAAACCGTCTCCCATTTCTCGCGCGCCATCATCATGCCCAACCTCGTGCCCCCCGTGGTCACGATGGCCGATGCCATGGCCTACCGCGAGCGCATCCTCGCCGCTGCGCCCGGCGTTGGCCTCTTCGAGCCACTGATGACACTCTACTTGACCGAAGAGACAGACCCTGAAGATGTGGCAGCCGCCCATGCCACAGGGCTGGTCAAGGCGGTAAAGCTCTATCCGGCGGGCGCCACCACCAACTCCGCCTCCGGCGTGCGCGACTTCGACAAGGTGCGCCCGGTGCTGGAAAAGATGGCCGAGATCGGCATGCCGCTCTGCATGCACGGCGAGGTCACCACCCACGACGTCGACATCTTCGACCGTGAGGCAGTTTTCATCGACACTGTGCTCGACCCGCTGCGCCGCGCCACCCCGGGCCTGCGAGTGGTGATGGAGCATATCACCACCGCCGATGCCGCCGCCTATCTGCGCGATGGTGGCGATGATCTGGGCGCCACGATCACCACGCACCACATGATGATCAACCGCAACCACATGCTCGTTGGCGGCATCCGCCCGCACTATTACTGCCTGCCGGTGGTCAAGCGCGAAAAGCACCGCGAGGCGCTGGCCGAACTGGCCACATCGGGCTTCGAGCGCTGCTTCCTCGGCACCGACAGCGCCCCCCACCTCGCCACCGACAAGGAAAGCCCCTGCGGTTGCGCCGGTGTGTTTTCCGCCCCCGTCACCATGAGCTGCCTTGCCGAGCTCTTCGAGGAGGCCAGGGCGCTCGACAAGCTCGAAGGCTTCACCTCGCGCAACGGCCCCGCCTTCTACCGCCTGCCCGCCAATGAAGCGTCGATCACGCTGGCCAAGGGCGACGAGCCCCTCACCTTCGCCCCGCAGATCGAAACCGAAAACGGCCCCGTCGTGGTCTTTGATCCGGGCCGCCCGCTGCACTGGCAGGTGGAGGACGAGCTCTGAACGCCCGCCCTGCCCCTCGCGTCGCGTGGGTTGCAGGCGTGGCCTTATGGATATTTATGAGCAAGACAATGACAGGAGCCGCGCCATGATCCCCACCTCACATCCAGACGACGCCACCATCGCCCGCATCGCCGCCGGGATGTTGCTGGAAATCGAGGCGGTGCACTTCAACCAGCGCGAGCCCTTCACCTATTCCTCCGGCCTCAAGGGGCCGACCTATATCGACTGCCGCAAGCTCATCAGCTTCCCACGCATCCGCTCCACGTTGATGGATTTCCTCGTGGTGAAGGTCATGCGCGACGCGGGCTTTGAGGCCTTCGACAACATCGCCGGCGGCGAGACTGCTGGGATTCCCTTCGCCGCCTTCGTGGCCGACCGGATGGCCCTGCCCATGAGCTACGTGCGCAAGAAGCCAAAGGGCTATGGCCGCAACGCCCGGATCGAGGGCGCGATGACCGAGGGCGAGCGGGTGCTGCTGGTGGAGGATCTCACCACCGATGGCGGCTCCAAGATCTCCTTCGTCGATGCCATCCGCGAAACCGGCGCCACCTGCGCGCACACGGCGGTGATCTTCTACTACGGGATCTTCCCAGAAACCGAGAAGACGCTGGGCGATCACGGCGTGACCCTGCACCACCTCTGCACCTGGTGGGATGTGCTGGCCGTCGCCCGCGAGCGCGGCACTTTTGACGCCGAAACGCTGGACGGGGTGGAAGCCTTTTTGAACGACCCGGCCAAATGGCGCGAAGATAACGCTGGGTAAAATCCGCGGCGGCCTGTGGAAACATGGGGATAACCGCCACAAAGAATCGCCCGCCAAGGGAACTGCCGGGTTGACCGATCGGCCCGTCCTGAAAACCTCGACTAGAATCACAACATCTGGTAGAGGTCACCGCAGGCGACCATAGGGAAACCCGAGTTATCCACCGAGTTACCAAGGCTTCCATGAGCCCGCAGCATCTGCAACAACCCGTCCCAGCAGGGGACAGATCAGCATGAACGAAATTACGGCATTCCGCCCGGAAGGCGCTTCCGGCGACGCGGATCAATCACCACACAACATCGAAGCCGAGCAACAATTGCTCGGCGCGATCCTCACCAACAACGATATCTTCGACCGTATCGCCATGGTGGTCAGCGCCGAGCATTTTTATGATCCGCTCCACGCCCGTATCTTCGAGGTCGCCGCCTCGCGGATCGCCAAGAACCTCGCCGCCACGCCCGTTTCGCTCAAGAGCTACCTTGAGGATGAGCCGGGGCTGAAAGAGGTTGGCGGTGCCGCCTATCTGGCCAAACTGGCCGGGGTGGCCGTGGCCAGCTTTGCCGCGCGTGACTACGCCCAGATCGTCTATGATCTCGCCATTCGTCGCGAGCTGATGGGGCTGGGCCGCGACATTGCCGCCAAGGCCTCCGACATCAACGTGGCCTCCGAGCCGAAAGACCAGATCGTCGAGGCCGAGCAGGCGCTCTACAAACTGTCCGAACAGGGCCGCACCGAAAGCGGCTTTCAGAGCTTCCTCAAGGCCGTCACAGACGCGGTGAACGTCGCCAATGCCGCCTACCAGCGTGAGGGCGGCCTTGCTGGCATCGCCACCGGCCTTGATGACATGGACCGCAAACTCGGCGGCCTGCACCCGTCTGACCTTTTGATCCTCGCCGGCCGACCCTCCATGGGTAAAACCTCGCTGGCCACCAACCTCGCCTTCAACATCGCCAAGGCCTACAAGCGCGGGATGCGCCCCGATGGCACCGAGGGCGCGGTGGATGGCGGCGTTGTTGGCTTCTTCTCGCTCGAAATGAGCGCCGAACAGCTCGCCTCGCGGATTCTCTCCGAAGCCGCCGAGATCAGCAGCCACAAGATCCGTCAGGGCGATATGGACGAGGCCGAGTTCCGCCGCTTCGTCGAGGCCGCCAAGGCGCTGGAATCCTGCCCGCTCTTCATCGACGACACCGCCGCCCTGCCGATCAGCCAGGTCGCCGCCCGCGCCCGCCGCCTCAAGCGCACCCACGGGCTCGACCTGATTATCGTCGACTACCTCCAGCTTCTGCGCGGCACCGCCGAAAACCGGGTGCAGGAGATCGGCGAAATCTCCATGGGCCTCAAGGCCATCGCCAAGGAGCTGAACATTCCGGTCATCGCGCTCTCCCAGCTCTCGCGTCAGGTGGAAAGCCGCGAAGATAAGCGCCCTCAGCTCTCCGACCTCAGGGAATCCGGCTCGATCGAGCAGGACGCCGACGTGGTGATGTTCGTCTTCCGCGAAGAATATTACGCCGAGCGCGAAAAGCCCTCCGATGACCAGCTCGACAAGATGGCCGAATGGCAAGAGCGCATGGCCCGCCTGCACGGCAAGGCCGAGGTCATCATCGGCAAGCAGCGCCACGGCCCGATCGGCACGGTCGAACTGAGCTTCGAGAGCCAGTTCACCCGCTTCGGCAACCTCGTCCAGCCATGGCAGCAGGGCGGCGGCGGCGTGGATCAGTTTTGATACCGTCGAGGTTCAGTCAAAGTTTCGCCAAATCTTGCAGCTACCCCCCTATATATGGGGTGTAGCCTGCCGGATTTACTTGATTTTTACCTCCTGCGGCCCAATATATATGGTACGAGCAGTAGCTCACCGCTCCACAGAGGGCGGGAACCGGCCACCCCAACGCTCTGTTTCCTTGCAGGGCAGGCTGGTATCGGCTAGAGAATCTGAGTTCCGGCTCCGGAACGTGAACGGAAAGTTGAGGCAAATGACCTTTGGTCCCGATCCCATCATCGTCTGATCATTCCCGCTGCCACCGTTTTTTCGGAGGCAGCCGTTAGGCGGGCATCAAGCCCCCGCAAACGCTCCGAAAGCTCTTCCAATGGCACTTGGCTCATGCGCTCTGCACGGCGCATGTTCAGCTTGGGGCTGTGCTGCTCCATTCTTCGCAGCAACTCCTTTCCCGAGACCTCGGCCTCCATGGCTGTTTTCCTGATCACCTCAACCGCGTTCAACCGTCCGGCAACGCTGACAGTGGTGTAGCTGGGCAGGTTGATCCCCTCGATCTGCGCGCGGATTTTCTCAAGCAGGCCATAGAAGGTGACGATCATGTGCAGAATATCACTATCGAACACATCAATGTCGCCAATCCGGCTCCGGTAAATCTCGGTGTGCCGGGCATCGGTGATATGCGGCACCAGATCCGGGTCTTCCTCAAACCGTTGGCGCAGCGAAGCCTTGTCGAGCGACTTCTCCAGAAAACGCGTCATGTCATTGGTGTTGAAGTCAATTTCCGCGTACATCGCACGCACCAGCTTGTCGCGCGCCTTGTTCCGCCGCTCCTGACTCTTCTGATCGTCAAGATACCGCTTGCACCACCACACCGCCATGGCGACGAGCGGCACAACCAATGCAATCACCAACCGTTCCCAAAAGGCCACCTGGACCTCCACACAAACCCGAGCACCGCGGCGGATAGTAGCCAGCCAGCTCCGCCATGCAAGGCACCGCACCCGGTCTTGCCCTGCCCCGACCGGCCACAATCACATCCCTGCGACCCCCTTCCCCAGAATCACCTGCTCACGCATGATCCTCTTCATGCGTGCGTTCCTGCTCTCCTTCCTCCTCCTCACCGCCCCGGCCACGGCCCAGCCCATCGAGGTCGATGTCGAACTGGCGCTGATGGTCGATGTCTCCCGCTCGATGACCCCCAATGAGGTCGAGATCCAGCGGCGGGGCTATGCCGAGGCGATCCTCTCGGATGAGGTGATGACGGCGGTGCAATCGGGCCTGCTCGGGGCCATCGCGGTGACCTATGTGGAATGGGCCGGTAACTACACCCAGCGCGAAATCGTGCCCTGGACCATCATTCAAACGCCCGATGACGCCCGCGCCTTTGCCGAGGCGCTCTCGCAAACCTTCGCCGGGGGGATGCGCCGCACCTCCATATCGGGAGCCATCGAATATGCCGCCGACTCGATGGAGCGAAACGCCTTCACCGGCCTGCGCCGGGTGATCGACGTCTCGGGCGACGGGCCCAACAATCAGGGCACCCATGTCGAACCGGCCCGCAACGCCGCGCTGGCCAAGGGAATCGTCATCAACGGGCTGCCGCTGATGACCAACGAAGGGCTCGGCGGCACATGGGATATCGGCGGGCTCGACCTTTATTATCGCGACTGCGTGATCGGCGGCGCCGGGGCCTTCGTCATCCCCGTGCACGAGTGGAGCGAATTCGCCTCCGCCGTCCGCCGAAAGCTCGTGCTCGAAATCGCTGGCCTGCCGCCCCCCGCACAGATCATCCGCGCCCAAGGCCATTACGATTGCCTGATCGGTGAGAAGATGTGGCAAGAGCGCCGCCGGTATTGGGACGAACCCTGAAGCGCGCCTTTGCTGCCGCTGCGCAAGCAACCCGGCATCGCCGCACCGCAGCACGCTTTCCGCCTTGACGCCGCCCCCCGCCCCCCGCACAAACCGGCCTCATGGGAACCGGGCAGTTAACGATTGATCTAGACGCTATCGCGGCCAATTGGACCGCTCTCGATGCTGCGTCAGGAAGTGGCACCGAAACCGGTGCCGTGGTGAAAGCAAATGGCTATGGCCTTGGCGCGGCGCGGGTGGCGCGGGCTCTGGCCCATGCAGGCGCACGGCGCTTCTTCGTGGCTCATGCCGAAGAGGGCGCGACGATTCGCAATGCGCTCGGGCGCGGCCCTGAAATCTACGTGTTTTCCGGGCATATGCGCGGCGACACCGACATGCTGAACGATCTCGACCTGATCCCGATGATCAACTCGATCGACCAGCTCACCCGCCACATCGAAGCCCTGCCCCAAGCCCCCTTCGGCATCCAGCTCGACACCGGCATGAACCGGCTCGGCATGGAGCCCGGCGAATGGATGGCCCTGCGCGATGTGGCCGTGCCCCGCAACCCGCGCCTGATCATGTCGCATCTCGCCTCCGCTGATGAGCCCGAGAGCCCGCAAAACCGGGCGCAGGCCAAGCTGTTCCGCGAGTTGACGGCAGGCTGCGGCATCCCCCGGAGCCTTTCTGCCACCGGCGGCATCCTGCTCGGCCCCGATTTCCACTTTGAGCTGACCCGCCCCGGCATCGGCCTCTATGGCGGCCGCCCGTTCACCGAGGCGCGCGCGGTGGCTCAGCTCGACCTGCCGGTTATCCAGTCCGGCACCGTGCTCGCAGGCGAGACCGTTGGCTACAACGCCACATGGCAGGCAGAGGTCGACACCCCCACCGCAACGGTCCAGAGCGGCTATGCCGATGGCATCCTGCGCGCGCTGACCAACAAGGGCAGCCTCTGGGCCGATGGGGTGGAATGCCCGATCCTTGGGCGCGTTTCGATGGATTCCGTGGTCGCCGACATTTCTGGCCTCGAACGTGTGCCCCACGAGCTGTCGCTGCTCTGCCCCGAACAGGGCGTGGATGCGGTGGCCGATGACGCGGGCACCATCGGCTACGAAATCCTCACCTCCCTCGGCTCGCGCTACGCGCGCCGCTACGCCGGCCGGGCGGGCTGACAGGCCCTTGGCCACCGTCCTGCACCCCCTCGCTCTGATCGGCCGCAACACCCTTGCCCTCATGGCCGCCATCGGGCGCGTCGCGATGTTTCTCGGCAGCACCCTCAGCCACATGGTCCGCCCGCCCTTCTACCTGAAGGAACTTTGGCAAGCCATTCTGAACGTGGGATATTTCTCGCTCCCAGTCGTTGGCCTCACCGCCATCTTCACCGGTGGTGCGCTTGCCTTGCAAATCTATTCCGGCGGCTCCCGCTTCAACGCCGAGGCGGTGGTGCCCCAGATCGTCGCCATCGGCATGGTGCGCGAGCTTGGCCCCGTGCTGGTGGGCCTGATGATCGCCGCCCGCGTCACCTCCTCCGTCGCCGCCGAAATCGCTACGATGAAGGTGACCGAGCAAATCGACGCGCTCGTCACCCTCTCCACCCACCCGATGAAGTACCTCACCGTCCCCCGCGTGCTGGCCGCCCTCATCACCGTGCCCGCGCTGGTGGCGGTGGGCGATGTGATCGGCGTCATGGGCGGCTTCCTCGTCGCCACCGAGCGGCTCGGCTTCAACCCCGCTGCCTACCTGCAAAACACATGGAACTTCCTTGAGGCGCTCGACATCATCTCCAGCCTCGTCAAAGGCGCTGCCTTCGGCTTCATCGCCGCGCTGATGGGCTGCTACTACGGCATGAACTCCGGCAGAGGTGCGCAGGGCGTAGGCCGCGCCACCAAGCTCTCGGTGGTCGCCGCCGCCGTGCTGATCCTCGCCGCCAACTTCCTGCTCACACAGGCGTTCTTCTCCGTATGATCGAGCTGAGCAACGTCCATAAGTCCTTCGGAACCAAGGATGTTCTGCGCGGCGTCGATCTGTCGGTCGGCAAGGGCCGCAGCATGGTCATCATCGGCGGCTCGGGCACCGGTAAGTCGGTTACCCTCAAGTGCATCCTCGGCCTCGTCGCGCCCGATCAGGGCAGCATCACCGTCGATGGCAGCCCCGTGGCCTCCGCCCGCTCCGCCGCCGCCCGCGAGGCCTTTCTCGCCCGCTTCGGCATGCTCTTCCAGGGCGGCGCGTTGTTCGATTCGCTCCCGGTCTGGCAAAACGTCGCCTTTCGCCTCCTGCGCGGGGCGCTCAAACGCCCCAAGGCCGAGGCCCGCGAGATTGCTATCGAAAAGCTCCGCCGCACCGGCCTCGGCCCGGAAACCGCCGATCTCTACCCCGGCGAACTCTCCGGCGGCATGCAAAAGCGCGTCGGCCTCGCCCGCGCCATCGCCGCCGAGCCCGAGATCATCTTTTTCGACGAGCCCACCACCGGGCTGGATCCGATCATGGCCGGGGTCATCAACGAGCTGATACGCGAGATCGTCACCGAAATGGGCGCCACCGCCGTGACCATCACCCATGATATGACCTCGGTGCGCGCCATCGCAGATGACGTGGCCATGCTCCACGCCGGCAAGATCCGCTGGACTGGCCCCGTGGGAGAAATGGACGCTGCCTCAGACCCTTACCTGACGCAGTTCATCCACGGCAGCGCCGAAGGCCCGATCGAAACCCTGCGCTGAGAACCCGCTATGGAAGCCATCGCCGAAGTCATTCTTGCCATCGTCGCCGCCTTCCTCGAACTCCTCGTTCACCTTGCCGCCATCACCATGTCGCTCGGCTGGGCGGCCCGCCACGCGCGCGGCGTCATGCGTGTGGCCCTCTCCATCACCACCCTCACCGCCGCTTGGCTCTTTGCCGGTGTCTCCACCCCGCTATGGGCCAGCCCCTCCATCGCCCTCTCCGGTGCCTTTTCCTTCACCGTGCTCGCCACCTGCGTTGTCATGATGCTCTTTGGCATCGCGCTGTCCATCGCCGCACACCGGGTAACAGAGCCCGAAGCGCCCGCAAAACCCGGCCCCGTGGCCAAGCATCCAGACCTCTCTGGGTTCGTGCTCTACGGCTTCGCAATCCTCATCGTTGCAGGCCTCGTGGCCGTTTTGCTTACCCAAAGCCACCGCAGCACCCTGCGCGAGCGCCTCTGCGACGCCGCCGAGGGCCGAATCTCCGAAAGCTGGAAAGACCGGGGCAGCCGCGCCCTCGATCTGTCCGAAGCCCTGCTGAAAAAAGACTTCCGCGCCAAACTCCCCTGCCTCGATGAGGCCGGTTAACGCCCATTGTTTCGGCTTTGGCGACAATCACGCCCCCTTTCAACAACTGTCCAGGCAGAAACCGATTAACCGAATCCAAATCCTTCGCTAGGTTGAACGGGCTGGGATTTTTGTTGCGGCTCAACTGTTTGAGCCACAAAGCTGATGGGGGATACGATGACTGCCACAAACGAGACGCCCGCAGACCGTCTATTTCAGGCGCTGAGGGCGCTGTCTCTTACCGCCTTCGGTGCCATTGCCATCGGCCTTATCGGCGCAACCCTGCTTGCGGCCTTCAAGGTGCTGCCCTGGCTGGAAGCCTCGCTGACCTTCGGCGAAACCACCTATGAGAATGCCGGCATCTGGATCCAATCCGGTCTCACCCTCTTTGCCCTCGCCCTCTGCGCCTTCCTGCCCGCCAATCGGCACATTCTGGCGCTTCAAAAAAGCCACCGCGACTTTCACCTCTCGATGGATGACATCGCCCGCGCCTATGCCACCTGCCACGCGGCAGACCGGGAGGGCGCCTTTTCCATGTCCTCCGAGTTCGACGCTGTGCGCGAGCGTATGGCCTTCATGCGCAACCACCCCGACCTGCGCGGGCTGGAGCCGGGCGTGCTCGAAGTCGCCGCCCAGATGAGCGAGGTTTCCCGTGATCTCGCCGCCGTCTACTCCGACGAGAAGATGACCCGCGCCACCACCTTCCTGCGTCAACGACAGGAAGAGATAGATGCCTTCTCGGACAGGCTGAAACTGGCGCAAAAGACCACCGACGAAATCAAGCGCTGGAGCCAGCAAATCAACGTCGAAGAGAGCATTCAGGCCACCCAGCTTGCCCAGCTGGAGCAAGATCTGCTGGAGCTTCTGCCCGAGCTTGGCTTCGACGTCGAAGAAGAGGCCCTGCCGCCCGCTCACACCGACGAGCGCAAGGTTGTGCCCATGGCCGCCAAGCCACAAAGCGCAAAGGCCAAACCCGCCGAATAGCGCCAGCGGGTTCACAAGCCTCCTGCCAGCCCCTATCTGAAGACTAGACCGCAACCGCCAAAGGCAGGCCCCTTGCTGCTCGCCCTCAAGCTCGCCAACCTCTCGCTCCTCCTGCTCTTCCCGCTGGCATGGTTCGCACCGCTCCTGCGTGCGGGGCTGCTGCCGCTGTTCGGGCTGTCCGAAATCTCGGTCATTTCTGGCCTGCAAGAACTCTGGGGCAAAGACGTGTTTCTTGCCCTGCTGGTCACAGCCTTCGCCCTCTTTGCCCCCTACCTCAAAACCATCGGCCTCGCGCTGCTGCACTTCGGGCTGATGCGCCGCAAGGTGCTGCCCGCGCTGCACCTGCTCGGCAAGCTGGCCATGGCCGATATCTTCCTGATCGCGCTCTACATCGTCGTGGCCAAGGGCATCGGCGTGGGCCGGGTGGAGGTGGCATGGGGGCTCTACCTCTTCACCGCCTGCATCCTCGCCTCCATCGGCATCTCATGGGCCACCGAGAGGAGCCGCAAGCGCCTGCCGCCCCCCGGCCCGGCCCTGCAACCCAGTGCCGAAGCGCTTTCCCTAAGCCCCACCTCCGAGTGAGGTAGCCAGCCCGGCCCGTTGCCAGAGCGCCTCTGTCCCAGCGTCCCGCACGAGGCTCTCGGCATCGGCAATCCGCTGGCCCTTCCAGCCGGTGCTGATCTGGGCGCAATGCATAAAGCGATGCGACCTCGACATAGCAACGCGGTTAAAGAGATAGCCGGCCACGCCATGCACATCCCAGCCAAACCGCGCAAGCGGACTGCCTCGGGTGATGCACCACTTCTCCTTGCTGTAGGTCTCCGGATCGCGCCGCCAGATATGATCCCCATGCATCGGCACCTCACCAGCCGCGTCCACAGCATAGCGCCAATGGCACCGCGCTGTGGCATACCCCAGCCGCGAACGCTCCGCCTGCTCAACCAGCGTCCCTGCGCCATCGGCGGCCACAAGCATTTCGTCCACATCACACCAGATGAGCCCACGCGCGTGGGGAAAATACCGGTGCCGGATGGTGTTGATGATCCCGAGCTGCAAGAACAGCGCAATCCCGCGCGGCGGCTTCGCGGCCATCGGCCCATAGGGCACATCGACGCCCACCACCGTTGCCCCGCTTAGGCCCTCAACGCTTGCCAGACAGGCCCGAATATCTTCCAGCCCATACTCCGTGCTGCCATTGTCGAAAAACAGCACATGCTCCACCCCGGCAGACGCAACATAATGCGCCGCCCAATCACGCACCCATGGCAGCGGGTTGTTCCTCGACAGCGTAGACAGCACCACCTTTCCGGCAAACGCCTCGTCAGGAACTGCCACCGAGATCGAAAGCTCCTCCCCATCAAGCACCACCGACAGCCTCGAAGGGCACGCCCGCGCCCGAACCCACAGTTCGTCATGGCGGCGATATCTGCGCAGCGCCGTCACCGGATGCACGCCCAACTCCGAGCGAAACGTTGCCCCGCGCAATAACCCCGCAAGGTTCAGCAGCTTCGGGCAGACAAGCACGATCCGGCCGCGCTCTGGCAAAAAGGTCGCGCTATAGGCCAGCGTTGAGAAATCGTAGCGCTCGGCGAAATTCGCAGGCTGCGCGGCGGGGCGAAGCAGCGGCCTGCGCTGCACCGGGGCATCCTTGGGCAGCCGCAGGGGCTCCAATGTCAGGGTCTCGAACATGCCCCCGCATAGCGCGGGCGCCCTCGCCGTGCCAGCAAAGACCGCACCACTCTGGCGCGCATAAAAAGAGACGGGCCCGCAAAGGCCCGCCTCTCTACTCGTTAACCGAAGGGTTCTGGAGTTACGATCCGGTGGCGATCAGCGGGGTGATCCGGCGCACGGCGGCACGACGGTTGGCGCGCTCGCCTTCCAGCGTGCGGATCTTGAGGTCGCCCTCGCCGTAGCCCTGCACCACGAGGTTTTCGGGCGGCACGTCAAAGTACTCGGTCAGCGCCAACGCCACACTCTCCGCGCGACGGTCCGACAGGGCCAGGTTGTAGGCCGCATTGCCAACCGCGTCGGTGTGACCTTCCACAAGGAACACCTCACCGGGGTTTTCCTCCACATAGGCGGCAATCAAGTTGCCCAGCTCGCTAAGCTCTTCAGCCTCCTGCGGGTCGATCACGGCCGATCCGGTGCGGAAGTTGATCGCGTCCAGATCAATCGCCGGGGCCAGTTTGCGCACCCGCTCGATGTTGCGCACTTGGTAGAGCGCAAAGCGGCGGTCGGCCACGCTCTTGGTCGACAGCGCAGCACGCAGTGCATCAGCGTCCGAGTTGGCATCCACCTCCTCGTATTCCACCGGATCAGGCAGCGCGGCCACATCCACCGGGTCAACACTGGTGGTGTCGTCAATCAGCACCGTCCGGTTGCCCTCTGCATCCACCCGGACGCGGCGCAGCACGCGCAGCTCGGGGTCGCGGATGGTGATGATCTGCACACCGCTCTCGCGTGTCACGATGGTACGGGTCGAGCCATCCTCGAAAGTTTCGCGGCGCACGGTCGAGCCGGGACGTTCGATCAGCTCATTGTCGTCGCGGATCACTCGGTAGCGCCCATCTTCCAGCACAACCACACGGTCGTCGGATTTGGTGACAACCTGAGCCTTGTCGTTGCCCTTCAGAGCTTCGCCAACGACCACGGCACCAAGGCCAACCACAAGCGCCTTCTCAAGGTCGCTCAGGCCACCGTCATCATTGCCAGCGCTGCCGTTGCCGCTCGCAGCGCCTGTTACCTTGTCCAAAAACTCCTCCGAGCTCGATCGGGCGGTTTCCTCCGTCACCGTGGTCTCTTCAACCTCGGCCACTTCCGCATCGCTCTCAGACGCGGCCGAGGCCTTCGGGGCTTCCGTCTCTGCGGCAGCGGCCTGTGCTTCCGGGTCAGCCTCTTCTGCAGATTGCGCTTCAATCCGCTTGGCGGCCTCTTCCAGAACGCCGGTAATCGCGGGGTTGGCTTCAGCATCGGCCTCCACCTCAGCTTCCGCCTCAGCCGTCATCTCGGCTTCGGGCTCGGCCTCACCTTCGGTGGCCATGTCTTCCTCAACCGTGGCTTCAGCGCCTGCGGCGACATCAGCTTCCGCTTCAGCCGCCTCATCGCCACCCGTCAACTCACCCAGAGCCTCGGCAAGGTCGCCCTCGCCGCCTTCAGCTTCAACCTCTGCTTCAGCGGTGGTTTCGGCCTCCGCTTCCGGCGCAACGGCCTCAGCCTCGTCGGCCACTTCGGGCGCAGCCTCAACCTCGGCCTCTGCAGCGTCTTCTCCGCCACCCGTTACGGCATCCAGCGCGCCCTCCAGCAGACCCGGCTCTTCAGCCTCAGCCTCTGCGGCAACCTCCGGCTCCGCCTCAGCCTCAGCCTCTGCGGTCGCCTCAGGCTCAGGCGTTGGCTCCGCCTCAGCCGTCTCGTCCTCATTGCCGGTCACAGCCTCCAGAGCGCCCTCCAGCAGGCCGGGCTCCTCGGCTTCGGCCTCCGCCGTCGCTTCGCCCGTCACCTCGGCTTCACTCGGCTCGGCCTCCATGGCGGTCACAACATCCGCCTCGCTGACGCCCATCTCCTGCAACTCCGCCATCGTCATGCAAAGTGCGCGTTCGCCGCCGAAGGTGCTGACAACCAGCGCATCCGCCGAGGCCTCGCCATCCAGCGCCGCCTTCTGCTCGTCGCTCAACGTAAGCTGCAACTCATCGGCCGCATCGGCGCTGATGCCGATAGTGCCAGCGTCGCAGCGGTCGACAACCTGCTGGGCCGGGGCAACTGCCGGCATTACAAGGGAAAATACGGCCACAAGGGCTGTCGTGTTTCGGATCTTCGCAGACATGACTGCTGCTCCTCCAATGTGTATTTCTTGGGCCTACAACGCGGCCCTACACCATCGGGTTCCGCTCAGGCCGCGTGGAGCATCTGCATGAGCCGCGCTTTTTCGCCGCCGCCGTCTTCGCGCGAAAGCGCCTGCGCGAGCGCCTCAAGCGAGGCGATGTTATGCCCGGCGCGAAAACTGGAGACATGGGGCAGCATCGCCGCGATACCCGCCGCCTTGGGGGCAAAACCATCCCAGCGCAGCAACGGGTTCACCCAGATCAGCCGCCGGGCCGAAAGCCCAAGCCGCTCCACCTCGCGTGCCAGCCGATCCGGTGCGCCCCGGTCCAGCCCGTCGGTGATCAGCAGCACCACCGCCCCGCGAGACAGCACCCGCCGCGACCAATCGCGGTTGAAAGCATGCAGACAGTCACCAATTCGCGTGCCCCCCTCCCAATCCTGCGCCTCGGCCCCGGCGGCAGACAGCGCGGCGTCTACATCGCGGGTCGCAAGGTGGCGGGTGATGTTGGTGAGCCGTGTGCCAAAGGTAAAGCCATGAACCCGCGCCCATCCGGCGCCCTTGGCATTGGCGGCAGCATGGAGAAAATGCAGCACGATGCGGCTGTATTGGCTCATCGAGCCGGAAATATCGCAAAGCGCAACCAGATCGGGCCAGCGCTGCACCCGCTCCTTGGTCGCAAATTGGTGGATCTCGCCGCCCCGCCGAAGGGCCACCCGCATCGTCGCGCGCCAGTCAGCCACGCGGCCCCGCGCATCGGCCTTCGTGCGCCGGCTGACCAAGGGGCGCACGGGCAGCTCGATCCGGGCGATGATGCGTTTGGCCTCGGCCACCTCCGCCGTGCTCATCTGCTCAAAGTCGAGGGTCTTTAGCCGCTCCTCACCGCTCGCCGTGGCAGAAGCGTCAATCTCGATCTCCTCGCCTTCGGCTTCCGGCACCTCGGGCGCCTCTTGCTCCACCCCGTCCAGCAGCGCCTCAGCGGCCCGCTTCTCCGCCGCCTCCGCCGCCTTCTCCTCCTGCACGCCCCGCACCGATGGCAGCATCAGGCTCATCATATGCTCCATGTAGCGCGGATCGCGCCAATAGAGCCGAAAAATCTGTGCGAAAACAGCGCGTTGCTCTGGCCGATTGACGAAACAGGCCTGCAGCGCGTGGAAAAAGTCGGCACGGCTCGTAAATCCAGCCGCCTCCACGGCCCGCACCGCGTCAATCACGCGGCCCGGGCCAATTGGCAGCCCCGCCTTCCGAAGCGCCCGCGCAAACCAGGTGATGTTTTCCACCAGCCTGGGATGCTCAGGGATCTGAAGGTCAGGGAGTTCAGCCATCGCCTACCAAGTCATCGCTTGGGTGAGGTTCATCCAGACGTAATAGTTCACCCGCATCAGCGAGCGGTTGTTTTCAGGGATGGCCTCGATCCGGGGCTGGCGCAAATAGGCCTCTTTCACCCGAACCGGGTCATTCCCATAGCCCGCCACGCCAATGGCCAGAAAGCGCCGCCAGCGCGGCTCCAGCCCAAGGTCGATGGTGCGCGGCTCTTCCACCCCGATCACCAGAAGCACGCCGGTGATTGCGCCGGGGACAAGGCATTGGTCGTCGGTCTCGGTGGGCGGGTTCATGAGCGTGTTGATCACCCGCTCCCGGTGATATTCGTGATACTGCTGCCGCGCCTGATGCATGACAGCCCGGTTCACCTGACTCTGCATGAAGTTGGCAAACATATCCACGGCACCGCCAACGGCCTTACCTTCAATCCCCATCATATCACTCCTGTTTCAATCACTTGCACGCCAGATACACGGCGCTTGTGACAGAGAAGTTTCATATAGATCAGGCCGGTGCAAGCTCGGCCCGCACTTCCTCCAGAAGCCGCGAAGCCTCGCCGCCCTGCAACCGGGCGATGTCGTCCTGATATTTCAGGATCGCCCCGATGGTGTCGGCGATCACATCAGGGCTGATGGTGAGCACGTCGAGCGCGAGCAGGCACTTGGCCCAGTCGATTGTTTCGGCCACACCGGGCTTCTTGAACAGATCTTCGGTGCGCAGCTTCTGCACGAAGGCCACGATCTCGCGGCTCAGCGCTTCGGCGGCCTCCGGCGCACGCGCATGAAGAATTTCCAGCTCCCGGTCAAAATTCGGGTAGTCGACCCAATGATAGAGGCACCGCCGCTTCAACGCGTCATGCACTTCCCGCGTGCGGTTGGAGGTGAGGATCACGATGGGCGGCTCGGGCGCGGCGATGGTGCCAAGCTCGGGGATCGTCACCTGAAAATCGCTCAGCGCTTCCAGCAGGAAGGCTTCAAAGGGCTCATCCGTGCGGTCCAGCTCGTCAATCAGCAGCACCGGCGCCCCGCCGGGCTGCGGGCGCATCGCCTCCAGCAGGGGCCGCGCAATGAGGTACTCTTCGGTGAAAAGTTCGCTCTTCAGCGCATCCCGGTCCGCCCCGCCGCTCGCCTCGGCGGTGCGAATGGCAATCATCTGTTCCGCAAAGTTCCATTCATACACCGCGCTGGAAGCATCCAACCCCTCGTAGCACTGCAACCGGATCAGCCTGCGCCCCAGCGCGGCGGCAATCGCCTTGGCGATCTCGGTCTTGCCCACGCCCGCCTCGCCTTCAAGGAACAGCGGCCGCCCCAGCTTCAGGCTCAAAAACACCACCGTCGCCAGCGCCCGCCCGCACACGTAGCCCTCTTCGCCCAGCGCCGTCTGCACCTCATCGATGGAATTCATTGCTTTCATACGGGCCAGTCCTCCTCTGCCCGCCCATGCTGCATGGGGGGCGGCGACTTGCAAGGGCGACCAAAGCAGGACAACGGCAATATTGGCTGCACCCTGCCCGCCTGCCCGGCCCATAGAAAAAGGGCGCGCCCAGCCGGGCACGCCCCTCTTTTCTCAATGCCTTGCGGCGATCAGTGCGCCACGGCACTCCCGCTTTCGCCGCCCTTGGAGCTTGCAGCAGCGGCGGCAGCAGCCTCCTCGGCGGCCTCGTCCCACTCAATCGCTTCCGGCTCAGCCACCAGCGCGTGCTTCAGCACATCGCGCACATGGCTGACGGGGATGATCTCCAGCCCCTCCTTCACGTTGTCGGGAATGTCGCGCAGATCCTTCTCGTTCTCCTCCGGGATCAGCACCGTCTTGATGCCGCCCCGCAGCGCCGCGAGAAGTTTCTCCTTCAGCCCGCCGATTGCGGTGGCATTGCCGCGCAGGGTGACCTCGCCGGTCATGGCAATGTCACGGCGCACCGGAATCTGCGTGAGCACCGAAACGATGGCCGTCACCATCGCGAGGCCCGCACTCGGCCCGTCCTTCGGGGTCGCCCCATCCGGTACGTGCACGTGGATGTCCCACTTCTCAAAGCGCGGCGGCTTCACCCCGATCTGGGGGCTGATCGAGCGCACGTAGCTGGAGGCCGCCTCGATGGACTCCTTCATCACGTCACCCAGCTTGCCGGTTGTCTTCATCCGGCCCTTGCCGGGCAGCTTGAGCGCCTCGATAGAAAGCAGATCGCCGCCCACGGAGGTATAGGCCAGCCCGGTCACAACACCGATCTGGTCCTCCATCTCCGCCAGCCCGTAGCGATGCCGCTTCACGCCGAGGAAGTCCTCCAGCTGATCCACGTCCACATCCACCGCATCGTCCTTCTTGCGGACGATCCGGGTCACGGCTTTCCGTGCCAGCTTGGCCAACTCGCGCTCAAGGTTCCGCACGCCCGCCTCGCGGGTGTAACGGCGGATGATCTCCGTCAGCGCCTCGTCGGTCAGCGAGAACTCGGCCTTTTTCAGCCCGTGGTTCTTCTTCTGCTTCTCGATCAGGTGCTGCTTGGCGATCTCGCGCTTCTCGTCCTCGGTGTAGCCCGCCAGCGGGATAATCTCCATCCGGTCGAGCAGCGGCCCCGGCATGTTGTAGCTGTTGGCCGTGGTCAGGAACATCACGTTGCTGAGGTCGTATTCCACCTCAAGGTAGTGGTCCACGAAGGTGCCATTCTGCTCCGGGTCGAGCACTTCAAGCATGGCGCTGGCCGGATCACCGCGGAAGTCCTGCCCCATCTTGTCGATTTCATCGAGCAGGATCAGCGGGTTGGTGGTTTTGGCCTTCTTCAGCGCCTGAATGATCTTGCCCGGCATCGAGCCGATGTAGGTCCGCCGGTGGCCCCGGATCTCGGACTCATCGCGCACACCGCCTAGGCTGATACGGATAAACTCACGCCCCGTCGCCTTGGCCACGCTCTTGCCGAGCGAGGTCTTGCCCACGCCGGGAGGGCCGACGAGGCACAGGATCGGCCCCTTCAGCTTCTTGGAGCGCTGCTGCACCGCAAGATACTCGACGATCCGCTCCTTCACCTTCTCCAGCCCGTAGTGATCCTGATCGAGGATCTTCTCGGCCCGGGCGAGGTCTTTCTTCACGCGAGATTTCACGCCCCACGGAATGGCCAGCATCCAGTCGAGGTAGTTGCGCACCACCGTCGCCTCAGCGCTCATCGGGCTCATGTTCTTGAGCTTCTTGATCTCGGCATCGGCCTTTTCGCGGGCTTCCTTGCTGAGCTTGGTCTCGGCGACCTTCGCCTCCAGTTCGGCAACCTCGTTCTGGCCCTCTTCGCCGTCGCCCAGCTCCTTCTGAATGGCCTTCATCTGCTCATTCAGATAGTATTCGCGCTGGGTGCGCTCCATCTGGCTTTTCACCCGGGTCTTGATCTTTTTCTCGACCTGCAGAACGCTCATTTCGCCCTGCATCAGGCCATAGACCTTCTCCAGCCGCTCGCCCACGTCGAGGGTTTCCAGCAGCTCCTGCTTCTGGTGCACCTCAACGCCCAAGTGGCCGCTCACGAGGTCGGCCAGCTTGTCGGCGGCCTCGGCCTCGGCCACGGCGGCAAGCGCCTCCTCGGGGATGTTCTTCTTCACCTTCGCATAGCGCTCGAACTCGTCGGCCACCGAGCCGGTCAGCGCCAGCACGGTCTCTTCGTTGCCCGGCATCTCGGTGAGCAGCGCGGCGGAGGCCTCAAAATACTCATCGTTCTCAAGGTATTCCTCGATCCGCACCCGCTTGCGGCCCTCCACCAGCACCTTCACGGTGCCGTCGGGCAGCTTCAGCAGTTGCAGAACGTTGGCCAGCACCCCGGCCTTGTAGATTCCTTCGGTCGTCGGCTCATCGACGCTCGGGTCGATCTGGCTGGCAAGCAAGATCTGCTTGTCATCCCCCATCACCTCTTCCAGCGCCCGCACAGACTTTTCGCGGCCCACGAAAAGCGGGACGATCATGTGCGGAAACACCACGATGTCGCGCAGCGGCAGCACTGGGTAGGATTGGCTCAATTGCTCGTGCATGTCATGTCCTTGTTATTGGCAAGGAGGCACCGGCCCCAACCCGTTTCACGGGCATTCAGCGGCAGCCACGGCCCCCTCCGGTCTGCACCTTCAATTGGGGCCTCATACCCGCTTTTCAAGCACAACCGTTCCAGCCCGGCTATCCTGCCTGCCCGGCGCAGGGGGCACAAGCGCCGATCGCACCGGATTTGAGCCAAAAACACTTGCCATGCGCAACCATCACAAGGGGTCAAACACGGCCGCACAGACCCGCGTCATCATCTTCCCGGGCCTCGCGGAAAACGGGCCACAAACAGGCCCCTGCCCGCCACGAAGGCAAAACAATCCGCAACGCCCCGCGCGATTGTCCCCGTGCGTGGCGACAATATACCACCAAATCCGACAGCTCTCGCCCAGCCCATGCCGCAATCTGCCCGCATCTTCACGCAAAACAACATTCGTGCGGGTTATACCAATGCTCCCTGTCCTCTCGGCCCAGCGCCGCCGGATCGCCTTTTTCTCCATCACCATGTCCCTCGGCCTGCTGATGATCGGGCTGCTGCCCGGGCTGGTCTGGTACACCAAGGCCATCTCCTTCATCTTTGCCCCCTTCGTCATGGCTGGCGTGGCTGCCGCCGTGCTGGCCTGGGCCCCGTCAAAACGTGGCTGGCTGGAATGTATCGGCACCGGCGTGCTGCTCGGGGGCGGGCTTGGCGCGCTCACCCGGTTTGACGGGCTCGTCGGCCTGCCACTGGCCATCGCCATCTCTGCCGCGCTGGTCATGGTGCTGCATGAGGCATGGGCCTCCAAACTGCCGCTGCAACTCTCCTTCGTCTCCTCCGCCGCCGGGCACGTGCGCGGCGACGGGGCCGAGCTTTGGGCCGCCGTTGTGCCCGGCGCGGGCGATAGTCTGGTTTCTGAGCGCCTGATCGACATCGAGGCCGACCCGAACGATCCGGGCCACAACACTTTTTACTGCGCGCTCATGGCCTGCGGCGAGCTGGCCGAGGAGGTCACGCTCACCCTGCTGGAGCAAGACAGCTCCGGCACCGCGCGCATCCACATCGAGGGCGAAGACGCGATGGGCGTCATGTCCTCGGGGATCCTCACGATAAAGGTCACCGAGATGGACCCGGACACCACCCATATCGAGCTGCACGAAACCCGCGAGGGGATGATGGCCGGCGAGGTGATCGAGCGGTGGTTCGATGATGTGCTGGCCGGCGAGCTGCGCCACCTTCAGGCGCACTTCCTCAAGGTCAATCCGCCCGAACCTGCCGACCGCAGCGCCGAGGCTGCAGCAGGCCTGCCAGAGGCCAAGGCCGCTGCCAATCTGGCCCCGGCAGAGGCAAGGGCCATGCTGCCCAAACCAAAGGCCCCGCGCCAGATGAAAGACCTCGCCAAACTGCCCGAAGATCACCTGACCTTGCAGGCAGTGCGTCAGGCGGTGAGCGACTAACCGTGTGAGCGACGCAGCCTACCCCCCTTTCGCTGCGCAAACCGGCACAGCACAGACGGGCAGCGCCGATCTCGCGCCCACGCCCCCGGGGCTGGGCGCCCGCTTCACCGCCCGGCTCATCCGGCTGCGTCACAGCCGGGGACGCCTGCTCTACGTCGTGCTTCTGGCCTTCCTCACCGGGCTCGTGATGAACGGACCACTCGATGTGGCCTTCTCCGTCATATGGTTTCTGAGCGAGGGGTTCTCCGCGCCCATTGCGGGGCTGCAACCCGGCATCATCTGCCTGAGCTTCACCGCCGTCGTTTCGCTGATCTATGCCGTGCTCTGGGCGGTGACGATGCTGCTGCTTTTGCCGCTTCGCATGCTGACGGAATGGACGGCAACGCTGGTCTTCATCGGCGCCGTCCTTCACCGCTACGCCCCTCAGGTGCCCGAAGCCCTGCCAAGCTGGCCCCTTGTCCTCGCCACCACGAGCTGGGTATTGAATGTCGTGCTAATCAAATCCGGCCTCGCCCACCGCCCCCTGCCTTGGCTGACCCGGCACCACCGCACGCGGTTCACCCTGCCGATGCCCCCGCTGGAGGCTTACTATCGGCTGCGCGCCCGCCCCGGCCAGCCGCATTGGGACAAGGGCTGGGCCGAAGTGACCGAGGCCGTGCCGGGGGATGACAGCACCCTGCAAATCGAGGTGCGCCGCCGCGCCGGGGCGCAACGCATGTTCATCCGCTACCGCAACGAACACCCCGGCCAGAGCGTCCACATCACAGCCGCCCTCAGCCTCGAGGGCCTCGATGGCGCAGCGGTAGACGGCGAAACCCTGCGCCTCTCGCCCCATGGCAGCGGTGGCACCCTCGTAGAGGTGCAAACCCACGCCCCCCACACCATCTCCAGCCTCGCCTCCGGCCCGATGGAAGACCAGATCTCCGACTACTGGGCCCACGCCGCCGCGCAAATCTCTGGCCGCCCAGACGGCACCTTCACTCGCGCCCTCCTTCGCCCGGCAAAAGCCACCGCTGCCCAAGCGGGATAAAACGCAAAAAATCTTGCGATTCACGGCATTTGCTGCAGCGCCGCGCTTGAACCGACGGTCGAACTTGTCTAAAATTGCAGGCGTTGATGGGGCACAACGCAGGACAGTGAACAGTGATCTACGGTATCGGAACGATTGCCCTACTGTCACTTCTTGGCTTGGTCTTCTCTTTCGGCGTGACTGACGGCACCGATGATGACGACGGGCGGTCTTCCGACTTCGACAGTTTCTGATCTTCGATGACCAGCACAACCGGGCCCACTACCCGGCCAAGCGCCCTCTCTTCGCATATCCGCAAGACCCTGCTGGCCGAGGCCACGCCGCTCACCGTCATCCTGCCGTTCTACGACGAAACCGCCTACTTGGGCACCGCCCTGCGCTCGATCCGGGCACAAGGGATCGACGGGCTGCAGGTGATCGTCGTCAACGACAACCCCGAGCGCTTCGCGCAGGCAGAGGTGGAGGCGCTTGCGGCAGAGGCCATGCAGGGCGTCGAGGTGATCGGGCATGCAACCAACCGTGGCCTCTCGGCAGCCCGCAACACCGGCATGGCAGCGGCGCGGGGCGACTATATCGCCTTTCTGGATTCCGATGATTACTACGTAACCGATGGCCTCTCCGCCCAGCTCGCCGCGGCCCGGCGCAGCGGTGCCGACATCACCCACGCGCCCTGCTATCTCTCCCACCCGGGCAGCCCTCAGCTGACCGTGCTGCATCGTGATGCCGCCCTGCACATGGCCGAACGGGTCACAGACGGGCTGCGCGATGCCGAGGAGGCGCAGTTTATCGTCTCGTCCTGGTCCTCGCTCTACGCCCGGCGCTTTCTCGAAGATCACACGCTGACCTTCGACGAGGAGCAGCCCCGGTTTGAAGACCGCCTCTTCGTGCTCCAGACCACCACCCGCGCCCGCAAGATCGCCTACACCGGCACCCCTGCCCGCGTCTGGCGGCGGCGCGCCGGGTCAATCTCTGTTGCGCCCACCACCCCCGAAACACTCCGCCTTCAGGTGCAACTGCTGGAAAAATGCATGGCGCTGATCCGCGCCGAGGTCGCCGCCGAGCGCCTGCCGCCCCGCTTTGAAAAGCGCGAGCTCTTCAACTGCGTCTCCCGGCTGATCTGGGACATGGAGATCCTGCCCCTGCTGGCCGACCCGCCCGATGCCGAAACCGCCGCCCTCGGCCCGCGCGTGCAAGTGCTGCTGGGAGAGGACAGCTTTGCCAACGCCTTCTTCGATGATCCGATGGTGCAGAAAACCTCGCGCATCGGCATGGCCACCCGGCGCGGGCGGATCACCCGGCTCGATTTCTTCGAACTGCACCGGATGCTGCGCGAGGGCCGCTTTGCCGAGGCCGCTGACCTGCTGGAGGCCCGCGCGCCCCGCCCCGCCGCGCCGGTCGCCGCCTGCCCGGCGCTGCCCGGGCGGTTGGTGCTGCACCTCGGGCTGCACAAAACCGGCACCACCTTCCTGCAGCACGCGCTCCTCAGTCGCCGCACAGCGCTGGAAAAGGCTCGCGTGTTCCTGCCCGAAACCGGGCTGGCCGAGCCCGATGCCGCCCGCCCGCGCCCCGGCGGCTTTCCCGGCCACCAAGGGCTTCTGGCGGCGCACCGGCAGGGCGATGATGCGCTCTGGCGTGCCTTCTACCGCGAGGTCATCGCCGCCCGGCCCGAAACCACGGTGATCTCCTGCGAGAACATGCTGATGCCCACCGATCCGAGCCGTGCCAAGGCGATCCCGGCGCTGATGGCCCGGCTGGCAGGCTTTGGCCGTGTGGAACTCGTGGCCTTCGGGCGCAGGGCGGATGCCTATGCCGAAGCGCTCTATAAAGAGTGGGTCACCGATGGCGGGCGCGGCGGTGCGCGCACGGCGCAGGAGTTTCTCGTCGACCACGGCGCAGGCCTCACCGACTGGCCCGCCCTCTTCGCCCCTTGGGAGGCCGCAGCGGGCAGCCGGGTGAAACTTGCCGACTTCGACGCGCTGAAAGCTGAGGGGCGGCTCTGGGAGGGCTTCTGCGCGCTGGCCGGTCTGCCGGGCACCATCCCGGCCCCCTCCGGCCTGCCCCGCTATCCCTCGCCTGACCGTGAAAGCACAGAGCTGATCCGTCTGGTCAACCTGCTGACCCCGGGCCGCAACACCCGGCGCGAAATAATCCGCGGCTACTTCGCCCTCAACCCCGCGCCACGCGACCGCGCAAGCCTGTTGCCCCCCAACGCCCGCGCCGCGCTCCTCGAAGATTTCCGCCACACAAGCGCGAGCTGGGCCGCCGAGCGCGGCTATGAGCCTGACCTTGCCCGCCTCCAATCCGACCTTGCGGCAGAGCCATGGTCCGCCCTTCCCCCGATCGACCCGGCCCGGCTGGCCGACCTTGTGCAAGCGGGCAGCGCCAGCCCGGCCCTGATGACAGACGGTAAGGCAACCGCCCCAAGCCCCCCCCGCCCCGCCCGGCACGAGCCCCGCCTCGTCATTCGCCTGCGCCCCTGGGCCCGCCGCCTGCTCTCCCGCTGGCTTTGAACGCTGCGGCGACCGGCGAAACATCTTCGACGACCAATAGGGGCAGCTCAAAGCTGGCGGGCCGCGAAGCTCTTGAGGGCGTGGGCAAGCTCATCCCAAGCCGTCCCGGCCATCGAGCGAAACGTATACAGCCGAAAGCCATCGGCAGTGCGCAAGAGTGCGAGCGGCATGTGGTTCAGCAGGCTGCGGGCCGTCGCACCTTCGGCCATCGCGGCAAGATCCAGCGGAACCAAACGGGCCAGCACCTCCGCCGCCGCCTCGCCCGTCAGCTCAAACCCGGCCCAGGCATCGCTCTGATCCACCAGCGCCGCCTGCGCGACCCGCTCCGCCGCGGCCCCGATCAGCATGGCCTGCCCCGCCCCCCACCAGCACAGCCGCGCTGCGCCCTTCGCCGTGCTCTCGCCCGGTGCCGGAAACGTCATGCCCGCAATCTTCACCCGCGCCCCGCCGAGCGGCAAAACCGCCTGCATCGGCTCCGGCGGCAACGCCGAAAGCCGCAGCCCGCCCGCTTCAAGCGCCTCGCGCTCCAATGCAGGCATCGCTTGCAGGCTGGGTAAGGCCCATTGCCCCTCCGGCTCCACCGCCCCGCGCATCCGCTCGCCTTCGGGGTCAAAAAACACCGGCTCGCACACCTCGACCACCGCCCGCATGTCACGCATATGATCGACGCACTGCAGCCGCTCGCCATGCCGCGCCCGCCCGTTGCGCAAAAAGCCCAGCGCCAAGCCGCTTTCCAGCGTGGGCGACCAGCAGGCCGAGGTTGTGTAGCCCTGCGCGTTCTGCCGCACGGCCTCCGCCCCCTCCTTAAAGAGGAAAGCCCCTGCCGAAAGCGCCTTCACCGCGCCCACCGGCTTCAGCCCCACCAACTGCTCGCGCTCCGGGCCGTTCACCAGCCCGGGCCGCGCGCTCATGACCTTGCCGATGCACTCCTTCGCCAGGCTCACCATGCCGCCAAGGCCCACGTCGCCCGCCGTCACCCGCCCGTGAATCTCGGCATGGGTCACAAAGCCCTTTTCGATCCGCAGAATGTTCAGCGCCTCCATCCCATAGGCCCCGCCGCCCTCGGCCTCGGCGGCTTCCACCAGCGCGCCCCAAAGCGCCGCGCCAAACCGCGCTGGCACCGCAATCTCCCAGCCCGCCTCGCCCGAAAAGCTGATCCGAAAGAGCCGCCCGGCCACGCCCGCCACATCCACCGCCGCGCAGCCCATGAACGGCAGCTCCGGCACCTCTTTCACCACCGCGCCCAGCACCGCCCGCGCGCGCGGCCCGGCCACGGCAAACTGCGCCCAGTGCTCGGTGACAGAGATCATCTGCACATCCAGCTCGGGGGCCAGCACCTGCGCGGCAAAATCCGTGTGCCGCATCACCTGCCCCGCCGCGCCGGTGGTTGTGGTCACGAGGTAATGCTCGGCCCCCAGCCGCGCCACGGTGCCATCGTCCATCACATGGCCATCCTCGCGCAGTATCAGCCCGTAGCGCACCCGGCCCTCGCGCAGCCCCGACATCTTGCCAGTGTAGAGCAAGTCCAGCAGCGCCGCCGCGCCGGGGCCCTGCACATCCACCTTGCCGAGCGTCGACACATCGCACACGCCCACCGCGCGGCGCACCATGCCCACCTCCCGGTCGCAGGCTTGGCGCCAAGTGGTTTCACTCGCGCGCGGAAAGTAGCTGGCCCGATACCACAGCCCCGCCTCCACCATCGGCGCCCCCGCGGCCTCGGCGGCGGCATGGCTGGTGGTGCGGCGCACCGGGGCAAAGCCCTGCCCGCGCGCGCCCGCCCCCATCGCGCCAATGCTCACCGGCGCAGCAGGCGGACGATGGGTAGTGAGCCCGGTCTGCGCCAGCGTCCGCCCGGTCGCCTCCGCCAGCACCGCCATCGCCACTTCGCCCGAAACCCGCCCCTGATCGGGCGCCATCCCCTGCGTGGTATAGCGCTTGGTATGCTCGGCTCGCGCATAGCCCTCCCGCGCGGCAAGGCGAATGTCCTTCACCGTCACATCATTGGCCATGTCCAAAAAGGCGCGGCCCTTGATCTCCACAAAATGCGGCGCGTCCTCCCTCGGCCCATCCTCCGCCTCCGGCAACGCGCCCCCGTCACTCAGATCCAGCGCCTCCTGCGCCGCCGCCATGCCCGAGGCCAAGGCAGCATGCGTGCCCGCCAACCCCGCCGCGGCTCCGGCCACCACCATGCCCGGCACCGCGCCCGGCGGGGCGAGAAACATGCCTTCCCGCCACAGCGGCTTGGCCCCCAAATGGGTCGCCAGCTGAATCTGCGGGGTCCAGCCCCCACAAACCGCCAGCACATCAGCACCGATCTTCTCCCGCCTGCCCGCCACTTGCACCGTGACCGAGGTCAGCCCCATGCGCCCGGTCGTGCCCGCCACCTGCGCACCGCTGAAATACGGCGCATCCACAGGGGCCTCGCCGCCCTCGCCCGCCTCGATCACCGCCACCGGCGGCAGGCCCGCGCTTGCAAGGTCTCGGGCCGTGCGCGCCACCGCCGCGCCGCTGCCATAGACGGCCACGCGCGGCCCGGCCACAACGCCCCAGCGCTCCAAATAGGCCCGCACCCCGCTGCCCGACATCACGCCGGGCCGGTCGTTGCCCGGAAAGGCAATCATCCGCTCCACCGCACCGCTCGCCAGCACGCTCGCGCCCGCCACGATCCGCCAGAAGCAACTCGCAGGCACCCCCTCGCCCGGTTCGGCCAGATGCTCGCCCACCCGCTCCACAGCGGCGAAAGTGCCTTGGTCATACACCCCGGTCACGGCGGTGCGCGCCATCACCCGCACGTTTTCCATCACCTCAAGCTCAGCCACCACACCTGCCGCCCAAACATGGCCCGGCTGGCCCCCCACCTCCTCGCGCTCACCCAGCAAGCGCCCGCCAAAATGGCTCTGCTCGTCACAAAGGATCACCCGCTTGCCCGCCCGCCCCGCGGTGAGCGCCGCCATCAGCCCCGCCGGGCCGCCACCGATCACCAGCAGATCGCAATAGGCAAAGGCCTTCTCATGCGGCGTCTCATCATGCGCCCTCTCAAGCGCCCCGATCCCCGCCGCGCGGCGGATCAGCGGCTCATAGAGCTTGAGCCAAGCCTTCGGTGGCCACATGAAGGTCTTGTAGTAAAACCCGGCCCCGAGCCATGGGTGCAGCAGGTCATTCGCCCCCAGCAGGTCAAACCCGAGCGAGGGCCAGCGGTTCTGGCTGGTGGCACAGAGCCCGGGGTAAAGCTCTGCCATGGTGGCGCGACTGTTCGGCACCGGCCCCCAATGGCCCTTCACCGTCACCAGCCCGTTCGGCTCCTCCGGCCCGGCAGTGTAAAGCCCGCGTGGCCGGTGATATTTGAAAGACCGGGCCACCACCCGCACATCATTGGCCAAAAGCGCCGAGGCCAGCGTATCGCCCGGGTGCCCGTGCAGCATCTCCCCGTCAAAGGAAAACGGCAGCGTCCGCCCCCGGTCCAGCGCATGCCCCCGGCCCTGAAGTCTCATGGCGCAGCCACCGCTGCGGCTGGCTGTAGGGTGAGTGAATCCCACCCGCCCCGGGCCCTCACCGCGCCACCTGCCGCGCCAAGCTCACGGCCAGCACCTCATGGCTCGCCGTGTCCCGCTCCACCACCAACCAACTCGCGCACCCCGCCCCGTGATACCAAAGCTCCCGGCTCGGCCCGCAGATGTTCGCCCGGTTGTGCAGGTAGTCATCCCATGCCTCCGCCCCCGCCTCCGGATCGGGCCGGTCAAGCAGCTCCGCACCGCCCACCGGGGTAAATTCCCGGCTGTCGCGCGCACCGCAAAGAGGGCAGGCGATCCTCATCCCTCGCAGTCCGCTTCCGCCGCGCCATCCAGCCGGAAGGTCGTCACCACGTAGCCCGATGTCTCGCCGCGATCGGCCAGCACCGCGCCGCCGCTGCACGTCGTACTATTGCCATGCAGCCCCAGCCCGAAACTGCGGATCAGCAAACGGCTGTCGCTTTCTTCGACGATCTGGATGAACCCCAGATCACACAGGTCAAAACAGGTCTCCGCCGCCGGGTCCGCGCCCTCCACATCAGGCCCGGCCGCCTCGCAGCGCATGTCGGAATAATACCGCTGGCCCAAGGTTTCCGACGCAAGGCTTTCCATTTCGGGCGTGAGTTCTGCCCAAAGCTGAACGCCGCGCGTCCCCCCTTCGATGGGGTGGAAATGCAGCACCAAGCCCTGCACGCCCTGCGTCGGATTGGCCGCCATATGCGCATCCGAATAGAATCGCTGATAGCAATCCGGCCCCGCGATCGCAGGCCCGGCGGCCAGCATCGCAATCACGCCCGCCCGGATCATTGGCACACCCCCGGCGGTGCGCTCTCCAACAGATAATCGGTCAGCACATAGCGGCTCCCGTCCCCGGGCGTCACATCCGCCACCAAGGTCGAGCCACAGCCCGTCCCGTCACTCACCGCCACACCCTCAGTGCGGATCGTGAGCGCGCCCGGCTCCAGTGACACCACCTGAAAGAAGCCCCCGTCGCACTCGCCCTGACAGGTCATCACCCCGTCTTCCATCCAACCCGGCCAGCCCGAGCGCGCCTCATGCGGGCTACAGAACAACACGTTCGAATAGGTCTTCCCAGCCGTCCCGTGGACCCGGGTATAGGCGTTGTCCGCCATTGTGGCGCGGATCTCTGCCACATTGCCGCCGTGCTCCCATGGGCGAAAGGTGATCCGCAGTTTCTCCACGGTCTGCTCCGGCTGGCTCGCGAGATGTTCGGCACTGTAATCCCGCGCCCAGCACTCGCCCTCAAACTCCTGCGCCGTGGCGACCCCCGCCGCCAGCACCGCGCTAATGCAGATTATGCTGCGCACCTGTTCCCTCCTCATCCATCAATCCAATACCTGATCTGAAACGATCCAGTCGAAAGCCCGCCGCATCCGGGTGCGGGCGCTCCTGCGCAATCAGATGCGCCAGCGCAAAGCCAGAGCCGGGCACCGCCTTGAAGCCGCCGTAACACCAGCCGCAATCCAGATAGAGCCCGTCAATCGGGCCCTTGTCGATGATCGGCGAGCCATCGGGCGTCATATCCATGATCCCACCCCAGGAGCGCAGCACCTTCGCCTTGCCGATCATCGGCATCAGCGTCATCCCCGCCTCCATCACATGCTCCGCCATCGGCAGGTTCCCCCGCTGGGCGTAGCTTGGGTAGAAATCGAGATCGCCGCCAAAGACGAGGCCGCCCTTGTCCGACTGGCTGATGTAGAAGTGCCCCATGCCGAAGCTGATCACATGGTCGATCACCGGCTTCAGCCCCTCGGTCACAAAGGCCTGCAACACGTGGGACTCAATCGGCAATCGCAGCCCGGCCAACGCCGCCACCTGTCCGCTGCGCCCCGCCGTAACAATCGCCACCTTCTTGGCCCGGATCGCGCCCCGCGTGGTCTGCACACCGCGCACCCGGCCAGCCTCCACGTCGATCCCCGTCACCTCGCAGTTCTCGATCAGGTCCACGCCCCGGCTATCGGCCCCCCGCGCATAGCCCCAAGCCACCGCGTCATGCCGCGCCGTGCCGCCGCGCGGATGATACAAACCACCGTAGATCGGAAAGCGCCCCTGCTCGAAATCCAGATAAGGCAGCATCCGGCGCACACCGTCCCTGTCCAGCAGCACCGCATCATCGCCCTGGTTCACCATCGCATTGCCACGCCGCACAAAGGCATCGCGCTGCCCGTCGGAGTGGAACAGGTTGATCAGCCCACGCTGAGAATGCATCACGTTGTAGTTGAGATCCGCCGAAAGCCCCTCCCAGAGCTTCAGGCTCATCGAGTAAAACTCCGAATTCCCCGGCAAGAAGTAGTTGGCCCGCACAATCGTGGTGTTGCGCCCCACATTGCCAAGGCCAAGGCGGCCCTTCTCCAGCACGGCGATGTTCTGCAGCCCATGCTCCTTGGCGAGGTAATAGGCCGTGCTCAGCCCGTGCCCGCCCCCGCCAATGATAACCACATCATAGTCAGGCTTCGGCTCCGGCTTGCGCCACGCCGGCCGCCAGCCACGGTTGCCGGTCAGCCCCTCAGTCAGGATCTTCAGAGCGTTGTAGCGCAAACCAGCCCCCTAAACTGCCCCCAGAAAACCAGCCCGCCCACACGAAAACAAGGCCATTAACGACACCCCGCGTCGCTCACGGCCCCGGTTCATTTTTTTTCTGCAAATATCCACCAAATCTCTTTCGGTACCCGCCCAAAGCGCAAGCTCCGGGTCGCCTGCCGGGCGCATGCCGGGCCACAACACCCCGGCAAAGCAAGGAGCCAGCCCATGAGTTTTCGCATCACCGGCCTCGATCCCGCCCCCTTCCGCCCGCTCTAAGGGCTCCCCGAGGCTGAACTCGCCCAGCGCGGTGCCCTCCGGATGACGGTCAACGCCCAGCCCGGCTTCCCCGACCGGATCACAATGGAAGACGTCCCCAAGGGCGAAACCGTCCTCCTGCTCAACCACACCTGCATGCCCAAACCCTCGCCCTACCGCACCAGCCACGCGATTTTCGTGCGCGAGGGCGCGCGCAAGCCCTATGACGCCACCGGCGAGGTGCCCCAAGTCATGCACCGCCGAATGCTCTCGCTGCGGGGCTTCGACCATACGGGCATGATGCTGGAAGCCGATCTGGCAGAGGGCGACGCCATCGCCGAGGCCATCCTGCGCCTCTTCTCCAACCGGGCAATTACCGAAATTCACGCCCATAACGCAGCTCGCGGCTGCTACTCGGGCCTGATCACCCGCGCCTGAGCCTGCAAAGGGAGGGCAAAGCGCGCGGGGTGGGCGGGCGGGAGCGCGCTTTGCCCTCCCGCCCGGTCCGTCCTACAGCCCCTTGGCCCGGTAGCTCGCCGCCACCTTGGCGATCGAGGCAAGGTAGGCCGCGGTGCGCAGGTCGTTCACGCCCTTGCGCTCATGCCAAATCTCCGAGATCGACTGATAGGCAATCCGCATCGTGTCATCGAGGCCCGAGCGCACCAGCTCCAGTTCATCGGCACCGCGCAGGTACTTTTCCTTGAACGTCGGCGTCATCGACCACGCATCACCCAGGTGCCGGTCGAGCCGCTCCAGCTCGTCGATGATCAGCTGGTGGCGCGCCTCCTCCTGCCGCCTCTGCATCCGGCCAAAGCGAATATGGCTGAGGTTCTTCACCCACTCGAAGTAACTCACCGTCACACCGCCCGCGTTGGCATACATGTCGGGGATAATCACACAGCCCCGCTCGCGCAGGATCTCGTCGGCCCCAGCCGTCACCGGGCCATTGGCGGCCTCGATGATCAGCGGTGCCTTCACCCGCGCGGCATTTTCGAGGTTGATCACCCCCTCCATCGCCGCCGGAATGAGAATGTCGCACTCCTCCTCCAGCACCTTGGCGCCCTCGGCCGTGTGGTTGGCATCCGGAAAGCCGCTGACCCCGCCATGCTTGACGATCCACGCCCGCACCGCTTCCACATCCAGCCCGGCCTCCGAAAACAGCGCCCCGTCATGCTCGATGATCCCGGTGATCTTGCAGCCATCCTCCTTCTGCAAGAACAGCGCAGCGTGATAGCCCACATTGCCGAGGCCCTGCACGATTACCCGCTTGCCATCAAGCTTGCCCTCCAGCTTGGCCGCCTTCACATCCTCCGGGTGGCGGAAGAACTCGCGCAGCGCATATTGCACGCCCCGCCCCGTCGCCTCCGTGCGGCCCTGAATGCCGCCGCCGTTGATCGGCTTGCCCGTCACGCAGGCCGCGCCGTTGATATCGGTGGTGTTCATCCGCTTGTATTGGTCGGCGATCCACGCCATCTCGCGCTCACTGGTGCCCATGTCGGGCGCGGGCACATTCTGGGCCGGGTTGATCAGGTCGCGCTTGATGAGTTCATAGGCAAAGCGGCGGGTAATCCGCTCCATCTCTTCTTCGTCATAATCGCGCGGGTTGATGCACAGCCCCCCTTTGGAGCCACCAAACGGCGCTTCCACCAGCGCACATTTATAGGTCATCAGCGCGGCGAGCGCCTCCACCTCGTCCTGATTGACGCTGAGCGCAAAGCGAATGCCCCCTTTCACCGGCTCCATATGCTCCGAATGCACACTCCGGTATCCGGTGAAGGTCTCGATCTTGCCACGCAACCGCACCCCGAAGCGCACGGTATAGGTGGCGTTGCAGACCCGGATCTTCTCCTCCAGCCCCGGCGGAAGATCCATCAACGCGACCGCGCGGTTGAACATCATGTCAACGGACTGACGGAATGTGGGTTCGTTCTTGGGCGCCATGGCGCACTCCTCCCTTGTCGATGGACCCGCCGCATTCTGCGAGCGGACTCGGGGTGATGCTAACGGGGCCTATAGCCGATGACACATGAAAACTTCATGTAGGCCGCCGCCCACCACCATATCCGCGCCACATTCCCCCGCCCCTCACCAGCCCCACCCGGGCCAAAACAGGGCAATTCCCGCCCAAAGCGACGAGTTTACGCTGGGTGATTCCCCGCACGGAGCAACGGCGAAAAGAAACAAACCCAAATCCTCACCACCCACTGTTTCCGATTACATGCCACATTCCGATCTATTTGCGGCAAATTCCCCCCAAAAAAGGCCCCGGAGCGGCAAAAATGGCGGAATTTCCTAAATCGCTCTTCAAATGAGGCTCGAATGTGGAGATATATGTTCACAACTCAGGTGGGGGCCTGACAACACCGGTGCCCCGACCATGACCGAGCTGAGATCCACCCCCACCGAAAGCCAGAGCCGCTTCTCTGCCTTCGCGCGTGACGAAGACGGCGGTCTCATCATCTTCTCGCTGTTCCTCTTCGTCTGCATGATGCTCGCCGTGGGCCTCTCGATTGACGTGATGCGCACCGAAATGGCCCGCACCCGCCTGCAAAACGTCGCTGACAATGCCGTGCTCGCCGCGGCCTCCATGGAACAGACGATCGCCCCCGAGACCGTGGTCAACGACTATTTTGAAAAGGCCGGCCTCGCCAGCAACCTCGATGGCGTTACCGTGTCTCAGGGTGCCAACTACAAGACAGTTTCTGCCAAAACCAACACCAAGCTGCCGATGTATTTCCTCGGCATGGTCGGGATCGACAAGATGGAGGCCAAGTCGGAAGGCACCGCCACCGCAGGCTATACCGACGTCGAAGTCAGCCTCGTGCTCGATATCACCGGCTCAATGGGCTCCAACAACAAGCTGCCCAACCTCAAAAGCGCCGCCAAGGATTTTGTCGATACCGTGCTCGACCCGTCCCAGCCGGGCTCTGTCTCGCTCAGCCTCGTCCCCTACTCCGCACAGGTCAACATCGGTGCCGATATGATGGCCGAGCTGAACGTGCCGCAAGAGCATAGCTTCACCCATTGCGTCGACTTCCAAGAGGCCGACTTCACAGGCACCGGCGTGTCACTCACCCAGCAATACAAGCACATGCAGCACTTCCAGTATTACCCATCGGAAACCACGCCGATCGACAACCCCGGCTGCGTGCAGCAGAGCTATGAGCAGGTCACACCGCACAGCCAGAACAACGCGGCCCTGAAAGCCCAGATCAACCAGTTCCAGGCCCGTGCCAACACCGCCATCCACCTCGGCATGAAGTGGGGCGTGGCGCTGCTCGACCCCTCGATGCAGCCGGTGATCCAGAGCATGGCCGCCAAAGGCAAGGCAGACGCCGCCTTCGCCAACCGCCCCTTTAGCTACAGCCGCCCGAACACCTCCAAGGTGGTCGTGCTGATGACCGACGGCGAAAACGTCGATACCGTTCGCCTGAGGGATCAGTACTACAACAGCCAAAACGAAATCGACCGCTGGAACGCGGAGTCGGTCTACGACTACGCCACCAGCAAAGGCCACAACTGGCAGTCCTACATCGAAACAAAGTACTCCGCCTCCAAGGCCGACAGCATGCTCAGCAACATTTGCGACGCCGCCAAGGCGCAGGGCATCATCGTCTACACCGTGGGCTTCGAAGTCAGCACCCACAGCGCCAACGTGATGCGCAACTGCGCTTCGACCCCCTCGCACTACTTCGATGTGAGCGGCACCGAAATCTCCGAAGCCTTCGCTGCCATCGCCCGCAACATCAGCTCGCTGCGCCTCACCAACTGATCGCACCGCACATAGCCACCAAACGGCCCGCGCCGCCCGACAAGGCCGCGCGGGCCGTGTGCGTGAGTGGCGCCCTCCAATGGACCGGCGGCCCAGCGTACCTGCGGTTCCCGAACCTCCCCTGAAGCTCCCTGCCGCCCAACACTCCGGCCAGTGATTCTCCCCCTTCTGCCACATTCATTTTCAACAGTTCCGCGCAGAACCGAGACTGTTTCCGTTTCCGTTTCTAATTGACGGGCAATTATGTCCATTTCGCCTCAATTAAGTCCCGATTTAGCGATTTTCCGGGCTCTCTGCCTTTTTCCCTAACGGAACGTGACCGAATTGGGGCAATATTGTCTCAATAACCGGGTGGGGGCCCAGTTTCCGGCGGTGCATGCCATGACCAAGATCCAAAATTCATCTCGCTTTGATCGCCTCGATCGCTTCGCGCGTGAAGAGGACGGCGGTCTCATCATCTTCTCGCTCTTCCTCTTCGTCTGCATGATGCTCGCCGTTGGCATCGGCATCGACGTGATGCGCACCGAGATGGCCCGCACCCGCCTGCAAAACACCGCCGACTCCGCCGTGCTCGCCGCGGCCTCGATGGAACAGTCGATGGATCCCCACACCGTGGTGCAGGACTACTTCGAAAAGGCCGGCCTCGCCGACAACCTCGAAGGCATCACCGTCACCCAGGGCGCCAACTACAAAACCGTCTCCGCCAACACCAACACCAAACTGCCGATGTTCTTCCTCGGCATGGTCGGTATCGACAAGATGGAGGCCAAGTCGCACGGCACCGCCACCGCAGGCTACACCGATGTGGAAGTCAGCCTCGTGCTCGACGTCACCGGCTCCATGGGCTCCAACAACAAGCTGCCCAACCTGAAAACCGCCGCGAAGGAATTTGTCGACACCGTGCTGGACCCAAACCAGCCCGGCTCGGTCTCGCTCAGCCTCGTGCCCTATTCCGCCCAGGTGAACATCGGTGCCGAGATGATCGGCGAACTCAACGTGCCGCTCTCCCACCCCCATTCCTACTGCGTGGATTTTGAGGCGGCCGACTTCACCAGCGCCAGCGTATCGCTCACCAAGCAATACGACCACATGCAGCACTTCCAATACTACAGCTCGGCCTCCACCCCGATCGACAACCCCGGCTGCGTTCAGCAAAGCTACGAGCAGGTCACGCCCTTCTCGCAAAACCGGGCCGCCCTCAAGGGCCAGATCGACCAGTTTCAGGCCCGCGCCAACACCGCCATCCACCTCGGCATGAAGTGGGGCGTGGCCCTGCTCGACCCCTCGATGCAGCCGGTGATCCAAACGCTCGCCGCCTCCGGCCACGCCGATGCCGCCTTTGCCAACCGGCCCTATTCCTACAGCCGCGCCAACACGCAAAAGATCGTCGTGCTGATGACCGATGGCGAAAACGTCAACACCGTGCGCCTCAAGCCCCAGCATTACGACTCGGGCGATGAGATCGAGCGCTGGTACCAGCACTCCGTTGTCGCCTACGCGTCCAGCAAAGGCCAGAACTGGCAGAACTACGTCGAAACCCGCTACAGCTCTTCCACCGCCGATACGATGCTCGGCAACATCTGCGACGCCGCCAAGGCGCAGGGCATCACTGTCTATACCATCGGCTTCGAAGTGAGCACCCACAGCGGCAACGTGATGCGCAACTGCGCCACCACTCCGGCCCACTACTTCGATGTGAGCGGCACCGAAATCTCCGATGCCTTCGCCGCCATCGCACGTAACATCAGCACGCTCCGTCTCACCAACTGACGGCCCCCAACCGCAACCCGGGGGCTGGAGGATGCGAAAGATGATGAAGCAAGATCCGCACCCGCTGCCGAAGCCCGCTTCGGCCACGCCTGCCAGCGCCTCGGCGCAGGGGCTGCAGGTCGCTCGGGGGGGCGGTGGCCGGGGAGCTGGGCTGGGGGGCCCGCACCCCGGCCATCAGCGCCCAGCCCGCCGCGCCGCGCCTCAATTGCAAAGGTTAATTCCTGATTTGAGACGGGGTTTCGCCCCATTTTCGACACCCTCATACCGGCAAATGCCCCAGCGCGACCTGCGTTTGATGAAGGGCACACTGCCCGGAACGGCACAGGTCTTGCGGCAAATGCAAAGGACCAGCCGGTATGGCCCAGATGAAAAATCTGATCACTGCGGGGGCGGAGAAAGAACAAGCGCAGAAGGGGGCAATCGGCCGCCTGAAACGCTTTGCCGAGGAGACCGAGGGCAACCTCATCCTCTTCGCGCTCTTCCTGCTCGTCTGCATGTGCATGGCCGTCGGAATCGGTATTGATGTCATGCGCTTCGAGATGACACGAACCAAGCTGCAGAACACCCTCGACAGGGCCGTTCTCGCAGCCGCCGACATGGACCAGACGCTGGACCCCGAGGAAGTCGTCGCCGATTACTTCTCCCGCGCCGGTCTCGGCGACTTCAACATCGACGTCACCGTTGATGAGGGTCTGAACTACCGCAACGTTCAGGCCACCACCGAAGCCGAGATCAAAACGCTGCTGATGCGCATGGTGGGCGTCAAGACATTCACCGCACCAGCTTCGGGCACCGCCGAAGAACGTGTGTCCAACGTCGAAATCTCCCTCGTCCTCGATATCTCGGGTTCGATGGGCTCGAACCACAAGATCAACAACCTGCGCAGCGCCGCCAAGGACTTTGTGGATTCAGTCGTCGTCGATGACGCTGATGGCCAGATCTCGCTCAGCCTCGTGCCCTACACCGCCCAGGTCAACGCTGGCCCCAACATCTTCAACCAGCTCCAGAAAAACAACAACGGCCGCCACAGCTACTCCCACTGCATCGACTTCGATTCCTCGGACTTCGACACCACGACGATCTCGATGACGAAGAACTACCAGCAGATGCAGCACTTCGAGTGGTCGAGCGAAAACTACCGCCCGATCCGCAACCCCGGCTGCCCGATGCGGGACTACGAGCGTATCGTGGCCCTGAGCAAGAACACCGCGGAGCTGAAAGACACCATCGACGACTACCGCGCCCGCGCCAACACCGCGATCCACATCGGCATGAAGTGGGGCACCGCCCTGCTCGACCCTTCGATGCGCACGATCGTGAACAACCTGCGCGCCGCCAACGTGGTGGATGATGCCTTCATCGACCGTCCCGCCGACTACGACGACGACGAGACCCTCAAGGTCGTGGTGCTGATGACCGACGGCGAAAACGTGGATACCTACCGGATTCAGAGCTGGGCCTATAACTCCAACTCCGAATATGCCCACTGGGACAAATATCCGCTGTGGTACTACCTCTACCGCTACGTGAACTCGCGCAACCGCTCGCAGTATTACTACCGCAAGTACTCGGCCAGCCAGGCTGACACGATGCTCGACAACATCTGCACCGCCGCCAAGAGCGCCGGGATCACCGTGTTCACCATTGGCTTTGAAGTCACCAACCACTCTGCCGGCGTGATGCAAGACTGCGCCTCCTCGCCCTCCCACTTCTTCCGGGTGGAAGGCACCGAGATCTCCGAGGCCTTCTCGGCCATCGCACGGCAAATCAACCAGCTGCGTCTGCTCAACTGATGGGGGCCCTGATGCCGACAGACCAAATGCACAAGCCGGAGCGGCGACCTCGCCGCATCCCGGGCGGGCCCGCGAGCAAACTCGCGGCCCGTCTGCTCCGCTTCCGTCGCCGTGAAGAGGGCAACACCACGATCGAATTCGTGATCCTCTTCCCGATCTTCATCATTATTTTCATGTCCTGTTTCGAACTGGGCATGCTGATGACCCGGCAGGTGATGCTGGAGCGTGCGCTCGACCTTTCGGTTCGCGATTTGCGCCTTGGCCACTGGAAGCCCCCCACGCATGACGAGCTGAAAAAGGCCCTCTGCGACCGCGCGGGCGTCATTCCCGATTGCTTGAACTCAATGCTGATCGAGCTGCAACCGGTGTCGAAGACAACCTGGACGCCCCTTCCCCCACAGGCCACCTGCGTTGACAAGTCTGCCCCGATCCAGCCGGTGACCACCTTCAACGGTGGCAATGAAAACCAAATGATGATCGTGCGCGCCTGCGCTGTCACGAAGCCTTGGTTCGTCGCAACGGCGCTCGGTCTGAAACTGCCTTTGGTCGATGGGGAGAATTACGCAATCGTGTCTTCCTCGGCCTTCGTTAATGAACCCGGCGCAGGAGGCTGATGCCATGCTGACCACTCTTCGCACATTCCGTGCCCGTCTCGCGGCCTTCGCCGTGGACGCGCGCGGATCGCTCTCGGTCGAGGCCGCGCTGATCCTGCCGCTGCTCTGCTGGTTCTACGTGGCCAGTTTCGTCTGGTTCGATGCCTTCCGCACCCAGAACTCCAACCTCAAGGCAACCTACACCCTTGCCGATATGCTGAGCCGCGAGACGGATCCCGTGTCCGAGCCCTACCTCAAGGGCCTCAACACCGTGTACGACTATCTCACCACCACCCGGCACCCCACCTACATCCGGGTGACCGTGGTCAAATGCACCGACAACGACGGTGACGAAATCGACGATTGCCTGACCGACTCGCGCAATCTTCAGGTCGATTGGTCCTATGCCACCACAGGTCGCTCTAAGCTCACCAATGCCACGCTTGCCGACTATGAAGACAATATCCCACTGATGCCGAAAGGCGATCAGGTGATCTTGCTCGAAACCTTCATGGCCTACGAGCCGCTGTTCAACGCGGGCATTCCCGCCTCGAGTTTCGAAAACTTCGTCATCACCCGCCCGCGCTTTGCACCGCAGCTCTGTTACCAGACCTGTAGCTGATCCCGGGCAAAATGCTAAGCGAACGGGCGGTTAACCCCGCCCGTTTTGCATTTATGCATAGGTATGGAATGTGCATAGGTTGTGCATAGGATGTTGCCCATGCAATTCCGGGGTTAACGCCCCTCGTCGCCACCCTCGTCCGGGCGTTCCTGCAAAGCGCGTTCAGCCATCCCGGCCTCGATGAATTGCGCCATCGCCTTGCCCGCCGCAGGGTGCACAACGCCGCCAATGGCCACCGTGCGCCCGCGCACCCACCACAAGCCCGGACCCCATCCAAACGGTTGTTTTTTCTGCATTTTCAGCACGAAGCCGCCCGCGGGTTTCAAGGCAAAGGCGCCGCGTTCAACCTTGGTGACGTCTTCCAACCGCGCCAGCACGCGCCCGTCTTCCAGCGCCAGCACCCCGTCCTGAAGCACCAAGCCGCCCTCGGTCGCCTGCCACAGCCACACGCCCATGGCCACCACAAGCCCCCCAAACACCACCAAAAGCCCCCGCCCCCAAAGCGGCCCTTCGCCTGAAAATCCCATTTTGAACAGGACGATAGCCAGCAGTGCAAACATGGCTGCGGCGAAGATGCGGCGCAGGAGCGAGGCCCCGATGCGGAAGTCTGGTTGCTCTGTCATGCCCTCTCATAGCAGCCCCTTGGCGCGGCGCAATCCTGTGCGCAAATGCACGCGCTGCAGTCCGCAAGCGCATATCTGCGCTTATTGCGACAATGCCCCCCGCGCCCTATCTTTAGCCGTGAAAGGAGACTTCCATGTCCATCCGCCCCGTCACCGAACTCCGCCCCGCCCAAGCCACTCTGGAGGGCGCCGGCGTCAAGCTGCACCGTGCCTTCGGGTTCCATAACCCCAAGGAACTAGACCCTTTTCTGCTTTTCGACGACTTCCGCAACGAGCGGCCAGAAGACTTCATCAAGGGCTTCCCCTGGCACCCGCATCGTGGCATCGAGACAATCACCTACGTGCTCGCGGGCACCGTCGAACACGGTGACAGCCTCGGCAATCGCGGCGTTCTCGGCCCGGGTTCGATCCAGCTGATGACCGCCGGATCGGGGATCATGCACCAGGAAATGCCCTCCGGAAACAACAAGGGCCAGATGCACGGCTTCCAGCTCTGGGGCAACCTGCCCGCCTCGCTGAAGATGACAGCCCCCCGCTACCAAGACATCGAGGGCACGGAACTGCCTGAAATCATTGACGATGACGGCACCCGCATCAAGGTCGTGATCGGTGACTATCGCGGCTACAAGAGCCCTGTCGACGGCATCGCCGCCGATCCTCAGTATCTCGACATTTCCGTGCCCGCCGGGGTGCGCAAATCCTTCAAGGTCGACACCTATCGCCGCGCCTTCGCCTATGTTTTCGAAGGCGATGGCCGCTTTGCCGACGCCTCCGCGCCGGGTGGGGTGTTGCTTGAAAAAGAGGTGATGGGCGAGGAGGTGAACATCCGTGACCTTTCGGGTGACCGAACCCTCGTGCGTTTCGGCACGGGCGACGAAGTGACTGTTCAGGCAGGCGAAAATGGCATCCGCTTCCTGCTCATCTCCGGCGCGCCGATCGAGGAGCCGGTGGCTTGGCATGGGCCGATCGTGATGAACCGCCCCGAAGAGTTGCAGCAGGCGATGGCCGATCTCCGCAATGGCACTTTCGTCAAACCGGCGCACTAACGTGAGGCGGGACACGTCCCGCCTTACCTGCCGTTTAACGCAGAATTAACCGGCGGGCTGGATACTGGCGCAACCTAGCAAAAGGATCACGCCCCCTTCACAGCCCGCCGCACCATGTTCCAGTAAATCCGCTCTACGCGGTCCTGGCTCAAGCGTCCGCCTTCGCGATACCACGTGTTCACACCGTTGAGCATGGCGATCACCGCCATTGAGGCCAGCCGCGTGTCGGGAATCTGAAACACACCCTTCTCCTGGCCGTCGACCAGAACGGCCTCCACCGCGTCTTCATAGCGTCGGCGCAGCTTGGAAATTGCCTTGTGGTTCTCAGGCTCAAGGTTGCGCAACTCCATGTAATTGATGAAGACACCATCCTTGCGGCTGAGGTTGTAGCCGATGTGAAAGCGCACAATCCATTCCAGCCGTTCACCCGGGCTGCCATCGGGCATTTCGCCTAGCCCGGCGAGAACCTCGTTCATGTGATCGCGCATCAGATCAAACAAAAGCGCTTGCTTATCAGGGGTATAGGTATAAAGCGCTCCAGCCTGCACCCCCACCTCGCGCGCAATCTGGCGCATCGAAACGGCGGCATAGCCATATTGTGCAAACAGCCGAAGGGCCGCCTCGCGCACCTTCGGCCCCGTGATTTCTGCGTGTGAACCCGTTTTTCTCGCCATGCCCGCCAGCAAACCCTGAACGGCCGTTCAATTCAAGCGCGGATGTTAGCGCCCACATCCCGCTTCCCTCCCCTTCCCGCGCCCGATACTCTGCCCGCCATGAGCCGCGCCGCCCTTCTCCTTTGCCTTGCCCTCGCAGGCTGCACCCAGTTCCCCGAGCTGGATGCGGTGGTGAGCGCTTCGGCCAAATCCGCCGCCTACCCCCGGCTGCAACCGCTGGATAGCGTGCTCGCCCGCGCCAATTCCTCCACCAACGACCCCGACGCCGTGCGCGGAAACCTCGCCGCCCGCGTCGCCGCCCTGCGCGCCCGCGCCGCCCGTATGCGCGGCCCCATCGTCGAGCCCTCCATCCGCGCCCGGATGAACGCCGCATTGCGCCGCCATTCAGGTTGAGCCTCCCCGCGCAACCGGGTATGCCCGCGCAAGATTTTTGCCAGATGGAGGCCCGACATGTCTGACCCGCTTCGCCTTGGTATCGCCGGGCTCGGCACCGTCGGCGCCGGAGTCGTCAAGATCGTCCGCCGCCACGCCGCCCTGCTTGAGGCCCGCACAGGGCGCCCCATCACCATCTCCGCCGTCTCCGCTCGCACCCGAGACAAGGATCGCGGCGTGCCGCTGAAGGATTATGCGTGGGAAGACAATGCGGTAGAGCTTGCCGCCCGCGATGATGTGGATGTGTTCGTAGAGCTGATGGGGGGCGAAGACGGCCCCGCCAAGGCCGCCACCGAGGCCGCCATCGCCGCTGGCAAGCAGGTTGTCACCGCCAACAAGGCCATGCTCGCCGTCCACGGGCAGGCTCTTGCCGAGACAGCCGAGGCCAAGGGCTGCCAGATCCGCTATGAAGCCGCCGTTGCAGGCGGCATCCCGGTGATCAAATCCCTCACCGAGGGGCTGGCCGCGAATGAGATCACCCGCGTCATGGGCGTGATGAACGGCACCTGCAACTACATCCTCACCCGGATGGAGGCCACCGGGCAAGGCTATGAAGCGCTGTTCGATGAAGCCGCAAAACTCGGCTATCTGGAGGCCGATCCCAACCTTGATGTCGGCGGCATCGACGCGGCCCACAAGCTCGCGATCCTCAGCTCTATCTCCTTCGGAACGCAGGTAAATTTCGATGGCATCGAAATCGAGGGCATCCAGCGGATCACCCTTTCCGATATCCGCCATGCTGCCGATATGGGCTTTCGGATCAAGCTGCTCGGCGTCGCCCAGATGACGGGCCGCGGCCTTGAGCAGCGCATGTCGCCCTGCCTCGTGCCCTACGACTCGCCCCTCGGCCAGCTTGAAGGCGGCACCAACATGGTGGTGATCGAAGGCGACGCCGTCGAGCAAATCGTGCTGCGCGGCCCCGGCGCCGGTGAAGGGCCCACCGCCTCTGCCGTCATGGCCGACATCTGCGATATCGCCCGTGGCACACGCCTTCCCGTGTTCGGCAAACCGGCGAAAACGCTGCAAAAATCCCCCTCCGCCCGCTCAGCCTCTGCCGCACCCTACTACCTGCGGATGGACCTGCGAGACAAACCCGGCGCGATGGCCAAGGTTGCCGCGGCGCTTGGCGAGGCAGGCGTTTCGATCGACCGGATGCGCCAGTATGGGCATGACGCCGAGGCCGCCCCGGTGCTTTTCGTCACCCATAAAACCAGCCACGGCTCGCTCACCGAGGCCCTTCATGCCATCACCAAGACAGGTGTGGTTCTGGGCGATCCTGTTGCGCTGCGGATCGAGCAGGTCTGAGCCGCCCACCGCTTGCGCTAACACCCCGCCAGAGGGTTGCGCCCTTCGGGGGGGAAGGCTACCCAATCTACAACCATGAAAAGCCATGAGGGGCATCCGATGACCAAGAAGCCAGAATTCCACGACCGGTTGCTTTCGCTGGGCCTTGCCCGCGTTTCGGAGGCGGCCGCACTGGCTTCGGCCCGTCTGATCGGGCGGGGTGACGAGAAGGCCGCTGACCAGGCTGCCGTGAACGCCATGCGCGACCAGTTGAACGCACTGGACATTCGCGGCACTGTTGTCATCGGTGAAGGCGAGCGCGACGAGGCCCCGATGCTCTACATCGGCGAAGAGGTTGGCACCGGCACAGGGCCGGAAGTGGACATCGCCCTCGACCCGCTGGAAGGCACCACCCTCACCGCCAAGGATATGCCCAACGCGCTCACCGTCATCGCCATGGCCCCGCGCGGCTCGATGCTCCATGCCCCTGATGTTTATATGGAAAAGCTCGCCGTCGGCCCTGGCTATCCCACCGATATCGTCAGCCTCGATCAATCCCCCGCCGAGCGTGTCCGCCTTCTGGCCGCCGCCAAACAGGCAACCACCGCCGATATCACCGTCTGCATTCTCGAACGCCCCCGCCATGAGGATCTGATTGCAGAGGTCCGCTCCACCGGCGCCGCAATCCGGCTGATCACCGATGGTGACGTGGCCGGCGTGATGCATTGTGCCGAGCCCGAGAAAACCGGGATCGACATGTATATGGGCCTTGGCGGCGCACCCGAAGGCGTGCTCGCGGCGGCAGCACTCAAGTGCATGGGCGGGCAGATGTGGGGCCGCCTGACCTTCCGGAATGACGACGAGAAGGGCCGCGCCCAAAAGGCCGGAATCGAAGATCTCGACCGGATCTATTCGCGCGACGAGATGGTGCAGCACGATGTGATCTTTGCCGCCACTGGCGTGACCGATGGCTCCCTCGTGCCCGGCATCAAGCGCGAAGTCGGCTACCTGACCGCCGAGACACTGCTGATGCGCTCCAAAACCGGCTCGGTCCGCCGGATGCAATACCGCAACCCGACCTCCGCAATGTGATGGCAGCCTTCCTCGGCGTCGAAGAGTCCCTCACGGGGCGGCGCTGGGTGGGGCCAGCCCCGGAAGAAGACCGGCTGGCAGAGGCCATGGCCCAAAGCACAGGCCTGCCCGGCCCGCTTGCCCGGTTGCTCGTGCAGCGCGGTGTGCCGCCTGAGGAGACAGCGCTGTTTCTCAGCCCGTCCCTGCGCGACATGCTCCCCGACCCGCGCAGACTGCGCGATATCGAGGTGGCCGCCGCGCGGATCAACAGCGCGGTGGAACGGGCCGAGAAACTGGCCATCTTCGCTGACTACGATGTCGATGGGGGTGCCTCAGCCGCTTTGCTGATCCGCTGGCTGCGCGCGCTCGGTCGCGAGGCCACCCTCTATGTTCCCGACCGGATCGGGGAAGGCTACGGGCCGAATGCCCCGGCAATTTCCGAGCTATCCCAAAGCCATAGCCTGATCATCTGCGTCGATTGCGGCACTCTTTCGCATGAGGCGCTTGCGGCTGCGGGCAGCGCCGAGGTGCTGGTACTCGACCATCACCTTGGCGGTGAAACGCTTCCGCCCGCGCTCGCTGTGGTCAACCCCAACCGGCAGGACGAAAGCGGTGAACTGGGGCACTTATGCGCCGCCGCTGTCGTATTCCTCTGCCTCGTCGAAGCCAATCGCCAGCGCCGGGAGGCCGGCGCAAGCCCCCTGCCCGACCTCATGGGCCTGCTCGATCTGGTGGCGCTTGCGACCGTTGCCGATGTGGCCCCACTCACCGGCGTCAACCGGGCGTTGGTGCGGCAGGGCCTCAAGATCATGGCCAAACGCGCCAATCCCGGCCTCGCGGCCCTCTCCGATGTGGCCGGGGTGGACCGCGCGCCAACCCCCTATCACCTTGGCTACCTGCTCGGCCCCCGCATCAACGCCGGAGGCCGTGTTGGCCGGGCCGATCTTGGTGCGCGACTGCTGGCCACCGACGACGCGGCAGAAGCCATGGCCCTCGCCGAAAAGCTGGATGGGCTGAACAAGGAGCGCCGCGAAATCGAATCTGCCGTGCAGGAAGCCGCACTGGCGCAGGCTGAAGCGCGTGGTCTTGAGGCTCCCCTCGTTTGGGCGGCGGGCGATGGCTGGCACCCCGGTGTTGTCGGCATCGTTGCGTCCCGCCTGAAGGAAGCCACCGGGCGGCCGGCAGTGGTCATCGGGCTGGAAGGTGGCGAGGGCAAGGGCTCTGGCCGCTCGATCACTGGCGTGGACCTCGGCGGATGCGTGCACCGGCTGGAGGACGAAGGCCTCATCCTTCAGGGCGGCGGCCACAAGATGGCAGCGGGCCTCTCTCTCACCGCAGGTCAGCTTGAACCGGCAATGGCCCGCCTCTCCGAGTTGCTGGAGCGGCAGGGCGCCGGTGCAGACGGCCCGCGCGATTTGCGCCTCGACGGTTTGATCCTGCCAACGGCTGCCACGGTCGAGCTGATCGAAGCGCTCGAGCAGGCAGGCCCCTTTGGCGCCGCCGCTCCGGCCCCGCGCTTTGCCCTGCCCGAAGCCGCGCTGGCCGATGCCCGCGTTGTGGGCGAGAACCACCTGAAAATTTCCGTGCGCACCGCCACCGGGCAGCGGCTTGATGCCATCGGCTTTCGCCTCGCCGATACGCCCCTCGGCAAGGCCATGCTGGAATCTCGTGGCGGGGCATGGCACCTCGCCGGGCGGCTTGAGGTAAACCACTGGCAGGGCCGCTCACGTCCGCAGTTGCGGCTCGAGGACGCGGCCCCGGCATGAGCGCGCTGGTGGTCCTCGCCGGGCTGCCGGGCACAGGAAAAACAACAATCTCCCGTGCGCTTGCCGCGCAGTCGGGTGCGATTCACCTGAGGATCGACACCATCGAAACCGCGATCTGCGCCTCAACGCTCGCCCCCGCGAACGCCGCCGACGCGGGCTACCTCGTTGCACGGGCGCAGGCGGCAGAGCTAATGGCGGCGGAGCATTCGGTGATCATCGACTGCGTGAACCAATGGCAGATGACCCGTGAGTGGTTTGTCGAGGTGGCCGGCACAGCGCGCTGTGTTACCTGCGAAATCATTTGCTCGGACCTGTCCGAACATCGCGCGCGCATCGATTCTCGCCGCGCGGACCTGCCCGGCCACGCGCTGCCAGACTGGCAGGCCGTTCTGGCGCGTGACTATCACCCTTGGCACGCCGCCGAGCTGCAGATCGACACCGCGGAGCGAACGCCCGATGCCGCTGCGGGCCTGATTTTCAAGGCGATGGAGGCGGGATAAAATTTCCGTTCCAGCGGCGCAAAATTCTCTTGCGCTCCATCGGAGCTTTGCCTAAACACCCCCCCAC